>JBBRNA010000085.1:0-3867 GCA_038230575.1 Terriglobales bacterium | reverse complement strand
TACGTAATGCCCTCGACCACTTCTGAAATTAAGATTTCCGTTAATCCTGACCGCGCGGCGGTTTTTCTTGACGGACAGTACATTGGTCACGCCGGCGAGTTTGGGGGAATTGCGAAAAGCCTCATCGTTGCCCCAGGACACCGGAAGATTTCTATCAGCCTGCCCGGATATAACACGTTCAGCACCGAAGTTGATCTAGCCCCCAATCAGAAATTCCTGTTGAAGACGGATCTTGTTAAATCCAACAATCCGCAAATGCAGGAGCCGAGGTAGCACGTTTTGCTTCCTACTACCAAGCGGTAAACAAACTTAACCCGCCATCGCCAAGGCCGTCGTGCTGTTTAGATCGGCCATATGCGTATCCCTCTTGTTCATATAAAATCGAAGGCGGCAGTGGTGTTTAGACCGGGCCGAAGACCACCAGCTTTCCGCCGGTTTCGACGTAGACCTTACTGTTCACGAGAGTAGGGACGACAAACTTTGCGCCTCCTCCCAGGGACGCGCTTCGATATAACTCACTCCCGAGGTTCCTTGCGTCATATGCGTGCAATGCAACCGTGGGCAGATATTCCATGACCCAGACAATTCCGTTCGTCGCGCCATTAGATGACACTACCAGTTGCGCGCCCGGGAAGTTGAATACATAAGTACCTGCGACGTCGGTGCTGTAGACATCTTTCCAGTCGCGGGGTCAGGACTAAACGCAGAACGCTAATTCATTGAGCTCGATGCAGACAAGTTTCGGAGCTGCCCATTCACAAATCGGGTAAGCGCGAACAACACGCCGCCGCTCGAGTTAATCTAAGTACTCCCCTATGCTCTTTCTCGAAAGAAACGAACAGCCAGATAAAGTATTCCCACAATTATTACGGCCTCAATTAATAGTCTCATCGGTGAGCCCTTCCTAACACTGTCGAATTCAGTGGAAACCTTACGGGTCCAGACATTGGCGTACTTCTGACAATGTCAAAGTAGTGAACTCATTCTGCACTTGAAGTTATGACTAGAGTAGCCTACGAACCTAACATCAGTCTGAGCAATAGTGAGCATCTCCAATCTGCACCCACTTTCCCAAGTTCGATATAACGAAAGCGAACGCAAATACCGACCGGTGACGAAGACAAGAAGGTTAGCAGTTCGAAAAACGCAGTTTCCCGAATTGTTGAGATACGGATGGCGGCCGCCAAAAAGATATGGCAACAAGCCGTTTACCGGTGGAGTTGGCGGCGGCTCAATAGGGTAAGCCGGCCCTTTCGGCAACCACTCTGTCAGTGCTCTGGTTCAAACCCACTTTAATAACGGTGAACCTAGCCGCTTTCCCACGGTAAGCATGGCTTCCGCCGCTTGGCTTTGTTTCTTATACTCGAACATATTGCTCGGATAATTGAAAATCTTCATCCTCGCTCACTGTTTCAGTTTAATTGGATTGCCACAGATCCAAACATTTGCAGTGGATTGTTAGAAATTAGGAACGTTCGTTGGTAGGGCCTCAAAAATGAATTGTACTTATGATTACTCTTCCTTGGTACGCCCCACAGCCCACACGGTATTAACAAACGATGGGAGTTAGGAACAATTCAGCCACCGGCGTTCACGGTGAAGCGACATCCTATTGACGGTTGCCTTGACAACAGTGATTCACCGGGCTAGGGTCGAAGTGAGGTGGTTCCCACCTGCTCCTCTTTCAGGTCCCCTGAACTAAGTCAGCCCACCTGAAATTCTTCTCCTCTTAGCGTTAGTAGCCTCAGGGAAATTATTATGTTTGCACGCAATGTATCCATTCACCTCAAACCGACCACGCTTTCTGAGTACAACACCACTTTAGAGAACGACATTCTACCTTTGCTTCGCAAGCAAAAGGGATTTAAAGACGAAATTGCATTGTCAACGCCGGGCAGTCTCGACGTTACGGTCATCAGCTTATCGGAAAGCAAAGCAACTGCAGAAGCTTACAACAATGCAACCTATCCAGAGGTGTTGAAGAAGTTCCACCAAATGCTCGACGGAACGCCGACGGTGCACACGTTTGAGCCGGTCAACTCCACCTTCCACCGCCTTGCTATCGCCAACTAAAGCATCCGCTCGTCACAAAAAAGGCGACCTTCAAAAGGGGGGTCGCCTCTTTTTCTCAAGTCCTGATCATTACTACACTAAGGAGTGACATCAATGATGACAAGCATAACGGCTGCTGAGCTAAAGACATCTCCCCAAATGTCAACTGAACCGACCGCGGAACTTCAAAAACGCATCAGCCGCCGTGCCTTCGAATTGTATGAGGAGCGCGGAAGAGAAGATGGCCACGATATAGGCGACTGGCTCCAAGCAAAGTCCGAGTGCTCGAAACGGTAATGAGCGGCGCCATCTAGTTACCCAACGGCGTCCGTCTTTAGCATAAGTAAGGACGGACTGCCGCTATTTATCACCTTTTACTTTCACCTAATTACGTCAACTAAAACGCACTAGACCGAATACCATCCTCCGACATAATCTTCCTCAACCCAGCATTCACAACTCCAAGTGATTTTGTGGGAGCTGGATGCCGACCACACGCGGATGGCGCTGTACGGAGTAAAAGAAAGGGAACGGAAGGCCAATGTGAGGTTTCAATCCGATGCTGACACCGATCAGAATGCCGGCGGTTGTAACTCGCTGCTTGTGGATCGTCCAAATTCTAAGCCACAAAGCCCGACTGCAACGATGGCGATGTTACCAACGGCGAGGGCAGTTCGAACAGGGGCTAGAGCGAAAGCAAATGTGAGAGAAACAAATAGGTTTTCTTGTCTTGCCAAGATAGGTTTGCACGCGGCTCGAATGTTCCAGTGTTTTTTCGCCTTTCAGCGCAAGGCCTAAAGACCGTCCGCTTCGCTTGTTAGATGGGCGGGTGCATCGTATTGATCCTGCCCAACGATACGACTTGGATTATTAGGCGCCCGTCGAGTTGCTTATCATGAATCGGCAGAGTCGTGCCATTTGTTGCTCTTCTTCGGTACATATAACTTGAACTTTCTCTGCAGTAATTCCCATAGCTTCCAATCCTGCGGTCGCGTGGGAACGAACAAACTCGCTGCGCTCCCCGATCCCTCCCGTAAAAACCATAAGATCGACGCCGCCAAGCAGCGCAACATAAGCGCCAATCATCTTGCGTACCGCGAGCGCAAAGCTCTCTAGCGCGAGAATTGCGCGGGAATCGTGGCCCCTTGCGCGCTCCTGCAGTGCCTTCACATCGCTCTCGCCTGAAGAGAGCGCGAACAATCCACTTTCGTGATTGAGCAGTTGTTCCAGCGCGTCGGCGTTGAGATTTTCACTCCGCATCAGGTAGAGGAGAATGCCAGGGTCAAGGTCGCCGGAGCGAGTTCCCATCAGGATGCCTCCTGTGGGAGTCAGGCCCATGGTTGTGTCGATCGAAACGCCGTTGCGCAGGGCGCAAAGGCTGGCCCCGTTGCCAAGGTGTGCGAAGATGCAGCGTTCGGGGAGTCCCGGCCCGAAGTGGTGGACCAGCGATTCGTATGAGAGTCCGTGAAACCCGTAGCGCCGGACCCCAGCGTCGAAATAACGCTGCGGGAGAGGGAAGTGCGACGCCACCTCCGGAATCGTATTATGAAAGGCGTTGTCCAGGCACATGTATTGGAAGGCCGACGGGAAGCTTTTCTGGGCGGCCGCGATCAGCGCGAGCGACTGCGGAATATGCAGTGGCGCGAAGTGAGTGGACGCCTTCAAGTCAGTCAGCACCTGCGGGGTGATGATCTGGTGATTGCGCAGCTTTGGCCCACCATGAACGACGCGATGGCCAACGGCTGCAGGCGCCGCGATGCCTTGTTCGCTGATCGCTTGCACGAGCAAACTCAAGGCGTCGCTCTGGCATTTGAT
>JBBRNA010000084.1:0-4175 GCA_038230575.1 Terriglobales bacterium | reverse complement strand
GGAACCCACCAGGGCGCGGTCAGCCACAAGCACCTCGACTACTACCTCGACGAGTACACATTTCGGTTCAACCGTCGAAAATCCAAGAGTCGAGGTAAGCTCTTCTTCCGGCTAGCGCAGCAAGCGGTGGCAGTCGAACCCGTGCCGTACGACGCAATTGTTCACCAGACCGCTAGCCGCAAAAAAGCAAAACCACAAGCTGTTGGGCCAACCTGAGTGAAGCACATACCCATCTAAGCGATTTCATTAGGATCAGAACCTGAGCGAGGAACTGATCATCACCCAGGAGGCTTTTTGGCCTTTCGCTACTTTCATTTATATCTCGCGAAATGAACGGACGCTTGCGCCCTTATCTAGGTTCGGTTGTGCCTTGCTCCGCCATCGAAAGCCGGCGGATGCTTTCGGTACTTTGTGGCGAGGGCGACAGCCGCGGCGGCGACGTGCGCGGCCTGCTTTTTAACCTCGATTGCCTTTTCATACCTGGCCTTGTCGAAGGCCATGTCTTCATCGGGGTTTGCCGCCGCGCCTACGTACCACGGATCTGCATGGAAGAATCCGTAGTCGCTGAAGCCGTCCCAAAGAGACCAGGCTACGGACTCGACGTAGCTCAGCGGGCTCGACTTCGGCTTCGCAATGGTCTTGAGTTCATTGTTCTGGTCCTTGCTGGAAATAAAGTAAGCCGCTACCCGCCCCCAAGTCCGGGGATCGTAGGGCAGATCCTTGCCGAGCTTCGCACTGAGGGCCAGGCAGCGATCGCGCCAATCGGAGTCCTTCTCACGGTATTGCGCTGGCGCAACATAGAACCCGCCATCCAGCGAAATCAGCCGGTCGCAGAAGAGCTTGAGACGACTCGACATCGCGGACTGATTGACGCCAGTAGAGCACAACATGACGTCGCAACGCAGTACATGCGGATACAGCTCCTGCATGGGGTCCAGCGGAAAGCAATTACACGGAAAGCCACAAAGGGAGCTAGTCGTGGAATAACAGCAGTTGCATGGCGAAATGTTATAGTCGTACGCGACTTTTTTGTATTCTTTGACGGTCATATCGCGTAGCTGATGTCCCGAGTGTCGACACCAGTTTCACCTTCAACTCTGATTTTCTTGTGAGTTCGATATTTCGTGCGGCTCATGCTGCCAAAGCCGATACCGATCAGAATGTCCAAGCCCGGCTTGAAGAACGTGTCCGAGTACTGAAATGTCCGGAACGATTCGATCTTTTTGCCGGCACGCTTCTCAAGTCTTGAAATGGCCGTCGTGACTAACCCCTTTCAACGAGGATTTTTTGGGTTCACAGTCAGTCCGCAAGTATACACCCAAACGGCTCCGCGTGCGACAGGAGAGCGAATTGGGTGTCGCCGCAAAGTGATAATGTCCTATTTAAGCACACTGCTGTCCAAGACAGGATTGGGTTGTGCTGGTGTGAATTGAAAAGATTGGGGTAAATCTCCGAAACGGGGTTTTTGAGATTGAGGTCTTCATTGTGAAGCTGTCCAAATCAGGCCAGCGCCAAAGTGAGTTGCTCGGACTCGGGAATCAACGGAGGGGTCTGAAGGGATCGTCGAGCCATTTCCGCAAGTCCCTGTAGGTGAACAGATTCAGGCGGAGCATGGAAGCCAGGCTGGAGAGCGACCACTTCGCTTTGGACAGGTAGTGCAGCCACTTCAGCAGCATCAGCGCGAGCAGGGCTGTCCAAATCTGGATGCGTAACGCGTTCTCGCTGGTCCCCACGAAACTTTTGATCTTGAGATTCTGCTTGAGCGCTTTGAAGAACAACTCGATCTTCCAGCGGTCCTGGTAGATGGAAGCAATGGTGGTTGCGCCAAACGCGAGTTGATTGGTCAGTACCACGATTTGTTGCTTGTTCTCCTCGTCCCAGGCCACTACCCGCCGCAGCAGGCAGGGACAATCCTGCGGCGCTGTGCCGGCAGTGAAGCGAATGATCTGGTCGGAGAGGATCTTCCGGTTTTCAGGAACCTTACATTCCTCAACGACCTCGTAAGCGGCGTTGTCCTTCAATCGCGTGCCGAAGTAGATCTCCCCGGCGGTCCAACGCGCGAACAGCTTATAGTCGGCATAGCCCCGATCCAAGGCCACAATAGTGCCGGGGTTGAAAGAGAATGAGCCCGCCATTCTGACATCGCTGCAGCGCGCTTCGGTGATGATGACGTATTCCGGCAGGTAATCGTCGTGACTCAACTGCACATGCGCTTTCACCCCGCCTTTGGCCGCGCGGAACTTCGCCCACGGAAACAGCGTCGGGCACAAGGAGATAGTGGTGGAATCCAGAGAGACCAGTTTGTTCTTGAACGGAACTTGTGTTTTCGCGGTCCCACGCCCTGCTCGCTCCGCAACCGCGCCAGGGCGGTGAAGAACAGATCTTCGAAGAGCGCGGCCGGCCGGTGCTCATTGGCGTAGGAGAGGGTGGATTTATTGGGAGCTTTGCCGATTCCCAGATGCACTAGTTTGCCGAGACAGCAACTCAGGCCATTGCAGATTTCCCGAAGCGAATCGGTGTGCGCAAGCTGGCAGAAAAGCATCGCGACCAACTGGGACCAGCACGTAAAGCCCTTCGCATCCCGTTCGGCACCGTGCTTCCGCACCAGCGCGCCACAAACTCGCTCCGCGGAAAATGCTGGAGCAGTTGATTAAAGAGGCTCATCGCCTGTACCATCGTGTTGCCCTCCTGTTGCGACTTCGGCGGTCGAACAGCCCGGTCAAAGACGGTTCGCTGCCGAAACAATTATAGGAGGGCGTTGTTTGTTTTTGCTCAGTTCGACTAAAAAGCTGTTTTGGACAAGAGTGATTTAAGCAAAGTAGAAATGTCCTATTGACAGCCGTCAGGCTGGGGAGGTGCAGGAGTGCGCCTTGAGCGCATCAGCGACATCTTCGTCCACGTTTAGGCGGCAGTTGTGGGTCAGGGAAGTGACTATGTGTAAGGCTGGTCGCCATTTACGGGTTTCGTTTATTTTTCCTTTTGATAAAATCTTCGAATTGCTTATTGAGCACAAATACGTAGTTGCAAATTGCTTGGGCAAAGTCGAACAAGTCTTTGGCATCAGCATCGGAGATACTTTCATCCGAAGCATGCGCCCCAATATTTCGGTGTTTTCGAAGTTCTTCGCTCCATTCAAATAAGCGTTGATCAATGATTTGTCTATCCAGAAGCTCTCTTAATCCGAGCCCGAGGTAGCCGCTTTTAGTTTCAAAGTGCCGACACATCGCCTCCATAGCTCGACCGCTCATAACCGCACTGGCGTGCCATGTCTTGCCTTTTAAGCAACCAAATGCTTCTTCAAGGGAGTTTCGGATGAGTGCCGGTATGTCCAAAGACAACGAGAGCTGGTTTGGTGCGGGGTAAACGGTTATAGGGATGACCACTCGTCATCTCCTGGCCACTGCTCTCGTATCACTAGCACGGGACCGCCACATGCCGGGCATCCAAGTAGAGAAGTCATAGAGACCATGTGGAAATCCTCATCGGGAGACGACTCGTGTTGGCCAATCATCTTCCCGTCAACCGTGGCTTCGCAGTAGGTGCATTCGATGAGCAAATTGGGCTCCTGACGGTGCAAGATAACATAGCGTTATCTTGCACATGGTCTGTAAATCATTGTAGGGCAGCAAGTTGACTGAAGAGGTTTTAAGGAGCCTTCGATTCGTACCTAACCGCGAAATGGCCGACCGCGCCCCGATATATGATAGGGGTCGCCTCCGCGAATATTGCGCGTTAGGGGGAATGAGATGGGAAAACGCTTCGAAGTCGGCGATCACGTTACCTGGAATTCTGAGGCCGGACATGTCAGCGGCAGGATTATAAAGGTCCATTCAAAAGACGTGGACTACAAGGGGCACACGCATCACGCCAGTCAAGACGAGCCGCAATATGAGATCAAAAGCGATAAAACGGACCATATCGCCATGCATAAAGGATCGGCATTGAGGAAGCTCAGTGGCCACTGAAGAATTCGATCAGAGCCGGAAACTTTATAGTTTCAAAGCCTGAATTACGGTCTGAAGCTCCGGCACCAACTCCTCTTCGAACCACGGGTTTCTAACAAGCCATGGCTGATTGCGCGGAGACGGGTGTGCCAGCGGAAGATAGCCCAGCGGCAAATACTCCTTCCATCCTTTGACGGTATCGCTGAGTGTGGCTTTGCGACGATCCCCTAG
>JBBRNA010000083.1:0-4186 GCA_038230575.1 Terriglobales bacterium | reverse complement strand
TGGCTCTGCCGACCAGATTGGGTTTGAGAGAGGTTTCCCAGCACTAGTAAATCATCTCTCATCCAGAAACAAAGTCTACCAACCTCCAACATCCTGCCCCGCGGTGAGCTAGTGTTAAAAAAGCGAACCGCGCCTTGCCTGGCGCTGCCACGAGGAGGCCTAACGAGAAAAGCGGCGTCAGCCGCGATCGGTAGTTGGTCGGCGTTGCGCCAGACGAGGCCAAAAATAAGCTTTTGATCGTTCCGGAGCCAGGAATCAATGAGAATGTAGGTTGCGATTTTGGATTTTCGTGCTGAGTATTTGTGTGTTGAGGCCGCAAACCTCCCAGTTCAACCTTCTTCACCCAGATCGCTTCCAATTCCATCGAATTCAAACATGTCCCTCCGAAAAAAAAGACCATGAGCGAAGAAGAAAGCGTCACCGACGAGAAAGAAACAAGGAAGGCGGCGAGCCGAACAAATCGGACATACCAGTCGAGGTACCCCGGTACGTATTATCCACCTCGTTGATCTGCTTCTCTTTACCTACCAGCCATTCCAGCCCTAATCCTCTCTCGAACCGCCATACATAACCGCCCGCAGCGTACGTGGACCGAGTCAATGCCGTGCCGCCACCTATCGAGACGCTCCCGCCCAAAAATAAGCGAACGGCGGGGCAGGTGACCTTCCCGACCATGCTGTTCGAAATGCTGGACTGCGTGAGCGGGACGAGCCATGTCGACATCGTGAGCTGGCTTCCCCATGGCAGGGCCTTTCTCGTTCGGGACAGAATAAGGCTTGTTCAGGAAGTGCTGCCGATATTCTTTGACTGTCAACGAGAATTCACGTCCTTCCAGCGGCAGCTCAACATATATGGCTTCATGAGACTCACCAAGCCTGGCCCTGATCAAAATGCCTGCTACCACGAATTCTTCCTCCGCGGAAGACCCGATTTGTGTCTATACATCGTCAAAAAGCCCAAAAGTAAGCAAGAGCGCTCCTTCAGGAAATCAATTGATCCCGATACCGCGCCCGACTTTTATGCCCTTCCGTGGGCACCGGCATCGGTTGGTGCCGACAAGAAACCATGTGCGTTGGTGCTGGACCTCGCGGTTCCACTCGTGGACAAAGCGTTGGAAGTAGCACAAGCGCACATTGCGAGCACCGCTATCAATGCTCCAGCAATGGCGGGAAGCGATATCCAACTCATACAATTGCGCCAACAAAACCAGCCCTCAGCCGGTTTGTTTGGGTCAACCTCGGCCACCGCAAGCTGGCCAACAACCTTGGCTAGTGGCGATCTGGCAATAGGTGGCAACCAATTCCTTTGTAGTACTGACCTTGCACCGACAGACATCAGTACCATCGGCCTCCGTCTGCCGTTCTACGTGTTTCGGGCTGCAAAATCAGAGACTAATGTCCACCACTGCGACGCAGTGCTGCCGCCGCCAAAACCCGAGCCGGACGACGGCAAAGACCTCATGGATGCGCTCTTTGTCGCTGAAGATGGCTTGCCAGGGAGCCAGCAATTCCCACCTGTGGAAGAAGAATCGTTACGATTTGATCAGCTCGAAAACGTTAAGTCTTCCAACCAGCCACACCTTGCTAACCCGGCCTCTAGTTTTGGCGACGCTTCAACTAATTTTCAAGATCGAGTCTTCCAAACCGGTACCAATCCCGATATTCGCAACCCTGATCGACAGCAGCGCTGATGAGATTAAGTTGGAGCCAATGACACACGACCAGTATGGGAAAGGAGCCACGACGAAGTGACTGGAAATTTTTGACGCGGCGGGTTCCAGCTGCGAAGACGCTGACAAGACACAAGGTTTGGCGGTCGATTAATCTGAACCCCTGCCAGCCGAGAGACGTCGCCCAACCAACCACGTATCCGAACAGAATTTGTCATTTTCAAACTAAGAAAAGAAACCACAACGAATGACACTTCCACGGATTGCTTGCGCCATACGAACCTGCGAGGCTCGAAATATAGTTGAACAGTCAAGGCAGACCAGGCATGCCCCATTTGTACGTCTAAGCCGCCATTTCGACCGCCGGCGCGCTTTTATCTGCCGGGATAGAGTCTTCTAGTCCATGAAAATGTCACTTTGCGTTATACAAATCCGCTTGCTTTCTACCGTCATCTCATCTTTATACATCATTGCGTGCAAGCCAGTTCAATCCATGAAAGCGACGCGAGCTTAGTCCACGTGAATATACGAGGTCGCTTAGCTCTAGCGCGGGAGCTTTCCCTTAGTAACGGATCAAAAACGTCATCGTGTGCGACGCCATAGGTGTTCAAGCCCCGACGTGTCTTGAGATAATGTAGCTCGCGCTCAAATATAACAATGCGAGAAACGTGCTGACGGCGCTAGAGACAACGCGGATGTTGCCTTAGCAATTTCGACACTGCCAGCGAGACGGCTAGTATCACTTGCTTTGTGTCACCATCCGAGGGATAGCATTCTCTGTTGGAAGTCACAGCGATCGACGCGAGTGCAATTTTCGTTGGTTAGTCGTCAAGACTATTGAAGCCAAGCCGAATGATATGAAGGTAGTTTTCATAGCAGTTTTGGGTTAGTACACGTCATGGCAAATTTGATGAGCTTTGACATCCGCACCGTCCGTCGACACGGCCTCATAGTGACGGCTATCTGACGAGAACAGGTCTGAGCGTTCACGGCGGCAAATTGAAGCTCCGTGTCAACGATAGCTTGATGAAGGATATTGTGAGCGCAGGCGAGCGTGCGTGAGGTCATGTAGCCTGGACAACAAAATATCCACGGATAACAGTAAATAACAGTAAAATGTCGATAGCATTTTGCGTCGCCTAAAAATTAGAAAAATAAAAATGAAGGGGAAACGGTAAAATGCGGTGTCATAATGTGCACCACGGCCGTACACCGTGCTGTAAGGCGGGCCATTGCCTCGAATTAGCATCGAACGCTAACCAATACAGCACCGCAACAGAGAGAACTTGTTTCAGGATTCGAGTGATTGTGTACCGGTACGTACCAATTTTGGATTTTTGTCTGAATCGTGAGAAAAAACTGAAAAAGGCAGAAACCACAAAATTTCTTCGTCCAAATTATTCGAATGAATAGCTCGTGCGATGATGATGATCCTTGGCGCACAACGACAGCTTGACCAAACAAGAAGGAGACAAGGACGGCGGCGAAACGCACAAGTCGTTCATACCAGTCGACTTACGCCGGCATGCTGTGTTAAACCCCGGTCAGTTGACTTATTTTTGTCGTGACCGTCGCCCAATTCAATCGTCTTGCACTCTCCACGCATTCGACGCTCGCAGTTTGCATTGACTACGTCCTTTGACCAGTCAAGCCAATTCCGCCACTTGTCGAGACTCGACCGCACACAAATAAGCGGGCGGTGGCGCAGGTGACTTTTCCCACAATTCTGTTTCAAATGTTAGACTGTGTGAGTGAGTGGGACGAGCCACGCCGATATCGTGAGCTGGCTTCCCCCAGGCAGAGCCTTTCTGGTTCAGAAAAAGGACAGTCTTGTTCTCTTCGTGAAGTGCTGCCGATATATTTTGATTGTAGAAGAGATTCACCAAGCTTGGCCCCGATCGAAAGCCTCCTCCCAGTAGTTTTTCTTTCTCGGACGACCCCCTTCGTGTCTTTACCAAGCGAGAAGCCGAAAAGTCATCCAGTGATCTCCGTTAGATATCAATTGATCCAGCCCGACGTGTACGCCCTTCTGTGGGCACCGGCATTGGTTGGAGCCGCTAAGAAGCATTGTGCGTTGGTGCAGGACCTCCCGGTTCAACAGTAACAAAGCGTTGGACGGAGTTAGGGCACCCGCCACGATCAACGACATCAATGCGGTAATGATTGAGGGAAACGCGATCCATCGCACGCAATTGGACCAACAAAACCATTCCCCAGCTGATTTGTATGAGAAAAACGTCTGCCACCGCAAGCAGGCCGTCGATGTTGCAAGCTATGACAATCACGTCGATCATCGAACTGTGCTTGCACCGACAGCCATCGATACCATCGGTCTCCTATTCCTGTCCAACTCGGTTTTGAGAGAAGAAGTCGGAACGATCGTCCACTCAGGCTGCTGCCGACGCCGAAACCCGAGCACGTCGACTGCAACGATCTGATGGATGCGCTTTCGTCGTGGCAGCCAGCTTTCCAGGAAGCTTGCAGCTCCACCATCGGAAGAATCGCAGAGAGGTTATC
>JBBRNA010000082.1:0-4375 GCA_038230575.1 Terriglobales bacterium | reverse complement strand
CGGCGACTTCACTGAAGTAAAAGTCACATCCAGGATCGCCGATAGCGGAAATGCCTCCAGCAATTGGAGGGCGGCGTTGTGGTCCTTCTTATCGTCGTTTATTTGCCCTTTGGTGGAGAAGGTGTAGCCCTCGAGCTTGAATGTGCGCCCAAACGCATTGAGTTCGGGCGGGGTGTAGTGGCAGGAGGAACAGGCCATCCCCGTTTGCCGGGAATAGCTAGGGACGGCGTTTGCCGCTGGTACGGCCAAAATTGCGATGCAAAAGGTCGCGAGTAATTTCGGAGTTAAAGTACCGCGGGTGCAGCCGATTCGCAAAATAGTCTCCTTGTCGGGGCTTAGTGCCTGACATTCAAACGGGACAAAGTCTCAACATTCGCACTTTGTCGGTGAATTCGACCCCTTTTGAAAGAGTGGCCATGCTACAACGCTTGGTGAGTATGGGATGGTCAAAAGTGCTCATAGTGACAATCGAACGACTGGCGAGCAACTCACAATTGATTTGCAACGGTTAGTGTTGAGGAATCTCCTGCTATAAAGGGAACGTGCCAACGGATCTGCTAATGGTCAGTGACTAACGGTTCGATATTGATCACGATTTATTTAAGCAAGCGCTTCTTCTGCCAGCCCCGATCTGACCGATAGCCGGGGCGTACAACTGGCGCGCCTGGCATCGATGGGGTCGAGTTCCAGAGCCTTCTCTCAGCGTCTCCGCCCGGCAAAATCGCAGTTGTAATCCATCGCATTACTGCCCAGAGCCTTCCTTGCATCAATGCTCACGCGCACTGCGCTCTAAAGACGGCGACGCGAGGACCGCTCCACCTCGAATCGTTAAGGTTTAGTGGGAAGGAGATGGTAAGAATGGCATTGGTCCGGATTATCGCGGGAACTGAACTTAAGCTGCCGCGCGGTGATCACCTTTTACGCCGACGAAGATTACGCTTCTGGAAGCGCACGCACTCCGCTGATGGATTCGACATCGATGCGGAAGAAAACCGGCTCAACCGCAAGATCGCTGACGGTCTCGCGCCGTTCGGCCAGCGGAATGCGCCACCAGTCGGAATACTGCTCCAAAGCCTCCAGCGCACGCTCCCGCTCCCCAGCATGTTCGTCTTCAGGCAACTCGGTATACTTTCCGGTAACGATCACACTGGACCAATTCGATCCATTGCCAATCTCGTCCACTTGAACACAGGCTTTGGGATTTTCGCGCAACCACATTATCTTTTTGCCAACCGTCGAAAACATGTAGACACTGTCTTCCGCGTAGGAGAAGCGAACCGGTACCACGTGAGGCTGGTTATCCAACGCACAGCCCAGTCTGCCTAATGAAACTCGGCCGAGCAGCTCAACACACTCACTTCTAGACATCGCAATGATTCGCATGGATCACCCCCGCTGATCGACCCTAACGGTCTTAGGTGATGGATCGATACTTGGCAAGCAAGAAGTCTAAATTAAATTTGCTTTTTACCCACGGCCGGCAGAACAAGGGTAGTCTGAAACTAAGCGACCAAGGCGATGTCTCTCTTCGGCAGCAGCCGGAGACATCTTTTTTCTCCAGAGCATTGAGTTTAGGAACAACAGCATTATTCGGAGCTCACAAATGGCCACAACCACCGCCGCAGTCACCAGCCCGCTGTCCTCATTAGAGCTTGACCGAATGCACGCCTATTGGCGAGCTTGCAATTACCTCGCGGCGGGCATGATTTATCTGCGTGCCAACCCGCTGTTGCGGGAACCGCTCAAGCCCGAGCACATCAAGAATCGATTGCTCGGCCATTGGGGCTCGGATCCCGGTCAGTCTTTGGTGTGGGTACATTTGAACCGGCTCATCAAGAAATATGATTTAGATGTGATTTTCATTTCCGGCCCCGGCCATGGCGCTCCGGCCACGCTGGCCAATTGCTATCTTGAAGGCCACTATTCGGAAATTTATCCGGATAAGAGTGGCGACGAAGAGGGATTGCTCAAATTCTTCCGTCAATTTTCATTTCCTGGAGGGATCGGATCGCACTGCACACCCGAAACTCCCGGCTCGATTCATGAAGGCGGAGAACTTGGCTACTCCATTTCGCATGCTTATGGAGCGGCCTTTGACAATCCTGACCTGATTGTTGCGGTTATGGTTGGCGATGGCGAAGCGGAGACCGGTCCGCTTGCTGCCTCGTGGCATTCGAATAAATTCCTGAATCCCATTCGCGACGGAGCGGTGCTGCCGATACTGCACCTCAACGGATACAAGATTGCCAATCCTACAATTCTTGCGCGCATTCCGCACGAAGAACTCAAGTCCCTAATGATCGGGTACGGCTACACGCCCTATTTTGTTGAAGGCGACGAGCCTGAAGAGATGCATCAGAAATTGGCTGCCACGCTTGAACAGTGTGTCCTGGATATTCGCGCGTTTCAGGAACGCGCGCGGTCCACGAATGACGCAACTCGACCTGCATGGCCGATGATTGTTCTTCGTTCTCCAAAGGGATGGACTGGACCGAAAGAAGTCGATGGTCACAAGGTAGAAAATTTCTGGCGAGCGCACCAAGTCCCTGTGTCTGACCCGGCCACAAATCCAGCTAGCCTCGCAATTCTGGAGAAGTGGTTACGCAGCTATCAGACCGAAGAACTTTTCGATGCTAACGGAACGCTCATGCCAGAGCTTCGCGAGCTTGCTCCTTCTGGCACGCGCCGCATCTCTGCTAACCCTCACGCAAACGGCGGCTTGCTGCGCAAAGATCTCGACCTGCCAGATTTTCGCGACTACGAAGTGAAGGTCAATAAGCCGGCAACGCTGTATGCTCCGCCAACTGACGTGCTGGCGCACTTTCTGGCCGAAGTAATGCGGCGCAATATGCGCACGTTTCGCGTCTTTGGACCAGATGAAACAGCCTCAAACCGGCTGCAGGCGATTTACAAAGCTTCGAAGAAAACCTGGCTCGCTGAGTACAAGCCGGAAGATGCTGACGGCGGTGAACTCGATGTCTCGGGCCGGGTCATGGAAATTTTGTCCGAGCACACGCTTGAGGGCTGGTTCGAGGGTTACGTCCTAACGGGACGGCATGGGTTCTTCTCGACATACGAGGCGTTCGTCCACGTCATCGATTCGATGTTCAATCAGCATGCAAAGTGGCTGGAGAAGTCGAAGAAAGAACTCGACTGGCGGGCGCCGATTTCGTCGATCAATATCCTGATTACGTCTCTCGTGTGGCGCCAGGATCACAACGGATTTACTCACCAAGACCCGGGGTTTCTCGACGTCGTGACCAACAAGAGTCCTGATGTCGTGCGCATATATCTGCCTCCAGACGCGAATTGCTTATTGAGCGTGGCCGATCATTGTCTGCGCTCGCGCGATTACGTCAATGTTATCGTCGCCGATAAGCAAGACCACTTGCAGTATCTAACCATGGACGAAGCGGTCAACCACTGTACGAAAGGAATCGGCATCTGGGATTTCGTATCGACCGACGACGGAGCGGAGCCCGATCTAGTCATGGCTTGTGCCGGAGACATCGCCACCATGGAAGCGATAGCCGCCGTCGCAATTCTCAAAGAACATTTTCCAGACTTGAAACTACGATTTGTAAATGTCGTTGATCTTTTCCGCCTTCTGCCCGCGAGTGAGCATCCACACGGGCTTTCAGACCGTGACTTCGATTCCCTCTTCACTTTAGACAAGCCGGTGATCTTTAACTTCCACTCGTATGCGGCGCTCATCCATAAACTGGCGTACCGACGCAGCAATCACGACAACATGCACGTCCGGGGATACAAAGAGAAAGGCAACATCAACACGCCGCTTGAACTCGCAATCCTCAATCAAGTCGATCGTTTCAACCTAGCCATCGATGTTATCGACCGCGTTCCGCGTCTGCGAACCGTTGGAGCGCACGTCAAGGAACAGCTGAAGAATCAGATTATTGAGAGCATCGATTATGCCCACAAGGAAGGGATCGACAAAAAGGAGATACGCAACTGGAAGTGGCCAGGCTAAGCGGAGTTAGGTTGCTAGCACCTTAAAGGCTGCCACAGAGTAATTGCCAAAATGAAAGAAGAAGAGAAACTTATACTAGCGATCAACAGCGGCTCATCGTCGATCAAGTTTGGAGTTTTCAAAAACGAAGGCGGCGACGAAAAAGCCTTTTGTACAGGGGCCGCGGAAGGCATTGGCCGCGCCTATTGCAGTTTCGACCTTCGGTCTGCGGATGGCAAATCGCTCACGCATCAAGAAGGCGCGATCAAATGCCAGAGCGACGCCTTGAGTTTGCTCGTGCAAGCGATCAGCGAACAAGGCATCGCGGCGCCTGCAGCCGTTGGCCATCGCGTCGTTCATGGTGGGCCAAAGCTGCGCAATCACCAGATCATCACCCCGCAGGTG
>JBBRNA010000081.1:0-4422 GCA_038230575.1 Terriglobales bacterium | reverse complement strand
GCCCGTTGGTCCTACTTTTCAGCCCAGGGCACAATCAGCAAAACAGGCATGCTAAGGAGCGGGAGAGCCACAACAGACTGCCCAGACCGCTCCAAAACTCGATTCATGAGAATTGCCTAACTAATTCGGCTTTTTGACGATATTCATATGCAGTCAAATAGTCTGCCGCACCCGGTTTCCCAAGTTTTCAGGGTTATCAGTTTCTTCGTCCAGTAGGTTTTCCCGCAACGTGGTAGGCACAGCGGTCAATTCTGCACAGACCGATCGGTGCTATAGGCATGAGAATCTATAAATGACTCCTCCCCTAACGACATCAAGAATTTTGTTGGTTGACGATGACCCCATTGTTATCAGCGTGCTGCAACAGGCATTGGAGGGCGATGGGTTTGAGGTCGTCTCTGCACACAATGTTAGCGAGGCCTTGAAGCGGATCGTTACCGAAGAGTTTGACGTACTGCTCTCCGATCTCCACATGCCAAACGCAGGTGATGGATTTACGGTTGTCAGCGCGATGCGTCATCTACATCCGCGAGCGGTGACGTTGGTGATTAGCGGTTACCCAGAGTTGCAAAAGGCTATGGCCGCTATTCGCGACCAAGCTGACGAAGTACTCGTTAAGCCGATGGCCGTTGCCTCACTCAGGAGCCTGATCCACGACAAACTAGCCAACCCCAAGGCGCGCAAGTCGCCTGCAACCGAAAGCGTGGCCTCCATACTGGAACGCGACCTCCTCGCTACGATTCAACATTGGATGGGACTGGTGGAGAACAACTTAGAACTCGCCCATATCCCCCTCAGCGTTGAGGAACGCACTGGGCATCTGCCAAAATTGCTCGAAGATTTGATTATTCGGCTACGATTGCCACCGCATGAAGACGCCATGACCTCGATCGCAGCGCACGAGCACGGAAACCTTCGACGCGAGCAAGGTTATACAGTCGCAATGGTGGTGGAGGAGTCGCGTATCCTTCAGGTGAGCATATTCAACACTCTTAATAATAATTTGGACACCGTGAACTTCAGCAAACTGCTGCTGGATGTGATAACGATCGCCGACGAGGTAGACTCGCAACTGAAGCAAGCAGCGCTGTGCTACGTAGAGCCTGCATTTGTCGGGTCGGCAGCGTAGAGGACCATCCCCCGTCGATGCAATTATGCGATTCTGCCCATCGATCGGTGGCTACCCACCCCAACTGCAGCGCATGAAAAAAACATCCCGTTGCGTGGCGAAGCGCAAAAACAACTCGCCGGCCAGGGGAAAACTGAAATCATTAGATTTTAGTTGTGACGGCTTGAACTAAATACAGTGCGCTTCGGCGCACAGCAAACAAAGTTAACTCAGCGCAACTCAACTGACTCGATGCGCACCCACAACTGCTCCGAATACCGCGATACTCTCAACGCCATCGGCCGCAATATCTGTCCGTGACACCGTACGTGCGGCCCAATTCTTTCAAATTTGCGAACGATTGGTTCTCGTCTCTCGGTTTATTCATGCTGCCAGACCGTCTTTCGGGTGCGGAGGCGTCATCAGTTTCGAGATCATCCACTGAGTTGTGGCGAAATCTTTCGCTAACCTTCGCACACTCACGCCCTGTCCACGCAATAATCGAATTCGTTCTAGATCACCGTGGCCGAAGCACCGTAATGCTGGTCGACCAATATTCTTCCCCGCTCGACGTGCCTGTGCCATGCCAGCTTTCACTCTTTCCCGCAATAATTCTCTTTCAAATTCAGCGACTGCGCCCAGAATTTGAAACGTCAATCTGCCAGCTGGAAGCGTCGTGTCAATGCTTTGCCGCAGGGAAACAAGATCGACTCCCAAAGACTTGCATTCTTCCGAGATGTTGAGCAAATGTTTCAGCGATCTCGCCAGCCGATCTAAACTCCACACCAGAATTACATCTACCTTCCGTTTGCGGAGATCACTCAGTAGCAAATTTAACGCCGGTCGATCCTGCTTGGCCCCACTGTGCCCTCTATCCCGGTACAGAACGGATTCCCAACCTCTCCGCCCGCAATATTCCACCAGCTCAGCTTCCTGGAGATCGGTTTCCTGTTCGACGGTAGAGACCCTGACGTATATAGCGGCACGCTTTTTACCCATCACGATTTCTTTCCAGCCTTCACTTTTTTCTTCTGACGTTGCCTTGTCCACCGAGCGTTAGCAGCATCACGTGCAATTTCTTTTCGCCTTTTAGTAGGCACGTTTTTCATTCTTGCTTTGACTGATTTACGGCCCATTGCGGAGAAATATTCTGATAGCTTTTTGTCCATCACCGCACGACTATACCATGCTATGCGGCTTAGCATTACCACCATGCTGGTCGGCATTTGAGTCGCGCCGCATGACTGCTTCGGTCACTCAACACTCGGAAATGACGCCGATAACCACCCATAAAACCTTCGTAGCGTCGTTTCGCAGGGTGCTAGCGGGGTCGGGGTGGGGCCATCCGTGGGATTGCCCCACCATCTTGTTGAAAACTGATTAGTGACCTCAGTGTTGATTTGAACGAGAGTGTTTTGGTAAATAATCTTCGGTAGCGGGTAGAATTCGACAAGGCCACCGTCCACATGCGAGGAATTGGCTGGCGCTGGCGGAACCGGTTGAGCAGACCCAGCTAATTAGGACAAGAACTTCTACCCGGCTTGCGAAATTTCCCCGTCCAATTTATTCCAAGCTTGCTTGAAGTCTTGGGCACTTCTTTCCTCTTCAGCCACGTCTTCAGCGGTTAGCCGCCCGGCTTCTCTGTGATTGTCGGCGGTCCTCTTCGCCATCCTATAGGCGTACGCCTTCTCGAAGACGTACTCTAAACTTCCTGCGGAACCTGCGTCCCTGACAGACGCCCATTGGCTGATGATGTAATTCGCTTTCTCCAGCAACTCCACGGTAGTTTCCTTTCCCCTGAAAATACGATATCGCTACGCGTTAAGTGACTGACAACCCTCCACCGCACCTTTTGGGCGAAACGGACCAATCAAGAGTTCTCGAAGCCCACGTTTACAAACTAGCAACGGTTCAGAAGAGTCGAGCGAACTACGATCCCTTAGGTCATATCGTGTACTTGCACAAAGAACCGATTAGACTCCCGCACCTGGCGGCTAACGCACTTTCTAACTTTCATCCCAATCATAGGGTAGTAGAGATACACCCCAGATGTTTCGCGGTTCATCCAATTCAATGCCGCAGTGAAGCGGAGTTTGAGTGCCGGCATAGACAACGCGAGCCTGCGCATGCTTGCCCGTCAAGTAGACCAGAATCGAGATTCTCATCCCCACAATCAACCTAAGTTCGGTTGAGATTAACGCGCCATGGAGGTTGACGACAATCGTCTCGCCCTCCCCTTTTATGCCTGCGCTACTATCAACCGTGAGCACAACCCTCAGCGGGACGCGAGTGCTTCGCCGCAACTCGTGTTCGATCACGTTGGTCGTCATGGCTAAAAGATACACTTAAACTCCGCAATAATCGCAGCAACTCTGGGCGAACTGGGCAGGAGTTTCGTGCTAGGAATGTGTGGTTGCGGAATTCTGCGGCCCTTTCTGCGAATGATCCAATGCCGGTCCGCAGCCTAAAGCTTTCGTCCCTGAATTGTGACGCCGGTGTGACGCAAAACCTCTAATTTGCGCATGGCCCGGTCGATTCCAGCCAACTTCGGGACGATGTATTGCCGAAAGGCCAAGATGCGCTCATGCTGGTGTGGTCAAACGGAGGCAGCACGTTCCGCGTGTTGCATCCAAGCCAGGGCTAAAATCCAGTCGATGCTTACATACTCACCAACGGTTTTGTACTAACGGCCGAATCTTTTCGCCGTAGATGCGCTTCATGCCGGTCAAGGCCGCATCGGTTAACGGTGGAAGGTCCGTAGCAGAGCAGTTATCCGCAACCTGCTCGAGCCGCTTGCCGCCGGGGATCGCACAGGTAACAGCGTCGAACATCAGGATCCAACGCAGAGCGAACTGACTCATCGAGACGCCTGGCGGTACTAGCGCTCGCATCTCTTCGACCGCATCGAGGCCGACGTTGTAATCGACACCCGAAAACGTTTCACCCATGTCAAATGCTTCTCCATGGCGGTTGAAATTGCGGTGGTCGTCTGCCGCAAAGGTAGAATCGCGTCGGAACTTGCCGGTGAGCAATCCGCTCGCCAGCGGCACGCGAGCGAGGATGCCAACTCTCTTCGCTTTTGCTTGCGCAAAGAACTCTTCGGCTGGGCGCTGGCGAAAACAATTGAAAATGATCTGCACCGTCTGCACTTTTGGATACTCGACGGCCTTAAGTGCTTCCGCAATTTTCTCCACGCTCACACCGTAATAACGAATTTTGCCAGCCGTTACCATGTCATCGAGTATCCCGAAAACTTCGGGCCCGTCGTAAAGGGCAGTTGGTGGACAATGCAGTTGCAGCAGATCGAGGCAATC
>JBBRNA010000080.1:0-4634 GCA_038230575.1 Terriglobales bacterium | reverse complement strand
CCCCCTCTCGGGAGAATCGAGAGGCGCACGAGACAGTGGGCTGGATCTCGAGACCAACATCTTCTCGCCCGGTCGAGGCAGAAGTTTTTTCTTGACATCCCTTTTTATAGAACCCATTGACCCTTGGCCGGGGGTTTGAGTGCTAACGCCTGATCTTAACAGCTAACTGGAAAGAATTATCTTTCTCGTCGTATCATGCAGGCGTGCGATGCGCTATCAAGTATTTCAGCTATTGAGATGTTCCCCGTACATTCGTCTTCGAGCGCGGCGGACAATTGTACGTAGTCACATCCGAGTTTGATGAAGCACTCGATGAGTACCCCGACGAGTACGAAGTTTTCGTCGTGTCAGGAGCGCGGCAATTATCATCGGTGAGCGATTGGAAATCTGTGGAACCCCTTACAAAGACGATCCTTGGCAAGGTGCGAGTGTCGGCTGTGCATTTCGACATGTCGCACCGCAAGTTCGTTTATGACGATTTCCTGTCCGGGCTTTTGAAGTGAGTTTCAGCGGGGTCGCTACAATAGCTGGCGTAACATCGCGGTTTACTCTCATCGAAAGGGTCGAAACGTGTAAACGCCTGACTTCGACAGTTGAGTGATGCGCCATAAATTCAAACTTACGTTCCCCATCCGTCAAAATCGCAGAAAAAATCTGATCGTTTGTCCTTCGCTTTGTGTTCGCCATCGGATAAGAAGTTCTTACTATGGCCCGACCACTGAAAACGATTGATTGAAATTTGGTGGATGAATATTGCGCGATGCAATGCACTCAGATTGAGATTGCCTCGAAGCTCGGCATCAGCGTAGACACGTTAGAGCGAGCCTGTAACCGCGAAAGACTCACGAGTTTTGCGGATTATTTCGGACAAAAGAGGCAAATCGGCTTTACACGACTCCGGAACAAACAGTTCGAGAGTGCCTTAGGCGGCAACGTGACGATGCTGATATGGCTGGGCAAGCAATTCCTTGGGCAATCCGACAAGGTAGAGAGCACGAACAACCCTTATGCCAACGCAGGTACTGGCACCCTTGACGTTCCTACCGAGTTCCGACAAGCCAAGAGTAAAGGCGATAAGCCAAACTGACAGCGATCCCATTTGACCAGCGCGCTGCGCGAAGAGGTGAAACGAGGTTGAAACTCTAGTGGACCCCAATGGCGAACTCGTCGATCACTTCGGTGCGTCGGGAAGCTCTTTGAACTGCGCGGTCCCTTCCGTGTATGGCAACACGTCATCCAGCAGGGTTTTTAAGACGAGACCGGGTTGCTCGAACATGACGAAATGAGCGCTTCTCTGAAACGTTACGAACTCTTTGTGCGGGGATTGCAGGCGCTCGAACAATTCCCTTGCCTTGATAAAGGGAGTTTGCAAGTCGTAGCGGCCCATCATAAATACGGCTGGCATCTTAAGCACGACAGGTTGCGGGAACGGGTCGTCTTTTTCGCCGTTTTTTGCCAACGCGTTGATAAACCATTCACACGAATAATCCAGTGTATTCGCATCTTGTTGATTGTATTCCGGGGTAAAGCTCTGTAAATGGGAGAACAAATCTAGGTCTCGATGCCCATACCAGCCGCCGTTGAAGGCTCTCACCCATTTCCTAACCAAGTCTATGTGCGCTCCATCGTTCCTGATCGCCGGATTAGGATAGGGCTGTATCCCTTGCAGCTCAGAGAGGGCCTGACTATCTCCCCGGGTAGTCGCGATATGCACTAGTTGCCGGTAGATGTATGCCTCACTTTCTGCAGAAGCGGTGGTCTGGCCGATGCCGACGTACACGGACACCCACTCCGGCCGGACTGTGGCGAGCTGGATGCCGATTGAAGTGCCGTATGACCAACCCATCACTACCACTTTGTCTTTGTGAAGCTTCTGACGCAGGTACGCAACGACATCTTGCGCGTCCGCGACGAGTTGCTCGAGCGTAATGGTTGGGGCAAGGGTCTTGTGATGGGCGTTCGCCCAATTTTTCCCGACACCGCGTTGATCCCACTGGACGACGGTGAAGAAGTCCTCCCAAGGTTTCTGAAATGCCCAACTCATTGGCATGGTCGGGTAGCCGGGACCGCCGTGGATGAACAACAGCACAGGGTTAGCCCGGTTGAGTCCACGAATGGATATCCATTGTTTCACGCCGCCCACCTGCACTTGTTCGAGCTCTTGAATTCCTTCTGGTGTATTGATTCTTTGCAGCCCACCGATGTAGCGAATTATGTTGTTTCGCGTCAGTGGAGCAGCCGCTCCGAGGGCTTGCGACGCGGTCATCATTAGCAGCGCCCCAACGACGGCCAGGCGCGCACGCCCAACGATCGTCAGTCCCCCCCCGGTTCTACGTAGCGCATCGCTTTATCCACCTTCGATTCAAGACTTGGGTCGACAACGTTCCGTGGATCTTGTCACGTCGAAGCATTGAGATGATCGGAAACATTTAGCATTGTCTGCCTGGTGCGCATTGCGGACTCATCCAAGATATTCGGCATAAACAGTTGGTGAAGCCGATGACTCTTGCAGGACTCTCTCGATGCCAAGACCGCGCTACGGTGAGCGCAGTCCCGTTCGTAGTCTGACGGATCAAACTATCATTGATCGCGGTTCAACTGTATGTCAAGGTTTGGCTTGAGCCAATGGCACTACGTTCCGCTCTCAATCAGACCCCCTAACTTAATGGGCTACCAGTAGTGGATATCGAGCCAATGTTCACCCCGAATTAGTAGCCGCTTGTGAATTGCTGTGCGGGCTCTCGATTCTATGCCTCCGTCGGGAGTGCCTTTGCCGCTGCAATCGATCTCGACCGCACCCTTTCTTGAGGGGTGTCGTGCGGACTTCGGCCAGATGGTGGGGGGGGCGCTTTAAGCTGGGGCGATGGAAGGGGAAGGGTAACGTTTGGTTCTGAGTGTAATCGCCTGTGGCTGTTGAAAAAGGGCGATGGAGTTGAGATGTCGGGTGCGAGTAGTGCATTGCGTGGAGTTTTTCGAGAAGGCGTGCTACTAAGCGGTCAGAGCGAGCGGCGGTTCGGGCGCTTGACTGAGGAAGCGGACAAGTCGCTTGATATTCTGGGCGGCCGCTGCCAGAAAGAACTGTTCACGAACAAACTTCATCCTGCGTAAGCGCAGGCGACGCAGCCCGATCTGGTTCTTGAGTTCGGCGAAAAGAGCCTCCACTTTCTTCCGCGCCCGTTGTGCACTAGCGAACGCCGGTGTCTTCGCTAGCTCCCTGGCACGTTGTCGCGCGGGCTCATGCATGTGAATTGCGAGATATTTATATCGCCCACTCGTGCATTGCGCTTTTTGCGAGCATGCCCCGCAACGTTTGCTGCTGCCGATGTAGGCGTGGGCGCGATTACGAACATTCAGGCCGACATAGTTGAGTTGTTCCCCGGCGGGGCAGCGGTAGCTGTTACTTTCCGGCACATAAGTGAATCGCTCGGGGCCGTAGAGCGGATTATTCTTTCTTAGAGCACTGTCTCGCGTTCCCATATGAGGGGTGATGCCGCGATCCAGCAACCATTGCAGGAACTCCCCATTGCCGTAAGTGGCATCGGCACCTACGGACACGGGCTCTTGTCCCTGCCACTGCGCGAATCGAGCGATCATGCCTTGGGCGGCAACCGTTTCCTGGCTCATGCGCGCGGCGGTGCCTTGCACTCCCACGATTACGCAGCTGTGGTTATCGATTAGATAGTGGTTATCGATTAGATAGTTGTCGTAGTATCCCAGCCGGGCTGGCGTGCCACCCTTGGTGGCATAGGTGGAGTCCGGATCGGTGGTCGAGACCTGATCCTGCTGATGCACCGGCTCTTCCACTGGGTTCTGCTGTTCCAGTTCCACCAGATACTGGCGCACCGTCTGATTAACTTGTGCTGCTTCCACTAGCTGCTCGCGTGCAATGCGGCTCTCTTTCGCTGCATTCGCTTCTACAAAGCTGCCATCCACCGACAGGTGCTTACCCTGCACCAGCCCCACTTCCACACACTGCTTCACGATCTGCTCAAACAATTCCTCGAATAACTTCGACTCTTGGAACCGTCCGTGCCGGTTCTTCGAGAACGTGGAGTGATGCGGAATCTCTTGATCGAATCCCAACCCGGTGAACCAGCGCCACGCCAGATGCATGCGCAGTTCTTCCACCAACTTGCGCTCGCTGGTGACACCGTACAAATAACCAATCAGCAAGATGCGCAGGAGTAGCTCGGGATCGATTGAGGGCCGACCAGTCTCGCTGTAACTGTCTTTCAGTCGTTCCCGCACAAAGGCAAAGCTGATGTGCTTTTCGATCAGTCGTAGCAGGTGGTTTTCGGGAACTTGATCCTCCAGACGGAAGTAGTAGAACAACGCTTCTGAGCGGTCGTGTTGCCCCATCATGATGAGCAGGCCTCCGAGAATGGCAATGACGCAAAGCATGGCAAGGAATCTCCCCCTTCATAACATGCTTTTGCGATCTCTCGGCCTTCAAATCCCAGTGACTTTTTCAACACCCACGCCTGTTAACAACGTGTAGTGCACCCTCCAAAACTAGACACATGGGGCCGTGTTTGAAGTAAGGGTTAGGGCGAACCGGGCACGAGCATCGTGCGGGGTTTGTCCGTGGAGTCCGCGATGCGGACGGTCGTGATTGTACTCCTCGATCCAGCGTG
>JBBRNA010000079.1:0-5250 GCA_038230575.1 Terriglobales bacterium | reverse complement strand
GCCTAACGAATAAGGTTAGATCGTGCGAAGCCACGATCTGAACCGTTTGTTGGACGAGCCCGGTCAGTGAGCGCCGGTTTGGTTGGCGCCTCACAGAAAATATCTTTTTGGAGCGTGCCCGGTTTGAAGGTGGGCTGGGCCGCCGAGCGCTGGATCGCTCGCGTTATGGGTGCCGTGTTCTCGGGCAATCGCTGATTCAGGCGTTTATTGGCGTGTTGCGCGACATTGTTGGACGCACCTGTCTCTCAGCTTCTGGGCACTGACGTCCCGGCGCGTGCCGTGATGCGCTGGCGTCACACGGTCACTGAACTCCCGCGACGACAACCGACGTCGGAATAACCGCCGCGAGCACGGATCGAATCCGCGTTTTCACGATCATCATCACTCCGCCACAGCACGCACACAGAATCGGGGGACGTGCCTTAATCCAACCGGTTGCCTGATCCGGAATCCACTTCAGCACAACCTGCAGCAAGGCGATCATGCGCTTGCAGTTGGGATGCAGAAAACCGAAGTTGCGGGCGCGCCGGAAACCCTTCGGCAGCACATGCTGTAGTACCAGCCACAGGAAATGTGCGCCGGGAACTATTCGGCTTTCCATCTTCCCCGACTTGGCGTTTCGATAACGAAAGCGCACCTGGCCGTCTTCACACGCGAGGATATCCTTCTCACGGATGACGCCCCGATAGAGATAGCCTCCGAGGTAGATGAGCGCCGGCTCGCCGCTGCCGACCGACTTGCAATCGACGACCCATTTTTGCGGATAGCGGAGCGGCAGCGTTAACCCAGCTGCCTCGATGGCCGCCAGCAGCTTCGCCCGGAATACCTTAGCCAGCGCCTTGTGATTGAACAGATAGCCGCCCTTACTCTTACCTTTCCCCTGATCGCAGTGCTTGGTTCGCCATTGTTTGTGTTTGGCATCGACCGCTGCCCCAGGCATGACCAGATGGACGTGCGGGTGATAGTCCAGCCGACGCGTATTGGTATGCAATACGGCGATGGCACCGGGCATGCCCTGAAGCTGCCGGTCGTTCTGGCTGAACGTGCGCACGGTCTCCCAACTACAGCGCATGAGCAGATCATAGACAACGCCCTGATGCGCTGCGGCCAGCGCCCGGAATTCGGCGGGCAAGGTAAAGGTGATCATGAAATACGCGGTCGGCACCAGCCGCTTCATCTGCCGTTCCAGCCATTGCTGACTCTCGTGATGCTGACAGTGCGGGCAATGGCGATGACCGCACGAGTGCGGCACCAATTTGTGGTGTTCGCATTTCATGCACTGCACCTGCATCTTGGCGCTGGCCTGCGTGCGGCAGTGTTTGATCGCCCCGAGTGCGCGATAGTGGTCCGATGTGAGCCGACTTCGGTTCTGCACCAGAAAGTCTGCCTCGAAGGTGTCGATGACATGCGCGAGCCGGATCATTTGATCTGCCCCCAGGAAATACTGAAGCCATCCATCAGGCCATTGATGCGTTCGATGGCGTGGTGCTTGGTCTGGTCCGTCAGATGGGTATAACGGGCGGTGGTGAGAATGGAATGATGGCCGAGGAATTTCTGTACTTCGATCAGATCGACACCGGCCTCGATCAGATGGGTGGCGTAGCTGTGGCGAAGCGAGTGCGGCGTGATCTTTTTTTTAGGCCGCAGGCCAGGACAACCTTGTGCAGGGTGACCTGTACGCCGCCGCGATCGAGCGGGGTGGTGGCCGCCGCCGCCCCGTTGCGCCCGGCATGGCGATTGGGAAACATCAGCACCGGGTTACGGTGAATAGGCCAGAAGTGGCGTAACAGGGCCAAGGTGGCATCTGGCAGCGGCACAAGGCGATCCCGGTTGCCCTTGGCGTCGCGAATGTGTACGCGCTTGCGAACGGCATCGATGTCACCGATCTGTAGCCGCAGCGCTTCGCCCAGACGCAGTCCCAGACTGTAGAGGGTGAAGAAGAACACGCGGTAGCTGAGGACGCGGGTGGTGGCGAATATCCGCCGTGCCTCCTCGATGGTGACGATATCCGGCAGGCGCTGACTCTTGGGTGGCTTGATCAGGCCAGGCGCGACCCAGGGCTGGCGCAAGACATGATCAAAGTAGAACTTTAAGCCATACAGGTCGAGCTTGACCGCACTCCAGGAGTGCGTCACGAGCAGTTCGCTGAAATAGGTCAACAGTTGCTGCTCGGTCAGGTGGTCAATCTGATGATCAAAGCGCTGGCCGATGCGGCGAATGGCGCGCGAATAGGCTTCGATGGTCTTCGGTTGCAGACCCTTGAGCTTGAGATGCTTCAGGTGCGTCTGGTATTGTTGGTCAAAGTGGGTCTTGGTCGTTGTTGAATTCATGCTGGCGTGTCCTCACGAAAGGTTGCAAAATCACACCTTCATTGATGAGGGTGTGTTCGTGAAGATTAATTCGTGCGGCCTAAACTTGCGAATCCTCCGCGTAGCGGCTTCGTCCAACAACAGCATGCAGCGGACGGCGCTTCGCGCCGCCGCTGATGCTGGGCGTTAGAACTTTCCAACCGTCGAGGCCTCACATGGAAGTTGTCGTTTGGCAATTGTTCGTTATTGGAAGCGTCGCGCTCTCCTACCTGATCAAGGGGCGAAAAGTTTCCTTCTGGATCGCGGTCGCATGGACGGTATGGACCGCAGTCATGATCTTTGCTTTGCCTCTTGCTCTGGTTCAGCTCTTCTTCTGCTGGGGCACGTACTTGGTGTGTCGCAAAATTGACCAGCTCATCCTTGATTGGCGCGTCGAGCAATATGTCCGTAAAGAGAAGGAAGCGAAGATTCGAGAGTTGAAGGATGAGGTTGCGAGACTAATCTCGTCGCCCGAGACGACGAAGCAGCAAAAGGAGGTACTCCGTGCGGCTGCGAGATCGAATCCAGACTCCGTTAAGGTCGTTTCTGGCGATGAACACTACGGCGTCCTGAAAATGGCGCTTTCGGATGCAAAGGAATCCGTGGAAATCCTTTCGGGGTGGATAGGTGCGCCTCTCCTCGATCCTGATATACAGGATCAGATGCGCGAAGCGCTGGGTCGAGGCGTAAAGATCCGAATTGGCTTCGGATGGGAGTCAAGTTCTGGGCATGAGCTCCGCGGGATAGGCAAGCAAGCACTAGACTTCCTCTTGTCGCTGCGTAGTTCGTTTCCCCAGCTTCTCGATGTTGCCATGTTTCCAAACCATGAGAAGGTCTTGGTGTGCGATGGGCAGTGGGTTGTTATCGGAAGTAACAACTGGCTATCCAACAAGGCCTTTAGAAACAGCGAGCGCAGCGTCTTTCTAAGAGATTCATCCTTCGCAGAAACCGAGCGCCGTCGCATTCAGTTTGTCGTTTCGAAGCATCGCGGCAGTGTCTGATGAAGTCAGTTCTAACTTATCACTCAAGCGTTAGCCATTCAGATGACTCCCAAAAGTATTCGTTCGCATCTGGCGCCATACTCGATATTCTCGAAGAGGAAAACTACCGTCGCCCATGCTTTCGCTTCAGCATTAGCCCCTACGGATCAGTACAACGAAGAGAAAATTGAAGCCGCACTTAACGCGCTCGGACAGAAAAATCTAAAGCAGCTTTCCTGTGTCTATTGTGAAAGCCAAGCCCAGACTTGGCACCGCGACTTTTTAGTCGATGCTGGACTAATTTAGATACGGATTCCAGTGTCCGCTTCGGGGCGCTTGCGGACCTTTGAGTCCGTCGCACCGCTAAGCTTTAGTTCCAGACTTTATTCCGCGAAACATTGTCCGATAGGCGAATTTTCAGCGCTGTTCCAGACATTGGCGATCGATCAGCAAAACGTTTCAGCGATATTTTCTCGTCGCACACTGGGGGGCGGGTGGAAAAGAGGCTCTAAAAGTTCCAGACTTAATTACGACGAAACAGCTTGTGTTTCTTCAGAATAAAGTCTGGAACTAAATAATAAAGTCTGGAACTTTCGGGCAGCGCTCAATAACAAAATCTAGAACTAATCGTTCGAGAGAGAATGAAGCTTCCCCGGTGATTCTTGCCGCTGAAGTTGCGGACACTTCTTTCGTGCGGATGACCGCCGCCGCAGTGAACCCTTTGACTTCCAGAATGCAGCCGGGGCGGATGACCGCAATCGGCCGTGCGCGGTCATAGAAATTACTCGAAAGCGGCCATTCATCGAAACTGTCGCAGCGGTGCGCGGCCGATTTCCTCCCCGCCACAACAGTGATTGCGTTGATTGCGCCTCTGCGCTAGATTGCAATCAATGATTACGTTCATAGGAGATGCTCGTGGCAACCAATCTTGTTGTACGCAATGTCGAGGAAGATGTCGCGCTGGCACTTAAGCAGGTTGCGGCTGCACATGGAAGAAGTGCCGAAGCAGAGCACAGGGAAATCTTGAAGTCTGCCCTGATGCGCCCAAAGCGCCGCTCCCTCGCTGATGTATTTTCGAGCATGCCGAATGTCGGAGAAGACGCTGACTTTGCTCGCCGCAAAGGCGGGGGATAGCGTGTACTTGGTTGACACAAACGTCATCAGCGAGGCACGCAAGGGCAAGAAAGCAGATATTGGCGTTCAGAAATTCTGGCGAACGGTCGATGGGTCTGAATTGTATTTATCCGTTCAAACGATTGGTGAAATACGTCGGAGTATTGAAAACATCCGCGGTCGCGGTGATCTTCCGCAGGCCGGAAAATTGGAGCGCTGGCTCGATCTCATAGTGGAAAAATATAGCGATCGCATCTTGAGTTTCGATGGAGAGTGCGCCCAAGTGTGGGGGAAATTGATGGCGCCGAACAATCAACACCCGATCGATAAGCAGATTGCTGCGATTGCGCTCATCCACGGCTTAACGGTGGTGACTAGAAATGTTGGCGACTTTCGCAGCACCGGTGTTGAATTGCAAAATCCTTTCGCGTAGCGTGGCATTGGCAATGAAAGCTGTGGGGCGATTCCGGACCTTTGAGTCCGTCGCACCGCGAACCTTTAGTTCCAGACTTTATTCCGCGAAAAATTGCTGGATCGACGACCTTTCAGCAGAGTTCCAGACATTGGCGATCGAGCAGCAAAAAATTTCAGCGAAATTTTCTCGTCGCACACTGGGAGGCGGATGGAAAAGAGGCTCTAAAAGTTCCAGACTTAATTACGACGAAACAATTTTCAGCAATTTTTGCTCGCTGATGCCCGTCAATGCTAGGGTTTTATCTCCTGCCCGCTACAGCACAAGCCAGCATTTACTTGTGGTCGCGCCACGAAACTCGACCGCGTGGCCTCTCCAAAAAAAGTAACTTGCGATG
>JBBRNA010000078.1:0-5420 GCA_038230575.1 Terriglobales bacterium | reverse complement strand
TATCACTCGCTAATGGCAAACCATACACCCACCGTGTGCACAACGTCGGCGATACCACCAAGGACGTCTTTCTCGTCCAATTTCTGCAGGTGCCCAGATCCGCTCCAGCGCCGCCTGTGGCAACGGTTGCGGCAGAGAACCCCGAGGCACGGGTGTACAACTGGCTCCTTGCGCCGGGAGCTACTTCTGCGATGCATACCCATGAGCGTCCTTACCTGATCGTTGCTTCCACGCTGTTGCGCTTGAAGATTACAACCGCGGATGGAAAATCAAATGCCGAGGAAATGAAGTCGGGCGATTTTCACTGGGTCGATTCTAAAGTGACGCATACACTGACCAACGAAGGCGAGGCGCAAGGGCAGATCGTCGAGATCGAGCTGAAGTAGCCTTGAAATGCTCTGGTCGAGTCCGATCAAGCGTTTCCCAGGCCCAGAAGCTTCCGCCTCTTGCGCTTAGGAAGCATCCCCATCTCGCTAGAAACGGGGATGCATTCGCCCCGGGTGAGCCGTCTGCTGAGTGAACTGGGGCACGAAGTGATCGTGGCGCATGCGCGCAATGTGCGCCTGATTGGGGAGAGTCGAAAGAAAGACGATCGCATCGATGCACAGACGCTGGCGCGGATTGATCCGCAGCCGCTAGTCCGGAGCCGCCTGGTTGAAGATAAGACATCGGGGATGCAGTCAGTGGGCTGGGCGCGATTATTTGAGGGAAAACTGTTCCAGGGACCAGCTACTGGCACGCTTGCGCGGTGGCTTGTGAAACTGTTGTTGTTTGATTACCATTCTCGAATATGTCAGTCGGTAACCAATACGTGGTCCTATGTCCCAACTGCGATGCGGGCACGGAACTCTTAGTTAGGACGATTGCTGACGTCCGTCTCATGCCGCATGGAATGGAAATCGACCACGCGCCATTGTTGGATAGCACGCACGTGGATTGTCTGATCTGCGGATGGGAAGGAGCGGTCGGCGATCTAATTAGGGTTGAACAGAAGAAAGTGTCCGGCTCAGAACGGGTTGATGAGAAACTGAGGAGACAGCGATAACCGGCGCTGCTGAATTCCTAAATTGTGCGTTGTTTGCAACCTTCTTCCTTCTGCGCCAAAATAAGTTCGGGGTCAATCAAGGGTCGACCCATCTCGCTGTAGCTGTCTTTCAGTTGCTGCTGTACAAACTCAAAAGCTGATGTGCTTGTCGATCAGCCGCAGCAGGTGGAACCTGATCTTCCCGGCGAAAGTGGTAGAACAGAGCTTCTGAGCGTCGTCCCCCGCACCCCGGTCTGCCGCCGTTTTAAAGAGACTCCTTAATTGTGGGGGCCCTCTCGGCTGCGTTCGGTTAGCCTCGTGGGCGTATTCGTCGGATCGGTCGGAGCCGGATCGGCATTCGGAGACCGGCGGTGAATTTGATTTGGCGAAGAGGCTTGCCCGCGAAAACTCCAATTACGTGGATGATGCTTCCCTCAAACTCGCGTGGAACCCAACTAACTAGCTTGCAAAGATTCCCGTTTCGCTATATCAACACTTGGGACTCAGTTTCTGTAGCGACGCCCGGCACTTATGCAACAACCACGAGGACCTACCAATGAGGATGAGACTATTTTCAGCTTTTCGCGCTGTTACAGTACTCCCTTTTTTGATCGCGCTCTGCGTTTCACTGCTGTCTGCCCAGCAGAAAACCTCCCCCGCGCTCCACGGCCACACCCGCACGTACTACGTCGCCGCGGATGAGTTCGATTGGGACTACGCGCCGAGCGGCATCGATCAGATGATGAACATGCCTTTCAGCGGCCTGGCCAAGTCGTACATGGAGCATGGTCCCCATCGTATCGGCCACATCTACAAGAAAGCCATCTACCGCGAATATACGGACGCCAGCTTCACCCAGCTCAAGCCGCGTTCCGCGGAATGGGAACACGCCGGCATCCTGGGTCCGATCCTCCGTGCCGAAGTGGGCGACACCATTAAGGTCCTTTTCAAGAACAATGGGACGCACGCTTACGGCATGCATCCTCATGGCGTGTTTTACGAGAAGGACTCAGAGGGCACTTCATACAACGACGGCAGCGACCCTGCCGGCAAAATTGGCGGCGGCGTTCCTCCCGGCCAGACCCACACTTACACCTGGGAAGTGCCGGAACGCGCCGGACCCGGTCCAAGCGATCCCAGCTCGATCGTGTGGCTGTACCACTCGCACACTAACGAATTGTTCGATGTGAACTCCGGTCTGATTGGCGCCATAATCGTCACCCGTCGCGGCATGGCCCTGCCCGACGGCCGTCCCAAAGATGTAGACAAGGAATTTGTAAATCTTTTCATGGTTTTTGACGAGAACGAGAGTTGGTTTTTCGACTACAACATTCAGAATCATACGGACGACCCAGCAGGCGTGAAGAAAGATGAACTCATTCCGACGGATCCACGTGGCAGTTTTAATTTCGTCTCTCCCAAGGGATTTGCTGGCGTGAACACTCGCTTCACCATTAATGGCATGTCATACGCGAACCTGCCGATGATGACCATGAAGAAAGGCGATCGCGTCCGTTGGTATCTAGTCACGCTCGGTTTTGCGTTCAATTTCCACACCGCGCACTGGCATGGCAATGTTGTGGTGCACGATGGAAAGCGCACCGATGTCGTCGCGCTTTCCCCTGCGCAGATGGAAACCGTGGACATGGTGCCCGACGATCCCGGCGTCTGGCTCTTCCATTGCCACGTCAGCGATCACATGGAGGGAGGCATGGTGGCCCGTTACCAGGTGTTGAAATGACGGTTGCAAGAGGCCGGGCCCCGACCTAGACAGGGAATTTACCCCCCTGGGGATCCCCCGCCCCCCTCCCTTGCGCCGGTTTAAAGAGACTCCTTTATTAGGGGTCCCACTCTGTTCCCCACGGCTAGCCATCATTTGCTTATTCGAGAGGCGCCTAGATGCGGAGAGCAGATAAGAAACGAAAAGGCGCGACCAGAACTTCATGACCCGTTTTTCTTCCAAGCGGATTCTCTCTCATTCCACCTGGTACAAATTTCCTCGGTCAGGTCACGTGTGACGGCGATGTTTCGCCAATAACCGGAAACGGTCAACTTCCTGCGTTTGATTGACTTGCCCGTTTTGCTGACGCAAGATTCGCCCGCAGTGATCGGCCAGACCATATCCACTACCGCGTCGTCAAGAAGGTGGGCGGCGCATTGTTGACACAACTTTCGCTCCATTGACTCAATCGGCTAGGACGTGAGGATCGGCGACTTTCCGCTCAGCGGCCATCTGAACGGATTTTGATTCCTGCCGGATTTCGCGTTCAAGGAAATAGTTCAGGGCCGTTCGCAGGGTCGCTATCGCTGCGAGCTTCTCGATGTCATTCCAGGTAGGCGTGATGGCGGTGGTGAGGATGTCTGCTGCGAGTTCAAACTCAAGCGCTACGGCGAGCCATCTGCCGAGGGTCATTCTGACTTCGTTTTTCTGTTCAGGAGGCGCGTCCCGCTTGACGAAGAGGATCAAAGCCTTATAAGTGGCCTCGATAGAGGCTAGACCGATGATGAGTGCGGCGGCAAACTCGACACCCCGGGCCAGGTATTCGATGACGGATTTAGATGTTGCAAGTACAGCTGAGTCCACAATTCCCCCTTTTCCTGTTGGCCAGCCTATGCTGAAGCGTTCATGAACACAAGAAACACTCCGCGTTCGGGGTAGCAATCGCGCGCAGTAAGGACACGTTCCCATACACTTATCGCATGCCCTATTTCAGATTGGTTGGCCCGGTTCAAAACGTGGAGATATTTGGAATTCGGTTGCTCGGCGTAGATGTGCAGAATGGACGCAAGCTGCTGTTCACTGCGGTGTTTTTCGTCCTGCTCTATGTGATCAGCAAGGCTCTTCAGGCTCTCGCGCATGTGATCGGTGGCAAATCAGGCCGGCGTAGTGCCTTCTGGACGCGTCAGGGCGTCAGCCTCATCACCCTTCTGCTCGCGCTTGTCGGTTTCCTTTCGATCTGGTTCGATAATGCGGCGCGGCTCGCTACAGGCGTAGGGCTGGTGGGAACTGGTCTCGCCTTTGCGTTACAGAAAGTCATCATGAGTTTCGCTGGCTATGGTTTTTTCGTTGGCGAGACTAACTTCTATCTGCCGTAGCACCGTCGCTCTCTTGTAGCTTGTACCACTTAGGGCACGACCCAATGCCCTATGGAAACCCCTCTCATTCCACTGGTACAAAAACGCCCGGTCGGGTCAAGTATGTCGACAGCTTTAAAAATCGATCGCTGGATTTCGGCTAATGGGCGGAACGGATCATGCATATGATCACGGTTTACATCAGGAAAGCTTTTCTCCTGTGGCGTCCTCGAATCCAACAACGAACTCGTCACTCCGCAGGGTGCGACGACGTGTCTGTCAGGAACGAATCTGACGTCGAGGAGGGCTCGGTAACGGGCAGCCGCGCTACTACGACTGTACCCGTCCCATGAGCATTAATTTCCACGGTCCCACCAAGCTGCCTGAGCCTTTCTCTCATCCCTCTGATTCCGACTCCGGGCGTGCCAGTAGAGGCCATTTCATCCCGCTTTTCTGAAGGTATTCCTTTGCCCTTGTCCTCCACTTCGACGAGCACCTGACCATCGCGGCGACGCAGCCGAATCTTGGCCGTCAAACTACCCGAATGTCGGTGAATATTCGTAAGGCATTCCTGCACCACCCTGAAAATGGCTGTCTCCGATTCACGCGGCAGCCGTCCGAAATCATCAGGTAGATCCAAATCAACCTTGATTTTGCTGCGTTGAGAAAATCCTTCTACATACCAACGAACGGCTGAGGCCAGGCCTACTTCATCGAGCAAAGGTGGATGAAGCAAATGAGAAATTGTGCGGACTTCTTTACTCATTTCCTGGACTAGACCTTCACTGTCGGTCAGGTTAGCGGCGGTTGCCGTAAGTCGTTCAACGTCGGCGCGTACAGCGGACAAGTTCATGCTCAGGGCCGCCAACATCTGCCCTACGCTGTCGTGCAGTTCACGAGCGATGCGCCGCCTCTCATCATCCTGTAATTGGAGCAGACGCGCCGAAAGCTCACGCAGGCTCCGGTTGGCGGTATCGAGTTCTGCCGTGCGTTCTTGGACTCGATCTTCAAGTGCTCCCTGTGCCTTTCGCAGATCTTCGGTGTTGCGGCGTCTCGATTCTCCCAGTGCGACAACGATGCCGGAACCGAATAGGAACGCAAGAAGGCCTATCGATTGTGCTGAGTTGGGGATACGAAATGAGTGGGTGGGAGGAATGAACCAATATCTAGCTCCAACGACGCCGAGAATAATCGTGAGCAGTGATGGCCCGACGCCACAGTACCAGGCGGAAAAGGCTACTCCTGGCAAGAGGATGACATACGGAACCTGGTCGGCGATGAGAGGATGCAGACCATGACAGACCAACAAGGCAGTCAAAAC
>JBBRNA010000077.1:0-5566 GCA_038230575.1 Terriglobales bacterium | reverse complement strand
TACATTCGTCTTCTGACAGCAGACCTCGCCTTCTTGATACGGATAGCGCTCCCACATCCACTCCATCCGGTTCATCGCTCCTCGATGCGTCCCCTCTACTCCCTTTGGCCGCCCGCTTGAACCGGATGTGTACAAAACGTACAGCCGATCATTCGCACTTGTTTCTGGGACACTTTCGCTCGCATCTTCGGCCGAAACAATGTGCCAGTCTGCATCAATTGCAACCGTGTTGATGCGATGCATCGGCGCGTTAGACCGCAATTTATGCTGCGTGACCATCAGCACTGGATCAGAATCATGCAGCATCGCCGCGATGCGATCGGGTGGATACGCCGGATCGAGAGGCACGTAGGCCGCTCCGGTTCGAAGGATGCCCAGCATCGCTACATACAGATCGAGCGACCGGTCGATGCATAGCGCCACTCTCGTCTCCGGCGCAGCGCCCAGCTTCTGCAAGTAGCTAGCGAGGCGATTACTGCGATCTTGTAATTGGCGATACGTAAAATATTTTGCTCCCTCGCGAATAGCTACCGCATTGGGAGTTCGCTCGCACTGCTCGTCGAATGCTTCCTGCGCGCTCTTTGTCTCAACTGACGGCGATGTCTCGGTGCGATTCCACCCAATCACAATTTCTGTTGTCTCGGGACCGGAGAGAATTGGAAGTTGGGAGACCCGCTGCTCCGGATCGGCCGCTGCCTCTTCTACTAGCCTCATCCACTGCTCGCCCATTCGAACCATCGTGGAGTAATCAAACAGATCGGTGCTGTAATGGAAGCGCGCAAGAATTTCGTCCTGTCGCTCGTCGAGTTCAAGGTAAAGATCGTATTTGGTTGCGCCAGTATCGACATCCATTTGCGTGAGACGCCAGCCCGGCGCAAATTCCAGCATCGGAGGTTCAAGCGAGAACATGACCTGGAATAGCGGATTGCGGCTCAGGTCGCGGGGAACGTTGAGATCGTGAAGAAGTTGACCAAAAGGAACGGTATCGTGCTCCAGCACATCCAGAGTCAGGTTTCGCACGCGAATCATCAGCTCGCTGAAGCGCGGATCGTTCTTCACATCCGTGCGCAGAACGACTGTGTTTAAGAAATATCCGAGCATCGCTTTCAACTCGGGACGATCGCGTCCGGCCGTCACGCTGCCGATCGGAAAATCATCCTGTCCCGAATAGCGAGCCAGGAGCGCGGTGAATGCGGCGAGCAAAGTCTGGAAAAGAGTTACTCCGTGCGAGCGAGCAAGCGAGCGAACCTGTTCCGTCAGACGATGGCTCAACTCAAATGGATACATGCTGCCACGGAACGTCTGGAGCATGGGACGCGGATGATCGGTTGGCAGATTCAGGACGGGCAAATTGTGACCGAGCTGCTTCCGCCAGTAGGCGAGATGTCTGCCGACGTCGTTTGCCGGGCGCGCCCTTCGCTGCCACAAGCTGTAATCGGGATACTGCACTTGCAGTTCAGCCAATGGAGAATCCCGCCTATCTACTCGGGCTTTGTAGAGCGCGGCAAGTTCAGGGACGAATACGCGATAGATTGCGACCCCGTCAAAGATGATGTGGCTGAGCGCAAGGTAAAGACGATATTCGTGATCAGCCAAACGCATCAATCGCGTTCTGAATAGTGGTGCCCGCGAAAGATCCAGTGGCTCCTGGGCATCTCGTGTGGCGATTGCAATCGCCGCCGCCTCGCGCTTGTCACTCGGAAGAGCCCGCAAGTCGATCACGGGCAGCGCAACCGTGATCTCTGACTTGACCTCCTGCCGTGGTTCGCCGTCAACGATAGTGAAGCAGGTCCGCCACGCTTCGTGTCGGCGCAAGATTTCGTTGAAGCTGTATTCAAACGCTGCGACGTCGAGATCGCCCGAGTAGTGAATTGTGACAGGCTCGTTGTAGAGCGGGACATCTGGCACCATCTGCGCGTGCATCCACACCTGTTCCTGGGAAAAGGAAAGCGGGACGGGCTCGTGGGCGTCCCTTCGTGGAATAGAGACATTTTCTGCTGGCGGACGCAGTGCTACTTCACCTCGAAGGATTTTCTCCAAGAGAGCACGCCGGACGTCAGAAAATTCGGGAGACATCAAATCCTCAGGACAGGAACTTCTTGTCTATTTCGCTGGCTTCTGCTGGTCGAAATGAATGGGCAGCGCTGTCAGACCGCGCAAGCCAAGGTTATCTCTCCAGCGGAGCGGGGTTGTCGTGTCGAGCGAGAGATTGGGGAGTCTCCGCAACAAAGTTGAGATAGCAATCTGGCCTTCAATTCGAGCAAGTGCCGCACCAAAACAAAAATGTGCGGCCCATCCGAATGCGACATGCCGATTATCCTTGCGTTCGAGATCAAGCTTATCAGGATCGGGAAACCGCTCCGGATCGCGGTTGGCCGCGCCCATCACTGCGATCACCGCTTGCCGCTTGCGAATCTTCTTCCCGCCCAGTTCAACATCGGCGGGAGCCAGCCGAGCGGTATGCTGGCTGGGGCTCTCGTAGCGCAATAGCTCTTCCACCGCTGATGGTATAAGCGACGGATCGTCGCGAAGCTTTTGCAGCGCCTCTGGATTACGCAAAAGGCTGAGCATTCCGTTGCCGATCAGATTGGTGGTCGTCTCTTGGCCCCCCACCATGGTGACGATCAGGTTGGCAATGATTTCGTCTTCGTTCATCTGCGCACCGTCAACTTTGGCTAACATCATGGCACTGACCAAGCCATCCTGCGGCTTCACTCGCTGTTCCATCATGGTTGAGCGGAAATACTCAGTCATGCTCCGGACGCTGTTCAAAATTCTCGGGAAACGATCCGGGTTGTGTTGAAAATTGCCCAGCATCTCGGCAAAGTCGGCTGACCAATCTTTAAGTTTGCCGTGATCTTCAACTGGCACCCCGAGCAGCTCGGCCGTAACAATCGCGGGCGCGGGGCTGGCGAACTCGTCAATCAACTCGATGTGACCCTTCTCGACAACTTTATCGAGCAGGGTGTCCATAATTTCCTGGATATGGGAGCGCAAAGCCTCGACTCTTCGCACCGTAAACGCGGCAGACGCGAGGGCTCGCAAGCGCGTGTGATTCGGAGGATCGAGAAAAAGCATCTGCCGAACCATGACTTCGGCAATCGGATTCAGCGCCGCCAGCCCCATCGTGCTTAACTGTTCCGGCGACGGCGTCCGATCGGCGGAGTAGCGATGGAGAACTTCGATCACGTCAGAGTAACGCGTGACGACCCACGCATGAAGATACGGATCCCAGTGCACCGGGTCTTCCGTCCGCAAACGGAGGTAAAGCGGATAAGGATCGGCGAGAACTTCGGGGTCCAGCAGGTGGTACAGGCTCAGGGCCTTTTCAGTTTTCTTGGGAGGCTTGGCTCCTGCCGCGTCCTGAGCCGTGATGCTCGACATTTAGATTCCCTGACCGGACGAAGCCAAGAGACGCTGCGCCTCATCTTCAGTCATATTAGCCAGCCTGGCGTGAATCAATCGCTCGATCTCAATCGCCATGCCGCGTGGAGTAGGTTCCTCAAACAGAGTTCGCAGCGGGAGATCGACGCCGAAATTCTCTTTCACCTTGGCGATCAGTTGCGCGCCCATCAGAGAATGCCCGCCGAGGGTGAAAAAATTGTCTTCACTGCCAACGTGGGAAACTCCTAGAAGACTCGACAGAACCTGCGCCAAATGCTCTTCGATAGGGGACTGATAGTCCGCGACTGATTCATCTCGAAGAGTGTTCTCTTCGGTAGGCTGCGGCAGCGCCCCGCGATCCAGTTTTCCATGAGCCGACAGGGGGAGGTGCTCAAGCTTGATGAACGCAGCCGGAATCATGTGCGCGGGTAGATGTGAACTCAAAAATCCTCGAAGGTCGCTTGGATTTGGCTCGATGCCGTTGGTGGCGACAAGATAGCCCGCCAGGCGCTGAATGCCGGACAAATCTGTATACGCGGAGACTACACTCGTTTCGATCTTTGGATGGCGATTGAGGATGGCAACGACTTCGTTTGGCTCAATACGATGACCCATCACCTTGACCTGATCGTCGATTCGCCCCATGAAGGCAATCTCGCCGTCCGGTAATGCACGCACCAGGTCTCCGGTGCGATAAAGTCTACCGCCAGTCTCACTCGCGAACGTATCAGCCACAAATTTTTCGGCGTTCATCGCAGGTGAATTGAGGTAGCCGCGGGCAACGCCTTTCCCGCCGATCAACAACTCGCCGGGCGTTCCGTCAGGAACACGTTGAAGCTTTTCATCGACGACGTAAACCTTGACGTTATCGATCGCTGTCCCGATTGAGGGGAATTCCGTAGTTAACCCATTGCCGCTTCCGGCGGTTACGTGCTCGTGAACTTTACCCGACGTTGCAACCACAGTGCATTCCGTCGGCCCGTAGTTATTGATTAAGGAAAAAGGCAATCCTTGCGGTGGTCGATGCCGTAGCGTATCGGCACCGGTCAGCAAATATCGGAATGCAATATCCTGCGGCCACGACAGGTCGATGAGTTCCTCGGCTACGACGGTTGGAACAAAACTTATCGTGATTCCGGCTTGCACGATCCAGTTTCGGAGAAGGTGGGGAGTGACACGAAACTTTTCCTCAACCACATAAAGACTGGCACCAGTCGCCAGATAAGGCCACATCTCCCACACAGCAGCATCGAACCCAGGGCTCGACTGCAACGTTGCCTTGTCAGCAGACGTGACGCCGAACGCGTGCAGATGCCACTCCACCAGATTCATCAAGTTAGCATGCGAGATCTGCACACCTTTGGGGCGGCCAGTGGATCCTGAGGTAAAGATGATGTAGGCAAGATTGTCAGGCTTCAGTTCAATCTCGCTGGTATTGGAACTCCCGTCATCGCGGATAGCGTCTTCGAAAATGATGGTTCGGAATTGCCCAGAAGGTAATTTCTCAGCTGACGCCTTTTCCGTGATTACAAATGGGGCTGCTGAATCCTGCAACAGCATGGAGATTCGACGCGCGGGATAAGTTGGGTCAAGCGGCAGATAGGCTCCACCAGCTTTGAGAACTCCCAGAGCCGCGATCGGCAAATTGACGGACCGCGCCATGAAAATTCCGACGGGAACGTCCGGGCCGACTCCAAGCGACCGCAAATGCTGCGCTAACTTCGCGGCGCGAGAGTTCAGCTCGCTGTAAGTTAGGCTCTTGTTCCCATCGACCAGAGCGATTGCGCCAGGCGTTTCCTGGGCCCGCGATTCTACTAAAGCGTGAATGAAAGGATTGGCCATAATCTAAACATTACCTGGATTACTAATTGACTTAACCCAGCCCTAACTAACAGTTTCTGTAGTCGTAGACGATTTTGCGTCGAGCACTCTCTTCAGCAGAGTTTCAACATCGTCGGCAGAGAGGGTATCGAGTTGCGCCAGCAACGCCTCCCGGCTTACATTCGGCGCGGGTCGCGGTCTTCGCTCCAGTGCCGGTGTTCGCGATTTTACCCCGCTTGCCTGCGCTTTTTCCACCTCTACCCCTAGCCCCGCGATCGTCGGCTCCTCAAACATCGTCCGCACACCCAGTTCCACTTCAAATTCCCGCCGGATCCTCGCCATTACCTGCAGCACCAAAAGC
>JBBRNA010000076.1:0-5605 GCA_038230575.1 Terriglobales bacterium | reverse complement strand
TACCGGCAAGAAATTCCAATGCTCGTTCCCGCCGTGTTTTCAAAACGAAGGACTCGACAAAGGACGATTCGTGCGGGTTCATACTGGCACTGTACATCGTAATCTAAGCTGTGCGACGCGGCTAACTGTTGTAAACAGGCGATTACACTCAAAACCCCTGTACCTACCATTTTCCAGACAACTTCAGACAGGCAGCGATAGCAAGTGCGCCGAAGATGACGCCTGCCGTGAAATGCAGAATCCGCCGCAACCATCCATGGGAGTACAGGGGTGGAGCGCCAGTGATACTCCCCCTAAAAAACGCATAGGATGCCCACGCACTGACTAGCACGGCAATTACCGAGCCGAGCACTTCGGGCGCTTTCATACGGTAGTTGATGAGTTCTTGGGGATCGAAAGTGAACTGTGCGTTTCTTCGCTCGGCGAGTCCGGCGTAGTATTTCCCAATGAGAATTCTGGTCGTTGAAGATGAGCCGAATGTCCATCAATTCATTACGGAAATTCTCAAAAAGGACTACGCGGGTGTGGAGATTGACATCGCAGAAACAGGCGATGCTGCTCTTTTCCGATATAACACGTGCGGTCCCTACGACCTGGTGATCACCGATTACGGTCATCCGGGTGGAGTATTGACCGATGAGTTGATCGAAGCAATCCGCGCGAGCAATCCCGAACAAGGTGTCATTCTTCAGACGGGAAATGCTGGCAATCATATTGAAGCCTTCACGCAGCGATGGAAGGACATTCCTTACCTTCCGAAGCCTTGGCGGGTGTCCCGATTCCGCGAATTGGTGAAGAAGATGGTGGGCTGATCGACCACCACCAGAGAGTGTGCCCTTGAATCGATAGCGTTTCCAACTGCTGTAACCAGGCGTTAGCACTCAAAACCCCCGGTCAAGGGTTGATGAGTGAAATCGCGATGTCGCGTACTTGGGCTGCCTGTACAATCGGGAGCTTGCTTGCATGACGAGGAAGATCTTCGATGACGAGGGCCGGGCTCAACAGCATTAGAGATTCCGGGGCACCTGCGAAGAGGGCGCCCGAGTTTTCTTCCCGACTGTTGTCCGTGGACGTCTTTCGCGGGATCGCGGTGGCGGGCATGCTCCTGGTGGACTATCCGGGAGACGAGGCTGCCGCCTATTGGCCCATCCGGCACGCACAGTGGAACGGTTGGACGGCGGCGGATTTGATCTTTCCGTCGTTCGTGTTTCTGATGGGAATCTCACTTGTGATGTCGTTTTCGAAACGATTGAAGCGAGGCGAGACTCGCCACCGAATTGCATTGCATGCCGCGAAGAGATGTTTGATTCTGTTCGGCCTCGGCGTATTTCTAAATGGCTTTCCGGAGTTTCACCTGGCAAGCTGGCGCATTGAAGGCGTGGTGCAGAGGATTGCGATCTGTTATCTCATGGCCACCTTTCTTTTACTGTGGACTAACACCCGGGGTTTGATTATGGCAGCGGTTATTTGCCTTCTCGGCTATTGGGCGCTGATGCGACTGGTTCCAGTGCCGGGATTGGGTCTGCCGGGACGTGACATTCCCGTGCTCGCGCCCGATCATAATCTCGTGGACTGGATCGATCGGGCACTGTTCAACGGGCGGCTCTATAACACTACCCACGATCCGGAGGGCGTCCTCAGCACTATTCCCGCGATCGCCACGGCGATCTTGGGAGTGCTCACGGGGCAGTGGCTGCGGTCCGAACGCGGCGCTCGAGCGAAAGCAGTTGGCATGTTGGTGGCGGGCACAGCCGGCTTGGGTGTGGGCCTCGCCTGGAATCGTTCGTTTCCGATCAACAAGAATCTCTGGACGAGTTCGTTTGTCGTGTTCACAGCCGGGTTCGCACTGATCTTTCTCGCTCTGCTTTATTGGATAATCGAAATACGGGGCTGGCGCGGCCTGTGGACGATGCCATTTTTGGTGTTCGGGATGAATGCGATCATTGCCTTCTGCTTCGATGAACTCCTGTGGGCCCCGTTGTACTATGGCCACGCGAAAGCTGCCGACGGCAAAATGATCGCTTGGCAGCAGTATCTGAACGGACAACTCCTGAACATAGCCAGCCCGGCCAACGCTTCTCTGATTTTTGCTCTCGGAACCGTGGTGACTGTCTGGTTCTTGTTATGGCTGCTGTACCGCCAGCAGATCTTGGTAAATGTCTAGTCCCTAAACGGAAGGCGAAGACGCCTTCCGCAGCGTCAAACGCCATTTCGCGCGAATATCTTCGTGCATTCAAACGCGAGTCATTAGTCACCCGGAAATTATTCTTTGGCCAGAAGTCGGCTCCTCGGAAGTTGCGCCCACTCATTCCGTCAGCATCACAGCAATCCGACAGATAACTGTTGTATTCAGGCGATTACGCGTTTTGACCCCGCCGATGATCGATATCGCGATTTTTCACCAGTCAATGGCAGCGTTTGCTTCTGCGAACGTCCTCAACATAACCGTCTCGGGCTGCAAGTCCCTTGCAACGATGGTCTGAATCGCTGAGGCCAGTTCTGACCATTCCTGACAGTAGGGGTGTTTCATTCTGCGTCCTGCCATTCTCCGTCGTAGCGACTGACTAGGCCAAGTCAGAATCTCAAATTCGATTTTCGCGTTGCGGCAATGAACAAGAAGTACGACTTCTATCTCTACATCCTTAAACGCGACACGACACCCTTCGTGACACGCTTCGCCGACCTTCGCTTCGGTTACGTCATCGCCTTCGCCATCAGGGTACGGCTAATCTTCTGAAGAACAGATATAGCTGCTGGGTCTCGGAATAGACTCCGCTTCACATTGGTGTCCGGCGTTGAGGGGAATCTCGTATCGCATGGGTGGGTCGAAGAAAGGGACGAGGGAACCCACAAGCCCAATCACACAAATGATTCCGATTTTCACGGGATGAGTCTTAGACACAGATGCCGTTTCTGATGCGGAAATCCGGCGGTGGTGCTGACATTCTAATCGAGAAACGCCGCTCAAGTGGCTTAAACAGGCGATAGCGCTCATCGACGCCATGATAAATCGTTGTTACGCCCCCGAAACTTTCAGAACCAGTTCGAAGCTATACGTGATGTTTGAGCGCGAGCCATCTTGAGAAGCGGAACCTACCCGGCATTCAGCACCGCGCCCTCACTATCGGCCTACATCGACACCGCCATTGGTTCTTCCGCGCCCATGTCCTCAGCGGCACTACAGTACGCGGGACGACTACTTTGACTAGCCGCACAAAACGCGTTTCATGCAACATTCTAAGTTTTCTTTAGAAACTTAAGGAGACATAGGACGTACACGCTTGGGGTCGTACTTGAAATTCACAAGGCCGTCGCGGTAGTCCAATTCCACCTCAAGCTGCTGGAGCATAGCAAACCCAAGAAAACCGGAAATCTCTGTCCCGGTTTGCCGACTCACAGTGGCGAGGTCAAATGTGATGACACTTATGTTCGACTGCTGAAAGCGCCCGAATCGCAACGTCACCTTATCGGTACTGTAGACCTTATCTACTTCGCCGTTCAAACCATGAATGCGCACGCGGTTCTCGGAACTTACTTTGCCGAGCTGTCGCCCAGCGCGCAGCGACAGCATATTGCTGAACGCGCCCGTATCGAGTCCGAACAACACCGTTTTAGAGTCGTTCACGCTGGTGGGTACCATTATGGTGTGACCAAAGTGAAAGACTTTCATCCAATTGACCATCTCGGGCGCAATGTAACGATCTTTGGGCATGCCACGAGGAGGCTTGGGAACGGGCACGGAGACTTTCTGCTCCTTCGTGGTCTGGTCGGTCGTGCTGTCTTCCTTCTGCTCCGCATTCGCTTGTTCCTCTCCTTCGCTGTTAAGCGATTTCGGGGCTGCGGTATCTTCCGGCCGCTTGGGCAATGGAGACAGTTTGAGCCGCATTCCCGGCAGGTCGATATCGATAAGGTAACTTCCAAACACATCCGCGCCGATCAGCCCGTCTTCCCCGGTCATCGAGCTCTTGTCACTTACAGTGACCACACAGTCTTCAAACTCCAATTCGCCGATTCGGATGTGATCCGCTACCGCCGTGTAACCGTTTTGCATTCCTTTGTCGCCGATGCCCCCGAAGTGCACCGCAGAGATGCGGGTCAATCCCGCCTTCTCCGCAGCCCGACGGCCCACCATGATCCCGCCTGCTCCTGTGTCAAGCAGCAGGTGGACGTTCCGATCATTGAGCTTGACCGACAGGCCTATGCCCCGCATGCGCCGCCTGTCCTCCGTATACATGGTCTCCAGCCCCGTCTCCGTTTGTTCCACCTTGCTGACTAACCTGCATATATGAATGGGCTTGTGTGCCGTAGCCTTGAGGAATTCTAAATACTCCGCCATCCTTCTTGTTTCTTCTTCATCATCGGGATGTGACGCAGAGAGGTACGCCTCAAGGGCAGCCAACTTTTCTTTTCGCGGAAGCATAGCGAGCCACGCTCTTTGTACTTCGATGTCGTCAGGCGCGATTGCGTGCGCCATCTCTAACTCGTCATAGGCTTTGCGGTATAGGGAGTAGGAGCGGTACAGCCTCGCGAGTCCTAGATAAGCATGCACTTCCTTAGCGTCGAGCTTTTTTGCAGTCAGGAAAGACATCTCAGCGTCTGGCATCTCGGCCCGGCGGAACTGGACATCCCCTTTGGCCGCCAGCAATGCTGCCGAATTGGATTGCGCAGCCAACGCGGTGTTCACAGTATCGAATGCTTCATCTATTTTCTGCTGCCGTAACATTGCTCGAACTAGTCCAACGTTCGCAGGTAACAACTTCGAATCGATCTTGAGTAGCGCCTGATAGCTCGCCTCGGCTTCCGCGAACTTTCCGGCTCGATAAAGCTGGTCGGCAGCCGCAAGTTCTTGACGAATAGCTGGAGCCTGGGCGTCCTCGCCAAACACTATGAGTTGCAGGAAAGGCATTAGAAGAGCGGCAAGTACGACCGAGCGCACGAAAGGCAACATAGGACGAAGCACTCCCAGTGGACGCAGAGTAGCATGGTTCCGCAGTGCGAAGACGACAAACCTACTCCCGTCTCCTCTGCGAGCCAGTGGTATGGTTACAGAGTTAGAACGAACTGGCCTCTGAACCACGTCATGCGCTTTTCCTGCGGTTCTCGCTTTTGCACCGGCACACTTCCCACTCTCCAATCCCGATTTTAGCTGCTTCCTTCCGATAATTGGCGTAATTAGGCGTGGGCGTTGGAAAAGTCACTGTGATTTGAAAGCCGAGAGACCGCAAAAGCATGTTATGAAGGGAGAGATTCCTTGCCATGTTTTGCGTCATTGCCATTCTCGGAGGCCTGCTCATCATGATGGGGCAACACGACGGCTCAGAAGCGATCCGGAACTCGAACAGGTCCGTAATCTTTGAGTAAGTGTTCGTCCCTTCACACTACGGCTGCAAGTCTGCGCTTTGGGTATTGGCGAATCACCCAGTATGTTCTGAGCGAATCGTCAGCTATTCGGAAGCTCAAGTCGGTTGGCGTAACATCGCCTCTCTGACAACGTCGGCGGTGTCAAGTAGTTTCAAAGCACACTACGGCGTGCACGCATGGAAGCGCGCCATTTCGCTCTCGTTGATGATGTTGCTGTTGCTCTTGCTTTGCCAACTCAGGCTCG
>JBBRNA010000075.1:0-5747 GCA_038230575.1 Terriglobales bacterium | reverse complement strand
TCAGGCGAGAGCGATGTGAAGGCACTGCAGGAGCGCGCAAGGGGCCACGATTCCCGCGCAAATCTCGCGCTAGAGAGCTTTGCGCTCGCGGTACGCAAGATGATTGGCGCTTATGTTGCGCTGCTTGGCGGCGTCGATCTTATGGTTTTTACGGGAGGGATCGGGGAGCACAGCGAGTTTGTTCGTTCCCACGCGACCGCAGGATTGGAAGCTATGCGAATTACTGCGGAGAAAGTTCAAGTTATACGTAGTCAAGAAGAGCAACAAATGGCACGACTCTGCCGATTCATGATGAACAACTCGACGGACACCTGAAAACCCAAGGCGTATCGTTGGGCAGGATCAATACGATGAACCCGCCCATCTAACAAGCGAAGCGGACGGTCTTTAGGCCTTGCGCTGAAAAGCGAAAAAACACTGGAACATTCGAGCCGCGTGCAAACCTATCTTGGCAAGACAAGAAAACCTATTTGTTTCTCTCACATTTGCTTTCGCTCTATCCCCTGTTCGAACTGCCCTCGCCGTTGGTAACATCGCCATCGTTGCAGTCGGGCTTTGTGGCTTAGAATTTGGACGATCCACAAGCAGCGAGTTATAACCGCCGGCATTCTGATCGGTGTCAGCGTCGAATTGAAACCTCAACTTGGCCTTCCGTTCCCTTTCTTTTACTCCGTACAGCGCCATCCGCGTGTGGTCGGCATCACAGCTCCCACAAAATCACTTGGAGTTTTGAATGCTGGGTTGAGGAAGCGGAAACAAACGTAGAGCCAGTCTCGCAGTTGCGTATAACTGGCTATAAATCGCCATACCTGTCTCCTTTTTATCGACGCTTCGAGCACGTCGATAACTTGGGAGCGTACAGCATCCCGTTGGAGACCGGCCTTCTCATCCAATCTGATTAAGGCAGTTAGAGCGAACTCCTCAGCTTAAAACTAGCGTGCTAGTTTTCGCTTTAGTAGCAACAGAGCGTCGATACCGACCAGGGTAACCATGATCCAGAAGGTGTAGAGGACTGTATTCACAGCTAATTCTTCTACACCGCAGCGTAGTGACGCGCAATGCGCATTGTGGCGTAGAACGAAAAAAGCTGATGGAAGCAGCATACCTGCGGCAAAGCCGTGAAGAGTGGTGGATAAGAGACCCAAATAGATGCTGGTCGCAGCCACGCCTCCGAGCAGCGCAAATAAGAGGTTTCGTCTCATTCGGCGTTTCCAATTCATCAGTCCCCCGGTTTGGCTGTGATCCCACCCGTGGATTGCAACAATAGAGCGCCAGTCTTCCGAAGCGTTGTACCGGACAAAGCAGTCGATGACACCGGAGCGGATTGCGATTCTCCCACTCGGCGTAACATCGCCATATTACTCATCATGAGGTCAATGAGCGCTATCGCCTCATCAACACCCGACGAGGGACTCGGCGATCATGCGCCAATTTACTCTTACGCCGCAATGGCATCTCTGGTTATCTTCCTAATCTGGATTTACTGCTCGGCGCAAATTCTGTATGCGGAGCTGACACCACCTACGCTTACTCGCTTTACTATGGCTCGCGAATTGAAACTAAGCGATTGGAGATCATTGACTCGCTGAGACCCGTCGTTGCCTGATCACGGCAATGCAGCGCCACAAGCCGCACCAGATGATGAGATGCACCCCGCCAGAAAAGGCAAGGAACTGAGTGGCCCGCAGTCAGAAAAAGGGAACGCGCTCACCAAGATGGCGATAGGTCGATCGTTACCACCCGAATAACGTGGTCTTTATTCGCATTACCCGTCACCCTAACACTTTTTCCTTGGTACTTCTTCGCTTGTTCGTGATCGCTAAGCAGATATTCGCCATCTGCTGCTTTCAGAACATACGCATGTCGTCTTTTCTCTATCGTTCCCACAAAGCTTCTACCTTTTTCCCGATCCCGAGACACAGGAATAGTTTGAGACTGGTTCGCTCCAGCACCAGACGGATGAACTTCTGGAGCAGCTGCCGATGGGCCAGTTGGTGCAACTGTAGAGGGAGCCTGACCTGTCGGATCGTTCGTCGGACTAGATTGGCCTTGGGCCCAGGAAATTGTTATTAACGTAAGAGTGAGCAGCAGCCCTTTTCCCATCATGATTAACTCTCTTTCCGTTTGAAAAGTTAGCCTACAACAGTGACTCACTAATGTCTGTTCAACATTGCACAGTTTCGCCTGGCGGAGGCAGAGGAAAAAGCTAGCGGCAAACATCAAGCAGACGAATAGCAGAGACCGAAAGCGGAAGACGAACGAAAGATATCCAATTCAATTGGGTGCAGGGAAACAAGAAGTGAAAATGCCGGGATCTATAGCAGGACAACGGGCACATTTAGCCGAGATATTTCGCGTTTAAATGAGGGCGTTGGGCAGAAGATAGCAACCATCCAACGCGCCACCCACTCAGAGCTTTATGATCAATGCCCACTAGGTAAAAGTCTAAATGGCGATCGTGTGTTCACAATTGAGCATTTCTAAAAATGACGGATTTACAACCCTCTGGTGAGCGGTATAGTGTGTAGGAACGTGCAGTGGGAAGGTTGAACATGTCGCCGCCTCGCAAGTTGAAAAGTTCAACAATCGGTCGCCAAAAACCGATTGATCAAACACCCCAACAAACGCGCAAGCCGCTGAGCAGCTCCAACGCGTGCCAAGCATCGCCGATTCTGGCTGGCTTGGATCGACAGGTTCAATGATTTTCTCATCCTTCGCGGGCAAGGTCACGCCGGATTTGTCTGTCAATGCTTTTTTCCCCTAAAGATGCCTCGAATAGCGACCGAGGATTCTCCGACTGGGGAGTGGTGCTCCTTTACTCGGTGAACGAAAAAAAGTAGTCGGCGCGTCTCTCGCGTCTGGCTTCGCAAGGACGGCTATTATTGGTAGGTGTTTTGAGCGCTACCGCCTGTTTACGTTAGTTATCATGGCTCAGGCGAATCCCAAGCCGAGCCGCCGCAATGAAATTTACGAAGTCGTCTGCCGGTTGCCCGCCCAAGGCTTCGGAGCGAATCGAGAGCCTTTCAACAAAAGAGGGCGTCAAGTACCGGACTGCCAATCTCTCTGTCACCTCATTAAGGACTCCGATTGTATCTCTCTCTCACCTCAGTAAGGACTCCGATTGCAGTGCTTGGGATTCAACCGAAGCTATACAGTCACAGCAACTGGGTTGGCTTAACCCCTTGACGTTCGTCAGTGGATCGCCGTGCGATGTGAGCAAGTAAACAATGGACTTACAAAGGTCACCGTCCGCGTCAACCGACTTCGAGCATTTCTGTGGGTGGCGTTCTGGTCGCGTCCTCAAAAAAGGCCAGCGCACTTTGCGCCGGCCGATGTGCAGACTTCTGCGGATCACCGCACTCGAAACGGCACGTTGCTCTTGAGTGTGCCGCTGGGTGTTTTAACTTCGACTGTCCCCGAGGTAGCGCCGGTTGGAACGTTGGCTGTTATTTCGGTGGCTGAGCCCACGGTGAATAGCGCCGCCGTGCCGTTGAAGATTACGGAGCTTGTCCCCGTCAGGTTCGTTCCGAGGATGACAATCTTCGCTCCCGCTATGCCAAAAGTGGGCACGGTCTCGACAAATGCCGGAAGGCCTAGAGACAGCGAAAGAATGCTTCCATCTCCATTGGAATAGTTCGAGATGTACAGCACTCCGTTCGTGGCTTGAAAAAGGGCTTTGGACTGGCCTTTGCTGCCCGGGCCAGTAGCAACTAACGTCGTCAACGCACCACCGGGAGTGATTTTGAATACGGTGCCTGAACCGTTGGCTGCATAACGGGAGTTCGTGCCATAGAAGTTGCCGTCACTGGCCTAAATCAATCCGTCGATCGGGAACGCCGCCGTCCGGACAGCCCGACTGGGTGCAAAAAATGTGCAGGGTCATGAAAGCTCCACTGGTGCTGACTTTCAAGATGGTGCCCCCGCTTCCGCCAGAGGAAGCTGTGCCATAAAGGAAGCAGTCAGTACCTTGAACGAGCGAACCGTCAACATTGCCTCCGAAAGCGCAGTTGGCCGCAGAGCAAAAGTTGTAAATGACCGAGAAAGCGCCTCCGCCGGTGATCTTGTAAATCTTGCCGCCGCCGTTCGTGCCGCCATTCGCGGTCGCACCGTAAAAGCTGCCATTGCTAGCTTGAGTTAATCCGTTTGTCGGGAAGACTCCATCAAGGCAGTTGGCCTGGGAGCAAAAGCTGTGTAGGGTTTTGAACGTTCCGCTAGGCGAAATCTTAAAAACGATGCCGCACTGACCGACATCGCATCGCTCGCCACTGCCACCTCCGGTTCCCCCAAAAGTCGTTGCGCCATACAGGCTGCCGTCTGTACCTTGAACGAGAGGCCCGACCAGGTTCGCGCCGTCTGCGCATAGAGCTTGAGCGCAAAAGTCGTGGAGCTTACTCCAGGCGCCGGTACTGGAGATTTTGAATACTGTGCCCGCTTGAGCGAGCGGTCCTCTGTTTGCTTCGCCGAACCGGGTAACTCCGTAAAAGCTTCCGCTTGCTTCGCCGAACCGGGTAACTCCGTAAAAGCTTCCGCTGGATGAGAGAACCAACCCTTCGTCAGGATTTGCTCCGTCGGGGCAGGTGGTACTTCCGACGCAAAAACTGTGCAGCGTGGTCAGAACGCGACTGGGTGTCAACTTAAAGACAGTGCCTATAAAGTTGGCTCCATTCCCGCCTTGGTATGTCTCTCCGTAAAAGTTGCCGTCGAAACCTTGAACGAGAGATCCGTAGGGATGAGCTCCATTCGAACCGTTAAAAACATAGAAGTAGTTAAGTCTGCGCGGGCGCGGCGAGCGAAGCCACGAGACATAGTAGAGAGACAGCGACAATTTCCCTGACTGCCCGGCCTCGACGGTTCTGCTGATCTTTCAGCGGTCGAATATAAACATCGGGTTCGGTTATCTGGGTGCTGGTTAACGTCGTCGGTCGCAAACAGCTTTTTGTATTGCTCTTTCGTCCCCGAATCAACATTGTCGATGGCATTGTGGAAATCTCCTTCAGTTTTTTGCCAGCGCGCCGGTCCCGGTTCTGGTCGTGCTGCCTAAGAAAATTCGGATTGCGTGAGGATTTTGTGACAGGATACTGGCCACAGTAAGCGATGGCGAGGCGCCTACTTTTTCGGAATACGGAAGGACTATGCTGAATCGGCCGACGAATCAATCCCGCAAAAACCTTAGTGGGCGAGGTACATCAAAACTCTCTGCTGCAGGTTAGAAGCTGCCATAGAGTGAAGTGGCACCCTATTTCAAAAGTGAAAAATGGGTTGCCAGCCGCTGTTGGTCTGCCACTTTGGCCACACCCGTTCGGCCTCTGTTAGGCATAGGAAACCTGGCGCCCGGAACATGAATTTTGACGTTACAGGCCGGTGAAAAGAAGGGTCAAAGAGGGTAATCGGGCAGGCGAGGCGGAATAGGAAGCGGTTAAGGTTGAGGAATTAACGAGGGAAATACAAGCGACCTACGACAGCGTCTTCGCGAAAAAGAAAGCCAGCTAGATTCTCCGTAGGCCATCCCGCCGCGCGATCAGTCTTGAACGAGTGCAGGCATCACTGGCCACACCCGGTCGTGGATGACAACAGTGAGAAGTGAACTGTGGACTTGCAAGCCTTCCCCGCTGTAGTCAAGGAAACCCAACTTCCTGAATCTGTTCATGAAGAAGCTAACCCGCGACCGGGTTGTGCCTACCATCTCTGCGAGGCTCTCCTGACTGATCTTAGGGATTACAATCGCTGCCTTGCCATCCTTTCCGAAG
>JBBRNA010000074.1:0-5849 GCA_038230575.1 Terriglobales bacterium | reverse complement strand
AGTTTGGAAAAGAATGGCACAAAGGGGGACGACGCGGCCAAAAGCAGAACTGCTTTGATGATTTCATCGCTGCTGCTGAGTGGTTAATCGAAACGCGGTGTATAAGTCACGATCGACTCGCGGTAGTTGGCGGCTCTAATGGCGGCCTCACTGTGGCGGCCGCCATAACACAGCGTCCGGAGCTGTTCGCTGCCGCTGTAATCTTTGGTCCCTTGTGTGATATGCTCCGCTTTCACTTGTTTCCCGGCGGTCGAAGAGTCGGTGCCGATGAGTACGGGCTGCCGGACATCCCTGAAGAATGTGAGTGGCTAAGGCAGTATTCACCGTACCATCATATATGCCTGGGAACGAAGTATCCCGCGGTCCTCGTAATATCTGGCGATGCTGATACAAGGTGTGATCCAATGCACGCACGTAAAATGGTTGGAAAGCTGCGTGATGCAACGACAGCTGGGAAGCCTGTACTATTGGATTATCATCCAAAACGTGGCCATGCAGCTCTATTGCCATTGCCCGAGCGCATTGAAACCCTAACGAATCAATTCTGCTTTCTATTGGACCAGCTCGGTCTGACTCTGAGCGTTGATGGCTTGATAAAGGAGAGGGGAGCGGCCCCGATCACGGTTTGAAGATGGATTGACGCTGGTGCTCACCACGCGAACTAACGGACTGCAATCGTAACCGTATTGCTTATAGCTTCGCCAACAGTTACCACCACTGGAACGGAAGCACCGTGGGTAGCAGTCGCCGGTATCTTCACGTTGATTTGCATTGCGCCTGAAACGAGCCCAGGGGCGACACCAGCATAGTAAATCGGGGCAGCCAAATCATCAATAGTAGCGGAGACGGGTAACGTTAGCTGGGGCAAAGGTTCGGTGGTCAGCGTTCCTCCACCAGTTGCATAGAACACCACAATGGAACCCGCCGGTGCCGGATTTAACGGACTGTTTACGCTGTTGTCCTGATTCAATGCCGCTGCCTGACCTTTCCCGCTTGCATTCGCTGTGAAGATCGCCGGAACGGCGGGGGTGACGCTTAATGCGACGGGCACGGACTCAATGCCGTTTGAGCCGACAACCATCATTGTCTTAGACACTCCAACAACGGAATATGGAACAGTGGCAGCCAACTGGGTTGGAGTCACATAAACGAGCGTGGCGGGGATGCCATCAAAGGAGACTTGTGTATTTACTTGGGTACCGAAATTGGTACCGAACACAGTAATAATCTCACCAGGTGCAACCACTCCGGCAATATAACTGGCGGCGTTTACGACTGATGCAGCCGAAAACTGTGGTGCTGGCTGTCCAACCGCTACAGAAAGCACGTTGGACAAGGCGGATTGCGGGGTCTGGATTGCAATCGTGTGGTTGTACTGTCCAGAGAAATAGTTCGCCGGCATGCTGAACTTGAACGTGGAGGCATCAATGAACTGAACGGGTGTAACTGTCCAAGGAATGCCATCGACCTGAAGTATTAAAGTGCTCGTAAAACCGGAGCCATGAACCATAATGGTCGTATCGTCAGAGCCCATTGGAACAAGTGCGGGATCAATGGACGTGAGGACGGGTGCCAATGCTAGAACAGTTAAGGTAACCTCGATAGAGGCAACTGATCCCGTCGGCGGAGTGAGAATGACCGTGGCATTGTACGCATTGGGTCCAAGTCCTGTCGGATTCACAGAGACGGTAACGGAGGACCCACTGGCGTTCGCCACTAACCAGGGAGCCGATGCGCTGGCCGTGAACGCGGAGCCGGATACCGAAACATGCTGGGACGTCGGTGGGGCTCCACTCTGGGTAAACTGAAAAACTAGACGGCCAGGAGCGACGGTCAAAGGCGACGGTGCTAATGGTGTGTTATCGCTAATTTTCGCGAAAAACATGTCTCCACCACCTCCATACGTCGCCTGGAAGGCGTTCTTGGTGGGGAAATTGTCCGAGAGCGTCCATCCGGTGACGTACGCATTCCCGAAGCTATCGACAGCTAATCCCCCGGGTTCCTCGCCATTGTGGCCGCCCAACAGTGTCGAATAGATCAGTGACTGTGCGCCAGGCGCAAACTTGGCAACAAAGACATCACATTGGCACACGCCACCTCCAATGAACTGTTGGAACGATCCTTTCATCGGGAAATCGGTTGAACTCGTGTAGCCCGTGACGTAGATACTGCCAAACTGATCAACAGCAAGCCTGTTAATAGAATCGTTTACTGACCCTCCGAAATAAGTCGAGAATGAGACGTTCTGGAGTGCTTTATCGATCTCAAGTAGAAAGCCGCTGCCAGAGCTTCCGCTTCGCGGTTGGAACGCATTCTTTGTAGTGAGGGCCGGGTCAACACCGCCTGCAACATAGACGTTCCCGAATGAATCCAAGGCCACTGATGTCGCGAAACCAGCAACCGGACCACCTAGGAACGTCGCCGCAAACATTGAGCCATCGGGGCTGAGCTTGACGAGAATCGGCGTGGAGTAACTAGTCCGGGGGGTCATTGTTGTCTGCATAGCACTCTTCAGTGGGAAATCAAGTGAATTCGATCCGCCAGCAATAAACACATATCCTTGTTGATCTGCTGCTATACCCAAGCAGGTATCGGAGCCGCTACCCCCAACGTAGGTAGACCACAGCAGATCGCCACGGGGGGTAATCTTGGCAGCATAACAATCTCCGGAACCGCTATATGATTTTTGAAATGCTAGTTTGACAGGGAAATCGTTTGAATGGGTCGTGCCCGCAATAATAGCGTTGCCTTGTGTATCCAGAACGAGACCCTTACCTTCTTCGGCGTAGCTTCCGCCGACGTAGCTCGAATAAATCAGTGATTTCCCGTCTGGAGATAACTTGGTGATAAAAGCCATACCGTATGCAGACTTGTACTGGCTCTGAAATGCATTCTTTAGGGGAAAGCTTGCATTTCGCGTGTTGCCGGTGATCACGGCGCTGCCATCTGCATCCACGCGCATCCCAAACGCCTGATCCCATCCGCCATTACCCACATAGGCGTAATAGAGAATCCTCCGTCCATCCGGAGTCATCTTGAACACAACCGGACTGTTGATGAGCGCTGTGGTTTGCTGGAATGGATTGAGGTCAGGCTGGGCTGGCGCCTGGCTGGCACCAGCAAGATAAACAGAGCCCTGTGAGTCGAATGCGAGAGCGTATCCGCCTTCCGCCGAGACGCCGCCTAAGTAAGTGGAAAATTCCAGTACCGGATCGACCGTAAGCGGTTGCGAGTGGTCGTAATCTGCAATGGCGAGTTGGATAATACCGTCGCGGACGAGGTAGTTGCATGCGATTTCACGTTGTTCCTGATAGACCTTTGGCCGCTTCTGGCGTAGTCCCGCGATGAGCAGGTCACCGTTTGAGTCGAGTCGGACGGGCTTGTTATATGCAAGCTTAATCTGATTCGGGTCCGCACCGGGCTTTAAGATGAAGTCGTATTCGACGTCTTGGTCTTTGGCGTAGTACACCAGGTTAATTCCGGCATAGATATTCTTATAACGAATGCGCCGGTATTGTGGGATGCCAGTGTGCCAGTCTTTTTCGGTACGACCAATAAAGTAACTAGTGATTCCGCCGGTTGGTTCTTCGAGATCCGCAGGTGCGGTTGAGCGAGCCCCGACGAGTTCTATGTGCACATCGCGCACAGACATTTGATTGTGCCCAAAGTACGCATAACCGCCTGCCGTCCGTGCGACAAATTGCACTGAGGAATTGACCTGTCCTCGATTCGGCTCAAACCAGATCGTCTGCGCGCTGAGCGCGAAGCTAAATAGCAAAAAGAAGGAGAATTTCATGGGAGTGTATAGGAGGACGGTTTACTCGATGCAGTGCCAGCTGTGAGCACTATACTGATCGGGCCACTAGTGAGGCCAGTCGGCACCGACAGATTTACTTGGTTCGCACCTTGCACTAGACCGGGAGCGTATGAAGCAAGCACGATCTGAACGCGCTGATTCTCTGATATTCGGTACGAGGAAGCGATCTCGCGCCCATTCTGGAAGACGCGTGGTCGGTGTTGACGCAGACTCGCAACGATCAGGTCACCTTGGTCGAGCTTCACGGACTCACTAAACGCGAGCTCGATGCGATCTGGATTCCCACCGGGCTTCACGATGAAGTCGTAGTCGGCATTGCGCCCAGAGCCGTAGTAGGCGAGATCGATGCCTGGGTAGACATCCTTGTATCGTAAGCGTGCGTAGTGCGGAATACCGGTGAACCAGGTTTTCTCGTCGCGGCCTGTAAAGTAGTTCGAATAGCCGCCGGTCGGTTCAGCTCCCTCTGCAGCGGGGTGCGCCGCCGCTCCGATTAGCCGCATGTGAACGTTCGTTTTGTTTGCGTACACGACTTCGTTGCCGGTGATGTACAGGTACGCACCTTTGGATCTGCCGATCCACTCAGTCTGACCTTTCACTTGACCCTGGTTTGGTTCGAACCAGACGGTGTGCGCACTCGTGGTTCCGCTCAGTAGAAGACCCACAACGAATATCAGTTTCGTCATCAGAACACCAACCTCAATGCGAATTGAATTGATCGAGGACCACCGATCTGATACAAAGGATTCAACCCTCCATTCACCCCACCACGGCCCAAACTTTGACTGACCATCTGAGTTGAATATCCAAACTCTGTGCTCTGCAAAGCTCCGCTAGGATCGGCGAACGAGGGATGATTTAGAGCATTGAACATCTCGGCGCGGAACTGAAGCCGTGCACGTTCATAAAGCGGAAATTCGCGCCGTATCGTAAAGTTCAGCTGCTCGACAGGAAATCCCCTCATGACGTTCCGCCCGAGAGTCCCCTGTCGCCCTGGGTACGTGTTTGGTGTCTCGAAGGCGTCTGGGTTGAAACGGATTCCGCCCGCGACGTTCGGATCGGCAATTGAAAGCCGCTCGCCGAGTACAACATCCGGTCGCCACGTGTACAGGCCGTAGCCGATATCGGCGGAATATGTCACATCCACCGGTGTAGCGGTTCTGAGGGATACTATGCCATCGAGCGCCCATCCGCTGGTAACGCCTTTCCAGAGATGCGCACCCGGTATGTTGTAGCTGAACGCCGCCGAGAATGTTTGGCGAATATCGAAGTCCGAGGGTCCGTAGTCCTGCTTTGGAATGATAGCCGCCGCGATCAAGTGAGAGGCCGAATCGTTCGAAGCATTGTCAAGCGATTTACCAGCCGTGTAAGAAACTAGGCCTTGGAGGCCACGCGAGAGACGCCGTTGAAACTGCACCTGCAGAGAGTTGAAATTTGAAAACGAATCGTTACGAAGAATGTATGCGTACGTGATGTTGTCGTTTGGGTTGACCCAGTATCCCTGGCGAAGCAGATTGCGGCCCGCGGCTGCCACGTAACCCACCGACAGTGCATTGCTCTTGCCTAGCGCGCGCTCCAGTGTGACATTCCATTGGTAGGTTACTGGGAGTGCCACACTTCTTTGGGCCGCATAAATGGAATTGATGGGAGGTGAGAGTGAGAACGGTGGAGCCTGCGCCTGGCTTTCGGGCACAGGGAAAAATGTGCCGTTCAGAAAATTCTCTTGCCGGAAATAAGGCCATCCAGAAGCGGCTTGGCTGATGAGTCCGGAACCGAGATCGTAGAAGGTGCCGAATCCTCCGCGTAAAGTGGTCTCGCGGCCAGGACGCGAGTCAAGCAGGTAAGCGACTCCGAGGCGTGGGGTAATGTTCTTCCAGGTTGTTTTATAGAGCGACGTACCAACCGGGGCGGGTTCGATGGTTCGCGGATTTACATCGTTCTGAAATGTGTACAGTGGCTTCGAGCCTCGTGGGGCGGGATTGATCTCCCACCTCGCCCCGTAGGTCAACGTGAGCTTAGGTGACAGCTTCCAGGT
>JBBRNA010000073.1:0-6300 GCA_038230575.1 Terriglobales bacterium | reverse complement strand
CTTTACGTAGAACTTCACAACATTATGCCCTTCAATCCAAAACTAATTACGGCCCACATTGGCCTGCGGGCGAACGAGGCCCTCGGAGCCCAGGAGTGGGCTGACGGACGGACTTGGCGCAGTAAGAAGCTGAGTGCGAGCTTGCTTGTCAAATAAGTAACGAGTCGGCGGTCTCTAAGCCGCCGACTTTTTTTGATCGTGTGAATGGCCATGCAGACCAAAGAGCATGGGGAACCCACGACTCAATTACGTACGATACCCCGACGGTGGGAAGGTCGCTGACGATCTTCTTAGATCAAGATGAGGCAAAGCACGTTAGTCTGCCTTCGACCCTCCTAGCCCCCTGCGAAACGATGCTGCGCCGGTATTAATGAGTGGCCGTCGCCGTCCCTTCTTGGCAAGTGACTGGAAAGATGCAATTCTGGAATTTGCTCCAAGAAAGCCTCCTTCACTTGTGAACGCGGCATCGGCGGCCATCCTCCCCCCGGCTAAAGTCTCCCGATACTAGACCTGAAGAACTGAGAGCCCTCCGTCTGCGTTACGCTCCGTTCGGGCCGTCATGCTTTACTTGGTTTATTTCACAATGTGTCATGCGCATCGTTTCAGAGTTGCGCCGACCTGAGATGCAGTCTTTTATCGAAGACAAAAGTCCCCAAGTAGGATCAGATTGGAGAGCGAACGCATTGGCAAAACCAATTTCGACGTACATTTGTTTAAAGATGAGACGACTTCCACAAAAACTTCCACATATTGGATGGCAATCACTGGTGTTCAGTAACGCTCGCAACGTGTCGTGAGAGACAAGCGGCTAGGGCAAGTGTTAGATTCTGAATGCTCATGAATGCGAGCGAATAGAAGAGGAAAATCGGATGCTAAATCTCATAACCCAAAGGTCGCTGGTTCAAATCCAGCCCCCGCAACCAACATCTTCTTAATTTAGAACGGCTTCCGAATGCCACTCGGGAGCCATTTGTGCTTTTGGTGGCAACTTGGGACAATCTTGGGACAGAAATTCCGGCTCAAGAAGAGCACCAAGCTGCGCGGCTGTACTTCTTTCGTCTGCTGAAACCGCGTGAGTGTAAAGCATTGTCGTCTTGGGGTCAGCGTGACCGAGTCTGTCCTGCCTGACTTTCATGGGCGTACGCATGGAGTCAAGCAGAGTAGCGTTGCCATGCCGGAAAGCATGAGCCGCTCCCTCCAAGCCCAACTTCTTGAGAATTGGCTTGAGATGCCGCTTCACAAAGTTGTCGGGTTCCAGACGCTTGCCCCTTTTCGACAGGAACAGCGGTTCGTTTACACTTCGACCAACCACGTACCCATTTAGCTTGTCCGCAAGCTGCGGTGAGATTGCGAACATCCGAGCCTTACCGTTCTTAGGCGATTTCAGCTTTCTTTTCTTTGAGACCGAGCGTTTCACAGTGATCGTGTGATTCGCCAAGTCCACGTCTTCCACGTTCAGACCACACACCTCGCCCCTACGAATTCCGGTCTCGGCCACCAGACGCCAGATTGCATCGTAGGGGGCATTCGACTCCGCGATGATTCGCTTCACGTCCTCTGCCGTGAAAGCTGGCTGTTCCTGCCTGATGTAGTCGGGCAGGTCTAAGCCCTCATACGCGGTGTGAGCGACGTATCTCCAAGCTTTGCCTTTGTCCCAAATCAGCCTGAATGTCGCCATTCGGTTCCGAATGGTCTTGGGGGAGCGAGACTTCTTCCATCCCGTTAATACAGCTTGCACGAGTTCGCAGTCGATGTCTTTCACTAGCACATCGCCAATGGCCTCGACCCAAGCTCTAATGTCGGACTTCTCGCTCCCTTGTGTGGAGTCCTCGTGATTGGGCATAACGAGTAACTTCCAGCGTTCCGCAAGTTCGCGGAATGTTGCCGTTGGCCTTGCCCGATACGTGGGGCTATTGACGACCGATACTCTGGCGTCGAGTTCTCGTTGTGCGAGGCGTTTGGTTGGGAACTGTTTCAGCGTGCCGAGCACTTCGCTTTTGTGTCGGCGCACCACGGTGCTATCTGGCATGAGTTCATCTTCCTTCCAGCGTCCGACCCATACCTTCTCGCGTTTACCTCTCAAATGCAGATGACCTCTCTGATATCTACGACGAGCCAATTGGAAACCTCCAAGTTGACCCGTTGTCTGCTGTCCCGGCGGAATTTTAGCACCCTCCGTACGCGCAGGGAGACTGGATTTGTTGAAACTAGGTGGGCTAGTTCCTGAATCGGAGTAAGCATTCTCGGCGGCAGCTTGGCTGTCGAGGATTTCCAACGGCGAACTTGTTGATTGGGTTGCCATATTTTTATTCACCGCTTTATCTTTGCCGGGTCGAATTCATGACTGCCTCCCAACCCTTCATACATCTCCGTTAGCCGTTCAAAAAGCACTGGGAGGTCTTCTTCTGCCAGCCTCGGCTTGTTCACTAGTCGCAATCGGGCCATAACGCCTGCCCACCACACGATCAAATCGAAAGCCGATGGCAGTAGCCTAAGTGGGGTTTTGTCCCACGGCTGATCCTCCGTCAGATAAAACAAAGACTTCTGAATCCGATGGAGCGGAATGCCCAAGCCAATCTTGAGTGCGTGAATTTGCGCGATCCTCTCAGGGATGTCGTCTGGGAAGTAAAAGATATTCCCCATCCCCGAATACTTCTGGCCTTCTGGTAGCAGGCCAAGTTCGATGTAACGCCAGAACGTCCGTGGGGTAATAGGCGCTCCCAGTTTTCGGGTTTCATTTTGTACCTGTTCTAGAGTCAGCATGTAGTGCCTCTAGAGAATTGTGCACTACGTAGACATAAACTGTCAACATATATCTCCGTTTGGTAGACTTGTGAAGTTCATAAGTCCGTCTAGCGACATAAGCAGCGTCACTAGCGGCACACCGGTGCACGTCTGTTGCCAACAATATTTGGAAGAATATGCACTCACTGGCAATGTACTAGCATCTAATCAAATGTAGCAGATTTTAGGCGCATTGGCGTTTCTCTGACTATTCGCCGGAGGTCGCAAGACCGACGCGGTAGTCGACAGACGGCTACCTAGGGATGGCAATCTCCTTCGAGCAATTTGAGTAAGGGGATTAAAACTGAAAGGAAATCACTATGAGTGAAAACGTCGAACCGATGAGCATTAACGAAGGGACAGAGGGGCCAATCACGGCGCAAACGAACACGGGCTTAGGCGTGTGGGCGAATCAACAACAGTATTATGCTGAGACGCGGGGGGTGCGCTAATGGCCACTCACTTCGCAAGAGCCTATCGCAACGGTCGGCCGAACAATGACGAAGCGAAAAGTCTTTTCATAAGCAGGGCCGCGCAAGAGGCAGTACGAGATTTTAAAGAGATCGGCACTTTTCGCAAGACTGCTGGGAAAGAATTGTTTTTCATCGTCCGCACACCATCGGGAGTTGTGGTGCCACTAGAAAAAGGTAGCATCCAACTCGCCACCATGATTCAGCGGCGTTTTGATATCAACGCGACTAGCGCGGATATTTACAATGGGCTCGTCAACGCGTTTCAAGTGGAGGCTTTTCAATACGGCGAAGAAGTTGAAGTGCATCAATTCAGCCACGCGGATGTGATTTCAAAGACTTTGTACGTCAGTTTGTTAGATGAAGAGAATGTTCTGAAAGTAACGGAGAGCGGAATCAAGCTTGTCAAGAATGGTGAAGACGGTGTTTTTTTCCGCGATCCCGAGAACTGGCAATCATGGAAATTCATCCCGAATTCCTATGAGAAGGGGATTGCCAACAAGCTTTTGGTCAACGATGTCAATTTTCTTACGTCAGGTATTTTGACGAAAGAAGATCAGGCGCTTCTATTCGAGATGTGGATAAAAAGCCTATTCATAGATTCGGAGGTCAAACCGCTGCTAGCACTTATTGGCCCATCGGAGGCGGGAAAGACGACGGTGCTTGAGTGCGTAAAAACGGCTTTCGCTGGGAAGATGGGGAAGGCTGAAACGATTTCGAAAGAGGACGCTTTCAAAGCTGCTGTTGCTGCGGAGCCACTCTTCATTATCGATAATCTTGATGCTACGGAAATGAAGTGGCTGTCGGAAGCACTTTGCGCAGCATCTACCGGGGCGTGGTTCACCCTTCGGGCACTCTACCTAAATAACAAGAAATACTCGGTGCCCCCGAGAGCCTACATCGCTATGACCTCAACTAATGTGGATTTCGCGCAAAACAAAACCACTGTAGCGAATCGAAGCTTGATGTTGGAAATCGAACCTCACGGTCTGAACCGCGATCCTGCTTCGCATCGTGCATTCATACTCAGCAAGCGCAATGAGATTTTGACAGACTTGGTTATGCAGTTTCCCAGTTACATCAAGGCATGGCGGGAGGAAAAAGAAATCCCCTATACGCGGTTTCGGATGGCTCCTTTTGAGTTATTGACTCGTCGTTTTCAACCTGAGAAAGTCCAAGCCGTATTCGAGAAATTGACTAGAGCTCAAACAAAGGTGGAGGCCGAAAACAACCCGTTATTCATGGCCCTAGACAGGTATTTCGCCACCCATTCTGGAGCGAACGAGATTCATTGGAGAGCCGAGCAATTGCGTGGCATGGTCGCAGACGTCTCTGGGCAAGATAAGTGGACATCTATTGGCATTGGAAAAAAGATCAAGCACCACGAACGTAGTCTGAAACAAAAGTATGGAATGTATCACCGACCAGTCAACGGTTACGAAACCTACTTCTTCCACCGTCCAAAAACTGATGACAAAGAGCCTCAAGTGGAGATAGTGGAGGAGAAAGGAGAGACTATCCTCCAGAATATAAATCTGAAAATTAAAAATAAGACCGAAAGCATCTCCACTTCTTCCACTTGAATATCGGCCTTAAAACCACGTCAGATAACAGGGCCGTCGCGCTCCCCGTCGACCAAAATCTTTTGGGTAACTTCGCACTTAGCCTATCTATATGAAAGCAATGGTTTAATTGGAACTACCAAGAGAACGACCACAACCCCTGCGCTCTCGGTCGTTTTTAGTCAATTAGTTGAATCGATCCAGGTGGTTCACCTGCTTTCTTCGAAAGTTGTTGAACGGGGTTTTTCGGGCCGATGTTGCTGTTAGGTTATCGGGCCGTACCCGATACCTTAGCAAAGGCCGCACATTTGCCTATTTCTTTCACCGCTGCCATGATCACGCTCCAAAGGCTCCACACCCTCCGACAAAATGGTTCCCTGAAAGCTCACCTTGTACCGGCGTCAAACGAGGCAGCATCAGGGCGCTGGATGAGGGTTTACAGGACAGCGGAATCAGTCGTCGGAAAAGGTTTTCCGACCATACTGTTTGCGCTTGGCTCTCGCGACTTCGATTGGTCACCCTTCCCGGCGATCGATTTCCGGCAGAGCCACAGGGAGCAACGACCATGAAAAATCATTACTATCGCGACACAACATCGGCCCTAAAACCCCGTTCAGCATCCCCAACCTCCACACTCACAAAATCGTTCCGATCCGCGAATGCAGGAGCGATATGAAAGCCACCTGATCTTAGGTAAAAAAAGCACCCGCGAACGCTACTCCCGAGGTGCGTCTCTCTCCGGGCCTGCAGAATCCGCGCCGTACAAAGTGTGATTAGCGCATATCCTCATGATGGCAAAAAGCTTAGCCCACTCACCAAAAGAACAACAATTTTCTTGTTAGGGAGCGGGATTCGGCGCAAATTTATGAAGCATCTAGACTTAACCTCGGCGTTGAGGGCTTCATCGACGTTTTAAAGGGCAGCGCCGCTTTCAACCAGTTTCTGAGCCAACTTGTAGCATACAAAGCGTTTTTACAGAATCGAGCTTCTTAGTCCCCGTCGCTCGTGGTCGTCTGATTTTCAGTTAAATTTAGTTAAATCGATCCAAGTGTTATGCTCTGCAAGCCCCATTCACAAGTTCTTCATCTTCTCTGCACTCAAGACCCGCTTCCTTCATTGCCGCCACAATCTCAGACTTACGACCTGCATCGAGAATCGGGTAGCTGCCGTTAATTGCCGTAGGAGTCATAGTCGCGTATTTTTGAAGGATCGACTCTGGTACCCACTGGAGCATGTTCTGTTCAGGCCAATCGGGCCACTCCCCGTCGAAGAACGCTGGAGGGAGAAAATCCACAACTGCTTTTGACAACCTGATTTGGCCCCACTTCGCTCATTACATTTGGCCCCACCCGCATTAATAAGGACGGGTGTCCGGTTTTGGAAGAATTGCGGTTCCGAGCCGGGATGGAGTGCAGAGGAAGGGGCGGCGTTTGAGCCCCTTCCTCTGCACCAGCAATGTAGAAGAAGGCACTACGATGCTCTTT
>JBBRNA010000072.1:0-6583 GCA_038230575.1 Terriglobales bacterium | reverse complement strand
CGGCCACCGAGATCGTTGCCTGGTGAACATCCATGCCGATATACTTTTCTTGCTCCATAAAACGGCGCCCCTTTCAGTAAGTCGTGATCTCAATAACCACAACTTACCTGAAAGTGGGCGTCTTTTTATATTGCGTGCTATGGCGATTTTTCGCCATCGGAGAATCATCCGATGGTAACTTGGCGCTACAGAGCGTGCGCATTAGCATGGTGAATAGGGGCTGCACGGGGACGCCCGGCAGGATTGAATTGTGCTACTTAATGGTAACCGACTTTCCCATTGGTTGGCTGGCGCTTTAATTGGTTGGACAGCCTACTCCTTGTTTTTGTTCATTCCGGTTTTTCATTTGTTGTTAGGATTTTCAGTCACCAAGATTGCGGTTTCTGCTTGCATCGGTTGTGCCGTGCAATTGGTAGTCACCCCGTGGTTTTTCTCTGCTCGGTCTACGCCTCAGAATCCAACTGGTAACGTTGCCCAACGTACTGTCGCGGCAATTGTTTTCTCTTCAATGAGCGCACTTTTATTCTTTTATTACATCCAGCGTGACTGGCCCCACGATTCGAGTGCCGAGACCTTCCGCGCATGCTTATTCGGCACTACGATTGTTTTTGGTATAGGCGCTCTCGTTGTAGTTGGTTTGATTTCGCGCCGTCGCCAGAAACCTCAATCACAGACCGCGAATCACTGACTATTGTTAACAGGCGATTACACTTATTGACCCGGAATGCGAAGGTGGGTGTAGCTGAATTTTTCCCGAAGGATACTCCCCCTACCTCTCCTTGACCCCCACCACCCCGCCCACTAAACTCCGTCTGGGGTATCCATGCGCAAACTGACGCTGATTCTTTCTCTTCTGGCCGCATGCTGTTGCGCGGCGCTCGCCGACGACGGCAACCATCACGACGATCTGACTCTCGACCAACTCGGCACCGTGCATTTTCCGGTCTCGTGCAAGCCGGACTCGCAGAAGACTTTCGAGAAAGGCGTCGCCCTGCAGCATTCTTTCTGGTACGAAGAATCAAAAAAGACGTTCACCGAACTCGCCGCCCACGATCCAAACTGCGCCATGGCGTACTGGGGCGTCGCGATGAGCGACTGGCACGAGCTCTGGGACCATCCCGACGCCGCAACCATCAAGTCGGCGTCAGAGGAACTTCGCAAGGCCGACAATCTCGCGCAGAATAAAACCGCAGTCACTGATCGCGAGCGCAGCTACATCGCCGCCATCGATGCCTTCTACGCGAACAGCGAAAAGATGGACCACGAAGCTCGCGCCCGCGCCTACTCGTCGGCGATGCAGCGCGTCTACCAGCAGTATCCGGACGATCACGAAGCCGCCGCCTTCTACGCGCTTTCACTGCTCGCCTCAGAACCCGAGAACGATACCACCTTCGACAATCGCAAGCAGGCGGGAGCAATTCTCGAGAAGCTCTTCGACATCGAGCCCAATCATCCCGGCATCGCGCACTATCTGATCCACGCTTACGATAAGCCGCAGCTTGCTCAACTCGGACTCCCCGCCGCCAAGCGCTATGCCGCCATCGCGCCCTCCGCGCCGCATGCCGTGCATATGCCCTCGCACATCTTTGCCCGCGTCGGCGACTGGCAGGATTCAATCAAATCAAACCTCGCCTCGATCGCACTTACTCGCAAAGCCACCGAAATGAAAATGGGAGGCGAAGGCCACCAGTTTCATGCCATGGATTACCTGATCTACGCCTACCTTCAAATCGGACGTGAAGCAGACGCATTAAAGATCATCGATGAAGTAAAGACGATGCCCGCCGGGCACATGTCGAGCCACGGTAATGACACACAGGCTTTCGGCATGTCAAAGTTCCCCGCCATGTACGCCCTCGAATTGCATCGCTGGTCAGAAGCAGCAGCACTACCCGTGATCGCCGCGGCAACTCCAGAAGACCGCGCATACACCTATTGGGCGAAAGCAATCGGGAGCGTCCGCAGCGGCATTGTCGCCGAAGCAAAAAAAGATCTGGCAGAAATTATCGTGATCAAAAAAGATGCGGTCGAAAAAAAGAAGAGTTACATCTCCGACGAAGCTGAAATGTTTGAGAATGAAGTCTCCGCCTGGATTTTGCACGGCGAAGGCAAGAATGACGAAGCGACCGTAGCCATGCGCAAAGCCGCCGACCACGAAGACGCCGTCGGAGAAGAACAAACCTCAATGCCCGCCCGCGAAATGCTCGCCGACATGCTGATGGATATGAAGCATCCGGAGCAGGCGCTCACGGAATATCAGGCCGCCCTGAAATTCAATCCCAAACGTTTCGACGGCTTATACGGAGCAGGCCAAGCCGCCGAAGCGGCAGGGCAGGCCTCCAGGGCCTCCGAGTTTTACGCCTCGCTGCTAAAAGATTGCGAAGGCGCCGGATCGGAGCGCCCAGAACTGGCTCGCGCGAAGCAATCCATAGTCGCAGCGAAATAAGTCGCAGAAAAGCACGCTGCCAAGTAGTAAGTCGCGAAATATAAATTACTTATGCCGTATCTCGGCTGGAGCCCTCGTCCGGTCGAGCGGCAGAACTTGCACTTCCCACTTCACCGGAACCGACTTCGGCGTAAAGCACTTCGTCTTATCGCAAGCCTGATACTTCAAATTGCCGGCCAGCGTAAATGTTTTGCCGTCCTTGCCAAGCGATCCCCAGAATTCCGACGTAGTGCTCACCTTCACATCCTGCGTGATGCGGAAGGTCCCATCGAACACCGGAACCTTCTCGTTAATCGCAGGCAGAAAAAGTATCTTCGATTCCGGATACACCGCCGGCTTCAACTCCATCTCAGGCGTGGCGTCAATCTCGAGCTTGATCGGCTTGTAACCCTGCGCCCCGGGCGCATACACATGCACGTCGGCAGGCAGCTTGACCTCGGCCGCGAGCGTAAAGTGGGTGCCCGGGAACCCGGTCCGATCCGATTGTTGCAGCGTGAGCTGTAAATTCTCGGCGCTGATGTTATCGGTAACTTCCTCGCCTAACTCCGGAAAGAGTTTCGCAATAATGCTATTCCCCGTAAGTCGCTCGCGATACTTCGCCTCAAAAAACTTCTCGCGAATCACCCCGTTGCCGTCAATAAAATAATATCCCGGACGAGCAAATCCCTTCTGCATCCCCGTCGCTTCCTTATTAAGAACGCCGTAAGTCGCAATGACCTTCGACTCCGGATCGGCAAGCAGCGGATAATCGACCTTGTGCCGGTCGGCAAAAAACTTCAGCACTTCTTCAGAGTCGTAACTAATAGCGGCAAACTTGACTCCCTGCTTCTCAAACCTCGGCATCGCGCTCTGCAGCTGGACCAGCTGCCCTTTGCAGAACGGTCACCAGTCGGCGGAACGGAAAAAGAGCAGCACCGTTCCCTTCGCGCCTTTCAGTGACTCGAGCGTCTGCGTATGTCCAAACTGGTCGCGCGCCGAAAACGCCGGAGCCTTCTGCCCCACCGCCAGCCCGATCGCCATCAACTCAACCGACGAAGCATGAATCGTCGCATCCTCCGCCGCGAGCGCCCCGCGCACCGTGACGCTGTCTCCTAAATGCCCCGAAGCAAGCGACTGCGGCTCAATCGCATACATCACGCGATTAGTATCGTCATAGAGCGCGAACTTGGCGCCCGGCGCAGCCTTCAGACACTCGCGAGATTCCGCAAACGCCTCGTCAGCATTGCAACTGCTGTAAAAAATCGTTCCCGACCATGATTGTGCAGCAGTTTTGGTTTGAGCGGAGACAGAAGAGACTGTCCAGGCAACGGCAATGAAACAGATGAGAACTAGATTTTTCAAGGGCACCCTTAATTATTAAAACAGAACTCAGCTAAGGGTGCCCGACTCTCGCGTTCTTTGCAAGCGTGGCGAATATCTAAGGCTGCGCCGACTGAATCTCCTGTGGCTAGCACCTGATGCATCGGCCAGCACGGTATCTCCGCGACTGGGCGCGTCCGAGAAAACTTCGCGGTCATGGGTCATGGGTCACGAGGGGCCCGTGGGTGTCCTCTCGATTTCAAAAGATTCCGCGAAGTCAACGCCCACCGTCCCCCTCCTTTGTGTTTATTGCTTCGGATCCACAGGCTTGATGTCGCCGCAGTCGCTGCCGAGCCATTTGGCCGTGATTGTGGATTTCGTGGAGCGAGCCTTGCCCCCGCTTGTCATCACCCCCGCCGACTTCACAACATAATTCTCGGAATTGGAAAAAGTGGCTTCGCCGTCTCCCTCATAGCCGATTTCTTTACAACTGGAGTGCCACTTCCACATGCCGGCGCTTCGATTACTGTAATCGGTCTTGCAACTCCCCTGCTGTTCGGCCCACCGGCCACGGTCGAGCGTTTCCCGGGTGTAGCAAATCTTGCGGCCGCTGCTGTCTCCTGCGTCCATTCCACGCGCTTTCATGGCCGCTTCCATCTTCGCCCGCGCCTCAGGATCCATGTTTTTCATCCGCTCTGCCATGTCCGGTCGTTTCTGCCCGTCGACTTCACTATCAATGTGGATTTGCCACAGCCCCGGCTTCAGCGGCGGAGTGGTTTGCGCCTGCACTCCAAGTACCGCAACGGCAAGCACACCGGCAACGATGGAAAAGCGAAATGATGGGGTATTCATGGGAGTTACCTTTCTGGTTTCGAGATCGAGCCTCAGGCTGAGAGTAAATCAGGCCAAGACCCCCACGTCAATAAGTTGAAACGATAGACCTTCCCCACTGCGCGTATTTGCACAAAGTCAAAAGTCTTTGCGGGCCGACTGGCCAAAGGCTGTCGGTCCTGACAATCCCAATCCCGAACAGCGGGTGGCCCGTCCTTGCGTTTTGTGCAAGGGCGGGTACGATGCTGCCGTTATCACGAACGGATCATGACGAGCGCCTTGCATCGCTTCTACGGTGCGCATCACCTGCACCCTATCGCCAAAACGCAGATGCGGTTCGCGGCAGCTCGATCTGTTAGACATCCATTTAGCAACAGCACGCGACGCGCGTTCTGGCAGCCGCGCTTCTACCACCTTAACTTGTGGACGGCAAAGAAACACATGGAGAAGCCGCCGTACCTGCACCGGCATCCCGCGAAGCGCCGATTAGTCGAAACTCCGGAGCAACGGCTCTGAAGTAGTTAGCGTTTTATCTCTCGCAGAAGTGTGGACCCGTTCTCGTGAATACGGGGTGCGGAGAGATTTCGTTTCGCGAGCAGGCGGCGTAAAGCCCCGAACGCACCCACCGCCATACCCCCCTTCGCAAACTGCGCGAAAGACGGGCCACCCGTCCGCGAGATCAATTTCCCAAAGTTGCTGCGTGAAGCTTGGCTCTCACGAGTCAATCAGTGTAAGGCGACTTTCCACCACTCATGAATTTTGGCGAACTCCGCTGTCCCCAACTATCAATTTGTGTAGCTTTCTTTGATCACCTCAAGTAATCTCCTCCGACCCACTCGCGGCAGCTTATCGCCTGCAGGGACTCTCGAAAAGTGAACAGGTAAAAGGAGAAACATTCATGCCTACCATCAAGACAAAAGACGGCACCGAGATCTACTACAAAGATTGGGGTACAGGTCAACCGCTTTTCTTTCACCACGGATGGCCTCTTTCGGCCGACGACTGGGACACCCAGATGATGTTCTTCCTCGGCCACGGCTTCCGGGTCATTGCCCATGATCGCCGCGGGCACGGCCGCTCCACGCAGACCGCAATCGGTCACGATATGGACACGTACGCTGCCGACGTCGCCGCAGTTGTCAACAGCCTTGATCTCAAGGACGCCATCCACATCGGCCACTCCACCGGAGGTGGCGAGGTGATCCGATACGTCGCCCAGCACGGTAAAGGACGCGTTGCCAAAGCCGTCATCATCAGCGCCATTCCTCCCATGCTTCTTAAATCAGAGAAGAACCCAGATGGCCTTCCCATGGCCGTATTCGACCAGCTTCGCGACGGTACCGCTTTCCATCGCTCGCAATTTTATCAGGACATCACCATGCCCTTTTACGGCTTCAACCGTCCCGGTGCAAAGATCTCGCAGGGTATTCGAGACAACTGGTGGCGTCAGGGAATGATGGGAGCGGCCAAGGCTCACTACGATTGCGTCAAGGTCTTATCGGAATCGGAGTTCTTCGACGATCTCAAGAACATCGACGTTCCGGTACTCGTGATGCACGGGTTGGACGATCAAATCTGCCCCTTCGAGAGTAGCGGAGCAAAGTCCGTGAAACTCTTGAAACACGGCACACTCAAAACCTACCCCGGCTTTCCGCACGGGATGCCGACCACGAACGCAGACGAGATCAATGCTGACCTGCTGTCATTCTTCAAAGCGACCGTAGCAATCGCCGCTTGAAGTGAATCTCAGACTCCGAGAGCGCCGGCTGGCCCAGCCTTTCGGTTCTGACAATCCCAATCCAGATCATGTGGGTGGGGCGGGTGGCCCGTCCTTGCGTTTTGTGCAAGGGCGGGTACGATGCTGCCCGTATCACCTGCACTCTATCACTCGTTCTTGGGCGGGGCGGGTGGCCCGTCCTTGCGTTTTGTGCAAGGGCGGGTACGATGCTGCCGCTATCACCTGCACTCTATCACTTGTTCTTGCTACCCCCGCGCGGGTGGCCGACT
>JBBRNA010000071.1:0-6999 GCA_038230575.1 Terriglobales bacterium | reverse complement strand
TTGCTTGTGTTCAGCGACGGCAGTTATCGCCATCACCAAGCAAACGATGAGGACTCCTGCGCTTTGAATCCGTCTCATGGAAACTTCGGAAAACAAGACCGATCCTAGGCTCGACAAGCGAAAGAAACAAGGGCCTAGAGGCGGCAAGGGGCACTGGACGTGGCGATTCTGGACGAGTGGTCGGCTACAGGGAGTTATCCGAACGACGTTCGTGGCGATGAGAACGGAAACAATGTGTGATGAAACTTCGCTTCCCCGAACGGGACTGGCCCGATACTTGATCAACGATGACCAACGACGATTGAAACAGGTGTAGAATGCACAACGATCCCACTGGCGGGCCTCGTTGTGCAAACAATAGAAATTGGGAGGCGCCATCTCAATGGATGTGCCACAACTCGGCAGTTCCGTCTTGTCCGCGACACGTCTGAAACGCGCGGTCGCAAACCACCGGTACGAACGATATTTCTTCTTACTAATGTCGTTGTTAATTTTGGGTACTGTGTTTCTGGGCTTTGCAAAAAGCTACTACCTCGCAGGAGTGTTTCGCGCACCTCTGCCCAGTCCTATTCTTCACGTTCACGGCGCGGCATTTTCGCTGTGGATTCTATTTTTGTTCTTTCAGACCTTCCTTGTTTCGGCGAAGCGCGTAGATTTACATCGCCGTTTGGGTCTTGCGGGATTCGCCTTAGCTTGTGCGATGGTGCTCCTGGGTGTCGCCGCGGCGACGGATCTGTTGCGCAGGGACAGTAGCGGTCCTGCTGCCAATGCGGCATTCGATGCGCAGGCGTTCTACGCCGGTACTCTCGGCGACATGCTCATTTTCTCTACTCTAGTTTTCTTTGCCTATCGCGCTCGCTTCAATCCTTCCACCCACAAACGTCTGATCCTGATCGCAACCATCACATTGATGCAAGCCGCCACTGCCCGGTGGCCTTTCCTAATCATCGCGCGAACGCCACATCTCGCCGATTTCTTCGCGTACAGTTTTTTGCTTTTGCTTCTCGTCTATGACATTTGGTCAATTCGAAGAGTACATCCCACCACGCTATGGGCAGGAGCGTTTCTGGTTGTCCTGCAACAAGTTGAGCCACTTCTCGGTAGAACTTCCGTTTGGCAGGGTTTTGCGGCATGGGTTCTACAGCATGCAAGATCAATGCACGGAAGTTGATACCAGACGCTGCCACTACGCGTAATATATTTCACATCAGATGCCGAATTGAAAATTCGGTCATCATGCATAGAGCGCAGACCCACCTTCTCACAGCGGCTGTTAGTTTCGGGATCGTCGGCAATCCGGAAACTAAGCAAATGGCCCAATCAGACCAGCGCTTGGATAGTCAGTTGTTGCAAAATCGCGATAGCACCTCGATCAGCTTTTCAACCTCGATAGCTCGAGCATTTTCCGATCCACATCGCGCAGCAGAATCACACCCCTCTAAAAAGGAGTCTCTTTAAACCGGCGGCCGGGCCGGGTGCGGGGGATCCGAGGGGTGGACTTTCCCGTTTCGGTCAGGTCACAAGTATCCGGCGACAAACTGAAGATTGTCGTGCGGACGAACTCGCTGAAAGAGAAAGAGATCAGGACACTCACCTGGGAGCGGGTACACTGACTTAGCCAGACCACAGTCACCGTGGAATCGCTGCTCGTGCAAGTTGCTATCAGAGTCCTGAACGGCATTCTGAGAACTCCGGACCCGGCAAACGCCAAGTCAGTTAAATAGGGTGAGTCTGTTTAACATTTAATGCAGGATTGATTGTTGGGGCCTCGAACGTGAAGCATTCCAAAGAACTTTCGGCATTCCGTAACCGCGTGTCGCCGACGCCACGCTGAGACATTTAGGTAGAGCACATCCCCCTTACGCCCAACTCGCTGTTTTAACGCCTGCGTTACCCGCAGGGTTTTAGTAGTACCCAAGGCGAAGCTCTTACAGTCGGCCGTTTTGCCGATCGCCAATGATCCGGAGTTTTCTTGTCATTGAGATGCCGGACGCGAGCGACGAGTGGGGCGTGGCCCTCCTCTTTTGCCAAATAGATTGCTTCTATCTGGGTTTTGAAAAGGCCGAGCTCATGATTAGCATGGTCTTCCACTACATAATCCTCAATCGCCGATCCTTCAGGCCGACCCTTCGGCCGGGCCTCAATGTAAACATTAGCCATGTTCTTTTCCCGTTGACAGTGTTGTTAACAATTGCAGTTACGCGAGGTAGAAGATTGCCCGCATTTTGTTGGGCGTTCTTTAAGACTTCTTGATGCCTGAGGCTTTTCCTCCCGCCCGCTAGCCAAAAAGGATGGGATCGTGCCAGGTATGCTTGGCTCAATGTTCATACTCATCATTTTCTAGCCACCGGCAGCATCACGCTCGAAGCAGCTTCCTTCGAGCGGTACACCCTCTGCGTGGCCTTCACGTAGTCAGCATCGCTTGCCTTGTAGATGTTGTCGACGAACTTCTGCGGATTGCGGTCATACAAAGGGAACCATGTGCTCTGCACCTGAACCATCATGCGGTGGCCCTTGAGAAACACATGGTCGTTTGGGTGAAGGTCGATCCTGTACTCCGTAACCTGGTTGGGCGTAATGGGCACCGGCGTTTCCATGCTATTACGATAGCGCCCGCGCAGAATCTCATCGGCAATCATCAACTCGTAGCCGTTCAGTACCGGCCCGGCACCCTTGGTGGCGTCTTCCTCCGTGATCTTCTGGTAGTCCTCGGGATAGACGTCGATCAACTTTACGATCCAGTCGCTGTCGCTCCCCGTAGTTGACGCGAACAGATCGGCAACGATATCCCCTGTGACGGCAACATCCTCTGTCAACGGCTCGGTCTGCCAGGTCAGCACGTCAGGACGGTGTTCTACGAAGCGCTGATCCTGTACCAGCCAAGTGGTCCAGGCTGGCGCGGGATACGTCGGCGTGATTGGCCGGTTGCGGTACGGCACTGGGTTGGCGGGATCAGAGATGTAGGAATCGAAGGCGTCTCGCTCGGAAGGCGGTTCAAACGAAAGTTTGCCGCCGGAACGCAAATAGAGCTTCTTCTCAGTAATGCCATTCCTGGGCGGCCACTCGTCGTAACTCTTCCAAACGTCGGTGCCGGTCTCGTAAGTCAATGCCTCGGGCTCCGTGAGCGGTTTGTCGTGTAGCCAATGCGCGAACCAGGGAGCAAGGATGTGCGAGCGATAGTAGCGCGAGATATCACTGCCCCAGTCGATGTCGCCCAATTTGCGTCCGGTTTGGTCCATCCACCCGCCATGGTTCCACGGGCCGGCAACGAAGTAGTTGATGTGCTCCGAGTCCGTCTGCTTCAGCGCGGCGTAAATACGGGTCGGGCCAACAAAATCTTCCTGGTCATACCAACCTGCGACGTTCAGGTTGGGCACAGTAGTGTGTTTCAGATACGTGGTTACGGAATGCTGCTTCCAGAAATCGTGGTTCGGATGCTCGACGAAATCGTTCCACGTCGTTAGCTTCTCGTGGAAGTAACGTGCGTTCGCGTTGGAAATTGCGCCCAACGCCAGGTACCAGGCATAAGTGTCGTATTGATCGAACTCGAAGTTGGTGTTCTTTTCTTTCGAGGTCTCTAGCAGAGCGGAGTATTCGAATCCATAACTCAGGCGGAACGCACCATTGTGGTGGAAGTCGTCGTTGATGAACATATCGTCGGGGGACGCCTGCTCGCTGGCGGCCTTCAGCGCCGGATGCGGATCCAGCAGCGCCTGAGTCACCAGCCAGCCCGGATAGGAAATTCCCCACATACCTACCCGGACGTTGTTGTTTGGAACATTCTTGACCAGCCAATCGATGGTGTCATAGGCGTCGCTGCCTTCATCGATGGATTTGAGATCATTCTTGTCACGCGGCGGACGCTGCATAACGAACGTCCCTTCAGACTTAAAGCGGCCCCGGATGTTCTGCGAGACAAAGATATAGCCATCCGCAATCAGGTCGTCAAACAAACCGGATTCGGTCAGTGAATCGGCGTTTTCGGGCACGCCGTATGGAGTTCTCACAAACAGGAGTGGTAGTGGGCTGGGAGCGTTCTTGGGCGTTCTTATAACGGTCTGCAGCCGGACGCCGTCGCGCATCCGGATCATGACTTCCTGAAACGTGAAGTTTTCCGGCTTATACTTCGATTGCGCTGGAGGAGCTTGGGCCAATAGGGCTGTAGCGATAGCGATAAGCGCGAACAACAAGATTAGTCGTACAGGAATTGTCCTTTTCATTTCCGAAGTTAACCGCCTTTGCCGGACATTGGGCGCTACTGGTGCGGGCGATTATAGCGCAAGACAACGCGCGGAAGTTGTCTAGAAACGCCGAATCGTTAAGGTCCGATCTGCTCGAAAACAAAGCCGGGGTTAGTTCGATGGTGAAGGATGTGCTTGGTCGGAAAGAGTCTAGTAGTAGTAACACAGGACAGGGCAATATCGGCTTACTCTCACCCGCGCTCGCCAAATGCCCATAGCTCCGGCGAATCCGACGAATACGCCAGCGATGGGTAACCGAACGCAGCCGATAGGGCGCCTAAAGAGGAGTCTCTTTAAACCGGGGGAAGGCGGGGGATCCCGAGGGTTTGATTTCCCCGTCTATGTCGGGCCCCGGCATGTCCGAGCGTCAACTTGCGCTGGCGTACGTTCCCCATATTCTGACTTCTGGCCCGGAACTCTTTTCGCGATGCCGTGACAACGACCAGAATCCGGACATGGGGTCATGCCAAGCGAGTCCTATTTCGGCTGGTAGTCGGCAATACCAAACTGCCAGAACAGAAACGCCGCCTCGTCGGCGAGTTCGGCATCGCGCTGCGATTTGGTCGAACCCAACCCGTGTCCGGCGTCGTAGTCGACGCGCAAGAGTACAGGCTTTCCGCTGTTCGTGGAAGCCTGCAACCGCGCCGTCATTTTCGCGGCCTGCCAAGGCGCAACGCGCGGATCATTCACGCCGGTCGTCAACAGCAGAGCCGGATACGCGGTGTTCGGCTTTACGTGCTGATAGGCATCCATCGCCAAGAGTGCCTTAAAGCCGTCGGGTTGTTTTACGGTCCCGAATTCCGGAACGTTCGCGGGACCGCTTTCCATTAATTCTGAACGCAGGGTGTCCGAGTCGCCCACGCGAATCAGAGCGGCCGCAAAGAGGTCGGGGCGTTGCGTAATGGCGCCTCCAATCGTAACTCCCCCCGCGCTAGTTCCTTCCCCCGCCATTTTCGCGATCGAAGTGTATTTGTTGTCGATCAGGTACTGGGCGCACGCCAGAAAGTCATCAATCGTGTGCTGCTTGGTCAGCAGGCGCCCGCCGTTATGCCAATCTTCACCGTATTCCCCACCTCCGCGCACGTGCGCTACAGCGAAAATGCCTCCCTTCTCCAGGAAAGCCAGCCAGGTCGGGCGGAAAGTAGGATCAAGCGTGATTCCGTACGAACCGTATCCTTCCAGCCACGTTGGATGTGAGCCGTCGGTCGCGATTCCCCTCTGATGGATGATTGAAAGGGGCACCATAGCTCCATCCGCGCTCTTGGCCTTCACTTCCTCCGATTCAACCTGTGAGAAATCCACCGGCGACGGAGCGACGATGCGGGTGTCCTGAGCAGTACCGTTTGCGCTAAGCGCGTACCAGAGTGGCGACTTCGTCCAACTCGTCAGTTCCGTCCATGCTCCCGGTTCGGTGGGGTTGGCGAACAGGGTTTGAATCGCGCCATCAAACGGCAGCTTTACTGATTCTGCCTTTCCGCCGCCGTAAGGTAAGCGCCGCAGACGTCCAATCCCGCCCTCGAGATCCTGGACATAAAGCCCGTCAGCGGCAGCCGCAATATTAATAACCACCACGTCGCTGGGGGGCACCACCAGCGACGCCGTCGCGAGATCGGGATGCGACAGGCTGGTGCGCAGTACCTTGTAGCGGGATGCGTCTTTGTGCGACAGGAGGAAGAGATCGTCGCCATGCGAATCGAAACTGGTAATGTCGCCGGAATCGTCAGCGACTTTCTTCCATGCAGTAGCAGTACTCGGCGACTCCTGGAACGGGGCGACATAGAAATCCTTCTCGTTCTTAACACCATGGATTACAACACCGACCATCACCTTCGGGGCTGCCGGGGAATACGCGATCACGGAGAAATCGTCATCGAGCACCTTTACTCCGTGACCCATGCCATAACCGAAAACCTGAGGATCCTTCTCCGGATCCGATCCCAGGGTATGACGGTAGACGCGGACTTTCTGGTACTTGGCGGTCGGCGGAGCGTCTTGGCCGCGCCTCTGTAACCGCGGAAAGAAAAAGCTCTTGCCGTCAGGAAGCCAGCTCGGCTGCCCGGCCTGCGCGCGGTCTATCACATCGGGGAGAACCTTTCCGCTGGACGTCTCGAGAATGCGCATAACACTGTCTTCCGAGCCTCCGGGAGAGATACCGTACGCCACATATTTGCCGTCAAGGGAGGGCTGGAAGTAGTCAATGGAGAAATGCGTACCGTCGGCAGTCGTGAGCTTTTCCGGATCTACCAGCAGGCGCTCCGGCGCGTTCACCACGTCCCGCACGTAAAGGCGGCGATTGTCCGAGCCGGCATCTGCCTGCAGGTAGAAGTAATGCCCACCCCAGACCTGCAGGCTGTAGACCACGGAGCCGGCGTTATCAAGGGATTTGATTCTCTCAAGCAGTTTATCGCGGCCCGGAATCTTAGCGAGCGCCTCGCGGGTGTAGTCGTTCTGCGCCTTCATCCATCCGACCACCCCCGGGTCCGAGGTTTTCTCTAGCCACCGATAGGGATCCACCACCTGAGTCCCGAAATAGTCGTCTGCTACGTCGCGGCGGGGAGTATTCGGTAATTTGGCTTGACCGGACACGACTGCGGAACTGATTAGGCACAAGACGAAAACGAGCAGAGTTCTGCGTTGCATAAGTCTCCTATCTATGGTTCACGAAGCGGGCGAGAAGGATAGCATCTTTGGGCGCAAAGGTTCCACGGTTTGTTTGGACTCCTGCACTGTTCCAAGTTGAGGCGCTATGTTCACTACG
>JBBRNA010000070.1:0-7249 GCA_038230575.1 Terriglobales bacterium | reverse complement strand
TGGACGGACTGGACGGACTGGACGATGCGGACGCAAGATTTCTAACATTAAATTGTGAAGCAGTAGCAAGCGTTTAAATAAGATTTCTGTTTCTTCATTTTTTTACTATGTATTTTGTTCTTCAACAGAATTAGGTACAGGAATTCTTGCGTCCAGTGCGTCCACATCGTCCGTCCTTCCCACGCTTAAGAGTGCAGAGGAAGCTTCGATAGCATTCTTGTTACCGTATCCTTCATATCAGTGGGAAGTTGGTTGGATGTTCCAGCCATTGTGATGCGTAATCATTTTTCGAGTTGCTGATCTCGTGCAGAGGATAAGAAAATTTAAATCGCTAGCTGGAGCGTAAATTCAATTCGTGCTCGGCTTGAGCACGTCAGCGCATGGCTGGAACTGCAGTCCCCAGATGTTTTATTGCTGCAAGAATTGAAGGGAGCCGAATTCCCGGCACTTCACTTCAAGGAACTGGGCTATGAGAGCGTGGCGGTGGCGCAGAAGGCCTACAACGGTGTCGCCATTCTGTCGCGGCATCCCATTCTCACGGTAAGCACGACCCTAGCAGGTGACGATGCTGACAGTCACGCTCGGTATTTAGAAGCGGTGATTGGTGATCTGAAAATCGTCAACATTTATCTGCCCAACGGCAATCCTCCCGGGAGCGATAATTTCGCCTACAAGTTGGCTTGGATGGATCGTCTGCATAGGCATCTCCAGAAACTGGCCGCAGAAAAGATGCCGGTTGTGGTGGGAGGCGAATTTGCGCCAGGTCACCGGATCGACGGCTGGGATGTCGCTGCTTATGTCACCTCTTTAACTACAACAGTCGATGTGATCTCTTGCAGAACCCAGTTGGCACCCTTGTTAGGACAGATGTGATTACCGCAATGTGCGAGGATGTTTCCTTTATCAACAACCTGGGTATTGTGACAAGCTGAGTGCTGATATCGCCATGTATCCGGTGCGGGCTTCCGACCGACCGATACACACCTATGTCGGCCATGGGGCCACTTTTATCCTGCTACCTGAGGAACACGCGCACTTATTGGCAACAGTAGTGTAGAGACATGGGCAGCAGAATGACTGTTCAACAATGCTCACCTGAGATCGAGGTCGACGAGTGCAATGGCGATTTTGCAACAGTTTGCGGAGCAGACTGAATGGCGGGTTAAATCTTCTTGAGCCACTGTTGTCCAAGTCTTTGACGGCCATCAGCATCCCACTTGACGATCGCGTCGTCCTCGTTAGCTTGCTTAACTGTGCCGAATTCTCCGGTCGGCTTTTCAAAGTCGCCCAAACCCTCGACGCGATTTCCGGGATTCAGCTCCTGGTCTGTCGCGGAGGGTTCTGCAAGGAATGGCCTCTTGGCCCTCTCTGAGTCAGGCGTTGCCCTCGGTGTGAAAGTGGCGGTTGCGGGGCTTTGCGAAGTGCGCCTACAGTGCGTCTGAGTATCGGGCACATGCTCTGACACTTCTTTTACAGCAGCGAGGTCAATATGGCTGCCGCGCCCTGACCATTTCATTCTCCCACTTAAGACTGCAAAGCCGCCGTTGAAAGCACAACCGCCACCGTCGGCCAAACACGAGTTTCGTCTTTTATGCAGGTTAAAGCGGCCAGTGCCGACCGCATCTCGTGCCGCTCCGCATGATGATCGCTGCTGCCTTCCAAATCTTTCAACCTGCCGGCAACAGCCTCTCGCGCAGCGACAATCCGCTCAGTCATTTTCTGACCATCCACTTCCAGCGCAGCGCGGAGGTACAATTCGATCCACTTTTTATTGATTTGTGAGGACATGACTTTGCTAGTAGATCAGAAGTCATGTGGTCAAGCTGATCCATATTGACCGTTAAAGCTCGAGAGCTATTGAGCAATTTCGCGCACGGGCAGTTGATAATCTCGTAACCGAGCCGTCGCGGTCAAAAGGGCTCAGACTCCTCGATCCCCGTCAGATATTGTGGAGGATGAAGAAGAAACGAAGAGCGGTGCAACCGCCCCCATGGATTTTGAAGCGATCTTGAACGAAGTTCGGCAACTCCACGACGTGAGTGATCGTCTTGACTCGCTCGCCGAGCAAAACCCCCTGCTGACGGAATCTCTCATCGGCATCTCGGGCTGTTTGCGGCACACAGCCACTTTGCTGGAAGTGTTTGTCGCGATCAAAAGGCCAGCGCTCTCATTAATTTCAGGAAATGCTTGATTTAGTAGTGGTGGTTTTTGAGCTGGGGCTTTAAAAATTGCAGCCTTGCAGCTAATCGTGAAGAACGATATTGAGAAGTGAACTGTGGACGTGCAGTTCACCGTTGTAGTCAACAAAGCCGAGTTTCCTAAATCTGTTCATGAAGAAGCTTACCCGCGAACGAGTGGTGCCCACCAATTGTGCTAGTGTCTCCTGACTAATCTTCGGAAGCACCGTCTGAGGAATCCCTTCCTTGCCAAAATGAGAGAGCAGAAGAAGGACCCGGGCTAACCTTTTCTCGCTGGAATTAAAAAGATGGTCAACTAGGTCCTCTTCATATCGGATATTCCGTGTCAATAAATATGCGACGAATAAATCGGAAAGGGTGTGTTCCCGATGAAGCGTGTCCACCATGGCCTTTTTCTCAATTCTCAGAATAGCGCAATCCGTCATTGCGGTTGCACTGCCCATGCGAAGAGGCTGGCCTGCAAGCGATCCTTCGCCAAAGAAACTCCCGTCACTCAGTATGCCGAGCGTTGCTTCCTTGCCTGTTTTGGAGACAACAGTGAGTCTCACCTTACCCGACTGCAGATAAAAAACTGCGTCTGCGTGATCGCCTTGCGCGAAGATGGCTTCCTTCGTCGCAAAGAGCATTTCTTTCCTTCCTTCACCGAAGGTGGCGAGGAGCGCTTGGACATCGAATTCGCGGCCGTTCTTGGGAATTTTAACTAAGGAATTCCGCGCTCTCTTGGATGTCCGAGCAATCGGTCTTTGGCGAGCGTTCTTCGTTGAACCTTTGGACTCGCGAGGCGAAGACATGGTTACCCTCCCCACGGGGACGTTGATACAACTATAGCCGCTCACCTGAGAGACTGTAAATCCGTTTTATAGAAATGTCCAAATTGTGAACCGACGATGGTTTGCCCGTGGTCCTGCTTTTTCAGCTCAGGGCAAGATTAGCAACACAGGCATGCTGAGAGCCCGACAGGAGTCTAAGAAGTCTGCCGACCTCGAGCGCCTCATCGTGGGAACAAATTTAGGCGTGGCTAATACCGTGGTTTATCTCAAGAATATTACGACGGGCAAGCCATTTGGCGCTCCGGATCAGCGCCAGCATTTAGATCAGCGGCACTGCCAATACGTGCCCCACGTCCTCTTGGTTCCGGAAAAACACGATCTTGCCATGCAGAGTTCGGATGCCACTTTGCATACGGTGCATATGGAGGGCGCGGCGAGCTACAACTTACCATTTCCGTACCCAAACCAAGTGACTTCCCGTTCTATGCCTACACCCGGGCTGGTCACACTGCGGTGTAACGGAGGTCATGTTTGGATGAATGCTGAGATGTTTGTCATGCGTCATCCTTATTACGCTGTAACCGATGACAGTGGCCACTTCGAGTTGAAAGATGTGCCCCCCGGCGCTTACGAAGTAGTAGCCTGGCATGAAGGCTGGACGCTAGCTGGCAAACAGCAAACTCTTGATGTCTTAACAGAGGCCGCGGTCCAGAGACCAATATTCTCGGAACCGAGGACTTGGGAAAAGGCTATCAGTGTCACAAGCGGCCAATCTTCCACCGTCAACTTTCTTATTTCCACGAAATAGTTCGGAAGACTGATCGCGGGGAAAAAGACGCAGTACATTGCCTGAACGGGACCCCCAGGAAGACTGCGAATGACTCTGCCTAAGAAACTTTGTTGCGTCATGGCCCTTTTCCCTGAGAATACCACTGGGTACGCAGCATAGGCGCGGCTGACGATCTTACTTCGCCCCGCTCTGGCCTTTATCTCGATAGAGAACTGGCTCCCAGCGCGGCGTCCGCAGTCAGACTCTACTAGGCCAAACGGACGAGGCCATCCACGGCTCTGAAAATTAGAAGGACTGAGTCTGCCAACACTCGGCTTTGGATAAAATCTTGGTATCTGAATCGACGTTTGTCGCATCGTATTAGAAGGATTTCGGCATGAATCGATCAACCACTATGAAGACTCTTATCGTTGGAATGTTAGTGGTCTTTGTACTGCCCCTTCTTGCGTTTCCCTTATCTGTAGCTGCCCCAACCGAAATGGGCGGTAGTTGTCACGGCCATCACAAACCGACGCCGGCACCGAGCCACAATTGCTGCTACGCCAGACCGCAGCCCCCTGCGCAGGTCCAGGTCGTTCCTTTTGTTTCACCTCTACAAGTAATCAATGAATTCGCGGTGCCGCATGAGGTACAGACATCTGACTTCGTTTTCGTCGAGCCAAGTGATGCGGACCTCTCTCCACCTCCTCAACTGATCCGTCGCATCTGATTGCCTCTATCCTCTGCCCCTGAATACGTCGGCCCGCTGAGACTGCCACGGCGGATGGACGTTGATCGAACATTCCCTTTTCCGCTGTGTGGAGCATTCGTGCCAAGGAACGTCATACATATATCTCTAATGATTGCCGCTGGGCTTTGTATGCGGTGCTGGGCCCAAGTGGAGCCCAGGCCCAACTCGCCGCAGACCTCCGGAAGCGAAACCACTCAGCAAGATCGTTCTGCCTCCACCCAAGGCATGCAGCACATGCAAATGCCAGGCATGACTCACGATGCACATGTGATTGAGTTTCTGGCCATCTTTGCGGTATTTCGCGCACGTAACCGCTTGATATGACCGGTTCAACATTCGGGTGCGATTAGGTCACATCCGTCTCGTTTGACCTATATGTAGGCTCAATTCAGCATTTGTCGTGAATATACGTTCCAAACTCGTAGCTCTCTTTTTGTCGCTTGGTCCGCTGGCCTCGCCTGCGGTGGCAATGGCTGGCTGCTGGGGCATTGCTGCCAACGGTACCGCTAAACCATATGAGTGGCACTGCCCGAAATTCTCCCGCTATCACATAAGCGTCGCGTCAGAGAAGCCCAGCTAGACTCTGGAAGCTCCGTCCAACAATCTTGTGGCTGAATCCGACACCAGTGCAGGTGGTTGAGGGCTTTTCTGAATATAATCCGTTACGTTGAAATTTTATTCCCCTCTGGGTTATTTGACCGTTGCATCTCGGGTTCGACCTTAGTTGGCCGTTTAACACCGCCCAGAAAACCGACCGCTCGAATGCTCCCCTTCGCCATATTCGTCACCTGCACCCCATACTTTCGGCCCAGTTCCTCTATATCCTTGAATGATTTCGGCGCATTCTTTTTATCGGTTTTCTTCATGCTGGAATCCCTTCCTTCCATTGTGATGCAGCCACCAATTTCGAAATCGTCCACTGAGTCGTTCCAAATGTCGTTGCCAATTTCCGAACGCTTACACCTTGCGTCCGCAATGATCGTATCCGTTCCAGTTCACTGGGGCCAAAGTGTCGCAACGCTGGTCGACCAATATTCTTTCCCGCTCGACGAGCCTGTGCCATCCCTGCTTTCACTCTCTCCCGCAACAATTCCCGTTCAAATTCAGCTACGGCTCCCAGAATTTGAAACGTTAATCTGCCAGCAGGTAGAGTGGTGTCGATGCTTTGCCTCAGGGAAACAAGATCGACCCCCAAAGACTTGCATTCTTCCGAGATGTTGAGCAAATGTTTTAGCGATCTTGCCAGCCGATCTAAACTCCACACCAGAATTACATCCACCTTCCGCTTGCGAAGGTCACTCAGTAGCAAATTTAACGCCGGTCGATCCTGCTTTGCTCCGCTGTGACCTCTATCCCGGTACAAAACAGATTCCCACCCCCGTCGTTCGCAGTATTCCCGTAGTTCAGCTTCCTGCAAATCGGTTTCCTGTTCTACGGTGGAGACTCGGACATAGATTGCGGCTCGCTTTTTACCCATCACGATTTCTTTCCAGCTTTCACTCTTTTCTTCTGACCGTGTTTTGTCCACCGAGCGTTGGCAGCATCACGTGCAATTTCTTTCCGCCTTTTGGCAGGAACGTTTTTCATTCGTGCCTTGACTGATTTCCGGCCCATTGCGGAGAAGTATTCTGATAGCTTTTTGTCTACCACCGCACAACTATACCATGCTATGCGGCTTAGCATCCTAAACAAACAATCCTTCTCCTCATCGGAGTCCGACGCACGACTAATTCGGTCATTCAACAGTCAGAAATGACATAGACAACCACATATAAAACCTTCGTAGCATCGTTTCGCAGGGGGCTAGCGGGGTCGGAGGGGTGTCATCCGTGGTTTCTCCCCTACTCTTTTGCCTAAAAATCGTCATCGACAATTCGGCGATGACCGCCAATAGAAATCGAACTGTAGAAGTTAATTTATAAAACCCCGCTCGTAACTTTTCTTCAACAGGAGGCTCACAGTTCCTCAATTTACCGAAAGCTCAGGTAGCTAGTGCTATTCCGATAGCCTGTTAGTGGCATTTCTGTGACTTAGGAAGGATTGTTAAAGTGGTCAGGAGCAGGCTTCGGGGGAGGGCTGTTCAACAAGCGTCCTCTGTCTCTTATCGGAAGAAGGTCGCTTTGGTTTTGTGCGCCTTAACTGCCTAGCAACAATTGACACCTGATTATGAATCCTTCCGTAGCTGAGTGCGCCGTTTGTGGGCAACCCTGCCGACCGCAGGACTGTCCTGTGAACGACAACGGGCACGACGCACATCAGGATTGCTTCTTCGAGAAACTTCTTGAAATCTCTATCACGCGGAACGCAAATCCCGACCCTGAAGCGGGTGAAGCGGGACGCGGCTCGTAACTCGGCGCCTATAGTAGTAGCCCAAAATCATTCAGGATACGCTAGTTTAGTCTCGGAGGCTGCAATTCAAACGCGATAGCACCCGCTTCTATTCGGTAGCCTTACGCTCGACTGGACGGGGAGGTCGATTCTCACCGAGAAGATGGCACTCCTTAAAATGCCTATCGTAAGCATCACGCATCTTTCCTTTTCGCTGTCGTAGGTTGCCAGTGTACGCGTACAGGTCAAATCTCAACGTGCAGGATGGGCACTCCCATTCTTCGTCACCAAGGTGATTTCGCTACTCTGAAGTGGCCCCACTTCGATCGTTACATTTGGCCCCACCGCTAACCGAACAATCGGCCTACCCTGTGTGCGCAACGGACGGGGAGGACGATGGACAGGAGATGCAAGGTGGAGCTATTCGAAGAGA
>JBBRNA010000069.1:0-7650 GCA_038230575.1 Terriglobales bacterium | reverse complement strand
TTGGGGTGGGAGACGGGACTTGAACCCGCAACCGTCGGAGCCACAGTCCGATGCTCTACCGATTGAGCTACTCCCACCGCAGACAACGATTATAACGCAGGCAGGCGCAGGGCTCCGGACAGCGGATGGACGACGGATGCTATGATCGCTTCGCCAAAATGAAGCCTTGCGTGGGTGCGGCTCTGAAGCGGATCTGTGCCCCGCGACCATTCAATCCGCCCTACCGGAGAACAATGCGCACATTCATTCTTTCCCGCCTCCTTTTGTTGCTGCTTGTTCCGTTCTCAACTTCAATCTTCGCCCAGCAATCCAACGCTCCGCCAAAAGACGCCCAGCAAAACAACGCTCAGCCGAAAGACGCGCAGCCAAAAGACACTCAGCAATACGACCTCGTGATCGAAGGCGGACGTGCGGTGGACCCGGAAACGGGTTTGGATGCTGTCCGTAATGTCGGCATTCGCGATGGCAAGATTGCGCGCATCTCGGCCGAGCCGCTGGTTGGGCGAAAGGCGATTCGTGCCAGCGGGCTGGTGGTGGCTCCGGGCTTTATCGATCTGCACCAGCACGGGCAGGATATGGCCAGCCAGCGGGTAAAGGCTATGGATGGCGTCACCACGGCCCTTGAACTGGAAATCGGAGCGGTGGATGTTACCGGATTTCTGCGCGACAAAGAAGGGCATTCGCTGATCAACTACGGCACTTCCGCCAGCCATGCGGCCGCGCGAGCTGCCGTCTTCGGTGCTCCACTCGCGACGGCGCAAGACAAAGTTCATCCTCATCCTGGAGTGCTCGATATCTTGCCGAAAAGCGGCCCGGCGACCGACCAGCCGGCGACTCCGGCGCAGGTCGATGCGATCCGGCGGCGGCTGCGGTCGGAACTCGACGCAGGGGCGCTCGCAGTTGGGATGGGCCTGCAATACACGCCGGGAGCGACGCGCTCTGAGGTGATCGATATGTTCAGACTGGCGGCCGAGCGCAGTGTGCCGGTGTATACGCACGTCCGCAGCGCCGGACGCGCCGAGCCTGGGTCGGCGATTGAATCAATCAGCGAGGTGATTGGAGCGGCGGCAATTTCGGGAGCGGCGCTGCATGTTGTGCACATCAACAGTTCCTGCCTGCTCGACTCGTTGGAGTGCTTGTCACTTATCGAAGGAGCGCGTGCTCGCGGCCTGGATGTGACCACGGAGGCCTATCCGTATATTGCCGGAATGACCTCGATCAACTCAGCCCTGTTCAATCCGGGCTGGCGGGAGAAATTTGGCATCGATTACGGTCAGTTAGTCATGCCCGATACGGGCGAGCACCTCACAAAAGCGCGCTTCGAGGAGTTGCACAACTCGACGCAAGCCAAGGGAGTGTTGATTTTCGCCAACACGCAGGAGATGGTAGACAAAGTGATTCCGAATGCGCTGGTCATGATCGCAAGTGATGGCGCAGAAGGGCATCCGCGAAACGCCGGAACTTTTTCGCGGGTGCTGGCGCAATATGTCCGCGAGAAGCAGACGGTCACGCTCATGGATGCGATACGCAAGATGTCACTGATGCCGGCGCAGATGCTGGAGCGCTCCACTCCCGACGGTCACCGTAAAGGAAGGCTTCAGGAGGGCGCAGACGCCGATGTGGTGATATTCGATCTCGCCACGATCAGCGACCGCTCAACCTTTAAAGCTCCAATGGAGCCGAGCGTGGGCGTTCGCTACCTGGTGGTGGCGGGAACTCTGGCGGTTGAAGACGGGAAGATTGTAGACGGCGTGTCTCCGGGACGGGCGCTGCTTGGGCCGGGAAAGCGCGAAGGCAAATGAGCCGGACGCGACACTGGAAACTGCCGCCGCGATTCGATTCAGTTGATCGTGGCGGTAAGTCCCGTTACTTACGACCTGCCCACGCCCATGTACTGGAAGCCCATCGCTCGCAGCCGCGAGGAATCGAGAAGATTCTTGGTGTCGAAAATAATCGGGCGCTTCACAAGATGCTTGATCTTTGCGAAATCGAGCGTCCGAAACTCGGGCCATCCTGTCGCAACGATCAACGCGTCCACGCCTTCAGCCACGCTGTATGCGGACTCGCAATATTTCACCGTTCCGTTCAACTGCATGCGCGCCTCGGGAATCGCGACAGGATCATAAGCCCGCACGCGCGCTCCGCCAGCGAGCAGGTTCTGCGCCAATTGCACGGAAGCGGATCCCGCGACTGAGTTGGTGTTCGGCTTGAAGGCGAGTCCCAGGATGCCGACGTCTTTGTTCTGTACCGTCTCAAGGGCCCGAGCCACCTTCTGCATCAACCGATTCGCGACGTCTATATTCACTTCGCGCGCGGCGTTCAGAACTTTCAAGTCAATCTGATTCTCTCGCGCCAGGCTCGTGAGCAAATCCATGTCTGACTCGGCAAAGATGCCGCCCATGCCCGCGCCCGGTTGCAGGCAGCGAGGGGCGATTTTCTTGTCGAGACCGAGCGCCAGCGCCAAGCTGACAGCATCGGCATTGACATGCTCGCACAGACCGGCAATCTCGTTGATGAATGAAATCTTGGTGGCAACGAAGGCGGTTGTCGCTTCTCGCGTCAGTTCGGCCGTCTCGTAATTGGTGACCAGTACTGGAACGCCGCGCATCACTAGAGGATGGAAAATTTGCTTGAGCGCAGAAACCGCCTCGCTCGATCCCGTGCCCAAAATAATCCTGTCAGGCCAGTTGAAGTCTTCCACTGCGCATCCGTTGGTGAAGAACATCGGCTGGCATACGAGCAGGCTATTGAGGCCTTTTTGCTTGAGCCGTTTCTCAATTGCGGTTGTCGAACCAACGCGGGTCGGAGTCACGATCGACAGCACCTGGAAGCGTCCCGTAGACGAGGCGGCGAGTTTGAGCGCCATTTCTTCCAGGCCATCGGCCGAATCTTCGGCGAGAAAAATAACTTGCGAGCGCCGGGCCAATTCTTCCGGATCGGACGAATAGACCAGGCGCCCCGCGCGCACGTTGCGCCGGATGACTTCCTGCAAGTTCTTTTCAAAGAAAGTGATGTTGCCCTTGGCGACTTCCATGATGCGGGAGCCGTCGGCGTGGCAGCAGCAAACCGGAGTTCCAAAATCAGCGAGGCAAGCAGAGATTACCGTGGCGAGATATCCGGACCCATAGACCCCAATTTGCATAGACTCTCTTCTGATCTCTCTTAAAGACTAGAGTTCGATCAATGGAAGCGCGCTCGGCGAAGTCCGCAGCCCGGGTCCGGCTTTGGATGCGCCTCATCGAGCTGAATCCATGGTAATCCGTCCAAAAAAGTTGGCAACGGGCAGAAAGGCCATGTACCTCCAGTCCTTGAGATTAGCCGTTGGTTAAGGGTTTTCGGGGGGTCTTTGGGACCCGCCCAAAGGCGCCAATTTTTAGGGGGGAAAAACGGCTCAAGATTCCCTACGATTTTGACGATAGCTCGCCGTGCCCTAGCGGCAGGGGCGCAACGTCCTGCCAATGGCCGTCGATTTCTTTGACGAACATCAGTTTCTCAACCAGCACATCGCGGCGGCCCGAGAACTGGGCCCACTTTTGGCGGGCAATTTCATAAGCGGACTGCGCTTCGGCGTCGTTTTCCGTCTTCAAAATCGTGAGGTGGGGGATGTAGGGCCAAACCTCCGCGCAACCGAGGCCCCGGCTGCACATTTGATCGTGCAATTCGCGCATCCGGTACGCCGCCCGCTTTACCTGGATGAACACCGTTGCCGTCGTCGGCAGGAAGGTTTCGACGTCGCCCAGCTCAACCGTAAACGGGATCACCCGCGAGCAAACGTTTGCCAGGAATTCAACCGCGTCTTCTTCACTCCCAGTTAATTCGCGGGGAGGCAGAATGGTCAGGTGCGCCTTCATGTGTTCGGTTGTGGGATGGAGTTCCTGACGAAGATTCTCGACAAACTCGCCGATCGGGTTCCGAAGATACGTGACCAATGCGTAAAGGGGACTGGGCATGACTTGCACTTGAAATTATAGACTGAGCGCGGCTCGAAGGCACACCGGCAGTTTTGAAGTGCCGGGAATGTCCGACTCGTTGACGGCGTCAATGCGAATCGCATTTATAATCGCATTTAAATCGCAGTTATAATGAAAGACAGTCGGGGCGTAGCGCAGCCTGGTAGCGCACCTGCCTTGGGCGCAGGGGGTCGGAGGTTCGAATCCTCTCGCCCCGACCAACTTTTCGAGCCCGCGCGGATTCCGCAGTAAACTCAACACAATCACAAAAATGGCTACGCCTTCCTGGACCTGCGATCGCCCTGCGCAGCGGCCTGCTGTCGTCCCGTTAACTTATAAGGGCGACCCCGGGGGGGGGCACAGTGCTGCCTCAGGCAGAGTCGGCCGGTAAGAACGGGGATCAATGATCTCCGGGGGGCTCGCTTTGATCGGGAACTGGCACCGTTATTGGGAGGGCGAATGGCTCCAAGTCGCGATTCCTATGAGGGTACCCCCCCCCTCCCCCCCTCGATCTTTTGGAATCAGGGAGTTACGTCGTTTCGCCTCCTAGATCTTTGACTCTAAAGGAGATAGAGCCAAAATCTAGACAACAATGGAGTTACGTTGTTTGGCGCCTAACTTCATGCGTGGGCGTATTTATTGACGGTAGCGAGAACGACGTGCGGAAGTCAATCTTTTGTTGGTGCGCTTTGTGGAATTTGGAGGATCGACTTCCTGAAATGGGAGGACTTAGCAAGAAGAACGAAATCAGCAGCGGGAGTCGCGGCTGAAAATTTCCTGCTGCGAACTTTGTGTCGCTCACCGTCGAAATCGCGTGGGGGTGACGGAGCCCCACCTGTGATGGAACAAAGGTAGGCCAGCCAGTATTAAGCAGACTTGGGGTCAGTTCCGGCTTGCCCCATTTGTGCCCTTCTCGCCACGTCTTGCCCGTAATGTCTAGTGGCGACGAATGTTTCACGTGAAAGACATCGTCATCACATATGGGGACATACATTTGGAGATATACACTTTCGTCATGACAGCCAACGCTAAGCGCTTAAGCGACGAAGACTGCGGCCGGGGAGAGTCGGTCGGCTGCGGGCATCGGTCGATGACGACCTGTTTTTGCTGGCGGATGAGGGAGCGGGAGCGGAGGCGCGCTGGAACCGTCCACGCAAACGGAGGATTTCGTTGGGTGTGGATACCGAAGTGTTGGACTGGTTCAAGTTCAAAGGGCCGGATTACCAGACGCGGATCAACCGAATTTTGAGAAGAGTGATGGAGGGCAAGAAGCGGACGGGAAAAGGATAGCCGGATCGACTTACACTCACACTAACGTCTCGTTTGTCCCAAGCTTTCGTCGAGAACTAAATTGGGGTCAGTTCCGTCTGTCCCCGTATTATTCCCACATGAAACACAAGGGCGTCGACGAGGACCGTCATGGCCATTCGCCGAGTCTGACCCGCTGCGTCATCATGCTGGCCCAGGAGCTCGGCAAGTGACGAACCGAGCGGGCTGAGAATCGGGTGCGTTGCCGAGAACAAACCCGCTGCTCGGTTCACGCCTAGCTCCAGAGCATCCGCCAATTCAACAACTCGCCAAGCCGGAATACTTGATCTGTGTAACAGTATTGCCAGTTCGGCGACTCCGCTTCGTAACCATCCCTCGCGTGGAAACCGTGCCGATTCCCCGTTGGCTTGAACTGTGAAGAGCGCGTACTCGAGGCACGTCTGCCGAAGTTCTTCCCTCAGCTCTCTTCCTTGATGTGCCCTCAGATGGTCGGGATAAACCAACGCGACCGAAGCGTGGATTGGGTTACCAGTCGAGATCAATCGGTTTCCCAGCCGCGATCTAGCTTCGATCTCTGCCTGCCTGCGGTTTCCTACCTCGGCCTCAATAACTATCGGCCATCCGTCCGACTTCTCGACGAGAATGTCCGGCCGGCCGCCTTCCTCGAAGATCCTTCCGACATGCTCTGAACGAAGCGTCCATCCGCGCCCGAACTGGTGAAGAACTTCGCCAAGAGCGGTGTTTATGGTCTGCTCGTGAGTGCCTGTATGCATGCCTGAGTAGTTCCGACATCCACTGGTCTTCCCAGCTTCAGTTTATTTACCCTTCGAGATTGCTAGCCCGCAATCGTAACCGACCGCTTGCATTTGTGCCTATGACTAATTGGGAAATACGGGGACAGGACGGGACGGGGGAAAAATACGGGGACAGCTGTCCCGATTTGTGCCCAGATTGATCCGGCCGTAGATATGCGCCGAGCGTAAACATCGCGAGTTTGAGACCGGCCATGAGGATGATCAGCTCAGTATGAACGTCCGACGATCTTATACAGGAACATTCCAATGGAAAGAACGCCCGTCAAAAAATAGATTGCGACTGTGAACCAAAAATCGAACGGTTCGTGGGCCCGGTAGACCCAACCATGACGGGCTGTACGAGCTTTGCCGATGCACGTCCAAACCACAGCCGCAGAAAATGCAACGATCCCAAGAATCAAATAATTATATTGAGAGCTTATCTGTGACTGCCCAAGCACGAATACCCCTTTCCCTCCTCCTCGGCGCGCGTAATTCTCAGACCGTCACTGGACCTACCAAGATCATTACTGAGGGCCGCAAAGCTGGCCCGAATCAAAAACCCGCCTGAGTAGTGGGCTGGCCCATCTTTGGCGGGGAGGCGGGTGGCCAACTTCTAAGGGCCAAAGTATAACCCGACAGCTTGAGCCGTTGCTGGAAACTCAAAAAAACAGGGGTGCGCCACTTCTCACGCTTTTCGAGAAGTGGCCTGCCGTGCGGCCGATGGCTTTGGGCGTTTCTTTTACGCTGCTAGAGGTCCGATCTTCATCTTCAGCACTTCCCAATCATTCACTCTTACTAGGCCGTTCTCGCCCGGCGAGTACGAGCGAAAACTGCTCCACCGCCACAGCTCCGGAGAAGTTACCAGATTACGTTCGCTCCAGACGTTGAAATCGTAGAAGCGTTTTTGCCAGACGTGTTGTGGAGCGGCCTCGAAGAGGGCGGGCTGACGGGGATTGCGGCGCCTCCGGGCTTGGGCGAGAAGCCGCCTTGCGTAAGCGAGTTTGAGCGCCTGCATGACGGTCGATGGCGTTGCCGCGGTTCTGGGGCTCCCCGATCAGCGGGTGAATATACTCGGGCATGAACACTTAGCCGACGACTACAAAACGATAACGGCGCCGGACCTGCTCCAGAACCGTTAGCAGCAGGTCACGGCGGCGGGTGGTGCCGAGCCACGGCTGGCGGCGGTAGCAACTGCTAGTGATGAAGTGTGAGTCGCCGGATCCGTAGTTACGAGTGAGCTTGCGCCGCATGGGGAGAGGATAAGACTTTCAACCTCATCATCACGGTGATGGGCAGCACTGTGAAGTCGTGACGAGAAGCCAATGGTACCAGCGGCAGTTAAGGGCCAGTTCTCGAAAGGCGCGAGAAGTGGCGCACCTCCGTTTATTCTGAATTTAAGGGCGAAGTGCAAGAGGAGCGGGTTATGCTTTGGGACTTGGAAGTCGGCCACCTGCGCGGGGGGTAGCAAGAACAAGTGATAGAGTGCAGGTGATACGGGCGGCATCGTACCCGCCCTTGCACAAAACGCAAGGACGGGCCACCCGCCCCGCCCAACAACGAGTGATAGAGTGCAGGTGATAGCGGCAGCATCGTACCCGCCCTTGCACAAAACGCAAGGACGGGCCACCCGCCCC
>JBBRNA010000068.1:0-7749 GCA_038230575.1 Terriglobales bacterium | reverse complement strand
TAAGTCGCCCTTACTCGCCAAATTCATCCCTCCTACTGTATTTCTATAGCTGGATGCCCTCGCGCTACGCAAATATGAAATTTTGTGCGGACTGTCGCAAAGAGTCCCGAGAATTTACATCTGATCGCCAAGCGATGTGTCTGATCTCCTCCGTGAACCTCAGTGTCCTCTGTGGTTAAAGCTTTTTGTTAACCACAGAGAACACAGGGGTCACCGAGGAACTGCGATCGACACTAACGATTTGGTGTCGTGAAATGAATGACCGCTCGTTGCTGCTCAGTGCTGAAATCTACCGTTAAGTCGCCCTTACTCGCCAAATTCATCCCTCCTACTGTATTTCTATAGCTGGATGCCCTCGCGCTACGCAAAATGGATGTACGGCTGGGAGACTCGACTCACCTCGGTGGACAACAACCGGGTCGTACGCCCGCTCGATTGGGGGCTCGACTGGACACACAGTTGGCCAGGCCGCAACGGCGGTCCCTCCGGGCACAACTCTCGGGCGATGCTGGAATACTTTGCGCGCTTCAACGATCGCATCATCGCCGACAGCGATAATTTTTATTCCTACAAGACTCCGACCGATTTTCGGCTGGAGCGCCGGGAAGTGCAGGTCTTCAGCACGCGTGAAGTTCCCGATCCCCGTCTGGAAGAAAAAGTTCGCGGCACACACGCTGAATTTTTGCGTTTCACTTCCCCCGTGGAGACACCTTTCCCCGAAAACAACTTAGTGAACGCACGCTGGTGCCCTGCGCAAGGCCACCGCGCGGTCGTCTTACTTCCCCACTGGAACTCCGACGCCCTCGCCTACAACAGCCTCTGCCGCATGCTCAACTGGATGGGGATTGCCGTGTTGCGGCTCTCCATGCCATATCACGACATTCGCCGTCCGGCGGAGATCGACCGCGCCGATTACGCCGTCTCGGCCAACATCGGACGCACGCTCGATTCAGTGCGCCAGGGTGTAATCGACGTCCGCTGCTGCTTCGACTGGCTGGAAACGCAAGGCTACAACGAACTCGGCATCCTCGGCACGAGCCTCGGCTCTTGCTACGCTTTTATCGCCACCGCCCACGATCCGCGAATCAAGGTCGCGGCCTTCAATCACGCCTCGACATACTTCGCTGATGTCGTCTGGCATGGACAATCGACCCGCCATATTCGGCAGGGGATCGAATCTGAAATTGATTTGGAGAATCTTCGGCAGGTGTGGCGGGCCGTGAGCCCCATGGTGTACTTCGACAAATTTTCGCGTTGGCCCCGGCGCTCGCTGATTATTTACGCCAAGTACGACATGACCTTCTTGCCGGAGTTTTCAGAGCAGGTGGTGGAAGAATTCGAGAAGCATAATCTCGAGCACAAGGTCGTAGTTTTACCTTGCGGGCACTACACACTGGGCGAAACTCCCTACAAATATATGGACGGATGGCAACTGGCGAGATTTCTAAAGACCGCGTTCGTCTAAAAACTATCTCTTGACCGTAATTTGATCCGCGATCTTGTCGTATTCGGCTTTCGGCAGAATTCGCCGCTTGAGCAGCTGGTTCGGATCGCTGTAAGGCCGGCCAGCGATGATGCGGTCAGCTTGGCCTTCGGTCAAATCAGGGAGCGACTGCAACTCTTCTTTCGAGGCCGTATTCAGGTCGTGAGTTTTGTTGCGGCTCCAGCCCTCGCGGATTCCCTGAGCCACAGCCTTCGCGTTACTCTTCACCTCCGCGGTCGTCTTCGCCGTTTGCTCCCGTAAATCCTGCGAGTTTTGTTGCTGGCAGGCGGTCAGCACCAGCATCAGGGCGAGCCCAGTCGAAAAAACAATTTTGCGAAGGATCATAATTTCAGCTCCCGTATGTCAGTTCTCGTGTTTCTGTTGGATGTCGGACCAGCGTAGGACGGTTGGCCTGTGGATCGTGGCATTTTCCCGAAAAGGAACGCCATCTGCGATCGGCTATGTTCTAAAGACCTCCGTTACTTTGAACGCTCATGGTGGCGCTGATAGTTTCGGATCATGGCGATCAAGATCACCGCGAACCTCACTTCAGCTTATCTCAGCGAGCGGCGTGCGGTTCGCTACAAGCTCGACGTACCGCTCCGAGTGGTTCTGCGAAAAGATGCAACGGTCCTTATCCGAGAAGGCCGCGGAACCGAACTCAGCCAGCTGGGCATGTGCGTCTGGGCTCCGGTGGAACTGAAAATTGAGGAAGAACTCGGCATCGAGTTTACGATTCCATTTTCGGGCGAGCCCATCCGCGTTTCCGGGGCCGTGCGAAATCGAAAAGGCTACCGTTACGGGTGCGAGTTCATTCCGGACAACGACGGTGAGCGAGCGGATGTCGCCCGGCTTCTGCGAGTCCTACAAACTTACGCGGGCGAGGCGTCGACATAAGCCACGCGCGCCCGCAGAGTTGTATCCGAAGGGTTGCGTTCCGCAAAAGCAGCACCCCCGAAATTAGTCATGAACAATTTATAGGTGATGCATCTTTTTAGCTTTGCTGTCCGGCTTCGCGATTACGCCACTTGGCGGCGCTGGCTTTCCAACACTTTTAGCGGCCGCAGTACGCTGGGCTGACGGGGTCAACGTCGTTCCGCGATATGCGCAAAGGGCACGGTCGGCGCGAAAGTCGGCAAATTCTTCGCGCGCACATGGGTTGCCGCCTCGAAACCGAATCGAGTTTGATCAGTTTGGGCTCACTGAAAGCGGCCCCAAAGAAACTGATGCCCAAAGGCCTTCCAGCCGGAACCTGCACGACTGGATATCCCTCAGGCGCCGAGCAATGTTCTCAACCGTCGTTCGTGGAAACTCTGCGCAGAGATCTCTCCGGCGCTCGCGGACAAGAGTGTCCGCGCCACAGTAAAATGATCGTCGGTATCTTCTATGAAAAATTCCGCTATGTCCCGTCCGCTATTCGAAGTCGACCCAGAGATTGCCAACGCTATCGATAATGAGGGCCGCCGCCAGCACGAAGGCCTGGAACTGATCGCCTCCGAAAATTTCGTCAGCGAAGCAGTGCTTGAAGCTGCCGGATCTGTGTTTACGAACAAATATGCCGAAGGCTATCCCGGCAAGCGCTATTACGGCGGCTGCGAATTCACCGACGTCGTGGAGGAGTTGGCCCGCGAGCGCGCGAAAAAGCTGTTTGGAGCGGACGCCGTCAACGTACAACCGCACTCGGGATCGCAGGCGAATCAGGCTGCCTACTCGGCTGTCATCAAACCCGGCGACACCATCCTCGGGCTCAATCTTGCGCACGGCGGCCATTTGACGCACGGGCACCCGCTCAACTTTTCGGGCAAGACATACAAGATCGTTCCCTACGGTGTGACCAGGGAAACCGAAACCATCGATTACGATGACCTGGAGAAAATCGCTACCGCTGAAAATCCAAAGCTGATTATCGGCGGCGGCAGCGCCTACCCGCGGACTATCGACTTTGCTCGCATGCGGAAAATTGCTGACAAGGTAGGCGCACTCTTCCTCGTTGACATGGCGCATTTTGCCGGACTGGTTGCCGGCGGCGCGCATCCATCTCCCGTGCCGCACGCGCATATCGTTACTTCGACCACCCACAAGACCTTGCGCGGTCCGCGCTCGGGCATGATCTTGAGCAAGCAGGAGTTTGCCGCGGCGATCGACAAGACCGTGTTCCCCGGAATGCAGGGCGGCCCTCTCGTCCACATCATGGCGGCGAAGGCAGTTTGCTTCCTCGAAGCTTCACAGGCAAGCTTCCGCGATTACGCAAAACAGGTTGTGGTCAATGCGAAGGCCATGGCCGAAGCGCTGGCGGCGGAGGGCTTCCGCATCATCTCCGGCGGCACTGACACTCACCTCATGCTGATCGACGTTTTCGCTAAGGGCATGTTCGGGAGCGAGGCCGAAAAGGCTCTGGGCGAAGCTGGCATCACGGTGAACAAAAACGCAATTCCATTCGACGCGAATCCACCGATGAAGCCGAGCGGCATTCGCATTGGCACTCCCGCCATCACCACCCGTGGCATGAAGGAAGACGAGATGCGACAGATCTCCCATTGGATCGCCGAAGCGCTGAATCACCGTAGCGACGCCGCCACCTTGAGCAAGATCCGCAAACAGGTGCTCGCGCTAGCCGAGGATTTCCCTCTGTACGCTGAGCGACGGTTGAAGGCCCAAGCCGAAGTTCGCGCTTAACAGAATGCATTAGTGCAACCGGACTCGCCGCCCGGTTCGCTCGGACGGTTGAGTCGCCCGTCGCCACACGCCCAAATCCTCGCGACGACAAGGCAATCATGATGGAATTATCTGTGTCCAAGGCCGTCTCTGTGGTTAAATTCTTTTCGTGAAAGTCGCCATCGACATCCGTCGCATGACGGAATTCGGAGTAGGCACCTACATCCGCAACGTCGTCCGAACCCTGGCGCGACTGGATCACGACAACCAGTATTACCTGATCGGCTCGCCGGCCAAAGTTGAAGAATGCGGCCCCTTGTCGCCGAATTTTCACACCGTCGCCCTCGCGCGTCGCGACGACTCCGTAAAAGGCAATCTGGAATTTCGCGCCATCGTGCGCCGCTTGCAGTGCGACCTCGTTCACATACCGCATCTCTTCTGGATTCCACGCGGCCTGAGTTGCCCGTATGTTCTCACCGTACACGATTTGCTGGAGCACATGTATGGATCGCGCCACGCCTCCAATTTTCGCCGCAGCCTTCACTTCTATATGACTCGGCGTGTTTTGCAGAAAGCCGCACGCGTCATCGCCGTATCGCAATTCACCAAAAGCGAGATCGAAAAACTGCTGGCCATTCCCAACAAGCGAATCGAAGTGGTTTACAACGCCATCGACGAGCGCTTTCTCCACGGCCACGCTACCGACGCCGATCGGGAAATGATCGCGCAACGATACCTGGTCAACTATCCGTTCATTTTGTACGCAGGCGCAATTCGTCCACACAAGAACGTGGTGCGAATCATCGAAGCGTTCTCCGCCTTGAAAAGTGAATTGCTGAAGGAGACACAGGTAGAAAATCAGTTTCAGGATCTGAAGCTGATTATTATCGGAGACGACCTTTCTGGGCATCCACGGGTGCGCCGGACCGTTGTCCGTAGCGGTGTTCAGAACGATGTGCGTTTCCTCGGATTTGTGCCAATTGATGTGCTGCGAATTTTCTACGACGTCGCCAAGATTTTTGTCTTCCCCTCTTTATACGAAGGCTTCGGATTACCTCCGTTGGAAGCGATGGCCCACGGAACTCCCGTAGTCACGTCGAACTCGTCGAGCCTGCCGGAAGTCGCCGGAAGCGCGGCCGTGCTCGTCAATCCCGAAAATGTTTTCGAGATTCGCAAGGGACTGCAGCGCGTCTTGCTGGACCCAGATTTGCGCGCTCGCATGAAGCAATCGGGCTACGAGCAAGCCCAGCGATTTTCATGGACAAGTTCTGTTTCCCGAATTCTGGAAATCTATCGCGAGGTCGCGGGAGAGCGCGTATCTCCTCGCCCGCGACAAAGGGATGTTGCTGCTCCCGTATAATGAACTTTCCTGATGACCCCCGGCGAACCGCCTAATTCCGAACAATTTCCATCCAAACTCGACCCATCTTTAGACCGGTCTGGAGCGCCGCTACGTTGCCGGCAGGGGTTACTCTCGCGCACTCTCTATGCAGTTCTGATTTTAGCTGCGCTTTGGGCTGTGATTTATCTGTCGGGCCTTTCGCATCCGGCGCTGCTTGACGACGTCGACACCGTACACGCGGAAGCGGCACGCGAAATGATCCTGCGCCACGACTGGGTCACGTTGTACGCCAACGGCATTCGCTATCTTGAAAAAGCGCCGATGATGTACTGGAGCGTAGCGACGAGCTATACGTTGTTTGGCGTCAGCGAGTGCAGCACGCGACTCCCCCTCATGTTGTTCGTGCTCGCCACCATTCTCTCGACTTACGGCTTGGGGCGATGGGCGTTTGGAGCCGAAGGAGGCTTCGACTCGGCGCTGGTTTTAGCGACGGCGCTCGGTCCATTTCTATTCACGCGTTTCCTCATCCCCGACGTCGCCGTTGGTTTATGGCTGACGCTAACCTTCTGGCTTTTTCTTATTACTCTCGAACAAGAGAAGCCCGAGCGTTGGACATGCTGGACGCTGGCCGCGGTCTGCGCTCTGAATGTATTGACGAAAGGCCTGATTGGGCTTGTGTTTCCCATCGGAGCGATCGGCCTCTACTTGATTCTTACCGGGAAGCTGCGCCATTTACTCCGGCTGCGACTGATTTCGAGCACCGTGTTTTTTCTAGCAGTCGCCGCGCCCTGGCACATTTTGGCGGCACTGCGAAATCCTCCGCAGGGAAGCGTGCGCGGGTTTTTGTGGTTCTATTTTGTTAACGAACACATTTATCGTTTTTTAAATAAGCGCGTGCCGCGCGACTACGACACCGTCCCGCTGTTTCTCTTCTGGGCGCTGCTCGTTTTGTGGCTGCTTCCCTGGACCGTCTTCATTCCGCAATCTCTGAAAGAGATCCCCACACGATGGCGAGAACTTCGCGCGAAGATGACACGGAGACAGCGATCGTACCTGATCTTCTTTCTATGGAACCTGGTGATCGTCGGCTTCTTCAGCCTCTCGACGCGGCAAGAGTATTACACCATCCCCGCGATTCCAGGTTTAGCATTGCTCGTCGGAGGCTGGTTACAACGCGAGCGTAAATCAGCTCCGCAGAGCGTCGAACGGCGTAACGGAAGACTCTCGTCGTCGATCTTGCTCGGAGTCGGGATCCTGATCGCGACAGTCGGATTCAGCTTGCTGTTATTTTCGAAGCCGCCCGCGCCGGGCACCGATCTCTCCGATCTGCTGAAGAAGAATCCGCAAGACTACGCCTTATCGTTTGGACATTTTCTCGACTTGACGCCGCAAGCGATGGGAGCATTCCGAACTCCGCTTTTCGGATTCTCATTCGCTTTTCTGGCAGGCTCGCTAGCCAACTGGATCTTCCGCCGCCGCGACCAAACCACACTGGGCAATCTTTCGCTTGCCGCGATGGCAGTCGTCCTGCTCGCCTGCGTGCGGATTGCCTTCGGCATTTTCTCCCCCATCATCTCGTCGAAAGATCTGGCGATGGCGATCCGCGAGCAATACAGGCCGGGAGATCAGATTGTCGTCACCGGCCTCTACGAAAATGCTTCGACGCTAAATTTTTACACCGGGGTTCCGTTGCACAGCCTGCATGCTCCCGGAGGCAACATGTGGTACGGGACGCAGTTTCCTGGCGCTCCGAAAGTCTGGGAGACGGAAGACTCGTTTGCTCAAATTTGGAATTCCCGGCAACGCGTGTTTCTGTGGAGCGACCAGGACCATCCCACAGCCCTACACGGATTGTCGAGCTTCGTGATCGCCAAGCGTGGCGGCAAAACAATCTTCTCGAACCAGCCAGCAAGCCCGCGCTAGCCAAGACCTCGCTGAAGTTGTAGCGCCGGCATCCTGCCGGCTGTCCTGAGGGCGTCCTCGCCCTCAGCGCGGCAGAGCATCGGGGGATGGCAGCCCCTCGGACACTCCAGACTCTCAGGCACTGCAGACCCTCAGCCGCGGCGGGCGAGACGCCCGCCGGACAGCCGCCGAGGACGGCGGCGCTACGAAATGCGTGTCAGCCTTCCGTCTTTGAGGGTGAAGGTATCGCCACGCCAGCGAATGCTATTCCCCATAAAGCTGGCGGCCCAGAAAAGGGCGAAAGTCGCGTCAGCCAAGTCCGCGCTGAACCCGTAGCGCCGGCATCCTGCCGGCTGTCCTGAGGGCG
>JBBRNA010000067.1:0-7844 GCA_038230575.1 Terriglobales bacterium | reverse complement strand
GTGGGCCGAAATTGGCAAAACCCTCGATATCAGCGCCCATAACGCTGAAGTTCAGTTTGGAAATGGAATCAAGAAGGCCAAAAGCCGCATGTTGGGCAAAGGCGCTGACAGCATGGGACGGACAGATCGGTGAATCAAAGACTTCCAATTTCACGAGATTCAGAGGCCGGAAAACTTCCACGGCAGCAGGAACACGAAATCCTCGCGGCGGCTTCTAAAGTCTTCCGCACGGCCTTCCCGAATTCTGAACGGGCCGGGTGCCCGGCTCAGACCACCCTGCGTTCGGTGGTGCGGAAGCGATGCGAAGGCGGTGAAGGCGAGAAAATTCTCGAACACCTAACGTGTTGTTCAACGTGCTTTGGCGAGTATGAAGACCTCTTGCGAAAAGAAAAGGTCTCGAGGAATCTGAAGCTACTGACGCTCTGCGCGGCTCTGGTGATCACAATTGGTGCGGCGGTCTGGTTCAACGGGTTCCGAGGTGCGTCGCCAGTCCGGCCATCCGAGCCACTCATCGTTCAAAAAGCCCCGGCAGCAACGCCAACTCCGCCAAGGCCATTAGAAGTTGCAACCGTTGATCTTCGAAATCGTTCTCCTGTCAGAGGGGAGAACGACCCAAGTTCCGGAGACATTGTGGTGGCATCTCTTCCTGCGCAGCCGCTTGATCTATCGATTTACTTGCCGATCGGGAGCGAAGAGGGTAGCTACGATGTTGCGATTCTTCATGCTGAGGGCAATTCTCTAGTAGCCATGAGCGGCTCGGCGACTCTTCAGAATCGCAAGGTCACTCTGCACCTTCGGACCGATCTCACCGGCTTTGTACCTGGGCGATATCTCCTTGGCGTGCGCAAGGGTAATTTTCGGTGGACCTACTATCCACTTGCTCTAGCGAAATAACGCCTGCGGGCGACCTAAACAAGGCGCAGTTTGTACCGCAAATAAGTTATTGAGGCTACGAGGTAGTGGCGGCGCCTACATTGCTTTGACTGTTTCAATTGCAGTATCGAGCTGATTGTCCCGCCCTGTCGCGACAGCCTCATAGGAAAGGGGCACCTCGACTTCGGGCTTAATTCCTTCCCCCTCCAACCGCTTGCCCTGCCAAGTCACGTATGCACCGACCGGGAGGATCAGGAAGTATCCGTAACGGAGTTTGAAGGGCTTGCTGCCTACCAGTCGACCAGGTGTCGATGTCCCGACAATTCGCGCCAACTGGTTTTCCACGGCGAAGGCAGCAACCATTTCACTAGCGCTCGCGCTATGCTCATTCACGAGCAGGACGATCCGGCCGTGGAACTTCTGAGATCCTAGACCCTCTGTGAACAAAGCGATCGAATGATCGACAAAGGCGTAGCGGAGGATAAGCCACAGTAGTCCGATCTTGCGTGCCGGTATCCGGTCAAACCGCGTCAGATCTTCCTTTCTGTACCCATTCTTTGCCCGCGCCCGACTCAGGCTGTAGCCGATTGGAAGTTTTCCAGGTGTCAAGTAACTCATGAGCCTCAGCCCACCTATACCCCCACCTGAGTTGCCGCGCAGGTCGACGATCAGCCGGTCGCAATCGTGAAAGGAGGCTACTGCCCGATCGATATCGCGAGCTACGTCAATCCCCACGATGCCCGGAAACATGTTGATCTTCAGATAGCCGATACTTGACTCCAGCTTGGAACTAACCACGGCTTGCGGTGTATTGAACGGTTGCTTTGACTTGAGCGCAGGAATTTCAACCGCGATAGAAGCCTCCGCTCCATCGGCCTTGCGAATTTGGAGCGACGTCGAGCGGCCAGGTCGCAACAGCACCCGGTCAGGCGGTCGAACCCCTTCCGCATCAATTCCTACCAAGAGATCACCTCTACAAACACCCGCTTGGTGAGCCGGCCCGCCCTCCTGAACATCCTGAAACATCCAACGAAGGCCATCGGTCGTTTCGCATTGCTGAAGCGTCGCGCAAATGGACTGGCGCGGTGGGACGGGACGCCAATTTCGGTGATAGAAAGCGGTGTGGCTTGAGCCCAACTGCATGACTAGATCGTGCATTCGGCGCTCGAACTCTTCCGCGCTCCCACAGTTCAGAATCTCTGGTGTTCTAGTGTCGATCAAAGCTCGCCACTTCTCGGCGCTAAATTCAGGATTGAAGTACTTCTTCTCTACGAGGCGTGAAACCTGTTGGAGGATCTCCTGCTTTTGGCTTTCGTCAACGATCATGCCCATTACTCCGAAAAGTTGATGTGTTTCGAGCCGTCCCCAACCATAGTGAAACCTGCCCAGAAGAACGGCACAGCGTCATCACCAAATTGTTCGATAAGGTCGAGCTTGGCCTTCTGCAAGGCAGCACCTCTATCGATGCCCTTTGCTAAGTTCGCATAGAACCGTTTCATGAGCGAGGTCGTGAACGCATCATCTGCGGCCCAGATACTTGCGACGACACTGCGTGCGCCGGCGTAGAGAAAAGATCTCACCAGATTAACGATACCTTCCTGCCCTACGAGTCGCCCGGCGCCAGTATCGCATGCTGATAGCGTCACAAGTTCGGCCGCAAGATCCATTTCGGCGATTTCTCTCGCTTGCAGCAGCCCGTCGTCCTCGTCGTTGGCGCCGCGACCCAGTACTAGAGCGGCACGTTCTGGTGCCGCCCTACTGGAAATTCCGTGGACAGCCAGATGCAGCACTCGAACCTTCTCTAGGGGCTGCGATCGGAAACCGGTCTCAGTAGCCGCTGGTCCCGCCAGGACGATGCTGTGAGCACCCGCAATGGCAGCGATCGATTGCACCTCTTCGGCGGTACCAGGCAACGGAGGAAGCTTTTCGCCTGTCAGATCGTAAAGACCCCTCGCGGGGGAGGATGTAGCCTTACCGCGCCCACTGTTGCTTGCGACGAGGTTTCTTTTGTCACCATATGGCACGTCCCCTACTGCCAAGAGAGGCACATTCGTAGCTCTATTCGTGGGCTGAGTTTTCAAGAGGTGAAGCACCGTGGCAGAGGGCGCATAGGTGACGACATGACTCTTGAGGACATAGTCGCCTTTCTCATTGATCAGAGCGTCGAATGGCAACAGGTGAAGCTTCCCGTCGGGGACCACAATTAGCCGGTTCTTCGAAACATCAGTGTGAAGTGGCCCCAGGAGAATCGAGTGGAGTTCATTCGCAACTCCGGCCGCTTTCTTCTTCGCGCGAACCTGAGCGAGGTATGAATCGACGAGCGACTCGATACGACTACCACTTGTGAGAGGAATGATGCGGATCGTCTTGTTATCGATCACCAAGCAGTAGGAACCGGGTTCCCCCAGAGCGTATTCCAGGACCAGCTCATCGGGCCGCAGGCTTCGTTGCAGTTCTGACAGTTCGACAGGTTTGCCCTGTTTTATCAGTCGCGGCACATCACGCAGCTTGGTCCCCGATAGTCCTTGTTCTTCGTCAAACAGTTTTTCGAGTATTCGCCGACGATCAACCGGCGTGGACGCCCGCATGAGACGAATCTGAAGGCGAGCGATCTCACGCTCGTGGGCGGATTGAACACCTGTGCTTTTGCGCGGAATCGACTCTTTGTTTCGCAAGATGTCCGCAGCTGTTCGGCCGCGAGCCCTCTCAAGGACCGCCAGCGCTCTAATCGGATCGTTGATGCGATCAACCGCGAGCGCGAAGTGATCGATGTAGATCTGACTCATTGCCCCAATCAGCGATGTTCGGGTACCAGGGCTCGCCACTGATACTAATATTCCGTCGACCACGTCTTCAGCCTGCTCATAAAGCCGATCCGATTCTTCGAATTTGCCGCGGTCAGACCGAAGTCTAGCCAGGAACGCCAACCGCTCCGGCAATTCGTAGGTCTCTCCGACCCTTTGACTCGCCTCAACGCCTTTGGCCGCTCTGTCTTCCGCTTTTTGGAGATCGCCCGCGTCTCTGTATAGCTTGGCCAAACCGAACATCGCCATCGCCGTGACACGGTGTAGTTCGCTGCCGGCCGCCAGCGCGGCGGCCTCTTCGTAAAATTCGATCGCCCGGGTACGCTCACCTGCTTGGCTGCTAACCTTTCCGAGTTCGGTCAGGATCGAAGCGGCCAGCCCGCGACGATTCCTAAGGCGTGCACGATTAAGGGTCTCCTGGAAGAGTTTTTCACCCTCAGGTCGCTTATTCAAAGCGATGAGCGCTTTCGCTTTGCCTGCCACGGCCATTACCGAGGTGTCCAACTCGGGCGTCGATCGCACCAATTGCAGTGCGCGATCATAGTAGCGGATCGCATCCTCCGGCCGCCCAAACAATGTGAGGCCGTTTCCCATCAAGTTCAGATATCGAATGTGGGCACCAACGTCCTTCAGTTCGATAGATGTCCTGAGTGCCTCCCCTAGCAGTTGCATCGCGTCGCCTGTTCCGCCATCCAGAAAGGCGATGATGCCTAACTCGCCGGATGCTCGTGCCTCTCGCGCCTTGTCCCCAAGTTTCCGCGCGAGTTGTCGGATCTCTTCGTACACTTGGCGGGCGGAAGCGACGTTGACTTCTAAATCCAGCGCACCCTTCGCGTCGAGAATCCAGAGACGGAGCTGCGGATCGTTTTGGACCAAGGGAGATTCGAGTTCCGTCGCCAAATACTCCGAGACCTCGGGAAAGGACATTGTTTCCCATTCGGATCGGAGCCGGCCAATCTTCGCATAGAGCGCGTTGCGAGAATCGCCGGCGTGCTCAAACTGGATTTCGGCGTCGGCGTAAATCGGCCCGGCGAGATACCAGTTGTAGAGCCAAGCGAGCCGGTCGGCCTTCTCAATCAGGCGTTTAGGGTTGGATTCGGGTGGACGCGATTGGGCGGCAAGCGGGGCGTAGAGGAACGCCACAGCGGCAGCTACCGGCAAGGCTGAAAACGCGGCCAGGCCCATGAAGAAATCGTACTCCATTTTAGAGCAAGAGTCGTGTTATGTGGAACGACTTGCTAATTCTTAAAAGCGAGGAGTCCTATACGGACTCCTCGAAGTGGCTCCCAGAACGTGACGTAGCGCTCCTCCGCGAGTGTACGACCAAACTCGTTTGGTGAAATCGCGAGTATGCCTTACAAACGGGCATGAGACAACGCCTCCCCCATGTCAATACTGGCCAAAACAGGCTGCCAGATCTCGCCCTTGCTCGCGAAGAACTTCCATCGCGCGGGCGGGAAGCGAGGACTAACCAATCTGAACCACCGGAGCCCAGGGATGCCGCCATCCCCAAAATATTGAATCTGGCCGAGGCCGCCACATTCGTGCGGTGCTCGCGAGCGCATCTCTGCAACATTATCAACGGCAAGGTTCGAGGCATCCCCAACCTCCCAATCGTCCGGATAGGCCGACGTGTGCTCTTTCGGCGAGAGTCGCTGGAGCATTGGCTGCACGAAGTCGAGACCGCCGGGCCAAAGCGATTTGCCAGCTAACAAAAAGTAGCGGCTGGGAGTGCTACGATGCGAATCGGACCAGAGAACACGACGCCAGAGACGCCGGGAAGGACCACCGTGCGTCGAAAGCGATATCAACGCGGCTGTGTGCGAAAGGTCAAGCATGGTCGCAGATGGGTATGGATTGGAAAATACTACGAAAACGGAATAGGGAGGACAAAAGTCCTTGGCCGCTGTGCCGAACTCACCGAAGGGGGAGCTTGGGCCAAAATGCAGGAATACTTGCGCCCCCTGAACGAACTGGCTGGGCTGCGTCATGCTCTGCCGACGAATTTCAGAGCGTACGTCTCAACGGTATTCCTCCCGCAGCGGCGAAAAAAATGGAAGGACTCAACAGACACGACCACAACAGAACGAATCGAAACACATTTATTTCCTGCATTCGAGGACTTCGACCTCGGCGATCTCACTCGGGATCGCCTCCAGCGATTTCTCGACGACAAGGTGCGGGATGGATTATCAAGAAGCGTTGTGAGCCACCTTCGATGGGACTTGAACGCTGTCTTCAAGATGGCCGGAGAGGACACGATTGTGCAGGGCAATCCGGCTGGTTCGCTCGTTACTCCGAAGGGCGCCAAAACTCTGGCCAAGCTATCGATGAGCAAGGACGAGGTTCGGTTGGCGATATCGGTGTTGGATCTCCGAGATCGGATCGTGTTCCTGCTCGCGGTTTTGGTTGGAATGCGGCCCGGCGAAATTTTTGCTCTTCGCTGGGGCAAGGTTAATTCAGAAATGATTGACGTTGCTGAACGAGTTTACCGCGGCCTGTCGGACGATCCGAAAACGGATCGAGGCAAGCGGCTAGCGGCCCTTCCGCCGGATCTTTCGACCAGCATTAGCGGCTGGCGTGAACTCTCGGCAGACACCAGTCCAGATGCTTTGGTGTTTCCTTCCGAGCGTGGAACCTTTCTCTCCCGGGACAACTTTCTCCGCCGCAACATCCAGAAGAAGCTCGATAACGTCGGGCTTGGCTGGGTGAACTTTCAGGTTCTACGGAGAACGCAAGCAAGTCTCGGCCACAAAGAGGGAGTGGATCCGAAGGTGGCAGCGGACCAACGCGGTCACGCTATCGGTGTAGCTATCGACACGTACACCGAAAGCGACCAAGAAAGTCGGCGAGAAGCAGTCACAAAGTTGGAGGTTGCCTTTGGGAACCCCATGCCAGCTAACGCGACCGTAGTGGCGCATCCGGCGAGCAAACCGGGTTTTCAAGGTAAACGAGGTAAGACGAAATGACCTAGAATACGCTAAGTTGTTGAAAAGTTGGAGCGGGAGACCGGGGTCGAACCGGCGACGTCCAGCTTGGGAAGCTGGCATTCTACCACTGAATTACTCCCGCTCATCTGAGCAGACTAAGCATAACAGATTCATCAGTTTAGGGGAAGAGTAGAAATTGATCGAGCCTGAGAAGCCAGGTTCTACCACTCCAACGTCATTCCTCTGAATATATGAGACTTAACTCGCCTGAGTACGCCAATGGAACATCAAAATGGATAACATGGAACGGCCCTCTCCCCAAAGCGCTGGATTTCCGTTGTTAATACGTTGTAATTCCGTTGGTTTCGTGCTACTATTCCAGTGAGGTCTGCCATGGCTACTCTGCAACTCCCGTATGCAACTCCTGAACACGCGCACCCTACTCTCCACCCAGGGCCGGAGTGGGCGTCCTTTGAACAATTCCGTATTGCCGGTTCGCCCGGCTTGGAAGCTTTGGCGGCGGGCCAAGTGGGAACCTTGCGCACGAAGGCCGGAATCTTTCGGCTTGTTCGAGGCGAGGACTTCCAGTATCTAGTAGGGATGGCAACTGAAGCCGACCGCCTGAAGGTTGGTCTAGGCACGATCATGCGAGCCGTCAAGGTTATGCGGGATCACCCGGAATCGGACTCCGCCGTCGAGCTGTTGCTGCATCTTGCAGCACAGTATTCTGCTGGCTTTCTAAGCACGAAGCCGGTAGCGCCCCTTGCCCCCCCAACCCTAGTACCGGAAGACGATGAAGTCATCACTGATCCTGTTGAACTTCAAAAGCGGGTAGCAAAGCGTTGAGTCTGGCCAATCAGCCGGCGCAACGGGATGATTACGAGCAGTTCTTCGCTGAACTTGAGAGCCGGTTGTCGGCCATCTCGCACTCCGACGAGGCGGTCAACGTGATCGAGTCTGCTGTCAGCGAACGCTTCAAGAAGACCGCGCAACGACAGATTGCGTTTGCCCAACCGGGCAGCATTTGTTTGGAGCCGATCATGTATGAAGATGCCTTGGCGGACGGCAGGATTGCCGGAGACGAAGACAGGTTCTTCGTAAGCGTCTAGCCAAACCAGGGTAGAATCAGCGGGCCGCAGCCCATCGAGCCGGAGTCAGATGGGGGACCTGGGACAGCTTCCTTCGATTCAAGCCTGGCAGAACGTCCGCGAGATATTGCTTCACCGGCACGCCCAGG
>JBBRNA010000066.1:0-7960 GCA_038230575.1 Terriglobales bacterium | reverse complement strand
TTCACTAGTGCGGGTGGCATTGCGATTTGGTCATAAAGAGCAGCTGGCGTAGATTCTGGGAAAAGAGAACGGGCCTCGATGACTCCCTTCGCGGCGGCTTCAATCGCATCTTGATGTGCTTCTGTGGCTTCCGGCCACGGGAAATTGTTGTAGACGATATCCTTTGAGTAACGATATCGACTCTCGAGTCTCCCGCATGTGTATCGTACCCACGCCATGTGCTGAGTGGATTGCAGCACGCCGAAATGATAGAGGCTCGCGCCAGGCAAAGAAAAGCAGCTATTGCCGACAATGTGGTGGCGATCAAAGAAACCAAATGGGATGTATCTTCTGTGCTCCGATGTGTGACCGGGAATTAGCACGTAATTCTCAGTGGGCTGGGTCACTTGCCTAAAAAGCGCCGGGAACGGGTAGCTTCGTGTGGATGCCGCCTTACTCGCCTTTCGAAATCGGTCAACGGCTTCCACGCGTTCGCGAACCTTCGGAAGCCCCATAATCTCATGTGGTTGCGCGCCAACTAGCCACAGTACCCAACGTTTTTCGCCGTGCAGATACTCGTGAGCGGACATGAATGGCTTAACGAAGCGAGCAGCACCGGGCTCCGCCTCCACAAAAGCCTGTTTCTCTTCATTAGTCATTAGAAAATGTCCGCCATCCGTCGGCTTACTGCCATACATCATTTCCGGGAAGCCTGGCGGACTGTGGGAGGCGTTATCGAGAAGCACCCACGGGGCATCGACAAGATAGGCGTTTATAGCTCGCGCAGTAACTCGGACTGGATCGGAGGCCGGTGTTTCGTAATCGAATATGAATTGTGCGGTGGGTTCTCTGATTGAAAAACCGATGATCACGCAAAAGACCGCTGCTTGTCCCCGCGCCTCATTACTCCATTTGAAGGTTCTGTGAGCGAAATGGATTTTAAGCGGCGCTTTCTTTTGCAGTACCCGCCATAGGATACCGACCTGTTCTCCTTGCGTAATCGAATTCGTGGCGACAAATGCCACGACTATTTGCGTTCCGCGAATAAAGTCGGCGGCCTTGGCGAACCAGGCCGCAACATAGTCCATGACCCCGGCGGCCCGGTCGTCTCCAAGCGCCCGAATCATGTCTTGCTTTTCAGTTTCCGATTGGAGGTGATGCCCCTTGAATGGCGGATTTCCCACCATGTACGTAACGTCCGCCGGATTGACAATGTCGCCCCAAGGTATTCGCAGCGCATTGCCATGCACGATGTTTGGAGATTTTGTTAGCGGCAACCGTGCGAAGTACTGACCAAATTCCTCCGACACCTGCATGTTCATTTGGTGGTCAGTCAGCCATAACGCCACTTGCGCTATCTGTGCGGGGAACTCTTCAATTTCGATGCCATAGAACTGATCAACATCAACAAACACGAGTGCTTTGACATCGATGACGCGATTAGACTTGCCCGCTTGATGCAGACGTCTTAGGACTTCAAGCTCAAGGAGACGTAACTCACGGTATGCTATGACGAGAAAGTTACCGCATCCGCAGGCCGGATCAAAAATGCGGATATTTTTGAGACTGGCTTGAAAGTCTAATAATCGCTTACTGTTGGTTCCTACCGCAGCAAGCTCGTCGGCTAGGCTATTTAAAAACAGCGGCTGCAGCGCTTTTAGGATATTACTTTCACGGGTGTAATGAGCGCCCAAGTTGCGCCGAGCGTCCTTGTCCATGATGGACTGGAAAAGAGAGCCAAATATCGCTGGAGAAATGCGGCTCCAGTCTAAGGCGCACGCATCAAGCAGCGTTTCATGCATTGCTCGATCAAAAGCCGGAATGGGCAATGTTTCGTCAAACAGGCGACCATTAACGTAAGCAAAGGCGGCGAGCTGCTCATCGAGATTCCTCTGCCGTTGGGCATGTGGCGTATTGAGCACTTGAAAAAATTGAGCCAAATGCATTCCGAGGTCCGCACCATCATCACCGGTGCGTTGGTCAAGATAATCCTTGAATTGGTTCTTCTCAAAAATGCCGGTGTCGTCGGCAAAGAGGCAAAATAGCAGCCGAACTAGAAGTACTTCGAGCGGGTGCCCTGCATAGCCGGCGGCTTTAAGAAGGTCATGAAGTTTTCCTAGCTGTTCGGCCGCTTTGATGTTCGCGACTTCTTCCAGCCCGGCCGCCCGCTGCGATTGGTAGCCGGCCATGAAACCAAACAGCCCAATCTTTTTGTGGAGATCCTTAAGCGAAAATTCTTCAATTTTGTCGTCTTCAAGATCGAAAAGGCGGAAGCGCGCAAAATCTGACACGAGCACGTACCTGGGGAGATCGCGATCCTTCAAACCATAGAAGTAATCCGTAGCCTGGTGGTAGGCACGAATCAGGTCTTTTCCACGAGATTTATGCTCTACGAGGAGCACGCCTTTCCAGAGTAGGTCGATATATCCGCCCTTCCCATCCGATTTTTTAACTGGCTGTTCGAAAGACGCAATGCGCCGGCGGGTAACTCCGAAAACATTAAAAAATTGATCCCAAAACGTTTTCGCCTCGGCGTCTTCCGACGTTTCGGTCTCAAATTCTTTGGAGAACGCGACGGCGCGAGCGCGTATTTCATTCCATGATAGAGGCATGCATCTTCCTTGTTAGGGACGGTCCGCGTACACGGCAGCAAACCGACTGTGATGTCGTACCCATGCCGCCGTTTCTGAGCAGAACCACTGAATCACCGTCAAAATTAGTCCGTGTTCTTCCGTCAATCGCCGCTGCAGTATCGGTTCGTGGTGGGCAATACGGTTTCGCAGCAGCCGAATTTCATCGAGCGCGTTGTGCGCTTCCTTCCTGAGAAACGGAGCAGATGCATTGATGAACAGCGGACGTAAGTGCGGGCGCCAGAGATGTGTTTCATATTTGGGTCCGAAGAGCCCGACCCAGAACCCGAAGTTCAGCTCCGCGATAACACGTGAGGGTTCTGCAGGCTTTCGTTGAAAGCCAAGAATTTGTTTCGCGCCGGTTATCTGCTGCTGCTGTGCGTAGCGCAGCTGCAGTCGTGGATCGTCGTACCAATGCGTGCCGTAGGCGCCGGTCAAACGCTCGTGAATTTTATTGCGAAGGGTAATCTCTAAGCCCTGCAGCGGTCCGTAGAGGGCTTCGCTGAGCGCGGTGTTCCACATGTACATGCGCAATGCCTGCGCCAAATCGCCGGTGGCGATGACCATATACCGTTGAAGGCGCGTTGCGGAGACGCTGCGCTGCAGAATCGGCAAATTGTGAGCATCGTAGGTAAATGGGGATTGCAATTGGCTGCCGGGTCCTTATGATTGTTTCTGTAAACCCCGGTAGTGCCTCTGCTTTGCATGCGCCCGGGGTAATTTATTTTTGGGGCCGGAAAGTGGCGCCCCACCCTCCCCTTCCTTCCCGGCGAACAGTTCCCGCTGTCCTGCACGAACGCGTTCCACGAATTGGCGCATACATTCGCGCAAGACCTGAGCTGCGGTACGTTCCTCGGCCCGGCAAGCCGCCATGAATGCTTCCCGCAAGTCGCGCTCGACGCGCAGACGCAAACCGGAGTCCTTGGTCTTCAGAGCCACACCTCAGTGTAATCTTTGGACACACGTTCGTGTATCCATTTATTGACGGCTACAGCCCTGTAGGGTTATAAGGCTATAGGCATATAGGACTGGCTCCATGAAGATTCTCGCGGTAATCGGTCAGAAAGGCGGCAACGCCAAGACGACTACGGCGCTGGGTGTCGCGGTGGCCGCGGCAGCCGAGGGGCATACCGTCGCCGTCATTGATCTTGACCCGCAGCCCAGCGCTGCCAACTGGGGCGATCGACGCGCTAATAGTGATAGCCCGGCGGTCATCGCCTGCCCTGCCGCCCGACTTGGGCCGGTTCTCGAAGGCGCTAAGGCACAGGGCGTTGATCTTGTGATCATCGACACGCCCGGCAAAAGCGCCGATGCCTCGATTGCCGCGGCCAAAGTCGCGGACATGGTCCTCCTGCCTATCCAGCCGCATCTGGGCGATATCGAGACGCTTCTTAACGTCCAAGACATCCTATCGCTGGCCGGGAATCCCCATGCTGCGGTGGTCGTAAGTCGTGCTCGGTTGCAGGGCCGTCGGCACCTAGAGGCCATCGAGGCTGTCCAGGGCATGGGTTTTGAGGTCTGCCCGGTGGTGATGTTTGATCGGGCTGCTCACTACGATGCCGGGATGGTCGGCAAAACCGCGACAGAGTTCGCCCCTGGTAGTAAGGCCGCCGAAGAAATGCTAGCCCTATATTCCTATACGAATCGCACCCTATATGAAACGAGAACCCCGAAACATGAAGAAGCCGACCGCGCTCGCCGCCGGGCTTAAAGCCATCGCGACGGGCGGCGCTGAGACCAGTACCGCATCAGTAGCATCTCCTTCGGGTGCGCGCGCACGGCGGGCCTCGGCGAAAGGCACAGTGCTCATCGGCGCCCACTTTCCTCCCCAGGTGCGTCGGACTCTTTTGTTGATCCAAGCTGAGCAGGGTAATGAGGGCAAGAATCTCAAAGAACTGCTAGGGGAGGCGATCAATTTACTGGCAGATCGCTACGGCAAGCCGCAGCCTTATTCGGGACAGGGTTGATAAGTGATTTTATAGGGACAAATCCTATAGGAATAAATTCCTATAGGATTATAGGGAGCGAGGATTACAATGTATGGCGGATGATGAGTCGCTTAAGCCGGTAGGGCAGCTTTTAAAGGGATTGCCGGTGGTAAAGCCGGCGAAATCGAGGATTCGGGAGCGCCTGATCGACGCAGCGGTACTCCTGGAGTCACCCAATGACCCATTATCTGTCCTTTACCAGCATTCCGTGCTGTGTCAGACCTGTCTTCCCTTTCGTGACCCAGGAGACGCCGCTAGGATTTGGGAACGCGTCAACGGCAGTGTCCGGTTGAAGGTCCTGGCTGGCGAAGCAATGGACCCACAGAAGGGCGATTTTGTCCCCGTCGGCCTCCCATTTGGGCCGAAAGCGCGACTGGTTCTGATGCACATTAACCAGCAAGCGCTGCTGTCCCAATCGCCCTTGGTGGAAATTGAGGATAGCCTGACGCGATTCGTGCGTCGGATGTTGAAACTGGACACTGGCGGGCGAACGATTCGAATCGTCAAGGATCAACTTTCCCGACTCTCCGCGTCGGCCATCCGGCTAGGACTGTTGAAGGAGGGAAGGGCGGTCACGGTCAATTCCCAGATTGTCACCGCTTTTGATATTTGGTTTCCGAAGGACGAGCGCCAGCGGGTGTTGTGGCCCTCAACGGTGCAATTGTCACTGGACTATTGGGAGAGTCTCAAGACCCATGCAGTGCCATTGGATGAGGCCGCGGTGGGCGCGTTGTCGCATAGTGCACAGGCTTTGGATATCTACGCGTGGCTGGCGCAACGCTTACATCGGGTACCGGAAGGGGCGTCCGCGCTGCTCACTTGGCCGGTGCTGCAAGCCCAGTTTGGGCTCGGCTATGCGCGGCTGGTGGATTTCCGAAAGTACTTCAAGGTCGCCCTAAAGCAGGTGGTGGCCGTTTATCCGAAAGCCCGTATCGAACTCGATCGTCGTGGCATGACCATTCGGAACAGTCCACCCCCCATTCCCTACCAGATGATGCGCATTGTGCAAAAGTCTGTGTAAACAGCTAGTTATCCACGGGCACTTTCTCTCAAAAACCACGGGCACTTTCTCTCACTGTGGCCAGTAAAACCACGGGCACTTTCTCTCACAATCCTATAGTTAAGAACCTATAGGTTTCCTCTAACTGTTTGACACACTCTGTCGATAACTTTCCGACCCACGATCCTGCACCGCCTCTTAGGGGGCTAACGCCCCCTGCCGGCTCGATCGCAGACGCGATCCCCAACCCGCCCGGCATACCCCACGACGAGCGCTAACGCGCACTATTTTTGTGCGCCCCATACGGGGCGCTGAAATCGAGTTTGGCAAAAAAGAGAATGTCTGAGCCCGACCTGGATCTTTCGGATTCCGGAATTGGCTCAGAAGGGAAGATCAGGCGGACGGAGAAGCCCGGAGGAGGGAGTTTCGGAGTTCTGGGATGTTCGGGCCATCTAGAGACCTGATATCGGCGTAGAGGACTTACTGGGCGGATTTTGGCTCGGCCGCGATCTTTACCGAGGGGCAGATATCTTCGCTAAGTCCCCGAACGGGGTGTGGGAAGGCCTGGTCTGACCCCTTTGCGCGAATTAAAGCGTGCAAATTTTTCTCAGCGAAATGACGACCAGATTCTTTACGACTAGGACGCGGAGGTTGGCGGCGATGTTGATTTTGACGCGGCGGATCGGCGAGAGCTTGAAGATTGGTGACGAGGTGTCGGTCACGGTGCTCGACGTGAAAGGCAATCAAGTCCGCCTCGGGGTGGATGCGCCAAGAGAGGTGCCGGTCCACCGAGAAGAAATCTTCCAGCGCATCGCGGAAGAAAATCAAGCGGCCGCCGCGCTGACACCGGCGGTGCCGGTTACACGAATCGTATCCAAGAAAGCGGGGCGTCGGCCTACCCAGACCTAACGCTCAAAACAGCTGTTTCTGAATGACCTTCACGTGCTCTGGATCGGTGGCCAACCGCTGGGCGCTTGCGAGTATCTCGGCACCGAGCTGATCGATTTGTTTCTGGGGGGTAGGGGACGGTGCTAATGGTTCCGGGTGACTCTCGAAAACCTCAATGCCGAGCGTGGTGGTCAACTTGATGTCGACTCAAGCCAGGAAGTGAACGGGGCAAGCTCGAGGCCTTTGGGAACGAACCACAATTTCCTTTCCGCATGCCAATGAGCCCCTAAGGATTTAGCGTGATCTTTGTCTGCGAAGGGAACATTGAGTGGGGTGTCGGTGACGGCGATTCCAGCTGGTGAGGGGGCTTCGGAAGTGGGCGGGTCCAAGGTCAGGGATTCAAAGACGACCCGATCGTTGGGACGAATGAGCCAATCGAAAAACTGCTTACCCTGGAAGGTGAGGCCTGAGGGCTGGATCCCTGAGTGCTGCATCTGCTCGAGAACGAAGGCACCCAAAAGAATTTTGCGGCGGGCATCGAGGCGGCGCTGGGATTTAGAGGGACGGTCCAGCTGCGCAAGCTGCGCTTTGAGTTTGGAGCGCTTCGTTTGCAGAGCCTTGAGGGCATCGGCCTTGCGTTGATCGATAGCGGCAAGTTTGGCCTGGATTTCCTGGCGTGTGGCCATGACATGTCATCCCGTGGTACATGGAAATATTTTCTGAGCGTAGCGCAAAGAATTGAAGACGCTAGAGACTTGAAGTAATCTTAAGATCATGAGGCAAGGCAAAGGACTCGACGCAGGAGAGGCGCACTTATGGGTTTTGCTGCGCAAAACCTCGTGCGGCCATGGGCTGTGCCCCCGTCACCCTGGCAAGAGTCAGATTAAGAGCGGTCCCACTATGCTGGCCGTTTGCTACGGCTTGCTCCGCACTCCCTCACAGACGCCGCCCGCTTTTGGCGGTCGTCTAAGCCTAAAGATCGGTCCCACTGCGTTCGCGGCTTGTTGCCGCTCTCTACGCACTCCCTTGTCGATGCTGCCGGCCGATGGTCGGCCGCGGCGGTAGCGCGTCATGGCGCACTACCACATGCATGTACGGCCCGGCCCCAAAGGGGCGGGCGCGGAGCATGCGCAGTACATCGAGCGTGGCGGGCGGTTTAAGACCGAGCGATACGGCGAGATAGGCGAACATGAGCGCGGGAATCTGCCTGATTGGGCGAAGGGGTCGGCGGCGCGCTTTTTTGCAGCGGCGGACGAGTATGAGCGGGCCAATGGGAATGCGTATCGGGAGTTTGAGCTCGCCTTGCCGGTCGAGCTTTCAGATGCGGAGCGTGGGCAGTTGGTGCGCGAGTTCGTGAAAGAGCAGCTTGGAGATCGACATGCGTATGCGTGGGCGATCCATGAGCCGACAGGGCACAACCCGCATGTGCACGTGATGTTCTCGGAGCGAGAGCGGGATGGAATCGAGCGAGGACC
>JBBRNA010000065.1:0-8799 GCA_038230575.1 Terriglobales bacterium | reverse complement strand
GGCTCGAACGCCGCCCCTTCCTCTGCACTCCATCCCGGCTCGGAACCGCAACTCTTCCAAAACCGGACCCCCATCCTTAATTAATGCGGGTGGGGCCAAATGTAATGAGCGAAGTGGGGCCAAATCAGGTTGTCAAAAGCAGTAGGCTGTTTTCAAACAAAAGAGCGGGAAGAAAAATAATCAGACTCACATCGGGTTTTAACCAATCGGGAGAATTCGCCAAAAGACAATGCAATACCGGCAGATGAAATGACCCGAGAATCAGGCCTCCCACGACCAGAGCGCCGGTATAGGGAATTCGTAGACGCGCAGCAGTCACCGCGATGATCGATGCGGCAATCAGCAGCAAGATCAGGAATTCGATGGTCGAATAGGCGTCATGCGTTATCTCCGGGTCCACTACTTTTTTGCGCGGACTCTGTAGGCGCTCGGCTTACTCTGTGGTCCAGCCGGCTCTACTTTTGATTTCCTGGACCCGGCCCCGTAACGTCAATAGTTTGGACAATCGACAGTTCTATCTGATCGGGATCAGGGTTCGAGCTTGGCGGGAGGACATCAGAGACTTTGTCTCCGAGTTCGTGCCTCAGCAACTCCAGGCGCCGACGAGTAGTCGCTTGGTCGGGGGCAACCGATGCAGTCAGTTCAACTCTCACGTCTGAGCGTGACTGCCACGATTTAGCTAACTCCCTCGCCCGTCCAAGGTCTGGAGCCAACGGCCGTTCCGAATGTTTGCGAAATCGCACGGCGAATGACCGGTCGGGGACCACAATTTTCGCCGTAATGTGAACCGGAGAAGAGATACGATCGGCAAGGGCAGCTGCGGCCACTGTCCACCCAGCCACATCTGTAAGCTCCAGCTCACTTCCTGCTATCTTGATCGTAATCACATCATTTGCCCGTTCGATCGACTGCACTGTCGAAGAATCTATCTTCATGGGAGCGAGCAGTGGAATAAGCATCTGCTCGATTCGCCGCTGAATATCAGCAAGAATGGCGTCAGCAGCTTCTTTCGGTTCTGTGGCCACTAAGGGCCGTACAACACCGGAGGCAAGGTAGTCCTGGCCCGGATGGCTGTGTGGTCGAACTTGCGGCTCGTTCTTGGCGAGTTGCACCTGCTCCAAATTCAATGCGACAGTGCGCGCCAGATGCAAGGAAAGAGACGCTTCCATCTGTTTAACTTCTTCCGGCTTTATGAAGATAGCTGTGCGTACCGTTGCATCGACAGACAAGACCTTGCCGTTCCGCTGAAGATCAAAGTCAGCGAGTTGTGCCATGCCCTTGTGATCTAAATATTCCTTCAAGCTGCGGGCCACATCCTTGCGCATAGCAACTTGTCTTGCGGCTCCGATCAGAGTTTGCATGAGCGGAAATGAAAGTACGATAAGAATGAGCCACGCGAGCAACACGCGGTAACGAAAAAAGATTTGGCGGCCTGTCCCCTGTGGTTGTTGACGGGCACGAAAACCAACAAAGAAGAAGACAATATTGGCGCTGATGACGATTGCCATTAAGTTGGTAAAAAAAAGGAGGAACGCGCCGCGCGCGATGCTCCATTGGTGAGTGCTGATACCGTATCCAACTGTAGCAAGAGGGGGCATGACTGCTACGGCGATAGCAACACCCGGGATGATCGTCAGGCCGCCTCGTCTGGAGCAAAGAGCCAAGGTCCCAGCAAAACCGGAGAAAATCGCGATCAGCAGATCCATCAAGTTCGGGTTGCTGCGAGCCAGAATCTCAGGGGTCACGGACTTCAGCGGCATGAGCCAGGTGGCCAGGGCGGTGATGACAATGGTTTCCAGAACACTCAAGCCTAGGTTGCGCAGTGCTTTCTTCGACAAAAGCCAATCGGCGGAGGTCAGTGCCAAACCGCACGAGAGGATCGGCCCCATGAGCGGAGAGATCAGCATGGCACCGATAATCACTGCCGGGCTGTTCTCAAGTAGCCCCAGTAGCGCGATGAGACCCGCCATCACCAGCATTAGGAAGTAGTTGAGGTGGAACTGCCTGTTCTCAGTGATGTCCTGGTATATATCTGTAAGACTGCGGAAGGAAGAAGGACGTGCATTAGGAGGGGCGGGAGTGGATGTCCTGGTTCTCACGGCATTATCAAATTAAGGCCGATTTCATTCAAAGCCTGCCATCCAAGCTCTTGATGGACACGGTATTGTACATTGGACTTCTTCCAATTCGTAATTTCCAGTTCTTGTCCGGTTCATCAAAACATTATGAGTGACGGCGATTTCTTTGGAGAGAGCGGCCTTGCTGGCCAGTCCGTACGGATGTCGCCACTGCATTGACCGATAACGAGTGGATCTAATGTGGGACAAGTGGAAATTTCTGGGCGAGCTGTTGTCGAAGACTGTTAGCCGACTCGACTATTTCCTCTAAAGCCTCTTCATCTTTGAGAAGTACTCTGGCCTGCGATACGATTCGCGTGCTGAAACTCTGAAGGGAAGCAACATCCTCAGGGTGCACTGCAAATCCTGCCAAACGCGAGATGGCTCCGGTGATATAACGGGCAACGATAGCGCTGTCTAACCCATACGCGATGATAGGTTCAAGCGTGGCCACGCACATTGAGCTGAAGGTTGGCGGAGCTTCCTTGAGGCGAGCCGTTCCCCTGTCATCGGCGAGCAGCTCTCGGGCCGGTGCGCGGCGGAGAACGCGCGACAGCGCATCAACCATCCAATCAATACATCCCATGGCCGTATAGGGATCGTTTATCCCTGGCGAAAGTGCACGTGCGGCAATCTCGGCGAGCTGACGGGCCCCATAACGCACATCTTGTGATGCGGTACGCTGGCCGCCGAGGCCGAACAGTTCGGTTAGATCTTCAAGCTTCTCATCGGGTGGCTTCTCGGCGCAGCCACCCCAGATTTCAGCAAGCACATCTCCAGACAGAACAAAGTCCCCCGGTGACTTTTTTAGTACGATTCGGGAATCGGTTTTCTGCGCATGAGAAATCAGCTTGTCGCGGTCAATCCGCTGTAGGTAGCCGCTGCCCGTGGAAAGAAAGGGTACGGGAATCAGGCTGCGCAAAGACTGATCAAAAAGCTCCTGACTTTCGCCATGAGAAGTGTTGACCTGGTTTTCCGGGAAATGCTCATCCACCGCCCTGCACAATTCACGTCCGACTTTTGCCACCAGGTTTTCGGCTTGAATGGAGATAGAAACGTGATGAATGAAAAAGATCAACACTCCCAGACTTGCGATGCCTAGTGCAACACCGCAGGTGATGGAGATGAAAGGGATAAAACTTCCCTCGTTCTGTCCCCGGACCGTCCGCAAGACCAGAATGCAATATAGGAACGTGGAGATAAACGTTCCCAGCGTGATCTGATTACCGGTATCGCGGACAAAGTTACGAAGCAGGCGAGGACCAAATTGAGAACTGGCCAAGGTGAGCGCGACAATAGTAATCGAGAACACCACTCCCGCAACAGTGATCATGGAACCGGCGATAGTAGATAGTAGGGAACGCGCTCCTTCGGCCCCGCCTGACCATACAAAGCCCAAAGACTCGGCTAATGCGGCGCTGGTGCTTCTCTGGTCGAAACTTACAGTCACCAGTGAGAGCAGAAACGCGCCAATCGCCATCAAGCACGGCACGAACCAAAAGCTGGTGTGGACTGTCTCCCACGTACTTTGTAAACGCTCTTTCATCGTGACCTCGATTACTGTGAACAAAGGCTATTGCGACGCCGACACAATCTGCTTGTGGTAGTCAATCATTAGGATTCGAGTGCCTACGATCCTGACCGTTGATGTTGCCTCAACCCTTGAACCTGAGGAAGGGAGATTCGCCCTGAACAGGAAGCGGGGGGCCGATCAGAGAGAGGTGGCTTTGGCGCGCTCTTGTCAGGTCGTCCACCCGCGCCTGGACGGCGGTAGAGGGCTCACGGCGTCAGTTCACATCCGGATCCTTCCAGTCGAAAGGCTTTAGGTTTAAAGATTATCGTTTTCGGCTTGGGGAGTTCCGGGCGAGCGCCGTCGGGCAGCATAAAAAGGAAATTGGCGCGCCAAGCACTCGCAATTCCCACAAGAGCCGGATGAGTACGAGGAAAAGGAATGATCGTTTTGCGATCCACCCGGCCCGACAGCCACCAAGGCCTGCAATAACGACGGTTAAAACCTCGACTGAACAATCCACCAATACATCCCGAATCCAGCAAAAACTGCGCGCCCCGATCGTGAATGTTGGGGAGCATCACCGTTTGATTGGAAAACTAGCGCGAATTAAACTTCCTTTTCCAGAGGATTCTATTTCAAGAGTGCCACCCAATTCTCGTAGGCGTTCCCGCATTCCAGCGAACCCAACTCCACCTCCTGACCCCGTGAGTTGTTTCTGTTTTTCGTGAGAAATCCCCCTGCCACGGTCTTGAATCTCAACCGTGAGATGGCTGCCGTCGTGGCGTAAAGAGATCGCGGCTCTCTCAGCGCCAGAGTGCCGGTGAATATTGGTGAGACATTCTTGTACGATTCGGAAAATGGCGAGTTCCGTTTCTTGGGACAGTCGCTGAAAGCCAGTGGGGATTTCCAGATCGACTTTAATCTTGCTGCGTTCGGAGAAGCCGTCTACGTACCAGCGCAGCGCAGAGTCTAGACCTGCAATCTCTAAAAGCGGGGGGTGCAGAAGATGGGAAATCGTGCGAATCTCGTCCGATACCTGCCGTACGAGGTGCACGTTCTCCTCAATCGCTCTGGCGCCGCGAGAATCGAGACTTCGCGATTGTGGTTGGATAATACCTATGTTCATGCTTATAGCTGCCAAGAGTTGGCCAACGCTGTCGTGCAGTTCTCGCGCTATTTTGCGGCGCTCTTCATCTTGTAATCGCAAGAGCTGTGCTGACAGTTTCTGCAGCGCAGCCTCTGCATCTTTGCGTTCGGTGACGTCCCGGATGATTCCGGTAAAAAATTTCTTGCCTCCCAAATTGGATTCGGCAAGGGAAAGGTCGATCGGAAACAGTCTTCCACTTTGATGCTGTGCTGTGAGCTCGACACGATCCCAGTTCATGTGCCTTTCGCCCGTTTCCACGTGAAGGTTAAAGGCGTGACTATGGCTACGTTGAAAAGAGCCAGGCATTAAGATCGTCACGTTCCGACCTAGAAGTTCGCGTGTCGCATGTCCAAACATTCTGCCAGTCGAAGGGTTCGCGTACACGATGTCGCCTTTTTCGTCGATGGTAACAATAGCATCGGATGCGGTTTCCGCCAGAACTCGATGCCGCTCCTCGCTTTGGAGCAAAACGTTATCCGCCTTCTTTCGTTCGAACGCCCTGCCTAAAATGGTACTGACCTGAACCATGAGATTTTCCAAATCTAGGTCAGTTCTGACCGGAGACTCCGAGAAAAACTCTAAAATCGCTACGATGTCGGGTCCAACCCGAACCGGGAGGCCAAAGGCAAACGTCAGACTTGCTTCTTTTGCACTTTTCGCACGGGGAAAAATGCCCGGATCCGCGAGGCCTGTTAGCCAGACAGGCTTCCCGGCGGCGAATATCATTCCTGGTAGTCCTTCGGTGATACGGAGCTCTGTTTCTTCCGTAGCTTTTTTGAAGCTTTCAAGGCCGGATCGTTTCAAAACCCACTGCGTGCGAGATACGAACCTGCTGCCGTCGTTCTCATCTATCAGATAACTATGACCAACAGACCAGTCTGTCAAATCACAAACTGCCTCCAGCGTGGCTTTGATAGAGTCCTCTGCAGAGCTCACACCTGCCGCCGTGACAACTTTGTAGAGCACGGCGAGGTAAGCATTTTTTTGGTTCAGTGCAGAACGGAGACGAATGTCACGATCGATAAGACTTTCTTCTATCCGCTTTTTGTGAATACCAAGGCCAATATATTTCGAGACAATTGCTAAGGCATCAAGGGCAGCATCCGGTAGAGCCCTTTTAGAAAACATCGCCAGCACTCCGACGAGCTGGTCCTTCACGATTAGGGGATATTCTGCAAACGAAACCATGGATTCTTGCCGAGCCCACTCCTGATCATGAACTCTCGGGTCTCCGATTACGGAATTTGTGAGATGGGGAGTGCGTTCTTGCGCGATCTGTCCGATCTTGTACTTACCCACGGGAACCCTGCTGTGCGCGCCGTTGATATGTGTGTACATTCCGGCGCTAGCCCGGAGTTCTAGAATGTTCTCACTTTCGTTCAGAGTCCAGATCCGGGCGAAAGCGGCATCGAGGTGGTCGACTAATGCCTGGGCAGAGAGCCTAAGCATATCCGACATTGGAATGTCTTGGATCAATATGGAGCTGATGCTTGCTTGCAGTAAGGTCAGACGGTGGTTTTCACTTTCGCCGATGGTCACCCGATCCCGCTTTCTTCAAAGTGGTCTGTTGCCTGCGTACTCGGAGATCACAAATGGGACCACAAGTGGCCCTGTTATCGCTTTACCGTCGCAGAGGTTCTCTAGTATCGCAGGCTGTAATCCAATGATTGCCTCCCGCCTCCCCAGCCAACAACCGGAGGTGCAAAAGCCTGATCAAACCAGAAAAATAACTCGGATGATCGTCGGCAGTGATAACTCTGACGCGACGATCTGATTGCCGAATTTGCGCGCGACTTTGCGATCAAGCTCCAGATGGTCGAGCAACACCGGACCTGGATCGCGGCGCCCCCGATATACGTCCGACGAATAGGATGGGGAATCCGAAGGCTTTTCGCGTAGGACCGAAGGGATAGTTTCTTCGCCTTCTGCTCATTCGTGACCGGACCGAGGTTTTGTACCAAGTGGAGTGTTAGTGTAACGCCTTGTTGAAGGGACCAGTATTTCTGTACCAAGCTCAGAGTTAGTCTTCGGCGGTTTAAGCTTCAATCAGATCGCGGCTAGCCATGATCTGATTGGCGAACTCGCTTGGTGTCCTCTCTCCGAGTGATCTGTGAGGGCGACTCTCATTGTATTCCTGCCGCCAAGCTTCAATGAGGCTCTTCGCTTCGTTGAGATCGGCGAACCAGTGGGCATCCAGGCACTCGGCCCGGAAGGTCCCGTTGAATGACTCGACAAACGCGTTGTCGGTCGGCTTGCCCGGTCGCGAGAAGTCGATCTTCACTCCGTTCTGATAAGCCCACAGATCCATGGCTTGACTGGTGAACTCGCTTCCGTTGTCGCAAAACAACAATTTCGGTACACCGCGCTTATTCTTCGATCGATTCAACGTTCGCACCACATCGTCTTCCTTCAGGCGCTGCCCTACCTCGATGGCCCCTCCCTCACGCGTGAACACGTCCACGATCGTCAGCGCACGAAAGCGCCTCCCGTCCTGCAACTGATCCGCGACGAAATCGATGCTCCATGCTTGGTCAACCATCGATCCACGCCGCGAAGGCCTTACCATTTTTTGAGAGCACATCCTGAAGCATCGCCTTGTCCAGCGTCAGCTCTGCTACCAACTGCTTCAACCGCAGGTTCTCTTCCTGCATCTGCTTCATCTGGCGCACCTGATCTACCTCCAGGCCGACGTACTTCGCCTTCCATCGGTAGAAGGTTTGTTCGCTGATCCCCACCTTCCGAATCAATTCGACGACTGGTACGCCCACCTCGGCTTCTTCAGCACTCCCACAATCTGCTCCACAGAAAAACGCTTCTTCTTCATCGGCAAATCTCCTTTGCAGATTCTGCCGAAGACTAACATTCAGAATGGATCAGAAATACCGGGGCCGATCATGTTGGACCTGTATTCGGCGCCGGGGGTCTCCATGCCCCACTGCTTCGGCGGGCTAAACGATCACGCAGGTGAACACCCACCGGGCGCTGTGGCGGGTGCCCCTTCGGTGTCAGGAGGTAGACACCCTTTTTGAATTGGCCTAGGACTTCGGCTCACTCGTGCACCCTGCCCAGCCACTCGACGACCGCCTGCGCTCTCTGCGAGTCCTAAATTCTATTCAGTACAATTTCATTTGTCAGCGATGCGGGCAAATCGCAATTGAGAGGTCCGCCCCCACCCCGGCCTTGCGCCGGTTTAAAGAGATTCATTATTGTGGGGCTCTTTCTGCTGCGTTCGGCTAGCCATCGTTCGCTTATTCGTCGGACCGGTCCATTCATGACCCGGGATGCACCGGCCTCCCCGAGACACGGAGCGAGTTCAGGGGTGGAGAGTACGTCCGGCGGGTGTGTCGACTGCGGGGCCTACGAGATCGTGCGTGTGAAGACGCAGTTACCAGATAGTAACTAGTCAGATAGTCCCTACCATGTACCCTACCCCCCTGTTTTAGACCCCTCTACCCCCCACCCCACTGCGGAAACCGCTTCGAAACACGTCAACCATTTATACATTAAGTCATCTGTTATCAATTACATAGCCGGATTATCCCGATCGCTATCTAGAGTGTTCTAATCCTGACAGATTCCGGCTAGAAAGTCGATTAAGACGGCCAAGTCGTGCGAAAATGGGTAAGGCGGAGGAGGGAGAAAGTGGTGCGAGAAAATGATGTATCTCATCTATTATCAACAGCTTACAGGAACATTTGCCAACATTTAACGAAGGCTAACCGTGACATTTTATACTAAACCTGTCAGGATCGTTGTAAAATAGCAAGTATCGGCGAGTAAGTCGTTACTAATAAACAAGTTAGCGAGATTCTAGTCCCGCCTCTGGCATCACTTTCAACAAAGGTCTCCCAAGGCTTCTTGTCGTCGTGTTGAGGCCCTAGGCCGGGCAAACCCTCCACTCTGGGGTCTGACCGGGGGCGGACTCCTGCCCGGTGTGCTCGTAGAAAAGACTGGGACCCGCTTTCGATGGGGCATCGATTCGATCGTTCTACTCGATACCGATGCTCATCCCCTTCGCCCTC
>JBBRNA010000064.1:0-8948 GCA_038230575.1 Terriglobales bacterium | reverse complement strand
CCACCGAATCCGGGAATCAGACCGAGCCGCAGTTCTGGGAAACAAAATCGCGCCATGCGGTCGGCGATAATAATGTCGCATACCAAGGCGAGTTCAAATCCTCCGCCAAACGTAACGCCATGCACGGCAGCGATCGTCGGGATCGGAGCCGCGTCGATAGTGTTCATGACGGCGTGAATGCGCTCGAGAAACTCGCGCACACCGCGCAAGGCGACAGATCTCTCCGTTTTTTGTCCACGCTCAAACAGCTCTCGCAGATCGGCACCGGCGGAAAATCCGGCTGGCTGCTTCGAATAGATAATGAGCGCGTGCGCGGATGAGATCAGTTTCGGCAGGGCTTCGGCAAATTTTTCCAACTCAACGAGAGTGAGCGAGCCGATTTCGTTGCAGGCTTCCCGATGCAGGGCCAACTCGATCGCTCCATTTACGATCTGCCACGAGAGAGTTTTTCCCTTGAAGTCGCTCATGCCGTCTTCGCCGCCCGGTTTGTGGAAGCTTCATACATCGCATCAATTTCGCCGCGAAACTTGTCGGCGATCAAGTCGCGCTTGATCTTCCCGTTCGCCGTCAACAAGCCGCTGTCAATCGAGAAAGGTTCCTCCACCATGTGGAACGCCCTGATTTGTTTGTAGTGCGGGAGTTCAGCGTTCACGCGATCCAGCGCCGATTGCACTCTTTCCGCTGCCACTTTGCCGGTGGCTAACGCAACCAGATATCCTCGCCCATTGCCATATACAACAATTTGAGTGGCCTGAGGCAATTCCTGCAGAATTTTGTCTTCGATGGGTTCAGGCGCAATATTATGGCCCGAGCCAAGAATGATCAGATTTTTGATTCGCCCGACAATTTTCCAATTGCCGTTTGCATCTATCTCGCCCTGGTCGCCGGTGTGAAACCAGCCGTCCCGCAAGACTTTCGCAGTCTCTTCCGGACGGTTCCAATAACCCGGAAAAATATTAGGCCCTCGCACAACGATTTCTTCGTTCTCCGCGATCCTCATCTCCACGCCTGAAATCGCCGGCCCGGCGCGGCCCGGCGCAACTTCCGCGTCGGGGTCGTCCATCGTGCAGATTGCGGTCGTCTCAGTCAGACCGTAGACCTGAAGCACCGGAATCCCGAGCATCGAGAAAAATAGCTGTGTTTCGACATTAAGGGGAGCTGACCCACAAATCAGCGCCCGCAAATTGCGGCCAATCATCTTTTTGCGGATGGTGGGGAATACCAGCCTCTGCGCCAGGCCGAGCCAGAATCCGTCTCTGGACTGAGCCTTCCCTTCTTGCAATCGCGCCCACGCGCCCTTAGCTTTTGTGTAAAGCTTGAGCACCAGGCCGCCCGATTTCCAAAGCTGTTCGTCGACTGCTTTGCGCATTCGTTCCAGCAGGGCCGGAACGTTAAGGAAGTAATCCGGCTCAGACGAACGCATTTCCCCTGCAATTTTCGCGAGGTCGGTGTTCAAGGTGAGTTTGCTGCCCCGCAGAAGGCAGGTCAGCATCATGATCCACGATCCGGCGAAACATAGAGGCAGATAGTGGAAGACCGAATCCTGGGCCGCCCGTTTTTTCATCAACTGGTCAAGACGGCCTGAGGTGCAATCCAGCATGTATCCAACGTTGCCGGCATTGAGCATTACGCCTTTCGCCTCGCCGGAGGTGCCGGACGTATAGATGATGGTTGCAATATCACCTGCCTCAATCGCAGGGACCGAGTTCTCTAGAGGCTCGCGCTTTGCGGTAAAAACATTTTTGAAATAGAAACTGGGAGGGGCGTCCGGCCACTCAGCCACGATCTCGTCCGCCAGCGCTTTGTCTCCGCATGCGACGACAGCCGGCGCGCAATCTTTCATGATCGCCACCAGTTCTGCCGGAGCCTGCCGGGCATAGAGAGGAACTACGGTAAGCCCTTCCGCCATGATCGCGAGATCCATGGCAATCCACTCCGCGGAGTTATGCGCCAATAACCCGCAGCGCGCGCCTTTCTTGAGCTTTAAGCGACGAATATACGCTCGTGCAACATGTATCTGAGCAAGAAACTCTTTGGCCGTCGAAGGTACGGGCCGCCCGTCGCGCATTTCCTGCAGCACGATGGCATCCCCGCTCTGCTCCAGGCTCGTGAATATTTGTTCTAGAAATGACATTGGAAAGCTGCTGCCAGCAGAAGTTCAATCTGCGCCGCCTTGCTTCTAGCTGTAGGCGGTCACAAGATGCTTAAGTCCGTCGCTCATCGGCGGGAGATAATCTTCCCAACTCCACTCTCCGCGACGAGTTGGAAAGTCCGGATATCGCCGCTGTACCTCTTCCTCGAAATACACTCCCATGCGCGCCATCAACTTCAGATTGCGGACGACCGTTCGTGCGATGCCGTCGGCGATGCGCTCGCCCTCGCGATCTAAGATTTCGAGCGCTGCCAAAGTGCGGGACTCAAGATCTTTATCGTCCACGTTCATGAGCAATTCCTGATGGCCGCGCTCGTTCATCAAATTTCGAATACGTTCGTCCATGGTGATGCCCGCGGAAGGCACGAGCGCGGGCATCGAGGTCACAATGCCGTGATAACGCGACGAGACCATCATGCGGCACGCGCGCAAAATGCTGACTAGTTGATACATGTTGTAATCGTCGGAAGTTAGCACCGGAACACCGCCCAGCTTTTCTGAAATGCGCCTGCAGGCTCGAGCATCCATGCGTTCGGTCGCGGCCAAGACCACGAAGACGTTCTTCTTCTGGCGAAATGCTGCGACTGCGCCGGCGATTGAACTCAGATAGTGTTCGTAGGCGCGGTCAGCCTCGGGACCTGCGTTATGAAAGTAAGGGCCCCGGTAATGGCTTTCTTTATAGGCTCCCGCAACGCTATGCAGCGCGGCCTTCGCGAGCGACGCTTTGACGGGCCATTCGAACGGATTGATCGGACATACGACAAGCACGGGGGTTTGTCCGTCCCATCCAACATCGCGCAAAGCCTTTTGCCCGTATTCCGCGCCGAGCGGCTCAAATGTCCAGGCGGTGTCGGTCCCGAGTTCAGTCGGAACGCCAAGCTCTCGAAGAATTTTGCGGGACTCATCGTTGCGCGTGATGACGAGAGAATTGCGACAATAGCGTCCGCACATTTTCGCAACCAGCGGATCCATATGACCCGCCTCGGCCCCATAACCGACGGAGAGCTTATTCTCTGCCGCGGCAATGCCAAGCGATCCAATCATCATCGTGGCCAGAGCATTTGCGAATTTTGATTTGAACATCGAACCTTCGCAAGCCACCACTCCGTGGTGTTTAGGAACCTCGTTCGCCAAAAAAGGCGGGAAGATATCGGGCAAGCGCACCTGGGACGTCCCATCGAAATATCCGCGCGAACGGTCGAAATTAAACGTCATCATGCTGAGATCCACGTTTTCCGGCCCCAGAATGCGGCGGATCTGTCGCAGCATCTCTTCGACCCTGACGTCCGAGCCTGTGTTGCGCGTACCGTTATAGCCCGCAAACAACAGCTTTAACCTTTCGCCCGGATGCCACGGCTCCCGCTTGCCCATCATCCACTGAATTTTCTTGGTCTCGATAATTCCAGAGACCCAGGCTTCGAGCATTAAATCCATCATGCCGCCGACCCTCCAGCCTTGGTGCTCTCCGGCCAGGCTCGGTAAGGATAATCGAAGTTGTGTTCGCGGCTGAATCGCAGAAGCGGCAGGCTATATTGCGCAAATGGCACGGGCTTCCGGCCCAACTCTGAGGTGACCCGAGTGTTGTCAAAAACCGTATTCCATGTGAGATACGGCATGAAAACTTTCATCAGCGCGGCTCCATGCCCCACCGGACCTTTGCGATTCGCCATCAACTTCACCATCGAGTCGAATGGATTTTCCAGGATGGGAACAAACACCGGAGCGCGCTTGCTCTGTTCTTCCGCGAGGGCTTTCGTCAGTTGCTGAAAAGTCTGCGAGTCGTTGCCAGACGACAGATGATAGGTGTCATGCATCGGCTCGGCCTTCATGTGGAGCGTCGAAATCGCATCGGCAACGAAGTCGACATTTACGATGTCAATCTTGTCCTGCGGGCGAAATGGGAGCACAGGCAGCTCCGCCAGAAACACAAAAGAACGGACCATGTCGAACTGCGTAGTCTGGGGGTAGCGGCTGTCACCAAGAACAATACTTGGCCGGAAAATCGTCAGCGGAACATCGGGAAGAAGTTCGCGAACCATGTGCTCGCAAAATTTCTTGGTCCGCGCATAGGGATCAAAGTCAGAGCGATTCCAATCAATGGACTGATCTTCAGTCACGACCTCGTGATTTCGCTTCCCTGCGACCGCAACTGTACTCACGTTCGAAAATCTGCGAAGGCCGTGATAATGCTGCGACTGCCGCGCCAGTTGCAAAACTTCCAGCGTTCCGCGCAGATTCACGTTCATGCAGCTTTTTTCGGACTTCCTGTTCAACGAGGCGGCGCAGTGGAGAACCGAGTCGGTTGTATGAACCAGCCTGTCGTAACTATCGGCATCAAGCCCAAAATGAGGGAGAGTTATATCCCCGCGAAAGATTCGAATCTTCGCTTGCAGATATTCATAAAACTTTGGGAATGGAAGATGCAGTTGCAGCGCGCGCCAGAGCCGAAGTTCGGCATCCCGGGCATCGCGCCCGCGGACCAGCACATTTAAGGTGGCGTCATGCTGATCAAGAAGGTTGGCCGCGACATGCGCGCCGATGTATCCGGTTCCACCGGTCAGGAATATTGCCACGTTGCTCCGTTTGTACCTGTCTTCATCGCGTTTCCGTTTTCATCTTCCGTTGCTGCGTTCGTTCCCGACGTTCGTTCGGGCATGTGCAGCAAGCGCGGGGCGCGGGCCTCAAGGGGCCGTCCCTCAATTAAAGGATACGTCCAGCGGCGCAATGCGGGAATATGAATGTTGATCCAATATTCCCACCAGTCCAAGCCGGCCGTGTTGTAACCGAAGGCTTCCTTCTCTTCAGCAGGCAGCGCCTGCGATAACTTTTCAACGTTGTCGGCGACGAAGTCGTGCTCGTTAAGGAGAATGAATGGCTCAAACAGCCCAACTAGTTTTTCAACTCGTTCAAGATTTCGCTCAGTTTTGGCCAGCGGCTTTTTCATTGAAGAAGGTAATGGCGCCATGATCCGCTGAATCGACTGTACGATCATTCGTTGCGCCGGGGCCGACATTCTACGGTAGCGCTCTTTCGAAACTGGAATAGCGTCCATGCGCAAACGCAGCCAGTATTCCAACCCCTCTTGCGCCCGGTAGTGACGTCGATGTCCGAGCGAGGTCAGCTCAATCGATCGTCCCATGTCGCACGGGTTGGTCACCGAAGTAGCCAACTGATAGAGCGGATCGTGCCTGCGCTCCACGAGCGCCGCGCCGATCAGCGTCATGCCAGCACACACTGCATCGACCGGGAGAATATCGAGTCGCTTGCGCTCATTTGAAGGCAATTGTCGAAAGGCAGTGCCAAGCAAGTAGGAGAGCGAGGCAGACGTATTGATACCTTCATTCCAACCGCGAAACGGCTTGCTGACCGAAGTCTCTACAATCGCCGGACGGACGATTGCGATTGGCAAATCTGCTCCGTGCTTTGCGATCAGGGATTCCGCCAGGCTTTTGGTGAAAGTATAAGTATTCGGCCAGCCCAGCTCGTTGGCTCTTCGCGTGGCTTCTTCCGTCAAATAGTTTTTGAGCCAACGAACTCTATTTTTTCGGACCTGGATATCAAGCGCTTGCCCGCTAAGCCCTTTCGCCGCATGCTCTTTTCCGAGCGCCTGCTTCTTCAATTCCTCGGTGACTTCCGGGCCTTCCGCTCGCGCCTGCGCCGACTCCACCAAGTCGTGCAGCCGATACCACTCTTTCTCTGCATCGAAATCCGCTAAGCCCGCCGGCGTGTAGTTCGGGCGTAAGCGCTCACTCACCCTGCCATCTCGCTGACCCGCCACATAGCAGGTAGAAAGATGCAGCAAGGCCGCTCGCTTTGAGGCGCGAATGAATTCGATCAAATGATGCGTCGAGTCGACATTTACCGCCAACGCATCGCGCAAATCGGGATTGAAATCAGTCAGGCCCGAACTATTGATGATGAGGTCCAGGTCCTCTCGCAACCGATCCGCAACTTCGGCATCCATGCCAATCTGCGGTAGCGACACGTCGCCTTCGACGACTTCGATCTTATTCGCCAGCAATGCGCCCAAACGATCGCCATATTTTTCAAAGAGCGGGTCAAAGACCGGAGATCCCTCGAACATCTTTTCAAATCGTTTTTGCGCCGGACTCGACTTCTGCCTGCGGATCAACAGATAAAGCTTCCCAATTTCCGGTAGGTCCATCAGGATGTTCGCCAGCCAAACTTTCCCAATAAAACCTGTAACCCCGATCAACATCACGCTCTTACCAGCAAGAGCCTTTCGCACCGAGAAAGGCGCGCTGTGTCGTGGCTCGTCGAAGTAGACGATCGGGCGAATTTGGAGTGGTTCGACTCGCGCCGAAGGCACGATCGCAGATTCAAGCGCCTTCAGGCCGCGTAGTCCTAATGCTCGAACCCAGCGCGCCGGGCTCTGCTGCCCGTCAGGATCTGCTTCGTTGATGCGGGCAAAAATGCCGCGGGGACGAATTACGGGATCAAGCAGCCTCCCCGTAGCGACGCCGTTGCGAAAGTCGAGCCGGTTGGCGATAATCCAACGCACTCCCAAATGTCGCGCCAGTGGCCGCATAATGTGATCGAGGCCCTGGCTGACCAGAACCACCTCTGCACCGCTAGCTTGTAAAGCCTTCAGCTTACGGACACCTTCTTCTTTAAGTAGCGGTTTAAGCTTGTACTCGAACTCCTCCTCGCCAAGGAGATCGAGCCGGTCGCGAGTGATTCCCCGCAGCACCGAGTGAACAATTCGAGTCGCTGCCACGCGATTCGTGGCATAAAGAAATGGCCGCAACAACGCCATCAACAACACCAGGCTGCGTCGGGCGGCTCGGGCGATAAAGGTCTGGCTATTCCATGTGAAAAAAGCAATGGGCCGCACCGTCGTTAGCTCGAGCAGACTTCCCTCTACCCGCCAATAGACCGGGGATAGAGGCCTTTGCGAGGCCCGTTCTGTCGACGTGCTTTCGACCGATCGAGTGGCTCCAGGTTGCATGGTTGGGACACCAACTGCGCCTCTGGCGTTCCGTTCCTGGAATCGATCTATGTCGTAATCGTTGATAGGGTCCACTGGTTCTTTCGGGCTGACTGACAAGCTACTTCGAGCACTGCACTGGAATCAACCATTTTAACCTTAGAGCGTTGAACCTCGGAGAATACTCGGAGAGTTATGCTGGAATGAAGATGGCCACACTGGCAGCTTAATTACTTGACCATTCAAGTAACTCGTGGTGTACTGGCTGCCAGTTCCTATGCCCGCAAAAACGGCCACGCGCGAACGCATCATTCTCGCCGCAGTCGAACTTTTCTACTCGCAAGGATACGAGGCCACCGGCATGGCGCAGATCTTGCAGAAAGCGAAGGCCAACAGCGGTAGCTTTTATTTCTTTTTTAAAAGCAAAGAACATCTGCTCGAATCTGTTCTCGATTGGTACCTAGCCAATCTCGAGCCTATTCTGCTGCGGCCCGTATATGCCGCCACTCAGGACCCGGTGGAGCGGATCTTCGCTTTGCTGGACGGCTATCGCGCCAAGATTTTGGTGACCAACTTCAGCTTCAGTTGCCCAATCGGACGATTGGCGCTCGAGATCGCTCTCGAGCGGCAAAATATTCACGACAAGATCGCTGCCAACTTCAACGCTTGGACTGCTGCGGTACGCGATTGCCTGCGTGATGCCGAGCATCACTTTCTAAAGGGCACAAATTTCGACGAGCTCTCGCAATTTGTTCTTACTGTGATGGAAGGGGGAGTAATGCAGGCTCGTGCCCACCGCAGCATTGCTCCCTTCGATAATTCGGTGCGACAGCTTCGCCAACATTTTGACCGGCTGCTCATTCCTGCCGCCGAGAACAAACAATCCATTCAATCCTTAGGAGAACATCCATGAAGCGCTTAACAGGGGTCCTCACACTGGTTCTGTGCGCAATGATCGCGCGGACCGCAAACGCAAACGAAAAACAACCACTTCCCACAAAGACGCCTACCGTAGCGGCCCTGCATTTTCTCGGTGGTCACTGGATAGGTAGCGTAGACAATGCCAAAATCGAGCAGACTTGTTCGATTGCCGACCCCACCGTCATGGTCTGCATGTTTCAGTTGAGCGGAGAAAAAGGCACGGACATGCTTGAGTTCTACACCATTCGCGACACGCCCTCCGGCGTGGAAGAAAGAGTTCGCTTTTTTTCTACTGATCTCAAAGCTGATCCCGGAGACGGCCTCACCATGAAACTGACGAGCATCTCTCCCACCACGTTCGTGTTCGAAAATCCCCACGGAAGCTCCCCAAAGCGGAGCACGCTCACCCGAACTGGTGATGATGCATTCCATAGCCACATCGAGTTGGTGGATGCGAAGGGAAATGCTTCGACGATCGACGCCGACTGGAAAAGAGCAAATTAGAAGAATATGGCTCAGCTCGGTTGATGGTTCGGGTGAGCTCGACCAACTTTGCTCAAATCGAGGGCAAGAGTTCCCTCGTGTTGTGAACGAACATCCGAGGCATTGGCGCGCTAGATGTTACTAAGGAAGAATACGGTGGGAGGGAATGACGCAACTTGACGGCCCTGAATCTCTTTGGACTTGTAGCGGTTTCGGCAATGCTTTTGACCTACGCGTTCGAAAGCCGAAGCACGTGGTACATCCTGGCGTTTGCCGTCGCCTGCGCGCTGGGATCCATTTACGGTTTTCTTCAAGGCGCGTGGCCCTTTGGGATCGTCGAAGCGATCTGGTCCCTGGTGGCGGTTCGCCGTTGGTGGATTTCGCGCTCGTAGCCTCTCTCGCAAGAGTCCAAAGAGAAATTTATTTCTTGACCTGAGCGATGTT
>JBBRNA010000063.1:0-9714 GCA_038230575.1 Terriglobales bacterium | reverse complement strand
GGCGATGAAGCCGCCTTGCAAAACGCCTCGGCATGCGCCTCCGGCGTTTCCCACTTTCCCAAAGCTTCGGCGACGGCTGCGGGTGATCAAGTCGAACCAATTTGTCGTATTATGCCGTGAACGGAAACTGGGGGCACGTCAAAGGAGATAAGAAAGAAAAAGCTTTCGAAGCTCGACCTCGGCGTCCCGGCATCTGTCACCCTTCCGCTGACTCGGAGGGCGGGGCTGGAAGGAGTCCCGCCCTGACCGCTGGTGATCGCCCAGCCGTTTCCAAGTAACAACATTGTAAAAATCAGGAATGCAAATGAATCGCCAGCGCGAATGGTTCAAGCCAGTCTTCCAGTAGGTCAAGCGGCCAAACGCATGTCTACTCAAAATTAGTAGCGCGCTAAGACCTCGTGGTAAAAGGGGGAATGGGACCGTTCGTACGGCTATCGCCGAAGAACAAGAATATGTGGGAGATCTTCTACATAAAATTGCGAAACGATCTCATACATGCGGAAGAGCGGGCAATTCAGCAGCAGCAATTGCGGCAATCGAGACACGCGCGGAATTTAACTCGCTGTAACTGAAAGAAAATGGGTTAATTGGCAAGCCTTGTAACGCAAGTCATAGCAAATCTTGAGAAAGCAAAGTCACCTGCATCGTGCTGCACGACCCTGCCCCGACACAAACCGACATTAAAGTGGGCAGTCCCAACGACGTTTTCAACATCTTTCACAGCCGTGGCATGGCGTCGGAGCGAAGGAGCCACGCACCAATGCTTGATCGCCTGCAGTCTTCTGGTTGCTGAAATGGTTTTGCGGTGATCAGCTGCAGCATTTAGAGGCAAATCCGAAACTGAAATCCTGACAAACACTTAGGATAAAGGATTAGTCTCCAGGCGGCTTGCCTGCTCCCTATCAGGGATGGTCAAGGCTGCTGCTCGGAGTCTCTCAACAGGGTCCTCAAAGCGGGATAACGCGTTCGGCAACGCGAAGGTTAGCGCGGAGCAGGCGAATTGTCGCGTTCGCACACCCTATCGCGTCATTTTCAGCTGATCGAAGTCCAAGAAGCCGGTTCCGACATTATTACTGTAAGGTTCCGTTAAGTGGAAAATTGTAAGTAGTTGATTTGATCGAAGAGAAGGCCCAGATGAACCGAGAAGAGGAAGGGGTGACGAGATTAGTGGGATCTTTTAAGTCAACCCGGAATAGCTGTACGTCGTTTCTTGACCGTGGTGAAATAAAACCATGAAGAAACAAACGAGGGTTAGTACCGGTCGACATCGCCGAAACTGTTCGGTTTGTGCGCATGCGCAGCGGGGTCAGATCGAAGACGACTTTATCTCCTGGCGTAGCCCAGCCGCTATCGCCACCGAATACGGATTAGCAGATCGAAGCAGCGTTTACCGACACGCGCATGCTTTCTCTCTCTTCGGCAAAAGACGAACCAATGTTCGCGCAGCGCTTGAAAGAATTATCGAGAGGGCTGGTGACGTCGAAGTCACTGCTTCCGCAGTGGTTGCTGCAATCCAGGCCTATTCAAGAATCAATTCGGTAGGTCAATGGATAGATCCGAGTGAACAGGTTGGAATGCGTGATCTTTACGAGAGGATGACTACCCAGGAAATGGACGTTTATGCGAAAACTGGGGAGCTGCCTGATTGGTTCAAGGCACTTACTGCAAATGGCTAAAAGACGCAATTCGACAAGTGCGATCGGGACAGTCATACCCCGGCACGCAAGAATCCGGCCCGAGGATTTTCCCGTTGGATCAGCTCAATCTCGCGCTGCGGTGCGCGAATTACTGATGCAGACCGAAAACCGAATTTCGCTAATTTTTTCCTGTCCAGAGAATCCGCTCAATTTGGAGAGATCGAGATGTTGCCGCTATGGGTGTCCTGACGGTTCGATCATAGAGGTGGTGGATCTCGCAGGCAATGCTGCCGAACTCTCCGAGTCAGAGCTTGAGGAGTTTATTCTTCGTCACCCGATTGTTCAATGATCGTAGTCGCAACACGCACCCCCAGTCCTGCACGTAGAACCGCTGAACTGGCTCGGCTGAGGATGTTCCTGTTCGCAACAGTTGTGAATCCAGGACCACCCTGCCGGTCGACGACGTTGGTAGGTTCGGCCAGACCCAATGAGACTGGTGAGGGCAACGGCGGGGGGCTCCATGCCGGGCTGCTTAGCCAAACCAAAGTCCATCAGCCAAGCGCCGCTCTGGGTTAGCATAACGTTGCCGGGTTTAAGATCGCGATGCGTGATCCCCAGCTTATGCGCTTTGGCTAGCGCGTCAATAATCTGGGCGGCGTAGCGCAACTCCTACCCTGTGGCCGAGAATGGCGCGGATAATGTCTGAATTCAGCCCGTCGACGGTTCTCCCGGGCGCCAGATTACGCATTTCAATTCCGAGCAAATCCAGTCATTCCACTGGTCCACGGACGGAAAAAATCTCGGCGTGTTGCGGGGCCACACGGAGTCCGACGTCGTCCTTCTCCAAGATTCCAAGCCCTAAACTGTTCCTTCACGCCGCTGTGATGATGGCGTGGCATAGGAGCGCGATTCAATCAATTCGGAACGTTAGCTCGCGAAACCAGGACGATTTAACTGAAAGCGGCCAAAGTATCATCGTGACCGTGTCGGTAGCCCCATCCTTGCTTGTCCCGTGAGTCACCAAGGTAAAGTACCGAAGTAATTTGGTAATAGGAGCACCGCTTTGGCATCCTAGCCTCGTCGCTTAACAAGGGGAACAATGCGCAAACAAAGAGGCTTTTCGCTGATTGAGCTTCTGATTGTAGTGGCGATCATCCTAATCATCGCCGCAATTGCAATCCCGAACCTGCTGCGGGCTCGCATCGCAGCCAACGAGTCGTCTGCAGTAGCCTCGGTTCGGACGATCAATACCGCCCAGATTTCGTACAACTCCGCCTACCCGACAGTAGGCTTCGCCAGCACCTTGAACGCTCTATCCGGAACATCCTGCTCTCCGCCAGATGCGACTTCGGCTTGCTTGATTGACACGCAGCTCTCCTCCGGTACCAAGAGCGGCTACTTTTTTGCTCTGACAGGCGTCAGTGGAACTCCTGCCGCCAGCTATCAGGCGTCTAGTTCACCCATTAGCGCCAACACGACTGGCGTTCGCTCCTTCTGCTCGGTGGCCGATGCGGTTGTGCGTTACAGCACCACTGCCTTGACCGGTTGCGCTGGAACTGAAACGCCGTTGCAATAGCTTCGAGGGCAAAAATAATAAGGTGAAGCCTGCAAATCAACGTCATGCGCAGTTGAGATTAATTGCTGGATCGCGGCGTCGCTCACCTCAGGCCGGGTGGACATACACTGCAAACGGATGGGATATAACATGTTTGGCGGCTTCGACCTTTTCATCACGGTTTAGCAAGGGCCCACTATAGGAAGCTCGGATGAGTTTGAAAATATTCAGGGGCCTCTGGACCTGACCAACCTTCCACCTGGTAGTCTTAAAATCTTTGATACGATCCGCATGCACTACACTCTGCCCGAAAAGACTTGGGTAGAGTTTGCAATGTCGGATCATCCCCCTGAGAATCTACCCTTTTCAGCAAAATGATGTGCTCGCGGATGCGCTAGACTGCGGTCATGCAACAGCAACGAAAGTTGCGAATCGTAAAGCCTCCGCTCCCAGCCATTGGCATCTGTGAACGCTGCAATTCCCAGTTCAAAACGAGCAACTTGTCTCAAGACGACGCGGATAGAGAAATCCGCGATGCGTTCGACGCCCACGTGTGCCAAGTTACAGACAGCGGCAGTCAAGACGCCTTGCGGATCGTGCGCGAAGCGACAGAGAACTAGATAACTTAATCCGCCTTTGACATCCCGCAGCGTCAGCCGTCGACTAGAAAAACCTTGCCGATCCAGCAGAGTTTACGGGAAGACAACCCGCGTGCCACGAATCATCAGTCGACCCCGTTTGTCTGTTTATCTTTGGTTTGGAACGGCGTCGGGCTGCCAGCGCAGGATGTTCGCGCTTGGCTAAGTCGCGTGAATGAAACCCTTTAAATTTAAATTAGAGTTTTCGATTTCTTAGTCCGCCCTTCTCCGGTTCAGGATAGATCATGGCCTAATGCCATCGCGTGTTGGCCTTTTGTAAAATTGCGGCCCGCTAGGTTCGCGCTCACAACGGTGGCAATCGGATCGTGTCCATTGATGCTCTTCATAGACGCTGCCTCGTTTGTCACTTTTGCTCTGTCTCCCGGGCGAAGGATACTTCGCTAATGCCTACTGCGGAGTTTCGTCACCATGAGTGTCGACGATCTTGCGTTGGTTTCCAAAGTTATGCCAGACCACGTCGCCGTCACGGGCCTTGTGATCGATACGAATCCGGCGAATTTTTACGCCACGATCACAGGCGTTGTGCCGGGAGGCCCGGGTGACCGTGCGGGACTGCGCATCGGAAATTTAATCGCCACGATTAATAGAATCAACGCGCACAACGTGCGTGACGTGAGCGATGCGATTGCTGCTCTGCCAGCAAATTCGCACACGGTGACGGTTGGCTAGCTTTTTCAGACTGCCCACCTAGGGCTCATGCCGAAAGAGACGGTCCTCAGGCTGGGCGCCACGCAGTAATCACGGAGCGAGGTTGTTCTGCTCCAGGAAGAACCGGTAGCGGAGAACAACGGTCCGGTTCAGAGCCAAACGCGGCTCCAAGCAGTACCAGCCGATGAACTCGACAATTGCATGACGGATTCCTGCGAACTTGTCGCGGCGAGGCGAATTCAGCACTGCGTTCTTGGATTGTTCCAGATCAGGGAAGCGAAGTGCCGTCTTGGGCTTGGGTCGTTTCGCTGTCTTGTGCCGACGAGCCATACTGGCGGCTCCTACGCCGCGGCATCAGTGTGACGAGAGGCTGCCCCTAGGTGACGCGAACGCCGTTTCTGGGGTACTGCGATCAACTTCCCTACTCGACTGAACGTCCCGGGAGAATGACTCGCTCCCGTGGAAACCATTTGTGGTACGGTTTCGTGACGACTCGGGGGCTAAGTGAGACCAGTAAATAGTGTGGCCGCGGTAGCGCTGGCGATTTTGATCGGTGTTGCGACGGGACACTCCGGGGCTGATGGTCAGTCGCAGGAGCGGTTTCGCGCAATTTATAAAGAACTGGTGGAGACCAATACAACGCTTTCCGCGGGCGATTGCACTTTGGCCGCACAACGCATGGCCGCGCGGCTGAAAGCGGCCGGCTATCGCGATGAGGATTTGCACGTGTTCGTTCCTGAAGGACATCCAAAAGAAGGCGGACTCATTGCTGTACTCGACGGATCTGACTCCACAGCCAAGGCGATTCTGATGCTTGCGCACGTGGATGTGGTGGAGGCGAAGCGGGAGGACTGGACGCGCGATCCCTTCACCCTGATTGAGGAGGATGGATATTTTTATGGTCGCGGAACGAGCGATATGAAGGCGCAAGCTGCGATTTGGGTCGACAATATGATCCGCTATCGCGAGGAAGGTTATAAGCCCAAGCGCACAATCAAGCTGGCGTTGACGTGCGGAGAAGAGACGAACGCTGCGCTGAACGGCGCAGGCTGGCTGGCCAAAAACGAGCGCGCGGCGATTGATGCAGAGTTTGCGCTAACCGAAGGCGTCGACGGTGTGCTTGACGCGCAGGGGCACAAAATCGCGCTGGACGTTCTGGCTGCGGAAAAGACATCGCAAAATTTTGTGTTCGAGGCGACGAATGCTGGCGGACACAGCTCACGCCCTGTAGCAGACAACGCCATTTATCACCTGGTTCGCGCCGTCGATAAAGTGAGTCACTACGAGTTTCCAGTTCAGCTGGATGACGCGAACCGCGCTTATTTCACCGGAATGTCCCGGGTCGTGGGCGGCGAAGCTGGCGCTGCGATGCTGGCCGTGGTCAAGAATCCAGAGGACAGCGCAGCGGTTGCTGTGCTGGACAAAAATACAGACTGGCACGCTATGCTGCGTACGACTTGCGTGGCGACGACGCTTTCGGCTGGCCATGCGACCAACGCGCTGCCGCAACGAGCTCGCGCGAATATCAACTGCCGCATCTTTCCCGGAGTGTCGCGCGATGCCATTCTGGCTCAGGTAGTGAAAATCGTCGATGATCCGGCGATCGCGGTCACCATTCCTGAGGTCCGGGGGCCGGTTGCGAATCCGTCCCCGTTGACGCCGCAAATCCTGAAGCCGATCGAAAAACTGGCACACGAGATGTGGCCGGGAGTTCCGCTGATTGCGACTCTTGAGCCCGGGGCAAGTGATGCCCAGTTTCTGAATCCCGCGGGCATTCCTACCTATGGGATCACAGGCATTTTCGTCGACCCTGATGGAGGGCACATTCACGGCCTGAACGAGCGGGTCCGGGTACAGTCGGTTTATGAAGGTCGGGCGTTTCTCTATCGATTGGTGAAGATGTATGCAGACGAGTGATGTTTACCCTCGGACAAAAGCCGCCTAGACCATATGCGACGGTGGTTTTAGGGAAAGGCAAATATCTGGTAAGTGTGACCCGGTTATTGCCGTCAGCTGCACCGTAGCTCCGATGCTGAAATACGACCCGTTCGAGCTACGAGGTTTGGAATTGCGCCCGAGTCACGGGCAAGTCCCAAATTACTCCCTGTTCAGAAATCGCATTGTGGGAGGCCAGCGCAAACTTCCGCGAACGCCGTTTCTGGACCGCGCGGAACGAAACGCTTTACCGGCTCCAAGTACCTACCTCATTGCGGCTTCTACATCCTGTGCAGAATAGCGAACGCCGGGAGTCAGCAAATCGGCGCCATCCCGCGTGATGAGATACATGTTTTCCAGGAAGAATCCTTGGCCATCGACCGTTGCGATCGGTTCGAAGTTGATGGTGGTTCCCTCCCTGAGTGGCCCGATTGGGCGCGCGGCCATCAGGTTTGTCGCGTGTACCTGCCAATAAGGAACGTTCTTGCGATCCGACCACAAATCTATTGCATGTTGCGCAAGCAAAGTCTTCGCTGTAGTCCGGTGACGCAGCAATTCCGTGCGCCAGGCATCAAAGACTTGGTCCACACTGACTCCACCGCGCAGCGCCTGCGCACCAGCACGATAGGCAGCAACGAAAATGCTCCAGGTTTCTTGTTGATCGTCTGCATAGTGGCCGGACACCGGGACCGTTCTCCCCAAATCACCTTGATAATGATCCCATTCGCACCCAACATCCAGACGAACCAAGTCACCAGAGCGCATATTTTGACTCAGGTGATCGTAGCGAGCCAGCGAGTGAAAAGGATTTGGAAAAACAGCGTTTTCTCCAGCCATTGCCCACGGCCAAAACGAGGAACCATGCGCACCCTCGTTCCAACAAGCAGTTTCGACTACTGCTTCGACGCTGCGCTGCGAAACGCCCGGCCGAATCGCGCGCATTCCAGCCATCAGGGCTGATACGGTTGCCTTGGCTGCCGAGCGCAGGGCAGCAACTTCGTCCGCACTCTGAACTTGCATAAGTGCCGTAATACGCTCGCCTGCATCTTGGGCTTCGAAAGCAGGCCATCTTTGCAGAATGATTTGTACCCATGTCGCGGCTTCTGGCGACTTCGAATTCAGGAGGTTGCGGGGAATCTCGCCGATATCCCACCTACCGTCAGCATAGTATAGAGGCAGGCGTGGAACCGCATGTGCGGACAGGAATTGCTCCAGTTCAGACCAGTCCACCACATGCTCGATCCCCAGGCGCTTTGCGGCTTCCGGACCAGGTTGGACCTCCGGCTGCAGACCGCTCTTTAGAAACGGGGGCTGGGATGGCAAGAACAGCCAACTCTCGCCCGATTTCCCGTCAATGGCGAGCACGGCCCCGACGGTATCTCCCAAGCCGGTGAAGTAGTAGAAGAAAGGGTCCTGTCGAAAGCCGTCTGCGGTCGAGCTCAGCTCCGAGTTGGCGTGAAGCAGCAGAATCCCATCGTGAAACGCAGTGACGGCACGGCGTCGACGCTCTCGTATAACCGTATTTTCCGCTGTGGCTGCGCAAGCAGAACCGATAAGAATGATCACCAATATCAATCTTAGAATTCGCATAGACGCACACTCTAGCACGCAGGCCGATGCCTTCGTAGCCATGCGCTGTTGTTGCATTAGGAAAATAGTTTCCCCGCGCAGGGCGTCAGCTGGAGAGTCATACGAGCGGTACGGAAATTGTTCCGGGCCAGAAGTCGCATTATGGGAAGTTTGCCGTGGCAGATTGACGAGATTAGTCCCGAGTGACGGACCACTCGGAAGTTAGCAATCGACGAGTCATAACTTCCGTATTGCCGACTACTCGGGAGTTGACGCGATACCCGCAAACACAGATGCGTTTCGCGGGATGAGCGTTGGGTGCACGTCATTTTCGGGATCTGGTTCCGAGCACTAGCTCACGACCGACTCGTCACAACCTTAAACCGGACGCCGAGCGTCGTTGTGTAAATCCACAGCGCTTCAGCAGGGCGACAAATCGAGGATCGCCGCGAACTGGATCCCATTTGGGATCGGCGGGCAGGAGAACGAGGTGAACGTCGCGCACGTCGAAGGCTCGCTCCAGCCAAAGGCACGATCCCAGTGACCGAGCCCAAGGTCAACCTGGGCCATCGCATACGGTGGGACATAACGGTCGCGCGCGATCGCTTCCAGAGTATTCAGCACCTGCAGAGCTTCATTGGTCCGGCCCAATCTTGCGAACAAGTAGCCACGTAGCGAAATTACTTTACTGTTTCCACCAGAGAAGCGCTCCGCATTGTTGAGAGCATCCAGCGCCAGTTCGCTCTCGCCGAGTTGAGCGTATGCCTGACCAAGTTGAAAGGGGCCAATTCAGAACTCCGGATGGACGACGATCGATTGTCCCGCGAAGTGCACCGCTGCCGCGTAATCCTTGGCCACAAACGCCACCTCAGCGGAGAGCGCGTGTTCCACGGCGACTAACGGATCAAGCTCGCGTGCACGGCGAATCGCCGCCTTCGTCGTACTGCCCCATGTGCGCCAAAAGGATGCCCAACATGCGGGGTGCGAATGGGTAGATGGGATCTATTGCGCTTGCGTTTCGGAGGGCGGTTTCTGCCGAGGCCCAGTCTCAGCCGAACCAGAACTTAACCAGTCCTAGCGAGGTTTGAGCCTCAGCGAGCCTGGGCTCGGCGTTGACCGCGTGCGCTGCCGCTTCGCGGGCACGAGGCGCCGCGGCCAAGGGAGCCGCATCCCCATTTATCGGACTCGCAGAGAAGTCTCACGTGGCGGTATGCGATAACTACATTTCTGCCTATGACGCGACTAACGTGATCAAATGAGGTACGCGGCGACAGGAAGGATTCAGGCGTTGCAATCCTAAACAGGAAATGCAGGGCCAATCTCGACTACACTGGGGGTTGACATGGGTATGAGAACTAGAACTTGCGCTTTCGGTCTCGCCTGCGTCTCACTCTTTGCTGTCGCAACATACGCCCAGAACAAGGTACTAGGTGAGCTTCAGCTCGAAGGGACGTCCAAACTTGAAAAGACGTCGGGGGTATGGATCGATGGGCAGTATCTCGGATACGTCGACGAGCTTAAAGGGTCTAAAAAGATACTGCTCCTGCCGGGCACCCACAGGTTGTCGGTGAGACAGAATGGGTACCAGGAGTTCACGCGGGACGTCACCCTGCAACCAGGCGAAAAGCAACTGGTGACGGTCACTATGGCGAAAGCGCTGGGCTACGTAATGCCCTCGACCACTTCTGAAATTAAGATTTCCGTTAATCCT
>JBBRNA010000062.1:0-9772 GCA_038230575.1 Terriglobales bacterium | reverse complement strand
CTCCTTGATGCACATGGTTGCGGCCCGTTGCCGAACCGGCATCGTCGAAGGTGGTTTTCGTACCGTCGGAACGTAGCAGATATCGATGCCTTGCGTGACTGCTATTAATCCCGGTACCAACAATCATTGCGTCGTTTGCGTGCTTTCGCCACGACTAAGCCCGCACGCGCTACAACGAAGGTTTTACCTTACGAGGAGAAGATCTGCGTCAGATGAGTGATGCGCAACAGTTCTTTTCCTGAATAGAAGGATGCACGTTTTGGCGGTCGGGTTTCAGCTAAACCATGCAAGGCATACCTACCATTTAATACCGAGCCAATGGTGGATGTGGACCAGATTGGGGACTGGCCTCGGAGGCGTTCTAAAGACGAACAGCTATCGCTGGGTGTCCCGCCTCTCAAATTAAGAGTCTTTTTAACGGTCTCTATTGCACGGAACTGCCTTCCGTTATTCCGTCATCGCCGATGGCGACCCTCCGCAGGCTCGACCGCGCTGCACCGCCGCGGCCACACTCGGATAATCGATGAGCCAAATGTCGCAAGGCAGGCGCCCGTGCAAGCAACTGGGCAGCGGCGATGAGACTAAAGAAGCAACTTGACATCCACGGCCACGTTTGCGAAAGTAAACATCTGAGTAGGCTCTCGAGCGTGGTTGCATTCGTCTCGAACGCGAGTCCGTAAAGTCCCATCCCGGGTTGTCGGTCTGTATCCCTTTCGATTGGTCCCCAACGGGTCACAAAATTAAATCAGCGCTCGCCAGCAACCGCGGTTGCTCGGTTCGGGCCCGGGGGAAACCATGAAGATTCGCAGGAGTTTAACCGCGGCCAAAGTGGCCGCCAACAGTTCAAAGAGAGAAAAGTCGCGGAGGCCGACGTCAGTTCACGGAGACTCAAAAAAGTTTAGCCCGAACCCTGAGATGGAAAAGCTGGCGGCAGAGGTCGCTGCAAAATTTGCGACGGTCTGCGTCAAGCTCAGGCAACTCAAACCCGAGATCGAGAAGATCCGGTCCTACTTTCAAGAGAGCATTCGCAGCTCGGTTACGTTGGCAGGGTGTCGCTCCTTCCGGGAGTTCTGTGAGAATCGACTCTACCGTAGCCAGCAGGCCGTTTACAAGATGCTTTCCTCCGCTACCAAAGAGCACACTGAAAAGAAAAAAGTTGTGAAGGCTACAACCGCGCACCAAAAGCCGGGCATTGCCCGCGAGGACATCGAGCAGCTGCGCTCCGCATGCTTTGCAGCCGCCCGCCATTTCGATGCCGAGGCAAACGGCAACCAAGCGGCAGCCGAAAAAGCGAAGGAGGAATTCCTCGCAATCAGCAAGGCAAAACCGTGGATTTTCGGTGATGTGCCCAACTATCGCCTGATGCTGTTGGAGCTGCTCGCCGAGATCGGGAAGCAAAATGAGGAACTACCAATGCCCACGCCGCTGATGTGCATGGCGGCCGCCATGCGGAAGCGATTGGGCATCGACGAACAGAGCTTCGGTATTCCCCCGGAGCAGGAAGCGCTACCGTCAGCAGCTGCTGAACATTTGGGGAGGCCGATGGCGGGGCGGCCCGGAGCGGCACAGACTCGAGAAGCGACGCTGGTTCAACCGGAAGCAGAAATGGCGGACGGGAAGCGAAGGCCGAATCAGCGCGCTGAAGCGGCGCCACGGACTTCCCCGCAGTCGCTATCGCGGGAGTAACGGCATGCGGTGTGGAGTGTGACCAGGCATCATCGCCGACAATCTGATCAAAATGCGCTGGTCGCCCACAGCCCATGAATCTAACGCCAGCGCTCCATTACCGAATATTGGATGAATGAAACTTCAGAATGAAGTGAGGAGGGAGACCAAATTCATCCAACGCTGGTTGCCAAGCAGAAACAGCAAAATAGGTTCGGAGCCTACTTCCCCGAACCGTTATTCCACCCCGCTCTGAAAGCCCAAGGCTTACGGGTGCCCTTCTGCATTCTGGTGTAAGCGGAACAATGTCTTACCCGGAAAGGGTTGAAAGTGCCCGGAAGAACTCCGCTGGCGTTACGATACGCAGCGAGGTCCGTTGAGCGACAGTCTTCGTAAAGTGCTTGGTGTTATGGGTCAACAGCCAGTCGGGTTTGCTTGCCATCGCGGACAAGAGCACCGGAACATCAGCCGCATGCCGGATCAGGTGCCGATTGGATCGAACCAGGTCTTTATCCGGGTAAGGAACCAGTTCGGGGTCGGTAAGCTTGATCAGCCGGCGATAATCCTCAATGAACTGGTCAGGATCTAGCCCCCGGAGACGTTCCGCGTAAAGAAGCAGATTCTCCTCGACTTCATCACGGACTACTTCCGCCAGAACTAACCTGCAGACCTTCGCCGCACAAAGCGAGAGAGCGGCCTTATCGAGTCCCCATGAAGAAACGATTCCTCCAGTTAAGACATTTGAGTCCAGGAACAGGCGGATTCTGCGTGGTCCGGTCACTTCCTGCGGTGGGTTCGAGAACGGCGTCGAGAAACGCTTGCCGAAGGCTTCTTTCCGTAGCGACGGGCGTAAACGCGATTGCGAGCCTCCGGGAGCGTTGTGAGGAGGTCGTCTGATGTCACACCTTCGATCGTCAGTCTCGAGCTCACCTGTTCGCAAAGTTGCTCAAAGCGCTGTTGCTCCGGCAACAGGATTAGACCATCGCCCAGGCGTAGAACCGCAAAGGGCGCACCGGGTCCCAGCCCAAGGTCCTGACGGAACTGTATTGGTACCGTGAGTTGCCCCTTCTCACCGATCTTGGTCGTGGTCAGGTATTCGAGAGTTGTATTTTGGTTCGCCATAGTCGGTAGGAAAATCCTACCACAGGATTCAGCTGCCGACAAGCGTGATTATGGCGAATCCGCTCCGGCGGCAATCGTCGGAAAGGTGGCAAACTGCTTGACGCCTTTGTGCCCCTGCGACCGGTGTCACGAACTGGTCCACCGATTTCGGTTTCCCTACGGTCTTTTTTTTCGTGCCGACTGAAGCTTTGCCTATCGAGACAGCGTTACAGGAAAGCGCCAAGTTTTAATGGATGTTAAATAGCTTCGGAATGCCGAAACACGGATGCAAGAGGATCTTAGAATTCTTGCGGTACAGAGAAAATCAAATTTTATTTTCTTTAGTGGTGATGCATTAGGTTTTTAGCGTACGGAAGCAGGTCCCAAGTCTGCCAGAACGCACGCATCTCTTCTGGGCGTCCCAGCGAAATGCGGATGTGGGTGTTCATCGACGGGTACTGGCGTCCAATCAAAATACTATTTTTGCGGAAATGATCTATCGCCTCCTCTGCTGGATGGAAAGTATTCATCATTACGAAATTCGCATGTGAATCAATGGGTTTTAACGCACGAGCCATAGCTTGATTGAAAAATTCCTGACGGTCATCGGCGTTGCGGCGAACAAAGTCATTGAGTCCATCGATATCTTCGATTGCGGCCCCAGCGGCTCGGGTAGCAATAGCGTTGATGTTGTCTTCCGTCGCAAAATTTCGCATCCGATTAATTGTTTGTGGCGAACCAATCGCGAACCCTAGTCGCAAGCCAGCGAGACCATAGACTTTTGAAAAAGTGCGGACAGTGATTACTCTCTCATTATCGATAGGAAAATCGATAAACGATTTGTAGGCGTTGGATGTTCCGGCATAATGGTGATATGCCTCATCGATCAAGACGAACGTGGATCGCGGAAGCTTGCTAATGAAGTTCTCTAAATCTTTGCGCGGAGTCAGAGAAGCAGTGGGATTATTAGGATTGCAAATATACATTAGTGTCGTCGAAGCATCTGCCCGCGCCAACATGCCATCAAGGTCATGAGAAAACGTAGGAGTCAAGGGCACCGACTTGACTTCAGAACCCGCTGCGAGCGCGTAGTGCGCCATGGCTTGGAAAGTCGGTGAAGCCTGGATCAAATACTTACGGTTTCCGAGGAAGGCGCAGGCGGCCGACCGAAGAATTTCCGTAGATCCGCAGCCCAGAAGGACCTGGTCGGGCGTGACCCGGTGCGTCTTTGCGATACGTACCAAAAGAGCGTTGTATTCCATTCGCGGGTACCGATTCGAGCTTGCGATTGCGGATTCTATGGCATCGGTGACTTTAATCGAGGGACCATAGGCATTTTCATTGCTGTTCAATCGGACAAGGCTGTCATCCTGCTTTAATCGAGAAGACTCGACAGTGGCAGCTCTTAAATCTCCGATCAGGGACCACTGCATGGCTACTGCGGTCGTCGCAGCACCAAGGCTGAGAAAGTTCCTGCGCGATGTCAACAACATTGTCTTCTCCGGTGGAAAGCCGCTTTTCCGGGAAATTGTATAATTTGCTGCGAAAAGCATGGGAGAACAATCATTGTGCGATTAGGCTCCAATAAATGAGATGGTTCATGACCGGCTGGCTAGGGAGCCTCGAATCCCCTTTAAAATGCCTTGTGCGCGCGACTACTTTTCGAAGCCAGACAGCAAAAGTTCAGGAGCCGAAAGTAATCGCCGACTGTATGTCAAAAACTCTACCGCTTCGCTAACTCAGCCGTTCCGTCGTCGGTTTCGCATTTGCCTGTCGCACTGGCGTTTAAGATGTAAGTAGCCTTTAACAGCGCGCCAGCCTTATCCATGCTGCCGCGCATTGTAATGTTATCTCCATCTTCGTCGCTGCCTGCGAGCACAACTGTCGAGCCCGTAACTGTGACTTCGATTTGTGCACGTTTCAAGCATGCCGAGCTTAGAGTCAAGCTGCCGATCAGGTGTCCGCGGGAGTCAGGATTGATAACTACAGTCATTGTGAACGGCGCAACGTTGGAATGCTTCGAAAAAAACGTGCCCGACCATGTTCCTCTGATATCCGTTTCAGCTTGCTGCTTTGATGCCGTAGGGGATTCAAGCTGCGTGCTTCGGCCATTATCGCCTTTGATGGCAGCGTACAGTGCACCGAGCATGGTCATCTGCAAGAACAACAGAAGCAGAATAATGAACGAGAAGGTTTTATTAGTCATCGCTGGTCTCCGTCGAACAAGGCTTTCGTTACTGAATTACCAGATTAACGATTGCGGAATGCTTGAGACCTCCGCCAGTGGCAGTGATAGTGAGCGGATAGGTCCCAGTCGCTGCTGGTTTCTTTGCTGAGACTGTAAGTATTGAACTGCCCGAACCCAATACAGATGTGGGATTAAACGAAGCGCTGGTGCGGGAGGGCAATCCGCTGATCCCAAAGTTTACGGAGGAGGAAAAAGGTCCCTTGGAAGTAACCGTCACTGAATAGGTCGTCTGTGAACCGCGTTTCACAGATTGAATATTAGGAGAAACCAAAAGTGCGAAATCCGCCACCACAAGAGTGATCTGTGAAGAGTGAGTGAGACCGCCGCTGGCCCCGGTTACTATAAGCTGGTAAGTTCCAGTGGGTGTCGAACTTGACGTGCTGATGGACATGGTCGACGACCCGGAACCCGGCAATGAACTCGGCAAGAAGGTGGCAATCGCGCCAGCAGGCAACCCGCTTACGCTGAAATTGACGTTTCCAGTAAACCCATTGGAAGGTATCACACTCACTGTGTAGCTCGTGCCAGCTGCCGGAGCTACTGTTCGGGAAGCCGGCGTAGTAGCTACTGAGAAGTCTGGCGATGCGGTCACCCGAATGAACGTACCCTGCGACGGTACGCCCGAGGTATTCAGGATAAACAGCATGTAGTAGCCCGGTGGCGCGATGTTGCCGTTGGGAGGAGCTGTCACGGTAAGTGCCCCGCTGCCTGCTGTGAAGGTTAGTCCCACCTCACGCTGGTCCATAGCGAAAGCATGCGTTACCGTTCCGTTACGTACTAGAACTGCGGAAGAAATATTTGTGGCGTCCGGCGTAGCCACGCTGAAAGAGTTGCCATAGGAGATTGAACTTGGCGCGCTCGTGATTGATGGACGTGCCGCCATCGTGCCGTCTTGGTTGAATAGGTACGACGGTTGATAAATTTCCATTGTCTTGTTGTACGTGCCTCGCGAGGGGTTACCTCCCGCCAGCCACACCGTTGCATCTGGTAGTAACAATGCCACTGAGTGGTATAGCCGTTGCGACGCATTCGCCCCCGCGGAGGAGACATTTCCTAAAATTGGAGGAGTAGAGCTGAGATCGACCGTGCTCAAATCGAACAAATCCGCATTTAAACTGAGGCTGCCCGTATCCTCGTCATTTACAGAACCGCCGAGCGCTAGAACGTTGCCGTTAGGCAGTAGCACCGCATTCATTTCGATGCGCGCTTCTGACATATTTAGCCCCGATACCCATTTGGGAGTCGCTGCACCCATATCAATAATTTCGGTCGTGTTTGTTGCGGGGCTCCCGCCTCCCATAATCATCACTTTCGCATCGTAATTGTTCGCGGGCGTCAATGGCAGCAGAACAGATGTACCGTATGTTCGATTTTTATAGTAGTTCGTCGTGGCGAGGTTTGTGTTCCAAGTTGTGGTCGATGGGTCGAAAAGCTTAGAGCTGGTTTGCGCGCCGGAATAGAGGACTGTGCCATTCGGCAGAAGGTGCAAGCGCGGATATAGATCAGGGGTCCAGGGGGCGATGTCTTGCGTGCTCCAGCCCGAACCGATGGTGTAGAACTCGACAGAGGTGTTAGTGCCGCCCGTCTCGTTCAACCCCGAAAAAGCCATTACCCGCCCATCTCCCAGAGTCAGTACAGTGGGATACCAGCGCCCGTGCGCCATATTCTGAGTATTGCTGAATGAATTTGTGGCAGGATCGAAGATTGCCACCTGGGGCTGCCCGTAAAAAGGATCATATTGAATTGTGCCGCTATCGATCAGTGCGCGTCCATCCTGCAGCAGGGCCATGCCGTTACAAAACATGTCCCAGGATAGGGAAAATTGAGTGATGGTTTGTCCGCTGACCGGATCTAAAAGTAGAGCACCAGAGCCATTCGCGGAGTTGTACGGTGGACCGGTCGGGCACCCCGCCTGCGAGGGCGGACAATTCCCGGAGCCAGCAACCACCAAGATCTTGCCGTTGCTCAGCAAAGCAGCATGGACTGGATTGATAGGCATAGAAGAGGCCATCGTATTCCACTGGCCGTGGACGTTTGCCTGAGCCATCGCTAAGGGCAATGACACACTTATCAACAGCAAGGGAAAAAGAGCCAGAGTGAGACATGAGTATGGGCGGCTGTTCATGAAATACCTCAACTTGGCTTAAAGATTTGATCGACGGGGGAAGGGGGAAGGGGGAATCTTTTCGATCTTCTATTTAAATCCAGCTATCCAAGTCTTCTTGATGAGAGTTCAACGAGAAAATGTTAGAGGGGGAAGGCACCCGAACTATACTTTTTGTTGAACTTACTGTCAAGGGTAACCCTAGGTAGCACATGATATGTCCGGTTGAGACAGCAATGTTTTGCGTCACGTCAAGAAACTTTTGCCAGTAGCCTTTCTGGCCGGCAGTTTGAAATGCCTTAGGAAATTCACCTGAGAGCGCGGCTGTCCCTGGCGGACTTTCGCCGATCAGCAACAGAGCTTTTTCATATTCTTCGATCGCGAGCTACGCTAGGGAATGTTTGTGTAGTAACCGAGTCTGGGATGCCTCTAGGTAATGAAATGGACTGAGAAGTCCTCTACGAACTCCATCTGCAATGTCGCAGCGGTAGACCAAATTCTCTTGGCAGAGCGCGAGGAGATCCCCGCCGTCTGTACGCCCAGGGATCGCAGTCAAACCAACCGAAAACTTGGGCACAAAATGATCGAGCAAATTGCGATAAGTTTTCGCGGCCGCGTGGTGGAATTCATCGACGATACGTTGCCATCGCTTGCCCATATTTCCCGATAACTTCCGGGCAGGGCCCTTGGCTGAGCGCGATCTCGAAAAAAGCCGACTGCAGTGAAGGATAAAGCCACGTGCCCCTTCGCCAAGCCAGCATGAATACAAGTGCTTGATTGTAATCGGCGAATACCTCTCTGCAGACCGCTACCTCGGCTCCTGCATTTGCGGATTGTCGGATTTAATGAGATCCGTCTTCAACACGAATTTCTGCTTGGGGGCTAGATCAACTTCGGTGCTGAACGTGTTATATCCGGCCAGGCTGATAGAAATCGGCGATGCATCGCCCGCCAGCGTCACTCAAATACTCACCGGTAGCGGAACGGCGGCGACGCAACATAGCGTTCAACTCACCTGGTCGGCATCGACCAACGTGGTGGGGTACAACGTGTATCGGAGCAGCACTACGGGAGGCCCTTACACGATCCTGAACGCATCTCTTAGTTCAGGGTCATCGTATACGGATACCACGGTATCGGCCGGGAAAACGTACTACTACGTCGTGACCGCGGTTGATGCAAGTTCGAAGGAGAGCAGCTTCTCCAGCGAAACGAAGGCAGTAATTCCAACGCCGTAACTCTTTAAGAAGCGGGCTACCTTCTTGATGCACATGTTGCGGCCCGGTGCCTAACCGGCATCCTCGAAGGTGGTTTTCGTACCGTCGGAACGTAGCAGTAATCGATGCCTTGCGTGACTGCTATCAATCCCGGTACCAACAATCATTGCGTCGTTTGCGTGCTTTCGCCACGACTAAGCCCGCACGCGCTACAAACGAAGGTTCTACCTTACGAGGAGAAGATCTGCGTCAGATGAGTGATGCGCAACAGTTCCTGCACGCCAGGTGTCAAATTGGCGAGTTCAAGGATGCATTGCCCTTGTTTGATTGCTGATGTCTTAAGGCCAACTAGCGCTCCGAGGCCCGCGCTATCCAGATGTTTTACGCCACCAAGGTCGATAACAATACGACCGCCCGTAGGAATGAGGTTCCTCACCACTTCTTTTACCCCACCCGCGGTTTCACTGACCAACTCGCCTTGACACTTGATTGTCGTCACTTGATTCCCGTTTTTATCTTTCGACTCCTCAAGTTGATAGTGGAATGAACCATCTCGTGCCATAAATCCGCCGTCTCCCTTAGCGACCGTGCTGGCCGCCTGCCCGACCTAACTTTAGGCCATCCATGTGTTCGCGTAAATAGTCTGAGGATTATATCGAATCTTCCGCAAACGGAAATTGGTATCGATAAACTGGCATACTCATTGACGGCGTAGTAAGTGTTCTGCGATACAGAATTTATTCCGCTCGGAGCAGGTGATTCGCACTAAACTTATAAAGTTTGGAAAAGTTGTAACCAAATCAACTGCGTGCGGACCGGGTGACGGCGAACCTCTTGAAACGCACTTTGTGCCTCCGTGTGGCGGCGCGTTGAGTTAAGTTGACGCGTCTCAGTACTCTGTCTAGGGAGAAGATGAGTTAAGTGCAATCCATATGGGCGCTATCAGCGCCGCGCGATTGCGATTTCATTCTTCTTCGTGCAAAGCCATTCACTTAAAGTGCAGTGCCCTGAACGAATCGCCATCTAGGCAAGGCTTCCAGCGAGTTTGTAGTTGTGTTTTGTTCCGGCTTGTATTAGAAATTCGCTACCCTTATCGGGTGCATTCTTCTAGTTCGCTATCCGGACATAATCATGAGACGGCTCGAAGGCACGTTTATGCGAATGGCTTGGCTCTTTTTTGTGTGCGTTGCCTCGAACCTTCTGGTGGCTCAGGTAAGCGTCACTACTTATCACAACGACAATGCGCGCACCGGCCAGAATACTGCGGAGACCGTCCTGATCCCCGCCAACGTAAATAGCAGCCAATTTGGCAAGCTGTTCTCCACGACCTTGGACGGATATGTCTACGCGCAGCCGCTTTATATGCCAAACGTCCACAATATCGCGGGCGGCACTCACAATGTGTTGTATGTTGCGACCGAGCACGACAGCCTTTTT
>JBBRNA010000061.1:0-9953 GCA_038230575.1 Terriglobales bacterium | reverse complement strand
TGGACGGACTGGACGGACTGGACGATGCGGACGCAAGATTTCTAACATTAAATTGTGAAGCAGTAGCAAGCGTTTAAATAAGATTTCTGTTTCTTCATTTTTTTACTATGTATTTTGTTCTTCAACAGAATTAGGTACAGGGATTCTTGCGTCCAGTTCGTCCGTACCGTCCGTCCTTCCCACGCTTAGGGGGGCAGCGGAAGCGATACCGATACTGTGGCGGTGCGCCTATCGCATCCTTATATTAGTGATACGCTGCAAACCATCCGTGGTTGCCGATTCCATGCCGCAGTCGATCTTTGGAAATGGAATGGACAAAATAAAATCACTAGCTGGAGCGTAAATTCAATTCGTGCTCGGCTTGAGCACGTCAGCGCATGGCTGGAACTGCAGTCCCCAGATGTTTTATTGCTGCAGGAATTGAAGGGAGCGGAATTCTCATCGCTGCACTTCAAAGAGCTGGCCTATGAAAGCGTGGCGGTGACGCAGAAGGCTTATAACGGCGTCGCCATTTTATCGACGCTTCCCATTCTCACGGTCAGCACCACGCTTCCCGGCGATGATGCCGATAGTCATACGCGATATTTAGAAGTGGTGATCGGTGATCTAAAAATCGTTAACATTTATCTGCCCAATGGCAATCCTCCGGGTAGCGATAACTTTGCATACAAATTAGCTTGGATGGATCGTCTCCAACGGCATCTCCAAAAATTGTCTGCAGAAAGGATGCCGGTTGTGGTGGGCGGCGATTTCAACGTCATTCCAGAAGATATCGACTGCCATAAACCGTCATCATGGTTGCACAACGCGTTGTTTCAGCCGGAATCCCGTGATCGTTACCGTGCTCTGCTCAAGCTCGGCTACACCAATGCATTCCGATCACTACATCCCGGAGAGGGAGGCCACTTCACGTTCTGGGATTATTTTCGGCGGGCTTTCAAGCACAACCGCGGAAATCGAATCGACAATTTCCAGCTATCAGCCGCTTCAGGCCGACTCAAAAGTTGCGAGATCGACTTGGCTTCCAGGTCTAAGCAGAAGCCTTTGAAACAGGCGGGAGCCAAGGTCCATTACATCGAATATCCCGGCATTAGGCATGACTCGTGGGACAAGGCCGTTGACGAACCCAAATTATTTCCGTGGCTCTTCTCGAAGACGCCTGCGCCCCAAGCCAGATAGTCTCGACCCTCACTTTTTCATTTCGAGGAGTCCTGCTCGCGTGCGATTAAGCGTGAATTCCAGAGATTCCTTGGGAATGGTCGACACGAAGGGGCTGATCAACCATCCCAAACCTACGGGAATGTCGCGTGTGAGTGAGATGGCCTCAAGTTGGACGTAAGTTCCGCCATCGCGTTGTTCAAATCTCCAGTAAGAATTCAGACGCCACATGAATCCGTTATCGTCACCGACCGGCTTTGCGACTTCATTTTTCTGTCCCGCGTTGTCGATCTCGACTATGCGTGTGCTTACCGATCGCGCCAGGACTCTCCCGCTGCTCAGTAATCGATAGCGAATGTCGTAATCGGTGTCTAATATCGCAATCTTCTTGCGCAACCGCATGGAAACTATGAAATGCTGGCCGTCGCGGGAGATGAGGTGCGATCGCTCGACGTCTGGCCCGTAGAATTTTGACTGATTGTCGTAGTCCTGGAGAAATGCCAAGGTTTGCGTCACAGTTACGCCCGGAATAAACACCGTCCCTCGCCAATGGTGGATGAGGCCACCTGACACCGAAACCGGGTGACCATCACTGAACGTCCCAGCTCGATTTACGATCACGTTGCCTTGCTTGAGACGTTCGATCAAAACTTGGCGCACGCCGTTTGGAAGTTCGTCCACTGCCAAAAACGAGTTGGACTGTTCTTCTGCCTTCATCCGCTGTTCGCTTAGTCCAACATATTGGTCGAAAGCGTTGAGGGTTCGAGCCTGAAGCTGCTCGGCCTTTATCGTGTGATTGAATAGCCCACACAAAATAACGACCGAGACCCATCCTCGGATAGCATAATTCCTCGCTCGGTTATGATGTCTGCGATGGCGTCCGATCAATCCAGGAGAATTTACCGGTTCGGGGTGTTCGAAGCGGATACCGAGAGCGGCGAGCTTCGAAAGTCTGGAGTGCGGATGAGGCTGCAGGAGCAACCCTTTCAGGTTTTGGTTGTCTTGCTGGAGCGGCCGGGGGAAGTGGTGACGCGCGAGGATCTGCGGCAAAAGCTTTGGCCGTCCGACACGTTCGTGGACTTCGATCATAGTTTGAACACCGTTGTGAATAAGCTCCGCGAAGTGCTCGGGGACTCGGCCTCGAATCCGCGTTTTATCGAGACAATTACCAAGCGGGGATATCGGTTTGTAGGTTCCGTCGAACAACGAGCGCAGCAAAATCAGGTTGGTTCGCTCGGCGCGATTGCAGCTCCGCGCACGCCGGTGCAAGATTCGGACACTGCTAACACACTGCTCACGTCTTCCAATGATGTTCCGGCAGCGGCCCAAGGGTACGTTCGAATTCTTTTTCTGCTCATTCAAGTGATGTACCTCTGCTTTTACATTGTTGCGCTGGCGCGCATCTCTTTTGTCGAGGAGTTGCTGCAGCAGGCCTTCAGCCGACATGAGTGGGTCTCCATCATCCTTATTGTTTCCGCCGCCATCGGTATTCCAATTCGCTTGTATTTGCTCTCCGCGGTTGCCTTCGATATCCAGCATTTCGGCCGCAAAGTATTTCGAATTTTCCCGGCAATATTTTTGCTCGACGAATTGTGGGCGCTGTCCCCGTTTTTGCTGGCTCCGCAGATCGGGATGGGTTCGGCCCTGGCGGTAACAGCGGCCCTGATTTATCTCCCCTTTGCGCAACGCTCACTGGCGCTGATGCGGGAGCGATCGCGGGCTGCGACGGGCTAGTGCTTGCGGCGGTAAATACCCAACGATCGCTGATGGCAAAATTAGCGAGTGCGCAGATCGCGATGCTGAGGAGATTGGAGGGAACCAATGGCAAATCAAACTCGCCATTGAACAGCCTCATCAGCGAGACATTCCCTACGAGCGACAACAGTCCGTTGCTGAAATTGAATCGTAAGAGCGCGGAGATACTTTCAGCGAGCGAGCTTTGCCGCTCCGGCCAGGTGAAGAAACGATGCCAGATGAAGTTGTGCAGGATCGCCGATTCGACGGCCGCAATCGTCGCAACCAGATAATTCGTGTTGACGGCGGTCAGTAGCGAGAGTAAGGCGAGCTGTACGACAATCCCTGTCGCGCCCACCATCGAGAATCTGGCCAGCCTGCCCGGCGCTGTCACAATGTGGTTCATGCCAAGCGCTCCTCGCGATAGAGCTGTTTAGTATGCCGAATCGCAGAGAAGATCAGCATGAGAGCCATCGCTCCGGTCGCGATTGAGCCGCCAAGGTCGAACAGCAACACAGTCTTGCCCAAGAGTTTCACCGTTGGGTGCCACAACAACGCGAGGTTACCCATGGCGAGCAGTATGCGAATTTCCGTCGGGCCAAACTTGAAGTGGGAAAGCTGAAAGCAACCGAGTGTATAGGTTGCGAGGTAGGCTTCAATCGAGAGCATAAGAAACGCGATCAGCATGCCGAAAGCGACAGCCGGGCTGACAAAGCTCGACAACGCCATGCCCCCCATCAAGAAGAAGGCGGCTATGGAATCGCAGACGTGATCGACGTAGAAGCCGTAGCGGGGACGCTGCCGGTTGCGAACCCGAGCCAGCGTTCCGTCCAAGCTGTCTCCAAGCCAATTCAGGGCGAGGAAGAGAATTCCAAATACGAGTGCTGTTCTGTGGTGCCAGGACAAGGCGTAACAGACTCCCGCCAAACATTGCGAGACGAATCCGAGAACGGTGAGGTGGTCCGAGTTCATCCACGCCGGGGCGCGCTCGGCCAAGGAGATTAACAGCCTTCGCTCCGGCGACGCTGTCAGACTTTGCTGAATTCTGTGGGCTGACGAAAAGCTGAGTGCCTTGGGATTGGTTGTAAGCGGTGGCGCTGCGTTCGACATGAAGTGCTCTCCCTCAGCCGACAAGGTGACTTAGGAAGGAACCGACAGCAATGCACAGCGAATAAAAGAAAAGACAAACGGACATCAGTCGATAAGCTTTACAGAATGAGGGGGATGCGTCCAGATATTTTAATTTTACCTCGCACTGGCATTCGTCAGATCGATTCAAACCCGCATCGTGGCGGGGCGACCCCGCCCCTAAGGGGCGTTCTAGGTGGCCGTTTTCGCTATCGTTTAAGCGATAGCCTGAACGTTTTCGTCGGACTTTTGTCCGCACTATACCCCTCAAGAAAGGGTACGGTCATGATCGATTGCAAGTCACTGATCCGCATGATCCGCTGAGGGCAATTTTTGAACTCTCGAAAGGAATACCTTCTTTGAGCCCCGATCCCAACCGGTGCTGCTGGGTCGATGAGTAGAATCGCGATATCTTAACATTTGAACAAAAGTGGCTGACTACTTTACAACCCATACGACAAAAATCACTTCGTCCTTTTCATAACGCCCCGATACTTCCCAACATCCCGGTGTCGAAAAGTTAATTCCTCCTACTAGGAAGGCCTTCCAGTCCTCTCGGGAGGAGCTAATGGCTCTCAGAATCACAGGAGGGGACGCTGGGCCATCAAGTCGTCGGGCAGTCACCGTCAACTTTGCAGCATCCCGTTCCGGTATCCACTGCCCGCGGCCGTCATAGTGTCCCCACTCTTGTCGAAACCAAAATGTCTTGTCTCCTTGCGCCATTATCCCGTCGCTGGGAAGCAACGTCCAAAACCGGTCGGTTCCAAACCAATTAACACTCCTGTTTGCCGGATAGGGCAACGGAGGCACAAAAGGATGGTCTAAAGGGTTTGTGACCGCGCACGTCTCTCGCACGCGACGTGTTGTTCCCGATTTTTGCGCCAGAAGGACGTGCGCTATAGAAAGGAGAAACATCAAGGCAAGAAGGCGTGGAAACATAGCTCCTCCCATCTGTTGGCACGATATTACATCGGTTAACTGTTCAAACCAGGCGATTACAGGTTTTGACCGGTCGATGAGTCTATATCGTCAACTACGACCTCATTGCCGTTTGATTTCAACCCACTTTCGGAATACGGCGATGATGTCTGAGAGGTTCGACGCGCCGCCATGACCCGTAAATCGTCGATAGACAGGCCCGTCGTTCCGTTCCGCCACTCGACACTGAACCCAGTCCGTTTCGCTGACCTGAGTTTTTAGCGGCTCAAACGGAATAGATTCCATCTCAGTGTCTTCGATATAAATCGCCACGCTCCAGCCGGGGTTGTCGATTGTTTCTATAGTGATTCCGGCAGCGTGTTCCCACTCTCCATCGCATTGCGCCGTATACCACTGCTGTAGCCAAATCAGTTCGTCCGTCATGGAACCATAGTGTGCCGCATAGCAGCCCACGAAACAACCTACCGATTCGTCCCAATTGAAATTAGGCGATAGCACATTGCCCCCATGATGAGTGTTATCGCCATTTTTCGACAGTTAGCGGTCCACTGGTGGGTTGTCCAATCCGCGAAGCCCTGGTGAATCGCTCGCCAATTGGCCTTCAGCCCTCCCACCGCCCAAACCACCGCGACAGCCATTAGGCCGCGACCGAACCAAGAGTGCCACATTATCAGGCCCACTAGACAACCTGCTAGCGCAAACGCGTAGACGACAGTGTTCCGTATTGCAGCCCCCTTGTTGTAGATGGCTTCCTCCATGTTCCAATCTGCCCCAATGTGCCTGAAGGTGTAATCTCTACAGGCATTAACAAGTCTTGACCCAGTCGCTGAGTGCTATGGCGATGTTTCGCTAGTTGGCACCATCACTGCGGTACACGAACTAACAGTGGGCGAATCCCTATGTTACGATTTGACTGCCGTCACTTCGGAGCACTCGAAGCATGGAACCTCTCGCGGGCTACGTTGCTACAGTCTGCGCTTCAGTCGCTGCCACGTATCTGTCACAATTCCTGAAACCAAACGTCAAGATACTGTACTGGCTGTCGCACAATTTTCTGTATGCGATACCCACGAACCAGCTAAACCCTGCCAACTCAGCTCAAGCGTTGCCGCCTGCTTCCGCTGAGCCAGCCGCCGCAGGCCAGCCCGCTCCGCCAGCAAGTTTTCTCCTTCTGACCCATTCGGTGACGATACAAAACTTCGGTCGTGAGACTGCCGACTGGGTAGAAATCGTACATCGCAGAAAACCCGATTTTTTCCAATTGTATCCATCCCTAAACTACACGGAAGGTACCACCCCGTCTGGTGAGCATGTGTTGCGGGTCGAATCCGTGGCGCCCAAGGAGTATTTTGTTATTCAGCTCTTGAGTTACGTGCGCCCGCCTGAGTTCTTGTACATCCGATCGGCCGCTGGTCACGCGTCACCTATGCCATGGATGGTAGTACGCAAGTACCCACAGTGGGTGTACGGCCTGATAGGGCTTTTGATGCTGACGGGAGCGGGCTTCTGCGCGTACTGGCTAATCAGGGGTGCAATCTTTGTGTTCAAAGGTCTGGGTGCGCTGTAGTTCGAGGGCATCGTCCATCCGGCCAATAGTGGCGACAGTGCGCCAAGTATCATTGGTACGACTCGAATACAATTCAGTCATGGTAGGTCGAATATTCAGTGGTTCCTTCCGTTGTTTTTGAGCTGCGATGAACGCTGTCAGTTTCGGCCAGAGAGTTGCGATGCGTGTTATCAAAGGCGTTAGCACTACAAAACCGTGTAGGTAGCAAAACAAATTTGCTATCGAGAACGTCTTCCGCCATTTAAATCTTTTGAAGGTCGCACTTTGGATGCGGCTTGACCCTGCCGTTTAACTCCGCCCAAAATACCGATAGCTCGGGCACCATCGTCCGCCATATTCGTCACCTGCACCCCATACTTTCGGCCGAGTTCCTCTATATCCTTGAATGATTTCGGATCGTTCTTCTTGTCGGTTTTTTTCATGCTGAAATCCCTTTCTTCCATTGTGATGCAGCCATCAGTTTCGAAATCGTCCACTGAGTCGTTCCAAATGTCGTTGCCAATTTCCGAACGCTTACACCTTGCGTCCGCAATGATCGTATTCGTTCCAGTTCACTGGTGCCGAAGTGTCGCAACGCTGGTCGGCCGATATTCTTTCCCGCTCGACGTGCCTGTGCCATGCCTGCTTTCACTCTTTCCCGCAACAACTCTCTTTCGAATTCAGCGACCGCTCCCAAAATTTGAAAAGTGAGTCTGCCAGCTGGAAGCGTGGTGTCAATGCTTTGCCGCAGGGAAACAAGGTCAACACCCAGCGACTTGCATTCTTCCGAAATGTTAAGCAAATGTTTTAGCGATCGTGCCAATCGATCCAAACTCCACACCAGGATTACATCCACCTTCCGTTTTCGCAGATCATTCAGGAGCAAATTTAATGCCGGACGATCCTGCTTCGCTCCACTCTGGCCTTTATCTCGGTACAGGACGGATTCCCATCCTCGTCGTCCGCAATATTCCAGCAACTCAGCTTCCTGCAAATCGGTTTCTTGTTCTACGGTGGATACTCTGACGTATATAGCGGCACGCTTTTTGCCTATCACGATTTCCTTCCAGCTTTCACTGTTTTCTTTTGACGTTGCTTTGTCCACCGAGCGTTAGCAGCATCACGTGCAATTTCTTTTCGCCTTTTAGCAGACACGTTTTTCATTCTTGCTTTGACTGATTTCCGGCCCAGTGCGGAGAAATATTCTGATAGCTTTTTATCGATCACCGCACGACTATACCATGCTATGCGGCTTAGCATCATAAGCAATTCTTCTCCTGATCGGAGTCCCGCCGCACGACTGATTCGGCCACTCAATAGTCCAAAATGACATCGACAATCACTCATAAGACCGGCGTAGCATCGTTTCGCAGGGGGCTAGCGAGGTCGGAAGGACTCATCCGTGGTTTTCCCCACCCATTCAGGGAAAACGATTTAGCGACGGTCATCGTCTGTTGAACGTTTATCCAGAATTGACGGTGCTATGGTCTTAAAATACACACTGCCGGGAATTTCTACCAAGGCAACGCTTTGTTCTTGGAACGAATCTGTGTCCACCCCTCAGACGCAAATGGTTATATGCAACGGTCTTAGAAAACGGCTCTTGTTGGCCCCTGAATTGCTAAGTTTAAATACATGAGGCAAAACGAGCAGATTAATTGGACTGAACTTGCCACCATGGCATCGGTGGAGAGCGATCCAATCAAATTGCAAAAGCTTATTTCTGAGTTAAGTGAAGCGCGGGAGAAATACGGACGAAACACGATTTCTCTTTCCGTCGACTTCACCGATTCTTAGAGGTTCTGGCACAAGTTTGGAGGGGATGTCTCCAGACTCTGGGCCTTGGCGACCCCGAACCACAGCTCAAGGGCTTATCACTCTCTACGTCAGATTGAGAGTCTGCAATTTGTAATAGTGATCGCCGGTAAGCCAGTCCAAACTCTTGTCCGTCGGCGTCAACGATTTGAACCTCGTGCCATATTCATCCGCTTCGCCATCGTCTGAAGACCTCTAAGCTAATAGCAATGGTGCTGTGAATCGCTCATTTGGCTTCTGAGAGTCAATTAGCTCTCGATACAGGCCTTATAATTTGTTCGGCTTGCCCTACGGACTCCAACCCGGTGATGTCGTCTCCTACATGGAGATGTGTTCCGCAATCGGCATAAATCTCCAACGCGGGATGAATTTCCGACTGCGGGACACGGAAAACATTATTCTGATGAGCCTCCGTCCAGGCGCTCCATACGCCGATCGGTTAGAGGATGAAGGCCGCACTCTGATCTACGAAGGGCACGATGTTGCCCGGACTCCTCATGTACCTCACCCAAAAGAAGTAGATCAACCGGATCGTTATCCGGGTGGTTCGCTGACCCAGAATGGGCTTTTCGCAATGGCGGCACAGAAATTTAAAGAAGGTTCCGCACCACCAGAAAAAGTAAGAGTCTATGAAAAGCTCCGCCCTGGCATCTGGGTATACAACGGGTTGTTTGACCTGATTGACTGCTGGACTGAGCAGTCGGGGGACCGCAAAGTCTTCAAGTTCAAGCTCCACTTCGCTGGCACCGACAATCACAATCGCCCCGCTCCCGACACAATTGCGTTAGAAGACAATCGGATCATTCCAAGCTGGGTGAAGCTTGATGTATGGAAGCGTGATCAGGGCCGTTGTGCGTATCCTTCCTGCGGAGTGAATTCCGGCCTTCACTTCGACCACATCATCCCCTACTCGAAGGGCGGTTCTTCAAAAAACCCTGCAAACATTCAGATATTGTGTGGGCGCCACAACCTGGCGAAGCACGACAAGATTGAGTAGCGCAGAATGGCTTTTTTCTGAACCTCATGTTCGACTCGGCGCTCCTGTCATCAGGTCCGTGCTTGCCAGTTGTCGTACTCCGAGCCCATACCCTCTCACTGCGGTCTCGATCATTAGAAAGGGTGAAGCGGCCGGATGCACTATGCCACGGGATCAGTTTGACGGGAGTTCCTTCAGGGCCCCTGGGACATTACCTTTTGGCCAACACAAATAAACGTCGACAGCTCGCAGTCCCGCTATTGCAGAAGACAAATTGACCAAGCACTTGGTCAATCGGATCACATAATGATCGCAGTTGAGAACGGAAAAATTCACTGAATTTCTACGTCCTGCTGACGTTCTGCAATTTGTGGTAGTGGTCGCCAGTAAGCCAGTCCAAACTAGCGTCTGTCGGCGTCAACGATTTGAATCTCGGTCCGTATTTTTGCTTCAGCAAAGCTTTGATTTCGTTGAATCTTGAAATGTTGTCAAAGAAAGCCAGCTCCCGCCAGACCTCCACATCTCCAACTCGGATGATCTGGTAATTTTCCTCACTTACATCTTCCGCAAAATCCCAGCTAAATTCTAGCGATTCGCCTTCTAGGTCGGGTAGTTGGTCAGGATTACGAAGCTTCTCCCGCTCGAATCGATTCATCC
>JBBRNA010000060.1:0-10172 GCA_038230575.1 Terriglobales bacterium | reverse complement strand
TATCACTCGCTAATGGCAAACCATACACCCACCGTGTGCACAACGTCGGCGATACCACCAAGGACGTCTTTCTCGTCCAATTTCTGCAGGTGCCCAGATCCGCTCCAGCGCCGCCTGTGGCAACGGTTGCGGCAGAGAACCTTGAGGCACGGGTGTACAACTGGCTCCTTGCGCCGGGAGCTACTTCTGCGATGCACACCCATGAGCGTCCTTACCTGATCGTTGCTTCCACGCTGTTGCGCTTGAAGATTACAACCGCGGATGGAAAATCAAATGCCGAGGAAATGAAGTCGGGCGATTTTCACTGGGTCGATTCTAAAGTCACGCATACACTGACCAACGAAGGCGAGGCGCAAGGGCAGATCGTCGAGATCGAACTGAAGTAGCCGTGAGATGCTCTGATCGAGTCCGATCAAGCGTCTCCCAGGCCCAGGAGCTTCCGCCCCTTGCGCTTGAGAAGCCTTCGCGTCGCGCTGGAGACGGCGATGCATTCGCCCTGGGTGAGCCGTTTGCTCAGTGAACTGTCGCACGAAGTGATCGTGGCGCATGCGCGCAATGTGCGCCTGATTGGGAGAGTCGAAAGAAAGACGATCGCATCGATGCGCAGACGCTGACGCGGATTGATCCGCAGCCGCTAGTCCGGTGTCGGCTGGTTGAAGACAAGACATCGGGGATGTAGTCAGTGAGCTGGGCGCGATTATTTGAGGGAAAACTGTTCCAGGGACCAGCTACCGGCACGCGTTCGCGGTGGCTTGTGAAACTGTTGCTGTTTGAATACCATTCTCGAAATATGTCAGTCGGTAACCAATACGGAGTTATATGTCCCAACTGCGATGCGGGCACGGAACTCTTAGTCAGGACGATTGCTGACGTCCGTCTCATGCCGCATGGAATGGAAATCGACCACGCGCCATTGTTGGATAGCACGCACGTGGATTGTCTGATCTGCGGATGGGAAGGAGCGGTCGGCGATCTAATTAGGGCTGAACAGAAGAAAGTGTCCGGCTCAGAACGGGTTGATGAGAAACTGAGGAGACAGCGATAACTGGCGCTGCTGAATTCCTAAATTGTGCCTTGTTTGCAACCTTTTTCCTTCTGCGCGGCGGTGGCGGCTAGTTCCGTACCATCGAAGATAAACGTTTCTGCCTCAAACTGCTACCGAGCAAGCCAGTACTGATTGACCAAGAAGAATCGCAGGTGTACTCTCCTAGTTACCTGACCCTGAGGTCTAGGGCTTATTCAAGCTGCCTCCCCGGCGGCTCAAGCCCCCGAGTAGCTTAAATCTAATGAGGTTTAATCGATGAAGAATCGGTTTGCAGCAAGTTTCTTTGCGTTTCTCATGGGTTTCTTTGTATTCCCATTAACGGTGGCAGCTCAATCCAGCAGCATCCATCGCAATCCTGAAGTCACAACGGCCGTTCACCACGACATTTCTCCCGCGTTGCGAGATCTCCCTAACGCTGACTTTGCAAAAATGGGTCCTCCCCGTGAGCACGAAGTTAAGCGTTTACCACATACTCCCGTTACTAGTTCTTCAGATGGAGCGCTGCAAGGTGCTTCGGCCGCGGCATTCAATGCTACACAGGGAGCGACCTTTGATGGCATCGGCCTCCCAGTCTATGCCGTTAATGCAGCACCTCCAGATACGAATGGTGCAGTCGGTTCCACGCAATATGTCCAGTGGGTCAATGAGGCATTTGGAGTATTTAGCAAATCGGGATCTCTCCTCAAGGGGCCGGTGGCCGGCAATTCTCTCTGGCAAGGTTTTGGCGGAGGTTGCGAAGCCAACAATGACGGCGATCCGATCGTTCAATGGGACAAGTCCGCTCAACGCTGGGTGCTGACTCAATTTTCTGTGAGCACCACTCCTTATCTACAATGCGTTGCCGTTTCCACTTCTTCCGACGCGACTGGAACCTATGCGCGTTATGCATTCCAACAGCCTAATTTCAACGATTATCCTAAGCTAGCTGTCTGGCCAGATGCTTACTACACCACCTTCAACATGTTTCAGGGCAACACGTTTGTCGGCGGAAGAGTATGCGCTTTCGATCGCACCGCCATGCTAACGGGCGCTGCAGCAACCCAGCAGTGCTTCCAACTCAGCAACAGTTTTGGGGGGCTTTTGCCTTCGGATCTGGACGGGACAATAGCTCCTCCGACAGGTTCACCTAATTACGTGGTGAACTTTGGCAGCAATGTGCTAAATGTTTGGAAGTTCCACGTGAGTTGGACGAATCCTTCTAGCAGCAGCTTCACCGGTCCCACCACTCTTGGCGTAGCCAGCTTTACAGAAGCCTGTGGCGGTGGCACTTGTGTTCCCCAATCCGGCACTAGGAATCAGCTGGATTCGCTCGGTGATCGGTTGATGTATCGGCTCGCATATCGTCACTTTGCGGATGGCCACGAGGCGCTTGTGGTGAACCATTCGGTGAAAACCGGCGGGAGCCGGAAGGCCGAGACCGATGGAGTGCGATGGTACGAATTGCGCATCTCTGCCGGCACGCCGTCGGTGTTCCAGCAAGGGACCTTCTCTCCCAACTCGAACTCGCGGTGGATGGGCAGCGCGGCAATGGATAAAGTCGGAGACATTGCGGTTGGGTACAGTATTTCTAGCGGTGGCATTTTCCCGTCGATCGGATTCACTGGTCGTGTACCTGGCGACGCATCCGGAACACTCGAAGCTGAAAACCAGTGGTTTACTGGTAGTGGTTCCCAAACTGGAACACTGCATCGCTGGGGGGATTACAGCAGCATCAGTGTTGACCCTACCGACGATTGCACCTTTTGGTATACGACCGAATACCTTAAAAGCAGTGGTTCTTTCAACTGGAGCACACGTGTCGGTAGTTTCAAATTTGCAAGCTGCCAATAGGAGAAGTGACTTTTGAAGCCGCCCAGACGTAATGGGCGGCTTTTTTTGCAGCAATCACCTGGCACGATCCCGTCCGTGATTGCCATGCTGCACCTCGCGATGGAATTGCGCTGATCATGCCGCCTGAGCCGCTGCACCTGCCGCTCACTCAGTGCTGCAGACGGTCGGCTTCGCGTACGCTCGGCCGCCAGCCCACTATATTCTCAATCACCTGCACCCGTTGGAGCTCCTTCTGACTTATCGTCACCATCCGGTAGGGTGAGAAAGTCTCGTTGCAGTTAAGGGGTGACGTTATCTTGGAGCATCTACAGCATGCAGGTTTCTGCTTGTATTCGGCGATTGATTATTGCTAAAATCCGTGGCCTAAAAAAGATCTATGTTAAATCGATTTAAGAGCAAATTCTGCACGCGGGGAGTTCATGTGTCTCTATTAAAAAGCTTTTTTTATGCTGTGGCGATACTGTCATTCGGCAGCTCCATCCTCTGGGGGCAAGTGGCCACCACCTCTCTGCACGGAACCGTCTCCGATCCGAATCACGCCGTCGTACAGGGCGCTACTGTGACCATCGATAGTCCGGGTACCGGCTTTACGCGCTCCACCAAGTCTAACGATGAAGGGGGATACGAGTTCCTCCAGATCCCGCCGGGCACTTACGATATCACTGTCACGGCCACCGGGTTCGCCGCTGCCAGGATTTCCAACGCCCAGTTGCTGGTCAACACTCCTGCCACCCAGAATCTCAAATTAACTGTCGGGGGCTCCTCTACGGTGGTGGAAGTTCAGGGGCAAGCTGAATTGGTAAACACCCAGGATGCCTCCATTGGCAACGCGTTCGACTCAAAACAGCTATTAAATCTACCCTTCGAAGGCCGTGACGCTGTCGGAATTCTGAGCCTTCAGCCCGGTGTCTCTTTTGTCGGCGGAGACAAAGTCGATCAGTCCTACGATAGCCGAGGCGGATCGGTAAACGGCGCGCGCAGCGATCAGACCAACGTAACGCTCGATGGAGTGGATGACAACGACCAGAATAGCGGGTTCGCTTTCACTGGAGCTCTGCGGTCTACGCTTGATTCCCTCGAAGAATTTAGAGTTGCCACCAGCAACACCAATGCTGATGCCGGACGATCTTCTGGAGCACAAGTCTCGCTCGTCACGAAGAGTGGTACCAACACTTTTCACGGCACCGCCTATGAATACAATCGCTCGAATATTGGCCAGGCCAACGACTGGTTCAATAAACAGTCACAGCTTGCAAATGGACAATCAAACCGCCCTGGTCAGCTGATTAGAAATACTTTCGGCGCCTCGGTTGGTGGACCGATTATTAAAGATAAATTGTTCTTTTTCGCAACATGGGAAGGTCAACGCACTCACGAAAACCTTCAGGTAACCCGCACCGTTCCCAGCTTGCTGCTGAGAAGCGGGATTATTCAATACACAGATGCTAATAACAATCTGCAACAGCTGAATCCCGCGCAGATCGCGAGCATGGATCCTAATTGCACCGGCACCGGAACATGTCCTTTGGGTCCGGGAGTAAATCCGGCCGTGCTGCAGGTTTTGAATATGTATCCGGCACCTAACACCACGAACGCTGGCGACGGCCTCAACTTTGTCGGATTCACGTTCCCCGCTTCTACTCCTTCGAAATTGGATACCTACATTGTCAAACTGGATGCGAACCTGACGGCACGTCAAAGCGTGTACGTAAGAGGCAATTTGCAGAATGACAATCTCGTGTTCCCGAATGCTGCCAGCGCTCCTGAATTTCCCGGACTGCCAGCCAACATTACGAATCGGAACAATGCAAAAGGAATCGCTTTCGGGCACATCTGGACGATCTCAAACACCCTGATTAACAATGCGCGGTACGGATATCTTCGCGTGAATAGTGACTCGGGTGGTTTGCAAACGCAACCTTTTATAACCTTTCGCGGACTGGACAATGTTCAAGGTTTTAGTAGCTCAGACCAGGTGCTGACCCCCGTTCACAATCTCGTGGATGACGTGAACTGGAAGAGGGGAAACCACACAATCGAGGTGGGTGGAAACCTGCGCATCATTAACGATATCCGTGCCAGTAATGATCTTTCCTTTCTAGGTGCGGAGACAAATCCATCGTGGCTAACTTTGTCCGGTTTTGCCAACACCGGACAGAGTCTAGATCCAGCGGCGTTTGGTTTTCCCGCTGTTGTAAATGAGCAAGCCTACAACCTGGCAATGTCAACCCTGGCAGGCGTCGTCTCCGAAGGTTTCTCAAACTACAATCGAACCAAGACCGGATCGATACTTGCCGAGGGAGTCCCTGCAAAGCGGCACTTCAAATCGAACGAATTTGAAACTTACCTCCAAGACTCGTGGAGGGTCCGTCCAAATCTGACATTGACCTTTGGCGCCCGCTATACCTTGCTCCAGCCCCCTTATGAAACAACCGGACTTGAGGTTGGCACCACAACAAGCATCAATAGTTGGTTCAACCAGCGAGCGGCATCTATGGTGCAAGGCCAGGCGACTGAACCTTTGTTGGATATCGGTTTGATCGGCAAGGCCAATCACGGGCGTCCGTACTGGGAGTGGAACTATAAAAATATCGCCCCTAGATTTGCATTTGCTTGGTCGCCGGGGGGTAACAGCAAGACCTCGGTTCGAGGTGGTTTTGGAATTTATTACGATCACTTCGGCGAAGGCATTGTCAATTCGTTTGATAAGAACGGATCCTTCGGACTCACCACGCAGCTCTCGAATCCCGCCAGCGTGCTAACCCCAGATAGTGCACCAAGATTTTTCGGTCTCAATACTGTTCCAGCCGGATTGGTCATTGCTCCTCCGACCGGAGGTTTTCCGCTATCTCCGCCCTCAACCTTGGATACGGGCGGGTTTTCAATTACCTGGGGAATGGATGACAAAATCAAAACTCCATATTCTGAAGTTTTTGATTTCTCCCTTACCCGTGAGCTGCGAGGTGGCTTTGTTGTCGAGGGTTCTTACATCGGGCGAATGGGTCATCATTTGTTACAAGAAGAAGATATGGCCATGCCGTTGAACATTGTCGATCCTGGCTCCAAAATGGATTATTTCAAAGCCGGGACACTCTTATCGCAGGCATTTAATGCGGGCACGAACATCAGCAACCTGGCTCCAATTCCGTATTGGGAGAATCTGTTCCCGGGTGCCGCCGGTGTTCCTGTGGGTTCAGGCTGTGCTCCGGGATCCTCGACCTTTACCGGCACTCCAAGCGCTACTCAGTCAATCTACGATATGTGGAGTTGTAATGTGGGTAACGAAACTTCCGCACTGTTTAATCTTGATCTACCAGACATCTGCTCTCCTTCGTGCTCTAAGTTAGGGCCTTATGCCTATTTCTCTCCGCAGTTTTCTTCTCTTTATGCCTGGCGGAGCATCGGGAACAGTGCCTATAACGCTTTGCAACTCACCATGCGACATAAAGGGCGGGGCCTTGATTTCGATATTAACTATACTTTTTCGAAAGCGATTGACGTCGGTTCCAATGCCGAGCGAATCAATGAATTTCAAGGCTTTGGTTTTGCCAGTCAAGTCATCAACTCGTGGTCGCCGAAGCAGCTTCGCGCAGTTTCCGATTACGACACCAGACATCAATTAAACTCTAACTGGGTATTCGAACTGCCCTTTGGCCACGGCAAGCGCTTTGCCAGTGACTTACATGGCATCGGTCAAGCTGTGCTCGGGGGCTGGTCGCTGTCAGGTATTTTCCGTTGGACCAGCGGCTACCCCTTCAGCGTCGAACCTGGACTCGGTTTCTGGGCTACGAACTGGCAATTGACTTCTGCCGACGTCCTCGTCGGTCCTAAACCTAAGACGGGAGTCTTTACCGACCCCAGCGGAAATCCCAATGTGTTCCAGGGTGATCCGACCACAGTCGCGCATTCCTTCCGCGTCGCGTATCCCGGCGAATCCGGAGAACGAAACAATCTGCGTGGACCGGGCTACATAGGCCTGGATTCAGGCCTTGCAAAAACATGGAACATCACTGAGCGGCAGACTCTGCGCTTCAACTGGGACGTGTTCAACGTCACCAATACCCCCCGCTTCGATGTTGGCAGCATGCAATTCGTCGGCAACAATAGTGTGTCGAGCGGATCAACCTTTGGGGAATACACAGCAACGATGACTAAGCCGCGGGTAATGCAGTTCGCTCTGCGTTATAGCTTCTAACAGAACGCGCCGTCCAGACATCTTGAAAAGCGACTGGCGGGGGTTTGGGATTAGGTTTAAATGAAGTCGTGAGCCCGCGTCACATTGGCATTTGGTTCTGGCGAATGCTGCCGATGACGGAGAGCGATCCTTTATTCTAGGGCGACGAAAGCGACCATCGAAGCGATTCATGAAGCGAGATACCGACAACTGCCACTGTTCGGGCCAACCGCTCCCGGAAACAACTCTCACGCAAGACCGCGCCTTTAGATGCCGGTGAGGCTGCGGTGCGCGGCGAATGCGCGCCGGCGTCTCTTAAGGAATATTTCTATGTGCTCGAAAAGATCACGTTGGTTACTCTGCTATTCCGCCTTGTTGGTGTTGGTTCTCGTGGCGTCGGGAACGCTGTCGGCCCAGCAATCAATCGCTGCCAACCCCACACCTAACGCCGGAACGGCTGAGTCCGCCGGATCCGGAGGTTCCGCGAACCCAGCCGCCAACAACGCCCTTGACTTGGCAGGCTTCGACGCCTACGTTGCGCGGACCATGCAGGATTGGAAGGTTCCGGGCGCAGCCATCTTGATTGTCAGAGACGGCAAGGTGGTGCTTAGCAAAGGCTACGGCTTGCGCGACGTGAAAAACAACCTGCCAGTTACCGAACAGACTCTGTTTCCTCTTGCCTCGATCACTAAGTCGTTCACCGTGGCAACCCTTGGCACTTTGGCCAGTGAAGGCAAACTTGACTGGGACAAGCCGGTTCGTGAGTATCTTCCAGACTTCCGGCTCGCGGACGACGTGCTGACGGCGCGTGTCACGCCCCGCGATTTAACCACCCACCGCACCGGGTTGCCGGCTCACGACGGGACCTGGTACCGCTCCGGACTGTCGCGTGACGATATGTACGCACGCTTACGTTACCTGGAGCCCGACCGCGACCTCCGGCGCGAATTTCAGTACAACAACCTAATGTTCATGACATCCGGCTACCTCGCGGGGAAGCTCACCGGAGGAAGCTGGGAAGAAGCGGTGAGATCGCGCATCTTTACCCCTCTTGGCATGAAGAGTTCGAGCTTCGACTTCGGCGAGTCGTTTAAGTCATCAGTAGATGTGGCGCATCCCTACTATAAAGACGATAAAGAAGCAGCACACGAAATGCCTCTCTACGCGGGAGACAAGGCACTCGGTCCCGCGGGCGCCATCGTCTCTAACCTTGCCGACATGACCCAGTATTTGCTGATGTATCTGAACCAGGGAAGGCACGGCGACCGGCAGATCATTTCGGTCGGCGATATCCGCCAGATGACCAGTCCGCAGATGGTCATCCACACTTCCGACCTGGATTCCGAGATCGGCTATAACCATTATGGCCTGGGGCTGTTCGTCACCACTTACCGCGGACACAAGTTCGTGTACCACGGCGGCAACCTCGATGGCTTCTCGCTCCTGCTGTCCTTTATGCCGGACGACAACAGCGGGAGCGTTGTACTGCTTAACATGGACGAAACCAGCATGGGCAAAGTGTTGGCCTACAATATTAACGATCGCTTACTCGGGCTAATGCCGGTGGACTGGGGCAAACGCGAACTTGACCGCTATTTCGCGTTCAAGAAAGCCGATGAGGATGCCCGCGCAAAGAGCTACGTTCCGCGACATGAGAATACTCGGTTCTCGCACTCCATCGACGAGTATGTGGGCGAGTATTCTCATCCCGCCTACGGAAGCATCTTCATCGAGCGGTCCACCAACAACCAGGATCTGAGGGTGAGCTTTCACGGCATGCAATCCACGGCCGAGCACTGGCATTACGATGTCTGGCGTGTACCCCACAACCCGCTCGATCTTCTTCAGGAAACTGAGATTATGTTCGGCACCGACTGGGAAGGCAACGTCGCAAGTGTCTCAAGCCCCATGGAGCCGAGCGTCAAAGACATCGTCTTTGCCCGCGTTCCGGACCGGCGCATGCGCGAACGTAGTTTCCTCGAGCCACTTGCTGGCGTCTACCAGATTGCCGATTTCAAGATGCTGGTCACCCTGCGTTCCGACAATGTCTTGACTATGACCACGCCGAGTCAGAAAATCTACGAACTGGAGCCTGTGCGCGGCTACACCTTTGCCGTGAAAAATGAGAACGGCGCAACCATCGATTTCAAACACGATGAAAGCGGAAGGGTGACGGAGTTCTCACGCAGCCAGGCAGGCTCCAGTTCTGTGTACAAGAAGGCGCAGTGAGCTGCAAACTAACTTAAATTGTTTGCGAATGGGGCCTCTCCGGACTTGAGAAGCAGAGCCGTAATCTGGGACCCTGTTTGATTCTCCGATATTCACTACCGCATTTGAACGTCTGCGCGTCGCGAATTTAAGTCCAAAGCGATATTGGTGATCAAATCGCCTCTGCTTGGATGTACGTACCTGCTAGTAACAACTGATTTGCCGCTGTGAGCCAATCACTTGCGTTTCGCCGAGTTGACCTTGCCACCACGGCTGATTCGGTGCTACCCCTTGAAAGCTGAAATCATCGAGTCCCGAAGATCCCGACCGACCGCTCTCCGAATCGCTGTTCGACGCCTATCTTGACGGAACGCCTTCTGCCAGCGGTTCCGCTTCCCAAGTTGATGTAATCAGATCGGATTAGAAGGCCGGTCCGACAGGATGCTATACGCTCCTGTTATAGACGTGCTCGAAGCACAGGACTCCCAACCTGCACCGAGTGACAAGGTTACTCATATAAGAATGCGGATGGAGGTGGCGACAGTGGCAACTCTGCTGGTGAAACGAAGTTACACACACCAAATCAGTTTCTGAACGCTTAGCGAAGCACCGGAGCCCGGCGGGAGATCAGGTAGGCAAAGGATCGAAGTTGAATTGGAAGCAGGTCGCGAAGATGGAACGGCGAGAGTTTAAGGCGCAACAAGGTCCCGCTGCTGGCTGGAACTCCCGCGGCAACATTTGATTTCTTGGCTGAGCGCGTCCCGTTCCCAACTACGTAGTGAACATAGCGCCTCAACTTGGAACAGTGCAGGAGTCCAAACAAACCGTGGAACCTTTGCGCCCAAAGATGCTATCCTTCTCGCCCGCTTCGTGAACCATAGATAGGAGACTTATGCAACGCAGAACTCTGCTCGT
>JBBRNA010000059.1:0-10590 GCA_038230575.1 Terriglobales bacterium | reverse complement strand
GGCGGATACTCAGTACGTAAGTTCGTCAAACAGACCAAGATCAACTCCGGGGTTTCGCACGAGTGCTCGTTCGACGAGATCTGGTTTATGCAGGCAGAGTCCAATGAAGGGGCAGGTCGTGCACGGGTTTTGCGGAAAGCGGACGCCACTGTGGGGAAGGAAGAGGCCAGACTTGATCCGTCGGACGGTGTCCGTAACCAGCGATTCGAATTCCTGGCGCTGTTCGTCCGAGATGGTCGCGCGCAGATATTGGACTTCGACCAGGCGCTTGCGTACGAAGACAATCTGCGCGACTTCGTCCATGCCGCTCATCCAGGAGTAACAGACGAGTTGCGGGTCAAGGGCCGAGATGCCGACGGGCTCTTCCGCATATCGTGCCGAAGTAGTTTTCCATTCGAGGACGCACGGTGTGCCGTCGAGCTCTCCAATCGCATCGATGTAAGCTACGAAATCATTCCCGGAAGCGAGCTTGCGGTTGAGTTGAGCCTGCTGGTTCGAGCGCGGCTGCCGAATGCGAACGCGATTATCCTGGGCAAAGCGGTCGAGCAACTGGATGCCTTGCTGCAGCATGCGGTCCCAGGTGTCATGACTGGAATAGGTAAGATTCATGTCTTTACACAGCGTCCACTGCTCAAAGAGCGCCGCAGCAGCATCTTCACCGCAAAAGAGGGCGGCAAGGGCTTGTTCGAAGGCGCGTCCGAACAGCATGGGCGCGCGGGTATCCTTTTCCTGCCAGCCATCGAGATAGCGATGCCGGTAGCGGCGCGGGCAGCTGAGATATTGGCTGATCTGGGTGTAGGAATAGGTCATCAGGATGCTTTCGCGGGATTGGCGGGAGAAGCATTCGAAACTGGCATCGAAGATAGTTCTTCCCATTGGCTGGCTGGGGCAAACCCGTCGAGATTCATGAGCGAAATGCCGTTGATCGTGGTGCGGCTGATTTTGACGATGCCACGGAGACCGGGCAAAGCCTTCTCATCGATCTGCTCGTGCGCGAAGAGCTCTGGATCATAGAAGAAATCGCGCAGGAACCAGCCGAGCTTCCACATGGCCTTCTGGGTGCAATAGAGACGGCCAACGATCGGCAATCCGGCCAGAGTATGAGGCTCAACGATCGAGAGCCGAAGTATGTAGAACGGTTTGTGGGCGTGCCAGCGGAACTGAGCTCGATCGACGCGGACAAGGTAAATGCCGTCGGGTATCTCGGGGCGAGAATCGCGGACAGTTTCGGCAAGGCCTGGGAGTTGGCGCTTCATGCGATCCTCTCTTCCTGCTTTGGAGGCAAGTAGCTATTGAGCTGGCAGAGGAGAGCGTTGCGATCTTTCTCGGCCCACTCGGCAATTTGCTGGACGAAGGCTTCGACTTGTTCCCGCGAGGCATCGCGAAGAGTCTTGGTGCCGCAGAAATCGACGGCATAGGCTTTCACCAGTTCGGGATCGAGCTTGTGCTGGCGAATGAGTTGGCAGAGACGGTCGCGAACCTTCGGGCCTGAGCGGTTGCCATTTCCATTCCCTGTCGTCGCGCTTTGCGGCGGAATCTTTTCTGCCTGAATCGCAGCAGTCCCGATCTCGTCGACGGAGCAGATGCCGATGCCATACGCTTTTCGCAACGCCCTATTAACCGCTCGGGTTTCGGCCACTCGCATCTCGGCGCCCCGAACGAGCGGAGAGACGTTTGACGGATTGGCGTCGCCGTAGCCGACAAATCTTTGAGACTTGTTCTTAAATAACGTGGCCTTGAAAACCCAGCGACTCCTTGTTGGATCACAGAATTTTTCTTGAATGTCACAGTCAATACCCACACAATGTTGCCGTTCGGCGAGACGCAGAAGCCCCGCGTGCGTGACGAACCAGCCGGCTTCGAGCAAAAGTAAATCCCCACTTGCGAGCGAGAAGTTGAATTGTCTTGTCATCTCTCTCAGGATTTGAACTTGCTCTTTACGGATATTGGGATAGCACTTCTTGACTAGCGAAGCGTTCTGGCGTATTAGCTGAAGGTTGTCGTTATTATCATTTGGCGGAGGCATTTCTTCTCCTGATACGTAAATTGATATCACAATAATATCATTACGATATCAACCGGTCAAGAGTCTTACATATGAATGAGCCGAGGGTCCCCTTACTTATTCGAATACCAGCCAGTCTAAAACAAAAAATTGGCGAACTTGCGCGACTTGAACATCGTTCAACAAACCAGCAGATCGAATTTTTGCTTGACCGTGCGTTGGCTGATATAGCATCGGACCATTCGAGAAAGACAAGTAAGAAATTGCAAGCGAAGGAGGGCACTAAGTCATCGGAAAATAAAGCGATGTAGAAAGCAGATCCGATCCGAAATCCTTCCGATTTTGCGGCGCCTGGAATACGCACTATCTAGCGCGACTGAAATCATTGTTAACAAATTCCTTAACACGAATGAGAAGATTGGTTGAGAGACCCAGTCACCCTGCTCAGCCTAGACTACCCTGAAGAAGAATAAGTGAAGCGTTTCAAGAAATCCGAGGTGGTCGGCGCGAAGGATTTTATCGATTTTAGAGCTTAAAGCAGCGATGCAAGACAAGTGAAGACGCTTTACACGGTTCTGAACATGAAATTGCTTATGCGAATCGACAATTTGTTTGGACGGATCGAAGATGCATTTGCAGGACAGCCCTTCCTACCAGGGGTGCCACCTGATGCGAAGGCGAATCAACTGCGAGTGGGCGCGTATGCCACAGATTTCGCCCAGGCGGCCAAGCTATTGGGATATGCCATCGAGCTGTCCAAGATTACCAGCAGTATGACAACCACTAAGCCAACTGGCACGGGTGCGTAAGATGCCCTTAAGACCTGACGTGCTCCCGCATAGACTGCCTAGTGGCAAACCTTTCTCGGCACCAACTGTGCGAACGAGTGCAAAGAGATTCGCACCTTGGATTTTGCGAAACAAAGCCACTAAGTTGTTTGCCATCAAGCGAAACGAGGATTGGGGATGGATTCGGCCCCGGGTTCATAGGTATTTTGAAGGAGGCCAAGGACTTAATATAGTGTCATTAAAACATATGGCAATGGCTCGCGAGCGCGTCGGCCCGATGGTGGCTGAGATCGCCGCAACGAGCGTGCTTCCCACGTTAGAAATCCGAGATGCCTTCGCGGCGTTTCCGTCTCAGGCTGCCGATGCAGACTCGTGTTGACGTAGGGCGTGGGAAGGCTGATCACTCGTGCAATATTGGCGGGGCTCTCCGGGCCTTCTCATCACGTTGCCAAATTTTGGATTGACTAGAGTTCGCACGGCGCATATAGTTTTCCGGTACGTGCGTCTGCGGCTGACCGCTTCAGTCGCTCGATCTCGCAGAAAGAACGCCCGTAAACTTCCCCAGTCTTTGTTCCAAATATTCTTTGAAGGAGTATCCCTATGAAGTCTCGTTTGCTGGGTCCTACCGGTCGGGCTGTTGGTCTTTGCGTCTTGATCTTTTCGGTTCTATCTTCCACGCAATTGCTAGCGCAGATCACCCTCAACGATTTCAGCAACATTTCAAATCTTCACTTCAACGGCATCGCCGCGCAGGCTACCAATCAGAATAATCAGCAAGTGCTGCGGCTCACTCCGATCGGCCCCGGCGCGCAAGCACAGGCGGGATCGGCTTGGTTCACGACTCCTCAACCGATCACCGGTGGCTTCATTTCAACATTCACCTTTCAATTGACACCCGGTCAGCCCATACCAGCGGACGGTATCGCCTTCGTAATTCAGAATGCCCCTTCGCCTCTCACCGCTCTTGGCGGCACTGGCGGCGCCGTCGGGTACGGTCAGGGAACCGATAGCAGCGGGAATGTAGTCAATGGTTTGCAGAACAGTTTGGCCATTGAGTTTGATAGCTACGACAACGGATGGGATCCGGATGGCAACCATGTGGCGGTGCAGAGCTGCGCATACAACAATCCGCAGCCCGGCCTCCCAAATGGGCCTCTCGGCACAAACAATGAGTTCCATCAGGCTGTCGACGCGAGCTTTAACCCAACTGACGGCGGCACTCCAGCATTTGTGCCTTGCACTCTGCTTTATGGAGGCGAGTTTGGACAAGCCGTGATCAGCCTTTATCCACCAAATCCCACAATCACCCTTGCCGATGGTCTCCAACACACCGTGACAATCGACTATCAAGACTGCAACGGCAACTCCGAATGCAATCCGACGCTGCACGTTTCACTCGACAATCACGACCTGTTCCCAGGCGGTATCAACGTCAATCTTTCGACTCAGCTTCATTTGGGTTCAGGCGTTGCCTATGTAGGCTTTAGTGGCGGAACCGGGAGTTATACGGAAAATGGGGATATCGTGAACTGGACTTTTGCCCCGCACACGATTACGAAACCCACGCCTCCGGGCCAGACCACAGTATTCTCTTTCGGCCCTTTCAACTTCAAGTCAACTCCAGCTCTTACGACAACGACTGGAAATAGCTTGTCGGTGACGGCGACTGCAATACCCGTGACAACTCCAGTCCCCTTCGCGTCAGGCTTTGGGCATTGCATCCCCTACGCAAATGCGGGAAATACTTGCTGGGATTTCAGTGTCGTCTGTAGTGGACCCGATTGCGGTGGCTCCTACGACGCGGAGTTCTCGACAAGCTATGATGTGACGCCGGGAACGACGATCTTGGCCCCAGGTTTTGGTAAGTATCACAATGGTACCGATACTTGCGCGTTGGACGGCTCTGGTAATCTGGTTGGGCCCTTTACAAACCAGATCGATGCTTTCTTCGTGACTAGGATCGATCCGACTACGAAAGGAACCAGTGGCGGCACAGCATCGTGCTGGGTGGCCACGCAGAATACACCTGGAATTTCGGACACGGTGAGCAACTTCATCGGATTTGGGGCGCCAATAAGCAACACGAAGGTTAACCCAGTTAAAGCTGGCCAAGCCGTCCCACTTAGCTTTAGCGTCTTGACTCAGGGCGGTGTACCGGTTAGCAATCTAACCTTGTGCACGGCGACTATAACCTCGTGCCCAACAGGGTCGGTGGCTATTCAGGTCTATCTAAGTGCATGCTCCGTGGACGGGGATTTCTCTATGGGTGCCGAAGTACCAGCGGTTGCTTCCGGTAACTCAGGGCTTCAGAATTTGGGCGGAGGAAACTATCAGTTCAACTGGAAGACAGCGAAAGGTTCGACAGGGTGTTACACAATCCAAGTAAATCTGTTGGACGGCATCAACCACCTCGCCGTCTTCAAACTCAACTGAGAGGTTGAAGTATGGCGCTTTAGATGCAGGTCTTCGGACCTGCATTTTTTTGTGCCTAAGCAATCAGGAAGTCTGTAGCCAGTGTTTGGCATCGCTCGCCATGTTCGCGAGGTCAGGGCGATCCAGTGTTTTTTCGGCTCCTTGATCTTTCACCATTGCGTTCAGCAACAGCAGCACGCGACGGTAATGATCCTGGGCTTCGACGTTATTTCCGGATTCACGCAGCAGAGTCGCCCACAAGTAGTGGGCTTGCAGGCTGAGAGGATTCAGGCCAAGTTTTTCTGAGTCCAGCAGCGCGCGTTCGAGCGCCTGCCTGGCGTCAGGTGTCTTCTTCGTTTTCATCAGCGCTTCCGCGGAATAAATCGAGCACTCGATGGAACGATATTTCAGGCCCTTGCGTTCGGCTTCGCTGGCCAGCGTGCGCAGATTTTTTAAAGCAGCTGGGGCGTGCCCTTCGCGCAGGGTTTGTCTGGCCAAATTAATCTGGGCGATCAAAACTTTGTCCGGTTCTTTTGCGTCCGACGCAGCCTTTAGTTCTTGTTCATAAAGTGATCGCGATGATTTGAGATCGCCTTTGTAGAACATGGCATCGCCCTGGTAGTTGAGGGACTGCGCCACCAAACCATTATTTTTGAGTTCGCGAGCGAGGCTGAGCGCCTGATCGAGATAGGTCTTAGCCTCGTCACCTCGGCCAGCGACCGTGAGCGCGTTGCCGTAACCACTCAAGATTTCGGCCATCCAGAAAGTGCCATCTTTCAATTCTTGGAAGGCTTTAAGAGCATCCAGTTTGGAATTGATGGCGGCGCCGAAGCGCCCTTGATAACCGAATACCGTTCCAATGCTGTAGGATTCGATCGCAGCGCCGCGCTTGTCGCTCATGCTGCGACGTAATTCGAGGGCGCGCATGTATTGCGAGATCGCCTGATCGTAATGGCCCATCATCGACGCGGTTTCGGCCACATTGTTTACGCTGTCGACGATGTCTCGCGGAGCTTTCGCTTTTTCCCGAAGTTGCAGCGCCTGCTGAAAATAGGTAAGCGCGTCTTCGTACTCTCCTTTGGAGAAGTAGACGCTGCCGATATTGTTCAGGCACATCGCCTGGCGGCTCTCATTATTTGTGTCGCGCTGAATCTGTAAAGATTCTTTGTAAAACCGCAACGCCTGGTCATGGTCTCCACGATCGTCGACCAGATTGCCGTAATCGAGCAAGGTCGCTCCCAAGCCGCGGCGGTCGCCGATGTCACGACGTATTTTCAAGGCTTCCTGAAAATTCGCATCCGCAACTTTGGTCTGGCCCAATTGCGCGGTCACGTTGCCCAACTCGTTCAAGCTGGCTGCGGTGCCCCGCTGGTCTTCGATTTTGCGCCGGATCACGAGCGAGTCTTGCAGATTTCTCTGCGCGTCCTGTAACTTTCCGAGTTGCTCGTAGGCAATGCCCATGGCGTACAGGCTAGCCGACTTTTTTGACTCGTTGTTGTCGCCCTGCACAGCTAATGTGTAGGCCGTGTTCAGATATTTGAGGCCGCCTTGCGGATCGCCGCGCCGCGTGAGCATTCTTCCCATGGCGAGCAAAGCGTCGGGAGACTGCGGATCGCGTTCGAGCGCGTGATTAAAGTATTGCCGCGCCTGGTCGTAGCTACCGATGGAATCGTAGAGGTCCCCTAGAGCGAGTTGGGTGTCGGCGTCATCAGGAGAAGCCTTGGCGATCTTCTGGTAGTACTCGATGGCCTTTTGATGATCGTTAGCAAGGCGCGCGTGCGTCGCGATGATCAAGTTGCGCTCACGTGCCGGCAAATTTGTGCTGAGATCTTCAGCGCGTTTGGCGGCTTGCTCGCCCTCAGTGTCGTGCCCGAGAGCGGCGTAGGTCTCACCTAGCTTTGTGTAGGCGAGCGCGAAGTCCGGGTCTCCCTTCACTGCCGACTGAAAACTTTTTAGCGCCTCGGCATTGTTGCCCTGACGAAAGGACTGAAGCCCTTCGTCGTAAGCGCGAAGCGCTTCCAGGGATTGGGAGCTGGGGCGAAATGATTGGGATTTGAGTTCCTTCGCGGCATCGGGATCAAGCGAGAGGTTAGTCCTAACCAGGTCGGCCAAGCGATCGATGGCGGCCGGAACGTCTTTGATGTTCGACGCTTCCATCCGTACCGGCACCGGAGGCCGGTCGTGCTTCAGATCTTGCAAGCTTGCGTCGATCCGAATCTGATCGCCGAAACTGGCGTATTGCCCTGTAATCACCGTGTCCGAATTGCTTGAGTCCGCGATCTGATGCAAGGTGGCGGCATCGAATTGCGTGTTTCGGGGAATGCGAAGGTCGTTGAGAATCTGATGGACGCGACCTGGCGAGACGGTGCGTAAACTCGCCGATTGGCCGATATCCGTGGTCAACATATCGGCGACGCTAGAGCCTAGCCAGTCGAGGCTTGCGTCGCCAGAAGCGTTGCGGAAAGGGATGATAGCAAGCGACGTAGTGGGAGCGAGTGCAGTTTGCGTTGGCGCGCCTTTCGGGGCGGGCTTCCCGCGCAGCATCCAGACACCGGCTGCCAAGACGACTGCCACTAACGGAATGGCTCCATACTTCAGCTGTCGGCTTGATAGCCAACTCTCTCTCGTGCGAGTCGAGGCGGAGACCGGCCGCTTCCCTTCCCAGGCATCGAGGTCGGCCAATATTTCCGGCACGTTCTGATAGCGAGTCGCGACATCACGCTCCAGGCATTTGCTGACAATATCGCTCAAACCTTTTGGGACGATAGGATCGATTTCGATAACGGTGACAGCTCGTTCGTGATTCCGTTTCAATAGACTGGCGAGCGCGGTCTCGGCTTTGTAAGGAGACTTCGCGGTCAGCAACTCAAAGAAAATCAGTCCGAGAGCAAAAATGTCGGAGCGCTGATCAAGCTGCGCGCCCATCGCCTGTTCCGGCGACATGTATTCCATCGTTCCAACCAGCATGCCCGTTTCGGTGAGGCCGCTTGAGTCGGAAAAAGAGCGGGCAAGTCCGAAATCCATGACCAAGAGTCGGTCATGCGTGTCTCGCATAATGTTTTGCGGCTTGAGATCGCGGTGCAGTACGCCGACGGCATGCGCCGCTTCCAGTGCGACGCAAACCTGGCGAATCATTTGAGCCGCTTCGGCCGGCGAAAATTTTCCATGCTGCCGGAGCAGGCTGCGCAAGTCGACACCTTGCACGTACTCCATGGTGATGAACTTCACGCCTTTGGATTCGCCGAGGTCGTAGATGCGGATCACGTTCTTGTGCGTGACCTGATGCGAAAGCAAAAGTTCCTGCTTGAATCGAACGAGAATTGCGGGGCTGGCGGCAAGTTCGGGACGGATAACTTTCAACGCCACGAGACGGTTCAGTTCCCGGTCTTGGGCCTTGTATACCGCGCCCATCCCGCCCTCACCCAACAACTCCAGCACTTCGTAGCGTGCGCCAAGCACTTCTCCAATTTGCAACACCGCGGCGTTTGAAAACTGTCCGGAGAACTGAGGCGGCGGCGAAATCGCTGGTCGGTTGGGAAGCGGAAATCCTGCGTTGACAATGGTTGGCGAGTCGCTAGCAGGATTTGGGATGCCGAGTAAAGTCTCGTCCGAGTTTATTGCCTGATCGGACGAGCTTTCTCCCTTAACAGGCGTGCGGGTGCCAGGAGCGCCGAGACGCGGACCGGGGGGAGGAATCCGGCTTTTCGATTCGTCCATGATTGCCCGCTCGAACGGAAGATGTTCGTTGACTTTGCCTTCCGCGGGGGGACGCGAGGCTCGGTCGAAAATATTAGAAAGTATATACCGTAATGGGCGCTGCGTTGGTGGCGAAGTGAGGGCCCTGGAAACAGCTAAGTTGCTGGCAAGGCTGATGAAATCTGCTTGATAGCCGTTTGCGAAAGCGATGGACTATCGGCTCTTAATCTCTCTACGCATCCGAACCGATCTAGAGAAGCGTCGAGGATGGCGTACGGTCTTCCAGTAAACGCATCTTCGCGGCCATTCTAACCCCTGGCAAGGAGTGGAAATTTACGGAGGACGGTGAGGTATGGCTTCAAGTGAACATCGCTTTCCCTGTCGTTACCCGATGACCGGTATGAATCGCGACCAGCGCCGCACTTATAACAAACCTTTGGTGGCTTCACGTTCACACGAATGCGCGGGCTGATCCGTCATTGCATCCGCTCAGGATGTCAGCCCCCTTCCTGATGTTACGGGGTAGGAATTACTGCCGTTGTTTCGTTGGAGTAGCGGCTCTCCTTCGGACTCGAATCAACCGCAGCGACGACGTAGTAGTAAGTTTTTCCGGCCGAGACCGTTGTATCCCGTTGCAGCGACAGTTCCGGTCAATGCGGAATTTGCGCCCACCGTAACGTTTCCAAAACTAGATGTTCCGGGCGCTACGGTCAATTGGCCGTAGGCCGTTCCAGTACCGGATAGAGTAATCGGCAAGGTTAATCCGGACATCGACAGCCCGGAGCCGTCTTTTTAACGCCGCCCTCCAAACTTGCGCATAACGTGCACGACATGAACGGAGCTTACGATCTCTCACGTTTCGGGTATCCAGGCGACCCCGACATAAATCGTTTTTGACTGTTTCCGAGGGTGTTAATGATGGTCCGTCAACTGACTATTAATGCGCGTAAAGAAGCTTCACTCGATCACGTGCACGTGGGGCTAACCAACGTTTCTCTCGTCATTAAGTGTACGGTCTTGCGCAGAGCTTTGCCACACCCGGCGGTGCACGCGTCGTTTGGGCTAATGGTACAGACGACCTCTGGCCTGCAGGCCATGTATTTGGGATTTAAATCCTGCCGCGTTAACAATTCATTTACGCTCGCCGCGAGCGCCCCAATTGTTCGGAAAGCACGATTTCAAAGTTGATGGCGGAGCTCGTGTCGCGCTGCCGGGTTTATCGGTGTCGGAGTTTTTGGGTCGTCACTTGCAAATAATGCAGCCTGCAACTCGACAATCGCTTGGAGCGTGTCCGGTTTTTTATAGCGTGGTTCTGTCAGCCAAAGACGGACGGAGCGCAATGCGGCAATCAAACCGAGAAAGAAAGATGGCGTTACATTGGTAGATTTGAGAGGCCTCCACGTTACCGCTCTGCCTGTCACCCGCGTCGCTCTTAAGCTGTGTCCGAGTAGGAACCGCCGTCTGCGGACAATGCTCTCCCGAATTTGCTACACACCAGGTGTCCCGACGAAGTCCGGAGACCGCTCCCGGTCGAATTGATTCTACCTGGCAAGAACGGTAAGGTAGAGCGGGTGGCGCCCATTTCATTTTCGCGTCTTTTTGGCATTGCTGACCGCCGCGCGGTCGAGTCCATTGCGCCGCGCCGGACCTTCAATGATGTCGTTCTGCCGCCCGCGACCCAACGCGCTC
>JBBRNA010000058.1:0-10755 GCA_038230575.1 Terriglobales bacterium | reverse complement strand
GGATGACAGAACCCGAGCCCTACGTGGTTGGCCCAAAAACCCCAGAACGCTTTCCGGGATGGTGAGGCGTCTGGCAACGGCGCTTCGGGCAATAAATGTCGAGGTCGAGTTCTATCTCGACGATACCCGCAATCGCAACCGGATTATTTCAATCCGCTCCGGGATCAAACGGGAGATTCCTTAGAGCCGGACCTCGGATTTAAGGTTTTCAACATTCGTAGAATATCCCTAGTGTTGACTGAAATTGGGAGGACAAAAATATGAAGAATCCGGCATCAAAATATTATTTAAAAAACCGCTTCAATAATGCTGCCAAATTAAACGAGATTTGGGAACGAAACTTAAAAAACGCCATCCGAAAGGCGGGCGAAAAAACCGTTCAAATCGACGACTTGCCGTTGGAAATCGTTCTGTCGGAATTCGTGCAATTCTTAACCGAGCGCGGATTCGACGTTCTTTACGCCCAACTCCACACCGCCGTCCCAGACGACCCGACGTTAATCCAAGGCCACGTCGATTTGCGGGCCAATGAGGCCGTCGCGGCTCGGGAGTGGGCGGACGGGCGGACGTGGCGCGGCAGGAAATTGAGCGCCCGCCTTCTCGGCGAATAACTTGATGCAACAGGTCGGCGGCTTCGAGACCGCCGACTTGTTCTTGATTAAGGGGAGTCATGCAATCAACTTTAGAAGAAAAGGAACGAACGCAAATTTTTGAGCCGTTACTCGACGATCAGCAGGCCGCAACCCTGCTTGGCGTCCACGCAAAGACCCTTCAGCGCTATGCACGAACCGGCAGGATACCAGCACACCGGATCGGACGTTTTTGGCGATATAGAGCGAGTGAGCTTGACCTTTGGCTGCGGCGTTCCTCCACTGCACCTGCTGCTGATAAAATCGGCGGCGCCAACTTGCCCGCGTGAATATTCGAAAGGAGAAGAGATGAAATTCACGCGGAATCGATACCAACAAGGTTGCCTCTACCGGGAGCGTCGCCAGGCCGGTCCTGATGTCTGGGTCTTTAGATGGCGAGACGGAACCGTCAACCGGAAAGAAAGGGTAGGAACTGTGGAGCAGTTCAAAACTAAGTCGGCAGCGATGAAAAGTTGCGAATTGCTCCGCTCCAACATCAACAGGCAGTCCAGATCACCAAGGACTGTATTGGAACTGGTAACTCACTACACCACGAGCGAATTACCGAACAAGACACCATACACGGCGGAAGTTTACACGGGCTACCTCGAAAGATGGATTCAACCTAAGTGGGGTGGTCTTTCTCTGGCGGACGTCAAGGCGGTAGATGTCGAAGCATGGCTATCCGGTCTTGCTCTAGCACCGGGGACCAAGGCGAAATTTCGAAACCTGATGCACGCTCTGTTCAACCACGCAATGAGATGGGAGTTTTTTGACAAAAATCCAATCACGTTAGTGAGGCAGAGTGCAAAAAGGCAAAGAGTGCCGGACGTGCTTGGGGTCGACGAAATTTGCAGATTGGTGGTCGAGCTATCCGAGCCGTGGCGCACTGCAGTCTACGTGGCAGTAACTACGGGACTAAGAGTAAGCGAACTGCTTGGTCTCAAATGGGCGGACGTTGATTTCACGGCAGGTGAAATTAACCTGAGCCGAGGAGTCGTTCGTCAGCATATCGGTCAAATGAAAACGGAGGCTAGCCGGAAGCCGGTACCGCTAGATGCTGTCTTGGGTGCGGTGCTGTCACGTTGGCGTGCCTCTTGCGCCTACGGGAGGGACTGCGATTACGTTTTCGCGAGTCCAAACCGGAATGGTGAGCAACCGTATTGGCCCACTGCGGGGATGGAAGACCACATCCGAACCTGCGGCTGTTCGGGTAGGAATTACGAAGAAACTCGGATGGCACACTCTACGTCACACTTTTGGAACCTTAATCAAGAGCCAGGGAGCTGACGTGAAGACCACGCAGGAGCTTATGAGACATGCAAACGCCAGCGTCACCCTTGATCGCTACGTTCAGGGAGTCACGGTAGCGAAGCGGGAGGCGCAATCGCGGATCGTGCAATCGATTCCGTTCCCATTCGTTCCCACAGACTTGACGGGGTCGACTGCAACTGTTTGAATGTAAAGCGTTGGGCGCATAACTCAGCGGTAGAGTGCCATCCTCACACGGTGGAAGTCGTAGGTTCAAATCCTACTGCGCCCACCATCTTTCCCAGCCATTCTTGCGTAGCATGGTCGCAGCAGGTGGCTTCGCCGTCTCCCGCTTGCAACCTTACGGTGGTCTGTTATGGAAGCCGAGGAGGGGTGACGCGTTCCCGTCCAGGTTAGAGTGCGCGCCTCACTCGACTACGAAAAGGGAATGGCCGAGCACAGGATCGGGCGAACTGTGCAACCCTCCCCTGAGGACACAATCCAGGCTGGAGGCCCGGCCACAGGTGTTGCGCCCCACATCATAACGCTGTCCATGGTAAGTCAAGTGAAACTGCCTGAAGAAATCCGTCTGTCGTTGCAATTTCACGTGCCGAGACCTGCTTCATCTCAGGTCGCTTAAGCGGGGGAGGCAGTGCAAATGGGCATTGAAAGAATTGATGCCATAGCCGCGCGAGGTCGCAACTGATGATGCGGCGATTCAGACAGCTTGTTGCTGTGAATGGCAACGTGGAGCGATCGTTGTCAACATGAACCATCAGTGTCAGCCTGACTAAAATCCCACTTTGAGTGAACCGTCTGCGCACAAGATTTCTTCACTTCGGCACCATCGCTCAATGACCGTGCGCTGTGCCCACCAAATTCCCAGCATCTAACGCGGCTAGCCCCCGCCATTCCCACGGGAACCTTTTTCTCCGGTCACGGGAATGCTCATTTTTCTTGCGCTTGAGCTTGCTCTTTCAGATCGCGCAAACGACCCTTGCCCTCTAGAATCCACTGCGCACAATGGGAAAGGTTTTAAATTGCGACAACTTAGGAGGAATATGAGAACACGAACAATTTTGTTGGCCTTAGTGACGTGCCTGGTCGGACTCACGCTCAGCTTTGCCGGCGAGAATCCGAATATGGGTACATGGAAATTGAATGAGGCAAAGTCAAAGATTCCCGCGGGCATGCCCAAAAATATGACAGTCATGTATGAGGCCGCAGGCGATAGCGTGAAGGCCACGGTCGATGGTGTCGATGGCAAGGGCGGTGCGACGCACAGCGAGTGGACGGGGAAATTCGATGGCAAAGATTATCCGGTAACCGGCGATGCGAGTTCGGATATGCGTTCGCTCAAAATAGTCAATGATCGAACCATGCAGATCGAGGTCAAGAAGGACGGCAAGGTCACGATGTCGGGAAAAATTGTAATTTCGGCGGACGGTAAAATGCGAACGCTAACTCTAAGCGGCATGAGCCCGGAAGGCAAAAAAATGAGCTCCACGTCCGTGTACGACAAGCAGTAGATAACGACAACCGCAAACATCATCCCTTCCGTTGCCTTGCTTTAGCGGAAGGGAACTTCACTTTTTGGTGGTTCTAAAAACCTCAGTTCTACCCGCAGCATTTGCCGAGTAGAGCTCTAAACTTGCTCCCTCTTCCGCTTTTACATCCACCTTACATCCTTTTTACTCCGCCCTTCTCACCGTCAGGTTCTAATCCTTACAGAGCGAGAGCAGTTGACTTTGAGGAAGCGAGGAAAAGAAAATGAAAAAGTATTCGAGCTTAGTAGTAGCTTTGATTATCGGTACGGGAGCTATTGGAATGGCGCAAAAGGGGGCGGCGACGAACAATCGGGAAACGAAGCAGCAAGTTCAGAGCGCTGCCTACCGTGACGGCAGATATCTGGGAAAACTGGACGCGGAGCGTGGCGAAGCAGCGCACTTGGCGACAGCCCGCTGGGCAAACGGGTCTGATCGCGCCGAGTTCGCGTCTGGCTACGAGCAGGCCTACCTCGCGAGTGCAACCGGCAGCCCCGCTGTCGAGACTGACGGAACGGCCATCGCCGCCTATCGCGACGGTCTCTACCTTGGAAAGCTTGATTCGGAGCAGGGCAACGATCCGCACGTTTCGACCGCGCGCTGGTCTCAAGAGAGCCATCGCGCTGCATTCACCGACGGCTACAATCAGGGTTACAACAACGGAGAATCGGCTCGCGCCGAGCAGGCCACAGTGCGTCTCGCAAAAGTCGTTCGCTGAGCCAGCGGGCGACTCTAGCAGCGCGCCACGTCAGGTGTGCCCATAGACTGAGTTGGTTGACGATTGCAAATGAACTTTCCATTGAAGGACCGCTTTGTCACCTGGGGAGTGCCGATCCTGCTCACCGGGGTGCTGGTTGCTTTGGCCATGCTGCAGTACCGATGGAGCCGACAAGTCAGCGAGGCTGCCAGCACGCGGATGGAAGCTAGCCTGCAAAATTCCATGATGAATTTTCGGCTGGACTTCTCGCGCGAACTGGCCACGATGTGCCTTGAGTTGCAAGGGGAAGACGCCGCTTCTGTCGATGCGAAGGAACTCTTCCCACGGGTTGAAGCCTGGCGCAGGACGAGTCCCCTGTCAGGGCTTATCTCGGACATTTACGAATGGAAACATAGCGACGGTAACGAGAGGCCATTGCAGCGGCTTTCAGCGGTTCAGCCGCGATTCGAAACTCTGGAGGAGTGGCCTGGTAACTTTGAGGCTGCGCACCGCTTGCTCGTGGAATCTGGCTCGATGGTCTCGGCGTCGCGAACCGTGGAACGGGCGTCGCGAGGGAAGAAAACCCAAGTCGCCTCTCGGTCGAGCGCTAACAGGTTTGCTGTTGGTGCAATCGACGAAAGCATTCCCTTGCTGATCGTACCTGCGGCCCGGTCCGGCGATCCGGTTTGGCTCCTCATAAAGCTAGATTCGCGTTTGCTGCAGGAGCGTCTTCTAGCGCAATTGTCGGAGCGCTATTTCGGAGATCCTCAGACGGCGGAATATTCGATAGCAGTCATCACTGCAAAAAGCGATCGACCTCAAGTTCTTTTTTCTTCGGGTGCCGGGTTCGGCGAAGATGCGCGAGTGGACATTGATTCTTCCTTGAATCTGTTCGGGCCTCCCTCTCTTCGAACGGGCGCAAAGCAGCCCGACCAGCCTGCAAACCAACCCACAGAGGCAGATCGATCCGGGCCGGCTTTTACACCGCCCGCAGAGGCCCCATTGGCGGCCGTAGCGCCAGGCATGGCCTTCTATAAGATTCGCTTCGACGCGGTTCCGGGTCCGGTAAGTGACCAAGGCTGGCAGATTGTCGCTAAGCATCGCTCCGGATCGGTTGCGGCCGCGGTTGCGAGACTGCACTACAGAAATCTCAAGCTGAGCTTCGGGGTGCTGCTGGTACTGGGTGCATCGGTCGCTTTGATCGTTTTCAATAGCCAGCGCGCCCGTCGACTCGCATTGCTACAGATGGACTTTGTGATCGGGGTTTCGCACGAACTGCGCACTCCGGTAGCAGCGATTCTTTCGATCTCCGAAAACATCGTCGATGGTGTGGTCGTAGATGAGAAGCAGTTACTGCGATATGGCGGAATGATCAAAAATCAAGCGAGGCGACTGCAGCATCTCGTTGAACAGGTTCTGCGCTTTGCCGCCGTGCATCGGCGAACTACCAGCTATACCATCAGGCGATTGCAAATTCCGGACGTGGTCGATGAAGTTCTGGAGAACATGTCGACGATGATTTCGGCATCTGGAATTACAGTGGACCGGAAAATAGATTCAGACATGCCTCCCGTGAGTGCCGACTTTGGTGTTTTATCGCAATGTTTGCAAAACCTGATTACCAATGCCATTAAGTATGGTGGCGAGAGCAAGTGGATCGGGATTCGCGGAATCGCTACGACGGCTGGTAGCCCCGCGGAAGTTAGCGTGACCGTTGCAGACCGGGGCATCGGAATCGATCCCAACGAAGTGAAGCATATCTTTGAGCCTTTTTATCGAAGCCCGAAAGTGATGGAGTCACCCGTTCCCGGTACGGGCCTCGGTCTTTCTCTCGCCAAAAGTTTTGCTGAAGCGATGGGCGGAAGCCTCTCCGTTTTCAGCGAACCGGGTAAAGGAAGCGCGTTCACGATCCACCTTCCTGCCGCGACTGGTCCCGACCGAGAGTTGAATGGAGTTACAACTCAAGCAGTGATGAAGAATCTTCACTCGACGATGAACTAGAATCATTGAACAGTGAATGAGCGAATATTGCTGGTCGAAGATGAAGAAGCCTTGCGAGTCGCGCTTACCGACCGCTTGGAGAGCGAGGAGTATGTTGTCGAATCCTCTGGCGATGGCGAAGAAGGCTTCAAAAAGGCGATCGACGGGCGTTTTAACCTGCTGATCCTCGATGTAATGCTTCCGCGAAAAAGAGGATTTGATATTTGCCGCGACGTGCGGAAGGCTGGGCTCGTAGTGCCCATCATCATGCTGACCGCAAAGAGCGAAATGGTCGACAAAGTTTTGGGCCTTAAGATCGGCGCTGACGATTACGTAACCAAGCCGTTTGAAATGATTGAACTCATGGCGCGCGTTGAGGCGCTCTTACGGCGCGCTCCCGTCCCCGCGGTCGACGAAGGCCCGGCGGTCGACTTTGGAGACGTGCGCATCGATCTTCCCGGAACCTCGGTCATGCGAAAGGGAAAAATTGTTCCTCTCTCTGCGCGTGAGTTTCAACTCTTAAGATATTTTGTCCAGCATCCCGGAGAAACTCTTTCGCGTGAAGTATTGCTGAAAGACGTTTGGGGTTACAGTGCAGATGCGTTCACTCGGACAGTCGATGTACACGTAGCAAGTCTCCGTCAAAAGCTGGAAGCCGATTCGAAGAAGCCTTCGCACTTTCTGACCGTTCAAGGATTGGGATATAAATTTGCTCCATAATTTGTCTTTAGTTTGTCTTTAGCGGCTTAATGCCGGAGATATTGCCCGCTGGCCACGACTCCTCCTCCGCCCGGCGAAAATGCTAAGATTTTCCGCATGGCCCGACCACTCAAGCATAAGAAGAAGACCGCTGCGACTTCGCTGAAGATATCGCGAACCGCTAAAAGCAAGAAAAAAGGCGGACCGGCTGAACTCGTAATCATTACGGGCATGAGTGGTTCAGGAAAGGCTTCGGCGCTCAAGGCGTTTGAAGATCTTGGATATTACTGCGTAGACAATCTTCCGGTCGAGTTGATTCCGCGCTTCGCCGAGTTGGCGCTGCAATCAGGAGAAATTCCCCGTACCGCGCTGGTAGTTGATGTTCGCGAGGGAGCACAACTGGAACGCTTGCCCACGATCTTGAAATCGGTCCAACGTACGATCGCGACTCGAGTCATTTATCTTGAAGCTAGCGACCCGGTGCTGTTGCGCCGATACAGTGAAACGCGTCGCCCGCATCCACTGGGCACGGGCACCACGGTTCGGGATTCTCTAGCCGCTGAACGCCTGCATCTGCGACCTATCCGGAAGATCGCGGATCTGGTGATAGACACTTCAAATTTCAACGTGCATGAACTCAGGTCCCACTTAAGCGAGCGATTCAAACAGAAGTCGGGAACCGAACAAAAACTTCTCATATCCTGCGTCAGTTTCGGTTTCAAGCACGGGCTTCCGGACGACGCTGACCTGGTATTCGATGTGCGTTTTCTGCCGAATCCCCACTTCGTTCCGGAATTCCGTGCCTTGACTGGCCGCGATCCGCGGGTAGCCAAATACATCCGGTCGTTTCCGCAGACCCAGGAATTTATCAATCGCATATCCGAGCTTCTGATTTATTTACTGCCCCACTACATTCGCGAAGGAAAGAGCTATCTCACTATCAGCTTCGGATGCACTGGAGGCCAGCATCGCTCTGTGATGATTGCGGAAGAAGTTAACCAGCACCTGAAGAAAGCGGGATACAAAGTCAAGGTGCATCACCGTGACAGTCCTAAGTAAGGTAGGGATGGAAGCCAGCGGCCATTATTGTTAAGTCTTCAGACGCAACACGAGCGGGGGGTTGCCCGTCCTGTTTCAATGCGAAATCGCATGTAGAATTGCCTTTTAAACGCATGGACACCCCTACAGCGATGCAGTCGAACAGCGACGGTGCGCCGGCCAAGCCGGCCCCGATCAGACGGTTGCTGCGGTACGTCCTTCCTTATTCGTGGCTGCTGTTCACGTCCGTTGTCTTTATGGCTCTGGTCGGCTTGCTCGACGCTGGGCGCGTTCTCCTCATCGGTCCAATCTTTGACCGCGTTCTGAACCCGGGCTCGCAGGGCAGAACGATTCAGCTGTTCAGATTGCCTGGCAGCGCCCGATTTCTAAACTTGCAGGAACTCGTGCCCTCGCACTTTCAGAATCCTTGGACGGTCGTCGCGTTTGCCCTGGTCGCCGCCACCATTCTAAAAGGCATTTTCGATTACGCCGGAACGTACCTGGTCAATTACGTCGGCTTCAGGATGATCACAGACCTGCGCGACGATTTGTACAACGCTATTCTGCGCAGTTCGGCGGCATTTTTCGCGAAGCACACGACCGGCACGCTGCTTTCGACGCTGGTCAATGACATTGAGCGCGTGCAATACGCCATGTCGGGAGTGCTGGCAGAGTTTTTACAGCAGCTATTCACTTTCATATTTACCGCAGGGTTGGTGATTCTCCTGGGCGGTCAATTGGCTTGGGTGCTGCTGTTGTTCGTTCCGATCATCCTCTATTCGTCAAGACGGATCGGGCGACAGGTACGCAGCACGACACGCGGCGGACAAGACAAACTTGCGGAGATCCAGAATATCCTGCACGAAACCATCACCGGCAACCGCATCGTCAAGGCCTTCGGCATGGAGAACTGGGAACTCGAACGCTTCCGGTCTGCCGCCCGGCGTCTGTTTCGCGCGAACCTTCGACTGGTGGCGGCGTTTGCCATCAGCTCTCCGCTCATGGATATACTCGGCTCGGTGGCCATCGCTTTACTACTCTTGATGGGAAGATCGCAGATCAACAAGCACGTTTTCACCGCAGGCACTTTTCTTGCGTTTATCGTGGCCGTGTTTAAGCTTTATGACCCGGTGCGAAAGTTCGCTCTCTTCAATAACAACTTTCAGCAAGCCGTCGGGGCGTCGTCCGAAATTTTCCGTTTTATGGATATCGAAGACGAAGTCCGCGAGAGGCCAGCGGCGAAGCGAATGGGAAAGTTTGCGCGCTCGATCCGCTTTGAAGGGGTTTCGTTTTCTTATGTCAACGGAGCAGACTCGCCTCTTGTGCTGCATGACGTCAACCTGGAAGTGAAAGCAGGCGAGGTGTTAGCGGTGGTTGGCTCAAGTGGTGCCGGAAAGAGCACGCTTGTGCACCTCATCCCGCGTTTCTTTGACGTCAGCAGCGGGCGCATCTTGATTGATGATTTTGACGTACGCGACGCCACCCTCGAATCGCTGCGTTCGCAAATCGGCATCGTGACCCAGGAAACCGTATTATTCAATGACACGGTGAGAAATAATATCGCTTACGGCCAACCGCATGTTTCGCAGGAGAAAGTGGAAGACGCCGCGCGTGCCGCCCGCGCGCACGAATTTGTCGAGGCACTTCCGCAAGGCTACGACACGATGATCGGCGAACGTGGCGTCCGGCTTTCTGGCGGCGAGCGGCAGCGCCTCGCCATCGCGCGCGCAATCTTGAAGAATGCTCCGATTTTGATCTTGGATGAAGCGACCTCGGCCCTCGACAGCGAATCCGAATCGCTGGTTCAGGCCGCGCTGCAAAATTTGATAAGCGGGCGTACTGTATTTGTAATCGCCCATCGGCTGTCAACCGTGCGGGGCGCCGATCGCATTGTGGTCATCGATAATGGCACGATCAGCGACGTCGGAGGTCACGAGGAGTTGATGCAGAAGTTAGGCACGTACCGTCGCCTGTACGAATTGCAATTTGCCGAAGCCGATGCGCCTCGTGCCGCGGTGGTTCAGAACTGAGTCTGTTTCCGTCCGAAACATTTTGGAGTTAGTTAAGTTCAGAGTTTTCAAAATATGCCGCTTCGTTCGATGACCGGATTCGCGCAAGTTCGAGGGCAGGTCAACCCCCAAATGGGCTTCTCCCTCTCGTTGAAGGCGGTGAATCACCGCTTTCTCGATCTCCACTTCCGGCTGCCATCTGATACGGATGCGCTTGAGATGAAACTGCGCCGCTGCCTGAAAGAGAAGATGTCGCGCGGGCATGTCGAGGTCATTCTTAGTCTCGATCGAGCCGCGACGAGTGGCACTGCATTAAATCGGCAACTGATCGCGGGATACGTGCAGGCATTTCGCGCGGCGGCCGACGAATTCGGGGTTTCGGGCGAACCCGACCTTAACGTTGTTTTGCGAATGCCGGGCGCGATGGATGCCGCGGCCGAAAAATCGGGAGACGAACTCGATGACGCGGTCATGGCACGCGCCGAAGAAGCGATTGACCGGCTTAACTCCATGCGCGAAGAGGAAGGACGCAGCATCACGTCCGAGCTGCGCGCCCGCATGGCGAGCCTGGAAAATGCCGCCAACGGGGTAGGTGGCCATCGTGCCACTATCTTGCGAAGCTATTCCGAGCGCTTGCAGTCTCGCATGCAGGAATTGCTCGGAGCGCAAGTCGACAAGGAGCGAATTCTGCAAGAGGTCGCGGTCCTTGTCGATCGCAGCGACATTCAAGAAGAATTGGTTCGCTTGACCGCGCATGTAAAACATTTTCTCGGCCTCATCGACCAGGGCGGAGAAGTTGGAAAGAAGATGGATTTTCTTTTGCAGGAAATGAACCGCGAAGCGAACACCCTACTCTCAAAAACTTCAGGTCTGGCAGGCGAGGCGCTCAAGATCACCGAGATGGGATT
>JBBRNA010000057.1:0-10843 GCA_038230575.1 Terriglobales bacterium | reverse complement strand
TAATGCCCGAGCCGGACGTCATCAGTCCCGCAACCATGTATCAAGCTTCGCAACTGTTCGCCTACGGCCTCCCCGGAGCGGCGCTGCTTATCGCGCTGATCGCGCTTGGAGTAGCATTGCTCAAGTAGCCTTGGCCTTCTCACGCATCCCAGCCCGCTTTCTCGCGGAATCGGAGCGTGTCGAACGAAGACGTAAGCTGTTCGCGCGGCATCACCACTGCAAACAAATTCGAGTAGGGAATTATCAGGGAGTATCAGGGAACCTAATTCCCTGAACAGCTTTCTTCAAGAGAACTTTGGGGAAATCCGAGCTCTTTTCGCATGAGCAGAGCAAGTCCCGCCGAAGCGACGCTGGGGGTGGGGTATGTGCTTCGAACGCCTACTGATGCGCCTTCTGATAGTCCGACGGCACTTTGCTGTATCCAGCCGGGACGTCGAACAGAATCGTGTCAATGGCCCCGGAAGAAAATCCCGTCATCTCAGTGGTCGATTCCATCAACACAGCGCTTTGCGGCGCAGCATCGGCGGGTGGTGTTGCCGGCGCCGGCGTCGGTTCCTCGGTCTTTTGTTTCTTCTTGTGAAAACCTCCAAACCCACCGAGGCCAGTAGCGATCCCGCCAATGTTTCCCATGCGGCTGGCAGCTTTGCTTTCAGCGGACGCCGCCGCCGTATCTGAAGCTGATGTTGCTGCTCCAGAAGCGGCCTTGCCCGCGATCGATCCAGTGCTCGGAGTATTCGATTCCGGCAAAGGCGATTCTGAGGCCGCAGGTAGGGGGCTGCCGTCTGCGGTCGTTCCTACGCGCATCGTCTGCGACACCGGCACACCTTTGAGTTTCGACATTTCCTGGACCATATCGCCCATCCCGGAGAACATGCCGGGTTGTGTGGCCGCCATTTGAGCAGGCATGAGAGAAGGAAGTGTTCCGCTAAATACGGTTCCCATAAGGTTAGCCATACGAACATCGAAGGCGCGAATTTCGCCGTACCCGGGAACCTCCGAGGCCATCCACATGTCGTTGGTCATGGCGATACTGCCAGTCTGCCCGCTGGCCTGATCCTTATCATCCTTAGGCTCGACCGACATCTTCAGAATTGTCTCCGAGGCTGCCAATCCGGCTACTTCTTTGCTGGCACCTGTATTCGTAACATTCACTTTAAATTTAAGCTGTGGAGGGGGTGGGTTATTCGTACTCGCGGGCGGCGGGGTGGCAGGTTGCTGCTGAGCATGCTGTTGCGCCTTTTGGATAGCCTCTTCCTGGGCAGCCTTCATCTCTTGAAATGTAATGATGGTGTATTGCTTCTTGGCATGGTCAAGGTTGATGATGGTTTCTTTGTCGAGGTCGATGATCTCCGTAGTGTCCTTATTGACGTGAGCCATACGGTTGCCCTTTACCAAAATCGTCGAGTTAATCGGATCGGTGATCTGCCGGGCCTGTTTGCTGAACGCCCCAGCAAACTTGGCCATATTTACCGCGGCACCACCAGTAATCCTGGTTGATTCGTCATATCGGAAGTCAGCAAAGCTTGATGAGGGCAGTGCAATACAGAGTACGAAGAGACAACAGTTGCGTTTGTACAAGAAGATCCTCCTCCGAGTTTCAAGGCTCATCAATTCGCCGGCAAGTGTCAAGCTGCACTTATCCGTGACCGGCATTCGCCGAACAATCATGACGTTATGCGCTGGATGAAACAGTGGCTTTCAGCGACTTGGCGATCCTCAACTGTTCTACTGAACTCGGGCGACGCCCCCGAAAGGTGGGTGCACGTAAGCCTAGTTAAATTGACGCGTTCACTTTACACCACTTCCAACATCAGAAGCTACCGAAAACGATTTCCAGGATCGGTGGATGATGAGCGGTGCGATGAGAATACGGTGGGTGCGATGAAAATGACAGGCGCGTCACAAATTCCCTGCTAGTCAATCCGCGGGATTCCGTGCGACGAACGGAGTTACCGGGCTGCAGCGGAACACGACAGACCATAAAAACGCGCTCGGGTTTTTCACCCAACGAATGTTAGGGCATTACGCCGATTGACGGACTCGGCAAACGCTCTTATGATCCCTCATCCGACTTAAGAGTCAGGCGGCTTTATTATTGACGGCGACCCAACCCGGCGGTACATTTGGTCGTCGTTCGGAAGATAAGCAGCCAATATAGTTTGGCCGTTCCTTTTTTTAATTGAGGGCGGCCTTTTTATTGACCGATTCTTCGGACAGCGACGTCATACTGCGCTGTTTTGACTCCGAATTAGAAGAGCAGCGCGTTGGAAGGGACTGCTCTTTTCTTTTTTGGCCCTCAGAAGAGAGAACGTCAGGAATTCATCCAACCCCGAGCAACTAAGCGTAACTGATCCGCCAGAGCTCGAACAGTTGCTGACCGTTTAAGTTTTCTTAGCAGGCAAATCGCCGATGGGAATTCAAGCCGCCAAGCTGAAATCCGAAAGGCCTTCGCGATCGGCAGATGGCAGGCGAAAACGGCCAAGGCGGCCAAAACTTTTTTCGGTGGTGTCGGTTGCTAACTTTGGGAGCTGCGATGCGAAGGACAGATGTAGCGCTGGAGGCAGTCGGCGATAGCGCCAGCAGAGGTCGTCCTTTACCCTAGGCGTTGTGATCGTTGATGCCGAAGACCTTGCCCGGCGCGGCATTCGCAGACGGTTTCAGCGTTTCCGATGTGGATGTCGCCGCCGATTGCAGCAACGGCAGGCAGTCGATTGACGCGATCCGGCGCTGCACTTCCGTGAAACAGGGCGACTCGATTCGACGTCTCCGGTTAGCCATTCAGTTTCTTTGCTGCAGGGCTGCCTAACCCTCAATGTTTAGCAGGTAACCGCAGTTTAGTGCAGCGCTGCCACTTTCGCGCGCACCTTTTGCAGAATCGTCGGCGGCAACGGGGGGTAGCCTTGCGCTTGCGCGATTTCTTGCCCGGACGCGTATACCCAAATCAAATAATCTTTGACCGCAAGGCTCCGCTGCAAGTCCTGCCGATGCACGGGCACGTAAAACCAGGTGAAACTCACAATTGGATAACTTTCCTTGCCTGGCGCGTTAGTCAGCGAAACGCGAAAGTCGTCCGTCATTTTTGATTCCATCTCCAAAGCAACATCACTGATGCTCTTCGTCGATGGCTTCACAAATTCTCCGGCAGCGTTGCGAATTCGCGCGATCGATAGCTCGGATTTCTCACCGCACCGGAGCTCAGCATAGCCAATGGCCCCCGATGTCTTGGCGGCGTTGGCCAGCAAATCCTGACATCGGCTAAAAGCGTCGCCTACCGGCCACTTTGGCGAAACACTCTTTCCCACCTTGGCTCGGAATTCTGGGCTGAGCTTAGAAAGGAAATCGGTAAAAATGTAGTTCGACCCTTTTCCATCCGTGCGGTGTAGCACCTTGATCGGCAGATTAGGAAGCTTGCCATCAGGATTCAGTTTAGCAATCTCCGGGTCGCTCCACGAGGTTGTTTTTCCAAGGTAGATATTTGCAAGCACTGGCCCCGAAAGACGAACGCTCGTCGCGCCACCCGGTACATTGTAGAAGACCGCAATGCCAACTAGCGTCGTGGGCAATTCCACGACCGCGTGCATCGCTTTGTTCAACTGCGTATCGGGAATCGGCGCATCGCCACCGCCCAGATCTTCGCCGGTTCCTGAAAGAACCCGTTTGGCACTTTCGCTCGTACCCACGGGAAGATAGCGAACCTGCGTTTCAGGGTGCACCTTGTTGTACGCGTCTCCCCACAACAGGTACAACGACTGGGGCATGGTCGATCCGGTGGTTACCAGCACCATCTGCGTTTGAGCGAGGCCGTCCGGCGATAGGATCGCTAAAGAGATAACCAGCAGTGTGGCGGTTGTGAATAAAGCAAACTTGGCGCGAGTCTCCAAGGAAGCTACCTCCTCATGACTAGATACGAAGACAGCTAATCCGGGATTTCCATTTGCAACTCTATTTTCGCACAAAACCATAACGTCCCTCATTGGTTTGGCAGATACTCTCTGTCGCCGGATTGTGGTGTTTACTTCACGGGTGGATTTCTGGAACGTGAGACGAGGCGTCAAACTACTTCCGGATTAATCCCGCATCGCGGACCATCTTCTCTCGCTTTGGCCATGGCGTCATTCAATGGCAGGTCGAAGAATATGATCGAACAAATACGAGTATGCGCGACTGGAATGGGCCGAAGCCTGTTTCGAGCCTTCGTCGAACTAAATTTCTCGATCTATAAAACCAACTCGCTCGCCTACCCCTAGACACTAACCCTTGTACGTGCTTCTCAAACAAACTTTACAGTATGGTCCGGATAGGGCGCTCTAGCGCACCGCTCGTATAACTCATTGGGGCGAAGACCTACAGGAGGCAGCACATGAGATTTGGACTCTTTATGTTAATAGCGATTTTGCTGTTGGTGTTGTGGGCCGGTGGATTCCTGATGTTTCACCTAGCCACCGGCCTGATTCATCTGTTGCTGCTATTCGCGGTGATTGCTTTCGTGGGGCACTTGGTCACAGGTGGTGCCAGGACAGCTTAGCAGCCTCTGCAAGGTAGCGGCTTTGTGCGGCGTTTCATATAACGCGCTGCCATACGTATCGCGTTTCAGACTCATACGCCAACATTGGGCCTTATTAGTGTAGTGCGAGGCGTGGCGAAGATTATAAAAATGGCGGACCCGCTCGATGCCAATCATGGGATAGGCGCCTTCTGTAGAGGCTCAACGCTGGTAAAAGTAATATTTCGGTTTGCGCGAGGAAAAAATGAAAGAGAACTTGTTGAGAAAGCTTTACGTTGATGAACTGAAGGATCTTTATAGTGCAGAGAATCAACTCGTGAAAGCCCTTCCCGAAATGGCTAAGGCTGCCACTTCGCGGAAGCTCAAAGCGGGTTTTGCCGCTCACCTAAAGCAGACGAAACAACATGTGGCTCGATTGGAAAAGATTTTTAGAGGAATGAAAGAAGGCCCACATGGGAAACATTGTTCAGGGATGGAAGGACTGATCAAGGAGGGAAGCGAGCTGATTGCCGAAAATCCTTCGGCAGAAGAACTCGACGCTGGGCTTATCGCAGCGGCGCAGCACGTGGAACACTACGAAATGGCGGGTTACGGCTGTGTCAGGTCATATGCTAGATTGCTCAAAGAGAGGCAGGCCGGCGCCCTCCTGACACAGACTTATAACGAAGAAAAGGAAACAGACAAGAAGCTTACGCTGCTGTCCAAGGATATAAATGTCGAGGCTATGGATACCGGCGATTCGGAATAGACGCTAGCTGGCACGGCTCATTTAACAAATGGAGGCTAACATTAAAATGAATCTCGGTTTGAGAAAGAGACTGCAGCAGCCGGGCCGATTCTGGCAGCCTTGGCTGGGCCTGGAGTTAGCGGACCACTAGGAGGTCTAACGGGCGCCCTTATTGATATGGGAATCCCGAATACGAAGCGAAACGGTATGAGGGGCGCGTGAAGGATAGGGGCATTTTGCTCTCTGTTCACTCTGATAGCTCTGATGAAACCAAACGCGCAAAAGACATCGTCGAACAGACCGGAGCTGAGGATGTCTCATCCACGGGCGAGGCCAAGGGAGTCTAAGGATACCGGCGCTTATCGCCGCACGTCATAAGCGTTTGGGGCCCAGGAGCCCCGGCATAGCCCCCCGGGAACTCGGAGCCGGGCGCCCGCTTCGGCTCGCTTCCATCAGCATTTGTTCGAACTGCGGCTTCTTGCTCGCTCATCTTGTCGATGTAGTCCAGCTGGAGAAGCTGATTCACTTCGTCTTTCTTCTTTGTTGAAGCCCGCGCGTAAATCGCGACTCGCATGAAAAACCCCGAAGATTGCGCCTGATTGCGGAGAATTAAGGCACGTCAAATAGGCAAGCGCAGATCGCCGGCATGGGAACAACGTCGAGTGGGGCCAGAAACATAAGTGCGGGGGGTCGGGCGACACCCACGACTTTTCTCTATCCCGATGCATCTGGTGCCGCCCATGCCGGGGCAACGACCTTGACTGATGGCTCGCCAGGATGGCGGCAAGTCTGCGAAGCTTTCAAAGCAAAAAAGAGGGCGACATGGTCCCTCCGCAACTCCTTTTTCTTGACCGCGTACGTTCTGCAGCAAGTAAACAAGAGCCTAGACATGGGGCCCGGCAAGAAGCAAATGCGCTCCTGATGAACGAGCCTGCAAAGTTGCAGCGGGGAGAAAGCTGCTTGTCGAGGAGTAGTTCGACATCCCCCCAAGGGACTATGAGGTGGAGCGCTCGATACAATCTCGCGTTTATAGAGTATTCCTCTATCCTGCGCGGAGAGTTACTCCAACACGACGACTTCTCACACTGCTAGCCCGGCACCATGATGTAGGGGCCAGATCGCTTCCAATTGCCGACCGCTCAGAACGAATGTGACTTCCCATAACGCCGTTTCTAGATAACTTTCGAGTTGCCGACCATTCGTCCAGAGTCGTGCATCAGCTGCGCACTGATGAAGGTGAAAACCCTGCTGCCATAGCCGAGTTGGCTCATTCCACATCCCGCGGGGCAGATCTCAATTGACGGAGAACTACATTGCCGCGGAGAATCGGGTATTCACATGGGGGACGTCCAACGTCAAGATTGTTGTAAGGGAGTAGAGCATGTTGAACCGAATTATTTTAGGGGTTGTTTGTTTGCTGACAGTGATGCTGCAAAGCTCCCTCGACTATCCAACGCGGCCCGTGCGTATGATCGAGGGGTTCGGTGCCGGCAGTGGGCCTGACCTGGTGGCCCGTGCCCTCAGCCCCAAGCTCTCTGAGTTGTGGCGCCAGCTTGTGTCCGTCGAGAACCATCCAGGGGTAGGAAGCACGGCAGCGCCCGCCCTCGTCGCGAAATCGCCGGGCGACGGTCACACGTTGCTCGTGCACACCAGCGCTCTGGCCTACAGCGCCGCACTCGTGAAAAAGCTTCCCTATGACCCGCTGAAAGACTTCATCCCGGTCGCTCCGCTCACCAGCCAGCCCTACGTAATAGTCGCGACCAAACTGTCGGGCATTGTCACTGTCGGGCAGCTCATTGCGGCGGCCAAGGCGAAACCGGGGGAGTTGAAGTTCGGTTCCACCGGCACTGGCACGGCTACGCACTTGGGACTCGAGGAATTCGATCGAGCGGCGGGCATTAAAGCCGTATACGTGCCCCCCGAACCGGGCGAGTCGATCGCCGAAGTCATTGCCAATACAGTCGCGGGCCGCATCACATTCATGATGTCGCCCATCGAGTTCGCCCTCGCCGATATCCGTGCCGGCAAGCTCGTCGCGCTGGGCGTGACCACCAAGAAACGCTCGTCCCTGGTCCCTGAAGTTCCTACTATCGCGGAGGCTGGCGTCGTCGGCTATGACTTCCCGATTTGGTACGGAGTCTGGGTAGCCGCAGGCACTCCCGACGCAGTGGTGGACAAGCTAGCGAAGGATATCGCGCGCGTTTTAGCTTCTCCGGAGTTGCGCGACTGGACGGCGAAGCATGGCGCCGATCCGATGAGCATGACTCAGTCGGAGTTCACGTCCTTCGTGTTGAGCGAGAGCGAACGCGCCACTCGTATCATGAAATCCGCGGGGCTCAAACCTCAATAAGCGTGAGTATGGTCTATGCTTGCGTCCGGATCACGGGCTGACCTTCCCTGACGGACCAGTGCCGCTGGAGGCCAGCACTCGACGCATCGAATTGACTAGTCGGAACTCTTTTTGCAGGAAGAGAGTTTCGGCAGAGGTCCCATCTTTGTTCGCCTTGTCGGCGGCTCAGAAGAGTCGTATACGATAACCGCTAATGCACGCCGAGGTTTTGTACTGGTAGCTACCAACCGCATCGTAACGCCGGCAGGAATGACAAGACTTCCACATTTCGACATAGGTAGATTCGTGTCGGCGTTTCCAGACACTGTTGCCCATCGACAACATAAAAGCCCTCTACTCCAGGGTGAGAATGAATGCGTGAAGTCAGCCCGCCGGAATGTAAGCTGACATGACCAGCGTCGAATAACCCTTGGCTGGGGAGGCGAAGTTTCAATGATCTGACATTCTGACCGCCATTATGTTGTTGACTTTCGGCTCGACCGTCAGCAACCACCAACTGCCGTGAGCTTCAAACGCGACAGTCGCGGGACTAATCTTTGCTCTCGCTTCGTCACCAGAAGAAGAATTTATGGGAAACCAGTACAGAGCGACTCTGGGCGACCCCATTCTGAAGAACCACACCTTCTACTTCGCCGATTATCAGGTAATGAAGCAGGGCATCGGGACTGGTCGGATTTCGACGGTACCGACTCTGTTAGAACGGCAGGGCAACTTTACGGAGCTCTATGGCAGTACGAACCCCGTGTGTACGACCCTGCGGCCACAGTGGGTTCTACACGATCACCTTTCTCACCGACGAATATTATTCCTGAAGGCAGAATAGATCCGGCTGCGTTTGCCGTGCTTAACCACTACCCGCAGCCTACCAAGTCGGGAACCGCCAACAATTTCACTCTGGTTGGAGACGATCGGGACCATCAAAATCAGTTCGATACTCGGGTGGATCACATGTTTTCTGTCGATGATCAGATTTTTGGACGGTAATCTTACTTTCACGACGCCGACCAGCCTGTGCCATTCCTCTCGGACGGTAGCGGCAACATCACCACAGGGGTCATCGGAATGACCAACACCCTGGGTCAGCAGGTTGTGGGGAGCTATTCGCACACATTCAGCGCTTTGTATCCTCAAACGCATAGCGACTGTTGCTTGCCCGAGATCTACAGCACCATCACTGCATCGAGTTCAGCCTGTTCCATTTCAACCATGCTAACTTCAGTGTCAGTCACACAGCGTTTCTCCCTGGCCGCTCTTAGCAGGTCATCTAGCAATTCCAAGCGACGCGTGAGATACAAAATTACCTCAATTCGCTGTTCGATATTTAGATTCTTTTTAATCTCTGGAATTAAAGCTACTTCAGCCATATATCACCCCTTTTGCAACTTTTTTCTCATTTATTGTTTTAAAGGTAAAGAAAATTATTTTGAGTGTCCATCAAATACGAGAGAAGCTGACGCTTGGTGTGATTGTGGAGACAATGAGCTCGACAATTGTTTCACCCAGAGAAAAAAGGCATCGGCCAACCCGCCAAATCCGTCGGACTAGTCTGGTGCCGACGATCATTGCCGGGACGGATGGCAATCACCACCCGATAGATCTCGAAGATTGTCGGCAGCGATCTTAATTTGCGCTTCAGCGATTTCGGCCTGGGTTTGGGTAACGTTCACCTCTGTTGTGGTCGCAACGGCCAGTGCGGTATGCGGAAGGTTCAAGGTCTCGCCATTGCGCAGTTCGCCCGCGATTGTATTCGGTGCGAATCCTTCCGCCGCAAAGGATAAGTGAAACGCACCTGAGGCTACACTCGGGAATGAGAAATCGCCGTCATGTCCGGACTGTGTCGTCTGATGAGGCCCGCCGTTATCGAGCGACAGTCTTACCTGGGAATGGGCAATGGTAGCTCCGCTCGTGTCGACAACGGTTCCGATGACGGTTCCCTGTTGACAGAATGCCAGAGGAGCCGCGGCTAGGAAGGCTAGGAACAGAAGAAGATGGTTTGCCGGTTGCAGAGCAACGAAAACTTGCGACGACAGGTTGAACAGCCGGCGTAATTCCAGCTGAGTCGTTTGGCGATTTGGGTGGGCGGTTCCGTCGGCGACAATTCGCAAGTACCCCCACCCCTCGCGCAAGTGAAATTGCCGTGTGAATCAGTTTATGACTTGAGACAGATGCGCTGCCTGGCTTCTCCCGCGGATCTTCTTTTTTCCCTGGGCCATCGCATGGTCTGTTTTACATCGCCATGGCTTCCGCACCACAAAGTTCTGTTTGTGGGAGAGTGTGGAGTAATTAGAAGAAATACGCCGCCCCATCGGGGCGGCATCCTAGTACTCCCATACTGCTGGTTATAAAAAGTCGACTATTCTGCCCCACAGTTTCTCTAAGTTAATCCAGTTCGGCAGTAACCTTGGCGGTCCCGATCGGAAACCCAGCCTTGAAAGCGCTAACTCCAAAGATCTGATTGAGCGCCGCGGCAGCGGTTTTGTCCAGAGTCAGTTTAACTCCTCTAATCGTCAGGTCGTCGCCAGCCAACTTGATGCTGCTGCGTGAAAGGTTAATATCAAACAACGGAACGCGAGCGAGGAGTCCGCCGTTTACGACCACCAGTCCCGTTAAGACGGGAGCCGAGCCGGTGGTATCGATGATGAACGCCTGCAGTCGCACCTGTGTGTTTCCGGCAGTCAAAGCCAATCCGCCAATATGAATGATTTCGCCCTGCAGCGTCTGCAAGTCGAGCGCTCCACCGTTAATGGGAAATGAAGCTTTGCCATTTTTCAACTTGGTAGGCTCAACCGTTCCCGGCGTAACGCCCAAGCTTTGCAAGGCTGCCACAAAACCGCTGCTCAGTGCTACCGACGTGCCTCCGGCCTCCACGGTCTTAGTTTTCTGAGCGAAAACGGCAGTGCAGCTAAGCAGCACCATGGCCGTCGCTAATGTTCGTTTCAATTGATTCAGCATAACTCTCGATCCTCTCTTGTGTAATTCAATTTTTGTGTTTCACCAACACATCCTTCGCGTTTGTTGTCCATGCCGAGCATGAGGTATGCAGCTTCAATCACCCCGTCGGTCATCGTGAACTGCTCCAATGCGCGAATCTGGCGGCGATTACACTCAAAACCCGCGCCAAGGGTCAATGAGTTCTATAAAAAGGGATGTCAAGAAAAAACTTCTGCCTCGACCGGGCGAGAAGATGTTGGTCTCGAGATCCAGCCCACTGTCTCGTGCGCCTCTCGATTCTCCCGAGAGGGGGGTGCTCTGGTTGATCTTG
>JBBRNA010000056.1:0-10971 GCA_038230575.1 Terriglobales bacterium | reverse complement strand
GTGGCAGGCACGATGTACCGCTCACAACATATCGGCGGAAGCCAACCGAATGATGGTGTCGGATTCGGCACTAACATTCGCGGCATCGCTCCATACTGGCGCGCGGCGTGGCAGACCGCGAGCAAGAACAACAACCTGGAGATTGGCACTTTCGGCATGCACCTGAAAACAACTCCAAACGGAATTACTGGACTGGAGGACGGCTACACCGATTACGCCGTTGACTTTCAGTACGACCGAACCATGCCTCAATGGAACAACGATGTGATTTCGTTTCGCGGCAGCTATATCCGCGAGAATTCGTCTTTGCAGGCGACGATCTCCGCGATGGGAGCCGAACCCATCCGCCACCACTTGAACACGGCTCAGGCCAACGTCGAATATCACTACGGCACCAAACTCTCTGGCACGGCGGGATTTTTCAATATCACGGGAACGAGCGATCCATTGCTCTACACTCAGGCTCCGGTTAGCGGCAGCGCAAATGGCTCTCCGCAGAGCAACGGTTATCTGTTAAATGTCTCATGGTGGCCGGTGCAGAACGTCGACCTCGCGGCGCAGTACACCGACTACTTGCGCTTCAACGGCGCCCAAAATAATTATGACGGGACGGGAAGAAATGCCTCCAGTAATAATACGGTGCTTTTGATCGCAAGATTCGTTTTTTGATGGCACTTAACCGGCGTTGACGGACCGCCTCAAAGCTCATCATTTCGAACTATGCCGTTAGCCGCAGCCGATGATTGGACACCAAAGTCACAGGCTAATAGACAAGTCAGGAGACAAAATGCGGATAAGATTATTTCGTTTCTCCACCACATTTCACCTCACAACTACGGCTGTTCTATGCGCCACATTTGCTATTTCTGCAGTCTGTCAGGCTCAGGATGCCGCTAAGATTTTTAATGCAAACTGTACTCTCTGCCATTCAGCCAATGGAAGCGGCGACAGCCCTACTGGCAAGGCACTGCACGCGAAAGATCTGCGCTCGGATGAAGTTCAGAAGCAAGATGACGCAGCTCTTAAAGAGGTGATCACGAAGGGTAAGGGAAAAATGCCCGCTTTCGGCGCGAAAGTTAAAGCCGACGACATCACTAAGCTCGTGGCTTACATTCGTCTGTTGCCCAACCAGAAATAAAATAAAAACAAAAGTTTCTAAATCCACGTTTATTTCAGCAGTCCTCGGAGATTAGATCGTGAACGAAGTAAGACGTTCAGAGAACGTAAGCGTTATCTCTTTGCCCCCTGAGCTGCAGGGCCGAAGTCGGCGATCGTTCCTCGGAGTTTTGCTCGGGCTCGGCTCCGTGTTCGTGGGTGCCTTACTCTCTGTTCCATTGCTGCGCTTTTCTTTGTTCCCTCTTCTTCGCCGTACAACTGAACTGAAGCCGTCGACGGTCGGAGGAGTTGCGGACTTCACTTCATCGTCTGAACCAGTCATGCGCACGATTCAGATCGAGCAGGTGGATGGCTGGCGCAAAACTATCTCCGAGAAGGCCGTTTACATAACGAAAGGTGCTCAGGGCAACTTGCGCGTGCTCACCTCTATCTGTCCGCACCTGGGGTGCACTATCCCTTGGAATAAAGATAAAAAACAGTTCATATGCCCCTGCCATGGCGCGACCTTTACATCCGATGGATCGCGCGTTAGCGGACCATCGCTACGCGGCATGGATTCTCTTGATACACAGGTGCAAGACGGTCAGCTCCTCGTTCGCTTCCAGTATTTCCGGCAACTGATCGCTGACCGCGAAGCGGTGGGCTAGCGCGATGCCTCTCAAGTCCGCGAATAAAAGCGTGCCATCTTCCGAAAGTGGTTCCGGGCTGTGGGGATGGTTGAACCGTCGTACTGGCATCGACGATGTCTTGCAAACCGCGCTCTACGAGCCGATTCCCGGCGGGGCACGTTTCGCCTACGTATTCGGATCGGGCCTACTCTTTATTTTTATTTCGCAGGTGATCACGGGAGTATTTCTCGCGTTGTACTACGTGCCTTCCGCAGATCACGCTCACACCACCGTCGCCTACATAACCAAAGTCGTAACGGCGGGATCTTTCCTCCGCAGCCTGCATGCGTACGGCGCGAGCGCGATGGTCATTGTCCTGCTACTGCACCTATCTCAAACTTTTATCTACGGATCGTACAAAGGTAGACGCGAGATTCTGTGGCTTTCAGGATGCGTCCTGTTCGCACTCGTCCTTGGGATGGCATTTAGCGGCTACCTGTTGCCCTGGGACCAGCGAGCCTATTTCGCCACTGCGGTTGGAACGAACTCAGCGACAGAGATTCCGCTCATCGGCGAAAGCGTCAAGCGCCTGATGCGCGGCGGCACCGAGATGGGCACTCTCACCATATCGCGGTTTTTTGTAGCGCACGTTTTTTTAATTCCCGCATTCATCTTTGCTTTGGTCGGATCGCATATTTTTCTCTTTCGCAAAGCCGGCGCGGCTGGCCCAGTAGACGAGAATCCAGTTGAGCCTAAACAAGATCCCGAGCTTTTCTACCCGCGGCAAGTGCTGATGGATTTATCACTGACGGCGCTGCTTATCCTCGGGCTTGGTTTGCTCTCTTTCTTCGCACCCATGCAGATTGGGCCACCCGCGAATCCTGCGGATGCGCAATACATTCCGCGTCCTGAGTGGTACTACCTGCCGATTTTTCAGTGGCTGAAGTATTGGCATGGGGCGGCGGCAGTCGTCGGCGTTTTGATGATCCCTTCGTTGCTGGTGCTCGCGGTCGTCGCCTTACCTTTTTTTGATCGCGGCCTTGAGAGGCGGCCGTGGAAGCGCCCGATTGCGATGGCTTCATACATCTTTCTGGTCTGCGTGCTGGTTGGCCTCGGGGTTCGGAGCGAGTTCGTTGACCGCCACGATTCCAGCGTGGCCCAGCAACTGGCAAAACAGAAAGCGCAAGAAGACGAATATGCCAAAAAACCTTTTGAGCCAGAGCTTTCTTCGGGCACGCTGGCGGCGGCAAATGTTGCTCTGGCCGATCCATTGGCGGCAAGAGGGAAGACCGTCTTTGAAGCGCAATCGTGCAGCGCTTGTCATGGCGATGGCGGGGTGGGAACGGCGGCGGCCCCGGCTTTGGTCGGGATAAAGGCGAAGTTCTCGGCCGAGCAAGTCGACAATCTGTTCAAAAATCCGACCGCGAAGATGACAGCTGGTGGAATGCCGCGCATCGATCTTCCGGCAGATGACTTGAAAGTATTGATAGCTTATGTTCGCAGTCTTAACTAGCGTTCCCGGCTCTAGCAGGTGCGAGACGGGAGTTAGGATATTTCGCAGCTACCTCGATCAGGCACCGTCCGTCCCATAACCCATGGCTAATCATGAGTCCGAGTTCGAAGAACCTGACCTAGGAAAATTCCCAGCCGTCACTGGTAGGGCTTCAGATGGGGAAGAGAAGAAAATTCATAACGAAATACTTCTCAACCTACCAGCGAATGAAGCTCGGACGGTTGTTCCTACATTGGAGTTTGGGGCGTTGCCTGTGCATCATGTTCTCCATGAGCCGGGCGATACTCTGAAGTCTGCCTATTTCCTGAATAGCGGAATTGTGTCGATTCTGAGCGTCTTTCCAAACGGTAAGACTGTGGAAGCAAATCTTATCGGCAAAGAGGGTTTTGTGGGATCACCTCTGATCGTGGGTTTTCAAACTGCGAATACTAGAGCGATTATTCAAATCCAGGCTTCCGTGTTTCGCATTGATGCGAATAAGCTAAAGGCAATTCTTTCACGGTGCACAACGCTGAGCTCGCGTCTGAATCAATTTTCTCAGGTTCTTGCGATGGAAGTTACGCAAGTGGCAGCCTGTAATCAATTGCACGAAGTGCACCAACGATTAGCCAGACGGTTGTTGATGACTGCCGATCGCGTTGACTCGACCATTATGCCATTCACGCAGGAGTCCTTGGCTAACGCACTCGGAGTCCGCCGCTCTAGCCTAACCATAGCTGCGGGCAGACTGGAGCGGGAGGGCCTCATCTCAAATAGTCGCGCAAAGATTCAGATCGTCGATCGCCCTAAATTGGAAACAGCCGCTTGTGAGTGCTATGGGATGATGCGAAAGCAAATGGCCCAGTGGCGGGACCAGTCTGAACGAGGATCCGACGCGCCGTCAGATGAAAACTTCAGCCTGTCCGGTCGGCGGCCATAGTCCAAGGGAATGGAAAGTTCACATTTTTTGGTTACACGTGACTCCGAAAAGCTGGGGAAGGCGTTGATAGAATGACGCAGCAATTCGCAAGCTGAGTGATAAATTGGGCGGAGCACAGGATTGGGCGGACTGTGGACCCTCCCCGAGGACACAGTTCAAGGCTGGAGGCCCGGCGGTTGAAACCATATTGCAACGAAGCCCAGTTTCAAAGAACAAAGCGGTACGTTAGCTTCAACTTTTCCTGATCGTTGACGACGACGGGAACAATGCGTACATGACGGATTTTTTTCGGCTTTCCCAGCTTTGGAATTTCTCCTTGCTTCAGCTAGCACAAATTCTGCCGCTCGGCTTTCTCGCTCATACAACGACATGCTGGCCGGAAAATCCTGGATATTGGGTTCTCGAACTTTACGTGTGTGCCGCGTTTCATAGACACTCCTTAAGAGTCGCGGCATGTTCATCGCAATTTGCGGAGTAAGATTCGTCCGTGGCGAGAGAATTGCTAAAAAAGCACCGACAGAATTTGGCGCACTTCCGATTGTGGCTGGTGCGTTACTGATAGGCCACGGCCCGATACCTTTGAACTCAGTGAGGAAACCTTTAAAGTCGCGCGCGATTACGTTTTCAAACATCACGATTGTTCCAAAAATCCAAAAAAACTAGGGCCGAATTGAGGCCTTCGGAAACAGCGGGGCCGAGTCAAATGAGAAAGAAGCTTGGACCGGTGGTGCGGTCCGGCTCGTTTAAATCGCACGGCGTACGCCGGACGGCCCTAGAATGAAGAGGTAACTGTTCCAAGGTGAACGCTTAATTCGGGCCGATTCTGAGGTCAAGGGGTACTTGCTAAAATCCTGGCCCGGCTTCAGCAACCTGGATCAGGCTCAAAGAAGGTATTCCTTCTTTGAGGGCGAAAAGTGTCAGGAGCGGCTCATTCGGATCAGTGACTTGCAATCGCTGAAAATCGTACCCTTTCTTGAGGGTGGATGCGGGCTTTCGCGGCCCGGTATATACAGGCGGCTTTCAAGTGGGGAAGCGTTTGGCCGGGTAGTCTATGGAGACGGCAAGATGCTCCCTCCTGCAATCTTGTCGTTGAACCCTAAACAAAATCAAACACTAGGAATGCCAATTAAGTGTTGGGAGTGAATCGTGTGATTTTCAGCGATTAACTTCTGAACTGCCCTTTAACTAGGAAAACAATTGCCGGGGTGAGAGGTGAGCCACATTTTTAATTGCAATTATGCAAACATGATTTTGGTCGTTGTGGAGAGACGATCTTGCACCAAGGGTCCGACCGTTTCCCATCCCTTTAGCTGTAAATCGATTCGAAGGATCTTTCTGCCTTGGCCGGAACCAGAACCTCTTTAGAAGCCATCCCTCAGTAAATCAAATTACAATCGACATTACTTATGGTGAATGGCCCCAACGCTACCGAGCAGCGCGAAACTTCTTATCGCAAAGACCGGTCTTCTCAATTGATTGAACGCCATAGCAAGAGTTTGATATTTGTTGTCCTGTCTCTGCTTACGTTCTCGATGCTGGTCTGCCTGCGGATGCCGGAGATCGTTATCAAGGGAAGGTTTTGGGCTGAGGAGGGCAATATTTTTTTCCAGCAGGCTTGGGTCACACCCCCTCTACGAGCCATATTTACTTCCTATGCCGGATATCTAAACATCTTCGCGACTGCAGCAACCGTTGCCGCTCGGTGGCTGCTGCCACTCTCTCTTGCCCCTTATCTAACGGTAATGGTAGGTCTTCTGGTACAGCTTTGCCCGCCGCTGCTCATACTAACCGCGCGCGATCAGTGGCTTCAATCCAGGTATGTACGTTGGATCGGATGTCTTCTCATTCTTTTCATCCCTGGGTCCGAAGAGGTTTGGCTTCAGACGCTGCATTGCCAATTCGAATTGACGCTTTGCTGCGCGATAATCCTGGCAGTGGATTTAGCTAGTGGGTGGAGCGCAATATTCCAGTTGGTGTTGTTGTTGCTCGCCCCGCTGGCGGGCCCAGGGTCGATCGCCTTGTTGCCTCTCTTCCTGATCAGGGCATACGTCGATAAATCGCGAGCTCGATTCGTGCAGGCGGCGCAGCTAGGAATTGGGTCGGCAATCCAGCTACTTTTTTTCTTCCATTCTGAAACACTTCGCACTTATGCGCTCAGTCCAAGCATGTTGCTCTCGATTGTCACTGTGCGTCATATCGTCATTCCATTTCTAGGAACCACATATTCCGGGCCAATTTGTGCTGCTGTGCGCGCCCAACTCGTCGCTGGGCAAGCTCCTTTGTGGGCCACGCTGTCATCTCTAATTGTATTTCTCATTGGTGCCGCAGTTGCCATCAAGCGCTCCCGCTCCGCTTTTTGGTTCTGCTGTGCAAGCGGACTCGTGGCAACTGCGACATATTTCGGGGCGCTCCGAGGTCCAATTACACTGTTGGACAGCGTCAAAGCAGCAGGACGCTACATCTTTGTACCGCAGGCCCTCATTGGCCTTTTCGCCCTTGGGCTTGCGGTGACTTCGAAGAAATGGATCAGCACAGTTTCTTGGGTGGTGGTCGCTTGGCTGCTTACTGTGGGTGCATGGGAATACTGGCATCCATGGGACTTCGTTAGCGACGGCCCATCTTGGCGACAGGAAGTCACGCTGTGGCAAGCAGACCCGAGGCATGACTTGAGAATTTGGCCAGTCACCGAACGGCCTTGGACCGTGACGCTTGATCCTCAACATCGAAAAACTTCTTTTCACCAGTAGCGTCGGCTAAAACAGGGCGCGCCTACGAATTTTACTGCTCAATGTGGCGGGATCTCTTATACGGAAATAGCTACTTCGAACACTCTAGGTTTTGGGAACCACTGCTCGTTGATTCGTCTTTCTGTTTGATTTCTCTCGCACTTGTCCCCAAAGAGCCTTTCTGAATTTAATGAAGCGAATCGGACCGCTTCTCGTGCATCGGAGGAGAAATCAGTTCGCCAGCCTCCCGGCGCTGAAACACAAGAAAGCTGCAACCTGAACTCGCTTTGCCAAAAATGGGCACCTCAGCTACTTCGTTGTAGTAAGAGTCAAGATAGCCATGCACCCACATGAATACATCCATATCCGGGTTTGGACTAACGTCCGGCCATGGCTCGCCGCAGCCCCACCTGAATTCGTGGTCGCTGAGGACTATGATTCTCGGGCGTGATTGCTCGATCTCGTGCACCAGATTCTGCCGCATGCTCGGTGCAAATTCTTGCTGCTCAGTGAGCGGATACATGTAGATATATCCGGTCGCAGAATGCCGGCCAGAATAAAAGTAAATTTCCGGCTCCGATGCCATAACCGCGATGCGATCATTGCTGGAGGTGCGTGAGTGAACGAAGTCGCCCACTGTCATTGCTTCCAGAAACCCGTCGTCTGGATGCATCTGCCGATGAGCATGAATGGGATGAAACAGAAATTTTCTCTGCGCATAGACAGCCGTAACGCACAACGTGACAAAAACAATAATTGGAACCCACTGTAGTCTTAGCAACCAAGGACGTTCGCGCTGGCGTTCTTCCGGGCCACAAATGGTATTAAGCCCAATTACCGCCGCGGCGGGCAAGAGAACTTTTTTGACTTCCAGCAGAGTTGAAGCACAAACCAGGATGAACGACGAGACGGCAACCCAACTAAACATTACCGATAAGCGTCGACGATGCAAATACTCATACGAGGCACTGATACCGATTCCAGCAAGCATAGCGACCGCTGGCAACAAGACCAAGAAATAGTGGGGCCGGAAGTAGAGCCCGGGGCAAACCGCAAGCATTGAAAACAGCGTGAAGATCAGTAGGAATACTCTGTACTTGCGAGTGGGACTCCAGAAAAGCGCCGTCAAGCCAAGAATGGCGGTTATCCAGACGACGCTAGGACGTGGAACCCTTGGTATATTCGTGCGAAACCAAGTCCACCCTTCGTGCACGTCAAGAATATTTTCGTACGCGGCGCCGTAACTGACTGTCCAGAACCAGAATTGGCGAAATACGCCTGCTTGCCAAAGGAGAAGACAGGTAATTAAATACGGCAGCGCAATTCCGCCGCCGAGTACCACCGAGCCCGAAGCCAAAGTTTTCCAACTAGACGACTGTCTCCACTCGCTCCACGCCCAGAACAAGAAACCAAAAATGGCAAACAGAAGGCCATGTTGCTTCATCAGAAAAGCGAGGCCAAAACACAGGCCGCTGATAAATAGAGTTGTTTTGCGTCTTGAATCCAGTGCTTTGAAAAGTGCAAGGATCGCGGCTAATGTAGCCAGCACGATGAAGTGCGTCGCATGCCCATCGAGCGACATCGTAGACCACCGGTTAGCCATCAGCGTGTAGGACGCTGCGGCAACGGTTGCGGCCAGAAGGCCGAAGAGCCTGCGAGTCAAAAGAAACAGCAGTAGCGTGTTAGCGAGCAAAACTACAAGCATTCCTATGCGTATCCCGACGACCGTTTGCCCGAACGCGCCCATCATCAAGGCATAGGACGCATAAGTGCCGGGTAACTTCATGTTATAGGCCAACTGATAGGGAGGGATTCCCTGAAGCATCAATTGTCCGGCATAGGCGTATTCCCCTTCGTCCCGTTCCAGGGGCATAGTGCGAAGCCGGATGCGCACCGCGACGAAGAAAGCTACTGAAATTAATAGAGCAGCGTAGCAAAAATATTTAAGCCGTGAATCTGTTTTTGAGAGCTCAAGCGTAGCTATTGTTTGTTCACGGTCAACAGGCTGCGCGTCCATTTCTGTGCGGTACTGCCTTCCCAAATAACTTCCTGTCGACCCAAGCCCAACACAAAACGTTCCGCTGTATTGGTCCCTAGGGAAGAAAATTGAATGACGCGATTCTAACAGACCTAAGATTATGTACTGAAATATCGAGCGTGACTGTCAGCATCGTCACCTGCTAGGGTCGTGCTTACCGTGAGAATGGGATGCCGAGAAGAATTGCGACACCGTTTAGGCCTTCTGGCTCACCGCCACGGCTTCGTAGCCCAGCTCCTTGAAGTGCAGCGATGGGAATTCTGCCCACTTCAATTCCTGCAGCAACAAAACATCCGGCGAATGCAGATGAAGCCACTCGTTGACGTGCTCAAGTCGAGCCCGAATCGAATTTACATTCCAGCTTGCGATTTTGATGGTTTTTCTCCTGTCTCGTTTTCGCCAACTGCCACGAATTAAGAATGCGAAGATTCGTAGAATAGTTGAAGGGCGATGCCTGACGGCGATGTCGCGGTCTGTTCACAAATAACCATATAAGTTACCTAAACATTTAATGAACAGTAAAGATTGAAATGCCGGAGAAAATTATGTTTCGATACTGCTTAAACAGTGCTGCATTCATTGACCGAATTGTGTTGAGCGTGAACACGGATGAAAAGCCGAATCTAAGACAGTTGCTAGAGGCAAGAGACATCGGCATCCTGTCAGGCAAATCTCTTTATTCGCGCAAGCTGACCGGGAAAGCAGCGCTTACCGGCAATCCCGTTCAAATTTTATACGGCAAAGTCTCTCGGTTTCCACGTGTGCCGCCCTATCGAGTGGTGCTGCGATCGGAAACAGTGCCGCTGACCGGAGCGCAAGTGAACGAACTCATCCGGTTACTTTTTCCAGGAGCCACGCGAACTCAGCCAGCATTGGTCGAGTTGACGTTCGATTTGAAATCGGTATCGGTACGCCATCTGCAACGGCACATATTGCACCATGCGCGGCTCTACTACGAATATTCAGACCTCGAGGGAAAGAATACCGCATATTTTGGCTCACCCTCGTCTCCGTGGCAAATTCGAATTTACGACAAGGTCCCCGGTGTCGTTCGGGTGGAATTAATTCTGAGGCGGGGATTTCTCTCTCGCTACGGCATTCGGCAGCCCGACACTGTGCTAGAGCTGAGGTCGCTGAAGTTAGATTCAATGTTTACCTTTAGAAACTTCTCGCAACCGCGAATGATTGCGGCTACGAAGAGTTGGCGTGACCGATATTGGAGGGAAGCGGCTTGCGACTGGGATTATTACGGCCACCACCTGCAACTTTTATCGCGGATACTTGGCAAGAGCCGGAGCGAGATTGATCGCATTTTCCCGCTGGCGAGAGTGCAACGAACCGTGGATAAGATGCAAACGAATCTAATTTGGTGAAACGCATTCAAGGCGAATAGCCCTGCAGTCGGAGCTGGGGAAGTTAATTTACGGGCGGCTGCTGCTGGGAATGTTCGTTCTTCTAACGGGTTTTCGAAACTAGCGTAGCCGAACGGTATTGTGGTTTTGAACGTTTTATGACGCTGGTATTGGAGGGAGCTGCTAGCAACGCGGCGTTGATGATCATCTGGACCAGACCCGGAAACCGAGCCGTAACAACCCGACTTGGCAGACCAGAACAAAACCGGTCCAGAATTTGTTAATAGGTTTAAAAAGACTATCGACGCTCCACCTCAGAAATAAGAAATCTCAACTTCGTAAAATACAGATAGTAATTAATTAAATCAGAACTTTTATGGAGAACAAAATATGAACAATGAATCAGCAGACGTCTTAAACAATCACATAGAAAATCCAAAAATATTACAAGACACATGGCATCGTAATTTAAAAAAAGCTGTCGGCAGAGCGGGCGAAAGAACGCTGGAGCTTGGCGGATTACCACCTGACACCACACTGCCGGATCTAAGTCAATTCTTTTTACAACAAGGTTTCGAAGTGCTTTACGTAGAACTTCACAACATTATGCCCTTCAATCCAAAACTAATTACGGCCCACATTGGCCTGCGGGCGAACGAGGCCCTCGGAGCCCAGGAGTGGGCTGACGGACGGACTTGG
>JBBRNA010000055.1:0-11241 GCA_038230575.1 Terriglobales bacterium | reverse complement strand
GCCCGTTGGTCCTACTTTTCAGCCCAGGGCACAATCAGCAAAACAGGCATGCTAAGGAGCGGGAGAGCCACAACAGACTGCCCAGACCGCTCCAAAACTCGATTCATGAGAATTGCCTAACTAATTCGGCTTTTTGACGATGTTCATGAGCAGTCAAACATCCGTGCCATCCCAGCGATCCACAAAAATCGGGCCTCCGGCCGCCGACTGGGGCGGAGAGCTTTTGGGCGAAAAGGAGTTATTTGGCAGAGCCCCCTGGACTGTGAACACCGTCATAAATCCCGCTGCGCCGAAGTGCCAAGAGCGGACAAAATAGGTTCGGGAAGGCGACAATGAAGTGTTGGGTAATTCCGTGCTGAGGTGGAAGTCCAGAGGAGAGTTGATGGCACGACAAGGAGATAGTTTTGGGTCTAAGTCAGGCGGAAAATTAAGCGGCTTGGACTTCAGGGGGCCGAGGGCGCGCTTCGGCTAGCTTTGCAGCATAACAACCCCGTGGACCGCACGCCCTGATTCGTCGGTCTTGCTCGTCTCAAGTGAACACGGCTGTTCACAAATGGTGCAGGTCATCTCGTTGGGCATTCGATTGAACTCTCGAAACAGTGTAAAGCAGTCGTCACGGCCCAAGGCACCAAGATATGTATGGCAGGACGGAGTGGAAAGGAAACAGAACGGCAGCGCGAAAACCAGAGGCCCACTCTGGAATAATCCGCCCTGCCGGGGTGAATTACTAGGCAATCTTTAGGTGCAACGACAGAAGGCGGGACCGTCAATCCTGCGGTACCGTGTTCCAACTGACTCCCACGTCGACCGGCAGATGGACAAAAGGGCCCAAGTGAAAACTATTATGCTGGCGCTTTCCTTACTGGACAAGCCTCTATCAATTGGAATCGTTGCAAATGATTCGCTATCGCGCGACGCGACAGTAATTTCGATGGAGACGGGCGCTGACATTTAAGATTTACTTGTAACAAACAAATTGGTTAGCAGCTTGGACAAACAATGAAGTCACTTTGGTTTAGTTTTTTAGTTTTTTAAAGTCGAGCATCTTGTTGACCTTGGCAGCGTCGACAGTTTTCGAACAACTGGAGCCGTCCTGTGTGAAAGACTCTCCAGCGCGACGGGGCCAAATTGGCTGCAGTTTGGTCGAAGACAAACCGCTGCCGGAAGCGCTCAAACGCTCAATTCGCGCAGTGGCCAGGACAAGAACCCGTGTCCGTGGGTGCCGATGCGACTTACGCCAATGGGGAGTTAGTGCAATGGTTGCTGGATCGAGGAATCCCGCTTTATATGCGCACGAGAACAGTGCTCTAAGAAAGAATGCTTTTTAGAGCGTGCCGAGGTCTACGACGCGCAGAACGCGCGCAACGTGGAATTAACGCATATCTGTTTGGGTCTGTCCCCCGCATACTCAATGAAGCCTGATTGCCGAAATCTCGTCATGAAGAAAGAAATTCGCGAGCGGGTGGTCCCCACCATTTCTGACAGGATTGTGTGATTCATACTGGGAATTGTGGTTTCCTTGCCGTCGAAGTGGGCCATGCGCAGCAGAAGGCGCGCGAGTCTCTTCTCGCTGTGATCACAGTGGTGTGTTCAACTAAGTCCTGTTGGTATCGGATGTTACTGTCCAAAAGATATGCCCAAAACATATTGGACAGTTTCGCTTGCCGTGCTAATGCCAGCATCATGTTCTTCTTGTCTATTCGCAGGAGCCGGCAGTCTGTCATCGCGGTCGCGGAAGCGACACGGGAAGCCACACCGGCGAGACAATCTGTACCAGCAAAATCTCCTCTATCAAGGATGTTAAGAGTTGAACCCTTCCCGGTTTGCGACTTGACGCTGATTTTCACCCTTCCTTGTTGAATGACAAACAAAGCCTCCGGCGCGCCGCCTTGAGCATAGACGCTCTGTCCTTTCCTGAGGGACATCATCTCTCTTCCAACGCCTACAGTCGAAAGAAAGGTTTTCACGTTGAATGGACGCGTTTGCCTAGCCATATATGGCTCTTTTCTCTTTTACGGAGTGGGACAGTATTTCAGCACGAAAACGAATATAAGAACGGTCAATTCTGCTCAACTGGAGATTGCTCTCTACTGCGATACAAGCAGAAAGGCACTCCGAACGGGGGACGAAGGGAAAGTACGACGTTGCAGGGACGGGGTGGCACGGTCTCGGGATTTGGGAAACACCGAGCTGACGCGAGCCTTCGAAATCCCGCGGCGGCGGCCCATGTTAATCCTCTGCGTTTTCCCTTCCGCAGAGAAAGCTCTTAATCAATCTCTATTGAGATGCTTACACAGTTGGCTAAGCCGAGCACAACCATTTAGTGTGCTTTTGCTCCGCTCAGATGAGTTGGCGGCGATGCTGCGTTTCGCGACGGCCGGGCCGTGCGGCGACATATGTCGCCAAGGGGAGTTTTGTTTTGATCGACTAAGCAGCCTTAGGCGAGGGTATGGAAGCTTTCAAAAGAGTACCTTTGGAATCGGACTCGCTATCCAGCCTTCCGCCCAACTCCTTAAGTCTCTCGCGCATACCAGCGAGTCCAACTCCGACATCCGATCCGCAACCGTTCATTTTAACAAGTCTCTCCGCTGGAATTCCCTTGCCATAGTCCCGGACTGAAAGAGATATTACGTTTTGCTCGAGTTGTAGAAGCACATCGACCGTTTCTGATTCCGCATGTTTGGTTATGTTGGTCAGACTCTCCTGCAAGATCCTGAACAAAACTATTTCGACGGAGCCGGGAAGACGAAGGCCCTCCGGCTGTTGGAGGTTTACCTGGATAGAGCTACGCTTATTAAATCCGTCGACGTACCAGGAAGCAGCGGCAGCAAATCCTGCCTCGTCAAGAAGGGGAGGGTGCAAGAGATAAGATGTGGTCCGCATTTCTCGTAGGGCTTGATCGGCAAGACCATTTAGCTCGATAAAAAATTCGGCTGTTTGTGGGTATCGCTTCACCGAATTTTCCAACGTACTCAGGGTAATTTTTAACGCGGTCAGCGTCTGCCCGACGGTATCGTGCAAATCCCGAGCAACACGCCGCCGTTCTTCGTCCTGAATGCGAAGAACGCTCAACGAAAGCTCCCGTAACTTTTCTTCCGTCTTCTGGTGAACGCGGACTTCCTCTTGAAAAGCAGACAAAGAATCTTCTAGTTCTCTCGTTCGTTGTTGGACCTGCCGCTCCAAGTCACCGTGATCCTTGCGCAGTGCCCCCTCGGCGCGCTCAAGTCAAGCGTTCCTTTGTACAACCTCCCTCTGCGCATTGATCAACTCGTTGTTGACACGTGATAGCTCACTATACAAACGATCGTTGCCGTCCACGTCACTTAAAGCATTTGCGCTCATAAGATCCATTCCGAAGCCCTTATGAAAGGCTTCAGCCAGCAGTCCGTCGCTTTACGAAGCTACTACGCTCCCGGGATCGACCATTTTATGGTCGAGTCCGCTTATCAGAGATATTGCGTCGGAGGCATCCTTCGTCCAGTAATCGGCACCCACATCGCGCCAGAGATTCGGCGCGATTTTAAAAGCGTAACCGCCCACGAGAATTCTGGTCGCTGAACTTGCCAAACGTACCGCCGCAATCACTTCCCGCACGGCAGGGATATGGAATGTCATAGACGCAGAGACCGCCAGAATGTTGGAATGATTTTCGCGAAGCACGTCGACAATGCCGGCTGTCGGCACATTGGCGCCCAGGTAGATTGTGTTCCAACCTTCCATCTCAAGCAGGTCGCAAAGCATCCGGGCTCCCATCTCATGCAGTTCTCCACTCACGCAGGCCGCCACAATAGTCCCTCGGAAGCTTCGATCGGAACGAAAAATGTAGGAATAAAGCTGCGACATAATAAGCTGCGTGGAAGCGGTGCAATAGTGCTCTTGAGCGATGCTGACAACGTTCGATTGCCACAGGCGGCCGATCTCGTACTGGCAAGGTTCGAAAACATGGCAATAGATTTCCTTGACGCTGACTTTGTTTTTCACGCCTCGCAAAATGAGAGCCGATGCCGAGTGTCGGTCGTAACGAAGAAGCGCGCTTAGGTATTGGTGGGCAAGCTCGGCCAGCGGTTGTCCGCGTTCGAGAAAGGATGAGTTATCGTGAGCGAGCGTTAAAGTTCCAATGGCGGATTTCACGTAACCGACGGCTGGTATTTGCATCGACGTAGGGAGTGATTTTTCCAACACCTCCAACATTACTTCGAGATTCGCCACCAAATCCTCAACTGGGACATTGCGCGCCAGAAGCATTGTTTTGGCCCATGTGACATAGTCGACGAATAGAGCCAGCTCTCGCGCCTCTATCGCTTCCGCGAGATATCGGAGGTGATAACGCGCATCTTCCAAACACTTCGCCCTCCCTCGTTTTCCATACAATTGTTCCAAATCGGGCCTAAGTCGCCAGTGGCACTCAACAATTTCGCAAGCGAGATCCTCCTGCCGTTCAACAATGAAATCGCGGGTTGATTCCAATAGCTCCGACATCCATTCCACGACCGAAAAGCTGCTGACTGCATCGAGTGGCGACCAGCGACACCAGTGTTTCCTTGGTGTCGCTTGGTTGGAAAGTGAAGGTTGACTCGCTCAGAGAAGCCAACCGTTACCAGACACACAAAACTGTAACGCCTGTGTCAGCCATGCCCCTCCCTTAGGAAACAATGAGTTTGAAGATACGCAAGGCAGCGCTGCCGGGCACAAGCCTCAACCCCTTCGGTATTCCCGCATGCGATTCATGATAAGCGTGGCTTTTGTGCCATGTCCGATAGCTCTCAATGTCCACCCAATATGTCATCAACCAGATTTCCTTTGGCATGTCCTCTGGGCTGAGGACATCCATCCGGAGAAAACCTGCGGCATTATCGACGATGTGCGGGCGCAAAATGAAAGCTTGTTTGATCTCAGCATCCATGTCATTGCCCACGACGAATCTGCTGAGCACACCAACCGTTTGCTTTTCCAATCGAGCGACTCTCCCGGAAAGAACTTCGCCACATGAGTCTACGCCTTCTATCGGTGGAGAAGGTGATTTCTCTCTCGTAACAGCGGTTTGGAAGACTAATGCTACGAAAGGCTCCGCGAGGGTCCGAAGACCAGCCAAAAGATTGCCATCCTGACGGTTGTTTGTTAGCTCGGCTATCCTGAAATGTTACTTGGAGACATCACAGGTAAAACTGCTAAAGTTCTATTTGCAAAGTGGGATCGTGTGCGGACTGATCGAGGATGGAGGAAGGGGCGACTATTTCCTTTACGCTTTTGCCGAGGGTACTATACCCGGCCTTATCCTTTGGCGGGTCACGCGCGAGCCGGTATCGCCGAGTAGAGTTGACGGAATGTTCGGGGGATGCTTCTTAGCGTAATGAATGTTCATCGCTGCCGCAGCCTGAGTCCGCAGATTGCCGTTCCGAATGACGAAGTCGAGGGTGCTTACTTGATGCTCGCAACGTAGGCAATTAAAGAAGACCCCATGGCTCGCTGGCGCCACCTTTGTCGTGTAATATCTCATTCGCTCACGTTAGTTTCGTTATAGACAAAAGCATAGTTACGGACACTTTGTTCTTTTGACTCGAACCAAGAAGTTGAACAAGCGCTTGCCTGATGCTCTTCTGTTTAGACTTTCGCACTTGGACCTCTTCGTTCGAGGATCCGGTAGTTTCGGCGCTCTCCGACCTGTTTAGAATCAGAAGGTCTTTAATAAGATCTATCACTTGCTTCGTATGAGCACTCATAGCCACCCTATTCTACTCTTGCGGGGTAGGTAGCCCTCAATGGTCAACACTCTCTAGGTTCGGGGTGCGTGGAGGATTAGCTTGGATGGCTTGACGACTGGAAAGTATGACGTTGCAGGATGGGTTGGCAAGGTCTCGGGGTTGGGTAGCACAGAACTGACGCGAGACTTCGAAATCCCACGTCAGCCGTAATGTTATTCCCCTGCGCTTCCCCGGTCGCAGAGAAAGCTATAAGTTACGAATCGCAATTGTATGCTCCCTCAGTTGGCTAAGCTGAGCGCAATTGACCATTTATTAACCTCATTTTCCGGTCTGATACCGCTTTTTGCGAGCCGCGCGGGCCGAGCCGTATCTTTCGGACAGGTCCTGCTTACGTCCTTCATAATCTCGACTAACAATGTTGGGATAGTGTACACTCGGCCCTACAGGACTCCTGCGGTGAGGTAAGTTCTGGGAAAGAGTGGGCTTCATCCTCAGGCGTCGCATTGCTAAGAGAGTCTTTGACCCACTCCACTGCTTATCAGTTCCACTTAGATCCCGCAATCTTTCCTGATGTGAAGACGGTCCGGGTTCTTGTCGTAGATGACCACGCAGCCATCCGTTTAGGTATTCGCGATTTGCTCGCGCCGCAGGCGGGTATAGATATCGTTTGCGAGGCTGTCGATGGAATCGAAGCGATCAGCCGGGCGAGGGAACACAAACCGGACCTCGTGTTGATGGACATCGCAATGCCCCTGATGAATGGGTTAGAAGCGACCCGCATCATCAGCGAAGAAATGCCACTATGCCACGTAGTTATTGTCAGCCTGCACTACAGTCCATGGCCTTCGGAGAGAAGCATGGCGTGCTGGCGCAATCGGCTACAGTCCACCGCCGCTCCGGTAATTTGCGACACCGAGTAGTCGCCACCCGCGGCCACGACAAATCCCAAATCCGGGTGCCAAAGCTGAAGTGGAATTCTCGCTTCGCACAACAGCATAGTTATCGGTCGAATCGAACCCCAACGATGTTTATCGCAAAGGGTAAAATCACTATCGACTTACTCCCGGAGATACGCAGAGGTCCAGACGGCTCTCTTGTCTTAGCTATTGTCTACGGCAAGGTGGGTCCCCTAGCTCCGGTGCCAATTCAGGCTAGGCCAGTCGGGGAAACCAAGAAACTGCTCCGGTCAACCGGCCTTCTCGAAGGGCTCGGCGACGAGCACGCTTCTTAGCTTGTTTAGGATCACGGGCCGCGACTCTGCATCTTTGATGTAGCACTCAGGGTGCGCGTAGCCTAAGTGGCTAGGCTGTCAGTACCGTTTGAAATCCGGTTTCCTACCTGGGGTACACGAAGGCAGGTTGAATGTTTACAAAGGCGTCCGGATTCGGTCGAGACTATCTGGGCGGCGGCGATGCTGGCCACTTGGACCGCTGCGGCGTCTGAGGGATCATCCGCGTAGACCTCACCGTATCTTGGCAGCTTGCGATAGTCAGGTTTGGGGGAATTGCGAAAAGCCTCATCGTTGCCCCAGGACACCGGAAGATTTCTATCAGCCTGCCCGGATATAACACGTTCAGCACCGAAGTTGATCTAGCCCCCAATCAGAAATTCGTGTTGAAGACGGATCTCGTTAAATCCAACAATCCGCAAATGCAGGAGCCGAGGTAGCGGATTACCGGCAGCGTAGAAGCTTTGCTCCTGGGTAAGAACCCCCCTGTGACTCTGCGCGCCAGCATCCTTTTTCGCTCGGAGCACGGTGGCCCACGAAAATCCCCTTGATAGCGCTGCCAGTTCGACTTCCTTTGCTGGGTGGGGGCCGTCTGCCAAGTATTTCCGAAGCCACGCAACTGCTTTGTCTCTTTCGGTATCCTGCCAGGACACGGATCGAGTTGTCCTCGACGAAGATGGTTGATCGTTCCGCCGAAAGTTCCGCAACACTCGTTGAATTCCAAAGCGGATGGTCGGGACTATTAAGCGGAAGAACGGCTGAAACGCTTGCTTTTGTCGAATGGTCGTTGCCTACGAAAAATCGCGTCTCTAACAATGTCGGCAGTGTCAATCACTTTTTGAGCGAACTCGGGCATGCACTCGAACCAGAGCGCCATTTCGCTCTAATTGAGAAATTACCCCTCCAACCACGGTCCGACCAATGCATCTCCGTCATTTTGTTCACTCCTCCGAATTCATTTTACCCCTCGATATTGCTGTTATCGTCACATTTGCCTTCACTTCACACACTCACCGCTCTCGCGCGGTGTTTCCAAATGCTTGAATTTCTGCTTCGCGACCTGATAACCGCTACGGTTGAAGCGAGTCTGCTGTGGGGAAAACGTGCCGAGCAACCGGTCGAACAGAAAAAAGCCAATACCAAAATTCCTATCCATCAAGCCGCGATCATTCAGGACCCGATGATGGATGTCGTGCAGCCGCCGTGCATCTCGGAACCATAGTTTCAGGACAGGATTCCTCTCCATCCAGAAGTTCTTCACGTGCAACCGATCGTGGAGGTAGCTGAACATCAGAAAGCTCCACGCTAGGATTGTCGCGACGCAGATTGCGCGATCCGGCCGAGACACACCGAGCGCTCGCAGTACCGTGAGGACAATAGTCAGAATTACAGCACTCGGAGCAATCCACTCCAGCCCAATATTCCCGAGAGCGACCCTGGCCTTGGTTGCGTCCTGGTACTTTTCGGTCGGACGCTGTTTTTGCAGAGGCCCATAGAGAACCATGTGATGTTCCATGTGACCTTTGCTCAACCATGGAATCCATCCGCTGTGTAAGAGTCGGTGGAGCAGGTATCCCAACAACTCAGCAGTCACAACCGAAATTGCTACCCATACCGCGAAGTGCGTAAACCAGAGCATGCGAGCCTCGTTGAGTTCAAGGCCACCGGTTCCGCTGGGGTTTCTGTCTGTCACTATCCGCGAATCTTGCAGTGCTGCACAGATTTCTGCCACCACTATCGCGAGTGACACGGCTAAGTTGTTAATTTCCCAGAGCGGGTCAGTCACTAATGCCTCGACTCGTCTTGAATAAGGCACGTTCGGTGCCAGAAGAGAGGTGCTCAGTTAAATGAGTCAGTACTATTCGGATTGAACGTCTACTGACTAGCGGAAGGTGACAACCCAAACTTCAACATCTTCGCGCGAAGTCCTTCCCGGCTGATGCCGAGAATCTCGGCCGTGTGCGTACGATTGCCGTCAGTGCGCTGGAGTACGGCTACTATCAATCTCTTTTCCATTTCTGCAAGACACATTGGCTCGATGCCAGCGTTCTTCTGAGCAGCAGTTTTTCGTCTGACGATGCGGTCGTTGAGAGCACTGGCAGGAATCTCTTCTCCCGCGGGACACATTGCCACGAGACGGGACATCTCTCCTTCCAGTTCCCGCACATTTCCTGGAAAGGGATAGGAAAACAATAACTGCTTGGCTTCGTTGCTGAGGTGAGGGGCTTCCAGAGCGCGCCTTCCCGCGTATGCCCGCAGGAAGTGATCCGACAGCAACACCATATCGGCTTTGCGCTCGCGAAGTGGTGGGATTTTCACGGTTACGGGGGATAGACGATAATACAAATCCTCACGGAATCGTCCTTCCTCAACTTCTCTCTCTAGATCACGGTTCGTGGCCGCGATTGCGCGGACGTCTGCATGTTCGGATTGAGCCGATCCGACGCGGTTGAAATCTCCGGACTGGAGTATGCGCAATAACCGGGACTGCAGTTCGAAGGGCATCTCGCCAATTTCGTCGAGAAACAGCGTGCCCCGATTGGCTGAGCCGATCAGCCCGATGCGATTGCGGTCAGCCCCACTGAAAGCTCCTCGGACACTCCCAAACAATTCGGATTCGATTAGCGTGGCGGGAATTGCCGCGCAGTTCACTATGACGAAGGGGCCACTGGCTCGTGCACTTCGACGATAAATGGCGCGAGCCACGAGTTCCTTGCCTGTTCCGGTTTCGCCCTGGATGAGCACCGACATCTCCGTGGGTGCAACTTTCGCAACGGTTTCGAGAGCGATCGACATTCCCGGATCGGCGGTAATGATGCCATCACTTTCGCCGCGCGAGAGCTCAAGTTCGCGAGCTCTGTGCCGGGCGCTCTCAATGGCAACGGCGGTGTGGAGGCGCGGCGCCGCTAACAAGCATATTTCGGACAGCAACCGCTCGTGGTTCTCAGTAAACTGATCGGAAATTTCACGGTTCTCGAGGTAAACGACAGCGAAAGCATCGTTGCTGACGATCAACGGAGCACATAGAACGGACCGCAGATGAAGCCGGCGAACGCTCTCCTTGCCCCGCAGAATTGCAGACTCTTGTGCATTGGAAATCGCTAACACCCGCCCTTCCTCCACAGCCAACCCTGCGATCGTCGTACTAATTTCGCTCTCCCGCTCGCCCAGAGTTTCGTTGCGGAAGTTCCGCGCCGCGGTGGTACGGAATTCCCCCTTTTCACAGGCGACGATGCATCCTCGGTCCGCTCCCAAGGCTTGGATCGTCATATCGAGGATGTTGTCGAGCAACTCTCCGTAGTCGCGCTGCTGAAGCAGATTGCGCGCAATACCGTAGAGTAGGTTTGTCCCGTCGGAAGGATGTTGGATCATTTCTTCAACCCCAAGCGCTCCAACAGAGCGGTGAACCTGGGGTCGCTGCGAATCGGATCGGCCATCGGGTCAGTGGGAAGATACACAAGATAATCGCAATGCTCGGCATACGCTTTGTCGAACCAGACGAAGGCTTGGTTATTGTCGGCAAGACCTATATAGATCATTGCAATGTAGAGACTCGGGACGTATCGCTCGGCGCTCATCTGCCGCAATTGCGAAATGATTTTGCGAGCGGCGGCCGGCTGTCCAGAGATAGCATAGAGATGTCCGATGAGCGCAAGAAGAGCGGGGTCGTGCGGTGCAAATGCCAGAATCGATTGATAGGCCTGCTGGGCCTTTGAATACATTCCCATCTGCTCGAAAGCGCGCCCCAGATTTATGACCGCGAGCGCATAGTGCGGATCGATGGAAAGAGAAACTTGGCTTGGCTCGAGACTGTTACTGAATTGCCTCGCCTGATAGTAAGCCTCACCCAGTGCCGTATTGAGTAACGGCGACCTCGGGTCGATTGAAACGGCGAGCTTCCGCTCGGCAATTGCGCCACTTACATCTCCCATCGCAGTCAGGTAGTAAGCGTAGTACTGATGCGCCGTCGCGTAACCTGGGCGCAAAGCGATGGCCGTCTTGAATTCTTTCTCCGCCTGCGAGAAGTTCCAGTCGTACACGAGTGCCGAATATCCCAGGGACACATGTGCCTCAGCAAGACCTTTATCCAATTCAAGCGCCTTTTGCGCGTTGGCTTTCGCCTTGGGAAACGCTTCGTTCGGCGGCAGCGCATTATTGGGTAAAGTCCCCAATAGAGCGTAACAGTCCGCCAAGCCAGCGTAAGATGGTGCGTAAGTACCATCGTATTCGATGGCTTTTTGAAAAGAAGAAATGGCTTCCATCAGACTTTGCGTCGTGCGCCGGTTCCACTCAAAACGTCCCTGCAAATAT
>JBBRNA010000054.1:0-11572 GCA_038230575.1 Terriglobales bacterium | reverse complement strand
ATGTTTGGTCGAGACGAAATCATTCGTCAGACCGACGCCATCTCGCGCGATCAAGACGATTCTGCGTGGCAGCCTGCTGCTACGTCGTTCGGTCGAGACGGTTTCGCCTCGTGGATAGACGATGCGCCGTCGCCTAAAGCCCGTTTTCGCTGGCGAAATGGCTGGTTAGGCCTCGCGGCCTCATCCCGGAGCTGGCGTTGCGGTCGCGAATCGACAATTCGACCGGCAGGACTTTCACCTGCGACTGACTGGCTTCGCTGGCGCTCGCCCCTATTCCCAAGGATTTGTCCAGATTTGCAGCCCGCCCCCTATTCTGCGCCTTGTCCGTCGAAATCTATTCGACCAGGATTGAATCCTTGTCGATGAATTCGCCCCATTTGGAGCAGATAGCGACGGCGTTACTCCCCCGGAAAGGTGGGGCAAGGTTGTCGGAGAAGGCGAAGTTTATTCGGCAGGTTTTTTCCTTCCCCGGCCGAAAGGGAAGTCTTCGGATGACTTCACTGCCCAGAAGTGGAACTGCGTTTCCTGCGCCATGGAAGATCACCCAAATCGCTCCCAATTTATTCTGGGTCCGATGATACGTCTCTACGATAAGCCTTAGGATGGGCGAGCAGGGGTCATACATACCAAAACCACGAAGGAGCAACGCTTCCTCGATCTGATTTGCCGCCGCCTTGCCCCAAGAGACACTGGTGATCCAGGGAAAAAAATTGGCTGCGATGAGTTGAAATCGAATAGGGAACTCAGGCGGTGAACAGTCGACATTCGTTCCCAAGCGGTGGCAGAGATTCCATGCTGCCACAATGCTTGCGCGCATCCTCGTATCGTCACTTATTGCAGGTGGCCGCGTAAGATATTTCGCGCCTTGGCCATAGTTGATACCCACGGCGATGACGACCGCGGCGGGTTCTTCTTCGGGTGGGAAGGTGCAATGGGTTTTCTCGAGATCGTGAACGTGAGCAACGGCGACACACTCAGTGGAGCTGCCGCTCGAAAGCGCGATCTTGCGGCAGAGAATGCTGGAACAAGATGATTGACCGAGAATGGAACCAACGAAATGCGGTTTACCGTTTATTGGCTTGAACTCGTAAACGCGTGCGGCTTCTGTTTGCAGGCCATCCTCTTTGATACGAACTACCGCTAGCTCGCGCTCAAGTTCGCTAAATAGCTCGCGGTTGAGATCTTTGAGGAGGTCGGTGATTTGCCGCGAAGTCATTCGGGAGTTTATGCAGATGCGGATGAGGCACGCAAGAGCCGGGAAAACCTGATATCGCTTGTCCCGGCCCGTTTTTGCTGGCGAATAGGCGGCGGCTACTCAGGTCAGACGGTCGCAAATAGCCAACCCCAATCGCTTATCGGTCGCCTCCGCGGCGCGCCATAGCATCTTATCCGCTTTTCTCAGAGGGATTTGTCAAGCTTTGCTTTACCGCCTGACCCGTGCCGGACCCCGAGGCCCTTCCTCTTCATCCCCGAGCTTTCTGGTAGACCATAAGCCTCGGTGTTGAGCCAGGCCATCAAATCCTCGTGCTTACGCTGTAGGTAGGAATGCCAAAGCGTCCATGGAAAGAATTTGGCAAGGTGCTTGACGAAAATCAGTTCGGTCGTCCCTTCAGAGCAATCGAGTTTAGCGACGCGAGCCCTCGTGCCTCCAATCTTTTCGCACAGGGACGCTCGATTCTTCGGCATACCCAAGGAGACCATCGCCTCGTTAAAACTGTTCGATGCCTCAACACCGATGAACAAGCAGTGACTTGGCTGAAGTATCTTTACGACTTCGACGAACACTCGCCATCCGGATAGAAATTCATCGCGGCTCGGCCTTTCTGGTAGCCCCTTACCTTTGTAGTCCATGGCCCTTTGGATGAAGTTGTAAAATCCGCAGTCAGCCCAGACCTTGGCGTGGTCAACTTCATCGGTCCCAAACAGCAGTTTCGGAATGGTGTCCAGGGTATTGTTATGCCACTCGCGATTTACCAGCCCCGCAGAAACGATGCGTCTCGTAAATTGGGGATCAAGATGCTGCTTGCTTGAACCGTCAGGATTCGAGGAGTCCTCTGAAAGAAAGTAATGTGATTCGCCAACGACAAGCAACCTCCTCGCCAGCGGCCGCTGTTCGAAATTGTCACCGACCCAAGGGAGCCACTTGAGGCCGGGAACCTGGCTAAACGCTGCATCAAACGGAGTCGCCGAGTCGCAATGTTCCATTGCAAAAGGCGATAGAGCCACAGAGCCGGCTTACTGATAAAGAATCAAATGCGGGAGTTGGAGGAACTCTTCGACAATGTTGTTGGGAAAATTGGTTAAGCCGAGGGTCAGGCGACCGACCTACTGCACACTTTTCGGAAGAGTCACGTCGCTGCCCTTGAGCTATACACCGCACGCCTCACTTGTGCCGCATCACGTGTTCGACGTGTTCCGAGGCTTCTTCACCGACTTCTTCCCACAAATTCTCGAGACAACGGCGATCCTCGACCTGCGGTAGTACACACCAGCATATGGTTAGCTCCCCTTTCGAGTCTTCCACCCATTCGAGTTTCTGCTTTGTACCTGAAGGCATCGCAGCGAGGATCGCATCAAGCCTCCGAAATCGTGCACAGCTCGCCGCAATCGAGTAACACGGTCGTGAATTGTCATCCAAAGATTGTTGGAGCTGGCACGCGGCGCCTTCGAATTCGCCGATGCAGCTGCCACGGACGTTTCTCCCCACATTTCCGAGATTCGGAGCGCCTTCATATGGCTTGAATTCGGTTTCCTGCTCGAACGCTTCCGGCGGCACCCCGCGTGGTTCGGAACCCGGGATGCGGCGGTATTCATCTGGAGGAGTTTCGGTGGGAAGACTCATAACGACCTATAGACTCAGCGATGCTGCCCATCACGCGCGTGGATCGGCATATAAAAACCGAATACGTGCTGACTACTTGGCCCAAGGCCGATAGCCATCTAGAAATGCCAGCTTGCTTCCCGTTTCTTTCTCCATCGTGTAAAGCATGATCCGTGCATCGCAGCCCTCTTCTATAAGTTTTGCGAGCAACTCCTCGACCGCCGCATAGATATTAGTCGCCTTTGCTTTGTCGTAGTAGCTAGCGGGCGCGACTACCATTCCCCAAGTGCCTCGAAGGATTTCCCTTTTGCTCGCCACTCCTGTAGAGCCAACTACCTCTGGAGCCTTTTCGAATCCTTTGAGCTTGGAGAAATACTTCGCCAAATTTGTCGCATTTGCACGTGCGAGTTTCACCTGCTGTAAGTTTTGAATGACAGCCGTCCAAAGAGTGCCTGCGGTCACCTTAACCTCTACGGCAACAGGATTAAGGACATGTCCGGGGCCAATGAACCCGAATACATCTGAAATAATCTGGCCGCGACGTATGTTTAGGTACGGAACATTGTGAAACGCTGCATAGAAATTAACGTCAGGATCCCAAGAATGTTGCTTAAATTCACCTTTCTTCCCAAGAAGCTGTCTTTCGATTTTCTGTTCGCCACGGTCACTCGCCTCTTCGGTCTTAGGCAAAAGGGCCTCTGCCTTAACTCGTTTCCGAAACCCAGTTTTCATGCTCCAATTCTTTCGCAACAATTTAGCGGGCGCCTTCGCCTTCCAAGCTTGGATGACTGTGGCCGTGTCGCCGGGCGATGAGGCTTTTGCCTTGTCCCATACGTCATGCCAGCTCATAGCTTTAAGGTCGTTCCGTCGCCGAGCAGAACGGTGTTGGAAGAAAATTTCATGAATTCCTCTCGGTCGTGCGTGTGAATTGGCAACAACACTTTCGGTGCGATTTCACCGACGAGCTGCTGCCAGTCGTTCGCGTAGATGTGTCCGCTTGCGTGTATGAATCGCATCTTACCGCCCGATTCATCGACTTGCCGCTCAAACCTTTGCGCCGGATCGCGCCCGAGATAGCCGCGCCACATGGAAAAGAAGAAGTCGGCATCAGGCGGCATTCGTCCGCCGAAGCACTCTCGCAGCATCGACGGGCGGAAGATCGAAACATACTTCTCCGGGTTCGCAAGGAGCTCTTTCGCGGCGATCAAGCTGGCCTCCGGAATTCCGATCTTCGCCCAAACATGCCGCTTCAGGCTGCCGCCGAGCTGACTGGGAATGCGCAGGACGCGGATATTTTCGTTCTTCGCCGGGTGCGCCAGACCGCGGCACTGTCGCCTCAGCATATGCATCGCAAAGGCGGCGTACGGATCGACCACCAGGACGCGTCTGGCCGCAAACGCGGCGCGTTGGAAACTCAGCAGCCGGTCGGTGTTTAGCGGCGAGAACATTCCCAGGGCAAGACGCTTGGAGCTCTGGAAGGCGGCGATCAATTGCTCCTCGACCTCCTGCTCCGACAATCCAGTCCCGCGCCCCGGCGAGAGATTGGTTCCCTCCATGATGAGCGCATCAATCGGCGCAGCCCGCGCGGCCTCCACCAGCGCGCTGGTCGCTCCGCCGCCATGGCCGTGCGTTCGCAAGTCGCCCGAGTAAAGAACCCGCTTTCCCTCCGCCTCGATCAAGAAGGCGAGGGAACCCGACGCGGAGTGATCGACCGCGAGCGGCGTCACCCGGAAACATCCAATTTTCACCGCCCGCCCCGCCCGAACTTTCTGTTCCCGATCCTTCGGCAGCGCCCGACCACGCGAGAAGACCATGGCGACCAGCAGGCTCTTGCTCGTGCCCTCACTGAGAAACACGGGAATTTCAGTCCGCGAGTGCGCAATCAGTCCGCTGTGGTCGGCGTGCGGATGGGAGAGCAGAATCGCGTCCACTTTGGGGCCGGGGCAAAACAGTCCGGGCACATTGGGAAGGATGCCGCGAGCGAGCAGGTCGCGGCCTTCCTCGGGGAGGGTGAGCCGGGGTCCGGGCTCGCGCTCAAATTCAGAAAGCGGCATCCCCACATCGACGATGAGACGTGTCCCCTCGGAGGCGATTTCCACACAATTGCCGCCGATCTCATGCGCACCGCGATGAATGATGATTTTCAAGGATCGAAGAGCCGGCGCAGTTCGTCCGGATCGGTGGTGTAATGAACGTCCGAAACAAAGTCCGTCGCGCGTTGGCGGAGTGCGAAGAACTCACAGATCTGCTTTTTGATCGCGGGAAGAAGCAGCGCTTTATTGAGAAGCACACGTGATCTGCCAGCAGCGCGATCGAAGAGGATCCGTCCGCGCGGGACGTCCTCGTATTCCAGTTTGCGGAGCTCGGGACGCTGCCGCTGCAGCTCGGGCCAATAGGTGTAGTGATTCTCCGGCGAATCGACGATGTCACCAACCGGCTCGCCGTCCGAGACTTCACAGCGCCATCCGATGATCTCGCCCTCGAATCGCCAGAAGATACCGACCATTCACACTCGTAGTCGGCACCTCCGCGCGACACAATCGCGAAACGCATCGGCGATCTTTTGTGCCGTCGTTTCCCGCTCTGAGAACCCCGTCTATCGATTGAGGCGAAGCATCCGTGATGTCGCCTCCGCGGCGCGCTATGGCATCTCAACTGCTTGTCGCGGAAATATTTGTCAAGATTTACCGCCTGACCCCTATTCCCTCGACCTGCGACGTCTACGATGCTGCCGCTCAAGAGGGGCTTCGCGTGACACTTACGCGAGAAACGCATTTGATTCGAAGCGGAATCCCGTGATGCTTTCAAAATGCCAATCATTTACGAGCACGTAAACGAGGACTCTTGGTATGTGAAACGCTCACGACTGGAGCCCGGCCTCGAAGACGAGCCACTTGAGGGAGCATTCGCAACCTACCAAGTTGTCTATCCTCAAGCGACAACGGAGCTGCAAGCCGCCGGATTGCTTCGTGATCGCGCAGTGATCCCAATCGATGTATTCTGGACACTTAGGCGCAGATATCTTCTCCATACCCGTGCGGAAGGCAGCCCGCGTGAATACTACACTCGATGCCTCGAATGCTGCATTGCCTTAGCGGATAAAGCAGGGCCTCCCTTCGATCTCACTCCTTTCCAAGAGGCTGACGGAAGTCTTATCGCACGAGAGAAATTCCGGAGGCGCTTAGCTTCCGTTCAAGAAGATGTTGTCAAAATTGACGGACTTTTTGACATGGCTTCGCGCTTCAAACGTTTATCAAATTCCTAGGCCATCGAGAAAGCGACTTCTTTGGATTTGATAGCCGCTCAGCCTTCGTAAACTGTTGTGCATCAGGTACTCGATATCGTCCCATGAGATAGCCCGCAAACCACGATGAGGTTTAATCTTCGTTTCCCAAGTCTTCGATTTGGATGGTTCGGAACTCCGATTTCAGGTGTCAAAACGCTGAATCCAAGTTTTCAGCGCGCTTCAGGCGCTCGAGAGAAGCATAACGAGGGGCTTGGAGGGCCTTCACTCTGCTTTGCGGGACAAGCTTGATCGGTTTGGAAAACTCCTTCAGGGGCTCCGCGAAGACGAGCTCGTATTTTGCCGTGTCATTCCACAGCTGAATTTTCGCAACCGGCGCCCAATGGGTGATCGCAGAAATCGGCGCCACCCGATAGGTCGCGAGATATCGAATCTGAGGGATCATCGCCGCACTCATTCGAATGTGATGCCAACGATTTTCACCGATCGCCGTCTCCTCGAAGCCTTCGTCCACCGCAGGCACGACTACGGTATCGAGTTCGGCCGGATCGAGCGACGGCAAGACTGAGCCTTCATCGGATTCATCAACTTCGGACAGGAACGGTTCAAATTTGAAGATATGTTCGCCCCCAGAACCGCCAAAACGTTCGATGGTCAGGATTTCGACCGGAAATTGAAACCGGGTTCGCAAGACGTTCTGTAGGTACTCCGTCTGCTCATCGATGATGAGGAGGGCGTTGAAGGCCTCTTTCTTGTGGACGAGTTGCTCGAGGAAATAGTCGATGTTGTCGAAACCGTGCCTGGCAGCGAATTCGCCGATGCGAGCTTCGTCTGCCGGCGAATCCTTGATTGCCTCTCGGAGCACTTGCTTCACGCGCAAAGGGTCCAACTCGAACGCCAGCGAGAACTCCAGGAGCTGAACGGCAATGTGTTTCAGGTGCTCATGCCGGGCCAGTTCAGTCTCAACGACAAAGAGTTTCGGAGCTCGTGCGCTTGAAAGATCAACGAGATAGGCGTCGGGAATGTTTTGGCGAACTCCCTTCTTCCCGATGAGTTGTTTCGTTTCCAAATACACTCGCTTGGATCCAAACAAATCGCTCTTCAGTTTCGCGACCGCGCCTTCGAACTCGCGTTCGGTGGCAAACGGGAGCTCGTCGTATTTCGCAGCTGCTGTCCAAATCATAAGCAAAGTGTTTGGCCAAATCCGAGGTTCGAGACCTATCGCTTCAGATCCTCCGCGATAAGTGAAAACTGCTCCAGCGCCGCTTCCAAATCTTCGGCGATTTCGCGGGCCAGGACGCCAGGGTCTGGGAGGTTGGCGCTGTCTTCCAGTGACTCGTCTTTGAGCCAGAAGAGGTCGAGGTTCACCTTGTCGCGTTTGGTCAGCTCTTCGTAGGTGAACGGCCTCCAGCGTTCGCTCTCCTGGCGGTTGGTGCGGTCCTTGGCGGAGTAGCAGGCGACGAAGTCGTCGAGGTCGGTGCGCTTGAGCGGGTTTTCCTTGAGGGTGAAGTGCAGGTTCGTCCTCAGGTCGTAGATCCAGAGCTTCGTCGTCCACGCCTGTTTGTCGGCGGCGGGTTTGCGGTCGAAGAAGAGGACGTTCGCCTTCACGCCTTGCGCGTAGAAGATGCCGGTGGGCAGGCGCAGGAGGGTGTGGACATCGGCCTGCTTGAGCAGTTCGCGGCGGATCGTTTCGCCCGCGCCGCCTTCGAAGAGCACGTTGTCCGGCACCACCACCGCGGCGCGGCCGTGCTGCTTGAGGATGGTGAAGACGTGCTGGAGGAAGTTGAGCTGCTTGTTCGAGGTCGATGCCCAGAAGTCGTCGCGATTGATGATCAGGCTCTCCTTCGAGGACTCGCCCGCGTCGTTGACGATCGTCACGCTGCTCTTCTTGCCGAAGGGCGGGTTGGTCAGTACCAGCTCGTATTCGCCGTGCTTGCCCGCGAGCCCGTCCTTCACCTGCACGGGAATGGGCGCTTCCGCACCGTCTTCCATCACCCCGCCGATGCCGTGGAGCAGGAGATTCATCGAGCAGAGCCGCGCCACGCTGTCCACCAGCTCCACGCCGCGGAGTTGCTCGGTGTTGAGGAAACGAAGCTGCGCCTTGTCCAGCTTGTGGTGCTTGCGGATGAAATCGTGCGCCGCGAGCAGGAAGCCGCCGGTGCCGCACGCCGGATCGCAGATCACCTCACCGCCCGTCTGGCCCAGACCCGGCCGCGGCTGCATCACCTCCACGATCGCCTGGATGAGCGGGCGCGGGGTGAAGTATTGGCCCGCGCCGCCTTTCACGTCTTCGGCGTTCTTTTGCAGCAGCCCTTCGTAGGCGTCGCCCTTCACGTCGGTGTCGAGCGACGACCACTCCTCCTTGTCGATCAGGTCCGCGATCAACCGGCGCAGCTTGGCCGGGTCCTGGATCTTGTTCTGCGCCTTGCGAAAGATGACGCCGATCAGCCCGGGCCGTTTGCCGAGTTCCGTGAGCGAGTGGCGGTAATGCGTTTCGAGATCGTCCCCATCCAGCTTCACAAGCACGTCCCAGCCAAAACCCCTCGGAATCGGCGACACCCGGTTGAACGGCGGCCGGCTCTGCTCATCCGCCATCTTGAGGAAAAGGAGAAAGGTCAGTTGCTCGACGTAATCGCCATACGACAGCCCGTCATCCCGCAGGATGTTGCAGTAGTTCCAGAGCTTTTGGACGATTTGTGAGGATCCGTTCATCTGAGGTGAATTAGCTGCATGTTCTGATTAAGATGGCACGGTCAAACTCGGAGATTTCATTCAGAAAAGTTTGTCGTTTTGCAGCAATCCATTGCACGACAGCGGGTCGGTTATTCAGGCGCAATAGACGCAGCGTAATCAGCGCACGCATATCGAGTTGCTGTCTGAAGGTGATCGAATCCTTCGTGAGGCGGATGCGATTCTTCAAACGATCAGGGACGGCGCCGAAGCGTCGAATTCGGTGAATCATTCGAACAAACTCCGACAAATGGTTCACTAGAAGTCGGCTCGCAGCGTTCGAGATAACGCGAAATTCGGCGTCCCCAAATCCTGCCAAGACTAATGCAATCGCTCGCACCTCATCAGGCGTTAAGCTGTCGAGGCGTTGACCAAGCGGACCGGATAGCGATTTAACCGACCTCTTGTCTCCGTATCGTAGCAAAGCCATCGGGACTAAACTCCGGCAGCGTTGCTGACCGGGGAACTGTAGCGTCCCGTGAAATATCGCCTGAAAGAGCCGCCTTAGTCGGCGGGCCTCAACAGCCGTCGGCTCCAACCGAAGAAGCCACTCCAAAAGCTGGAACGAAACATCTGGGTAAACCTGCTCTGGTTCTTCTAGCAAGTCTTCGGCGAAATCAATGCATTCTGAGGTGGACGAACAGTAGTGGAGATACTCGCAAATGCGTGCGGCAAGTTCTGGACGACTCAGAATATCTCGTCGTGTTCGTGCTCGCATGAACCGCGCGCGACCGCGCGCGGCAAAGCGGTAGAATCGACGGAGAATCTTGGACCATTCACCGGTGTCCTCCGCTCCCTTTGCAATATTCCATGCGCGGATCAGTTGAGTGCGAAGTGCCTTTTGTTCGCTTCGTGTCTTATAGGGCATCTTATCGATAGCATCCAGAAGGGCATTGGCACGGAAGTGGAAGTGTTTCTTCGCAGCAGCGAGCGTTAGAATCCTCGATTTACCTGCATTGGGTGTGAGATGCAGCCGCGCGAGAGAATCGCCTACAGCTGCGAGTATTTTGAGACCTTCAGCCCTGCTGCCTGCACCGATGTTCTGATCATCCATCCACCGCACATATGCATCCTCCCCCACTAGAGCGACCATGCGCTCGTCGTGAGAGAATAAGATCATGTGGGCGAGATTGCGCGAACAATCACATTGATCCACAGGAAGTCCGATACGTTGTCCGGGCGTGTACGTTTCCCGTGGCGACAGCCTCTCAAGTAAGAAAAAAACCAACCCTACGATTTTTGGAGAAACGCGAAGTCCATAGAGGCTCTGCTCGACTCGGCCATAGAGGATACTGTCGAAAAAATTGCTAATGTCGGTAAGGACAATGAACGGGTAGGTCCTCTCGAAGATCATCAATTTTCGATACTGGTCGAATCGCAACCATTCGAGGAACCGGTTTCGTGGAATCACCTGATACGCGGGATCACCATCCTGCTCAGGATGGAGAACTTCGCGCGCTTGCTGGAACGCCTGGGAGGCAACGCGCGAAAGCGTAGCTTGGCAAAAATAGACGTGCTTCTGCTGTTGATGTTTAGCGCGTCGAAACAAATGATCCACAATCGTCCGATAGAGGACTAGATCCGGAATATGAGGAAGGGTGATGGTGCGACTAAAGCCGTTTGACTTCGCTACCGAATATCGTTTTGGCGAGTGGGGCGTGTAAGTGCCGCTCGCGATTTGTTTCAGCAACCGTCTGATCCAAACGTCTGGATCAATGTCGTATTCCAGAAAGTCAGCCGGATCACGCTGCTCAAATCGCCGGACTTGCTGGCGTACAGCCTTCCACGCAGCCCAAAGGGTGGAGCGTGAGATGCCGGGGATATTGAAGTTCACCGCAGCTTTCCGTGAAATGCTTTGCCTAGGATTGACTGGCGCAGGCGGGTCGCGCGCTGGTGGTTGGCGGCGACCACGGTTTCCAGTTCCTCGATGACCGACAGGCGGCGCTCCACTTCGGCGACGATGCGGTTTTGTTCGGCGAGCGGTGGAAGTGGGACGGGCAGGCTTTTCAAAATTGAAAGGTTCAGAATCTCCATAGTCCCGCCGTGTGCGGCTATTTTGAAGAACGCCTTCGTCGTTGGGCATTCGAGCAGCATTTTGATGTAGCGGATGTTCACGCCAGTCTTGTTGATGCTGAGTTTCAGGAGCCGAGGGTTGATGATTCCCGGCGCGGCATCGTCCGGCAGAATCAGAACTTTCCCGGTTGTCCCAACGAGGCTGATCAGAATGTCGCCCGCTTTGATCGCGCAGCTTTCCAAGTCGCCGAACAGCGTATCGTCGATGAAGTAATCTCCAAGGTAAGCGTCGCCGCGGATGACCTGTTCCTGACCGTAAATTTTGTAGCCGCTCGGGACGTAGAATGACTTTTTGAGCGCACTGCCAAACGGGCCGGCTTTGATCGCGTTCGCTGAGCCTTCCGAAAGTTCTTCAACGCCAGTCCAAACCCAGCCGTCGGGAAGCGTATCGGCGTCAGGTAATTCGGGTTTCACCGGTTCCTTGTATTTCGTCTTCCACTTTCCGTCCTTGGGCGTCTTCTGGGCGGCCTCGAATTTGGCAAGTTGGTCAGTTTCCCATTGGGCGCGGCGTTCTTTCAGAATCCGGGAGAGGAGGTTGGTGGCGGGTTCGTAGGGGCGGGATACGCGGCGGGCGAGTTCGGCTTCGGTGGGGACGAGGCGGCCTTCGCAGGCGGCTTTGAGCACGCTGGCGCGGTAGCGTTTCAGGGCGGCCTGCACCCGCTTCAGCGACGCCACCCCCGCCTCCAACCGCGTGAACTGCTTCT
>JBBRNA010000053.1:0-12596 GCA_038230575.1 Terriglobales bacterium | reverse complement strand
GAATGGCCTCGTTCCGATACCTCGATGGTCTACTTATGGACCAGGCCTATGCCAGATTTGGTACCACGCTCCGAAGGTGTCTGGCCAGGGTCGCGCGTGAAATTCCAAGCAGCTTCGCCGTCCTCCTTTGGTTGCGATTCGATTGCTCATAAACGAAACGCACATGGCGTTGGACAGCCCCGGCCAGGGATAAATCCATTCCAGAAACATCGGAATGGTGATTGGCCGAGGAAGCGATGGCCGGCACAGAAGAGTCGGGCAAAATCACCGGCGTGGTCTCGAGATCAGGAGGAAAAACCACATGCTGCGGGAGGATCACTGAGCCATCGCAGAAGAGCGTCATTGTCCTGACGGTGTGGCTGAGCTCGCGCAGATTTCCTCGCCACGGATGGCGCACCAGTTTCTCCATCGCTTCGGGATGGATCGCCGTGATATTCTTGCCCTCCTGTTGGCCAGCTGCTTTCAACTCGGCTGCGATCAAGGGCTGCAGCTCTTCGATCCGCTCGCGCAGGGGAGGAATGAGCAACGTGAGGCCATTCAGCCGATGAAAAAGATCCTCGCGGAATTTGCCTTGCCGGACCCGTTCACGGAGCGAGCAATTGGACGCGCAAATAATGCGAGCATGGCAGGTCAGCATTCGTTCCGACCCGAGTCGCTCAAATTCGCCGTATTCGAGGACGCGCAGGATTTTGACCTGGGCGAGCGTGCTCATCTCGGAAATTTCGTCGAGGAAGATTGTGCCGCCATCGGCCAGCTCGAATTTTCCCTTCAAGGTCTGCTGCGCGCCGGTAAAAGCGCCCCGTTCATGCCCAAAGAGCTGGCTTTCCAGCAGCGTATCGCTCATGGCCGAAGCGTTGAAAGAGATGAACGGTCCGGCGGCGCGCGTCGACGAATTATGAATGGCGTGGGCCAGCAGCGTCTTGCCCGTGCCGGTTTCACCGAGAAGAACCACGGGCACTTCCGATTTGGCGGCGAGCTCCGCCAGCTGAAGGCAACGAGCCATCGCTTCGTTGCTGGTCGCGATGTCCTCGACTTTTAACTTGGATAACGGCTCTTGCATTAAGCCGAATCTACTGGCTCAGATTTTCGCGCAACTGGTGGATGGGCTCGAGCACATACTCGATGGGAGTCCGCGTGCCCACCACGATATGAGCGTCGCCCCGCATGCCTACGCGCAGGGGTAAACTCGCCCCGCCGGAACGAGTAATCGCCGCCTTGTCGAGCGAGGCCAGCGCCACAAAATGCGGACCGTCGCTGGCCGTGACGGCGGATGGACTAATCCAGTCGAGCGTTCCGTTGACCGCTCCGTAACGCTGATAGGGAAACGCTTCGAAAAAGTACCTGACCTTTTGCGAAACGGCCAGTTTCGGAAGACCGGGCTCATTCAGAATCAAGCGCGCCCGTGGTTTCGTATTCATCGGCGATAATTGGCAGAGCACGGCCCCTTGTTGAACAAAGCTGCCGACCGTGTGTTGTTCCATCGAAGTGATCACGCCGTCGTAAGGGCTGCGAATCGTGAGCAGATTGTCCTTCGTATTCTCCAAATCGCCTTTGATCGCGGCCAGGCGTGTCTTCAGATTCTCAATCTCACTCACCTGTTCGCCTCGCAGCCGGGCGTGTTCCGTTTCGACCCGATGTAAATCCAGCGTCACTTGCTGCAGAGTCCGTTGCGCCACGCTGAAGTCCTTTTCTGATCCGGCCAGCTCCAGCCTCAACTTGATGAACTCGACCTGCGATTCACCGCCCTGTTTGGCCAGCTTCTCCATCCGATTCACCAGGTCCCGGCTGGTGCGCGTGTGATTCTCCCGAAAACCCACTTCGCTTTTGGCCTGTTCGATCTCGGCTTTCTTAATCTCCAGCTGAGCCGCGTAGGCCGCGTCGAACTGCCGCAGTCCCTCTTCTTTGCTCAGCAGATCCTGACCCATGGTGCGATTCTGTGTGCCCCAGCCGCGTATTTCGTCGGAGCGCAAAACAAAAAGTTCCGCGCCCTTCTTGATTGGATCGCCTTCTCTCACCGACGCGGTAGTGATCACACCCTGGCGAGGTGACTGGATGGAATCGGCCTCAGTTGCCGGAACGAGCACAAACGGGCAGCGCACAGTTTCGGGCAGCTTCATGACGATGGACAGGATAAAAGCGAACACCATGAAGCCGAGCAGCAGCCAGACCGTCCAGCGCACGATCCAGGGTGGGGGATCCTGCGGCAGCATCTCCGACTCGACGTCCAATGAACCGCGCTGGCCTGGTTGTGTGTTCATCCGATGCTCAAATTCCCATCTGCTGACTCGACAAATAATAGTAAAGCCCGCGCTGCTCGATCAGTTCATCATGGGACCCTACTTCGGCCACGCTGCCTTTTTCGAGCACAACGATGGCGTGCGCTTCGCGCACCGTGCTGAGTCGATGCGCAATCACAATCGTGGTGCGACCGCTCATCAAACGCCCAAGATTTTCCTGAATGGCCCGTTCTGACTCCGTATCGAGCGCACTGGTCGCTTCATCGAAGATCAAGATGGGAGGGTTGTTGTAGATGGCGCGCGCGATCGCGATGCGCTGTTTCTGGCCGCCCGATAACGACAGTCCGGACTCGCCGATTTTCGTTTCATAGCCTAACGGCAAGCGCATGATGAACTCGTGCGAAGCAGCGGCCTGGGCGGCGGACAAAACGCGGTCGAGATCGGGCTCGGGATCTCCGAAAGCAATGTTGCGCGCGATCGTCTCGTTAAACATGTGATTTTCCTGCAGCACCATCCCAATGTGCCGTCGCACATCGCGGTAGTTCAGCGCTTTCAGGTCGACATTATCGAACATGATCGTGCCTTCCGTCGGTTCGAGCAGTCCGGCGATGAGTTTGATCAGGGTCGTCTTTCCGCAACCGCTGCGACCCACGAAGGCCACCATTTTTCCAGGCGCCAGATCGAGATTGATGTTGTTCAGGATATTGGGTGACTCGGGCCCACCGTATTTGAAACTGACGCCGCGCAATTCGATGCGGCCTTCCAGGCTGTGCACCGGGACGAGGTGCGAACGGTCGTGACCTTGTTCCGGTTCCTGCTCGAAGATGTCGTTCAAGCGATTCAGCAAAACCGAAGCGAGCTGCATGTTGTCCCACACGCCGAGCGTGCGCAGGATACCGCCATAGGCCATGGCGGTGAGCGAACTGAAGGCCACGAATCCGCCCACGCTGAGGGTGCCATGGATGACCTGGGTCGCGCCGACCCACAGAAAGATCGCGGTCGACAGCATGCCGATCGTGTTCAGGACACTGTCGTAAGACATGACAATAAAGCTCGATTTGAAAAGCTTCTTCGAGACGGAGAGAAACTCGTTCAGCATGGCATCGCGGAAGGCGGTCTCCGCCGAAGCGGCTTTGACCGCTTCGATTCCTTTGATCGCATCGATTTGGTGTGAACTATATTTGCCCTGGCTCTCTTCCACGCCGGCGAAAAGTGGCCGCAGGACTTTGAATGAAAAAACCATGAGCGCCGCATAGAGTGGCGTTGTCCCCAAAAAGGCCAGCGTCAGGAATGGGCTGTAGATCATCATCAGGCAGAGCGACCCCACCAGATAGACCATGGCGAGCAACGCGCCGATTCCCTGGCCCACCGCGAATTGGCGAACCTGGCGCGCTCCGTCGAGGCGCCTTTGGATATCGCCGGTGCGGCGGCTCGTGAAATAGGTCATCGGCAACGAGAGCAGCTTGCGGCTGAGAAAATCGAGGATCGACGTGTCCAGTCGCACCGCCGCGAAGGCGAGCAGGTATTCCTGCGCCAATGTAGAAAGCTGCACGAAAACGATGGCGGCGAACATGCCGAGCAAAATCGTTTTCAATAAGCCCAGATCGTTTTCCACAATCACGCGGTCGACCACCATCTGGGTAAAGACCGGGAACATCAGTTGCAGCACGCTCACCGCCACGGACAGGCCGACAACTTGAAAGAGGATCACTTTGAACTTGGCCAGGAACGGAACGATCCAGGCCATGGCCGGTTTGCTCTCTGGCGCGTTTTCGAACGCCGTCGTGTAATCGAACAAGGCGGTGTAGCCCGTCCACTTGGCTTCAAATTCGCGCCGCGGGATTTTTCGCAGCCCCATGGCCGGATCGGCCACGCGCACGAAATCCGGCTGAACATCGTAAAGCACAATCCAGTGATTGCCTTCCCAATGCACGATGGCCGGTACCGGCATGAGCGAGAGATTGCGCAATGAAACCTTGAGCGCGCGCGCGGCCAGACCCAGTTCGTTCGCGGCCCGGCAGAGCGCCTTCAAACTCGTCCCGTCCGTGGCGGTGTGACAAAGCTGCCGGATGCGCGACAGGCTGACCTTTCGGCCAAAATGGCGGCAAATCATTCCAAGACTGGCCGCGCCGCAATCCATCTCATCGATTTGCTCGATGTGATCGATCTTCTTGACGCGCCCGGCCCGCTTTTTGAACAGCCCTTCTTCATCGACGAAAGGATCCTCACCATCTTCGTTAGCCGGCTTCTCCCCATCGAGTGCCACCTTGTCGTGAACCTGCGATTCGGCCGGCAACATCTCGGTCGTGAAATCGAGCGGGATGCGCGCTTCTGTTTTGGCCTGATAAACGGCCAGGCGCTCGCTTAACAGTTTCTCGAATTCCGGGAATCGCCCGCGCAGATCAAGAACTGCCTTGGGGTTGAGAGCCAGTAACTGGCAATCGGTGAATGCTTCGACCGAAGCCGCGCGCGGCGAGCCATTCAGAATGGAGAGCTCACCGAAAAAATCACCCTCGCGATAAAAAGCCAGGTTCCTTTCCTTACCATTGACCCCGGCAAAGGCGCGGGCGCGACCCTTCTCGATCACAAACATGGGCCCGGCTTCGTCGCCCTGCCGAATAATCAAATTGCCCTTGGTCACGCCGATCGGTTCCAGCTTGTCGATCACGCTGCGCAACGCGATCGCAGGCAGGCGCCCGAAATTGCTGAACTGGTAAAGGAAGCTTTGCAAAGCCCGACTGCGGCCTGTCATCTCGACGTAACGCTTCAAATCCGGCACCTGTTCGATCAGTTGCAGAAAGTCTTTTCGATCAATCCGCAAAACGTCCACCGCCGTGCTGCATCGGACAGTCGCGCTGCGCATCCCGCCGTCGGCCAGCGCGGCTTCGCCGAAACTGTCTCCCGGTTTGAGTGCGCCCAGCGGAATTTCCTCGCCGTCCGCTTTGACTTTCAGCGCGCGGGCGCGCCCATGGGTCAGAAGATAAAACGAATCGGCCGGATCATCCTGCCGAACGATCACGTCGCCAAATTCAAAATGCTCTTCCTGGAGGAGCGGCTCAAGCGCGGCAAAATGCTCTTCCGAAAGGAACTTGAAGGCGGCCGAGCGCCGCATGATTTCGAGATCGGGCGCTTTCATTCCTGAACACTGCTTCCATGCAGGCGCGGTTCGATGTGTCGGGCCGACAGTTCCGAGAAATGGCGGTAGAGGAGAATATTATCGATGCGCTCGTGCAGGCTCGGATCGTCTACTTTGGGCTCGGTTTTACTGGTGATTCGGTACAACTCAAAACCGTCGCCCCGGGTCAGCGGTTCCAGCACGTCTCCCACCGTGACGCTCAGGAATTTCTGCTGTAGATCGTCCGGAATATCCTCCTGTAAAAACGACAGGAGTTTATACGGATACCGGCCTTCGGTCGCAACTTCCTCCATAGACATCCCATCTTCCTTCACGCAAAAGAGCGCTTCCTGTGCAGCATCGCGCGATTCCAACTCGATCACTTCAGTCTCGAAACGGGTGAGCGGCAACCGGAGGAGCGTCATCTCGCGCTGGCGCGCCTGCGGAGTCAGGAGAGAGTCGCGCCGGCGGCGATATTCCGACTCCATGCGCAGCATTTGCTCGAACCAGGGAGTGTCCCGCCCCAGTTTTTGCAGCCAGTCTGATAGCTGGTCTTTGGTCAAACCACTGTGTTCCAGGAAACAGCTGCGTTCGGCTTCGATGCTCTCGGCCTGCACTTCGTCATTAGCCGTGGCTGCGGACGCAGCCATGCGCCAGTTCAGGTCTATCGTGATACGGTCGAGGTCACCCGATAAAATGATTTCCGCGGCGAAAAGCTGCCTCAGTTCATCTGGCGCGGAAAGATAACCGATTTCCTCGGCCGTCACTTCTTCCCCCAGGGCATTCAGGCAGGTTTGCCGCGCAAAATAGCCACCGAAATCATCCAGGGTAAGACCCCGCATGGCCAACCACTGCTCGGTCTCCTCTGCCGTGATCAGATCATGGTCGTAGCGAAATTTCTCGGCGGCGTCGTCGATCGCATCCTCATCCAGCTCCATCTCCGCGGAGTCCGCCTGTTTTTCGGCCGCAACACGTCGCAGGAACGGCTGCCACAAGTCGTCCAACTGACCACGGAAAAGTGCCGCCTCAATCGCATCACGTGCCGTAAACTCCTGTCCCCCGCACGCGCACACGACCAGGTCATCGTGCGACACTGACTCAGTATTCGCCATTAAAAGGGCGTTTGTAGCGGGATTCGCGAAAGAAGTCGAGTCCATCGTTAACGCCATCAAATCGTCGTTTCTCAGTAAGGGCGAGCTTCATCGAGCCGGCCCGTAAGCTTTATTCGTCCGATGGACGGCGGCCCCAGCTAGGAAAGGGATCATCCGCGGCCTTGGCTAACGGCGGAAGGCGTCCTCGAATCGTTTTTTGTTTTTCTCATTGCGCGGAAGCAGATGGAGAGGCATATATGTTCATATGAACATTCACCGCATACGCGCTGCCTTCCTCAGACGCCGGGTTCGCCGGGCTAAACCCACCCAACTTGAACTCAACCTATGGCCGAAGAGCCGCCGTTAGACAGACTTAAGTCGGTCTTTGATCTGATCCGCGAACGCGCCAACTACGCGCTTAAGGTCATCGCGGAGTTCGAGGAGGTGAAATCGCTGCGCTGGCGCTGCCTCGTGTGCGGTCACGTCAAAGGCTTTACCCGCCGCGTTCCTGTGGAAGTCGCGTTTCCCTGCCCCAAGTGCCAGGGCTCAGATTTTATTAGAGACTGAAATGACCGCGGGACAGCCACTGTCAGGTAGGGACGTCTCTCCGAGACGTCCCTGCTTGGGTTCGGTCGCCTGTGCGTCGACGTCCGACAGTGACTTCAGGTTGGCCGCCTCTTTCGCCTGCAGTAACCTTGCATCAGCCATTAGATTTCGACGACAAGGGAGATAGGGACGTCGACTGCAACGCCGGGAGAGAAATCTCCCGGCGTTTCTCTTTATAGCACGGACGTCGCGCTGCAGCGTCCGCCCTCCCTGAATCGCTTGACCGGTTGCTATTCTGGAATTCCTGGTGCAGACCGCTAACTGCAAATGCACGCTCTTTTCAGAAAAAGATCCACGCGGGTTCTTCTGCTCACACTCTGCGCTGTTTTCGGATTGTTTTTGGTCAGGAGTTACAACGGCGCCGTGCAGCAAAACGGCACCCGCGCTGTGGCTGCCCTGTTCGGTCACGCTATTTACGAGATTCAACAGGCCCCTCCCGGCATCCAGAGAGTCGAAATTTTTCTCGGACGACTCAAAGCGATCGATTCGAGGAAGAGTCCCCCGGAAGTGCAACAGGCGCTTCGCAATTACATCGCCGCAATCGAACCCTCCCTCCAGGCGGCCCGGACCGGTCAAAGTATCGTGCCCTACGACCATGCTATTGCTCAAGCCAAACAGCGACTGGTAGATGTCGTCCGCGACAACGAATAGTCGGAAAGCTGGCCCGGGAGGTTCGCGTTTGACGGCCGCGGCCCCAGATTTTCGATTTCACGAAATCGACACACGATCGCAACCAAATCGCCATGCGAAGGGTTCAACCTTTACTCCATGGATATAGACGCTCTGCACTCGACCCTCCTTTCGATCACCCTCGTTTCGGATAAACTTCGCTCCACCCGCGAGAATCTTTGCGTCATGACCGATGTCCGGTCGGATGTAGCGGAATCCCTCGCGCATGCGGAAAGCGATTTGCGCGTGGCCAAGGCAACCCTGGCGGGCGAGCTCGGATTCAATTTGTGTCCGCGCTGCTGGCCACCGGAAATCGTCACGACCGATCGAGATGGTCGAGTGAATTGTCCCGCCTGCGGCCAGATTTCTTACGATCGAGCGGCCTGATTTCGGACGGCGGTCTCGCGACCCGGGCAGGGGCGATTGACCCCAATCGCCTGAGGCGGTTGAGCAACGCCTTCATCCGATTTCCGGTTCACTTCACCAGCGTGATTTTCCAGAAGTCATCCGATAGGTTCGCGTCGAGCAGATACGCGTACGGCATCGTGAAGTAACCTTTCGTTCCCCAGGCATTTCCCCACGAATTGCGCATGCGAAACCGGCTGAGCTTGTCGTTGTAGCCCACCACCATGACAGCATGGCCGCCGAGGACATGCTCGCGCTGCGCCGGCATCGGGATAATGCCCGTCCTCGCTGACTCTTCGCTCTCGAAGCTTTCGTAAACGGTAAATCCGATGACAAAAGGATAGCCTGAGGCGAGGCAGCCTTTCATTTGCGAAAGATTGCGCCGCACCCGCTGATATTGCACGGCGGTATGCTTGAGCGCTTCCTTGTAGCAAGGCGCTGACGGTTTCTTCGCCAGATGTGCATTGGGCGGGAAAGGCGCCGGATCGTAGGGCCACATTTTCTCTGGGCAAACACCCTGCTTGCCCACGCTCTTTATTCCATCCCTGATCATGGCGCCGGCATCCTCCTTGATCGTGTTCTCCATCACGCGCTCGTTGTAGTAGATGAACAGACGCGATGGCACGAAGGCGTTGCGCATCTTCTGTTTCATCTGGTCGAACTGGATGGTCCCTCCGATCGCATTGGCCGTGCAGCTGCCGATCTCGCCTTGGTCGTAAACAGCAGGGCACTTATTCGTTAGGTCGATTTTGGCCGGTAACTTGGACAGAATCGAGGGAGCGGCCGCAAAAACGTAATCCCGATGATCGGGCAGATCGGGAATCCAACCGTAACGAGCAACTTTACGAGGCATACACGGTTCCGATGCACAAGTTATGCCAGAATGTAGCGCGCATGACCAAACATCCTTGTTGTCCGACGGATCGGCTCGCTATGCTTTCTGTCAATGCTTCGCCCCATTGCTGCGCTCGCCTTCCTCCTCTTCGGATTCTGTTCCTGCCTGGTGGCAGAGGAAGAAGACGCAACCGAAGAACGCGATTCTTCGGCCGGCCTGCCCAAAGAGTACGCTTCCAAATACCTGATCGCCTCGAGCACCCTCTCACCGGACAAGGGCATGGCTGTCATCTATCCGAAGGAAGACGATGAAAAAGGCAAGGATTTCCTCGTCGCGCTAAAGCCATTCAAAATTCTCGCGACCCTGGAGACCAATTCGCCCTACTTCGCCCATCAGAGTCACGGCGGCATCAATGCCGAATGGTCGCCCGACAATTCGATCGCGCTCATCACGCTCGATAGTAAATGGGGGCCAGGCGATGTCCTGCTCTACGAGATTCGTGATGGTAAACTGGCGCGCTTCACGAACCTGCTGGGCAAGATCCACGAGCTGCTCAAACCGGACTATCAGAAAGTGAAACCCGAACCGTATAATGATGAGATCGATTTCATCTTCGACGATGACATGACTGGGGGTGGGGAAGGGGGCTCCAGGCAATGTGTTCTCGATGGGAGCGAGCGGGTCAAGATTCAGGCCGCCGCGACGACCGATCCGAAACACATCGGCGGGATCAAGGCGTGGGACGCGAAGTTCGAGGGCGTTTGGGACATCGCCCAGGCCAAATTCACATCCGAGAAAGTGACAAGAATATTTGGCGGAGTCCGCAAAGACGACTGAGGAACCGGGCCCAGACCCATGCGCTACTTGAAAAGCGGACTGGCGGGAATTCTTGTGATCGCCGCCGCGTTGCTCGCCGCCGGCGAGTACTCATTGATCAGGGGCCTTCCCGGGCCAGATTCAGCGACAAGGTCAGCGGCTGGGTGGGAGCCGCATGTTTCTGCTCTCTTGCTGGTCGCCTTCTGCATATGCGCCGCGTATCTGCTCGTTCGCAAGAAAACGGATCCCACTGCGGGAATTTATTGTCCAAACTGCCGGGCCGCGCAGGGGTTCGCGCTTGAGCCATCTCATGGCGAGCCCTTGGTAAGTCGCGGGGTCATGCACGCCGGTGGGATTCTTTTGGCGCTGCTTTACTATGGCGGCAAACAAAAGCGCTTTCGCTGCGGGAGCTGCCACCAGTTGTTTCATTCTCATACTCGCGGCACGCGAGGGTATTTTTTACTAACCTTGATTTTCGTAGCCATGATCCTTGTCCACCTCGTAGCGGATCTGCTTGAGATGTTCCAAACTTAGAGACCGATGACATTTAGAAAATTTGAAGGTCCATTCTCCGATGTCCGACTTCTCGGATGCCGTAATTTATTCCTGAGCGATCGATTGATTCTCGATGTGGGCGAGTATCAGGAGAGTAATCCCGAGACGGTTGAGATTGATGGAGAAAAGGTGGAAAGCCACGTCGTCGGCCTAACGGAAACGTCCCGACTATGGCGATTCACTTTTGAGCGACCCTTCGTGCTGAGAACGCGCGACCGGGATATCCACGAGCAGGAGCCGGTGTCCCTCGAACTACCGGGCAAGTGTTCATACAGCGAGGATTCCGATTGGCTGCGCTCGTTTGAGACCGATCCCAACGTGCGCAGCTTTATCCCCACGCACTACATCTTCGAGTTAGTCGAGTATACCGTCGAAATCATCGGAGATGATTCGCCCGCGGTGGAAGAGATCGCTAATGAGTTGGGTGATGTCCGCGGCGATGATTAGGGCCGCCCCGACACTCCACTTTCCCAAGCCTATCTTTGAATATCAAGCCAAGCCAACATGTCTGATCTTTCACCATGTACAAGAATTTTATCAGCGCCGCCGCCGTCCTCCTGTCTTTTTGCCTCTGCCAGGCCGAGAATAACCCTACGAAAACGTCGCAGTCAGAGACAGGCATTGAAGGAGCTATCCTGATGAGTCCGGCGCATGGAGGGCCCATCCGGGAAGGCATGTCGGACTCAAAACCTTTGGCCCGCGCGAAGTTCGTCGTGGGAAGGGCGGGGGAAACAAAGCCGGTTGCATCCTTCGTCACCGATGAAAAAGGAAACTTCCGAGTCTCGTTGCCGCCGGGTCATTACAGCGTCACGAGGGAAGGCGGCAAACGGGGAATCGGAAGCTTTGGTCCGTTCGACGTGGAAGTCGGAGCCGGGAAAATAACGTCCGTGCAATGGCACTGTGATAGTGGAATGCGGTAGAGAGGACAGAGGACTCCAGTTCTGCCGCGTCTAACGCTAAGACGGAAAGGCTATTTGCTCTTGGCCCGCACAATCACGGCCGCGATATCGGAAACGTCCACCAGTCCGTCGAAATATTCCAAGTCGGTCAGCTGGGTCAGGTGAACGAGTTTTTCACCGACCTTGTCGACCTTGCCACCGATCTTTTCGCCCGATTTCATGCGGAGTTCGACCGTTTGACCTGCGCTGCGCTGCAGGATGCTCAGAATGGTGTCACCCGGTTGGAGTTCAATTTTATTCTGAGCGGAGAGGGTTCCGAAGCTTGCGGTAAGGAGAAGTGCGGAAAGAAAAAGCAACCGTTTCATCATGGAGCTTTTCTGCACGAGGGGAGGGGCGTTGGCGACACTTTTTTAGCCTGAAGATCTGATCGACCCTTGTGAAAGACATCCGCCTTGGCAGAAGTTACATCGCGACAGTTTACGCTCTACGCGCGCACTACGAGCGTAGACTGGAGGCAAGGGGATTATCCAACGCTGCGCGTTGGCTCTGGATAATGAGCTTCGCTTTTAACCCTCGCGGCCAAACCGCCCCACCAGTCAAACCCCCAAGGGGGTTCGCATCCCGGTTGCGGGTAATAAGGGCTTTCAGTTTTTCAGCGTTTCCGCTTTCATTTGGAGGCAAGGGGATTCGAACCCCTGACATCCAGCTTGCAAAGCTGGCGCTCTACCAACTGAGCTATGCCCCCGCAAAATGGAAGATGGAATGGTAATTGGAAGATCGAGAAATGCAATGCGCGGAGGAGGCTGGTGCATTACTCCAAGACTTCCGGATTGGCGGCTCGTTTCTCCCGAATCTGTGAAAATCCGTGTTCATCTGCGGCTAGTTTGATTGGGCTGGCCGCGGAGCGATTACGATTACGACCATGAGCGCGTGATTGGCCGGTGATCCCCATCGAGTAACCCTGTTCATCCTGTCAGGTTTTTCTCCGAGATCCAGAGAACACCGAGTATAGAAAAAATGCCGGATAGAGATGTTATATCGCCATCCGGCATTTATCGATGTCTGCAGCAAAGACTGAATTGTGCGCTACCGTTTCGAGTTTCTCTAAGCCCTGGTTTCTTTCGATTCCAAGGTCTTCACGGCATGTCTGAAATCCCGAAAGACTTCAGGGTTAGCCGTCGACCTATTCAAACCACTCTCTGGGGAGCGAACTCCCTGGAGGTGATTGAATATCTCCTTAGAAAGGAGGTGATCCAGCCGCAGGTTCCCCTACGGCTACCTTGTTACGACTTCATCCCAGTTACTGCTCATAGCGTAGGCGGCTGCTTCCCTTGCGGGTTGGCGCGCCGACTTCGGCTACAAGCAACT
>JBBRNA010000052.1:0-13510 GCA_038230575.1 Terriglobales bacterium | reverse complement strand
CCGAAAACTTGTCACCCCAAACAACTGCACGATGCCATTCCGTGCGGTTTTGCCAATCGCCATTGTGATCCTTCCAGGAAGTTTTGGTTGCGAGTGACAGAACTGTGTAGGGCGTTCCGCTCGTGGTAAACCGTTTTTCAGCATCCTGACCGAGGAAGCCGATAAGTGTGAGTCGATTGAAAGTCATAACGTGTATCTCCTTTTTTTGCCCTATTCTCTTGGGCACTAAATAGCGAGCGGCTACTGCTCCCAAACCAAGGGCGTGCTTTTGTGGGGGGACCGGAATCAATTTCTTCGAGCCGGTTTCGCGAGAGATCTTGAAAATTGTTCTGGGGGTTCCGAAACCCGGAGGGCGCGCGGTCCGGAACAACTGTGACGAGGTAAAGCGCGAAGCAGAGCGCCCGCAGCGTGCAGGGCGCAGGAATTCAGCCCGAAGCAGTGCCAAGAGAATGGAGGCAGAAAAGAGAGAACCACCGTTGACGAAATCCGATCTCTCTCTCTCGCTTTACGTTGGATGCTCAGGCGCGTTTACGTCCGGAATGCCTGCCGCGTTCGGATCGAGCAATCAATTCGGAAGGCTTGGCGATTTGAGAGCATCGCGCGAATGGAAGCGTAAAGGTGAAAGTCATCGGCCGGCCAGAGTCCGCTATCTCGTGCCGGTGTCACGACCGGAGGCCCGGTTTGCAATTGGGGACGGCAAGTACGGCTTTCCGGCGTCGCCGCTTCAAATCGGAGCACGCTTTGTAGCTGGGATTGCGTGGAAGTTCGGGAGGGTACACCAGGGCAAGCGCTGTCTATGCTGGCTACAGGTGACCGGGGGACGGCTTCATGTTTGCCTTCAGATCTGAATAGTGGATAGGGTTTATGCGGGAGACCAGTGATCTGGGCTGTTTGGCGCTCGGTGTAAAAGAACAGTGCACGAACTAACTAACTTCCTGGGCGCTGCCGCGGGGGCGCGCGCGGTTTTGGCTGGCTGAGAACAATATCAGCATATAAGGAATGACTCAACAACTTATTTTCCGGTGCTGTGGTGCAATCCCTCACTAGAGATCCCGTCATTGTCTTCCTGGTCGGTCTTGACTTTCGGAAACAGTTGACGATCCTGCCGACAAAACCAGCCAATAACATCCTCTGGGGTGCGCACTTGGACATCTCGAAGTCATTCGTTCACATGACCTTCGCGACCCAAATCGTGTAACCACTCCTTCCATCCGTCTACTTTCCAAAAAGGTACGCCTTCTGGTTCACCTCCTCTAAGATGAGCCACGCCCTAATGCTATCGCTAAAGATGCGGAAGCATGTCGGATAAGGCTTCGCAGGTCCAAAAAGAAGTTGTCCGGCGTAGACGCGTCTCGTCCTTAGGTCACAAACATCCCTTCCCTTTTGCAATCATTCATCGCTTGTCGTTCACGAGCTTGAGTTCTCTTGCAGTAATTGCGGCAGGCGCGGAGTACAGTTTACAGACATCGCGCGCATTCTTTCTGTAACAACAGCCATCGTGTTGTTGACACATTAAGGAGAATGCATGAACACTTTATTTCTTACGCGTCGTCGTTTAGGTGGGTTACTGTCGGGTTCGCCTCGAACTCATGGCCCATTATTTCTGTTACTGCTCTTCGCCGCCGTGATGCCCTTGGCGGCTCAACTGAATCAGCATGCGCCGACGTGGTCAGCGTACAGCTCGGGGCATTTCTACCATCGCGATTTTTCGGTGTCTGGCTACTCGACTACGGCCAACCCCTATGCGCTGCCCTTGACCGATCCTTCAAACGTGACCTACACATTCCCCACCTACAGCCAGCCATCGAATGGCTTTTACGAATACGCCAACGGTAGCAGCTTCACGGATTCCAGGGACTCGACCCAGCGTTGCACGATTCCTCCCGGCGATACGAACCAGGCGACAGCCAATCCCAGTCGCTATTGGTTTCTCGGCGGTAACTATAACCACGGTGTTCCGGTTCCCCGAGGTCCCCAAAGCGCCCATGTTAGCGACCTCGAAGCGGGTATTAAGGGATTATTGTTCGAGGGAAAGTTTTCAGGCACGGCCTCCGGAGGGAGTAGCGATGCGGCGCTAGCCGTTGTCTATTATCATCAAGACCCGTGTTACGCCGGACACTTCGAGTACGGGTTTACCTATGACTTCGTGCCCAAATACAATCCCATCACGAGCGCCCAACTGAGTCCCTTTTACTTCTACTGGTCCAGCGACACCAATTGCTACGACTTCACCTGTTATGAAACTAGCTCCCAAATGACGCTCGTGGGCGCGCAGGTAGGAACCACGAACGATCTTGCCATGACAACCGGGACTTTACGCTACACGCCTCTGCCCGATCTGCGAACAACGGCCAACTCTTTGGGTCAGTATGAATGGGGCGTCTCAGCATATTTTGACTATTCGTCTGGCAGCAACTTTAGAGTGCAGATTTACGATCCCAACGATTACAGCGTCCTGTATGACGAGGTAATATCGCCTGTCATCAATACAGGCGGCACTTCGGGTACCACATATACGTCCACCGCCTTCGCCACCGACCAGGTCAGCGGCGGCTCGGCCGGGAGCCCCTCTTATGCCGTGAACGGAACGAGCGCCTATGCCACTGCGGGCCTTTCCCTGGTCGGAAGCCCGACGGCTGGAGGAACCGCGCCATCCTTCTACCTCAATTTCATCGACGCTGGCAAGTGACGCTTCTTCAGCGGAGCCGGAAGTCCGGCTCCGCCTCTTTCTATGGCGATACAGCGACGCAAATCGCCACGCCAGCGTAGGACGAATCGAAAGAGAAGTTGCCAATGCTGACCGTCAGATTGGACCGGTGAATGTTTGTGCCGGGAACATCAGGCAGGCATGGCTGGAGTCCCGCCGGGGGCTGAGGGACGATGAAATTGACTTGATAAAGGCCAATATAGCCGGTGGTCAGTCCCACAAAAACGGGATTGAGCTCCGGCGGATAAGAGTCGGTGAGCGTAAAGGGCTTGGTTGGTCCAGCGTTGGCCCGGAAGTTGAAATCCAGAAGGAAAGAGGATGTCATGGGCATAGTCGTTGTTACAATCTTGCCCGTCGCTGGTAACGGAGGCATCACGCCAACTCCTTGCCAATTACTACCAAATCCCGTTCCATAAGCGACGATTTCCTCACCCGGATTCGCGGGGCTCAAGCTGGTTACAGGCGTGCCGTCCGCATGCGTGACCTGCGGCTCACAGGGCAAACCCGTCTCAGTGAAAGGGTTCGCTGGCGTCGGCAAAATCGTGTCGCAGGCTGTCAGAAAATGAACCCGGTCGGGGAACGGATAAAGCTCAATCATGGCGCCCGCCGTGCCATTCTCCGTGACCCAGAGTAGTGTCGGTGCCAGAACGCTCAAAGGGCGGTGGAGTATTTCAGAGATCGTGATGAGATCGTAAGGAATTTGAATCGTGATGGCGGTCAATTTTGCAGCGGTACAAGGCGATTGAGCATTATTCGTGACGCAGGTCGACACCGGGCGGACTTCAAACAGCGGGACTTTCCTGTCGGCGCCTTGGCGCACCGTGACGGAAATGCCAGCCAGAGACGTAGGCAGGTTCGCCCCTTCCGGAGCGCGTACTGCGCTCGTAAGCATGTTGCCCACGCCCTGGACAAAAAAGGTCAGAACCTGACCGGGGGCAACGTTGACAGGAGCAGGAAGTGCGTATCCCGCACCGACCACTAAATTCGACGGACCGGTTTGTGCGGAAATAGCACTGATCCAGTAGATACCGACCGCGCAAATGAACGCCCAACGCTTAATATGTTTCATGACGTGAAACAAGGCTATCCTCCTTATTTGAATCGGTAGATTGCCGCAACTGGTGTAGCCACTGCCGCGCCTGCAATATACGGCAAAGCCAACGCACTCAACTTCCAAGTGGCTGTCTTGATTCTACCCTTTGAGCATTTCAACCGTGATCCTAATTACCGTACGTTTGTGGCGAAGCTGATCGCTAGCGCTGCAACGGCGCGTTGTGGTGGTGTCATCCGTCGTAACCTCATGCGGTTAACCAAAGTTGGTTTCCGGGTCAGCGCTCAGGTCCTGTACTGTTCGCTTCATATCGAACCTGGCTGGAACGGTTCAGAGAGGCAGGGGCTTTCTCGACGGTGTGTTCGGCATAGTATTGCGGGTTGGGTTTGTCGGGCCGATAGGCGGCGATCTCCCTAGCAACCGCGTCCGATTGGTCGCCGCGGGCGAGAGCGCGCATCGCGTAGGCCCAGTCGCGCTCGGATTGCGTTTCCCCATCCAGGGAGCTGGTCCGTGTTTGTACGACCGGGCTTCGGCTCGGCCCCGTAGTCCTTTGCAAGGGGTCATTTACGGCAAAGTTTGGAAAGTGCGCTGGTTTATGGACATCATTGCTTAGGTTCTCGACTGTCCCAAAGTGCGGGGCGGTGTATTTATGGTTATTTCTGCACAAGTCACCGTTTTCTGACCTAACTGTTGCCTATTAGCCTATTCGATATGCGGCGCTAGCGCATATCGCCGCAAAACATCGCGACAGAAAGGACCTACGTCTCAAGTGGAGTTCCAAAGGGCGTCATTCCTTTCTTCAAAACCGTCTTAGGGTACTCGTCCGTGCCACAAAGAATGAACGATCCGAAGTCCTTATACCAATCGCCCGCCGGAGCATGCGGATCAGTCTCGACCCAAGCTCTGAGCCGTTGCAGGTCCTCAAGAGAGATCGCTCTCGCTGCTACCCGCTCCAGGATGTGTTCCAACACCGGACGCGGAAGGTTAGCGAAGCGGATCTTCGGCAATCGCAGCCCTCCCAAAAATTGCCTGAATCAGTTCCTTTCCGGCCTTGTCCTTCTTCTTCGGATCGGCCGCACCGACGAACTCTTCGTACGCGGCAGCAAGTTTCGCCCGCGCCGCGGCTTCCGCTTCTACGCCTTGTTCCGCTAGCGTCACAAGAGCACGGCTCATCGTCACTTTACGTTCTTTCGCGACGCGTCTCACCTCGCGAGCGAGTTTGGCTGGCATCGTCACGCTCTGACGAACGGAGGGCGCGGTTCGCTTGACTGGTGATTTAGGTTGGCGTTGCACCATCTCATTATACTTCCCGTGCACCACAGTGGTGCACTTGTAATCGTCAGCGTTCGTAACCGCCCGATTCCCGGACGCGACTTGGTAGCATCTCGTTGATTTCTCTTGAAGCCAGTTGGTCGGGCTGTTTGCCTTCCGGTAATCGGATAACCGTTATCTCCATCGCTGGCGCTAACCTTCCCGTGATTATTGCGGTCGCCCGTTGGCCAGCAGCGTCGCCGTCCAGCATCAGAACCGCCGACCGAAAGTGCTTCTCCAGAAGACCAGCCTGCATTTCCGAGAGGCTCGATCCCATCAGCGCGACCACGTTCCGGTTACCCGCTTGCCACACTTTGGCGGCATCGAAGAAGCCTTCAACGATGATCGCTACGTCGCTGCCCGACTGCCGTGCGCGATGAATATGAAACAGTTCCTGGCTCTTATGGAAGCCGGCAGGGAACCGGTACTTCGGTTCTTCGCCGTCGATTGAGCGGCCAGCGTAGCCGACCAGTTCGTGCGCCGTGTTTCGTATCGGGATCACTACTCGCTCTTTCATAAGTCCGGGACCGGCGTAGTATCCGATTCCCAGACTCTTTGCTGTGGCCGGTGTGATCCCACGCTCTTCGAGGTAGCTATGCGCGTGGTCTATATTTGTTAGCTGAAACTTCAAGGGAAGGTTCGGCTGAGAAGCGGGAGACGATCTTTGCTCTGCCCTCGCGGGCACGCTTTCCATTCCACCGAACCACTCCGCTAAGTGAACCGCCGCGTCGCGGATGGAACAGCGTTCCATCTGCGCCACTAGATCGAGCACCGTTCCGCCGAGATTTCCGCCACGGCTTTCCGCACACGATAGGGATTGGCAGCACCAGATGTTGCGCGCAACATTCGCTGAGAAGCTGTTACGACTCTCGCCGGAGGTATGCGTTGGCAACGGACATTGCCCCCGCATCTCCCCACCGTGCAAGCGCAGGGTGACCCCGTAGTGTGCGAGTACCCGCTCGATGGGGATCTCCTTGATCCTTTGGAAGTTCACAAGTTCGCTAGTCACTGGTCACCTCGTTTGTTGCAGGCAGACGGATGTAGCCGGAAAATCTCTTCACGAAGCCTGTCTTCCCGGTCAGCCTGACGCTTTCGCTCTTCTTGGAGTTCAAGCAGGCGTGCGATCAAGCTGTCCTTCGATTCTCGCCGGAGCCGGTTGATTTTCGCCTTTAGATTTACCGCCTTCGAGCCTGTAAGTTGTCGCACCAATGCCGCAAGGGCCGGATTGCGCGACTTGATCATCCGTCTCGCCGTGCGGTGCTTCTGGTATGCAGCATAGGCACCTTCGTTACGATGAATCGTATTCGCCGAGATAGAGATTCCAAACATGGATCTGACCGTGTTCCGAATGCCATCAAGTGTCACCGACTGGTCCCGCTTGACCATTTCTTTCACAGCCCGCTCGACTCGCTTGGCTGTATCGCGCTTTTTCTTTTCCCAGAGCGGCTGCAGCCATTTCGGATCTCTATTTCCCGCCATCGGCATCCTCCTGCTTAATCAAGATCTTTTGGCCCTGATCCTCTCGCGCTCGCTCGATGAGCGACATCTCCTCGAGCAGCAGCTCACAGTCCTGCACGACACGCTTCATCTGACGCTCTTCCGCTGGCAACTGCTCCCGACGTGCCCAGGTAATTTGCTCCAGCGCCCAACTTCGTTTGGTCTCGATCTGGTACCGCCGTTCTGGATCAGGCGCATTGCCTGAACAACCGATACAGGCGAACTTCGCCGGACACAGGTTGCTCACAACGCAAGTCCCGCCGATGACCTCGGTCAGCGCGCCAATCTGCCCCTCGGCTTCGCGCAACATTCTTCCGATTTCTTCCGGGCTGCGGACTGCTTCCGCAGCGACGTCGATACGCTCGACAAACAGCAACTCTGCGGCATCCATCACCTGCTGCCTGGTGGGTTGGGAGTAGTAGCGAGTCACCTCAAGATGCCGCTGGTGCAGGATCTTCGCGATCACATCAACCGGCACTTTCATGCTTGCCATCTCCGTCGCGAACCCATGCCGAAGCAGATGAGTCGTCAGATGAACGCAGTTGCCGTCCGTGTCGAGAATGGCACCATGTAAGAGGAAGCGCAGCGCTGTATTCAACGTCCCCTGGTCCAGACCGAGGCCGTTCCATTGCAGCAGGTATCGGTCTCCCGGGTACCGAGTCGACTGATGCGCTACGACCGGGAGCTTCTTTGTCTTGTTGATACGCCTCTGAAACCCTACGACCTCGGCAAGAACATTCTTTGTGTCCTCGTCAATGAAGTACTCGGCTCTCTCTTTGCGTCCCTTTGGAACCATTCGCAAAACCCAGCGTGTGCCGGCTTTCGATCCAACGTTCACCAACTGCTTAATGCATTCCGCATTTTGCGCAACCTGTTGTACCTCACCGATGCGAGCTCCGGTAATGGTTTGTATGCGTACCACCATATGGGCAAACAGCGACGTGGCATAAATGCCTTCGTGGTGCAGGAAGCGATAGCCATGCTCACGCTCAAGGAACCGAGCATCATTGCTGACATGCCGCCTCAGCGGTTTCAGCAGTCCGGGCGTCTGTTCCCAAACGTCACGTGACGTGTAGCCATGCTGTTTGAAAAACTCGCTCCGACGCGCCGCAATCTCTTCAGTCCGTTTATGAGTGAAAACCTCGTTTCGGTATAGATCCATAAACCAGAACGGAGCAGTGACCGAGGACCCGATTGCTTCGGTGCCGCGGTACTCGGCGAAGAAACGCCTGCGCGCTGGAGTAAAGCGGCCAGCTTGCCGAGCCCGAAGCTCGGCACCCGCCGGATAACCCTTTTCAACGGCGTGATCCCAAAGCGACGTGGCATCCCACAGCGTAAGTAGAACGCGCTGGTGAACTGGCCGTCCGGTATCGGTGGCAACGATTTCCTCGTAACTGAACCGATATGGGAGCGGCAGAGAGCCGGCCATGACGCCTTCGCTCGCGCTCCGCACCGCTTCGTAGAGCCGAGCAGACTGATTACAACGGATCTTTGCCATAAACCGAAGTTTGTGAAACTGGCCATGGACAATGTCAGTCTTGGCTTTCACATTGAGTCGGGCCGTGTCGCGAACCACGATGGAAGGGCGGCTTCGATGCATGCGATATCGCTTCCGCACCGGGCGAAGGAAAAAGCGGGAGATTGCTTGAAGTTGCGGCTCCGGCAAACGCTCCCCGTACTCCAAGAACGCATTCGCCAGGGTGTTCCAGCCAAGAACGATGGCCGCATGCTGGTTGGATGTCAGCGTGGCTCCGGCGGTTCGCTCGCAGACGCGAAGCAGCAAGTCATCAGGATCGATCTCGTGCACGCTCGACAGCCCGTTCTCCTCCATCAACTTCCGAAGCGGCACAGCGTAGCTGCTTAACCGGCAGTACAAGGGATGTTCGCCCAAGCCCGATTTAATGAGCGCATAGAGTGCCATCACGTCGCGTAGGCTCTGGTTAGGAATCGACGCCAAGTAGGCGACTACTTTCGGGTGCGGCACGGGCCAACGACCATCATTTGCCGGATCGAAAAAGGTCAAGGGGGCTACAGCAATGTCCGCTGACACCATCGCAGACAACGCCTGTGGTCCGCCGACGAGGGGATTAGCCCAACGCGGGTAATGCAGGTGAAGCCCGCGTGCCTTGCGCCAGGCGTGGAACCCCGGCGTGATCGCCCGCTCATGAAACAATGAAAGGTGCTCGCGAATCAACTGGATCTGTGGGTGTCGCGCCGCGTCCCAAAGCGCCTCACATAAAGACGCGATTAGCTCATTCGCAATCGGCTTCGACTTGTTAGTCCCGCCCGCCGTCGCCGACGTGATACAGCATACGGCTTCTTCAATCGTCATTGTCATCTCCAAGCAGGAATGCGAGATCGTGATCGACGGCTGCATTCGGCGGGTCAATGGGCGTCTTCCCGCCCTGAGCTAACTCGCTTGTGGTGTGGCGCTCGCGTCTTTCCATTTCGCGATGAATGGCGTGCATCCGAACCGAGAAGGAGTGTTCTCGCTGAACGTGCTCGTAGGCCTTCATGGTTCGTTCACCGCTCCGCCAAGCCATGTATTGAATCAGTTCCTGCCTATGTCGAGCCAGGTCGGCCTCCCCTTTTGCGGCTTGTTCCATGTGCCGAATCGCGTTCGTTACAAACCAGTGCCTGCACGTATGTGGATCGGCTCCGATCCCTGCCGAAGTAAGTGCCGGTTTCCAGTAATGATCGCGAAACAATCTCGCCGTCATTGGCGTTCCGCGTGCGGTTAAGAAGATTCGAAGCTGGGTGAGTTGTCGAGGATCGTTGCGATGAATCTTGGCCAGCTTTGCGACCGTTATGCGCTGCTCTACCGTTGCTGGGCGACATTCATCAAAATACCGGCGGTATAGTTTGGCAGTCGGATTCGAGATCAGCAGTGTCTTGATCCGTTGACCGTAGCTGCCCTTGTTACGAGCCGAGAGCTGGTTGCCGAAACTACTCACCGACCAATCCGCAGCCGTCAAGTCAATGACCTCCGAAATTCGCGCTCCGGACTCGAGCAAAGTGCGGGCGATGCATACTTCGCGCAGTCCCCAGCCATACTGTTGCCCTGCGGCATATACCCTGCTTGGGAACTCCGGGTCGTCAATCGATCGGGGCTGCCATTCGCGGTTGACCAGGCGGAAGTAATTCTCTGAGAGCCGAATGTCTGCCGGAGGTGGATCTACGCCGCTTGAAGGAGGCATCGCAGCCCGCCCCAAGAGAGCATGCATGGCTGATCGCTGACCCCGCTGAAACTCCGCAATAGCTCGACTCGCATCCGGGTGGACCAGCGGATTCGGGAACCGATAGAGTTCACAGTCGGCAAGTATTTCGTACAACTTCTTCAGCGCCGCAAGCAGAAGGCGAACGTTGATCCGGGTCCCGTCTGTAGTGTTCACGTAAGAGACTCGCACGCCAAGCGTGTCGGGGCGACGTGCAACTCGGCATTCGCCGATCTTAGTTAGGTATTCATGCACGAGATTGCGCACCTCGCGAGGCTCTCCATAGACTCGCCACTGGTGAGAAGCGGAGACACTGTCCTGCCCTGCCCAGTTGGCAAACTGAACGACCTCGCGTAGGTATGTATACGCGGAGCCTTCCGAAAGCATCGTCAGCATCTCGTTCGCAAACACGGTAAGCGCAACTTCCGGGAGACCATCGGACTGCACAACCTGTAAAGGAAATCGGCTGTCCGGCACTGACCGGATATGCAGCCTGGCAGGTTTCGCGTCGCCCTCATGCAATCCCGCCGGAGCAGGCTTCGCTGACATGGGGAAATCTTGGCAGGTTTTATGCGATATCGCCACATACTTCGACAACTCTAGGAAAATGTCATCGTCACGTTTTTGATGATTGGTGTTTACGAATAGTAGAAACCGGGCACGCGCAGCACACGGGAGGAATCGGTTGCCGCCGGGTCCGCTCCCAATTCCCGAACCATGCCGCGCATGAGCGCTTCAGCCGGTTCCTTTTCGAACTGCTCTACTCGCCAGACCACTTGGTATTTACCTGGCGAGCTTTGAATGACGTGGTTCGGCGGCGGCAATTCCGTTTGCTCTTTAAGCGCTCGAATCGCTTCCGTGCCGTTTTTGTCGAAGTCCAGATAGAGATGCCGGACTTCGCCCACGTCGGCCTTGGTCCGCCCGCGCGCGCCTTTGTGAAGCGCGTTCATTGAGACATATACCTCATACTTCTGAGTGTTCTTGTAGCGAAGCCATGATTGGAAGTGCTCCGACGTAATCTGGCCGGCCGTGGCAACGCGCTGTTCCACTTCATTTCTTTGTTTCTGAATGAGGACCACGGCCAAGCAGTCCTCGTCCTGGAAATTTGCGCGGATATAATCCGGCGCAGTGTGCTTATCCATTCGTCGCTCCTTAACTTTCGTCGTCTCGGCACACACGTAGCGCATGTGCCACCAAATTTTGTTGTTTTTGGCCGATGTGCTCTTGTTGCTTAGCTCGGTATCGTTATTCCTGCCGAATCAGTTCTAGCGGCCTTGCCGTCGTGAGGTTCGTTCCAACAGATCACCAGGCACCGACCGCTGTCCGGGCATTTGATCTCCTCGGGCTGCTCCAGACGGAACCGGCGCGCCCGCAGAGGCAGACAAACTCATACACGGATCGCAACCGCATGGCTGTCCTCTCCTGTCTTGGAAGCCCGATAATGGACCCGGAATTCAAACCGGTCTTTGGCCTGATCGTAGCCGTCCACCTCTACCAGCTCCGAAACGATGCGCTGGCCGTTGCGCCGTTCGATGTGCAGCAACACGTTAATAGAGTCACCGATGCTGCTCCTGATGGCATGGAACGGAAGCTGCACATCGGATTGAAGAACGCAGCTTGCTAACCGGGTAATCGATTGCACCGCATTATTCGCATGAATCGTTGCGAGTGTCCCGGAGTGGCCCGTGTTAAGCGCTTGCAGCAGGTCGAAGGCCTCTGCCCCACGGACCTCTCCCACCAGAATCCTGTCGGGCCGATGTCGCATGGTGGCTTTCACCAGGTCGCGGATCGTGATCGCTGGCGTGGTGGGCTGTTCACGGCGGGCTTCAAAGCGGACCAGATTGGCTTGCTCGAGATGAAGCTCGGCGGTGTCCTCAATCACCACGATCCGGTCGTCTGAATCGATCAAGGAAGCGAGGGCGTTCAGCATAGTTGTTTTGCCCGTCGAAGTGCCACCGCTGATGAGAATATTCTTCCGGTCGGCGATGGCGGCTCGAAGGAGATCGAGAACAATGGGGGGGAGCGTGCCGATCCGCATCAGTTCCTCCACCGTGAATAGCTTAGCCGCGAACTTTCGGATCGTCAGCGTGGTGCCTCCAATGCTGCAGGGCGGGAAGATCGCGGCCACGCGGGAGCCGTCTGGCAGACGAGAGTCGAGCAGGGGACGTTCGTCGCTGATCTCGTCACCCAGGCGGCGGGCGATGTTCTTCACGGCGATTTGCAGGGTCTTCTCCTCAATCGACACGCCGGGAACGGCCTCCAGCAGACCCCGGCGCTCGATAAACACGCGTGAGCTGCCATTCACCATAATTTCGGAGATGTCCGCATCGAGAATCAGGTGCTCGATGGGTCGGAGAAATGGAAGGATGACTTCGAAGCTCACGGATGGCCCTCGGGTCGGGATGCAGGTTGTTGGACGAAGTGCCCGGAAGAGGTCTCGCGCCAGGTCGTGAAATGATTGCTGAACGAGCATTCGCCTGGCCACAATCCGGTGAAATATTGGCGGACAGCGAAACCTGCCATGATGCCGACGAATCTCGCCGCTCCGACTGCGACAACGCGCCGGTATGTCATCGCCTTGTCGGGTGGCATCATTGAAACCGCTGCCAAAGCTGTCGCAATAGTGGTCGCAATTGCCCAAAGGCTCCAGTGGAATATCGCTCCGGGATTCATGTCAGAGCAATCCTTTCTTCAGTTGCTCGAAATAGTTCATATTGGGGTCGAGGTAATACGGTTTTAGATAGCAGTAGGTGGCCGGCAACGGGTTCACACCGTCATAAGCCAGCACGATCGATTCCGCGTTCTTCAGCTCGCTGAAAATCTTCGGCTCGAAAACAAAGTCGCGCTGGAGGTTGTAGCTCTTGCTGGCGCTGACGCTCGAACGGTGCGCCGTAGTCCGCCCGGAGAACAGGCTGACCTTGGCGTCGTGCCCGTTTTCCGAGATGCTGTAGTTCAATTTGAACTGCTCCTCTTTGCCGCATAGCTCGGAGGCCGTCTTGGTGCTGAAATCGTCGGACAGAGACAAAAAGATTTTGGTCCGGAACGTCTGGAGCAAGGTGCGCCACGCCTCACCGGTTAAGGCGGACCGGAGCGAACTGACGCTCTGGGTGGCGACGAGGGCGATGCACTTGGCCTGGCGCGAGAGGGCAAAGAACTTTTCATCGCCGGTCGGGTCGCTCTCCCCCACGGTCGCGAAGGCCTGGTACTCGTCGCAGAGGAACAGGGCCGGGCGGAAGTGCCGGTCCTTATGCTTCTCCATCTCCGGAATCCGGCCGATCATGGCGCGCTGGAAGTCCTGCTTCATGAGCGTGCCAATCGTCTTCGCGAGACCGGGATTCATAACCACTGGAAAATTGAGAGCGACGACCTTGCCGGACTCGATCAGGTCTGTAAACTTTGGGAATGGTTTACCGTACACGCCATCCTCGTTCGCACCCTCTTCGTCATAGGTCTCCTTCGGCGGGCAGAAAGTGTACTTAACATCCGGGTTGTCGTCGAACAACGAGAGAAACACCGAAATGCCTTCCACGATGGACGTTCGGAGCTTCGGCTCGATCTTCATCCAGTCGTGATGGAACCAGCGCTTGACGGCGGCAAACTGCGCCTGTTTGCGGGTATCGCCGAGGACCTGGCCGCCGCTCTTCGACAGCAAATCGTACTTGATTTGCTTCTGCGCCAAATATCGCTCCAGTTCGTCGGACTGCTCGGCCTTCATTGAATGGGCCTGGT
>JBBRNA010000051.1:0-13687 GCA_038230575.1 Terriglobales bacterium | reverse complement strand
TCTCTTCGAATAGCTCCACCTTGCATCTCCTGTCCATCGTCCTCCCCGTCCGTTGCGCACACAGGGTAGGCCGATTGTTCGGTTAGCGGTGGGGCCAAATGTAACGATCGAAGTGGGGCCACTTCAGAGTAGCGAAATCACTTGAAACTCCAAGACACAATCTGATTGGGAGACTGTTCACATAGATATTTGGCTGAGCGAAGAGATTTTTCGGAGACTTGGGAGCGATCATAAAATAAAAGTTGAGCATAGCGGTGCGTATCACCCGAAGATTTCCTACCGCGAACTACGCTGATTTGTAGATCGTGGGCCCTGGAAAGTTTTTCGAATACTGAACGGCTAGGTCTGGGAGAAATGCAACGAGAATCAAATAGAAAACAATATAGATCGCTGTCTTTTTGCTTTAGAGCCAACTCGTCCTCGGCCCGCAGATCAGCTCGATCATACCTAAGTAACGTAGCTGAATCTTTTTCGAGAATCGCGTGAGCTAGATCTAACCCCAGTTGGTGCAGCCCCAACAGTTCAGGGTCGGGGGCACTGAAGAAACCTTGGGCCGAAAGATTGGCAAGGAGGCTGATTGTCGCTATGCATACAACGATACCGAAACCAATGCTGGTCTTTCGGTAACCTCTGGCGAATTTACTCACTACTTCCCTCCATTTGGTTTTATCTGGCGGGTGGCCAACTTTAACTAGCAAAGTATATCGTTCTCCACTTGGTCTTCGATTTTAAACTCAGAATAACTGGGTGCGCCACTTCTCGCGCTTTTCGAGAAGTGGCGCACCCCCGTTATTTCTGAGTTCAAGCAAAGGCTTAAGCTGTCGGGTTATACTTTGGCCCTTAGAAGTTGGCCACCCGCCTCAAGCTGGCCGTGAGCAACCCGAGCGTTATTTGTAAGTAGTTAAATCAGATGTAGTGGCTTCTTGCGATGTGTTACATTCCCGATTCATATGGCGAAGGATCCGAAAGTAAAGACAAAACGCGCTCACATCAAAGCTGATAAAGCGAACGTGTCGGTATACATTGGCAACCGACTACGACGCCTAATCGTAGAAGTCCGTCTCACCCGCGCGCAAGAGGATCATCTCTTTGCCCTCCTGAGCAAGCGCCGCGGTCAGAGGAGCCGATGATGCCGGAGGGTGGCCAAAAACGGCCAAAGTATAACCCCGCCCCTCCCCTGGTCTTCGATATCGAACCCAAAATAACTCCCCCCGTTTTTTCTGAGTTCAAGTAAAGACTCAAGCTCTTGGGTTACACTTTGGCACTTAGAAGTTGGCCACTCGCCATTAATTTAGTTTTCTAATTTTTCTGCGATTACCCAAAAATGCTTTTTTATATCCATTACCGACTCGGCCGTGCATGCCTGACTTTCCGCCTGTTGAATAGCATCGTCTAGCGGTTTCTCTGAACCTGTACCTTGTGCTTGTATTTCGTCTCTCAGTTGCTTCACTGAGCTTGCTAGCCGCAGACGAAAATCGGCCCCCATTTTGTTTGAATAATTAGTGCGAGCGTCCCAAGTACGGGGTATGTACTCTTGCGCTGTCTCTCCGGGGTTGCGTGCGACAGATGGGCCTGTACCGTGTTGCCTAACGAACGCGATTAACTCATCAGACTTCGCGATGAGTCTTGAGCGAAGACTTGGATCTAGCGCTGGGCCGCCGATTTGACGAAATACCTCGACCTCATCTCCTAGCCAACAGAATCTTGTCTGACCCGCAGTCCCAGGAAAGCGGAAATTAACCCGAACTTCGCTGAAGTCGATTTTCAGTTTGCCCCTATTTGCCGCAATTTTGTCCGTAATTGCCAATGGTACAAACTGTCTGAGAATTAGCTCGCCTTTGGTTGCACGGCTAAGAGTGAAAAGATTGATGCTGTCGAACATTATCGGAGTGCGCGAGAAATAGCATTTTTCGCCCGAGTATCCGCGGTAAAAAGCATTCCCCTCAACAGTTTCAGACATTATGGAAAACATCGAGGCATTGACGATCGCAAAAACAACATCAATGTAGGGCTCGACGGTATCTACATTTAACTTGGCACTCGTTCCGCAAAGAATGAGCCTTCGGGCCATCTCTGTCGAATCTTCATCCGCGACCTTTTTAAACGCTCGATCATTGCCTGCTTTTGACACGGGCGCGATTAACGAGGCATCGTCTGAGAGCGAAAGAGTTTTCGGCTTTCGTCTCCAGAAAATTGAAAATACCACTACTAGCGTAACGATAAACATGCCGCTTATCGCCCACCAATCCAGAGAGCCGTGCTTCAACTTCTGCCACAAAGCGGTAGATAGCCCCGTCACGAGTGAACACCCTAAAGCGGCCTTAACGAGTTCCCATGTGGCATTAGCGAAGATGCTATCGAGAATGTTTTTGCGATCCATGGCTTGTGACCTGCCTTTTCGGCGGGTGGGCCAACCTCTAGCGGCCAAAGTATACCCCGCCCCCTCTAGTCTTTGACTCTCGAGCTTTCTTCCCATCCCATTTCGGTACCCCGCTCCCCAAAACTAACGCGATTAAGATTGACTTCTCCCAACCCCCCTCGCTACCCTCTACCTATACGCCACGCAGGAACGAGTTACGATTAATATCGTAACTCCAATGTTCTCTAGATTTTGCGCGTATCTCCTTTATATCCAAAGATCTAGGTGATAGTCCCCGCCTAAACCCATGATTCCAAAAGATCGGGGGGGGAGGGGGGAGGGTATATCGTGACGCGAGAACTTGAGGCTCTGTAAGTCGCCTCCCGGGGGGCCTACTCACCAGAGTATCTGGAGCAGAAATCGAACTGCGGCCGCTCCTAAGTCAGGTAAGTCCGGTTCCTGGTGACTCGATGCTGTAGGGTGGCCGCCAGTTCATCGACATCTGTTGGAGAAAGGTTCACCGTTCCCGGCTCGAACACTGGAGTGCGATTTGTTCCCACCGCATCGCGCCGCACCTGAATCAGCAGTGCCTGCATGGCGTTCGCATCGTATTTTTGCGGCGTCATCCGGATCAATTCTTGCAGGGCTGATCCAATCGAAAGTGGTTCGCGATACGGGCGCTCGCTGATCATCGCATCGAACGAATCGGCCAGCGCGACAATGCGCACCGCTTGCGGCATGTCTTCTCCCTGCAAGCCATCCGGATAACCTGATCCATCGCCGCGCTCGTGATGCCAGCGCACGATCTCAGGAATTTGCGGCCACGGAAACTGCACCTGGCTCACGATCTGATGGCCGACCGTCGTGTGGTCCTGCATCTCCTGGGATTCTCGCGCGTCGAGCTTCGACGCCTTCCCGAAAAGGCGCTTATCGACCGCGACTTTCCCGATGTCGTGCAGGTATCCAGCCGATCGCAGCGAAGCGACATCGGCGGCAGACATGCCCAACGCTTCTCCGATTGCGTGCGCATACTTTCCGACGCGCAAGGAGTGGCCGTGAATGTTGACGTGCTTCACATCGATGGCCGCGGCAAAGGCCTCGAGCGCGTTGTCGTAAAAGCCGTGCAGAGACGCCAGCAGTCGCAGGTTTTCTGAGACGCGCTGGGCTAACGTTTGGCTGAGCGAATGATTCTGGATCGCCAACGCCAGGTAATGGCTGAGCATTCCGAAAGCGTCCAGCGCCTCGTCTTCGTAGATGGAGTCGCCTTCGCGGCGGCCAAGCGCGATCAGGCCAACGAGCTTGCCGCGCACTTTGAGCGGGCAGACGCAGCGAAATAATTCCGGTGCCACGTTGCCGTTCGAACTTAAAAACAAGTCGGAGGTGGAGCTGTTCAGCAGAACCGGTCCGGCCGCTGCCGTAAGCGTGTGAACGTGCCGCGGCAGCAGAGGAATGATCGAAGGTTCGGGCAAGAGCGCAAACCCTTGGGCATCGACCGAAGTGAGAAGGGAAGGGCGTTCACTGAAAGAAAATAAAACGGCCTCGCGCGCGCCGGATGCTTCCATCACGGCGCTCACCATCAGTCGAGCGGTGTGGCGGAAGTCGCGGTCCGCAGTTAGTTCAGGACCCAATTCCGCCAGCGCTTCGAACGTCCGAAAAAGCTTTTTGAGATTGGTTCCGTGCACTCTCTTGCGGAGGTGCGAGAAACCAGAGCACTTTCAGGCTAGCACCCCGCTTCTTTTCGCTTGTTGGTTAGTTTGGTGCGAGGAAGTCGGATGAAAAGCATTTGTCTTAACAGAACACCCGGCATCCGCGAGTTATCTTGACAGTAGCGCGAGCTTCGCTCATACTTCGGGCCAAATCCAGCTTGCGCACTTTCTTACACTAGAAGTTTGCCGGGGTTAGAGAGCCTCTGTGTCCAAATATTTTGCCGAGCAATTTCGCCGCGACCAGATGGATGACAATCACGCCGCTCAATTTCTCGCTTTCGATAATTTTTTGCGGCTCTCCTGCAATCTGCCGGGCGTCGAACAGCGAGGCGGCGACGAAATCCGTGTGCTTGCCGATTTGAGAAAGAGTGTCGCTGCCAGCGATGAAAGCCTGGAAGTGACGCTGTCGAAGCTCGCGGACTCCGCTTGTCGCCTGACCGGCGCGACCGGCGCAGCCCTTGCCATGTGGAAAGACGGGGCGATGATTTGCCGCGCCCGCAGCGGAGCGACGGCTCCCCCCCTGGGCGCGCAACTGAGCGTCGAGAGCGGAATCTCAGGCGCATGCTTCAGTACCGGCCAAGTGCAAAACTGCGCCGACACGGAGAGCGACCCGCACGTTGATGTCGAAGTATGCCGCAGACTCGGATTGCGATCGATTGCAGCGCTGCCAATCAAAGGATGGCGCGATGTGAACGGGATTCTCGAAGTCTTCTCGAGTCAACCCTTGGCGTTCACGGACGAAAATCTTTCGCTCCTCGAGCAATTAGCGGCTTTGGCGGAACAGGCACGTGCCGCGCGCCCGCACGGCGCGTCCCAGGTAATGCCGCGGAATTCAGCAGTGATTGAAAAGCGACGTCGCTCAGGATTTCTTCCGGCGTCAGACAGTTTTCTAGATTTGCTCGTCGCTTTCTTCGGCACGCGGTCTCGTCCGCTACTACTGGCAGGCAGTGTGTTGGCAATGTGCCTGGTCGCGTTTTCGATGTGGCTGGGGTGGCGTGGTGCGAAGGTGGTTGAAGGCCGTTCAGCCGCTCCGACCGCCTTAACTGGAGCGCGGGACGGTGTGAAGCAGACATCCGATCCGCAGGTTGCTTCGCCGCCAGCTGAAGAAAATAAGCCGGTGTCGCAGAACGAAAGCGGCACTCGCGAATTGAGCCCCGAAAAAAATGCCGAGGTGGTTGGTGAATATGATCCGGTCTGGAAGCGGAACCCGGGTGGCGAAGCCCTCTTTATATCAGATGGCAAACCATCGGCCGGGGTGCCGGTAAAGTTCGCGGCGAAAATCGATCGGATCGAAACCAAGAAAAGTTCGAAGAAGTCAGCCGCGAAGATTTCGCAAACAAGCGCTGCAAGTGTTTTGCAATCTCCGCAATCACGATAGCGAAAATCGTGCACACGATTTGCGAATTGCTAAACTCCCACCGGAAACGGCTTGTTGCTGGTTTCCGTGCCGACCGATAGTCCTGCAAAACGCCCTTGCAGCAACGACATCAACCCGGTGACCCAGTAGCCGAAGACGAACAGGCACAGAAAAGGAACGGTAATGTAATTCTCGTTCACGATCGCATACCAGACCGCGAGCGCAAAGTAGGACCCGATCAGCAATTCGATCCATGGCACCCAGCCAAGGCGCTTGCGATACTTCTTGGCTCCCACCCGATCACTTTTCGATTCGACGCGATACTTCGGAGTTCTGGCAAATGCTGTTTGCTTCCCGACCAGCGCTTCGAGCACGGCGCGAGTATTGGTGACCGTCAACCCGATGCCGAGCGCCATCAGGAGAGGAAGATAAATGAGCGACTTCCACCACGTCTTCGGAAACAACTCTTTTTGCGAGACAAGATAGAAGCTGGAAATTGAAAACGTCGACGCCATGAATAGTGGCAGATCGATGTAGAGCATCTGAAACCATCCCTGGTAAAAGCGGATGATCATTGCCGGCATCAACAAAACAGACAACACAATCATCAGTGGATAACTGAGATTCGCGGTGAGGTGGTACCAGGCCTCAACTTTCTGCTGCCGTGTAGAGTTGCTGGCGAACACCTGCGGCAATATTTTTTTTGAGACCTGAATCAATCCCTTGGCCCACCGTGCCTGCTGTGTTTTGAATGCGGTCATTTCGACCGGCAGTTCGGCTGGACATTCGACGTCTTGCAAATAGAGAAACTTCCAACCGCGAAGCTGTGCGCGGTATGACAGATCAGTATCTTCGGTGAGTGTGTCGTGCTCCCACCCTCCCGCTTCGTCAATCGCTCGGCGCCGCCACATGCCGGCGGTTCCATTGAAATTGAAATATCGTCCGCTGCGGGCGCGCCCTGAATGCTCGAGAACAAAGTGGCCATCGAGCAAGATCGCTTCAACCTGTGTCAGCACGGAATAGTTGCGATTAATATGCGTCCAGCGCGTCTGCACCATGCCGACGCCCGGGTCGGTGAAGTGATGAATGCAGTTCATCAAGAAGTCGGGAGGCGGGACGAAGTCTGCGTCGAAGATGGCGATGTACTCGCCCTTGGCAACTTTCAATCCTTCTGCTAACGCTCCTGCTTTGTAGCCTTCGCGATTGTCACGATGCAGGTACGTCACGGGGTTTCCGAGGGCAGCGTAGCGATCGACTAAAATCCGGGCGACTTCTACCGTCTCATCGGTGGAATCATCGAGCAGTTGGATGTCGAGCTTGTCCTTCGGATAGTCGAGCCGGCAGACGGAATCAAGCAAGCGCTCCACAACATATTGCTCGTTGAATATGGGCAACTGAACCGTGATGCGCGGCAGATCTGCGGGCGCAAAATACGCAGCCGGATTGGTGGTCTTGTTCTTTTTGTTCTTGTAGTAAAGATAGACCAGCCAGTAGCGATGGGCGCCGTATCCCGCGAGGATGGTAAGCACGATGAAGTAGGGAACCAGCAGGGCGAGATCGAAGGCGTTGACCTGGTAGAGCCCCTGAAAAGTCCGGTCGAGAAAGTGCTGCCGGAAGTAGGGAACCAAACCTTTAGCGGCAAATAGGAAAAAAGTGGCCATCGCGAGGGCTGAGAGTCAAACTCATTCACTTGGATGAAGATGAAGATGAGATCGCACCAGATCAGTTATTGTACCGGAGCCTGACTATCTCCACTCCGCATCGACCGGACTCAAGTTGAGTTTGATCTGCTGATGCGAGTTTTCTTCTACCTTCACACTCGTGCCGTTCGCCTCTTGCGATTTGAGAAAGTCGGGATCGAGATAAACGCTTTCATCATCGTCTTGCCACGCAAACAGAGTGTAGGTACCCGGCGCCAGCGCGGAGAGCGCGAAGTGACCGTTCTGATCGGTCAGGTTAGCGTTGAAATGGTCGGGTAATTGTCGAAACTTCTCTTCCGGCACGGCAACAACCATTGCGCTGGTTGCTGGGTGATCGCCATCCGAGTCGCTTTGTTTTTCGGCCACAACTCCCGCAATCGTCCCGCCGTTAAAACTCACGAGCAACTCTAATGAGGCAGGGCCGCTTGCGGTGAATCCGGTCGCAATGTCGTTGCCGCCCATCGTCGCCGATTTCAGAAAGTAGCTGCTGGGATGATCGCCGCCAAAAATCTGCACGTTATATTCACCGGCGGTAACGCCAGTCCACTCAAAGTTGCCGCGCATATCAACGGCGGCGTTTGTGCCGAAGACGTCTGGCGACATAAAGAATGATGAGTTGTCGTTGGACTTCGCAGGCCGAAGATTCACGGCAAACTGGCCAACGTTGGAGTTTGCTTTGCCTTCGACGCGAAGGTGTCCGGACAGAGTGAAAGATGGTGCAGGGGTAAGTCTCACTCCATCGACGTCTCCGGCAACGACTGATACGTCTTGGCGCGCAGTCAGAGGATGCGATTCCGAACTCAATGTTGCAACCACGGAGTAGGATCCGGGCGCGATCCCTCTCACTTCAAACTGCCCATCGCGGCCGACTTCAGGCGCGGCGTGGATGGAATCTCCTGCCTTGGAGCGCACTTCTACGGTGGGTTTATCACTCGCCGAGAGCGCGGTGACAATGCCGCGAATTCGAAAAGTTCGCGACGGCGTAATCGTCACATTTACGGGCATCTCGTCGCCGACTTTTAAAGTTATGACGGAGGCTTGTGTCGCGTCGAGTGTGCCCGGGTAATAGGTTGGCAGGTATCGCTTATCGGAACGAGATGCGTCCGGTGAATCGGCCGCCGCGGCAGGCTTGACGGGCTTTTCGTAATCGCGAAAATCAGGAGGCGGTGTAGCGAGGATGATGTATTTGCCGGCCAACAACCCGGCGAGGCGATATTCTCCCAGGTCATTAGTGGCCGCATTACCGATGCTCTCATGCCTTCTCTTTCCTGGCTTTTCCCGCAGGGCGATGATGCGCACTTCGGGCATCGGATCGCCGTCTTCATCCACAACACGCCCGCTGATAACGGCGGTTGGTTGCATCCGAAAGACAAGGTTGTCGACGGATTGCCCAAGCCGGATGCTGAGCACGGTTACTTCAGATTTGCTTCCACGATCATTCACAGACACATAGCCGCTTCGCTCGAGAAAAATTCGGTAGCGTCCGGGCCTGACATCGTCGACGCGAAAATGCCCGTCAGGGTCGGTTGAGGCGGTGTAGCTAGCGCCCGCTTTTTGATCTTCGGCAATGATTTGCAAAACTACTTTTTTCATGGGCTCGCTGCCCGGTTCTTTCAGAACCATCCCAGCGATCGAAGTAGAGGTTGCGTTCTTTGGGCCAGCGGCCTGCGCGGAGAAAAACAGAGGCACACCGAGGATGAAAACGAAGACAGCGAAAAGACGCGGCATGAAGTTGAAACTTAGTTCAGGAAATATTGCCGGTAGAGCGTGTCGCGCTGCGCCGGACGAAAACCTGCATCCCGTATGATGCGGCGCAATTCCTCTTCGGTTGTGCAATTGGTGACGCCTGCTGCGCGGACGACGTTTTCTTCAAGCATTACCGAGCCGACATCGTTCCCGCCAAATCGCAGTCCCATCTGGCAGACCTTCAAACCTTGTGTAACCCAGCTCGACTGGACGTTGAGAAAGTTAGAAAGATAGAGGCGTGAAATCGCCAGCACCTTTAAATACTCAACCGCTGTGGCCTCATCCCATTTTCGGCCGCCGAGCGCGGTGTGCTGGGGCTGAAAGCTCCAAGGGATAAATGCGGTGAATCCACCAGTCTCTTCCTGAAGATCGTAAATAGCTTGAAAATGATTGATGCGATGTTCGACCGACTCGCCGACGCCGAACATCATGGTCGCAGTGGTCCTCATGCCAAGTTGATGAGCGGTGCGATGGACTTCGAGCCAATCCGCGGTCAGGCACTTGAGGCGCGCGATCTTGTAGCGAACTTCATCGTCGAGAATTTCGGCGCCGCCGCCAGGAATGGAATCGAGCCCAGCATCGCGCAAACGCGCAATCGTATCGCGCAGGCTGAGCGCGCTGTATTCGGCGATCGCGAGAATTTCAGATGCCGAGTAACAGTGCAGGTGAATTTTCGGGAAACGCTGCTTGATGCCGCTCAGCATCTTTTCATGCCACTCAATCTTCAGATCAGGGTGCAGGCCTCCCTGCATGAGCACGCCCGTGCCGCCAAGCTCAACTGTCTCGCGAATTTTTTCGTAGATGGTTTCGAGATCCAGAATGTATCCCTCTTTTGCCGCCGGTCCCTTGAGCGGACGGTAGAAGGCGCAGAAGGTGCAATATTCCGTGCAGAAATTGGTGTAGTTGATATTGCGGTCGATGATGTACGTCACCGTGCCTTCGGGATGAATCTTGCGGCGCATAGCGTCGGCTTCCATGCCGATTCCGATCAGGTCATCGGACTGAAACATCTCAAGTGCCTGCTGTTTGGTCAGGGACATTGCTGCTCCGTAAGCTCTTTTCTCAGTAGATATTATTTTATCCGCAGAATGCGGGTCATGCGAATCCGCTCATCGCCCGCGCAAAGCGCTGAACGCAGTCTATAGACGCATCGCGACATTGTTTTGTATCAGGGCATCACTTTAGCGATGCCGGATCGGAGGCATCCGGCGAACGGCTTTGGCCGGTGCCGTCTCCCCCAGCGGCTGAAAGCCGCGTCCATGTAGCGCAGTTTCAGCATCGCTAAAGCGATGCCCCGATACGAAACGTGTTGCGTTCGGGCATGATACGAAGCGACTCCCGTTTCAAAGCGGGGGGTTCTGGGAATTTACGCAGGTCGTCGACGGACTTGCTTGCTCCCCGACGATTCTTTTGAATCTTCGTTCTTCTCCCGACGTTTGTACTCAAACACCCCATAAAGCGCGGTAATCACGGACACTGCGATTAAGGTGATAAGCACCGGCCAGTAGTATTGGCCGAAGAATTTCAGAATTCGAGGCCCGTAATGCGCCCCCAGAAAGCCGAGTATGGAGTAGCGTATTCCGCGTCCGAGCGTAAGCGCTCCAATGAATTTCTTGGTCGGATACTGCATTGCTCCCGCAACAAGCAAAATTGGAACGATCGGAAAAGGGGGCGGAAGAATCGCCGGGATAGCGACCGAAGCAAATCCCCAGCGTTCAAAAATGGCATAGAAGCGCTGGGCCTTTTTCTGGGAAAATTTTTTATCGACCGCTTCCTTGCCTCCCTTGCGGGCCATGCGATAAGTGAGGTACCCACCAATCACCGCCCCTACTGTGGCCATAATCGAGTAATAGAACCATGGCTGGCGATGGTGCGCTGCGAGCACGATGGTTGCTACGTCAGTACTGCCGGGCAGTGGAATCAGGGAATTGTCGGCGAGTCCTAGAAGAATCAAGCCGGGTCCGCCCAGGCTGATCAGCCAGCGCATGGCTCCATTCTTTGAAGCGAGCATTAGGATTGCCGATAGATGCATTGTCATTATTAGAGCAGGTTTTTCACTCGCAAGGTGCAAAGCGATTGAAAAGTCAGGTATCGAATCGTCACTTTGCGCAGCGACTAAAGAAACTTAAGCTGCGGCGCGTCGGGAAGAGCGCCAACTTCTGCGGCGTATCGATAAAACATATCCAGACCCGCGAGGCAAGGCGGGTCTAAATAGTAGTGAATGTTTCGGGTCAGATAAGAGCGAACTTCTTCGATCGGCATGGAGAGGCGTTCAGCCCAATCTTTCGCAATCCGCTCGAGATTGTTGGGTGTCAGCCCGTCGTCTCTGGACTTCTTGAATGTCTCGGCAATCGCGGCGGCGTCGCGTCCTGATAAAGCTTGCTGGCGGATTGCCCAGAAGGCAAAGACCGCAGGCTTGCCGGTACAGGTAATCCACTCTTCTGCCAGATCGAGCGTGAAGTAGCGGGACTTATCGACCTTGAGTGCAGGGTCGCCGATGAGCAATGCAGCATCGCACTCGGTCAACATGGTGTCGAGATTTGGAGCCGTTGGTTTGTAATCGCGCGCACCGCCCCACCACTTTGCGAAAAGAATTTTTGTGAGCGCCACCGAAGTCATGGACGAGGTATCGAGCGCGACGCTGCGAACGCGGTCCAGGAATTGTTCTTTCGAGAATTTATCGCCCTCGGCTTTGCTGACCAGCAGAATCGAACGGACGGCCCGCGTGGCGGCAATAGCGACGTCGGGTACGACAACGAGATCGGGAATGGTGGCGTAAGAAGCGGCAGGAATGATTCCGATATCGGCTGACCCAACGCGAAGGGCTTCGGCGCACTCCGCCGGAAGGGTATAGGAAAGTTCGAAATCTGAAGGGCCATCAGGATGTTCGAAATCCCAAAGAAGAGGAGCCGTATTCAAATAAGAAATGGCAGCAATCTTGAGACGGCTCATCGATTTACAAATTCTACCAAAGGGAGTGTGAGCGCCGTCCTTGACAGGCTTTCGCATGAAGTCTAGCGTCGCCGTCCATGCTGACCAAAAACATTCCCCAGCTGGAAGCTAGCGCACCAATTGCGAACGGGGCGCCATCGCAAGCCGCCATTTATTGGCTGGCCCTTTCGCTTACCGAAGGGCTGGGCGTCACCCGCATTCGAAAATTGATTGAACATTTAGGCAGCCCTGAGAACGTCTTCCGCGCGACGCTCACGGAGCTTGAAGCTACCGGCATGCGAGCGGTTTCTGCACAATCGATTGCCACCGGAAAATCGATGGAACTGGCACAGCAGGAACTGGAAAAAGCACGCGAAGCGCGAGCCAGAATTATTTCGTTAAGCGACCCAGAATATCCGGCGCGGCTTAAAGAAATCTATGATCCGCCTGCGATTTTATTCGTGAAGGGCAGCGTCGAGGTGCTCTCGCAGGCGGGCATCGCGATGGTTGGGACTCGTCATCCCACACCCTACGGAAGCGGCATGGCAGAGCGGCTTTCAACCGATCTCGCCGCGCGCGGGCTGGTTATTTTCAGCGGTCTTGCACGCGGCATCGACACGTTATCGCATCGCGGGGCGGTAGCCGCAAAAGGCAGGACAGTCGCGGTGTTAGGCACCGGCATCGATGTGATGTATCCAAAAGAAAACACGCGTCTCACCGAACAGATGCTCGCGATGGGAGGAGCGCTCATCACCGAATTTCCCGTCGGCACATCGCCCGCCCCGCAGAACTTTCCCATCCGCAACCGGATCATCAGCGGCATCTCCGCCGGCGTTCTGGTGGTCGAGGCTGCCGAATACAGCGGTACACGAATTACCTCGCGTTGCGCACTCGAACAAAACCGAGACGTCTATGCGGTGCCGGGCAATGTCACTAACAAAAGCTCGTGGGGTCCGAACACCTTGATCAAGCAAGGAGCCAAGCTGGTGGCTACTTGGGAGGACGTATGGGAAGAGCTGCCAACCGACGTCCAGGTCGAGCTGAGCGCGAGGCAGCCTGAATCTTCCGAGCTCGAGACCGCATCTCTATTCCCGGACGAAGTAAGGTCGCCTCACGAGAGCAAGATCCTGAAGCTGCTGAAAGCCGATGAATCCACGCACATCGATCATCTGGTAGAAGCTCTGGAGAACGAAATGTCATCCTCAGAAATCTTCGCTGCCCTGTTTGAGCTGGAATTGGGTGGGAAGATACGGCAATTGCCGGGGAAGAATTTTGTGAAGAGCTTTTAGCGCGCTATCAGCTGTCAGCTGTCAGCCATCAGCGAACGATGGAGGGCCGGTGCAAAGTTTTCGAAACCTGCGGGTGTGGGAAAAATCGCATAAGTTAACGCTCGACATCTATGCGTCAACTGAAACTCTTCCCCGTCACGAAATCTACGGGCTCACAAGCCAAATGAGAAGAGCATCCGCGCCTGTCGGTATGAATATCGCAGAGGGATGCTGTCGTAAAGGGGACGCCGAGATGGGTCGCTTCCTGCAGATGGCTATGGGATCCGCAAGCGAGCTTGAATACCAGCTCTTGCTGGCTCGCGACCTGAAATATTTGCAAAATCCAATGTACGAAACACTGACTACGCAGGTAGTCGAAGTGAAGCGGATGCTGACCTCACTAATGCAAAAAGTGAGAGCTTAACTTGAACCTGATAACTGAGAGCTGCGAGCTGAAAGCTGAATGCGGGTCTTCGCACAGTTGTTGCAATCCGCTAGTTCGTGCTAGCTTCAATTCCAATAACGCATACAGAGGAAACATTGTCTAAAGGTCTAGTCATCGTCGAATCGCCGGCTAAGGCGAAAACTATTCAGAAATATCTGGGGAAAGGTTTCACGGT
>JBBRNA010000050.1:0-14721 GCA_038230575.1 Terriglobales bacterium | reverse complement strand
TGCCGGAACTGCAGCGAGAAGCATTCCTGGCAGAGGTCCAGCGAGATGCGGCGTGACAAAAGTTCTGCCCAAACGGCCACGCCTGCGCCTTCGCCCCGAAGCCTATCTTGAACTTCGTAAACAGGTACTGCAACGCGATGGATGGCGCTGCCAGGCGTGCGGGGCCGATCAAATTTAGAAGTTCACCATCGGGAATTTCGCAGCCACGCTGGGGATGACTCGGAGCAAAATCTAATTACTCTCTGCGCGGCATGTCACGCCACCCTGCATCGGCACTAGCAAGGCCAATCGCTCCCGCACTCGATACTAGCCCAAAGGGTGAGCTGGTCTTCCGTTGATGGAAAAAAAGACCATGTTCTCACCATCCACCCTCCGGCATTCGCCGCCGCATCAGCAGTCGTTCTTTTCGACCTCACGAACCCCGCACAAACTGCGCTCGAATCAGACGTACCTAGTGTCCTTGCTCGCGCATCGCTCGAGCACAAAAATGAGATCCCACCCGCCTCCATCCCCATCAGGAGGAAGACAGATTTGGTGTATAGGCCAACAGTTGCTAGCGCGTAAAGTTCTTTCAAATTCAACGCACGTCTTATGGTTTGATCAGATCCACCAACGCAACGTCTGACCGTTCCTGCACACGCTCGAGAATCACCTCCTGGCCATCGGGCGACAGGTCGAAATCGCGAAGGTCAAAATCTGGACCGAAGTTTGTCAATCGGCGCTCTTTGCCTGTGTCGAGGTCGACAAGCCACAAATCTTTATGTTGGATTTGCCCCCGCAGCAGCAAGATCGCTTTCTTGCCGGGCAGAAAAGCGAGATGTCGGGCGCCACGAGTTAAGGTCATCGAGGGCAAGGCTTGGGGCGTCGCTTGCGCGGTGACAGCTTTTACCGGAAACGTCGTCCCAATATCAGCCCCTGAGTAAACCACGAAGCTACCATCTGGTGCCCACGTTGGGTCGAGCGAATAGTCCTGAGTCATCGCAATCGGAGGGCTGCCATCAAGGGGAACGCGAAACAGACGCGGGATGCCATGATCCATCGCAGCTGAGGTGATCGACCGGCCATCGGGCGCCCACGCGGGTGAACCTTGCAGATCGAGCGAGTCGGTAATGGTATGCGCGTCTGTGCCATTCGCCCGCATCACGTATAAGAAGGTGTATGCCTTATGTCGCACCGAAAATGTGATGTAGTTCCCGTCACGAGAGATCGATGGCGCACCAATGACATGAGCGTCCCCGCCGGTCCATAGCTCCACGTTAATTCCATCAGACTGTTTCCAGATGCTTTCTCCGGTTGCGTTGGCAGCGAAGTTGGCCGAGACATAGACAAGATAATTCGGGCCAAGCCGGGGAGAGAAGCCCGTGCTCGTTCCCAACGGAACCACGGAGGTCGTCGAGACCGCACCCGATTCACTAAGCTTTAAACGCCACAAGGTAGGTTTGGGACTTGCTACAGTCACGACCAATCGGCGTCCGTCTAGGCTGGCTGCGAGCGATGTATAGCGATCCAGGCCCGAAGAGAGCGGATGTGAGATGCGTCGCTCGACATCGACCGAACGGAGCCTTGGCCCTGAACCGTCCGGGTCGCTCGCGAGGTACATCAAAGTCCTGCGGTCTAAAAAAACGGGATGGCTGACCCGTCCAGCATGCTGCGTAATTCGTTCCGGGGTTCCGCCGCCGGAGGCGATGCGCCAAATATCCAATTTGTCGGGCAAAGTGCCCTGCACGAAATAAATAAAGGAAGAGTCAGGCGACCACACCGGGTAGTGAGAATGCAGTCCGGCGGACGCCGTGAAAATCGGCAGGCCTTGAGAACTCCGGTTGCTTTCCGTCACAAACAGTGGATCTCCCGGACCCGGCGTGTGGTATGCCAATTTCGCGCCGTCGTAGGACCAATCCAGCTCAGCCGCCCCTTCAAGGTAAGGACGCGGTTCTCCGCTGAGAGTTGGCACTGACCACACGCTAATGTTCTTTCCGGTCGCGCCCTCCGCTCTACGCGCCCAGAACGTGACCATGGCTCCGTCCGGGGAGAATCCCAAGGTTCGAATCGACGGATTAAGTAGTTCTCCCACCTTGCCTTGCGTTAAATTATGAAACTGTCCTGAGCCAACTTGCGTGAGCCAGACGTCCATCTGCCCCGCTCGATTCGAAAGGAACGCCACGAAATGCCCATCCCGCGAAATCGCGGCTGCCTGTTCCAGACCTTCGAAATCGGTGATGGCTTGAAAGCGGGCGTCCGCGATCGGGCTGCGCCAGAAATATTCGGTCTCCTGAAGCCATAGGATTAAGGCAATCGAACATCCCGCTAATAACGCCAGCGCTATGGCGACCGATCGTCCTCGGTGCCCCGATTTGATCGTTGGAGCAGCGGCTTCCTGCCGACCGTCAGTCGGTAAACCTAAAGCTGAAAAATCTTTACCGGCACCCGCGTCGGCTGGAGGATTTCGGCTGTTTGCCCACTCAGTTAATTCAGTCTTGGATGCGTACACCGATCCCAACCGGTCATGTAGGTGGCGGTGAACAGGCATCCCCTCGCGTTTTTCCCATCGCTGGACGGTCGTTACGTCACGCTTAAGATATGCGGCAATTTCTTTCCAGGAATCGAGACGGTCTTCGGCACCGTTTTCCGGCGAGGGCTTGTTGCGGAGCGGTTCGGCCATCACGCACTTCCCATAGGCTCGCGCTTCGGGCGAGTCAAAATGTCCCCGAATTGTAGCCCGAGACAATCGAATAGCGCACGGCAAAGTACGGCACTGTAATGCAAATCGAGCAAAGTAATCCCTTCTGCGCATTGCCGTTTGACGATGGCGTCAAATCGTCCGATCGTGGCGGCGCGCCTCCATCCGGCGGCGCCAATTAAACAGGAGGCACTATGAGTAAGAAGCTGACACTGGGGATATTGGTTATGACGGCGATCATCGTCACCGCGCTCTTCCATGCAAGGAATGCTATGGCGACGCCAAGTTCAGGGTTTGTCGGCACCACCCTGGCGTTAGGGCGGTTCGGACCGATCGACGTCCTTAACAGTGTGGTGTTGCCGGGCAATTCAGGCAAGGTTTGGACGGCACTCCAGAAGACGCAGGGGTTATCGGACGTGTATGTCCAGAGCAACGTCTGGCAACCGGGCGGCACGACTGGCTGGCACACCCACCCGGGCCAGAGTCTAATCGTCGTCACCGCCGGAACAATCACGGTTTACGAGGGAAGCGACCCAGGCTGTAAACCTCGTGTCTACACCCAGGGAATGGGATTTGTCGATGCCGGCGGCTCCCACGTCCACATCATTCGAAATGAAGGTTCGGTCGAAGCGCAGACGATCGCCGTGCAATTGATTCCCGCCAGCGCAACGCGTCGAATCGATGCTCCCGCGCCGGGGAATTGCCCCTTCTAAACAAAAGAAGTTGGGGGAATGCGCTACGCGGGGGCGTGGCGCATCCCTTTCCACTTGAATCCGTCCCGCAGTTCGAATATCCAGAGCGCACACAAATTGCCGGGATTATTTGGAACTAGTTTCGGCTAAGAAACTCAGGCGATTTCCTTTCAGATAGTCAAGCTTCTCCTGTAGATGTGTCTTTTTCGGCTCCCGAAAAAGAACGAAGTTCGTGCTCTGATCACAATATTGAACGTTCCCGGTTCGGACGTAGCAATCAGCCCAGTGCCGCTTTCCGTCGGAATACCATCGGATTTCACTGCGGGGGGTGACCAACGATCCGGGGAGCAGAGCGAGCACTCCAAGTGCCAGCACGATATTTCGCTTGCCATACCAGTTGGCAGAGAGAAGGAAAAAGTAATGTTGACCAGCCAAAAATCGAAGTTTTCGTCTCTGCAGCAGCGCATGCCTTCCTGGCTCGATGTGCCATGCACTTTGCGCCGGGTACCAATTGGACTGACAAGGACGGGCGCAACCCATGCCCTCCGGCTTCAGGACATCCTCATCGTCGCTCCATCCAACGCTCGATGGTATGTGGGTTTGAAGGAGTAAGCCCACCTCAGTGACTGACCCAATCCGGCGCGGCGGTGGTCACAAAAGGCTGTTATGCGCTCTTGAATTTTTGGTTGGCAGCGGTGGACATCGAGACGTTTCTTTTTGCGACGTATTGCGCGCAAAGGTGCGACGCAAACTGGTTGTCGCGACGCGAATCAACCGTTGCGGCAGAAGCACTACAATGCGGACCAAACGGGTTGAACACCCATTCGCAGTCGGAGCAGCCCCAACCGAAGAATCGATGGCGGTCAATCCAGACCAATTTGCGCACGAGAGAATTATAAAACTTTCTCGTTTTGGCATCAACATGCCGGTCTCCACTGGCGATAAGGACTTCTGGATTGTGGATGTGGTTGGCAACTTCTGCTTTGTGCATTAACGGACGAGCGTCTCCGCCGTGCTGCCGATTGATACTCCCGACCATCCGCTTGGGAATCCAACGGAACTCTTGGCAGATTCAATCAATCGACTTCGCCGCGGTCAACTCGATCCGCTTGTGGCAAATGGGGTTGGCTATCTCTCAACCGTTCTGCTGCGCCCACTCGAACAAGAGCCCTTGGAGGAGCGAATGGCGGAAATCGAAACCGCGCTCGGATCTGGAAGAGTCGAACGAACAATGACAACGCTGAAACGTAGGCTCCTACGACCGGAGGAGTCCTGTATGAGTCCATGTATACAACCAAGAACCCAATCCCGATTTCCTACAGTGCTCCGCGCTTCTCTGGGGAGCTGCCTGTACCCGGATTCAAGTCATCACAAGATGCAGGTCTTCTACCAAGATGATCGAAAGCGACCAATCCCCAGTCGCGCTGAATTCCTAATCCGCAATGAGTTAAGAATTCCATGACGAGAGTCGCCCAAATTGGCGGGGAGAAATCGGCGGCAACGAGCTGGCCGAGGCACAGAAGAAGACGTGGGCGAAGTGGATGGCAAAAATAGAGAGCGCCGTAGAATCGTGAGATTTTAAATAGAAGTAACTTTTCAGTAAATCAACCGACCACGCCTACTCCAGGACAACGAAGTCTGCGTCCTCGCTGAGCGCCATAGTGGCGAAGTTCGCAAGCGCGAAAAATCGGGTTTTCTCCGACATTGCTGTGAATGTTTTATATGGTGGGGGCCCTCAAGGAAGGTCACGTTATGAACTCTCTTCGTTTGGGAATTTTTGGGGCCACCGCAGGTGTGTTGCTGGCGACCGCTTTAGCTTCTGGTCGTACGCCCACCAACTATTCGGCCATCAAAGGAATTTGGGTGAATTCGACCTCGGCATCGCTCGTCAAAATCGTGATCGGAACCGACAGCACAGGCCGACTGTTTCTTCACGCGTACGGCGCCTGTTCACCGACCCCCTGTGATTGGGGCACAGTGTACCGGGCAGTGTGGAGCGGCAGTGTAGGATCGGCAACCGTAAAAGCTGTAGCCGCGACCTATGGTTCGTCGCTTACGCCGATCAGTGAGTTGCTTTACGTAAATCTCGTGGGAGCTTCTTTCGCGGCGTTTTTAGCGAACATGACACGCTGCTGCGCACCTTCGATGGAGCACTCTCCGCAGGCCTGCCGGGCCGAATCAAGCAAGGCTGAACGCCGGTTTTAATCGCCCACACTTCCATCGCCCGCTTGGTGAACTGGCTGCCATTGTTCAGCATTATGGTTTGCGGGGTTCCCCCACGCTCCGCGGCCGGTTTGGTAACCGCCGCAACTCATTCAATTTGCATAAGGCCGTCAATCCTGCGTCGTACAAGACCCACTCCAATCGCAGGCTCTATGCGACCGTTTCGCTTGAAAGCCGCATCCAATGGGCGATTCAACGAACTCTGTGTGCAAAAGTTTGCGTTTCCAGAGGCGAGTCTTCTCCCTCAGCCCAGGTGCTGTTTTGATGGGCGATGCACATGTGACTTCTGCGGGGGATTCGTGTGCAAAAATTGTCGGACGCCAAATGAGTCGGAGTCGGCTGTTTTCTGTGAACAGTGCGCTTTGAACCGCGTAATCGATGGCGATGAGGACGCAATGCTTGTCCTATATGGTCGCTATTCCGAACTTGTTTACCGCCAAGCTCTGCATGTTTTAAGGGACACCGGCGCGGCGGAGGACGTTACCCAAGAGGTGTTCCTCCACCTCTGGCAGGCTGCAAGGTCTTTCAACTCTAGAAAAGGAACTCTGTCAGGGTGGTTAGCCGTTATCGCCCGTCATCGAGCCATTGATGCTTTGCGAAAAAAGACAAGGGAACCCGCTCTCTATATCGAGCACTTGTCGCACAACAACGTGCTTGAACAAGCGCTATTGTCAGAATCAATCAACGTGCTTGCCGTTTTGCTACCTCTACTGTCCGCCCAGCAACGAGACGTCTTGAGATTGACATATGTCTCGGGACTCAGCCATTCGGAAATTAGTTTGAAAATGGGAGCACCTCTCGGGACAGTAAAATCCAGAATCAGAGGAGCGCTGCTAATGCTGCGGAAGAAATGGTCAGACCGCGAGATGTCTCCTGCCATCCCAATTGAAACATGCAAAAAGAGGACCAGAAACAAAAATCCACCTTTGGCGATTCGACCATGAATGAACGTTTGAAATAACTCTGCGAACAGACTGTGCCTGAGCAAGACTCTGAGAAAGTTTGTGCGCTTGTGGAAGGACGAATTTTTATTTTGGACGAAGAACATGCCCCTAGTAAGTTGCATCTTCTAGATTCGCTGCACCGCCACATCAATCGACCTCCGTTTCAAAAGATATAACCTGGGCCACCGAACCCCTTGTAAACAAACAAGTGTCAAGAAGCTTCATAAATCGAGGCACACTAACCCTAATGGGCCACAAGGAAAACCGATTTCCTAAAGTTTTGCGGAACCGCCGATAATATACTTTTCCGAGCGCCAGCAAAGCATTCGGCTTTAAGCATTCCGTCGCCACGACCCTCTCGCTGTCCATGATGCGGAGGGCTCAAACCACATTCCGGTATACCTTCGTTACTCTCGTAAGCTTGAGGCTCACGCCGTGGCTCTGTAGTCTGAGTTTGGAGAGTTGTCGCATGCGGCGAATTATCGCAATTTCAGTGGGCTTATTAATCGTGCTTAGAATCCTGAGCTTAAATACGTTCGCAGAAAAACCGCAGGTAGTCAGTGCCCGTAAAATCGTCAGCCGGGCGATGCCCGTCTACCCAGAATTGGCACGCAAGATGAATTTGGAAGGCAACGTGAAGTTGCTAGTCATAGTCGCACCGAACGGAACGGTAAAGTCCATTCAAGCTATGGGCGGAAGCCCGATACTTTTGAGAGCCGGAGAGGATTCGATCTACAAATTTCGTTGGGTGCCTGCCAAAGATGAATCCAAGGAACTTGTAGAAATGAGATTTCATCCGGAATAGATATGATCCTATTTCGGTTCGCGCAAGTTTTTGCCGGATTGGGTTTATTGGTGTGGTTGGTAAGAATTCTTTCGGACTATGTGGGCAAACAGCGTTTATCCGGTAAACGGAAGTGATCCGAGAAGACTAAATCGCATTGTCAAGTCGCAGCACTCAGCCAAGTTCCGCTTCGTTCAATGTCAGCTCAGGCTTTACCTGGCGAACAGGGCCGGCTCAGCAACCAACTGCTGTGGACGCTTCATTGAGCTGCAATTTGTCCGCATTTCACGCGCATTGATGATCCATTCCAAGTGATTCCCGTGCCATTGACGTTTTGATTCTAATGCCTGGTATTTCGCATAGGTCGAGTAAGGAACTAGCAGCACCCCTGCGAGCGAACCGACGCCAAAGACGAGGATGAAAAGGCTTATTTTCCCGGGCAGTACGAGTTGGGTCGCCGCTCCCATAGCTCCAATGTCGGCTCCCTGATTGAATACGTTAGCAACGGACACCACGAACAGAACGCTATAAAGAAGAGGCTTGGGGTAGTATTAGCGGATATTGGCGGCAATACCCGCGCTCGGGATGCGCATTCAAGAATAGGCCTGCGCGAAGAAAGACGTAGAAAACCCACTTTCCGTCCCGAGAGCAAAAAGCGTCCTCGGCGTCTGCTTCATCGGTCAATTGCTTCAGGGACTTGATCCGTCGGCGCCCATTTGCCATAGGTTGACCGCCCCTCCTTAAGTACGAGCGGTGCGCTAAAGCGCCGTAACCGGGTAATGCTGTAACGTTGTTTGAGCACTGGATCCTGCGCTAAGATGCCACTGTTGCTATAGCCTATAGCCATTGGGCCGCACGAGAAGAACTGCGTGTTAGTGGGGAGTCACGAAAGTGCTGGTGAAAACTGAATAGACAGAGACCCGAATTCATAGAGTTGCCGGGGCGCCCGCCACGCCGCCGCCGGGTTTTTTTTATTCTTGCTGGCATATTCATCATTGTTCTTGGCACCCGAACCGCGGTGTCGTACTACGTGGACGCCCTCTGGTTCGGATCGCTCGGCTACGGAGACGTATTCAGGAAGACACTTAGCTTTCGATGGGGCATTTTTGCGGTATTTTTTGCTGCCACATTTTTCGCTCTGTACGGATGGTTTCTGGCGCTGAGGCGGGCTTACCAGCCCGATTTATTAAGCGGCGGCATCATTTACATCGCTGGGCAACAGGTGAAATTGCCGGTCGAGCGCATCCTCCGTCTCATCGCCCTTATCATTGCGCTATTGATCGCCGCCGCAACCGGCGCCGGCATGATGGCGGAATGGCTGACATTCGCGCTCTATTGGCATGCGCCCCGCGCAGGTGGCAGCTTTGCGGATCCGATCTTCGGCAAATCGCTGCACTTTTATCTGTTCGCGCTTCCCGCATGGCAATTGGTCACCGGGTGGCTACTGACGCTGGCAGTAATTGCTTGTGGAGTCGCCGTCTTCTTTATTTTGCTTACCGGCAGCGCGCGAGTCTTCACGGGACAACGTGGCAGTTCCATTCCATTGCCCTGGCGTGGGTTCTCCATCTCGTTTGCGTTCCTGTTGCTGATCCTCGCAGTGCAGGTATATCTCAGCCGTTTCGATACGTTGTTCGAAGAGCATACGATCTTTAGCGGAGTCACTTACACCGATGCGCACGTCATACTGACCGGACTCGTGCTCGTTTGTGGAGCGCTGATTCTGGGGGCTGCGATTGCGGCTATGAATATCGTGTCAGCGCCACGCGTGCGCTGGCTGCTGGCATCCATTGCACCCGCCGTAGTGTGTTATGCAGCCATGCAGGTAATCGGCTGGTATGTTGGCAACTTCGTTGTAAAACCGAACGAACTGGTTCGCGAACGGCCGTACATCGCACACAACATCGAGTTGACCCGACAGGCGTATGGACTAGATCGTATCGCGCAGCGCGAATTTCCCGCCGAGACAACCGTCGAAGCGGCTGACCCGGCAAACAATCAGGCGACGCTGCAAAACATCCGGCTGTGGGACTGGCGAGCGCTACAGGATACGCTGCGTCAAATTCAGGAAATCCGTACTTACTACGATTTTCCCGACATCGATATTGATCGCTACGAAATCGATGGCACCATGCGGCAGGTCATGCTCGCCACGCGCGAACTAAGTGTTGACAAGCTTCCCGAGAGCAGCCGCAACTGGATCAACGAAAAGCTCATCTACACGCACGGCTACGGCATCACCATGAATCCGGTGAATGGATTCAGCTCGGAAGGGCTGCCAACTTTGATCCTGAGCAACATGCCCATCCAGAGTACGTTGAAAAGTATCTCCGTAACGCGCCCGCAGATCTATTTTGGCGAATTGACCAACACTGACGTGTATGTAAAGACGCGGCAGCAGGAATTTGATTATCCGCAGGGCCAGACCAACAATCTGACGTCCTATCAGGGCGACGGCGGCATTCTCCTCGGCGGATTTCTTCGCCGAATTCTCATCGCATTCGACCAGGGTGATCTCACGAAGCTCCCGTTTAGCGATGACATCAACGCGCAGAGTCGTCTGTTGATGCGCCGCAACGTACGAAATCGCGTGGCGGCGCTGGCGCCATTTCTCACCTACGAATCGGATCCATACATCGTTGTCGGCGATGATGGGCGGCTGTCATGGATGATGGATGGGTTCACGACCTCGGACAGCTATCCATATTCCAACCACTATCCGCTCAACGGCAATCCCATTAACTACGTGCGGAATAGCGTGAAGGTGGTGATCGACGCCTACGATGGGACCACGACGTTCTATGTGTTCGACGACCAGGACCCGGTCATTTTGGCATACCGTCAGGTCTTCCCCTCGTTGTTTAAGGACGCTTCGGGTATGCCGATTGCGCTGCGCAAACACGTGCGTTATCCGGAGTTGCTGCTCAAGATGCAGGCTTCGGTCTATGGGCTTTATCACATGACTGATCCAGCGGTGTTCTATAACCGCGAAGATTTGTGGACCGTCGCTTCCGAGGTTGGCATGAGCGAATCGGGCGAGCAGAAGACGCAGGCGATGGAACCGAACTTTGTGCTGATGAAATTGCCGGGCGAAATCGTGGTCGAGTTCGTGGAGATTCTGCCCTTCACTCCCGCCAACCGAAACAACCTCATCAGCTGGATTGCAGGACGGAGCGACGGCGTGCAATATGGCACCTCGGTCGTCTATGACTTCCCGAAAACCAAACTCGTCGACGGCCCCCTACAAATCGAAGCTCGCATCGATCAGAACGCCCAACTGTCAGGACAATTGACCTTATGGAATCAGCAAGGCTCCCACGTGCGACGAGGCTCTCTCTTGGTGATTCCATGCGGACGTGCGCTGCTATATGCGGAGCCGATCTACCTGCAGGCTGAGCGTAGTCCTATGCCGGAACTGCGTCTAGTGGTGCTGGCGCTGCAAGATCGGCTCGCATACGGACCGACATTTGAGTCGGCAATGAAGTCCCTTTTTGGCGGAGAAACCTCGTCGTTGAGCGCTGCCTCTACCTTCGCTGAACCGGTACGAGACGCATCGGCATCCTCCGCTGCCAAGCCTGCAACCGATTTGAACACGCTCATTAACGGAGCCGCCAAAGACCTCGCGGACTACCAGCGACTGACCGCCGAAGGCAGGCTGGGCGAAGCTGGGAACAAGCTTGAACAGCTCAAGCAAAAACTTGACCAGCTGAATGCTCGGCAGAAATGATCGCGTGGCCGAAGATGACGAGGACGATGAAGAGGAAGACGAAGGACAAAAAGAAGTGATGAGGACGAAGATTATTCAAAAGGACATTCAGAGTGAATATAAATAGGCTGTTCACCTTGCCATCAGGTCGGCCTAGCGTAACGGTGAAATAGCCCGTCTGACGGGCTTTGCAGCCGATATGTTAGACAAATCGTGCCACTCCAATGGCCCATAAGCGCCATTCACATTCTTACCCCAAGCCGCTAGGTTAGTTATGAGTAGGCTTCGGGGGAGGGCTGCTCAATGAACGTCCTACGACTCGCAAGAGTTGTGGGGCGTTTTTTTTGATTCCCGCGACAGTATCAGCGGACGGGGTTTTGCTTGCCAATTCTTAAATCTGCAGACCGGCCCTGGACCCCCGTCATGATGAGCACGCTCGGTAGCCGCGTTATTCTATGTGTCGCGTCGGCCTAATAAATCTCTAGCTGGAAAACATCCGCGATCTGTAAGTTCACGCGATTAACAAAAACCAAATTTCCACCGATCACAACATCTGAATAATTCGGAGGGGCGGCGGGAGCATCCTTTTGAGCGCCGTTGTAATCACGATCAACACCCCGTTCTATGCGATCGCCAATAGCGAAGGTCGAGTGAACCTGGCGAATGTCCCCTTTGGACATTACCTTTTGCATGTATGGAGCGAGGGAATGGGCGCCGAAAATGTGCAACCTCTTACGCGCGAAGTAACGCTATCAGCGCGGCGGTGGTCACAAAAGGCTGTTATGCGCTCTTCAATTTTTGGTTGATGGTGGTGGAAATCGAGACGTTTCTTTTTGCGACGTATTGCACGCAAAGGTGCGAGGCAAACTGGTTATCGCGACGCGAATCAACCGTTGCGGCAGGAGCGCTAGAATGCGGACCAAACGGGTTAAACACTCATTCGCAGTTGGAGCAGCCCCAACCGGCGAACCGATGGCAGTCAATCCAGACCAGTTTGCGCATCGGGGGAATTATAAAATTGTTCGTTTTGGTATCAATCTCCGAGCTCTGACGAGCGAAGTAGAGCATTCGGTCGTGGACGACTGATGTCACCGCATTTGCTGTGGTCATGATGGGACAGGTCTCGACCCACTGCCCGCTCGGGTTCTTCCAACGATCCCACAGTCCTGCGAACGCGAACAACTCCCCATCGTTAATCTCAAAGCAATAGGGCTGCTTCGCAGTGCCCGTTTTCGCTCACTCATAAAAGCCATCTGCAGGGATCAGGCATCTGCGAGATTTCAATGCTTCGACGAATGCAGGCTTGGTGCTCGCAGTCTCCGACCTCGCGTTGATCATTCTGGCTGCGCCAGACGAATCTTTCGCGCAAGAGGGGATGAGTCCCCATCGCAATAGCGACAGTTCGCGGACGGGTTCTCGTGATGCTGGCGGATGGTAGCGACAGGCTGAGTGGGCTCGACGTTATATCGCGGGCTCCATTCATCGTCGTTGGGAACGGTATCGAAGTAACCCTCGACAAGTTGCTTTCGTCGCGAGAGTCGGTAACGGCCGCAGATAGTGAAAATTATCGAAGATTCGAGTTTGAGTCGATTTTTCGTCAAGTCCGTTGTTGGTAGTCTCTCGTCAAGGATTAGGCGTCGGTTTCTTGTATCGAATTTCATCAAGTAAAGTTGTAGCTCCGAACCAATCGCCACCCATTGCTGAGTTGTAGACTCCATCCCGTCCACGGGCCGTATGTATCGCTGATCTTCACGCGCGAGATCTACTCCCAGAAAATCCGTATCGCGGTGGAGCCGAACATCACTGGCCGCGAGGTCGTGCAATCGTAAAGTTTCCCCCGTCAATCGTCCTACGTTGGTTTTCAAATATGTAGTCTCAGCCTTCCTATCCAGTCATCCGCCACACCGGACATGGCCTTCCGATACATGCTTCGGAAGAGCGGCCTGCCTAGCATTGGACTATCAAAAGTTAGTCCAATGCTCCGGAGAATTCCGATGCGACGTTGTTTCCGTGCAAATCTTCGTCCTACGCTCGCTGTTGTTTTATTGGCAATATTTGGTGCACCGGCGTCGATGGCCGAAGCGGGCGCCAAGGTTCCTACGGGAGCTGCGGCTCGAGTTCGAATTATCGAGACGCTCAACAGCGAGACCTCCCACGTAGGGCAGTTATTTCGCGGAACCCTCGCGGCTCCGGTTGCACGCGGGCGGAAAGACGGTATTTTCCAAAGACGCCGATGAGTAGGCGTTGAACGGTCGGGACGCCTCAGCCGCCCTGGAGAATTACACCTGAGATTGAAGACAGTTCGGTCCGATGGGCGCAATTACGCATTGTCGGTCAGGACCATAGTCATCAAAGGTACGCTTCCTCCAGATTGATCTTTGTCGGCGCAGAATTGCGCGGCCGTCTGCCAATCCTCATTCCGGAATCCCACCCATGACTCAAGCTCCTGGCGCATCTTCGCGACGTATATCTCATTCACCTTGGCAACTTCAATCTTGAGCGGAATTCGCTTCTTTTCCCACTGGAGAAACGCCACCGTGGAATCCGGTTTCCGCTCGTCGAAGCCGTACGTCAGGAATTCCGTGAAAGGAGCGTCTTGTGGGGAGACTGGCACGCGCAGAACATCCTGTTTAGCGTCGAATTGGAAGCTGCCCCACCCGAGGTGATTGGAGAAGATCCAATACCACGGCCCAGTCTGTTCAAGTTCGAGGAAGAGAGCGGGATGATGGAAGAGAATTGCGGCTATCACCGGACGGTAATAATGGCGGAGCCACTGTTCCTCTTTGCTAGGGTCCGTGCTAGGCCGGTGGAAATTGGCGGAACGCCTTGCGTAAACCAAGTACGCTGAAAAGTGTCCCCAAGCTACTGGAACTGCTCAGTCTTCCCTGAACCCGTTCCGAGCCGGACACTTTTTTCTGTTGAGCCCTAACCGAATCGCCAACCGTTACTTCCCACCCGCAGATCAGACAATCCACGTGCGTGCTATCTAAGAGTGGGGCGTCATCGATTTCCATTCCATGCGGCGTGAGACGGATGTCAGCGGTCGTTCTGATTAAGAGGTCCGTGCCCGCGTCGCAGTTAGGACATATGACACCGTATTGATTACCGACTGACATCTTTCCAAATGCTATTCACACGGCCCACTTTCACAAGCCACCCGCCAGAGAACACCGCCGACGAGCGAGGGTCCCAGACCGAAGCAGGGATAACGTGCTTCTGGCTAACGAACTGCTTGGTGGCCCGTCAAAGGGTTCGAGATGAACAAGCTCTTCTTAGTTGTTTTGTGTACGACAACGATCTTCGCAGGGGCGCAGAATGCGCCGATCGGGGTCGCCTACCAATTCTCTCACTCTGCAAACATGGACCCTTCGTTTTCACCAGACGGAAAAGAACTGGTTTTTATCTCAATCATCGCCGGCAAACAGCAAGTGCTACGGATGGGAGTCGACGGAAGCAATCCGGTGCAATTAACAGGCGACGATGCTGAACATGAAGACCCGGCATGGTCTCCCGACGGAAAGTATATTGCGTTTGTGTTGATTCGGAAGGGAAGCAAATGTAGTGCACCCTCCAAAACTAGACACATGGGGCCGTGTTTGAAGTAAGGGTTAGGGCGAACCGGGCACGAGCATCGTGCGGGGTTTGTCCGTGGAGTCCGCGATGCGGACGGTCGTGATTGTACTCCTCGATCCAGCGTG
>JBBRNA010000049.1:0-16656 GCA_038230575.1 Terriglobales bacterium | reverse complement strand
CTTCCGCCTTGCGTCCCGCTTCCATTTGCTTCAGCGCCCCGATCATCTGCGCTTCCGTGTGCTGACTCTTCGACATGCTTTCTTCCCCTTTCCTTCGACGAAATCATATTCAATTCCGTGCGGTTTTTGGGGAGCACGTCAAGTCTTCGCAGCTCTGGAACCACGCGCCGCAAAATCAATCCACAGAATTGTGCCCGTAGCCTACCATAAAGGAAAATTGTTCGGGCATAATCGGGACGCTTGATGAGATTTTTAACTTGCCATGTTTTGGTTGCAATTTTGTAGCAAATTGCTCGATGCATCGGCGCTTGTTTCCTAATCGAATGTGCCTTCACGAAGGCATCTTGAAAGATTGAAATGTTAGTCAAAAACGTGCTCTCTATTATAACCTCTGTGCACAACCGTTGGAATTGTCTTGTCGCCCAAATCGGCTTAGATAATCAAGAATCCCGTTGGCTAACAGCTCGCACGGGCCGTATGGCTAATCTTTCCTACTGCCAGAGCCAGTTTTTAAGTAGCGAGGAAATCTCCTGATCAGAAACGCGTATGCCTAGTTGCTTGACGACATCCTCGAACGCACTCTCTCTTTTTTCCAAAGGATTACAACAGTCGGTGCGCCGAAAAAATGTCTTGCGGTCTGCCCTCATAAACTCTGCGTCACGGGTCCCAGATGCACCTTGGCGAAGTGCAAATTGAACAGATATCTTAGGAATAATTCTTGGTAAATGCGGTTTTCTAGCTCTTTCGTCGCAAGAAATTCAACATCATGGCAGCAGGAGCAACGCCCTTCAAGCTGTTTCTTGCGAGTGTCTATGATCTCCAAGCGAGGATTCGTCATTGACGGATTTTGCCCAATTGACCCACAATCTACGACTGTTGTCTCCGAAGTTCCCCGGCTGACAAAACCAATGAAACATCACTAATTGCGCCAACCGGCCGCTGTAAGGAGAGTTTCCTTCAAATCACGATGCAGCCTTTTCGGCACGCCGTATCTCGCCCGCGTGCGGCCATCTTAATCGAGTTCAAGACTCCTTGCGCGCCAACCAAAGTCAGTTACCTCCAAAATTCGACCTGCATACGCCCGACGAGAGATTAGACCCTCCAAAATTACGTCTTTGCTGCTTTTTGAGGCTATGGTTCTTTTTCGAATTCATCCGGTTGAGATGGGATCAACTCCCCCCAAACTTGTTTCCCCGGCTCTAAGCACTGAGCTCCAACTTGCTTCTCTAATGATTTCTCTCTTTGTACCACCCAGGTCACGCGAAATAGCGCTCGTTTCTTGCGATATTGGATTTCGATCTTGTCCCCAGTCGCTAACTCGCCTCGGAACCCACCTATCCTCACTCCATCATTGCTGAAGTCAAGCGTGTGGGCAAGATAGCTTTGCTTGCCGCCATCGGTCCACAACTGCACTGGAACGACTGCTTTAGTACGTTTCGTTCGCCGCTTTCCCATCCGACTTTGCCCGCTGCCCTCTTCGGTCAGAGTTATAGCTGCCTGATCCGTCGACACCAAAATCCCGCTTAAGCCACAAGCAGATCGACTCAACGGACAGTCCTCACGGTTCTTTTACCACACTGTCGAGTGAGCTGAATAGGGAGTCTAGTATCCCTGATGCCTCTTTGCTTCGACCTACCCCCTGTGAGACCACCAGCTCCTGAGGTGTAGACTTATTTTCAGGAGGTGTTGCCCATGCGGTCGTTACATCGTGCTCTTTGGTCGGCGGAAGATGGTCAAGACATCGCAGAGTATGCCGTGATGCTAGCCGTGATTCTTGTCATAGTCATTGGTACGGTTCGCTTAATCGGCGGCAACGCGAACAATGTGTTTTCCTCTGTCGCGAGCAGCGTCCAGTAGCTAGAAACGGGATGGATCGTATTGTCGGCTCAAAAGGCTAGGCGGTACTTTTTGATTTGATTACTCATCTCGTCCTACGCAGAGGCGAACCCACGAAGCCCAGCGTGGTCAGCGCACCGACTCCCGGATGCGTCGCCAGCCGTTGCGTCACTCTGTTGCACTTCAAACGTGAATTCATCTCCTCTGGAAAAAACAAGACTGTTGCGAATGTCTTTGTCGCCATATATAGTTCCCGCCTAGCGGTCTAGTACAAGTTCTGGCTTCCCTTACAAGTTCTCGCTTCCCCAGCAAGTTGCACTTCAACAACAGGAGGTCTTATGACTCTTGCCAACCATCGCTCTCCCTGCATGTTTAGCTTTGTTCTATTCTTCCTAGCCATTACCGTGTCGCATTCACCGGCGCAATCCACTGCCTTCCAACCTCAAACGAGACTCGGCGCTACCTTGCCTGGTGATACATGGGAACCTGCGATTGCGGCCGACGCGCATGGCCACGTCTACGCCTTGATTCCTGATTACCCACCCACCTGCAAAGGGTGCCCGAACTCGCTGGTGTATTTGGTGACCAGCGGCGATGGCGGGACGAGTTGGTCTGCACCTCGTCTAATTCATCCTGCTGGCTCAGGACAAATTGACGTGCAGGTGAAAGTCGATCCGGTGGACGGTAAAACGGTTTATGCAGCTTGGTTGCAAAACAACAAGAGCCAGATTCTCGTCCTTAAGTCGATCGATTTTGGAAACACTTGGAGCGCGGTCGTTGCCAATTCCACAATGGCCGGTACCGACAAAGACATTTTGGTGGTACATGGAAACGATGTTTATGTGGCGTACAACCACTCCCAAACGGTGTGGGCATCGTCATCTCACGACGGCGGCCAAACCTTTACCTCAGTAAAGGTGAACGCGAACGCCAATTTTGGGTGGTCGCTGAGCGGCGGTGGTGCGGTTGACGACGCAGGGAATGTGTACTTTGGCTGGGAAGGTTATACCCAAAACGGAGGTGCAAAAGGTCCGGTGAACATTTATGTCACGAAATCTGCAGATGGCGGCCTCACCTGGATCTCGACGTTGCTTGATGTCTCTGGCGCACCTCCCGATTGCTCTGCCTTCTCATGCGGTTGGGCATATCTCGGGCCGGGTACCGCTATGAGTAATGATGCCGCTGGGCAGCTCTATGTTCTCTGGAACTCGGGAACTGTGGATAAAGGTCCTGAGCGTATCTTCTACTCAACATCGAAAGATAGAGGCCAAACCTGGTCGCTAAAGGCGGATGTCTCGTTCGCGGCCAGCGGAGTTGACCACGCTTTTCCGGCGATCATTGCTGGAGCGGCGGGGGACGTTCGCATCGCATGGATGGACGCTCGCAATGCCCCCAACTGGAATATCTATTACCGATCTTCGAATAATGGAGGCGCAAGCTGGTCGGGAGAATCCGTGCTTAACAGCTATGTTGCCGGATATAACTACATATTCAGCAATGGTTTTCGCTATCCGTTCGGCGATTACTTCACCATGACGATTGACGGACAAAACCACACGCAGGCCGCATGGGGAGAAGGATATAACTACTTGACCCCGGGCGATGTTTGGTACACCCGTCAAACGCGATAGCAAGAATCGAGAAGCGCTTGCCGTTCCGTACGGCGCTACCGCTGAAAGGCGGAGTCGAGGGTGAAGTGGGGAACTGCCCAGCAACTTGCGCGCATCTCGAACGACACAGGGTTACAGCAGGACGAAGGACCGGGAATTGAAAGCGCTGACCTTCACCGTCCGGCATAATTTTTCTCACGTTTTGTGGAGGCCCTGTTTTCTAGGGCGGATGCGCGGGACCGCCTCACGGGCCTGCCCACACCCGAGTCTCCACGGCAGATTTGTGACACTCTTGCGACGGTAGACAAACTGCCGTTTCAACTCGTGGCTCGTGGTTCAAGGATATAGTGAAGCAACTCGGTATCCCGCCTGACGAACTGGAAAGATCCTTTACCCTTAAAGAATGGGCTCGGCGAAACAAGGTTCAAAAATACATCCCGCCGGACCTGCTGAGTGCGTCGGGATTCAATATAGGGTAGTCGCTTTCTAAACATCGGGAGCATCCAGGTCAGTTTGCAATCTATGAACAATTTTTTTTGTTGAGTCATTAGCTAACGCTCCTTCCAGCGGGTATTAGCAGGCATCAGCCATCGACATGGGGCAATTTATCACACGGTCGCGTTGTCAAAATCTGCCGCAGAAGCTGGCCAACTTCGGCTGACAACCTCCCCTCCGCTGCGCCGCATCTGAGTCATCTCAATGAAACGCAAAACGATTCTATCGCTGAGTTTCGATGCGGCGAAACTAATGCGCCGCGAGGCCGCTCTTTCCGCGCTAGGGTTCGAAGTGAAGTCAGTATCCAGCCCTGGTCAAGCACGTTTTGAGATCGAAATGGGCCAGTGCGGCATCTTTATAACCTGTGGCTGTATTCCAGACATCGCGAACGAAGACCTTATCCGGTTGTTTAAAAGAAATTGTTCGACCGATGGTCTGGTTATTTTCGTTGAAAGTAGCACTGCGTCCCGCGAAATCGCTATTAAATTACCCATTGATTTTCGTATTCCGAGTGAATTCGATCCCGACGGCATAGTCGAAGTTCTTTCTAACATCGGACCCACTCAATCGGCGGCATGATACAAAGATAGCCTTACCCCCCAGGCCTACTTCGGCAACTGCGAGCGCCCGGCCATTCATCGAGATCCGCGAGCATCTTTTGGCAGACGGTCGGACCGTGATCATCCTCGGCGATTGGGTCGTCAGCTTCGCGTCATCGTGACCGTTTAACCGGAGCCGGGGACGATCCTCATTTCTGACAATGACCTGTCGCTGGTAGCGAGGAAACGCCCGTCGGTAAATAGTCGCGACTCTAGACAATTTGAACCTGGTACACGCACCTTTCTCCTTATCGAAGAGAGGAGACCTGTCGCTCACAGCCACGATTTACTAAGGCTAGATGGTTTGGCGCCGGATGGAAGAAATCCAAGAGTACCGAGGTATTCAGCTGTAGCTAACGGATGGGTCCGCTTCGGCATCATAAGGTCACTAACAATCATGAACCGCTTGGAGGGTGTAATGGCAAACGAAGGATTTAGGGAATTGTACGTTGACGAACTGAAAGATTTATACAGCGCGGAGAATCAACTCATTAAGGCGTTGCCGAAGATGGCAAAAGGTGCGTCTTCCGACAAGCTCCGAAAAGGCTTTGAGGAGCATCTGCAGCAGACCAAGGGACACGTTCAACGTTTGGACAAGATTTTCGAAGCGCTAGGGGAAAGTCCAAAAGGGAAGAAATGCAAAGCGATGCAAGGATTGGTCGAAGAAGGCTCTGAAGTTCTTGGGGAGGATTTCGAGGATGCGGTGCTTGATGCGGCGCTTATTGGAGCGGCTCAAAGGGTGGAGCACTATGAGATAGCCGCATATGGGACGGTTTGCGCGTTTGCGGATGTTTTGGGCGAAACCGAGCACGTCTCCTTGCTTCAGGAAACTCTCGAAGAGGAGAAGGAAACCGACGAGAAGTTGACCGAACTCGCAAAAGAAATCAATTCGCTGGCGAACGAGGGCAGCACTGAGCACTCGGAAGAAGCCGAGAAAACAAAAAAAGTACCCCGGCGCGTGGCTTAAGCGCCAGCAGCTAGTTTCGAGAGGAGTAATGAATTATGAATTTCGGCTTGAAAACTACGCTTCAGATAGTTGTATTCGCCTTCGCACTAACGGCATCGATAGCAAGCGGACGCACCCAGGATTCATCGGCGCAACAACCCGCTCCAGATAACACCAAGGTTAACAAAGGTGACAATCACGCTTCCAAGCCGACGGCTGATCGTCAAAAAGACAATCCATCGGATCGTGACCTCACTAAGCAGATTCGACAGTCCATCGTGAAGGACAAGTCGTTGTCCCGGTATGCGCACAATGTCAAGATCATTGTGCAGAACGGCGCCGTCACTTTAAAGGGACCGGTACGGTCTGAAGAGGAAAAGAGTGCAATTGAACAGAAGGCCAGCGAGATCGTGGGTAAAGACAAGCTGACAAGCGAACTTGCGATCAAACCTAAGAAATAAACGATGATACGAAAAGGAGACTACCAATGGCAGGCAAAAATACAGCAGTGTTCGGGATTTATAAGGATCGCAGTGGCGTGGAACGTGGCGTAGACGGTCTCAAGGCAGCCGGGTTTTCAAGTGAGGCTATTTCGGCATTGTTTCCACAGAAGGAAGGGAGCAAGGACTTCGCCACCGAAAAGCACACCAAGGCACCCGAAGGCGCCACAACCGGCGCGGGGACGGGTGCAGTTTTGGGAGGCGGCTTAGGTTGGTTGGCCGGCATAGGAGCGCTGGCGATTCCTGGCCTGGGTCCATTCATAGCAGCCGGGCCGATCATGGCAGCCTTGGCTGGGGCTGGAGTGGGCGGGGCAGTAGGAGGTCTAACGGGCGCCCTTATTGGTATGGGCATTCCCGAATACGAAGCAAAACGGTATGAGGGGCGCGTAAAGGAGGGGGGGATTTTGCTCTCTGTTCATTCCGATAGCTCCGATGAAACCAAACGTGCGAAAGACATCCTCGAACAGACAGGCGCTGAGGACATCGCATCCGCGGGCGAAGTCAAGGGAGCCAAGGATACCGGCTCTGATCGACGCACAGCATAAGAATCTTGGGCTCCGGGAACCGGCGTAGCGGAACCTGGAGCCTAAGACGCTCTCCCGATTGAGTACGTACTGGACGCCGCTGCGTTCGGACGGCGATAAAGCCGCGACCTTTGCGAATCTAACCGCAACTAAAAGCGATGTTATCGGAGAACAACCCGTGGCGACGAGAACCTCCTGTTCCATTTGAGCAACCCTCAATAAGCGCAACGCCTCTCTGGTTTCGTTGTCTTGTTTTTGGCGCGCTTATCCGTTTTTATCAAGTCGATTATCACCCTACAAAGGATTCGCCTGTCCTATGGAGGCAGCTATACGGAGGGGCTCCTGCTCTGCCTACGTGTCTTCGCGAGTGGAACAAATAGCCGATTGACTGACGTCATCTCTGAGTCTTTCGCCAGATTAAAGTTATGCTCGGCCGCAGCGGAGGAGATGGGCTCGGGAAACCCGAGAGTGAAGAGCTGGGTAATTCCGTGTTGTTTCCCACTCTGATTATGAAATCACGAGAGCAGTCGTTCAGCGCCACCACGACACGTCGAGGCGCACGTGGTTTGAACACTGCCGCGGGAACTCGCTCCACTCGCATTGCAGAACAAACGACTGATTTACAGTCCACTTCCAATCAGTTGCTAAGCAGCGAGATTCTAGAAGCTGGAGTGTTGAGCGGGTGGAGGTGTACACACTTTTTGCCTCGGCCAGCCACGCCAATAAGAACAATTTCTTTTACCACCGCTGCGACGCGGAGTAAGATCACCGCCTCCAAAGGAGGAGTTATGAAAAACGTATTTGCTATTGCCTTGCTTTGTTTGTTTTCGCTGTCGCTCGTCGACGGTCAACAGGCGTCAAAGTCGAATAGGGTCGAGGCGCAAATCAAGAAGCAGGAGCAAAACTGGGCAGAGGCGACCGTAAAGGAAGGCGCAGCCGCTGTGGATCAGTTTGAAGCCGATGAATTCATTACCACCGACCCCACCGGCCGCGTTACCGACGAAACTCGGTGGGCACCGACAAACTGCCGGTACCGGCATTCTTGTGCCAGTCAGCTAGCTGATCGGAATTATCCTTTGAAACAACATCTACCGCCCGGCGTTTGGGATAAACGTATTGTGCGAGTTCCGCGTAGCACCGGAAGCGCGAATCATCTTCGTGTCGGGGTTGAGCGCGCGCTGCCGTGCTGAACCCGCAGAGTTATGTTGGGAAGCGACAAGCGGTGGGCAATAAGGGATAGTCTTCTGATCGGGAGCAGAGTATTGTTAGCAAGTCTCTTCTAGCGGCCTTTCCGCCTACGACGGCACCGAGCAAAATCAGACATATTCCCGTTTGCCAAGGAGCAATCATGGTGAGTGAAACGCACATGTCTCTAGTGTCCGTCCCGGAAAAACTACCTATGCAAAAATCGGGTTCGTCGAAGAAGAAGGCAGCCCGGAAAATGGCGGCGGTGAAGACAAAGGCCGTCGGGCAAAAGACAATCCGCGCGAAGGCGTCGAGCTTCATCAAGAAAGCGGTCCGGAATAAAAAAAGCCAGACCGTGGATGCAGTGGCATTTTCACCGGAGGAACCCGGAGCGCGTTCTGGGGGGCAATCAGGAGATTTGCAGGGATTGTCCAGCGTAGAGGGCGCGGATTCGGAGAGCGTGGACGAGTTGATCGAGGAAGGCAATGCGTTCGAGGCAGGCGTGGTGGCAGGGGTGGAAGACGCAGATAATCATGATGGAAGGGAAGTTCACACGCATGAGGTGCCACAGGATGATGTCCCCAACGAATATAAAGACCAAGAGTAGCGGAACTGGGGCACGTTAAGGGGACGCTGTCGCCGAGCAGGCTCCCACGGGCAGCAGCCATGGATTTCCCCTAGGTGCCGTTCAGTTTACGGCGACCGGGACTTTTAGCAAGCCACCAACAACTGTGACTCACTCGGATGCCGCTTTGGAGTTTTGGGGGGATAGTGTAGGCAGTTTGGAGGCGTGACGTCGAAATATGAGGAGTCACGAATTACATTCGGGCCGCTTATCTCTCCATTCGATCAAATATCGGAGTGAGAAGGGACCGTGTCTAGTTGCCCCAGGCATTTCTGCCGTCGTGATTTCGACACGCCATTCCTTGCCGTCGGCTTGCATAGACGACCCGTAACGCCTAGCTGGCCCAGGTTGTCTCCTTGGCAACCGACTACAATCAATGTTCAATAGTTAACTTCACCGTCAAGTATTCGTGCCGGCGAGCGTAGATAAGGGGGCCTTAGCCGACCCCCTTCTCTTTCACTGGCAGTTATTGTGCAGAATGTTCGGCGCGGGCGGTCCCTCGATGCAGGGAATGGCACTCAGATACTCGTAAATCGCACGCAAGTCACGACTCGTCATGTTCTTGTATATGGGCCACGGCATTATCTGCAGAAGATCGCCATTAAATGGCGGCGGCAAACAGTTTGTGGTAACGGTAGGCGAACAGGTCGGATGTATGTGATCCAGGTCCGCGCCTGTCCTAAAAATCTGGACGAATTGTTCAAACGTGCGGCCGCCTTCAGGACGTCCAGTTTTATCAGGTGTCAAATTGCGGGAGAAAAGATTCGGAAAACCCGGCGCGGGGAACGGACCGAAATCTCTTCCGCCCCCCAGGTATGTCGCCTGATTAAACTTCGTTGGCTGTCCAAAGTATGGATTCCCCCCCACGGCGAATTCCGTACCGGGGCCAGCGCTGTGACAACCATTGCAGTCTGCCTGGGCATTGACGATATAGCTGCCCAGACCAACAAGGTCCCGATTCTTTCCTTCTAGATTCAGCGGCACGGGAGCAATTGCAAAGCCCCGCCGAATTTCTACCTGCTCGAATGTTTCGCTAGATGCCTGGCCTCGATGAGAAGTGGTCAGCATCCCTACTAAAACGATCACAGCAAGTGCTGTGAACGATCCAACAATCTTGAGAAACCGTCGAAGCGTCATTTTAATTCTCCTTAAATACTGCAACTTTCCGATGCGACTTCAAATTCGGACCGGAGTATACACCCGATTCCATACCGAGGCTCTGAAGGGACATCAACCAGATGCCGTTTTTACCTCGCTTTATGTTCGCCATCGGGCACGATGTTTTGATCATGGCGCGAAGCTGAAAACTATCAACTGGGATCTGGTGAATGAATATTGCGCGATGCAGTGCACTCAGATTGAGATTGCCTCGAAGTTCGACATCAGTGTTGACTCGTTAGAGCGAGCCTGTAAACCGGGAAAAGCACTCTAGTTGCGGATTATCCGCCAAAAGCGCCAGGCCGGCTTTACACGCCTCCGAAGCAAACAGTTCGAGAGTGCCTTAGCCGGCAACGTGACGATGCTGATATGGCTGGGCAAGCAATTCCTTGGGCAATCCGACAAGGTAGAGAGCACCAACAACCCTTATGCCAATACAGGTATTGGCACCCTTGACGTTCCTACCGAGTTCCGACAAGCCAACGGTAAAGGCGATAAGCCAAACTGACCAGCGGCCAATCTTCGAGATAGCTCCCACATCAAGCGGACGCCGACTTCCCGCTGCGCTCCGTTAGTGGCGCCGAGCGCTCCGGTTATCGGCCGCTTACAATGCCTATGTCGCATACTTCGGCACCTTCACAGTGGACGCAAAGCACTACGTGGTGACTCATCATGTTGAGGGCAGCCTGTCGCCAGATTACACCGCCACTGATCAGCCGCGTCCCTTCAAGTTAGGCGACCGACTGGAAATCGGCGATGGCAAGACTTGGCGTCCCTCTTGTACATCGTAGTTGGCTATAGATCGCGATTGCACTCATCATGTTGGTCAATGAACGCTATCGCCCGATTACGCCATTTATTCTTGGAAATCGGCGAAAATCGGCATAAAGTAGGGCTTGCCAGTTCAGGCAGGCACAGTCATTGGGTGTTTCGTTTATGAGTGAACGGAATCAACGCGAGCAATGGTTGCAGGACTTACAAAAACGCCAGAAGAATGTTGTCTTCCAAGCGACGCTGGCGGACGAGTGTAGGCTCTGGCGAAATATTGGAATGAGAACGCCCACCAGTTTGACATGGGTAGGCCTGGCCGTTATCGCGCTCTTTGTTTTCGGGTTCGGCGCTGTCATTCTAGTAATGATCGGACGTCTCACATGGGTCGTGGCTCTAGTCACATTGCTCGTCTTCGGCCCGACCTTCGGGCTCATTGTTTGGGCCACTCTGCGCAACCTGCGGAAGCGAGAAAGTCCGCGCCCTGACCGCTAGTTGTTGAAAATCGTGATAGGACTCATTGACTCGGTCGTGAGTGTAATTGATTCCATAACAATGTCGGCTCCAAGCTCCGGGTAGACTTTGGGGTGCAAACCAACCAAAGGCTCGGGGAAAGGAGCCGAACGATGATTATTATAGGAGCAGATTGCCATCCGAGCTTTCAACAAATTGCATGGGTAGACACGGATACGGGCGAGTTCGAGGAACGGCGTCTCCAGCATCGAGAAGAGGCGGAAACGTTCTATCGCGAACTCAACACGCAAGGTGATTACGAGCAGATGAAAAAATTCGGTTCGCACGCGGGAGAGCCCGGAACAGGCGATGGTGTGTTGCACAGCACCGAGTAATTGATTGATCGGCCCCGGTATTTTTGATCCAAGGTGAATGTTAGTCTTCGGCAAATCTGAAAGGAGATTTTGCCGATGAAGAAGAAGCGTTTTTCGGTGGAGCAAATTGTCTGAGTGCTGAAGCAGGCTGAGGTGGACGTGCCGGTGGTGGAGCTGATTCGGAAAGTGGGAATCAGCGAACAGACGTTCTACCGATGGAAGGCGAAGTATGTTAGCAAGTCATTTGTCGAGCCAACAATCTCAGTTATGAATGGAACTAAGGGAAAACGTCTAGTGATAGAGCGGTGGTCCGGGGTCTGGGGCGTTTCCGGCTGAAAGACCTAAAAGGCTGTTCGCAGATTAGCGTGGCCCATCAATCCTGTATGAGTCGGCGGCAACCACCGGCGGCAATGGAAACCGGAGGCTTTTTCGCATTTGTCAATTTGCTGACGTAACAGTTCTCGTGTACGGGCCGGCCCCGATCATCGGCGAGGCAAGCCTCGACAGAGCATGGTTGTCCGCATAGCGCGCACACAGGAGTAAAAGGACCAAAGTCGAGTCTCATCTTTGACCTCTAAAGACCAAAGAGATACTAACGTGACGCTCAGGAATCACAATACAGGGAACACTTCAGGAGGGAGGCGTTGCAATCAATTGCGATAATTGACAAAGTTGTTGCAACCGTCGCGAGTGTTGACGCCGAAAGCGCATGGCGTTTGACCAATCCGGCGTGACAACTGTTGATGCGCTCTGAGTGCAATCGGATCGCAATGGTTTGCAGGCCGCGGCATTATCTCAAATGTCAATTCATGCATCCAAGGAACGTTGTTGAGTCTGACATAGACCTCCGCCAGCAGGAGCGATTATGCCGACAGAGCGCTTGGACTGTATCCCCAGATGGAAGTTCCCGGAATGGCAACCTCAATTCCAAGATGTAGTTTTGGAGTTTGATTCAAGAAAATTAACGTCTTTGGCGGAGGCAGCCTCAGTCGCCATCTTCACGCGACTAAAATCGCCCGAAACCACAACTGAAGAACTGAGAGCCCTTCGTTCTGCCTTACGCTCGATTCGCGCCATCACCATTAGGAGATTGGCTCGGCCAAAACGGATTTGAAGGAACACTTTCGAAGTAACTTGATGACGGCGGTGGGCGTGGCATTCGGCGGGGGATTCTGTTAGCGACTATGCTGGGAGGCAGCAAAAAAGGGGGCGAGCGGGAAGCCGGGCTTTCTCTGGCCAGGAAACTGGCACCGGACCTCACGCCGGGGTTGACCACCAAGAGCATGACATATGTCTCAGGACTCAGCCATTCGGAAATAAGTTTGAAAATGGGAGAACCTCTCGGGACAGTAAAATCCAGAATCAGAGGAGCGCTGCGAATGCTGCGGAAGGTATGGTTAGACCGCGAGAGGTCTCCTGCCATCCCAATTGCACCATGCAAAAACAGGACCAGAAACAAAAATCAATCCCACCTCTGGCGATTCAGACCATGATGAACGTTTGAAATAACTCTGCGAACAGACTGTGCCTGAGCAACACTCTGAGAAAGTTTGTGAGCTCGTGGAAGAACGACTTTTTATTTTGGACGAAGAATATGCCCCTAGTAAGTTGCATCTTCTAGATTCGCTGCCCCGCCACATCAACCGACCTCCGTTTCAAAAGATATACCTGTGGGCCACCGAAAGACTTGTAAACAAACAGGTGCCAAAAAGCTTCATAAATCGGGGCACACTAACCCTAATGGGCCACAAGGGAAACTGATTTCTTAAAGCTTTGCGGATGATGACCGATTTCTTTGCATATAATTCCGCTTCCACCTCGAACACTACACCGACAACCGCCCATTCATTAACGTCGATGGCATACCTTTCGGAGCGACGGCAAAGCATTCGGCTTTAAGCATTCCGTCGCCATGACCCTCATCGCTTTCCATGGGGCTCAAGCCCCATTCCGGTATATCGTCGTTACTCTCGTAAGCTTGAGGCTCACGCAGTGGCTCTATAGTCTGAGTTTGCAGAGTTGTCACATGAGGCGACTGATCTCAATTTCAGTGGGTTTATTAATCGTGCTTAGAATCCTGAGCTTAAATATGTTCGCAGAAGAACGGCAGGTATACAGTGCCCGTAAGATCGTCAGCAGGGCGATGCCCGTCTACCCAGAATTGGCACGCAAGATGAATTTGGAAGGCAGCGTGAAGTTGCTGGTCATGGTCGCACCGAACGGAACGGTAAAGTCGATTCAAGCTAAGGGTGGAAGCCCGGTACTTTTGAGAGCCGCAGAGGATTCAGTCTACAAATTTCGTTGGGCACTTGCCAAAGATGAATCCAAGGAACTTGTAGAAATGAGATTTCATCCGGAATAATCGGAATAAATATGAGCTTGTTTCGGTTCGCGCAATTCTTTGCTGGATTGGGTTTATTGGTGTGGTTGGTAAGAGTTCTTTCGGACTATGTGGGCAAACGCCCTTCATCCGGTAAACGGAAGTGATTGAAAACTTGTATATAAGTGCATTGTCAAGTTTGCAGCATTCGGTCACGTTGTGTTGTCTGCGTTCGATGTTGGCGCAGCAGGAAACCGGTGATGCGCTCGAATGGCGTGACTTCGCTGGGAAGAGCAAAAGTCTCGAGTGTTTGGCCGCCATATCCGCTTGCAACCAATACGTTGACACCGACATCGAAACCCCTTGATTCGAAGCGCCGGATTGCAGCGCCGCGAAATTCTCGCACCGGCGCCGCGATGAATCCATCTCCAAGCGGCTTCCGGCCTACTTCTTCGTACTGCCCTCTAGCTACCAAGTGAAAAGGCAACTTGTCCACCGTGGCTAGAACGTGCCAAATCTGCCGTGGGGCTTCGGGCGTGGGTAGTCCGGTGAGCCGATCTCGAGCATCCGCCTTTGAGAACAGGGCTTGCACGAAACCATGTTGGAAATCGTGACGGGCGGTGAAAGTGAGTGCTTTCACAATTCCCGGTCCTTCATCTTGTTGCAATCCCGTGTCTTTGGAGATGCGGCCAGTTGCTGCGCGGTGCTGACATGGGGAAATATTGAGCATCTGTTTAAAGCGATCTCGCATGACGATAGCGCTCATTGACACGATGGCACTATTGCCTTCTGGGCTCCCTGAGCGCACAACATCAAGAACGCCATAATCAGAACTGGAACGAGCACTAGAGCTGGGTACCAGATACCTGCGACCAACAGGGTGGCTAGAGATATTTTGGTACCGCCAACCAAATTTCTGACGAAATCGGAATTTCATATTCCCTTGAATTCTTTCACAATGTTTGTCAAAACGACCGATCCAAACGGATTGCAATCGAAAGCGCAATGATCACTTCAGCGCACACTGCATATTTGTACATTCTCGAATACCTCTCCCTAGCATGGAATCACAAGTCCATCCAGAGCGTTTGCGACAAACAACCTACTGGGAAGGCAGTTCACTGCACTTGCCAGTCTATGTCCACATTCGGCAATTCGACGTGCCGACCATCTTTCTTTTTAATGTCATTGTTGTTTTGCGGTTTGGAACTTAGGCACTCTGAAAGGGTCCAATGCTTGAGTTTTTCGCGATCTTAAACTTGAACTTCACGGCCAACATCACGAGGAAAAGGTCGGGCACAATCTCATGGTTGTAGATGAGGCGCGCAGCGCCACACTATATGATCGCAGATGAAAATTCACGCCAGCTTTCATTTGACTCATGAAGGCAAGAAGCACGGGCTGGAGAATCCCTGAAGGCCATCATGCCGGCGATATGCAAAACTTCACTGTAGACACACGTGGCAAGGCCAGGTCGGATCGTCAATACACACATACGCTCGGGTATACGCTCTGGCGCCTGATTACGGAACTGCGGGCGCGGACGACCAAGTCTGTGTTCCACTTGGATGTCACGGGATCGGTGACAGAGTACACGCACTTCGGGCTGCGGTGGTTGCGATATATTCGGCAGCATCTAGGGCGACCGAGTGCGCTTCTGGCCTTTGAGGGGTGGAGCGTGCCCCAGGACCGTTCCGTAATCGCAGAGGTTTACCCCGCACTATGGATAAGACCTTCCCGATCTCGGGGCGGACGCCCGATCAGCACGACCTTATGATTTGCGAATGGATGCGACGTGAGAATGCGAAAGGGAAATTGACAGTTTTCTTCGCTCCCGAGCTGCAGCGGACCGAAAGCAAAACCCCAGAGATCGAAGGATGGATCCTGGGCACGATGTAGTCGTTGAATTACTCGAAAAAGTGGACTGGATGTGTGTCTATCGGGATCCGGGATCACTGGCGGGGCGGAGTTTCGGACGATTATTCCCAATCTTATGCGGCATTCCGTGCGAGAACTTCACTGTTAGTGCATCCCCAGATCGTCCGCTCACGTAGCCTTGGCATCGAGGGACCAGCCAAAATCCAGCAGAGGCGCGGCGGCAACACCGAAGTCGGTGACGATTTTGATTAGATCAGCAGAGGACTTGTCCTTTGCCGAATCCACTCGTGGTGCCGATAATCTGTTGGAACTGCATAGACCCGTTATGAATGTCGAAGATAACTCGAGCTCTTCATCTTGAGTAAGCCGGTTTTCGGAAACCATTCTTAGGAAACCAGGCGAACAAACATTTGTTGTTGATTGCTTCCTATCGCGCGTCTTTCGGATCAATGTCAATGACCCGGGGCTTGGCGTGGACGGTTCGTCGAGCTGCCCGGCGCTTGTTCTGTTGATCAGAACGGCGAAACTCACGAATTATTAGCGTAACCCCAAAAGCGAAAATCATCGTCATCATGATTCCGAGCGCAAAAATGGGTTGGTCCGACACGCGATACATCTTTAATTTCCTTTGATGAAGGCAAACGACGTGGAAGTCAAGAACCGCCTAATACACCGTAAACGAATCGAGACCGTTTAGGCATCTGTCTGCTTCCTGTTCGATCTTGCGGCGTTCGGGATCGAGTATACGGCCTATGCCCAAAACTGAGGGCCCAAGGCGCGGTTGAGCCCGCAGCTTGGTTTGGTGCTTGAGCACGAAATTCCAGTAAAGATAATTGAACGGACAAGCACGCGGCCCGGTTCGCAACTTGGGATCATACTTGCAGGACCCGCAGTAGTCGCTCATGCGGTTTATGTAATTCGCGGAAGCGATGTAGGGCTTGGTAGCGGTTTGTCCGCCATCAGCGTTCAGCCCCATACCGATTACATTGGGTAGTACCACCCAATCGTAGGCATCCACATAGAAGGTCAGAAACCAATCGGATACGGCAGCCGGGTTGACGCCCGCCAACATACAGAAGTTGCAGATCAACATGAGTCGCTCGATGTGATGGGAGTAGCCACCGTCGATCACTCGCTGAATGACGTGGCGCAGGCAGTTCATGTCGGTTTGGGCGTTCCAGAACATGCCCGGCATTTGCCGGGTCGCCTCCCAGTCGTTCGCCGTGAGCAGGTCAGGCATCTGCCGCCAATACTGCCAGTAGATGTATTCGCGCCAACCTAACACCTGCCGTATAAATCCCTCGACGGAACTAATCGGAGCTTTGCCGGCTCGGTACGCTTGTTCCACGGCCCGGATCATCTTAAGCGGTTCAAGCAGCCCGATG
>JBBRNA010000048.1:0-17771 GCA_038230575.1 Terriglobales bacterium | reverse complement strand
TACGTAATGCCCTCGACCACTTCTGAAATTAAGATTTCCGTTAATCCTGACCGCGCGGCGGTTTTTCTTGACGGACAGTACATTGGTCACGCCGGCGAGTTTGGGGGAATTGCGAAAAGCCTCATCGTTGCCCCAGGACACTGGAAGATTTCTATCAGCCTGCCCGGGTATAACACGTTCAGCACCGAAGTTGATCTAGCCCCCAATCAGAAATTCCTGTTGAAGACGGATCTTATTAAATCCAACAATCCGCAAATGCAAGAGCCGAAGTAGCGGAATACTGCGCCGACCACCACTCTCTTCGTCTCCGCCTAGGGCGGCCAGACGATCTCACCCACGATTAGTTGGAGCGTCACAGAGCCACCCCCACGAACAGCTATCGGGATCGGATGAAACAACGTCGGCACAGGGCAGTATCCGATGCCTTCCAGCGGGCAAATTTCTGGACCAACGTGTCCTTGTCGTGAGGTTGTTTCAACAGCGGGCTTCTAGGAAGAATAAGAACCCAAAGACAGTGGGGGGATTGAAGGTCGCGGCCAACAGTTGCGCCTTCGGATTAATGTGCCCATGCGTTGTGCTTGGTTAACGATTCCTTTACGGCATGTGGGTTGTCCGCCCAAAAGGCTTACTTAAAAAAGGCCGCCCCTTGCAAAGACGGCCTTGAGGACAGAAGAGAGAAGAAACTAATACTTTGTGAAGCCTATACCGACTGGCGGGACGCGACCATAGGAAAGACGAGTGGCATGTAGCACCTCTGGGCCTTGGCCATTTGGTCATGTTCAGGGCAGACCCGCCGATAAGGATCAACCAGTTCGGGAACGGGACGAGAGTGTCCCGAACTGCCGAATCAGGTCGCATGGGTGATGTTCTACCCATTAGTGCAACGGTGAGTGATTGGGACCGCTTGGCATCGCCAAATCCTCCACCGCACCAGTGGCTTGCGCGCGTTCTGGACTTGCGGGACTCGGTCGGGCACTGGAACGTTACCGACCGCGATCGCACAATCGTGAGGAAGGTACCAATCGGTGTGCATTTGCTGCGGCAATGGTTACTGTGGCTCATCGAAATTTCTCCCGAGTCAAAAAATGTGCTGTTCTTTAGTGGAGTCTGGAACGGCTACCGCCGCCAGCTAACCTATTTGTCCACCCTAAAAACCCCGTCCCGCCGGAGGCGAACGCAAGAGTCGCTAGCCCATTCGAAATGGTTTGAGTTTAAACTTCCGTCCAGGGGTTGGTCTTTTCCTACATGGGTCCCATCTAACGCTCCGGAAAATATGCAAACTTTAAATTTCATAGTCTCGACCAGAACAGCGTCACCCTAAAACACACGATCGTGGGAAAACCCATGGAGACAGAACACGTTGCTCACGGTAGCGACGGAAATTGCCGACGCCCTTGATGCAGCTCATGGGGAAGGGGATCATCCACCGCGACATCAAACCCACCAACCTCGACCCTTGCGCATTCCCGTCAAGCTACTTGTGATAGTGCGGATGGCTCGCTCAAACAAACAAGATGCAGTAATGGTAAGTCACATTCGGGTGAGCCACCCGGCTCACCTCCTCCTCATTCGCCACTCCGGGACACGTCACAATTGCAATGCTGTTTGCCTCTACATAGCCATGACGCGGCGTGGCTGAGGAAAGTTGTCGCGAATCAAGACGCGGGCTGATACAGTTACCCTGCGCTTTGGGGGCATCCCGATGTCTTTGCGGCCCCGTCGAGAAGAGTGCTTCGTCTTTCGGAGTTCGGCAACAAAACCTATCCTCGTCCGGAAGATAATTCCGACACGCCGTATCGGCAATTGGGCACCTCTTACATTGAAATCCTTCGTCAGCGGTATTCCAACGCCACGGGCTGGAACAGCCGTACTTCTCGTATGTCTGGCCGTTTCTGTCATGGCGCCTACAGCCGCACTCACCCAAGCGGTCTACGGGAGCATCTTCGGTACTGTCACGGACACATCTGGGGCGGCGGTGGTCGGCGCAAAAATGACCGTAACTTCGATTCAAAAAGGCGCCGAGTATGAGACAACGACCAACGGAACCGGAAACTATAGCGTAATTCACTTGATACCCGACCAATATAACGTTCGCTCGGAAGCCCGAGGATTCAAAGTTGTGGAGTCCATGGGCATTCCGGCATATGCCGACCAGGCGGCCCGTGTCGATATTCGGCTTCAGGTCGGGAGAAGACAAGAGACGATAATGATATGGGCCGACGAGATACCATTGATCAAGACCGACCGTGCCGATGTGGCCACTACCTTTAGCGAGAAAGAGATCGAAAGTCTGCCCCTGTTAAACCGAAACTTCACCAGCCTGGAACTTCTCACCCCAGGAATTTCGCAATTCGGGTGGCAGCACGTTTCAGCGGAAAACCCGCAAGGCGGCATCCAGGTCATGGTAAACGGCCAACATTTCAGCGGCACTTCGTTCCAACTGGATGGCACCGACAATCTCGACCCAATCCTGGGAATTATCGTGATCAATCCCACCTTGGAGTCCGTCACCCAAACAAAAGTTACGACGCAGAACTACGACGCAGAGTTTGGGCAGGCGCTGGCCGGCGTGATCACGGTCCAGACCAAATCCGGGACCAACGATTTGCATGGCAGTGCCTTTGAGTTCCGGCGCACCGGCTGGGCCCAAGCTCGGAACCCCTTTACTCAGCCACCCGATAGACCATTGCCTGCCACAAAGTGGAACCAGTTTGGCAGCTCGCTGGGGGGCCCTTTAATTAGAAACCGCCTATTCTTCTTCGGCGACTATCAAGGAACGAGGCGTTCCAATGGAGCTTCAGTGCGCCTCAATGTTCCCACCGCTTTAGTTCGCTCTACCTGTCTTGATCCAGCGGTCCCGTTTTGCGATTTGAGTGAGTACCCGCAGTCCCTCTTTGACCCAGCAACCGGCAATCAGTTCACGAATAACCAGATCCCGCGAGCCCGCCTATCGTCCCAAGCACTTAACCTTTTGAAGCTGTTGCCTGGGCCAAACGTCTCCGGAGCAGGACTTGCGCAGAACTTCATCGCATCCGGAACCGAGAAATTCAACGACGATGATTTCAATATTCGCATTGATCACAATGCCTCGGAAAAGCTGAACATCTTTGGCCGCTACAGCTTCGCCGACTTCCGGCAAAATGCCATGGGGGCCTTTGGAGCCATAGCCGGCGGCCCGGGATTGTCTCCCGACGGTTTTGCGGGTGAGTCGCTGGTTCGGAACCAGAGCATCGCCGCGGGTGTGAATTATGTGCTTAACCCCCACCTGTTGACTGACTTCCGCTTCGGTTTTTTCCGTTACCACGTGAACGTCTTACCTAACGACGTCGGAACAACACCAGCAAAGGATGCAGGGATTCCGGGTCTCAACCTAAGCGATACTCTAACCTCCGGTATGCCGTTTGTTTTTGTTGATGGACAGGAAAGCGACCAATTCTTTTTCGGCCATCTCTGCGGTTGCCCGCTGCTGGAAAACGAGCAGCAGTTTCAATGGGTAACCAACTGGACGAAGACCGCCGGTAACCATACCTTCAAGTGGGGCGCGGATTTTCGCTACGCGCAGAACCTTCGTGTGGCCAGCACTGACTCACGCACAGGCAGTTTGTCCTTTTTCAATTCGCGTACCCAAGGACCTACCGGCGGTGGCTTGGGTCTTGCCACGTTTCTGCTCGGCGACGTGAGCTTGTTCAGCCGCTTTGTAGGCAGCATTGACAATGCTGGAGAACGACAGAAGAGATGGTTTGTCTATGGCCAAGACACCTTTCGCGTCACTCGCAATCTGATCCTAAACTATGGACTGCGATGGGAGATTTATTTCCCGCAATCGGTTACGGGGAAGGGCGCTGGTGGATGGGTGGACCTCAATACTGGATTGGTGAATGTCGCGGGTTACGGCAATGTCAATCTCCAGGGAAACGTGAAAAACAATTTTACCAACCTTGGCCCTCGCCTTGGCGTTGCTTACCAGCCGACACCCAAGACCGTGGTTCGAATGGGTTATGGCCGCAGCTTTGACATTGGGGTGTTTGGCTCGGTCTTTGGGCATACTGCCACACAGAACCTACCGGTGCTGGTGGCGCAGCAAATTTATCCGTCTTCGAACACTGGGGAGGTATTCGATCTCTGGAAAGGTCCGCCCGCGGCCCCGCTCATCACGGTCCCGCCCTCCGGCCAGTTCCGGCTTCCCGACCAGGTGAATGCCTTCGTGCTGCCGCGCAAGATCCGCCTGCCTACATTAGACGCGTGGAACCTGACCGTCCAACATGAGATCACCCCAACTCTCTCGTTATCAGCCGGCTACGTAGCTAACAAAGGTAGCGACGTTTTCGCGGGTGATTCGCCCTCCTATGATCCCAATCAGGCAACGATCGTGGGATTCGGAAGCCTCGACACGAACGAGCGAAAACGATTCTTCAAGAAATTCGGTTGGACGCAGCCAATCAGCTACTTTGGCAGCGATGCTTCCGACAACTACAACTCGTTGCAAGTCACGGCGGCCAAGCGCTTCACCAAGGGATACCAGTTTCTCTCTCACTACACCTGGTCGAAAGCCTTAGGCTACGACAGCGACTACTACGCGATCGATCCAAAGCTTAACTACGGTGTTGCCAACACGGACCGCAAACATGTTTTTGTTTTGACAAGTCTGGTGGAACTGCCTTTCGGAAAAGGCAAGACTTTTCTCGGAAACGATAGCGGGATCGCAGACCGCATCGTTGGCGGCTGGTCGCTCAGCGGAACCACGACCTGGGAGAGTGGCTTGCCCTTTTCTCCCTCATACTCAAGCTGCCAGGCCGACCGGGACACCGGTCCCTGCAGGCCCAATATCTTGGGATCTATTCACATCACAGGAAGCAGGAACGGCTACTTTACGACCACTGGTGGGCTGCCACTGCAAGCGAATGGCACACCGGGAGACACGATTGGACCGTGGCAGCGGCCTGCTTCGGGCACCTTCGGGAGCGCAGCCCGAAACTCGCTGCGCGGGCCTGGCTTCTTCCAGTCCGACCTCTCAGTCGCAAAGAATGTCTCATTGAAAGAAAGTAGCTTGATTCAATTCCGCACCGACATCTTTAATCTCTTCAATAAGGTTAATTTGGACAATCCCGAAACGTGCGTGGATTGCCAAGGCGGCGGGACCATTATCAACACAGCATTTAGGGGTGCAGCATTGCAGCGGCAAATCATGTTTTCTTTGCGGCTGCAGTTTTGAGCGGAGCGGAAGTGCAATTCGCGAAAAAGGGAAGGTAGTCTGAATCGAGTCTCGCTTCGCGACGTTCAAGCATTCCGCGAGAGGATCAGAAATTCTCCAACAACCACACATTTGAACTCTCTGTATGTCCGGAAAGGGCTATGCGGTGGCCGTCAGGAGAAGGTACGGCCCACCAGATGGACATGGGTCCTTCGAGCACCATCCTGGCCCTGCCGCTAAGGTCGACATTCAGCACTGCCGAGCTTGAGCCCCAAGCATTCCTGCGCAGGAAGCCACTCAACCACACACTCTTGCTGTCCGCGGCCCAATCCATGCCCCCGACAAGTCCCAAACCTGACACTGGAATATATCGCTCGGTGCCCTCGGCAAGATTAAGTATCCGAAGTCCGGACTGCTTGTATGGATTTTGCGATTTGCAGGTCACCAGATATTTGCCGTCGGGGGAAAGCGCCCACTGGTTCAGCCCCTCCTCTTTTTTCATCTTCGCTGCCACAAGCTCCGTCCCGTTTCCCCCGACCGGATCAAAGGTGAAAAATCTGTAGTATTCGGATTCGGGTCCAATCCGACCGTAAATGCACAGGGTGGCGGGTAGCCTCGCACACTCATAATTCGTAATTCCTGGCGCTTCCAGAACAAATTGGGAAGTACCGCCCGAGAGTGGAATTCGCATTAGCTGGACGTTGCTGGACGGTTCGCCCCGTTTGGCACTGACCAAATAAAGCACGCCTGATCCGTCTGGACTTAATCGGGGTACTTCTAGATCGTCTTTTCCTCCGACCAGTAGCACGGGCTGTGTCTCGTCAATCGATTGCTTAAAAACGTGAAAAGGTCCATAGCGATCAGAGGTGAACAAGACAGCCTTGCCATCTGGCGTCCACGAAAATACAAAATTCTTCCTCTCGTCCAGAGTGAGCTTACGGGGCGCGCTCAACCGTTGACCTTGCCACTCTGTAAGGTACACTTCGTCTTTGAAAGCACGGCGGAGCAGAGCTATTCGCGTTCCATCGATGGTTGAGCTAATACCTCCTGTGAAGGTTCCATCATTTGTAATCCGGGCGGGCGAGTTCGACGGACGCCTCGTGCGGGAATCGAGTTGTACCCACCAGAGATTAAAGTCGCTCTCGTTTGGTTGGAACTCCTGCAAGGAATAGATTAGGCGTCCTGCGTTCAGCCATGCAATCTCGTCACCAAGTCGAGGCTCCGACAGCATCGTTTCGCGGCGCCCACTTGTCACATCGTAACTCTCGATTTGCTTATCTCTCCGACCCGAACCGTGGGAGTCGATCGTTCTGATGTACGCGAAACGCTTGGCGTCAGGCGCCCAAGCTACTGCCCCAAACAAATCTGTGCCGCCATCAATTTTTCTAGGGCTGTTCCCATCTGCCTGAACCAGCCAAATCTCTTCGTGATCCCAAACGCCTGCCAGGAATGCTATTTTCGAACCATCTGGTGCGACCCTCGCGGACGAACCTCGATCAACGAGCTTTCGTGGCGTTCCGCCCAGAACCGATATTTCCCATAAACTGGGGGGCGTCTTTTTTGGTTCCTCAGCCCAGGAAACGACGAGGTGAACGCTATCCGGAAACCAGCTCTCGGGCAGTGCGTCGAAACCTTTCGGCAAAGGTACAGCGTGGGTTTCTCCGCCGTCCACCTGTCGGAGGTAAAAGCCGCTTGGGTCCGTATAAGCCAGATACTTACCGTCCGGCGAGATCACACCACTAGTCAGAGGCGTGTCCTCAGGATTGGCTGTCAGCCGCCGCTGGCTGGCAAGTCGCGGTTCTGGATGAAGTCCGTTCGAAGTGATGAGCGCAAGGCTCAGTAGGACCAGTACTACACCAGCGCTAACTAGGGCTACAGGCCAGTAATACCGATTGGGCTTGGGTGCTGCGGGTGCGGTGGGCATTACAGGTGCTGTCGGTATTGCAGGAGTGATGAAGCGATACCCTCGTCGTGCAACCGTCTCAATGAAGATGGGGGATTCGGCCGATTCGCCCAGAGCATCGCGCAATCTCTTGATTGCAGCATTCAGGCTGTGGTCGAAGTCGACAAAGGTATCGGCTGGCCACAGCCTAGTGCGTAGGTCTTCGCGTGTGACCACTTCCCCTGGCCGCTCAAGCATCAGGGCCAGGACCTGAAATGGCTGTTCCTGTAGTCGCACTTTGAGCCCGTTCCGGCGCAGTTCACCCGTGTGGAGGTCAATTTCGAACGCGCCGAACCGAATGATTCGACCTACTTCCCTGATGGGCACGCGAAATCTCCCCGGGCGCGATAAGTTTAGCACTAATGCGTGAGTTTTACGGCGTGTCACCTATTCCTGTAAGTAGTTGAAGGGAACTGCATTGATTCGTCACCTGCATTTCTCCCGCCCGTAATCTCCAGAGCATTGTGGTAACTGCTCTACACAAGCAGAGTCGGCGTCACCGTTGGGGTGACATCATGGGCGGAGGATTTAGAACGTGCACAATTCTGACGTTTCTAGCACTCACGAGTCTTGGCTTTACCCAAACTTCGCAGACAGCTATTCCGGCGAGACTGGAACTCAGCGTCTCTGTCTATGACTATGCCCATGTTCCTCCCGAACTGTTGGCAGCAGCCGAGCAGGATGCGCGGAGGATTTTTCAGCAGGCCGGAGTCGAGACGATCTGGGTACCTTGCCTTCCGAAACCAATCGAATCCAACGCTTGCTATTCAGTGAACAGCACTCATTTCATGGTCAAAATTCTTCCTCACGCGATCAGTGCTCAAGTCCGTGACCGCGATAACGTACTCGGTGACGCGCTTGTGGACGAAAAAGGCGCCGGCTACTACGCGTACGCTTTCTACGATCGCGTCGAAAGAGTCGCTGAAGAGCGAAAGATCTGCCATGCTCTTCTTGGTAACGTGCTGGCTCACGAAATTGGGCATTTGCTGCTGGGATCGAAGTCCCATACCGTAAGCGGAATCATGTCCGCACATTGGAACGGTGAAGAACTGCGAAGAATTTCCGAAGGAAGCATGTTTTTTACTCCAAAACAATCGCGCCTGATGAGGGATCGAGTGGGCTCCCGTCAAGTTGATGTTCCTGCCATCACTCGCGCGACAACAGGCGGCTCAAGGGCGTCAATGTGAGTCTGAACGATAATTCTTACATCCGGGCATAGAACCGCAATGGCTATGCCCTGTCCCTGGTCGTCCACACTCCCCAACCTAAACCCGTGGAGTAGAACAGCAGCGCCGGATCAATCGCCAAATTCTTAGACGACTCGTAGGCGCGTATTTTAATTTTTTATAAGTTTCCTGCCTCGATCTCTCTTGCTCTCTCACAGCACGGGCTCCTTTCGCACCGTTCATCGAGATTGCACCAGGGACACCTGCCGGCTAGAACCTATGTCCTAGAATGGGCAGGTTACTGCCTCTCAGTTGCCTGCAAGAGCAGTTTGAACCACAGTTCTCGGAAGCTGGCCGCAAAGACGAGTTTGTACTGGCTGTTTGTCCCAGCGTTGTTTGTTTTGGGGACTCTCACTGGGCGTGCCCAGCACGCGCGCCTTGAGGTGCGCGTGCACAAGGTGCAACTGGCTCCCTGTGCCGAACTGGTTTAGCGACGTCAATCCGAACCTTTGATTGACACTCTAGAGCGAGCCTGCAACCGGGAAAAGCTTTCCAGTCTTGCGGATTGTTTCTCCCGAAAGCGACAAATCGGCTTTACCCGCCTACGAAGAAACAGTTTGAGAGCGCACTCGCCGGGAATGTGACCATGCTGATCCGGTTAGGCAAGCAGTATCTCGGCCAGTCGGACAAGGAGAGAACACTAACAACCATATGCGAACGCTGGCACCGGCGACCTCGACGTTCCAATCGAGTTTAGACAAGCTAAGAGAAAAGGCAATAAGCCAAACTGACAGGCCAGCCGCCGATTGGCAACAGTCACTTGACGCGGTAAAACCTAAGAGCAAGATAACCACAAATGAAGTCCGAACAAGAAACCGAGCAACGCGAGAAAGCGCAGAGGTTCCTGAGCCGATTCGAGCAAGTACGACTCCGCAAGCAGGCACAGAAACAAAAATCCGCGTCCCAGGCGAAGGGCGAACCTACAAAGCCGCCTACCAAGTACGCGAACTAGACGACGTTCACCCGTCACACAGCAGCGAGAATTTTACCGCCAAACAAAATACACGCTTACGAGCGACCAAAATTACTTTAACCTCGCTTTATAAAGCCCTGCAGGACCTGCGGGCGCGGGCGTCTCCAGCTGTCGCGTTTCCTTCACCGATTGGGGAAATTTTGCACGGAGAGCTTCAACATAACGGCAGTTAGACTTCGTAAGTTCTTAGTAAAGCTACGTGAACTACGTTTATCTGAGTGAGACAGGATTTTTCTTGGTGACACAAATCCTTCGTGATTCCGACAGGCACATTCCTTGCCTTTGGCTTGCATAAGGCGACCATGAGGCCTAGCTAGCTAGGTTGTCTCCATCGCAACCGATGACAAGCAATGTTAGATAGTTAATTCACCGTCGGGTATTCGTGCCGGGGAGTGTAGTTAGGGGGCCTTAACCGACCCCCTTCTCTTTCACTGGCAGTCGTTGTGCAGAATGCTCGGCGCGGGCGGTCCCTCGATGCAGGGAATGGCGCTCAGATACTCGTAAATCGCACGCAAGTCACGACTCGTCATCGTCTTCTTCCGGCACAGCGGCAGCAGCTTCTTCCGGCGCGACGGTTCGGGCGTCTTCAGGCGTAGTGACGCCGGCCCAGGAGATTTCCGAGACAGGGCCTCGCATTGTTCCGCGCGGCACGGTTTTCCGTTACAAGAACAAGGACGTTGACCCGCAAAAAGTGGGGCAGGATCTGGGAGTGCGCGCAATTCTGACAGGACGAGTCCTGCAGCGCGGGCAATCCATGATCGTGCAGGCCGAACTGGTTGATGTCACGCGCAATTCGGAGCTGTGGGGCGAAGAATATAACCGTACCCCCTCTGATTTGTTATCGGTGCAGAAAGAAATTTCACAGGAGATCATGGATAAGCTGCGCCTGAAGCTGTCAGGAGAGCAGAAAAGCAAGGTAACCAAGAACTACACCGACAACAGCGAGGCCTACCATCTTTATCTGCAGGGCCGCTATTACTGGAACAAGCGCACTCCCGAAGGTTTGAAGAGAGGAATTGATCTTTTCAACCAGTCGCTGGAAAAGGATCCGGGCTATGCTCTGGCATATGCCGGTCTGGCGGACTCCTACGATGTGCTGAGCTTCTACAGCGTGATGCCGCCCGCGGAGGCGTATCCCAAGGCCAAGGATGCAGCCAAGAAGGCGCTTGAAATTGACCCCAATCTGGCGGAAGCACACACATCGCTCGGCTACGCGCTGTGGAATTACGATTGGGACTGGACGGGGGCGGAGCGTGAGAACAGAAGGGCGCTGGAGCTGAATCCGAATTACGCAAGCGGGCACCATTGGTATGCGCTTATGTTGAGCATCTTGGCGAGGCATCAAGAAGCCGAGCGCGAGATTGAGCGCGCACTGGAGCTCGATTCGCTTTCGCTCATCATTAACAGCAAAGTCGGAGCAATTCGCTATTATGCGCGGGAATATGATTCGGCCATCGACCAGTTGAAAAGGACGATAGAGATGGAGAAGAATTTTCCCCTTGCGCATCTTTATCTAGGTCTCGCGTATCAGCAGAAGCAGCAGCACACGCTGGCCATCAGCGAATTTGAGGCGGGGATGAAGTTGTCTAAGAATCCTTGGTTCGTGGCTGCGCTGGGAGAAGCCGAGGCGCTTGGCGGTAACAAGAATGCTGCATTACAAGCTCTGCGCCAACTCGATGTGATGAGGAGAGATAGTTTTGTCTCTCCCTATTTAGACGCCACACTCTATGCCGGGCTGGGTGACCGCGATAACGCGTTCAAGTCTCTAAACAAGGCGCTCGGAGAGCGATCGGACTGGATGGTTTATCTAAAGGTTGATCCGGCCCTCGACCCCTTACGTTCCGATCCACGATTCGCTGAACTGGTGCGGAAGGTGGGGCTGCCGCAGTAGCGAAGTCCGAATCGAACATCCAAAGCTATTCTAATTCTCTGGAAGGACACTAACATCAACGTCCCCATCCTGAACGAGGCGGAGCACGCGAAGCTGAACCAGGCCCGCCGTGCGAATGCGCCTGTTGAGAGCAGATCAACCTGGAAGTTGACGGCCGCCGTATGCTTGCGTAGCTGGATTACTTCAGGTTGGCCGACCAAACGCGTCAACATCTTATCTAACTTGCCGCGCAGGCTATAATTGCGCGCACAATGTTCAATACCACGGAGGCGTGGTGCCACTAGGATCAGGTGACAAACTTGGACCCTACCAGATAGAAAGCTTTCTGGGGGCAGGTGGTATGGGCGAGGTGTACCGCGCGCGCGACACCCGTCTCAATCGCCTTGTCGCGATAAAGGTATTGCCCTCCCATCTAAGTACTAATTCTGAATTAAAGCAGAGGCTGGAGCGTGAAGCCCGGGCCATCTCCTCACTGCAACATGCGAACATCTGCGTGCTCCACGACGTCGGCCACGAGGTGGAGCGTGGCATCGACTACCTTGTATTTGAATATCTGGAAGGCGAAACGCTTCTAGAACGTTTAAGAAAAGGACCCATTTCGTTATCCGAATTGGTGAAGGTGGGCGCGCAAATTGCGGATGCTCTCGACCGTGCTCACGGTGCTGGCATCGTTCACCGCGATCTGAAGCCAGCCAATGTCATGCTGACGAAATCGGGTGCCAAACTTCTAGACTTTGGACTTGCCAAATCCATCACGATTGCAGGCGCATCGAATAGCGCCAGATTGCCCGCTTTCACTGCCACCGCAACGATGTCGGCGGCTTCGCCCGGAGGAAGCCCAATTACCCAGCAAGGCATGATCGTCGGAACATTTAACTACATGAGCCCGGAGCAGGTGCAGGGGCAGGAAGCGGATGGCCGCAGCGATGTCTTCAATTTTTGGTGCGGTTCTGTATGAGATGGCGACTGGTAAGCGGGCCTTCGATGGAAAATCACAGCTCTCGGTGGCCTCGGCGATCCTGGACAGAGATCCCGAGCCGATAACTACTTATCAAAAGACAGCTCCCGCGGTGCTCGAACACGTGGTACAGCGCGCTTTGGAAAAAGATCCCGAGAACCGATGGCAATCGGTACGGGACATGAAACTAGAGTTGCAGTGGATGCTGGAACTCCCACTCCATCCAGCCTCGTCCGTTCAAACGATTACTAGAAGGCGAAAACAGGAACCGCTCTTATGGATCTCCCTTTGCATTCTGGCATTAGCCGGAGTGTTCCTATGGAAAACTCTACAACAGCCACAGCCCCGAATGGTGCGTTTCACAGTTGCGGCATCGGAGAAGAGCCGCTTCGGGTACGGCATTGCTATTTCGCCTGATGGCAGCCAGCTTTGCTTCACAGTATCAACAGACGGGAAAACTGCGCTTGCGCTACGCGCACTCGATAGTTTAGAGACCAGGCCGCTCTCCAACACAACTGGGGGTGACTTTCCGTTTTGGTCGCCCGATGGTAGGGCGCTCGGATTCTTTGCCGACGGCAAACTCAAGCGCATCGACTTGGCCACTGGAGCGACGCAGGTGCTGGCGGACGCAGTGGATGGTCGAGGCGGATCGTGGGGAAGAGAGGGCGACATTCTTTTTGCACCCTCAACCGTGGGGCCCTTAATGAGGGTGCGTGCGACCGGCGGCTCAGCCGCGCCAGCAACAAAAGCGCAAAACGCCATTAGCCACCGGTGGCCCCAGTTCTTGCCGGACGGGGAGCACTTTCTCTATCTTAGCTCCTCCAATGATAATTTCGGCAGCCTACTAGAAAAGGTCTACTACTCGGTGCTGGGTGAACCAGAGGCGCGAGAGATAACGGAATCTTCCTCTGGCGCGCAATACGCTTCAGGCCACCTCCTTTACATTAAGGGCACTACGCTGCTCGCTCAGCCTTTCAAAGCTGAAAACGGCAAAGTCATCGGCGAACCTATCAGTGTTGCAGACGGCATTCGAGCCGAAGGAGAGGGGGGCCCATCCGCTTTCGGAAACTTTACCGTATCTGGAAATGGCGTGCTGGTGTTCAACAGAGCGGGCATGACGCGAATTCGGCCTACCTGGTTCGACCTTACGGGTAAACGTTTACAAGCGATAGCTGCTCCAGGAGACTACGACGAACCCGCGCTATCACCCGATGGAACACGCGTTGTGATGGACCAGAATGCCGAATCGGGCGAAAGGAACATCTACGTTCTCGATCTAGCGCGCGGAACTTCGACCAGAGTATCCCTAAACGTTTCGAAAGCTGCATCTCCGATCTGGTCCCCGGATGGCAAGAGGGTTGCCTTCCGCGGCGGCTCTGCTGGTGAGAGTGGCATGTACATAATGTCCGCGAGCGGGGCGGGAGCCGAGGAGCTCATCTCGAAAACTGACTTAGAAGCATATCCAGACGATTGGTCGGCGGACGGGAAGTTATTGCTATTCGAAGTTCCCAGCAGTGCTACAAATTCTGATCTATGGCTTATGCCGTTGATAGGTGAACGCAAAGCCAAGCCGTTACTGAATTCTAAATACAATGAGACCCACGCCTCGTTCTCTCCCAACTCACACTGGATTGCATACTCTTCCGACGAGTCTGGTCGCTCCGAGATTTACGTCCAGAGCTTTCCGGATTTAAAGGTGAAACTTCAAATTTCTACCGAGGGAGGCGACCAGGCGTACTGGAGCCGCGATGGAAAAAAACTCTTCTATCTAGCACCTGATCGCACACTGATGTTTGTGAAGGTGAGTACAGGCGGTAATTTTCAAGCTAGTTCACCCAGTCGGCTGTTCCAGTTGTCGGTGCACGCAGGTGGAATTATGGAGTCACGCTCGACCTATGCAATTGCTAATGACGAGAAGCGAATTCTAGTCATGGAAGTACAACAGACGGCGACGACAGAGCCGGTCGTCGTGGTGAACTGGACTGCGGCCCTGAACAAATAACGCCGTAAATCTTGCGAGATGTGATGACACCCTAAATTGCGGTTTGTGTTGACCTTGCCCTCGATGAAAGGCTGCTTAAATTTCCATTTTGGGACTGCTTCGGTCCCGATCGCTGTTTTGGTTCGTCGTGGAGTCCGCATACTTGATGGCAGCTTCCGTCGCAAGCCACGCGGATTCTGTCTTGCGATCAGATATCCGCGTGTGACGCAGATTTCGCGCCACGATTCGGCATCGATTGCAGGACGACTGAAGGCTCCCATACGACAGATTTCGCTCCCACAACAATTCCTCATCGGAGATTCCGGGCGGCAGAGAAAATCTGTGAAGGTCAGCCATCTGTTTCTCTTGAGTGTAGTGTCCGCAACGGGTTCTTCCCCCTGGAACCGGGGTCGCAATCGAGGGTCTCGGGATGCGCCGTTGCCCCATCTAAACCATGTTCCATGATTTTCCGGACAGCTTTCATATGGGTTGCGCAGCGGATCGATGCTCCCGACTGACTTTCCCTAACGCCGTTTTTGGACCGCGAGCGAATGAGAGACGCCTCTCCGCCTTCGTTGACCTGCCCGTTTCGTCCAAGTAAGATCAAGGCCCAGTGATTGGCCAGACCATCTCGCACTATCGCATCGTCGATAGGCTCGGCGGCGGTGGAATGGGCGTCGTCTACAAGGCCGAAGACTTGAAACTTGGCCGTTTCGTTGCCCTGAAATTCCTGCCCGACGACGTAGCCAAAGATCCGCAGGCCTTGGCCCGTTTCCAGCGTGAGGCCAAGTCTGCATCCTCCCTAAATCACCCAACATCTGCACCATCTACGAGATCGACGATCACAATAATCAAACTTTCATCGCCATGGAGTATCTCGATGGGATGACTCTAAAGCACAAGATTGCGGGAAAGCCCTTAGAAACCGAAGTGGTTCTGGATTTGGGCATCCAGATCGCAGACGCCCTTGACGCGGCTCATTCCAAAGGAATCATTCATCGAGATATTAAGCCGGCGAATATTTTTATTACGCCCCGAGGCCAGGCGAAAATTCTCGACTTCGGTCTGGCTAAGGTCACTGGCAGAACGGACGGCGCGGGCATGAGTGCCGCGACGCTTGAGATGGCGGGCCATCTTACGAGCCCCGGAAGCGCAGTCGGCACCATCGCCTACATGTCGCCCGAACAGGCTCGCGGAGAAGAGTTGGATGCTCGCACTGACTTGTTCTCCTTTGGTGTAGTGCTCTACGAAATGGTAACTGCGCATCCGGCATTCTCGGGCGGAACTTCGGCCGTCATCTTCGATGCGATTCTGCATAAAGCGCCCGTTTCGCCTCTGCGCCTAAACCCCGAACTGCCCATTGAACTTGATCGCATCATCTGTAAGGCGCTCGAAAAAGATCGCGAGCTGCGCTACCAGTCGGGCGCCGAACTTCGCGGCGACCTGAAACGTTCGAAACGCGATTCAAGCTCTGGGAGATCCAGCGCCGCTTCGCCTGACGCGGTCACATTGTCCTCGGAGTCATCCGGAAGTGGCAGTGCGAAAATTGCAGCCCAGCCAGCCAAATCTTCGCGCAAATGGTACCTGGCTGTAGCCGCCTTTGTCGCCATCGTTGCGCTAAGTGGACTGGCCGCCTACTACTTCCACAGTGCATCGAGGGGCCCCACAAAAGTTACTCAGATCAGTCATTGGAACAAGCCAATGGACAGCGCAGTCCTATCTCCCGATGGCCATACCGTCGCGTTCACCTCGCCGGTCGCAGGTTTCAACCAGGTGTTCGTGATGCTTTCTTCCGGCGGAGATCCGCTTCAGCTCACCAACGACTCCGTCGACAAGTCAGTGGAGAGCTTCTCGCCAGACGGCACCCAGCTCTATTACTCGAACGACTTCTCAGGACAAGAGAGCTTTGGTGTGCCCACCCTCGGCGGCGCCCCTTCCATGGTCGTGTCCGGATCCAGGCTTGCAATATCTGTGGACGGCAACTTCTTCTATTACGTGAAGAGGCGACACGAGAATGCGGTTTTTCGCAAACCGAAGTCCGGCGTCACGGAGGAAATGGTTTTTCCGTCTCCTGCGGGGACGAGCCCGGTGGGAGTTCTGCCTTTTCCAGACGGCAAAGATCTGCTGATCCTTACCGGGAACGACACGGTGCAGGGTTCTACCAGTGTGGGCCTCTACCGCCTGAATCAGGCTACCGGCGCCTCTCAAAAAATAGCCGATCTCTCCGGAAGCCCGACTGGCCTAGTCTGGAACGATCCCGGGAAAACCTTTCTCTGCAGCCGAACGGTCAATGACATCACGAATATATGGGAGTACCGTTTGGCCGACGGCAACCTGCAGCAGCTCACTTCTGGCTCCGGCCCTGACCTCTCACCCATGCCTGCGCCTTCTGCCAAGGGATTTTATTTTGTGAACGGCAGGCGATCCGGTTTACTCACGGTGTATCACCCTCAGACCAAGCAGTCCTTCGACTTGACCAATGAAGACGCAACTCAACCCGCCCTCTCCTGGGAAGGCCGCCGCATCATGTATATAACTCTTTCGGGCAACGCCCAGCAGGGAGATCTCTGGGTTTCCGACATCGACGGCAATAACAAAGTCAAAATCACTTCCGGCACGGCACTGATCACTGTAGCGTTTACTTCCGACTCTTCCAGGGTGGTGTTTTCAGCGACTGAGGGTGGCAAGACGAAAATCTACATTGTCAAGACGGATGGCACTAGTCTTCGTCAAATTCCCTGGTCAGGAGCGGCCGGCGGCTACGGCTCAGCCAGCGTCGACCCAAAATTTTTCTACCTGGGTGGGCAAGAAAAGGATTTAACGAAGTTCACGATATGGAAGGTTGCAGTCGACGGTTCCGGCATCGAGAAATTAGTCGACGATTGTGGCGCTGTCTGGGATGCGTCGACGGATGGGAAATACCTGCTTTCCTCGCTTGGCGTCGCACCGGGAGCGCTGGGGATTAGTGCATTCTCGCTGGTCGAGCACAAATGTATCCCGGTGCTTCCGGACGTGAGCACGCTTGTCGTCCGTTTCTCGTCCGACAACAAGTCAGTTCTCTACCTAGCCGCTGCGCACGGTGAGACAACCATCTACCGCGTACCCTGGCACGATGGAAAGATTACAGGGCCCGCGCAGCCAGCCGTTAAGCTGCCCTTTGCGTTCCACCTAAGCCACAGCGGAAATGCCTATGAGTTTTCGAAAGATCTTTCAACCGTTGTGTACGCCCGTCCGAGCGGTCACGCCGATCTTTATCTAATGAAGTAACCTCGGATTCCGTGGGACTGAAGCGCGTAACTGATGTCATCAGCCAATAGCGCTTATTAACTCGGCGGAGACCACCTTCCACTTCCCATATCGCCGTTTATGGATAGCTTCCGTGTTGCCGACCATCCGGAAATTACCCGACCGTTCAACTCTGCCGCGTTCATTCATCCATACACGTGGACGTGGTGTTGGCCGAACGAACCGGCATGAGCTATGCTGGGTCGCCGCGAGGTGCGTCATTATGTCGTCTGCTCCGCTGAACCCTCTACCAGCCAGCAAAGTATCCGAATCCGTCATGAAGTTGGTGGAGATGGCGGCTGGTTACTGGTTGCCGCGCGCACT
>JBBRNA010000047.1:0-18534 GCA_038230575.1 Terriglobales bacterium | reverse complement strand
CGCGCTCGGAGATCGCGATCCACCTTCGCTCATTCCATAGCCCCGGGAGCTTTCCGGGTTGGTCATCCGGAGCTCACCGTGTTTAATTCACGTCGCATCACGGGCCTATAGCTCAGCGGTTAGAGCAGGGGACTCATAATCGTAAAAAGGCAAAACCGCCGTTTTGCGAGGGTTTGCAAAATCTTCTTTTTACGAGGCAAAACGCCGTTTTCGGCGCTCGCCGGTTTGCGCAGATTTGCAGCGAAATTTTAACAGACCGTAGAAAACGACCGTGAAAAATCGGGCGTTTTGGAATCCTGATTGACGCTCCCGCCCCCAATATGTTCGAGTGAACATAATGCGCGCCGCCCGCCTCCAAACCGCACTGCATCGGTTGAGCGCGGCGATTCGGGAAGTCGAAAGCGAAGTGGCCGCGTTGCAGGCAAACCATGACCCGCTCGCCTCGCACATCTTCCGTTTCGCGCCGCGATTACCGAACCGTGAACGACACGAAAAGCGGGAAGCGCTGCGAAGTGGCTGCCCGCCTCAGCTACAGCGCGGCATGTGATTATGGCTTTCGCGGCTCGCTGGATGAATGGGAGCGGCTAATGGGGGCTGTGGCGAGGCGCTAACGCGTTGGGATGCAATCGCCCTGCAATTCGAGCGGGCCGCCCTCTCTACGCTTCACGGGCAGCCTCAGTCCGGGTAGTCTTAATGCTGTGACCCGCGGGACACGCCAGCTTCAGGTAAACCGGCAGCAGAAACACATTCTGTTGCTTGCGCTTTTCTTGCTTAAGCACGCTCATAGCAAGCCTCGCCCTCTAAAGGGGCGCGTGATCAATTTTATTGAGGCCAATAGGCTGCTTATTATCCGGCCAGAAGATAGACGGGTAGTTGCGACAGGTGAGACCGCTTGGGAGAACAGAATTGCTTTCCGACGTGCCGATCTGAGAGCGGAAGGTTGCCTGACGATGCCTCACAGGGGGATGTGGCAAATTACACCTGCTGGTGAGCAACGACTTCTCGAGTGGTGCGTCGTCATGAACGAATTTGTGACGCAACATCCTGATTGGGAGAATCAGCTCAACGGATTGGAATCCTTCTTCGAGGCGAAGGTAGTCATCACAAAGGAGGCCGTATTGGCTGCCCAGCGCGCTCTGGAAATTGCGAAGATAAACTTTCCCGGCGCTATCCCTGAAGTCTCGGAAGAAATGCGAGGAAGAATTAGGTTGTGACGCAACGGCGGGGGGAAACAACGAACCGGATCGAGGCGCGACCGACGGAATCGAAAATCCTTTAAATCCGACGAGATTGGGGAGAACCTTCGGAGGGGGAGAGGCACGCCATTCATCCTCTTCCGACGAATTGAATGACGAATAAGACAAAGAATATAGTGCCATTTTCACCGCCCAAGAAGCGGAAGAAAACGCTCGTTCAAATCGGTCGCCCCACCGTGGAATGTGCCGACAATCTCACCTTCATGCGACGGCTCGATAATGCCAGCATGCAGTTGATTGTCGCATCCCCGCCTTACAACATCGGGAAAATCTACGAGTCCCGCCGGATTACGATGGACAGTTATTTGGAGTCGCAGCGAAAAATCATAGAGGAATGTGTGCGAGTGCTCCATCCGAGGGGATCTATCTGCTGGCAGGTGGGTAATCACATCACCAATTCGGGAGAAATTGTCCCACTCGACATCGCACTCTATCCGGTTTTCAAGCGATTCGAGTTAAAGCTACGCAATCGCATCATCTGGCATTTCGGACATGGCCTGCATTGCTCAAAGCGACTGTCAGGTCGCCACGAAACATTTCTTTGGTTCACTCGAACTGATGATTACGTTTTCAACCTAGACTCGATTCGCGTTCCGGCGAAATACCCTAACAAAAAGTCGTTCAAGGGTCCGAACAAAGGTCAGCTTTCCTCGAATCCGCTAGGTAAAAACCCCGGAGATGTGTGGATCGTCCCGAATGTGAAGGCCAATCATGTCGAAAAGACCGAACATCCCTGCCAATTTCCAGTTGGACTGATAGAGCCGCTCGTGTTGGCCCTAACGAACGAAGGAGATAATGTTCTTGACCCATATATGGGTGTCGGCTCGTCCATAATCGCTGCCCTCAGAAACCGGCGCAACGGTTATGGAGTTGATGTGGAGAGACGCTTTGTCGACATTGCGCTGGAGCGCGTGGACGCCCTTCGCCACGGCAAGCTCAAGCTCCGGCCAATGAATCGGCCCGTATTCGAGCCGCCCCCGCCAAAACAGAGTAATGGTCCCCAATTGAACGGAACAAATCACTATGCGGTGCACGGTAGTAAGTTCGCATCATCACGGCGTTGAAGAGTGCCGACAGCGAAATGTCGAAAATTTCGCCATGGATATCTTCAACGCGCCCGATATTTCGATTTCTCCAAATGGCACTCAGGTGATTCGCACCCATGTGCGGGCCGCTCTGACGCAGATCGGATGGTCGGATGAGGCGCGTTTGAAGGATGGCTATCAGCTGACCGTTTTCTCCCTTCACGACGATGTTGGATTCCAATTCCAAACGGGGAATGTGAGCCGCGCTTTTTACGATCTGTTGAAACTCCAATATTTATACGTCACAGGGCGAATTTCGGTGGCGATTTCCGCTCTGCCGACCAATGACGCATCCCGGGTCTTGGGCAGCAACATTGCTAACTATGAGCGAGTGATCAGCGAGCTGACGCTTTTCGACCGCATCATTTCTGTGCCGATCATGATTATCGGTTTCGAGTAACACGCCTATGCCCACAACCTTTTTTACCGTCCAAGTGCGCGATCTTGCGGATCGACAGCATCAGATCAGCGAAAAATGTGACGCAAATCCCCCGCTTCTGCCATTTCACGCATACCCGGGCGGGGCGGCAAATCTTCCGGTGATCGAGCTAGACATTAAAATTCCAGTTTATCGAATGGAAAACTATCGGACGAAAGTTCGGCAGCTTGCATATATCAGACAGAACGATCTAGCACCGACTTTTTTCTCGAACGGGCAAGAAGATCAAGAAGCACAACGAATCCAGCATGCGATTCTCGTTGTTTTTGCGGAAAGCGGCAAGGGTGACTCGGTGATGGCCATTAAAACAGCTCTAGAGAAAGACGCAGAACAAACCGAACCACTTTTACTGACACGCGAGGGAGTTATAGTGAATGGCAATCGAAGACTTGCGGCGATGCGCGAGCTGTTCGCTGAAGAGAGCGGTCGTTATGCGAAGTTTTGTGCCGTTCGAGCCATGATTCTTCCTGCTGGCATCACATCAGATGAGTTAAGGCGAATCGAAGTCAGGCTCCAGATGCAGCCGGCCACGTTGCTACCCTATGATTGGGCCGCTGAAGCTCTCGCTGTGCGTGACTTAAGAGAGCGGGAATTTTCCAACACTGATATAGCAACCCTCATGCGGCTAGATAGGCCAACGGAAGTTGACGTTATTCTTGATAGGTTGGCTGAAGCGGAAATCTACCTTTCTGACTATCTTGGAACACCCGAGGCTTATGATGAGGTGATGGACCAACAGCAACAGTTTATAGAGCTGCAAAAAGGGATCAAATCCAAGTCCGTCGAAGCTAAGGAAATCTCACGACAAATCTGTCATGTTCTGACCAAGAACTCGCGTGCGTTAGGAAACCGAGCGTATCAATACAAGGCTGCATACGGCAGCAAAACAGAGGACGTGCTCGAACGGCTGGCCGAGGAACTGGGCGTTAACATTGAGGTTAATGAACAGGAGTTAGATACGGATGACCACGGCTCCGACGATGTTTTCGGTGGAGCCGTAGCCGTTGATCCTGCGGCAAGGTTCCAGCCGCTAAAAGAAATCTTATCAGACACGGATCGCAGCACTGAATTAGCAGAGAAGATTGGGGAAATTTGCGATGATATTAAGGAGCTTGAGGCAGAGCGGAATGTCGGAACAGCTGCGCTCCGACAAGCCGTCAAAGCCAACACGGCCCTCACGGAAATTAGTCTCGACGCCGCCGATCCAACGACGCTCACGGGCGTAAAATCGCAATTGGAAAGCGCAGTCAACCGCGCAACATCCCTGCTGGGTGAGGTCGACCGTTTGATCGGTCCTTAATTGCACCGCTGCTTCGAGGAATGGAGATCACCGTTTCCTATTCAGCGCCGACCGTCAGTGCGTGCGTTGAAGGCTCGAATGATATTCCCACCACAGTTTGGAACCGTATCGTCCAGTGCTGCACTCAGGCTGATCCGGCCGTAATAACGCACGGTCGCATCTTAGAACTTGGCTGGGCTTACGCTCTACCCGCTTTGGTAGAGATCGGGAGCATGCGAACGACTTTTGGATTCGCGATGCGTGCGATTGGTGAAGCCCAAGACCGACTTCAGCGATTTCAGGCAGAAAGACGGGCTGTGCGTGAGTCACGCCAAGCACTGGCTCCTCAGGAGTTAAGCGCGGAAGACATAGACTCGCGACTCGTTAGCTTAGGATTTGTTCGTTCACTCAAGGACTTTCAGAAGTCAGATGTGGCCCGATTACTTAACCTCCGCCATGGTGCTAACTTCTCTGTGCCGGGAGCCGGAAAGACGACTGTCACACTCGCCCTATACCTCCTGCTCAGATCGCCTGATATGCGACTCTTTGTCGTGGCACCCAAGAACGCTCTAGGTGCATGGATAAAAGTAGTCGGAGAATGTATGCGTGCTGATGCGCCGGAGGGCGGAGCCGAGCCTTTTACCGTTTTGGAGGGAGATGATGCGACAATCTCTACCTTGCTCGGGTCAAATCGGAAACGCTTCGTGATCAGCTACGATAAGTTGACTCGGGTTACTTCATCAATCGCGTCGTATCTTTCGCGTCATCCGGTTCATTTTGTTTTAGATGAATCCCACCGGATCAAGGCAGGTGACTTCTCGCAGCGTGGACGCACCGTCCTCGCTTTAGCGCCCTTGCCGGTAAGAAAAGACATTCTTTCGGGCACGCCAGTGCCTAACGAACTCGGTGACATCTGGCCGCAAATCGATTTTCTGTGGTCAGGACTACTACTCGGTCACAATGTTTACGATGTTATCAATGCTCGAAGAGTCCTTCAACATCTCTATGTCCGAACGACAAAGAGCCAGTTAGGCCTTCCCGCTCCTATCAGGACCTTCGTCTCGGTTCCGATGGGGCCAGCGCAGCTCGGACTGTATAGCGTGATTCGTAGCGAAGTGCTGCGACAGCTATCGGGGTTGCGGAGCAATTCTCATGTCGACATTATCGCGGCTAGACGGTCGGTCATGAGGCTCTTGCAAGTTTCCGCTAATCCAGTCGCAGCAGTCATTGCAATGACTGGCGGGAGTGCTGTGGGGGACGCTACATTCGCCGAACTGGCGCGGCGAGTTTTGGAGGAAGGCGATTCGGCTAAGGTTGTAGAAGCTTGCACCCGGGCACGGGCGTTAGCGGCAATTCCCCGCAAGGTGGTTATTTGGACGATTTTCCGGCACACAATAGATCGGCTGGAGGCGCTGTTACCGGATTTGCATCCAGTAATTCTGCACGGTGGGGTTCCAACAGGCGACGAACGGGACGACAGCACGCGGGAGGGACGAATCAGAAAATTTCACGAGGATCCTTCGTGCATGGTGATGATTGCGAATCCCGCCGCTTGCTCGGAGGGAATCAGTCTCCATCAGATTTGCCATGAAGCTGTCTACGTCGACCGTTCCTACAACGCTGCTCATTACCTCCAATCGATTGATCGGATTCACCGGCTTGGACTAGCTCCGGGTGAAATAACCAACATCACGATTTTGCAATCGGTCGCGCCTGCTGGTTTGGGGTCGATTGATTATTCTGTGAGCCGCCGATTGGCGACCAAACTACGGACGATGGAGACTATCTTGAATGATCAAGATCTTCGCCAGATTGCGCTAGATGAAGAGGAGGCAGATCCGCCCGTCGACCGCGACATTGAGCTTGAGGATCTCCAGGACTTGCTCGACCAACTTCTCTCGGCCATACCGCTCCGAGACGTGGATCAAATGTGATTTCGCAACGGTATCTGCGAATGGGGGTGCTAAATGCCGTCCTGTCATTGCAAGAGTTTAGATGCGCTAATCCGACTGTTCCGCTCGCGGACTGCGCCCGCCTTCTCGCTTATGGATTGGCTAACCGATCTGGATTCGACTACCCAGAGGCCCTGCACCTAAACCAAGTTATTCCCGATTGCTGCAATGCATCAAACTGTTCTCGCCGCTCACGATTGCAGAACTTAATCGAGCAAGTCATTCGTGCAGATGACCAACCTAGCTGGGCGATGCTTATTCCTAAGGGTAGACGCTATGTAGAAACGTATCTCAGAGATAGTAATTCGCTGCATTGCCTCCAATGCGCTGGATTGTATGAGAAGCCATTGCCGCAAGATATAGCGGAATGGTGGCTTCGACTAGCCAACCTTGCGCGGAGTGTGGAGGACACTAAACGAGCACAAACCGGAATGCGCGGCGAACAATTGACTGTGATTAGCGAAAAAGAGCGCCTCAGGTCTGCCGGACATCCAGATCTATTGCCAGAATGTGTATCTATTGAAGACAACACTTTGGGGTATGACGTTACGTCTTTCGACATCGTTGCCGGGCAGCCTTCGGACTTATTTATTGAGGTCAAGGCATGCTCCAGTCGACCGTTACGATTCTTTGTGTCTCGCGGCGAGTGGCGGACAGCGACGGAAATGCGCGAAAGGTTCTTATTTCACATTTGGGATTTATCCAACACTGGCCAAGGTCCGATGGTCATTACACCTGATGAACTATCCGTCCACCTCCCCACAGATCGCGGTGAAGGAGTATGGAAGACCGTCGAGGTAACGCTGTGAGACGTATAAAACGGAATGTATAGTCTAGAGAGGCGCTTTGCGCTCTGCGGAGCCGATGCTAGTCGAGGTTTGGGCGCAATGGCTCTCAGAGTAGTCGCAGGGATCGGACGAAGTGATCCCAGAAGCCCTCGGCCACCTTACTTCTCGGCTGCAGGCTTGCTCTGACGCAAGCGATCTACGTCGTCGGGACTTTGCAACAGTTGGGGGAACCCTCGTTGAAGCACAGCGAAAATGGTTTTGTCGGAGAGTTTTTTATGCGCGATGTCCGCACCGCAGGAAGTGCAAAAAGCGACTGGGGGGTCGTAGAATTCTCGGCATGATGCGCAAGCCGTTGCTTCAGTCATTGCGGCGATACGAGCGACAGCGCGCTGGCGAAGATTTTCTGCTGCTTTGAAATTGTTGACCGGATGCCACTCGCGGGCCTCCACGCTTTCAAACTCGCGAGCCGTCAGCAGATTCTTGCCACCACATCGACCGCAAAAAGTCGCGCCCTTCCCTAGTCTGGCCTGACAGTTTGCGCAGACGAGGGGGGGGCGAGGGGTTTGCCACCACATCGCCCGCAGTAACGCTCACCTTTCCCCAATTCGGTATGGCAGTTGGCGCAGACCGGGGTGGCGTCTGGACGCTCTCCGCGCTGGGAAAAAAAGCGAACACCGTTTCGAAAACTTAAAGCTAAAGTTAGAATGCTGGTGAGCATAGTCGGAGAGACGGCCACCACTTTACGCCCTATTGCGCCGTTCTCGTCAACGCTAATGATCCGGCTTAATGGGGCGTGTCAGCGCAAACTCATTTGGCGTCAGAGCTTCGACGCTTTGGCGCAAACGTGCGGCGCGAACGAACCGGCTGCGCGCTGACGCAAGAGCGGCTTGCCGAATTGGCCGACTTGAACATCAGAACGATTCAAAAGATCGAGGCGGGAGAATTGAATGTCCTGATCACCACCGCGATTCGCCTTCAACGTGCGCTCAAATGTTCTTGGGAAAACTTGCTGCCTGCCCGCTAGAGACTGGCGACGGCTCGTCTGAGAGCGTCAACCATCCTTCCCCTCGCGACGCGGGCGACGGTCGCTCCAGCTCCCGCAATATCAGGCCCTACGGCGGACGTTAAAGCGTCGCCCGCCTTCGTGGCAACCGAGCGGTAGCCGCCTGCGTTTTGTATAAGCCTGTGCGCTCCGTATCCGAGTGCGCCAGCTTCTGCCGCATCTACGAGCGTGCTCTTGGCGCGGCGACTTTGCCCCACTTTATTCCCTGCCACGGAGCCGAGCCCGCCGCCGATTAACGCACCTGCGATGGTTCCCGGTGTCCCGCCAATCTTGCCGCCGATGGCAGCGCCAGCCGTGCCTCCAGCAGCCCCGCCGAGAATCTTTCCGAGTTCATCATCATCGTCGTCATCCGGTTGTGAAAATTGAGTCTCGCAATCGTTCTTCTGCGCCCTCAATGAATGAAGGGCGGCAAGCGTCAGTTGTTGCTCGTCAACATCGAGCCCGCGCAGTCGGGCGACGATTTCGCGGATGATCTCATGAACGACTTCGCGACGTTGCGCGTCCAGCATCGGCCCGCTGAACTCAAAGGTGAGAGTGCGCCCTTGGCCCGCCGCAAAATGCGTTTCCGGTTTGAGTTCGCCTGACGCGATCATTTTCCGAATCGTCTGGCGCGAGAGAAGCAATCGTCGCCCCAAAGAACTAACCGAGTGACGTTCCGAAGAAACAGAACCGTTCGAATAGAACGATTCCGCGACTTTTTGAAGCTGCTTGTTGTTAGGTTGAGATTTCATCATTTCAGATTCCTGATTGCTGACCGCAGCCCGCCACCCGCCCGCGTGAGCTTCCGGCGAAGGGCGTCGACCGCCACTACGCCGCCCGCAATAGCGGGGAGCTGCTCAACCTGTTTTTCTGCTGGAGTCCTTTGTCCGTAATCATCTGGCGGCATTGCGCGACGGATTGCGGCGACGCTGCCGATGCCAGCCAAAGCGCCTATCCCTGCGCCAACTTTCGCTCTTCCTTTTAAAGAACCGACGACCAATCCCGCAGCAGCGCCGGAAGTCATCGCTTTGGCATAGTTATCTTTCGAGCGCCGTAGTTCGTCAGTGGCGATGCGGTTTTTTACCTCGCTGACTCTCAACAGCGAGCGTTGTCGCTTCTCGTCTGGGGTGAGTGGGAGTCGCGGTGTATCGAATTTCTGCGGCTGCTCCTCATGCTTTCGCCGCACGAGTTGATTTATCAGCGCACCCGCCCCGGCTGTCAGAATTCCACCCGTCGCTGCGCCTATAGCCGCCTTCCGCAGCAGGCCTGTTGAGCGTGGAGCACGCATATCGCGAGCGATTGAACCGAGTCGATCTGTCAAAGACCCCTGACCGTGCAGAAGGGCATCGACTGCCACTGCGCTTGCCCCACCTTCGAGAGCACCTGTCGCAACGTCGTGAATAGCGGAAGGCGCGAGCGGACGCGGGGTCGTGTCTTCATCCGATCCATCCGGGCGTTTGCGAGCCAACATGTGCGGTCGATCACAAAGAAGGCCGATACCTTGCAAGGTCGCGATGCAGCGATCTAACCGCTGCATTCGTGTCACGTGCTTGGCTAATGAGCTTGGCTGTGGAAAAACGCGCAAGGAGCGGTAGTTGAACTTCGCGCAGAACAGCCCGCTCGCATTGCTTGCTGGATGTTCGACTAAGTCAATGCTGAGTAGATCGGAGCAGCGCGCTGCTCTTTTGCCGTTAGGCAACTGCTCTGCCTCTCCCGTGAACGCGGGAGAGAGCCCAATTTGGTGACCAAGCTGCTGAATTAATTCTTTAGCGTGCTGATAGTGCGCGCTGGTTTTCAGAAGCCGCAGGTTTCCAAGCAGCTTTGCCCCGATCACTCGGGGAGAATCGAGGTAGCCGATGATCGTGCTTAGGCCGCCGCGATGATCCAGCTTCACTGGAATGCGCCTCTTGGCCAAAATTTGCCCGCGCATTTGCGTGAGAAGCTTATGATCGACAACTAGGTCATGGCCTCTGGCTGTTCCGCACGTGAGGATTGAAACACCAGCGACGTTCATACCTTCCCCTTGAGAAGCTGAGCGATGGTTTCAGCAACCTGCGCCGCCTCGTGACGCACTGGGCTATTAAGCACGCGAGAAGGGATGATCCGCGTCCGTCTCGGCGCTAGATAAGCTGAGTGCATCTCGCTCGCCTTTGGAAGCTGCGCCGCTGGCTCAAACTGCCCCGTTGTACGAGAACGCACTGGTTGCCGGTCGAAGTGATGGTTCTTGTTCATGCCGCCACTTTCTCCAGCTCGCGGATTAACCAGCCAAATGACTCCCGTGTTTCTTTATCCAAGGTGTCGCAAAGAAGCACCGCTTCTGTCCCTGCGGGTAGTGATCGGATAAGAGCCTTTTTCTGATCTAGTAATTCTGCTGTCGCGCATTCGTTTTCTGCTACCGACGTGGGGGCAATGGAGACTAATCGCTCGATGGCGAGGAGCGAGATTGCCTCGCTGATCATTTCATCAAATGTGATCTCGCTTCCAAACAACTTGCTGACGTTTGGACGCGCAGCTCGGAGCTGTTGAATCTGTTGCTCGGTTACTGCGGCACTGCGTTTTGAGTCAGCAAGGCGACTTAGAAGCTGCCTCAACTCAGGAATCTTGTGTTCCTTTTCGAACTGAAATATCGCCCGCGCAGAATCGCGGAGATCATCTTGTGCGAATTCCGTCTCAGCCTTGATTTCAGCAGCCCGAAAGTTTTCGATCAGCTTGGCGTAGCGTTCGGCGGGCTTGGGCATAGACAACTTACCAACGGTGTCATCCCTGACCTTGTATCACCCGCCAACACCTCCGGGGCGCACGACAGATTGCGGCACTCTACACTTGCAACTTCAAGTGTCTCTCAACTTGGAACGCACCCATTCTCGTTCGGCGCGTCGCTGTCGCTCCCAGCGAGCTTTTACGGCGTGTCGTGCGATCTCTTTACGGCGTTCTGGAGACAGGGCTGACCTTCGGGCCAGTGCTCCCGCCAACCCGCGCTTAAGTCTACCAAGCGCGACCGGTGCCGGATTGTTCTCGTTGGTCACAATTTATTGAGGGCCGCACCGGACAGTCGGTTGCGTTCTTGCTCAGGTATTTTCGCCCAAATTTCCTGCTGTGTGCCGGAATAAATGGCACGCGCTCTCTTAGCCTTTTGCGTTCTAGCCGGTGGCAATCCGAATTCGCGTTGAAGCCTGAGCACCCGCTTGGAATAGGCTTGGCGAGTGATGCCGTGCTTCGCGGCGAGCGCGGAGAAACTTTCCTCTGAGATGAACGCGATCCCAAACGCCGACGCTAAAGTGAGCGCCTCCAGCCGTGAATCTCTGCTATCCAGAATCATGGACAAAACGCGGATGATTCCTTCCTGAGCGGCAAAATCATCCCCGCGTTGTTCTCTTGAACGAGTTTCGGGCCGTTCACCGTCCAAACGCGCATCGACCGCATCCCAATCGAAATCGCACGAAGCCCTATTCGCTTCTGCGGCGTCGCGCTGGGCCATAGTGGAAGGCACGCGAACAGTGTAATGCACTTACTACGAAGCGCACCGCGACTAGCGCATTTCTGTCATACAAATGTTCGCTTCTACATCTACGAGCGATACGTGATGAGACAGTCGGTTTTTCCGGGCTACTCAGCGATCCCAAGCAACTTCCCTGACCGGCCTTCGAATTGGCCCCGGAAATAGATTCCTTCATCCACGGTGGGTTGTTGTATGGCTACGGAGATATTCGTCTCGTCTCATCCCCTTAAGGGATGATGAGACTGAGATAATCTCCTGCCAGTCTCATGAGAAGATCGTGAGACGTGGAGTGAGACGATTCGCTATTCACGCACGCGATAACAGCGTTTCTCGGATTTATCATAGCGTAACAATCTCCGGCTAATGGCCGCGCTGAGGATTCGATAGCCCTGAGCACGACTGATACCTGTCTCCCGAATCGCCGTAGCGACCAATTCCGCTTTCGTTAGGCCACCTTCCGTTCCGTCAATCAGATCAACCATTCCATCTAGTGTGCAGAGCGGTTTCGTTACCTTGCCTGTCGTTAATTCTTGCTGCCACTGAGAGATGTCGAAATCATTTAGCCGTTCGTAGATCATCGAATCAGGATTTAGGTGGACGGCGAAGGGCTTGAACTCAGGGCCGTTTGAGTTCTTTCCACATGACACAATCAGCCGGTTGTTATCGTCAGGCGATGCGGGTGCGAGATTGATTTGCGCTCGTGTCCAAGCGAGCAAGACTTTGCTATTTCGCCCGAAGGAGCTGCGGTCGTAACCGACAGCCCGCGCCGCCCCTAATCTTCCAGTAAGGGCGTGGTGCAAAATAACGATAGCGCGACTGGGCTGCCCTATGCGCCCCAAATGACCAAGAGCGGTGCATGCTGCGCGCATGTCCGCGTCTTTATTCAGATCACCAAGTGTAAAGCTGTTGAGCGGATCGAAAAGAACAATGTCTGGTTCGTGCTTTGCGATGGTTGCACTAATCGCGTCTGAACAATCCTCAATATTGAGGAGCGCATCGTTCTCGGTTTCCAGTGTGTGAATCCGCAGGTGCTCTGAGACAAGCGGCCATTCCGCGCCTGCCCAAGCTTTCGCTCGTCTAAGGTCGAAACTCAGTCTGCGAGTGCTATTTTCGGTTTGTAAGATCAACCATTTGCGAGGCGACCCGAAGGTTTCAATTCCGAGAAAAGGCCGGTTCAGAATTTGGCAGACTGCGAGTTGCAAACCTATCCGCGACTTGCCTGTTCCTGCCGCGCCAACAATCGTCAGAGGTTGACCCTCCGCCATGATGCGGTCTTGGAGTATGACGTCCGAGTCATCGAACTCCATGCCTAGGATTTCGTCGGGTGATCGGATTGAAAGTTGAGAAGAGGAAGGAAAAGGAGGCGGAGCTACGGGCATCAACGCCACTCCTTCGGAAGCTCCGAATTTAAACGTGGGCACTACTGTGCTCCTTTCGTGAAGCCCGGATCGAAATAAAGGACGCTTTGTCGCTGGCCAGTCCGCCCGTTCCGACCGTCTGGTATCCGTGTGAATTGTGATCTGACCCACATCTGACGGTCAGCGCCGAGCGTGATCGCATAATCGAACCAGCTACGCAGCGCAGATTCTTTCACCCCATCGCAGAAAAACCATCCGTGGAGCGATTTGTTGCCGGAGAAGACAACCAACGCCAGCGCCGCTCCGGCACTACCTAGATGGTTAATCAGTGACGCATGGTCATCAGTTGTCCCTTGGTCAAACTCGACCACGATGAAGCGCCGCAACCCTGTATTTGATAAGCTTCGTCCAGAGGAGCGTCCGTCCGTGGTGGAACCCTTCTCAGCCGACATAGGGCTGGGGACGATGAACTGAGATCGAGATAAACGGCCTCGCCAAAACTCTCGTGGCTTCGTGATTCGGTCGCGGAATGAACGCCCGATACTCAGCAATGGATTGCTAGGAAAAAGCGCGTCGACAATCTGTTCAGAATGACTGGCTTCTCCGGCGAAGCGTATAGGAGAGCTTTCCCAAAGATCGTAACAGCCGAAGCCTAACGAAACGATCTCCGCGATTCGCTCGCAATTCGGAAGGGCGTCGCATGTTCGGCTTTTCGCTTTGGGAAACACGGAAACGTGGGAGCCGATGTGCTTATTGCTGGCGGGCTGGCTGTAGGCCCGATCTAGCTGAGAACGCAATTTGCCGCTCCGGGGAGAAACTCCTGCGTTGCCAATCAAGTGGCTGACGATTGAAACAGCAAAGTCCTTCGGGATGCCAAGTGACCTTGCTTTGACAAACGTTCGCCAACTCGATTCATCGAGGGCTCCTCTCTTCCATTCGAGGGCATTGGTAAAGGCGAGAAACCTAGAGGTGGTCGACGCCCCGTAGGTTGACACCGAGAGCATGGTAGAGTTCTTCATACGGGAAGGCCGGGCGGCTTGCGGTTGCCCGGCTTTCTTTCTCATTCCGCTGCGCGGATTTCCAATCGGCCAAGCGCCCGAATTACCTTTTCGCGATCAAACCGCAACGTGCGGTGTCCAAGCTTGGTAAAAGGAATCTGGCGTTGTCTCATTAGCTTATCGACCTGCTTAGTCGAGCCGCCGAGATATTCTGAAAGTTCCCGCTTCGTGATCAGCCGGGCCGGTAGGGGACTGTTTGCGCTCATGCCATACTGAGCGTGTCCACCTGCGAGATGTATTACTCAGAGGTTTGGGTTTGCAGCGGTGCTGCAAAGCTCGATCAATAAGCAGCGGCTCCAGCAAGGGTTCCCAAACTGTTGCGCACGTCGTCATCGAAGCGCCTCCGCTGCTTTACGCCTCGCTCGACTTGTTTCGTTAGGCACATATTCGGCAGCACTCCCTGTTACGCGCTCCAATTCTGCACGTGGGATCATCATGCGGCCAAGTTCCCGAATGACTTTGACCTTGCGCTTGTAGGCGAGCCGGTAAGCCCACGTCGGTTCCTTTCCGAAAAGAGCGGCGAACTCAGCAGGTGTGTAGGCCGCCCGTTCGTTGAGTGGGATAGGTGGCGACTTGCCAGCCTCTTTTGTCATTGTTTGCGAAGTCGGTTCCATTTCTTGCATGGCCGACATTTCACCCGCTCAGGTGCTGCAAACTAGGTCTATAATTTGAGACTAGTCGTGTGCTGCAAAGTGCAGCCGATATGGGTAGTCGTTTTTCGCTGAGCCAGCCCATTTCACGAGCTTTGATAACGTGCTCGGGCTTGTCTCTCCAAGTCCGCGCCGTTGCAACCATACGCGCAGCGTGGGAATGGAGAAGGGCGCTCCGACCGCTTCGCATCCGATCCGGCAAAGGATCGTTAGCCCGCGCCGTCTGTCGGCTATTGGCGCTGGTGCGCTCAGTGCTGCCGCGACATGCGCCAGCTCCTCAATTCCACTCCCCCCGCGCTCCTGAATGAATGTTTTGATGCGCGTCCCCGCCGCGCTGCTGATGAGCGGCCACTCCGGATACAGCAGAGGGAACGCATCGCACGCACCTACAGACCCGTAGAGCGCGATTGCGACACCTTCTGACACGGTGCGCGGAGCGGGGAACGATGGCCGACGTGGGCGCCCGCGTTTTCGTTTCGCTTCCATTCGCTAGGCGGCAAGTTCAGCGTCCGCTGCTGGACGCTTAGACTTGAAGCTAACTTTCAACGCAGCCGCAACGCTGTGCTCGCGGCGCAGATGTCCGTAAGTCCGCATCGCCAGTGCGCCGCCGTCTTTGTGATTCAACCAGCGCGAGACGGTCGGAATGTCCACGGGAGCTTCAATGGCCGTCGTTGCGAAAAGATGCCGCAAGTCGTGGTGAGTGATGCGCGGAGCGCCGACCTTCTTGCACGCGCTGTCGAGCGCCTTCTGCGCTTCGCGGACGCGGAACACCTTCGCCGTCGGCGGTTCGCTTTTGCGTTCGGATCGCATCCGCGTAAACAGCTCCCGCGCATCGGGCAGCATCGGGATGCGATGGACGCTCCAATTTTTCGTTCCTGTTTCGTCATGTCCGCGCACTACAGTTTCGCCCGCAGTAAAATTTAGGTCGCGCCATTCGACCGCGTTAGCCTCGCCCTTTCGCATTCCGGTAAACGCGAGTCCCTCAACAAAATCCGCAACGTCCTGGGAGCACCATGCCCCCGCTGTTCGTATCGCGGTCACGATCTGTTCAAACTGCGCGGTGCTCGGAAGCGCGAGCTGCTTTTGACGCACCCGCACGCGCTGCAATTTCGCGGCCGGATTCGAGTAGATCAGCGCCGCGTCCACCGCTGCGTCGAGCACATGCCGCAGTCCGGCAATCGTGTTGTTGAAGCGGGTAGGCGACGCGCTGCCGACGAATCCCTGCGCCCATTGTTTGCACTCGTTAGGCGAAATGCGCCGCACGTCGCGTTCGGGCAAGTCCGGCCAGCTCTTGAGCAGCGCCTTAAGAATCTGCTTCCAATAGTGAACCGTGCTCGACTTCGTGCGCTTCGCCTCAACGTCGTCTTGCAGCTTTTGCATGTGAACGGCAAGCGCGTCGGCAAACGTCATCTTGCCGCGTCTAACAGCATTCGTTGTGGCAGCCGTCGCACGATGATCGCGCTTGAAGTCGGCAAGGTTTGCCTCTGCAACTTTGAAGTCCGAAGTCTTGAGCGACTTCCAAATTTCTTTTCCGCCACTGAATGTTCGCGCATAGTAGCGGCCTGATTTATGGCGAAGCAGGTTTTGCAGACGAGTTCGCTGCCAAGTTTTCACGGCCTGTTTCACGGTCTTTGCATTCCCTTGCATCTCACTCATAGGGAAACCGTAGAAAAAGACCGTGAAAAAAGCAACGAAAATCTTTTGAAAGCGACCGTTTTACCTAGTAAACGGGCCTATAGCTCAGCGGTTAGAGCAGGGGACTCATAATCCCTTGGTCCCAGGTTCGAATCCTGGTGGGCCCAGATCGTTTTCTATTCTCGTGCAGTAGATTTCGTTTTTAAGTGAGACGTGCGTCGCGCGCTCTTAATCCTTGCTGAGACGATCGTGATTATCGTTGCCACGCTCGTGCCACGCTGCGCGAATTGGAGCGACGTCTTCGTCGACCACAATATCTATTTTGCCGATGGCGACTGTTACGCGCGAATGACCCGGGCGCGTCTGATCTGGGAACACGCTGCGTTCGTTGTCCGACATCATGACTTTGAAAATTTCCCCCCTGGAATCAGTCCGCATACAACAGCTCCGCTTGATTATATCATTGTCAGTCTTGGCCTGGCGTTTCGGCTTTTCACGGCACGGGGTTTCGAGCTGGCGGGAGCGTTCGTGTCCCCCTTACTGGGAGTAGTAACCGCGATTTTTCTCTCGATTTGGATGCGCAATTCGAACATCCGCTTTCGTCTCGCCGCGATATTATTCTTCGCTCTCAGTCCGATTGTTGTGCACGCGACTGAACTCGGTCGCGCGGACCATCAGTCGCTCCTGGTGCTTCTGGTGAGCATCGCAATTTGCGCCGATCAGGCACTACGCACGCGCCCGAGCTCGCACTGGGACATCACGAGCGGCGCGGCGTGGGCAATCGCGATATGGGTTTCCGCCTACGAGCCCCTCATCCTCTTTGGCGTCTGCACAGCCGTTGATTTATTTCGTCGACAGCGCCTGGTTCGCTCGCGGTGGCGGTGGGGGATTTTTACGAGTGTTCTAGTCAGTGCCGCCATCGTCGAGCAGCGCTTTCCAATCTCTCCCATGCTGCGCGATCCAGCTTTGGCGCGGTGGTTGCTGGGTATTGGCGAGCTTCATTCGGTCCGAATTACTGACCCAATTTGGTTGCAGTGGTTCGGACTCATCCTCGTCGCCGCGCCCTTTCTGATTTGGTTCGGGCATTCGCCGCGCCGCCAGACAGAAGGGACACTCGTCGCAATTGGCGTGGTCACGTTTATTCTCACCCTCTGGCAGGCGCGCTGGGCCTATTTTTTCGCAATTGTCTTTGCGATGCTCCTGCCGGCCATGCTCTCCGTGTTCCGCCGCCGATGGATAGCCGTGGCGCTCTTCACTATTTCGCTCTACCCGCTCGCGGGAGCATGGGACGCGAAGCTTTGGCCCGGTGAGGTTGAATCCCAGCGTCGCGCGGAGCGGCAATCTGAAAACGTAAATTTGCGTGCGCTTGCCGCCGAGCTCCGCGCGATGGGCAACAGCGCTTTTATCGCGCCGTGGTGGCTTTCACCTGAAATCGCGTACTGGTCCCGGCAACCCGGGGTGAGTGGAAGCTCTCACGAAGCGCTCCCGGGTACGGTCGCAACGGCCGAGTTCTATTCTGCCACCAACGACTCGACCGCGCAGCGCATCGCCTCAGACCATCGGGCTCGCTTCGTAGTCAGTTATGACGCCGGACGAATAGGCGAAGATTCCGCGCGGATCTTAGGTCGCGCCGTCGAGAGGCCGACGCTGGCTGATTTGATGGAGCAGCAGCCATCCCGCGCGGCCTCGTTTCTGCGTCCGATTTATCAAAATCCAACCGCGAGGTTATTCACCGCCGGACTTTTTGACGAAAATCACTGATTTACATAGGGAAGAACGTTGACATGCGCCGAGTTACTCACAATAATGAGGCGTGTTGAAAAAATTCATCCCCCAAAAGCCGATGTCGTCGATCGGAGAAGGATCGCTCACAGCCGCTTCCGATGATAACAACCGCCCCGCGTATCGCGAGGAACCACGTCCACCATCACCACTCACCACTGATCAACCTAAGTATATGGCAGAACATTCCGGCAAAGACGTCCTCTCGAGCGACGTAGAAATCAAAGGTTCCATTAAATTTCAAAAGGAGCTCCTTATCGACGGCAAAGTCGAGGGTGAGATCAATTCCGACGGCGTTTTGACTATCGGCGAGAACGCTGACATCCGCGGCGAGATCAAGACCAAGTCAATCACCGTCTACGGACGGGTGCAGGGGAACATCACTGTGGCCGAGCGCTGCGAACTGAAATCGCGCTGCACGCTTCAGGGTGATCTAAAAGCGGCTCGCCTCGTTATCGAAGAGGGAGCTACTTTCAATGGTAAATCTGAAGTCGCCAGCGCAGGAGGTGCCTCCGGCGCGAATGGCGCGCAGGCATCCAAGTCTTCGCGACCTGAAGGTTCGAAGAGTGAAGAGAGTCCCGCTCCAGCGAGAACCGCCGCGTTCGGCGGTGCTCGCTAACGACTTCTAGCTTCGTCGACACGGATCAGTGGCAAAGCCGACACCTGCGAAGGCCAGCGCGGAATGTCCGCACTGCGGCTTCAAGCAGATGG
>JBBRNA010000046.1:0-18855 GCA_038230575.1 Terriglobales bacterium | reverse complement strand
CGACGAAGCCGACGCAATCGCCGCACGCCGATCAACCTCAGTCGATCGTGGCTCGCAGCGGGAATCGAACGCTGTGGTCAGTGTGCTGCTGCAGGAGTTGGAGAGGTACACCGGTGTCGTGATCTTCGCCACCAACCTTGCAGCCAACTTCGATCCGGCGTTTGAGCGACGCATCCGGACGCACGTCCTCTTCGAGCTGCCAGGCGAGACGGAACGCGTTCGAATTTGGCAGGTGCAAATGCATCCCTCCCGGACGCCGCTAGCTTCCGACGTCAACTTCAACGCCCTCGCGCGCCGCTATGAAGTAAGCGGCGGAGACATTCAGAATGCTGTGCTGAACGCGGCCTTGGCTGCGGCGGCTGAGCCAATCCCTGATTCTTCAAAGAAAATCCATCAGCATCACTTCCAGGCCGGGATAGAACAAGTCATGGCGAGCAAGCGAGTGATGCAACAGTCAATTTTTGCAGATCAAGCAGTCGTGATGCCCGAGCCAGAGGTCATCAGTCCCGCAACCATGTCTCAAGCTTCGCAACTGTTTGCCTACGGCCTCCCCGGAGCGGCGATGCTTATCGCGCTTATTGCGCTTGTGGTAGCACTGCTCAAGTAGCCTTGACGCAATTCGGTTCCCTCTCATTGAAGTAGCAGTCGAACTCGCCGGCGACCTGTCCTAAGAATAGGCATGATCGAGCTCCCACAGAAATCCCCGCCCGGCAGTTGCAGGAATTGAACCGCAAACGCCTGTTATTTTGGAATTGTGGTTGTGCTGTATTTCTAACCGTTTAATTTGCGCATTCGCCAGAATGAGCAGGCCGAGCACGTTATTGAGCAGAGCGGCTCGGTGACGAGAGCTTTCAGTTCAGAGAGAAAAGCCGTCGCGTACTTCCATCAGGTTCGGTATGAAGTCACTCCCGGCAAGGATGGGACTGAGCAACAGGAGCGTCGGGAGTTGCCATTTATCATCCACGAAACCCATTCTTCACGAATGCGGAGAGTCGCAAGGGGTGTGAGTTGGCGGAAAACCCGAGAGCGGCTTTGTGTTTCCACTGGAAGACGCTGCGGCGGCAAGTGCGCGTGGAAGGCTCGGTCACGGAGCTTGAGGAGGGTATTGTGGATGCCTACTTTCACAGTCGCTCCCGGCGTAGCCAAATTGCTGCTGCAGTCTCGAAGCAAAGCCGACCGCTTGAGAGCCGTGAGCACTTGGAAGAAGAGGTGAAAAGGTTGGAGGAGGCAAATTTGCGCGAGGTGCCGTGCCCACCTTTCTGGCGTGGCTTTAACGTGCGAGCTGAACGGATCGAGTTCTGGCTGGATGGTCCCGATCGGCTCCATGATCGTTTCCTTTTCTCTTTCGAGGACGGCGGTGGTTGGCGGAAGACTCGACTTTATCCGTAGCTCTGCTTAACAAATCCGGAGCGCCTGATCAGTCCCAGCAGATTCAGACGTAGGGCTACGGTCACAAGCGTGGATATCACCTAACTAGTCGCGGTCGCAGCGTGAATGAGCCTCAATCTTTCTACCGCGCCAACTTAACTCGATCTGCTTAGCGGCCAAATTTAGACTTGTGATCCGAAAGCTCCGGACTTGCCCTTCGTTTCTTATGCAGAATCGATTGGTAGGGCGGTCGACCTTTGGTGGCCGCCAATCTCTTAACTTTTGGAGAGTGAAATATTCAAAATCGACAGGTCAAGTTGGAAATCAAGAGCCTGACGGATCAAGGCGTTTTTAGCGGTATGGCTTCAGTATTCGGCAACGTGGATTATGGTGGCGATGTAGTTGAGCCCGGCGCATTCACGCGCACGCTGTCGCACAAGGGCGGCGAAGTGCCAATCCTATTTTCTCACGACACGACGCAGCCGATAGGACTTGGCAAACTAAAAGAAGGACCGCGAGGACTCGAGATCAACGGCGAATTGGTTATGGAATCCCCGAAGGCGAGAGAGGTGTTTGCCCTTATGAAAAAGGGCGTCCTGAAGGGGCTGACCATCGGCTATGACGTGCTGCGCGACACGGTGACGAACGGAGTACGGCATCTGCAGGAGTTGAAACTCTACGAAGTGAGCGTCGTAACCTTCCCCATGAACGAAATGGCGACAATCATGAACGTGAAATCGACGGATCCCGCGGACCAGATCGCGGCTGTTCCACAGGATGTTAGAAGCCTGCAAAAAACCTTTCTACGGCAGCTAGTGCAATTGCGCTAAGCACGCGACTTGAGGATGGGCGGAATCACTTGTCAGGAACGGACGTCTGAGGCGCATTAAGCTTTGCACAGTAATCTTTGTCGAAGACACCCTTCGCACAAAGTTCCCTCCTCTGTTGGTCGTCAGACTCTTTGACTGCCTTACTCCTTTTCTCGTCATACGCTTTTCTCTCAGGAGTTCCAACACAGAAGTCGAATGTGGCGTCTTGGGCGCACAATTCTCTTTGGGAAGGCGTTAAGTCGGAACCGCCCTTCAAGGTCTCGGCTAGATGTTGCTCCGCCCTCTCCAAGTCGCTGCTGGCGGCTTTGAGTAGTGCCTCATTCACTAGGCGGAGGGTTTCTTCATACCTTCGTTCGGTGCAATTCCCGCTGCTCATACTGCCCTGAAGCGCCGTCAGATGGGCGAGCGAGACGCAATCGGTGTACAGACCGGACTTGTCGCCAAAGACAGCAAGGTCCGCGGCGGCTTTTGTTCGTTGAAGCAAACGGAAATATTGCTTGTCTGTCGCAGAGGCAATGTTGACTTGAATGTGATCTTCCATCTCCCGAAGCACATCTCCGTAACTGTTGACCTCGCTAGGTTGGGTCGGGTCCATCAATGGCGTGGCGGCGGCGTTCTCGAGTCCGCCCATCAACAGCTTCTTTGTGGTTTCTAAATAGAGAAGCCCAATCTCTTGCATGTAGTGGGAGACCCGTTTCGTGGTAGTAGTTGGGTGCGTGGGCGAGTTCTGAGCGATTGCCATTGTAGACAAAACCGAGGCACAGACCAAACTTCTGAGTCTCATTGTTCCCCTTTCTTCTATTCCAAATGCGCTAGCTCAAAATGTCCGACGACGCGTTGGTGTGAGGAGATGTAGCACCTGTTCACTTGGTGACGCTGAAGGTACGTATGCGGAATTGCATTATTGAGCCATTCCTCTCAAAAGGAGAAGCAAAATCCCACAAGAATCCGTATTCGCCTGTTGCTAAGTCTTGGAGCTTAATGCGCCAAATGCACACGATTTTGAACACAACTCCGTGAGAATTTGGGCTTGCGCGGTGCTTGCCCCGACATTTCCACTTATTTGCCTCGCGGTTTAACCTCCGGCTTGAAGACGGAACCGCAAGCCGGACACTTCATCTCCTCATTATTCACGCGCCGGATCTCGCTTGGCACGATGCGATGGCCGCACTTCGGGCATTGCTTGTCCAGCGAGGCCATTACGTTCTCGAGGTTGATCCGCTTCGCCACGGAGGGGGATTCTATATGATGCATCGACGTGGAGACCTCTGTGCCAACAAAGTCGTGGAGCCACTTCGCTTGCAGCATCGACCACGTTGACGATTAAATGCTTGCCTTTTCCGTATCCGATGCCATAAATCGTATTGTAAAGGCCCTTCTGGAGAAAACACATTTTTGTGCTAATTGATCGGGGGATCGCTCCGCCTGCAGGACGGAGCGTCAATTGACTTGCTCCCCCATCCCGCCTAACATGGCGCGATTCCATGATTGGCCGAACCATATCGCACTACCGCATCGTCGAAAAGCTGGGTGGCGGCGGCATGGGTGTCGTGTACAAAGCCGAAGATACCGATTTAGGCCGTTTTGTAGCCCTCAAGTTTCTGCCTGAAAATGTTGCGAACGATTCGCACTCGTTGGAGCGCTTCCGCCGGGAAGCGCGAGCAGCGTCGGGACTGAACCATCCTAACATCTGCACGATTTACGAAGTCGGCAAACATGAAGATCAATCGTTCATCGCAATGGAGTTCCTGGATGGCGTGACGTTGAAACACCGCATCGCCGGGCGTCCGCTGGAAATCGAACCTCTGCTTGAGCTGGCGATTGAAATATCCGACGCCTTGGACGCCGCTCACAACGGTGGCATTGTGCACCGCGATATCAAGCCCGCTAATATCTTCATCACTAAACGCGGCCTTGCCAAAATTCTCGATTTCGGCTTGGCCAAAACAACTCCAATGACGAGTTCGCCCTCCGGAGCCATCTCCGCGAAGACGATCAGCGAAGAACAGCTCACCAGTCCGGGCAGCGCTCTCGGAACAGTTGCCTACATGTCCCCAGAGCAAGCACTTGGCAAGGGACTCGACGCTCGCACCGACCTGTTTTCCTTCGGCGCGGTCCTCTATGAGATGGCAACGGGCATACTCCCCTTCCGCGGAGACACCTCCGCAGCCATCTTCAATTCCATTCTGAACAAAAATGTCTCCCCACCCAGCCGGATGAATCCTGATTTGCCCCCAGAACTTGAGCGCATCATCAACAAGGCCCTGGAAAAGGATCTCGATATGCGATATCAGAGCGCGGCTGAAATGCGCTCTGACTGTAAGCGCTTGAAGCGCGAGACTGATTCAGGCAGGTCGGCGACGGTAGTTGCAGCACCGCTGCGTGCATGGCAACCACGCGTCGGAAAAGCCGCGGCTTTGCTGCTGACAGCGGGGGCCATTGCGGCCGTCACGTTCTGGCTGCGCGCGCCGTTGCCGCCGCCACGGGTGCTCTCCACCACGCAACTCACGAGCGACAACCGCCCCAAAGAATCGGTCGTCACCGATGGTCCCCGGGTTTATTTCGCGGAAAAAATCAATGAGCGCGCCGTCCTCAGCCAGGTTTCCGCTAGTGGCGGCGAGATCAACCAGATTCCCACTCCTTTCGTGAATGCCTTCCTGCATGACGTCTCTCCTAGCCGCTCCGAGCTGTTGGTGGACTCTTACAACGGAGAGGACACTTTTCTCAACCGGAACAGAGGCGCAGCGTGGATTATTCCGGTGCCGGCGGGATCGCCGCGCCGTCTGGGAGACTTTCTGGTCAACACCGCGGCGTGGTCTCGCGACGGGCGGCAGTTAGCGTATTCGCGGGAACACGATATCTATCTAGCGAAATGGGACGGAAGTGAGTCCCGTAAGCTGATTTCTATCCCGGACTTGTGTTACGACCTGCAGTTTTCGCCGGATGGTACCCACCTACGCTTCACCGCGCGCGCGGAGGGAGTCTATTCTTTCAATCTCTGGGACGTCGGAATTGACGGCAAGGGCTTGCATCCGCTCTTACCGCCCGCCTTTCACCAAGACCCTGGAGAGTTTGGTGGCCGCTGGAGCGCCGATGGAAGCTACTACTTTTTCGGTGCCGCTCGCAATGGCCGCGACGACATCTGGGCGCTGCGGGAAAACAATGGAATCTTTCACCCAAGCAGCACTGACCCTCTGCCCATCACCACAGGCCCGCTCTCTTATGAAAGTTGGACCGCGGCGCTTAGCGGCGACCGTCTATTTGCAATTGGAGAGCAGCAGCGGGCGGAATTGCAGCGCCTAGATATGAAAACTCGCCAGTTTGTTCCATTCCTGAACGGCATCTCCGCCGGAGAGACTGACTTCTACCGGGATGGTCAAAAGGTTGCGTATATAAGCTATCCCGATGGGGTTTTGTGGCGGAGCCGAATCGACGGTACTGAAAAGTTGCAGTTAACTTACGCTCCGATGGTAGCGTCGATGCCGCGCTGGTCTCCCGACGGCAGCCGCATCGTCTTCGCATGCATACTTCCAGGAAAAACGCAGATAGTTTGTGTGGTGGCGGCTGATGGGGGTGCAGTTGAACAGATCCGGCCGGATGACCAATGGGACGATGATCCGCAATGGTCTCTGGACGGTAAGTCGCTCATCTTGGCACACTATCCAGCCGTCGGCGCAAAACCTGACGACTACTCGGTCGCCCAATTCGACCTGCAAACAAGTAAGGTCTCCATTCTGGCGGGCAGTCAGACGATGGTAGGCCCGCGCTTGTCACCGGATGGGCGCCACATTTCTACGTTCTCAGCCGACACGAGGAAAGTTATGCTGCTCGAACTACCCTCCGGAAGGTGGTCACAACTAGCAACCGGGACCATTCTGCAATACCCAAACTGGTCCCCGGACAGCAAATACCTGTATTTCGAAGACCTCGGAAGTGACGGTCCCGAAATCGACCGCGTCTCCGTTCCAGGCGCAAAGAAAGAACGAGTGGTCGTCCTGAAAGGCATCCCACGCGTCGATACCACCGACTCGGGAATCCCCTGGAATGGCATTGCTCCCGATGGCGCCCCCTTGATCATGCGTGACGTGGGTAGCCGGGAACTTTATTCACTCGACCTGCAGTTGCCTGGCAGGGCTGGTTCAGCGAACGCGCATTAACACAGAAATCCCTAAAGCTTGCGAGGGCAACTGGGATCAAAGTAAGGTTGGCGACCGGCCCTCGAGAGATATCGTGGTTAGCGGTATACGAAAAGACTGGAACACTCGCAAGGTGCAGAAGCTAACGCATGAGCAGCAACCCGTTAAACGCGAGAACCAGATTGACTCCATCCGGCGCACGATCGCCTGGTTCGATCAATATCTCATGTGGGAAAAAGCCCCGCGCCATAGAACCAACCGGCTCAGTGGACGAGCCAGAAATTTATTTCGGCAGGCGAAAGTCCTAAACCTGCACCGAGTCATTCGTGATCACTAACTTCGGCTCTCTCTCCAGCAAGTATATCGACGTTGCCCCAAGAATGAAGGTCGCGGTAGCGACGCCTGTAATGACAAATCCTCGAACCCGTGACCTTCATTCGGGTAATAGTGAACATCCACGACTCGGCCTTCTTTCTTGAGGATATACGACAATGCGGAAGTAATCCGGGCATCCTCAGCGCTTCGTTGGCGGTCCAAAAACGGCGATCTGGGAAGTGACAGAAGAGATTCTGGACCGAGTGGACGGCAACAAGTAATTCGATTCCTTCCTGCCCTTTATCAAAGGCTTGACCAAATTTGGGCCAGTCAGTTTTCTAACTAGCGCAGAGTTAATTGACATACCCAGCCGTTAGGTATTCCAATGGCATCGCACATCGGCCAATTTTCCTGAGAATCTGAAAACAACTAAAAAGGAGACCAGTTCTATGAAGAGAACGTTGCTCTGTTGCTTAATCGGTTTCGTTTTTCTGTTGAGTGCCGCATCGTCGCAAGCCCAGACGACCGAAGGGACGGAGAAGGTTGTCGCAGCACTGGAACAACAGTGGCTTCAGTCCCAGAAAACAAACAATCCGGACCTGGTCGCCCCACTGATCGCCGACAAATTCGTGGGCACAGGCCCCGATGGGAAAATCACCGGCAAGGCCGAACTACTGGCAGACGCAAAGGCGACCAAATACAGCAGCATGGAGTACGAGGATGTCAAAGTAACGGTCTTCGGCGAGACGGCTATCGCGGCGGGGGGCTCTAAATCTAAGGGCACCGATCTGTCGGGAAAGCCTATGGATGAACATGTGCGCTGGACCGATACTTGGGTGAAGATGCCGAGCGGAAAGTGGCAGTGTGTTGCTAGCCATGTTTCGCGAATAAAAATGTGAGTCACCGAACAACCTTGAAAATTGAAATGGCCGCCCTTTGTGGCGGTCTATTTCTGTCCAGGTGGCCTTGCAACTTCGTTTCATTACCCGACTCGTCCGGTTTGCCCATGATCCGGGTGGAATTCTGAGAAGCCTGGGGCAGAACCCCCTTCGGCCTTGACGTGCGTCGCTGGCTCACGGGTACCTACAAAGTGCTCTCCGTTATCGGGTCATTTCCGTTGTGGTGTGCGCGAGTGCAGATCCAACCCCTGGCCAACCACTAAAATGGAGGAACAGTATGTCACCCTCAAACCCGAAAACGACCGTCGGTAACGTATACCGAAGCGCTTCTCTACTTGCATTGGCCGTTTTGTCGATGGCTTCATTCGTGGCACCTTCTGCACGAGGCCAAGCCGCTGGCTCTTCAAAGTTTCACGTCGACTCTCAACGTTTGCAAGGCACGCTTGAGAAATTGAGCGAGTTCGGTCGGAATCCTGAAGGCGGTGTCACTCGCATTGGCTTCTCCGAGAGCGACATGGCCGCTCGCGAATACGTCATAGGTCTTATGAAACAAGCAGGACTTGAGGTTCGCATCGATCCTGCGGGAAACATCTTCGGCCGGCGGGCTGGCTCGGAGAAGTTGCCAATATTGCTTTTCGGCTCACACATCGATTCGGTTCTGCACGGCGGAAACTTCGATGGAGACGTCGGCAGCATGGGCTCCATCGAAGTGATTCGCGCTCTTTACGACGCAAACGTGAAGACCCGCCATCCGCTGGAGGTAGTCATTTGGACGAACGAAGAAGGCAACCACTTTTCCCTAGGCACGCTGGGTTCGGGCGTCGCCGCTGGACTGCTGGGGCCTGAAATCCTCGGCCGCAAGGACGACCAGGGACTGACCCTAGCAGATTGGCTGCGCCGTTACGGTCAGGATTCGTCTCATCTTACTGAAGCCCGCATTCCGAAAGGGGCGCTGGCGGCCTTCATCGAATTGCACATCGAACAGGGCCCTCACCTTGATGAAGCAAAAGTCCCCATCGGGATCGTACAGGGGATCGTGGGCATCAAGAGATCGGATTGCGTCGTCATGGGTTTCGCCAATCACGCGGGTACCACGCCGATGAATCGCCGAAAGGACGCCCTTGCGGCCGCTTCAAAGGAGGTCCTCGCCGTTCGTGAGGTAGTACGTGAAGAAAACGGCCATCAAGTCGGCACGGTCGGCTATATGAGGGTGGAACCTGGAGCCGTCAACGTTATATCTGGCAGGGCTGAGTTCCCTGTCGAACTGCGCGATCTCGACGCCGCGAAAATAAAGCGTATGTGGGAGCATATCCAACTGAAATTCAAACAAATCGACAAGGAAGAAAACGTTGTGACGCTCTGCACATCGGTGGACGATACGGAGCCGGCTCCGACAGACCCCGCCCTGCAGGCTGCCATCCGCGACGCTGCGAAGTCCCTCGGCCTCACTACCATGGACCTACCCAGCGAAGCGGGGCAGGACTCCCAGCAAATTGCCAAAATTGCGCCGATAGCCATGATCTTCGTCCCCAGTCTTGATGGCATCAGCCATTCGCCCAAGGAATACACTTCTTGGCAAGACGTAGCTAACGGTGCCGAAGTTCTTTACCGCGTAGTTTTGCTTCTCGATGATCGGCTGAATCGCAACTGATTTTACGAGAGGGATTCCTGGGTATTTTCAACCACTTCACTTGCCTCCTTATTGGACTCATAAGGGTTCTATCTCCAGAAGGGTTGCATTCAGATTTGGATTGGAACCATCGATCACTCCCGGATGGTCGGCAATTCAGAAACGATTTGTCAATCGGTGAAACATCGCCTTTACACTCAGTCACTAGGTCAAAACGTGTTAACGCCTGGGTTACAACAACTATCGCTAGAGAGTGACCAGCAGGCCGGACTTTTCCAGTTATTGCCGGTTCGGCCTATCCCGTTTTGCTTCTTTCAGAATAGGGATGTCTCTTCGTTCCAGAGGGCACAGATGTATTCACTGCGGCAGGCCCATGCGCTTGAGCAGGTCGATGTAGCGCCGGTCGGAGTGAACAGATTCAAGATAAGATTCGACCTTTAGATATTCCATGCGCGACGCCCGCTCCGCATAACCCTTTTCCAGCCACTCGAAGGTATGGTCGCGATCTCCCATCAATCCGTAATAACGCGCCACGTCGTTGGGTGAGACGTATTCCTTTTGCGCTTCGTTTTTCAGTACCTCAATCATCGCGGTGCACGCCCCGATCATTTTCGCTTTCTCGTATCCAGCAGTAAACTTCTCCGCCCATTCCGCGCGTCCGTCCTTCTTCATCGCGGTGGCATAGTCCGCCACAGCCGCGGCCTGATTTCCCAAGCGCCAGTAGACGTCACCTCGTTCCCTATAGTTAACTGGGAATTCCGGATTGCCGGCAATGAGCCTGTTCAACTCCGCCAGAGCGACGTCGGTGCGGTGCATGTCGGTCAATATGCCCGCATGATTCGCATTAGCCTGGGGGGAAGCGGGATCGAGTGCCAGAGACTTCTCAACCTCGGTCAACGCCTCATTAAATCGGCCCAAATTCTCCAGCAATAGCGCGTACCAATGGTGGGAGGTAGCGTCGTTCGGGTTCAGCCCAATTGCCTTGCGATACTCATCTTCTGCTCCCGCCCAGTCCCAATCCGCCAACTCCTTCAGGGCTGCCAGCGATGCATGAGGCTCGGCCATCGTCGGATCCAGTTCAATCGCCCGTTGCGCTGCGCTGCGGATTTTCGGTGAAGCTTCGCCAGGTGAGATCCATCCGCGATCAAACAGGAGGATATACGCGTATGCCAACCCGGAATATGCCTGTGCATAATTGGGATCCTTAGCTATCGCCTCGTTCAATTGATCCAGAGCCTTGTAAATGCTCTCGCGGGTGCGTTGCGCCAGGTAAAAGCGTCCTTTCACATAGAGCTGGTAGGCATCGGCATTTCTCGTGGCATGCTTCTGCTCTTCGCCACTTACCTTCATCCTTAACTTGCCGGATATGTCGGACGCTATGTCGTCCTGCACGGTAGCGATGTCGGAAGCTCTCCGGTGGTACTGCTCACCCCAGATCTGCGAGCCGTTGCGCACATCCACCATCTCGGTTTCGACGCTAACTGTGTCCCCGTGCTGCGACAGGCGGCCCACAATTACTGCTCCCACCTTCAGGTCGCGCCCGATCTGCAGCGGATCTTGTTGTGCCTTTTGGTAACGAAAAACTGTAGTACGAGCCATCACCCGCAAGCCCGGCAGCCGCGATAGATGGTTGATCACTCCTTCCGTAATGCCGTCCGCAAGGTAGTCCATTTCGGAGTTGGACGTGGTATTGGCCAGCGGCAACACCGCGACGGAATCAATCGCACCCGGCGTGCGGTGCAGTAAGTAATATCCGCCCGCCGCCACGGCTGCGAGTAGGACCGCGGCGATCACCGCGATCATGACCAACGGTTTCCGCCGGGGTCCGGCAGCGGGTGCCACAGAACTGGAAGATCCGGCAGCCACCGTTCCGCTCGTCGACGTCACTGCTACCGACGGCGCCGAGTCTGGTGCTGTCGAGACGCTTCCCGGAGTTGCGAAAGGTGCCGCCGCGGATATTCCAGCGCCGCTCGCGGAACTACCCAGATCCGCAGTCGCCACTGCCGGCCTGCGACTGGAATCGGTGTCCCTCTTCAGCCGTTGTAGTTCTGCCCGCATTTCAGAAGCGTGCTGGTAGCGCAGTTCGCGGTCCTTCTCCAGGGCGCGGTTGATGATCCGTTCCAGTTCTAGAGGTAAATCCGGATTCAGCCGAACCGGAGCCACCGGGGCACGGTTCAGGATGGCATCAAAGACCACGGCGGTACTGTCTCCGCGAAATGGCACGGCGCCCGTAGCCATCTCATAGAGCACTGCACCGAAAGAGAACAAATCGGTGCGAGCGTCCAACTCCCGGGCCCGCGCCTGTTCCGGCGACATGTAAGCGACTGTGCCCATCGCCGCGCCTGGACTGGTAAGCAGTTCCTCGCTGATCGCGGTTGGCTGAGCCGATGCTGTTGCGGAGGGCATCATACGGCCGGCGAGATTGCTAACCTTGGCGAGGCCGAAGTCCAGAACTTTCGCGTGTCCACGCTTATTGATGAAGATATTCGCAGGCTTGACGTCCCGGTGAACAATACCTGCTGAGTGTGCTGCATCGAGTGCGTCGGCAATCTCAATCCCCAAGGTTAACGCCGTTTCCAATTCCAGCGGGCGATTACCGATCAAGTGCTTCAAGGTCGCGCCATCGAGAAACTCCATCACGATGAAGGCGCGCCCCTCTTGCTCCCCGATATCGTGAATCATGCAGATGTTTGGGTGGTTGAGCGCTGAAGCGGCCTCTGCTTCACGCTGAAAGCGCGCCAGAGCTTGCGGGTCTCTCGATACTTCATCAGGGAGAAATTTGAGCGCGACGAAACGGTGCAGCCGGATGTCCTCGGCCTTGTAGACCACACCCATACCGCCACCGCCGAGTTTCTCTACGATACGGTAGTGCGAGATGTTCTGGCCGATCACGGAGTCGGGTCATGTTAGGCGGGACGCGAGGGCAAGTCAACGACGGCGACCTAGGCTAGGGCCGTGATCTGCGACCGACTCAGATGCGGGCACTCTCGGATTTCCTGGATAGGGGAAGTAACGATTGGTGTGCGGTATTCGGGATGACAAAACTCTAGGTGCATACCTCGACCGACGAAGCGTCGTTTCAGCATGGAGCCTCCCCAAGTCGAGCCTGCGATTGCGACCAGGACCGGTTGTGGACAGTATTGCGGATGCCCTGAAATCAGCGCCGAACCGTCGTTCAGAAGTACTGCCGTATAGCAGTGGTGTTGCGTTTGAATCTGCAACACGGTCGCCGTCGGCAGATCGTTGAGGAACACGCCGCCTTCAATTTCCGACTGCACGAAGTTGCGATTCACCTCATCGCTGAGGTTGGGCTGAGGCTGGAATAAATGTGGACTGGTGGACAATAGAATCGTCGCCCCGTAGTCCGTTCAGTATAGCGCCGCGGGGCTTTACGAAACTTCTACGTCTCATTCCAGGCGAATTACTTCCGATGGTCATTCGGAAGGGAAACCGGCTGACTTCCCAGATTGTGACTTCTGGACCGGCGAGAAGCGCACCGGCGAGGTACTTTGTTCGCTGATGTGTCCGAATCGCCTCCCCCGGCGATCGAGTCACGTCAGTGCGCTACGAATTCGCGCACCGTTTTCAGAAACTGCTCCGTCTGATCGACGAACGTCATGTGGCCGCTGTTGGGCAGGATAACCAGTTGCGATCCGGCAATCTTCTCGTGCATTTCCTTCGACATTCTTGGATCGCTCTCATCGTGATCGCCGACGATGATCAACGTCGGAACCTTAATTTCGGACAACCGATCCACATACTCCACATCCGTTAGGTTGCCATCCACGACGAACTCACCATCCGACCCCCACATCTCGCGATACACATCCCAGGCGGGGCCGGTATTCGAGCTCAATGGGTCGTAGTTCGGATCCGGCCGGTTCTGATACACATACGGGAAATACCCCTTTCCCCAAGCCAGCTTCGCGTATTCCTCGGGGTACCGGCCTCGCTCCCAGACTTCGCCTTTTCCAAACAGGCCCGCAGCCTCTAGAACGGTAACTCGTTCTCGATCCTTCGGATTCATTTCCGCTTTCATCCGAGCCAAGGCTTCGTTCAATTCCTTCGTGCTCGCAAACGTGCTTCCGAGAATCAGGTGCGACAAATTTTTCTGGTATTTCAACGCATACGCCTGTACCAGCGCTCCGCCGAACGAATGCCCCAGTAAACTGATCCTGCCCACACCTAGACCCAGGCGCACGGCCTCAAGGTCTTCGACCATGTTGGCGATGGTGTATTGCTTGGGATCTGTCAGCTTGGAAGACCTGCCCGAGCCGCGCTCGTCGATGAAGATGAGCCGGTTGGTCCGCATCAAGGGCAGGAGGTATGGCAAGAAATAATCGTGTGAAGCGCCCGGCCCGCCGTGCACAATTACAAGCGGCGCGCCCCGTCCTACGGCCTCATAATAAATCAGAGCACCATGGCTATCCACGAAGCCTTCCTGCACCACGTACGTCGGGGGAAGCTTCGGAGTTTGAGCGAGACAAGAAAAGGGTAGGACGAGCAGACAGAGCAAGAGCATACGGTTGCGCATGCCAAAATGCTAGCATGCGGACTCGACGAGAGTATGGGAAAGACTTTGATCGCGATTGTCGCGGCCCAGGAACCGCTTTCGACGAAGTCTGGGGCGCGGAGGGCATTCGACGGAACCCCACTTCCCTTATCCGGACTTTCTGGCCCGGAAAATTCCCCGTTTGCCCGACATTCGCCAAGTGGCCTGAGACCCGCTTCCTCTTTCAGTTTGATGTCACAATGATGACAGACATGGTAGATCTGTCAGGCGGAGCAGTTCTCAAGCGAGGAACACGCAATGAGCCCAACACGGCGAACCATCAGCACTGTGGCATCAACGTTGCTTCTGTTCAGTTGGCACGTCGTTCCTCAGACGCAAAGCAAAGCGACACTTCACACACAGATTGTTCTTCTTGGTACGGGCACGCCGCTGCCCGATCCTGAGCGCGCTGGGCCCTCGACGGCAATTGTGGTAAACAGTACGGCGTATATCGTCGACGCAGGGACTGGGTTGGTGCGTCGGGCTGCCGCCGCGCAAGACAAAGGCGTTGTGGCGCTCCGTGCCGTCAATTTGAAGATCGCTTTTCTCACGCATCTCCATTCCGATCATACGCTTGGCCTGCCCGACTTGATGATCACGCCCTGGATTATGGGCCGAAAGGAAGCGCTGGAGCTCTACGGTCCTGCGGGCACGCAGGAGATGGTCAATCACATTATCGAGGCTTACGAAGTCGACCGGAAGATTAGAACCGAAGGTCTGGAGCACTCGAACAACACCGGATGGAAGGTAAACGTGCACGAGATCAAGCCTGGAGTGGTCTTCAAGGATGCGAATGTCACCGTAACCGCATTCGCCGTTCGGCACGGGAACGTGGAAGCCTACGGCTACCGCTTCGCCACGCCGGACCGAACAATCGTAATCTCCGGGGATACATCGCCCACCGACGCGATCGTCGAGAACTGCCATGGATGCGACATTCTGATCAGCGAAGCCTATACGAGGGCTTCGTTCGACCTGGTTTCCTCGGAATGGCAGCGCTACCGTTTGGCCTTCCACACGTCCGCACAAGAGCTGGGAGCAATCGCGACCAAAGCAAAGCCTGGGATGCTAATCCTGTACCACCGAGGAAACGCGGGCTGCGATCAGGCGGGCACGGAAGAGTGCCGCGAAGCAGGAAGTGAAGAGCAACTCCTAAGAGAGAGCCGTCAAGCCTACGGCGGCAAGGTTGTCGCGGGGCATGATCTCGAAATCTACTGACGCAACTCTGATTCGCCGATGGATTGCCTTTCCGAATGGCTCTCAGGCGGGTAGTCGGCAATGCCGAAGTACTCCTCGCGGTCCAGAAACAGCGTTCGGGGAAGTGTGTTATTCGGGTTGGTAGTTGGCGAAAAATCGCGTCTCTAACAATGTCGGCAGTGTCAATCACTTTTTAAGCGAACTAGGCGTGCACTCGAACCAGAGCGCCATTTCGCTCTAGCTGAAAATCTATGCCCATCCAACCAAGGCTCGCTCGCAATCACGGTTCAGGTCAGGAACTCGGTCCGACGCATGCATCTCTTCGATCTCTTACTGCGATCATGATTACTACTTCGAACTCCTCTTCGTAAAGAGGAGCGGGATACCCAATCCATTACTCAGTGCTCAGCTCCACACCATCGCGATTTCCGGGCTCTCCCGCGTGCGAACCGAAATTCTTCATCTGCTCGTAATCCCAGAGGTCAGTGAGCTTGGCTCCATGATCCAGAAGAGGCCGACCGTCGATATTTTGCAAAGGAAAATAAACCAAATGCGTATCCGGGTCAACGGAAACCGTGCGAGCGTGAGGCATGGAGAGCGTCCCTTCAGCGACCAAAGCTTTCCCATTCTCGCGAAAGACCGTCACGTTTCCAGATTCTGCGGAAACATACAATTTCTTGAGCCCAGGATCGAAGGCAAGTACGTCGGGATCTTTTCCGACCGGATAGGTCGCCAGCACTTGCATATTCGTGAGATCGACGACCGCGAGCTTGTTGTTTTTTTCTCCCGCCACAAACGCCAGTCTCCCGCTCACGTCGAGGGCGATTCCGTGCGGGCTCTCAATTCCCGCGACTGGATAACGCCCAATAATCTTGGCGGTCGCCGGGTCAATCGCGACGAGCTCGTTCTTCTCATGGACAGCGACAAAGATGTGGCCGGAGCCGGAGTCATAAACGGTGTTGCCCGCGCCGCCGCCGAGAGGGACTGTCGTGACAAGAGAGTTGGTGGTCGAATCGATCACGACATCCGCGTCTCCGTTTTCGTCCGATACGAAGACTCGCTTCGGCCCCGGAGCGTAGGCAATGCCGTCCGGATAGTTCATCGATCCGGGTGTGGCGATGATCTTCAAAGTCTGCATATCGACGACCGCGACTTTGTGCTCCCCAGTCGCCGATATGTAGACTCTGCCCAATTCAGGAACCGCCAAGACGCCATGAACATTGGCAAACCCGTCGAGGTTCGCCACAACCTCGCGTTTCTTCATGTCGAACACCACAAGCTGATTGGCGTTCATATGGGCGATATAGAGACGACCGTGCGAGGCATCAAGACTCTGATAGTCGAAGCGAACCGCGGGGCCCGGCAGGGGCACATCCGCGACTTCCTTCAGCGCTGCCTGATCTGGGCGGTCAGATGGGACGGCAGCCGTGGCACAACCGAGTACGCAAACCAACGCCGTTAAAGCCCAGCCATGACGCAAACGCCACTGTCGTTTTTCCATGCAAACCCCTCAAGCCCGAATGTAGTTCAGAAGTTCTTCAGGAGAACACCAGTATATTGCCTTTGCGCTAGGCCGCATGAAGCCCTATGCCAGACTAGCTCGGACCCTCCTAGCTTTCTGTGTGCTGAGCCAGATGATGTTGGGGCAGAAGTCGGAGCCTCCGGCAACCATCGCGGCAGAGCTAAAGAATCGCATCGCCCAGGCTGTCCGAGTTGAACGCTCGCCACGATTGGACGGCACTCTCGACGATCCCATCTGGCAGCGAGCTTCCCCGATCACCGATTTCAAGCAGAGAGAACCGTACGAAGAGCAGCCTGCAACGGAGCGAACAGAAGTGAGGGTGCTGTACTCGCGAAATGAGGTCTACTTCGGAATTGCGTGTCACGACTCGGCTCCAAATGACCCCGTTGGTACCCAACTGCGCCGGGATGTTACCCAGGAACTCGATGATTATTTCGAGATTGTCATCGACTCGCGGCATGACCGGCGCAATGCGTACGTCTTCCAGATCAACCCACTCGGAACCCAACGAGACGCTCTCATCACCGACGAACGGGCAGGCGATACCCAGGACGGCGATCCTGGCTGGGACGGAGTGTGGATTTCGGAAGCCAATAGAACCCGCCGTCACAATTCGAAGATTTTATTCCTCTCCCGACAGCAGAGGCGGCGTTCCTGCTGCGCGTCCGCACGCCGTTGTGCGCCCTGCTTCGAGGAATTGGGGTTCAATGGCTTACTCCAGCCCTTCCACGATATATAAAATACTCAGGATTCGGCGAGCGTTGTAGACGTAGGTTTTGCTTCGCTCCGCGTAGAGCGCTCTCAGGTTCAAGCTTGAGCCAGCCTTCTCCGCCAATTGGAATTTTTGGAGCAGATTTCGCTTCCCGGATCCAACCTCGACGCGATAACTCTGAGCGTCCCAGGGGGTCGAAGCTGTTACCAGCAGAGCTTGCCCGTCCTCGCTCCACCCTTGGATAGATTCTCCGGGAGCGATTCCGGGAATCGTCTGCAGTTTCTTGGTGCTCTTATCGAAAACGGCCGCTTCCCCGGAAGCCTTCCTCCCGACAATCCTCACCCCGTCTTTCGCCACGCTGATCCCCCGGAAATCCGAGGGCCCGATGGGCGGCGGCTTTCCTCCCTCGAGATCCATTTCGTAGGTCCGCAACGCCTCGCCCTCCGTCGACCCGACAAGCATTAGATGTTTGCCATCCGGGAACCATGCCACGTCCCTCAGAGTCACAAGGTCCCCCACCGAGAACCGACGGCTCTCTCCGGTCCCAATCGGGTGCAGCGCCACCTTCGGTGGCCTTGAAAGTACTGGCGCAGCAGCGGTTGATCCATCCGGAGAGAATCTCGGTGTGGTTCCTTCTCCCAAAGCCGTAGCAGCCGATCCATCCAACTTCCGGTACACGACGAGATAAAGTATTCCCGCCGGCCCTCCCCACTCTTCGTACAAAATCGCCTTGCCATCCGGCGCAACATCACCCAAGCCGGATCCATTGAACCATTCGAGACCTTTCCGTTCTTGTCTTGTCGCCGGATCGATCCCGCTGATCTCCGACCGCATGTCTTCAGTCGTAAGAAGTACTCGCCCGTCGGGAGCGATATCCAGCAAGCGCATTCCGGTTGGAGTCGCAAGGACCTTTCGCCACTTGCCGGAAAGGTCCACGGCCAGTAATTCCCGATTGGTTCCCTCAGGGCTCGAGGTGTACCAGATCTCTTTCCCCGTTCGCGACCATGCGACCCCCTGCAACGTTGAATATTCGATCGTCAGTTGTTTGTGGGTGCCTTGTTCGTCGACAATGGATACCCAGCCACGATCGTCGTCGTAAACAGGGTGTTCGGCGAATGCTACAGTCTTCCCGTCGGGTGACACTCTTACGTAATCCAAATAGCCGCTGGTCGCATAGATAACCTTTCCTGCGGGATATTCCAACTGGACTTTCTGATTTGCGCTGCGCACAACTGCCAATGTCTTCCCATCGGGCGAGTAACCGGCTGCGATCACATCATTTGTCTGTTCGCGCGGCGCTCCGCCAGCCATCAAGGTCTGCGACATGGTTCCGCTCAGGAAGTTCGTGTGGTGCACCGGAGCCACGCCGATTTCCATCTTTCCGCTGGTTGCAACTGCTGCCCTCTCGCCGTTCGAAAACGCCATGGGAAGCAAGCAGGCGCAGCACGCGGTCAAGGGCGTCGGCATCGGCGCCAACGTCTTTCGCAAGCTCATCGACCAACCGTGGTGACGTATCGAGCGCATCTGCAACGCCGAGGTCGGCGACCACTTGGAGTGCGCGCGGCAACCAGTAACCAGCCGCCATCTCCACCAACTTCATGACGGATTCGGATACTTTGCTGGCTGGTAGAGGGTTCAGCGGAGCAGACGACATAATGACGCACCTCGCGGCGACCCAGCATAGCTCATGCCGG
>JBBRNA010000045.1:0-19779 GCA_038230575.1 Terriglobales bacterium | reverse complement strand
TTCCTGAATCTGTTCATGAAGAAGCTAACCCGCGACCGGGTTGTGCCTACCATCTCTGCGAGGCTCTCCTGACTGATCTTAGGGATTACAATCGCTGCCTTGCCATCCTTTCCGAAGTGGGCGAGCAAAAGCAGAATCCGATCTCACGCCAACTACGCCATGGTTCGTGGAGGCAGAGAATTGCTAAAGTATCTCGGATCCCTTGTTTTTGGGGTGACTCATGCGTCAGCGCCTCCCCCTCATTTCATTCTTTCGTTCCCAGCTTCGGAACCCCTTGGCTATTTGCCGTCCAAGGTCGGATGGCTTCCACTTGTCTTTGGTGCCGCTACCCCTAAGTTCCGAAGCGACACAATGAGCAATCCGGATGAAAATTCGCAGTTGCTCTCCGCTCAAGAATGACCGGGAACGATTACAAGGAATGCAGATAGGCAATAGATTCTTTAGGTCGCCAGTGCTGCCGATCACTGCATAAACGATGTGATCTGCCTGCCATCTGGTCTTGGAACAAGGTACGCATACCTGTGAGGCATCCTTTCGACTGCCCAAGGCCTTCCATTCATTCTTCGCGGGGAATTCAGGAGAACTGATCTTTTGACCAACATAACCATCAAGGGCAAGTTCCATTTCGCAGAAGTGGCAGCGCCCCTCTTTTTTATTAAATATTGCCTCCTGCTGAGCCAAATTCAAATCGCGGTAAGTCTTTCCGCCGTACAATTTGAGCGTGAGCTGGCGGCCGCAGAAGTGGCAGTGCCCGTCTGTTTTGTTGAATATTTGTTCCTGTTTTTCTGGGGGGGAGTGAGTTCTTCTTTCCCTTAATCTGCTTCTCCGACCTTTTGATTCTCCGTGATAGGCTGTCAATGTATTCCTCAAGGCCGTCACGCGTCGGTGGGGAGTCTTTACGGTTTGCTCTCATACGCGGTAGATAGTCCATCGGGCTTCGTATCAAGAATTATGAATGTTCGCATTGACTATTCTGCTACGACAGTGCATTCTTGCGCCAGCGTTTTTGACCGTGCCAGCTGCATACGCCGATCTTCTGCATTCCGCTAGGATAACATTCCGACTCACAACGAGTTACACCTCAAGCTGCAGTTCCGCGAACTCCATCGGCTATTCCGCGAACACATGATCCGGGAGTCCTAACCCTCAATCCTCGACTCGGAACCGGGAGCCTACTGGAGAGGGACTTGGAGCTTGAATGAGAGCGTGCTCGGTAGTCACCTCAATCGCCTTTACCAATTAGGGCATAGAGGTACTCCCAGCGGCCCAAGAGCGCGCCCAGTGCCACCCAGACTCCCAATGCAAACCATTCGTAACGGCTGAAGTGTCCCGGGACTGCAGGGAGCACCTTCATCAGAATCATCAGTAAACCGACAGCGCAGCCTACAACCGCCACGCACCGCTGCCAGATGTCGTCCACGATTCGATAGTAGGACGCGCATGCAGCCAGAATTCCCACCGCAGCGGCCGCCGACCCGACTTCCGTAACCGGCACGAGAATGGCGTCCCCAAGAAACATGCATGCCGCAGTGGCGATACCGACCAGCAGCACCGCGAATGAAGGCGTTTGGTTACGGGGATGGATATGGCCGATGCGGCCGGGGATCAGACCGCGACGTCCAATTCCAAACAGCAAACGGCTGGCGGCGACGAAGTTGCCGTTGAAGCACTTGAAAAGCGAGAGCAACGCCGCCGCCAGAATGACTCTGACAATCCATCGTGCGCCCACAGCGTGCTGAAAGGCGACCGCAGTCATGAACTTCTCGCCCGCCAAATTCCTCCAGGGCGCGACGTAGGCTACGGCAGCGATGATGACCGTATAGAAGAGAACTCCGACGACAATCGCCAACCAGATCGCGGTGAGAAAGCCGTTCTCGCGGAGTTCCGGACTGGATTCCTCCGCCGCCTTGCCGACCGACTCGTATCCGGTCATGAAATAAAGCACGATCTGCAACACCAGCAAAACAGAGACAAACCCGCCATGCGTGAACAAGGGCGGGAAGTTGCGCGGCGAACCCTTGCCGACTCCCACGCTGACGAACACAACGAAGAGCGCCAGCGTTCCGAAGGTTGTCCAGTTCTGGAACGTAGCACTGAGGCGGACGCCGCGATAGTTGAGCAGCGTGATAAGCCCGGTAAGTCCCAGCCCGATGAGCAGGTGGGGCAAGTAAACCGGCCGTTCGGTGATGCGATAAACCTCCACGGAATCGAGCGCCGGGAAAATGTAAGCCGCGATTTTGCCAACGGCGACGGCTTCCCAGGGACAAACGATAAAGTAGGAGAGCACCATCATCCATCCGGTTGCGTAACTGATGGGCTGAGGGAAAACCTTCGCAGTATAGGCGACCTCGCCTGATGCGTCGGGAATAGCCTTAACCAGCCGAGCGTAGACATAGCCGACCGGAAGCAGGAGGGTGCCACCGATAGCAAATCCGAGGACAGCGCCCAGCACCCCGCCACGCAGCAGCCAGTCGTCCATGACAACCAGCCAGCCGACGCCAACCATCGTGCCCCATCCCAGCGTGAAGTAATCGACAACGCGGAGTTTGTGTGCAAGGGTGACCAAAGCAGCTTTCCTAACTGTTACTAGATTGAAGGTTTGGCTAGAACAGGCAGCCGTGTCCTCAAATCAGCTTTATACCACTCTTAGTCATCTCGGCTTTGAACGACGAGGCGGAAGGGTCAATAATGACCTTGACGTCGAGCCGTGGCTCGACAGACTCGATAAGATCATCTACGTACGCGGCGTCAGTCTTTTGTCGCATCTCGACGGCCGAGTCCCAGTAGTATTCGCGCCCAATCCAAAAAAGCTGACCATTGTCATAAATATCTAGGAACCCATCGGATTGTTCGTGCCGTAATCGATGGCAATGATCCGTTGTTGATAGAAATTTGTAGACCTCCGTGAGTGCTCTCTGGAGTTGTTCTTTCCGCGCGCCTAACCTGGATGGTATCTACACTGAACGCGAAACAGTTGGCCGCTTTCCACTGATTTCAGTCTTGGGAAAGACGTTTTGAGAAATCTGCGAAATCTTTTTTCGAATCTAGTGCCGTGTTCGCCTTCGAGTTTCATTCGGGCGCATGAAGTTCAGATGATACTAGTAGTTCGGCTTATCTATCGATCCGCGACAGAAAGGACAGACAACCTTATCGCCGGAGGGAAGGTCAATGTTTGCTGCACTTGTGTTCGACCTATCACTTCTGCGCCATCGAGACTAAGGAAAGAGTTCCTTACCTCAATCCTTCGACGAGATAGAGGTCAGACAGAACGCGGTGATAGCCGTACAAGCATGACTTGCCATCCGGCGTGATAACGATCGGACCAAGGCGACCTACTCCCGCAGAATCGGAGTGCATGGGCTCCTTCCACAGAGTCCTGTTGCCGGTCGATAAATCCAGCCGATAAACTTTGGCGGGCAGATCTCCCGGCCTAAAGAGATAAATTGCCTTCGCGTCAGCACTCCATTGAATCGGTTGCTCTCCAACCTCAATGCCTGGAACAATCCGCGGTTCTCCTCCTGCCACAGGGTAAAAATATGCTTTCTCATCCGGCCCGACACCAATGATCTGCTGACCGTCCGGGGAAAGGACCATGACAAGAGGGTCGATGCCCTCCGGTGAGATGGGTACAGACTTTGCGTCTGGCGAATCCTGACGATAGATGCGGGCAGCGTGGCCCGGTTCCTTACCAGAGAAGAGGTAACGTCGGCCGTCAGGAAGCCACTTCGCCCGGCTGTGATTAATGGCATCGTGCGTCAGAGGTTTGACTTCACCCGCCCCGGTGGGAAGGAGAACCAGTGGTGCCGGGGCGGTTGGCGCACTGGCAATCACCCATTTGCCGTCGGGAGACAGGCTGAGCGCCATACCATCCCCTAACCTGACGGCCGACATCTCACCAACTTTTCTTTGATACACAGAATAATTGGTTCCTCCGCCTTCGCCTGCCTCGGTGAACAACAACATCTTGCCGTCCGCCGAGAGGTCAGAAGGGTAGGAGTAGTCGAGCCACGAGAGATCGCGTTCCTTGCTCTCGCCAGCCATCTGCCCAACCAGTTCTCGCCGCCATGAGTCCTTAGCAAGCAGAACGCGCCCGTCGTGTGGGAATTGACTCCTTAATTAATACCCTTGCATTGGATGTCCAATTTCAATTGTTTATGGAGTGTATCGTTGAAGCCGGTAAAGGCAGTGTAATCAGGATTTAGTGCCAGCTTTGACCGTATACTGCAATTTTCTTTTGCAACAATCCGCAACAGAAGAGGAAGAGATGCACTATCGGCAACTTGGACGTACAGGTTGGAAAGTTTCGGACGTTAGTTTTGGCGCCTGGGCCATTGGCGGGGCCTGGGGGAGCGTGTCGGATGATGAGTCTCTTGCCGCCCTCCGCAAAGCCATCGACTGCGGGGTCAACTTTATCGATACCGCTGACGTTTACGGCGATGGCCGCAGCGAACGCCTGATTGCTCAACTAAAGAAAAGCGAAAATCGAGAAATTGTGGTAGCCACGAAGGCTGGCCGCCGGCTTCCTCGTCAGACCGTCGAAGGCTATAGCCGGCAAAATCTGACCATGTGGGTTGAAGATAGTTTGCGAAATCTCTCGACCGATTGCCTCGATCTGCTGCAACTGCATTGTCCACCAACTGCCCTTTACGACCGGCCCGAAGTTTTCGGGATACTCGATGACATGGTAACGGCTGGCAAAATTCGTTATTACGGTGTGAGCGTGGATAAAATTTCGGAAGCGCTTAAGGCCGTCGAGTATCAAAAAGTGCAGACGGTGCAGATCATTTTCAATTGTTTTCGCCAGCGCCCGGCCGAAGAGTTCTTTGCGCAAGCAAAAGTGAAACGAGTTGGCATCCTCGCTCGCGTGCCGCTGGCGAGCGGATTGCTCACCGGCAAGTTCCGACGCGATTCTACCTTTGCAGCAGACGACCACCGCAATTTCAACCGCCATGGAGAAGCATTTGACATGGGAGAAACGTTTTCGGGTGTCGATTACAACGTCGGCCTCGAAGCGGTCGAAGAGATGAGAGCGCTAGTACCGCCAGGCGTCTCGATGAGCCAGTTCGCTCTGCGTTGGATCCTGATGTTCGACGCTGTTACCTGTGCGATCCCCGGCGGCAAGCGGCCTGAGCAGGTTGCGGATAACTGCTCTGCTACGGACCTTCCGCAGTTAACCGATGCGGCCATGACCGGCATGAAGCACATCTACGACGAAAAGATTCGGCCGTTGGTACAAAACCGTTGGTGAGTTGTATAAGCATCGACTGGATTTTAGCCCAGGCTTGGAGGCAACACGCGGAACGTGCTGCCTCCGTTTGACCACACCAGCACGAGCGCATCCTTTTCGGCATAACAACACGTCCGGTTGCACAGCGCGATAGCTACGTGACGCCGAAGGACATGCTACTCGCGAAGCCAGCTTGTTTAGTCGACAACCGGTCGACACGCCTGAACAGTGTAATTTGAGACGTTGCTTAGAATTCTGCCAGGATGATCGTCAGCCCTTCCATAAATCAGGTAAGAAAGGACAATCTTCATTCCACAAGCCCTGTCGATATAGGCAGATCACGATTGTGGCATAATTGCGGCCATGCGATGCATTCTGCTCTTCGGGTTGGCGACTTGGAGCCTGATGGCCGGAGATGCGTATCCACCACCCCGGTTTACGGACCCACTGAGAACACAGAAGCTGGAATCGGCCGTGCCACGGATCGATGCCATCTTACGTGCTTATGCCGTAGAAAAAAAGATTCCAGGGATGGTGTGGGGCGTCGTTATCGATAACCGTCTGGCTCATATGGGAACGTTCGGTGTTCGGGACCGGGTGTCGAATGCGCCGGTGACAGGCGATACCGCATTTCGCATCGCGTCGATGACGAAAAGTTTCACAGCTTTGGCAATTCTGAAACTGCGAGACGAGGGGAAGTTGTCGCTGGAAGACCCAGTAGCGAGGTGGATTCCGGAGTTTGCGAAGATGGAATTGCCGACCCGTGACACGCCGCCGCTGCGTATCCGGCAGTTGCTGAGCCACAGCGCGGGTTTTCCGGAGGACAATCCTTGGGGCGACCAGCAGCTGAGCGCCACCGACGCAACGCTGGACGAGTGGCTCAGAAAGGGGATTCCGTTCTCTACGCCACCGGGAACTCGCTACGAGTATTCCAACTATGCCTTTGGGTTGCTGGGGCGCGTGGTGACGAAGGCATCCGGCATGCCTTACGAGAAATACATGCGGCAGGAGATTCTTTCGAAGCTGCACATGGATGGAACTACCTTCGAGTTTTCGGACGTGCCTGCCGCGAGCCGCGCTGTAGGTTATCGTTTGAAGCCGGATGGCACTTACGGGGAAGAGCCGCTGCTGCCGCACGGGGTATTTGGGTCGATGGGCGGTCTGCTGACCACCGCCACCGATTTGGGTAAGTATGTTGCTTTTCATCTTACCGCGTGGCCGCCGCGCGACGATGCCGAAACGGGTCCGGTGCGAAGAGCGTCGGTGAGGGAGATGGCTCATCTTTGGACGCCAGCCAATCTGACAGCAAGCTACGCGGACGGGGTGCTTCAGGCCTCGGAGGCTGGATACGGTTTTGGACTGCGCGTCAGCAGCGATTGCCGCTTTGAGCACATCGTGGCGCATGGCGGGGGATTGCCCGGATTCGGCTCGTACATGGCCTGGTTGCCCGAGTATGGCGTTGGCATTTTTGCGATGGCAACGCTGACGTATTCTGGGCCGGCGGAGCCGATCAAACAGGCATGGGATGAGATGCTGAAAGCGGGCGGGCTGCGTAAACGCGAGTTGCCCGCTACGCTGCTCCAGACGCAGATGCGCGATCACATTCTGGATTTGTGGAAGCGCTGGGACGACGGTGAAGCGAAGAGTATTGCATCCATGAATCTGTTTCTGGATGCGCCCGTAGAACAGCGGAAGGCGGAAATCGCCGCGTTGAAGGCCGAGGTGGGCGAGTGTTCAACGGCGGGTCCGGTGTTGCCCGAGAATTGGCTGCGCGGGCAGTTCAATATGAAATGCGAAAAGGGCATCGTGGGGGTGTTTTTCACGATGGCCCCGACGCAGCCCCCGGTAGTGCAGCACCTCGCGTTTCAGAAGCTTGTATCGGAGAACGTGCGCCTGGGCGCACCCACTGGAGCACCGGCGGGCGTAGCATGCACGCAGTAACCTTGGCCGGCACACTTTAGGCCCATGACATACATAAGGTCAAAGTGCATTGGAGCATTAACATTGACAGGCCATCCCTGCCTCGGTCCAAGTAACCAGGATCGTGAAGTTTTGTCGAAATGCGTCCATAACTCGACTGCAAAAAGGTATTACGCGGAGGCTTCCCAAGCGCAAGGGGCGGACGCTTCTGGGCTTGGGAGATGCAGCAATTGAACGCATCCAGCATCGACAAGAAGCAAACCCCTTAAGCGGGGCACAATACCTCACCGAAGCCAACGCGGGTAGGGCTAGCAAAAGCTCCACACGCCCGCGAACGGATCGGCGCGTTGTCGATGTTGCCTTAGTTTCGGAATGAGAGGGTGTCCAGATGAAAAAGCTCCTTTCTTTGTTCATGTTTGTAGCGCTGTCCCTTTTCGCCCAGACGCCGGCGGCTCCGGCGCCAAAGTACCCGAATTTCCCGAGCGAGACCCCGGCGAAGTTCCAGCCTTCGGACAACAGCTTCGACTATGTGCGGCGCGAGGAGATGATCTCGATGCGCGACGGCGTGAAGTTGCACACGGTCATCCTCGTCCCGAAGGGCGCGCGCAACGCGCCCATGCTGCTGACCCGGACACCGTATAACGCAAACGAGCTGACAGGTTATGCCCAGAGCCAGCATCTGGGGCCCATTCTGAACGGCTACGATAACGCCGTCGACGTGATCGTCGAGGGCGGGTACATCCGGGTCGTGCAGGACGTCCGCGGTAAATACGGTTCCGAGGGCGACTACTTGATGAACCGGCCGCTCAGCGGTCCCCAGAACCCCACGCCCGTCGATCACGCGACCGACACGTACGACACCATCGACTGGCTGGTGAAGAATATGAAGGAGTCGAACGGCAAGGTCGGCATCCTTGGCATTTCGTACGACGGCTTTCTGCCTCTGATGGCTCTAGTGAATCCGCACCCGGCACTGAAGGTTTCGGTACCGATGAATCCGATGGTCGATGGCTGGATGGGTGACGACTGGTTCCATAACGGGGCATTCCGCCAGGCAGGAAGTCTCGAATACATCTTGAACCAGGAAGCGACGCGGGACAACGCCGTCAAGTGGTGGAGTGGTTTCTCCGACGATTACGACGAATACCTGACCGCAGGTTCGGCGGGTGAGATGGCCCAGCGCCACGGGATGGAGCAAGTCGGGTTCTGGCGCAAAATTCTCGCGCACCCCTCTTATGACGCTTTCTGGCGCGACCAGGCAGTCGATAAAATCCTTTCTGGGCAACCGCTCAAGGTCCCGGTGATGCTGGTCCACAGCCTGTGGGATCAGGAAGACATCTATGGGGCACTGGCGGTCTATAAGGCCATCAAGCCGAAGGACACGAGGAACGACAAGGTGTTCCTCACGATAGGTCCGTGGTTCCACGGCCAGTCAATTCGGGACGGCAGTTCTCTGGGAGCGCTAAAATTCCATCAGGACACGTCGTACTACTTTCGGCAAAACATTTTGCGGCCGTTCCTTGACCACTACTTGAAGGATGAGGCGCCGACCAACCCCGTGGCTTCAGTCAGCGCCTTTGAGACCGGTACCAATACGTGGCTGCGGTTGTCTTCCTGGCCTTCGGGATGTTCGGGCGGTTGCTCGCTGAAGCCCTCGCCGTTTTTCATGAATGCGAATGGCAAAGCGGGTTTCACCGGCGATAACAGCGGCTCGGTCGTCCAAGAATACGTTTCGGATCCGGCGAAGCCTGTTCCGTATCGCACACGGTCCAGCCAGCCTTCGAAGGAACTTGAGTGGCGGCCTTGGCTTGTTGACGACCAGCGCGAAGCTTCCCGGAGGCCCGATGTCGCCGTTTTTGTCTCGGATGTGCTTCGCGAGCCAGTGAAGATCAGTGGTCAGCCGATGGTGAATCTGCGGGCATCGACCAGCGGCACGGATTCCGATTGGGTTGTGAAGGTCATTGACCTCTATCCTGATGAAGTCACGGGTGAACCGCTGATGGGCGGTTACCAGCTAATGGTGTCGGCCGATATTTTCCGGGGACGCTATCGTGAGAGTCTCGAAACACCGAAGGCCATTGCCTCCGGCCAGCCGCTGCTTTACAAGTGGGTGTTGCCGGCGGCGAACCACGTGTTCCTGCCGGGCCACAGGATGATGGTGCAGGTGCAGTCGAGCTGGTTCCCGCTGTATGACCGTAATCCGCAGACCTTCGTCCAGAGCATCTTCTGGGCAAAGCCGGAAGACTACAAGAAGGCCACACAGCGGATTTATTCGGGAAGTTTCGTTGAGCTTCCGGTCGTCACAAAGTAGCGCTTGGAAACGAGGTGCGACCGCTCAATGCCGGGCAGCTGCAGTTTCAGCCGAAGTCATAGCGGAACGCGCTCGCATCATGGCGGCGTCGCTAACTGACTGTGATGACTGGCCGTATGTTGGCGAAATAGTGATTGAACTATTCCCGCTCCGCTCCGGTTTTCCCCAACTTTGGGCCGACGCTGTTCTTCGGACGTTAAGAAGGACAAGGACAGCCAGCCCAGCCGAGTTCCAGAACGTCAAAACGGATATACGATCCCTCAGTCCTATCTAGCAGGCGCGATGGAATGGCGGCGCGAACGACTCCCCCAAAATGGAGCGAGTCAGCGAAGGGCAAGTCCGGAGCTTTCGGATCACAAGTCTGAATTTGGCCGCTAAGCAGATCGAGTTAAGTTGGCGCGGTAGAAAGATTGAGGCTCATTCACGCTGCGACCGCGACCAGTTAGGTGATATCGACGCTTGTGACCGTAGCCCTACGTCTGAAACTGCTGGGACTGATCAGGCGCTCCGGATTTGTTAAGCAGAGCTACGGATAAAGTCGAGTCTTCCGCCAACCACCGCCGTCCTCTAAAGAGAAAAGGAAACGATCGTGGAGCCGATCGGGACCATCCAGCCAGAACTCGATCCGTTCAGCTCGCACGTTAAAGCCACGCCACAAAGGTGGGCACGGCACCTCGCGCAAATTTGCCTCCTCCAACCTTTTCACTTCTTCTTCCAAGTGCTCACGGCTCTCAAGCGGTCGGCTTTGCTTCGAGACTGCAGCAGCAATTTGGCTACGCCGGGAGCGACTGTGAAAGTAGGCATCCACAATACCCCGCTCAAGCTCCGTGACCGAGCCTTCCACGCGCACTTGCCGCCGCAGCGTCTTCCAGTGGAAACACAAAGCCGCTCTCGGGTTTTCCGCCAACTCACACCCCTTGCGACTCTCCGCATTCGTGAAGAAGCTGAAGCCGCCCTCGTCAATGCGCTTGATCAACACCATGCGCACACTGGGCCGCCCGTCAGGCGTGGCGGTTGCCAGCGCCGCCGCGGTCGCGTCGTTCGGTTCGCTTCCCTCCGCCTCGCCAAGCCATTGCAGAAATAGTTTCAGCGGCGCATCAAACTCCAACTCGCGAGAATCTTTCATGCTGCTATGGATGCAGCAGGAACGGGGACGAATTCAGCCAAAGAAGATATTGGACCTTTCGCGTCGTGATAGGCAGACTATTCATCAGGAGTTCGATTGCGATGCGGACGCGTAACGATGAGACGCAGAAATGTGGTGGCGAATATGGAGCCGGTCGGCCAGAGATCGAGATTCGATCGCTAAAGACAGGGGAAGACGGAAGCGCGTTTCGGTCGTTAAATGAAGAATGGATCACGCTTTATTGGCGCTGGAAAAGAAGGATTTGGAGACACTGGGTGACCCTGAGAACACGATCCTGCGCAAAGGTGGTCACATCTTTATGGTTTACGCCGTAGTGATGCGGTCGGCTGCGTTGCTCTGGAACCCATGGGTGACGATGTTTACGAATTATCAAAAATGGCGGTATCGCCCCGGTTGCGTGGCCACGGGATCGGTCGCAGGTTGCTGGGGTGTGCGATCACGCAGGCCAAGTGGGGCAAAGTCTTTGTTTCTGGCTAGCAACACGAAGCTGAACGATGCAGTACACCTATACGAATCGGTGGACTTTCGCCATGTGCCATCTGAAAGAGCGCCTCCTGTGCCGTATACGCGCGCAAATGTATTTATGGAGGTGTCGCTCTAACCCCAGCAGCGGCATCTTCTTCACGCTGACGTCCCTGACCGGTTAGGTGATCTCGACGCCACGCCAGAAGGCTACGTAATCCTTAATCTTCTCTGCGGCCTTGCTGGGGACAGGGTAATACCAGGCAGCGTCCTTGTTTTCTTTCCCGCCGACATTGAGGTGAAAATAGCTAGCTGTGCCCTTCCAAGGGCACTGGGTGGTATGTGTACTCGGAACAAAATATTCGCTCTTGATCGAGTTTCTAGGAAAGTAGACGTTTCCTTCCACCAATTCGAACTGCTCTGACTCGGCCACAATTCGTCCGTTCCAGGAAGCTTTTCGCATCTTCTCCTCCAGTTGTGGAACAACAGTTTTCGTAAGCCGGTATCAAGTAAAATCGTGAAGCTTGAGGATGGGTGTTTTGGTCTGACCTTGCGTATATGAATTCGCGCAAATACGTCGTAACGCTATGTCTGATGCTACTCTAATAGACCTAGTGAGCAGGAGCTTGCGGCTAAACGCGCAATCCGGCACGGCCATGGATATGTGGAAAACAAAGAACGTTTCCCACATCTCCACACCCCCGGCGGCGACTACGGACAATTGTCCAACAAGGCGTTACACTAACACTCCACTTGGTACAAAAGATCGGTCAGGTCAATTTCGCCTCGCGTTGCCCCTTCTTTTCGTGTTCATTGCAGCCTCATTTTCTCCATTGCTATTATTTCGGTCCTTTTCCAAGTATTGCCGTTCGCCTAGCCCGTTTTTGCTTCCTTCAGAATAGGTCTCAGAGGTTAGAGCAGATTACAATGTCGGCCATCTCGGATGGGATCGACACGTACCGATCCAGACTTGAAACAGGTGGCATCAGGATTCTGAAACGACCTTGGGCCAAGCGATGGTGAGCAGGAAGGCACTCTCTTCCACGGCTTCAACATCATGGAGCACGCCACAGTCCATTACCAATAACTGGCCCACCGACAAATCGACCTTCTTCTCTGCCAGATGTACGCAAACCGTTCCGAGCAGGTGATGAATAGAGACCCTGCCTTCGGATTTGTGCTCGTTCATTTGCGTCCCGGCCTTCATCAAAACCAGAATGATTCGGAAGTCTGGATACTTCGCAAGCGTCTTCGAACTCCGTCCGGTCTCGCGATGCCACGATTCTTGCTGGCGGAGATGCTGAAGCTCCTTCTGCAAGTCGAACTGCAGTAAGGGCTCAGCCAACTGCGGGAGCCTGTTCAAGGTTTTACTGCCCTCGCCTGGATGGCAAACGTTAGGGTTCGTAGTCATGGTCAACACCTCCGTAGGTCTGATGGCCTGTGCGTCCGCCGGCACCTGCTTCCATTCTGTGGGGCAGTCGTTGCCGCGGGTCGAGAGCACTTTTCATGCTGAGTGATCGAAGCAGTTTGGTCTTGTGCCAGTATTGATGATCGACGATCCACCCGCAAAAGAATGGTCAACATGGCACAGTGACCCCTGAAGATGAATGTGAGCATTATTGACCGGATCGGTTCGATCTCGACTTGGTAGAGTTGGGGCAAAAGATGTCCAGGGCGAGGTTCCACAATCTGCTAAAAACGCTCGGGTCGCCGCTTGGACGAACCAGCATTGTCGCGAATCGATAACAAGAATTGCAGCGATTGCGACGGGACTCTGGCGGTTGAAACCAAACACGGTTCAAACACTCTATAAGGAGGTAGCCATGGCTATCGAGGCGGCGCTGATGGTAGGTCACAAGTCCAAGCTGATGCGTCGAGAAGAAGTTGCCGAAGGTACTATGGCCTTTCACTTCGAGAAGCCTCCCGGATTCAATTTCACACCGGGGCAGTATGCGGACGTGACACTTCGCAACCCGCCAGAAACTGATGCAGAAGGAAACATACGCACCTTTTCCATAGCAAGTCCCCCATTTGAACACGAGCTAATTTTCACAACCCGAATGCGAGACACGGCGTTCAAGCGCTCGTTGAAGAACATAGCGCTAGCCACGGAAGTGCAGATAAGCCCCGCCGCAGGCTCTTTCACCCTACACAAGAATCGGGCCAAGCCGGCCGTCTTCCTCGCAGGCGGAATCGGAATTACACCTTTTCACAGCATTGTGCGGCAGGCGGACCGGGACCAGCTCAAGCAAGAGTTATACCTGTTCTATTCCAATCGGCGGCCCGAAGACGCAGCTTTCCTGGACACCCTGCAGACCTTGGAAACGACGAATCCCAATTTCCGCTTGATCTGCACCATGACGGAAATGTCAAAATCCAAGAAAGAATGGAAGGGCGAGACGGTTCTGATAGACAAGGAGATGCTGTCCAGGCATCTGGCCGTCCTGCAGGGCCCCATCTACTACATTGCTGGGCCTCCGGCCATGGTGGCGGCTATGCGGCAGACACTGCTAAGCGCCGGGGTTGAAGAGGACGACATTCGGGCAGAAGAATTTTCCGGCTACTGATATACCGAGATGGCAAGCTGCCGTTGCTGACTGCGGGTTGATGCCTCGCTGACGTCTGGAGAGAACTATGAACTCACTACAACAACTCGGGGAGTGCGGGCAGTCCATCTGGCTGGATTACATTCGTCGCGATCTGATCACGAGCGGCGAGTTCCAGCGACTGGTGAAAGAAGATGGAGTGCATGGTGTCACCAGCAATCCCACCATCTTCGACAAAGCAATTGTGACGGGGACCGCCTACGACGATGCACTGCACTTGCTGCTGTCGACGGATACTGACCGCGATCCCCTTACGCTTTTCGAAATGCTCGAAATTGAGGATCTCCAGATGGCTGCGGACATCTTGCGGCCAGTTTACGATCAAACCGAGGGCGACGATGGCTTCGTAAGCATCGAGGTCTCGCCTCGACTGGCGCATGACACTGCGGGAAGCATCGCGGAGGCGCGACGTTTGAAGGAGACTGTAAACCGGCCGAACCTGATGGTGAAGATACCCTCCACTGTGGAGGGTATTCAGGCCGTTGAGACCCTGATCGCAGAAGGAATCAACATCAATATCACTCTGATGTTTTCGCTTGCCCACTATGAGGCTGTGGCCCAGGCGTACCTGCGTGGCCTGAAGCGGAATGCAAAGCCGCAGCAAGTCTCGTCGGTGGCCTCTTTCTTTGTCAGCCGCGTGGATACCGTAGTCGATCAAGCGCTGGACGCTATCGGAACTCCAGACGCATTGTCGCTGCGAGGAAAGATAGCAATTGCTAATGCCAAGATCGTTTATCGTCGCTTTCGTGAAATCTTTCTCGGAACTCCATTCGACGAATTCAAGCGTCGGGGGGCCCGGCTGCAACGGCCGTTGTGGGCAAGCACCGGGACCAAGAACCCAGCTTTCTCCGATGTTTTGTACATCGAGGAGTTGATTGGACCACACACCATCAATACCATTCCACCCGCAACGCTGAATGCATTCCGTGATCATGGACGAGTGCACCCAACACTCGAAGCAGGTGAACAAGACGCCGAACACGCACTAGCCGGTTTGGCCAAACTGGGTATCGACCTGGAGACGATCACAGAGAAACTGCTGGCCGATGGCATCACTGCCTTTACTCATTCTTTGGACGAACTGCTGGCCTCGTTGAAAGAGAAACGCAAAGTGCTACTTGCGAGTCAGGCAGCCCAAAAGGCGGGAATTCAGACCGCTCGCGTTGCGTGAGTTGTCGAGGTTGGGTGCTCGCAAGGCGATTCCCATGAAACAATCCGTATTGGAGATGCCGTTGGTAGTTCTGACAATAGGCCACTCCACACGCTCGATTGAAGAGTTCATCCGTCTTCTCAAAGCGCACAGTATAGAAAGACTGGTTGACGTACGCACCGTCCCGCGCTCGCGGCACAATCCGCAGTTCAACCGCGACCAGCTGTCACCGGCTCTGCATCGATCTCGCATCCACTACAGGTACATGCCTGGACTTGGCGGCTTCCGCCATGCACGGCGGGACTCCACCAACACAGGCTGGCACAACGCCAGTTTCCGTGGTTTTGCGGATTACATGCAGACTCCTGAGTTCCGAAAAAGCCTCGACGACCTGATAGAACTCGCGAAGCACGAGCGGATTGCCGTGATGTGCGCAGAAGCTGTGCCCTGGCGCTGCCATCGTTCCCTGATTGGAGATGCTCTGTTGGCACAAGGAGTTGAGGTAAGAGAAATCAGCACTGCGAGTCGTACCCGGCTTCACGCACTGACTCCATGGGCAGAGGTCAACGGAACCCGGGTTAGTTATCCCGGTGACGGATCAGCAACGCGAGCACAAGAGTTGTCCGGGACAGGTGTCGCAAAATGACGAAGCTTGATTCGGATGCATTTGTATTCTTCGGCGCCACTGGTGATCTGGCTTTCAAGCAGATTTTTCCTGCACTTCAAGCCATGATCCGGCACGGCCACCTCGATATGCCGATCATCGGAGTGGCGAGGTCTGCGAAGGGTCTTGACGAGCTTCGGGCGCGCGCACGCGAGAGCCTTGAAAAACACGGTGGCGTGGATCCTCAGGCCTTCGCAGCACTTTCGGCAAAACTCCAGTATGTCAACGGAGATTACAGCTCGCCGGAGACATTCCGCGATTTGCGAAAAGCGCTGGATTCTGCATCCCAGCCCCTCTATTACCTCGCTATTCCGCCAGATTTGTTTGAGACCGTAGCTCAGGGCCTGGCCAAAGCCGGCTGTGACAAGGGGGCGCGCGTAGTTGTCGAAAAACCTTTTGGCCGCGATCTCACCTCCGCGCAAGCGCTCAATAAAACTCTGCATCGCTCTTTTTCAGAATCAGCGATTTTCCGAATCGATCATTACCTGGGCAAGGAACCGGTCCAGAATCTGCTCTACTTCCGCTTTGCCAACTCGTTCCTGGAGCCAATCTGGAATAGCAACTACGTACAAAGCGTCCAGCTCACCATGGCCGAGACCCTCGGAGTCGAAGGCCGGGGAGTTTTCTATGAAGAGGTAGGTGCGATCCGCGATGTCGTACAGAATCACATGTTGGAGGTCGTGGCGCTGCTAACCATGGAGGCACCAGTCGGCCATGATCCGGATGCGATGCGGGATGCGAAGCAACGGGCTTTTCGAGCCATGCGGCCGCTCACTCCTGCCGATGTCATCCGCGGACAGTTCCGGGGATATCGCGACGAGGAGGGCGTCGCTGCGGATTCAAAGGTGGAGACCTTCGCCGCGATCAGGCTGCACATCGACACATGGCGATGGGCAGGTGTTCCATTCTACATTCGGGCCGGTAAGCGAATGCCTGTCAGCGCAACCGAAGTCTTTGTTGAACTTAAGCGTCCTCCCCAGGACGTGTTCGACACTATCAGTCAAGGTCAGGCGGACTACTTTCGCTTTCGTCTCAGCCCCGATGTAACGATCTCTCTCGGCGCACGGGCCAAGATGCCCGGAGAAGCGATGGTCGGCGAAGCTGTGGAACTCGTCGTACGACAATCCGCCGCTGATGAGATGACGCCCTACGAGCGCCTGCTCGGCGATGCCATCCGAGGTGATCCTACCTTGTTCGTTCGGGAAGATGGCGTGGAAGCCGCTTGGGGCGTTGTCGATCCGATTTTGGGAAACCGGACGCCGGCCCGTGTGTACGAACCGAATACCTGGGGGCCTGCCGAGGCTGATCGGATCATTGCCGGTGACGGCGGCTGGCACAATCCCGAGCCGACTAAAGTCGCAGCGCAGGAGGTGAAGCAATGAGGTCACCGGCCACAGTCGTATCCCCGATCGAACGTAGTGATGGAGGTGCGGCCGCACTGGTCGGCGACTGGCGATGGTCAACAGGAGGAGCGCAATGTCTAAGGTGTTCAAAGTCGGAGATCATGTCAAATGGAATTCAGAAGCTGGCCGCGTGAGCGGTGTGATCGCGAGGAAAGTCACTTCGGACACTCTATTCAAAGGCTATCTGCACCACGCGTCGAAAGACGAGCCCCAGTAGATGATTAACAGCGATAAATCCGATCATGTAGCCATTCATGAAGGGTCGGCTCTACACCTCATCCCGACCCGAACAAAGGCCAAGGCGCGCAAGATCGAACGATAAAGATAAGAATAAGATGCGCATTCAGCGTACGACACTCGTAGTGCTGGCATTGCCATTCCTGCTGGCGATTCTTGCTGCATACATCCAGTGGTCGACGGTAGGTCTCCCGTCCGTCCCGCAGAGTCCTCAGTTCTTCAGTCAAGCACATCCACAAGGCTTCCCCTTCTGGATTGCTATCACCCACTACATCAATTTGATATTCATCATTTTGTTGATCCGCAGCGGTCTGCAAATCCTGGTCGATCATCCCCGCTTGTACTGGAACGTCCATTGCACTCCTGGCACAGAATGGATTCGCTTTACGCCCGTGGCAATGCCCACAGGAACTGCCAAGGAAGATGCGCGCTATCTCTCGCCCTTGATCGGCTTACCAGGCGGTAGGCACACCCTCGGCATGTCTCGTCACTGGCACTTCCTCAGTGTCCTATTCTGGGTGGGTAATGGCGCGGTCTATATTGGATTGCTATTTGCCACTGGACAGTGGCGAAGATTGGTGCCGACCTCATGGCAAATTCTGCCCGACGCCTGGGCGGTATTTGTTCATTACGTCACCTTCCACCTACCGCAAGAGCCGAACACCTTCTACCACTACAATGCACTTCAGCAATTGTCATATTTCGTAGTCGTGTTTGTCTTGGCTCCGCTGAGCATTCTGACTGGCCCATCGATGTCACCAGCGCTCGTCAATCGGTTTAGCTGGTACACAAAACTGCCCGGCAATCGTCAGATTGGCCGGTCTCTTCATTTTCTCGTGATGGGCGGCTACGTGGCCTTCATCGTTGCTCACGTTTCAATGGTTGCGATCAGCGGGTTCGTCCGCAACATGAACCATATTGTGGTGGGGAAAGATGACAACAGTTATCTCGGCGTTTACCTGGGGGTGCTTGGTGTAGTCGTTCTCCTGGCGGTAAACATCCTCGCCAATTGGGCATCTTGGAAGCAATCGCGCGCTGTGCAACACTTCAGCGCAGCGGTGCTCAATCCTATCTTCTCGCTTCTCCTGGATCGCTACGCCACCAGGACAGAGTATACGCCCGCGGATATTTCTCCATATTTCTGGCTCAACGGCAAGCCGCCGATCTCGGCTGAGTGGACCACCGTGGCGTCCGCTGATTTTCAAAACTACCGGTTAAAGGTCTTTGGATTAGTCGAGAACCCGCTCGATCTATCCCTTGACGACATCAAGGCAATGGGAAAGAAGACGCAGATCGCGCTGCATAACTGTATCCAGGGTTGGTCGGGCATAGCGGAGTGGGGTGGCTTGCCCTTGATGGAACTGATGACACTGGCAAAGCCGAAGCCAGAGGCCAAGGTTGCGGTCTTCTATTCTTTTGGCGAAGGCACGGCGGGAGGCCAATACTACGACAGCCACACAATTGAGGATCTGTGGCACCCGCAAGCTCTGCTGGCCTACGAAATGAATTTCAAACCACTCACCATTCCACATGGCGCACCGTTACGTCTGCGCGCTGAGAATGAACTTGGCTTCAAGATGGTGAAGTGGATTCAGGCAATCGAGTTCCTCGAAGACGTCAAACCCATATACAAGGGCGAAGGCGGGTATGCCCAGGACAATGAGTTCTTTGGCACGATGGCCAATATCTGAACCGCCACGATCATTCGTCCAGTGAAACTGGGCATATTCGAGGAGACCATGTCTAAGATTTTAGTCGTCGATGTGGGTGGCACGCACGTCAAGCTGCTGGTCACAGGCATGAAGGAACCAATCAAGATCTTGTCCAGTCCGACCTTGACCGCGAAAGCGATGGTCCGCAAGGTCGAGGCGGCCCTGAAAGACTGCCCCTACGAGGTAGTTTCCCTCGGCTATCCGGGTCCAGTGGTCCATGGGCATCCGCTGCGGGAGCCCTACAACCTGGGTTGCGGCTGGGTTGGTTTCGATTTCCGCAAAGCGTTTGGCCGGCCCGTCAAAATTATCAATGATGCGGCCATGCAAGCGCTGGGAAGTTACAAGGGAGGAAGGATGCTATTCCTGGGTTTAGGTACTGGTCTGGGATCCGCCATGATCGTGGATGGGGTGCTTCAACCGATGGAACTGGCCCATTTGCCGTATAGGCGCGGCAAAACCTACGAAGACTACCTGGGACTCCGAGGTCTCAAACGATTGGGAAGAAAAAAATGGCAACGGCAGGTTTACAAAGTTGTCGTCGAGCTTCGAGCCGCGCTCGAAGCGGAACAGGTCGTCCTTGGAGGCGGAAATGCCAAGAAGCTGAAGAAGCCGCCTCCCAGCGCAATATTGGGTGACAACAAGAACGCCTTCTTGGGCGGTTTTCGTGTGTGGAGCAAAGCGGATTCCACGAGGGTCGCGGAGAACAGTCGATCATCACGCTGGACTAACCAGCCTCGCTTTCAGTGGAACACCCCCAACATGTAGGCTACGAGGAGGATCACAATATGGGGTGCCAGGCCCTATGCCCGCACCCCCACCGTAACCCCAGCGGCTATGACCGTAGTACCCGCCACCGCCCCCTAGAACCAACACCAAGATGATAATCAGTATCAACATGTGGATCTTCCTTTCGCCTGAACATTAACCGGCGCCGGCGGGG
>JBBRNA010000044.1:0-20563 GCA_038230575.1 Terriglobales bacterium | reverse complement strand
TTCCTGAATCTGTTCATGAAGAAGCTAACCCGCGACCGGGTTGTGCCTACCATCTCTGCGAGGCTCTCCTGACTGATCTTAGGGATTACAATCGCTGCCTTGCCATCCTTTCCGAAGTGGGCGAGCAAAAGCAGAATCCGAGCTAGCCTTTTTTCGCTGGAGCTAAACAGTTGGTCAACCAAGTCGGCTTCGTATCGGAGGTTCCGCGACAACAAATATGCCGTAAACACATCAGACAATTTATGTTCGCGGCTAAGCGCAAGGGTCATTGCCTTCTTGTCGATTCGCATGAGTTCGCAATCTGTCATTGCGGTTGCAGACCCCAAGCGCAGAGGCTGCCCTGTAAGGCAACCTTCTCCGCAGAAATCGCCCGGACTCAATACACCTATCGTAGCTTCCTTGCCCTCCTCCGAGACGACGGCGAGTTTTACCGTGCCCTTTTGGATGTAAAATACAGCGTCACTCGCTGCGCCTTGATCGTAAATTATTTGTTTCCTTTGAATCAGCACAATTTTGCGGCCCGCACCAATGGTGAAAAGGAACTTCGTTGGGTCGAAATTGGGTTTCTTCTTAGTTGTCCTGGTTCTTAGCAATCTTTGCAGCGCAATTGGAATTTTGGCGGGTGGCAGAACGAAGTCAACACAGCCTGAAGCTTGAGCACTGAGAGGCATACCGTCTACTTCGGCTGACATGTCCTGCGCAAAGGTTGTTCCTCCATTTTCCTTGATGTGCTTACAGCCCTCAGTCCCGTCGTCATCATAGCCAGAGAGGATAATGCCGATCGCACGCTCCCCCATAGCCTCTGCTAAAGAACCAAAAAGGAAATCTACCTGCTTGTTCCTCCTGGTGCGCGGGGACCCGATTCTGAAGGCATAGCGCTCAATTAGAAGATCCGTATTCGGAGGAATCACGTAGACGTGATTCGCCCGGATCGGTTCCGCCGCAGAAGCCACCACTACTGGCATTTGCGTGTGGCTCGACAGAATGTGAGCTAATTGATTGTCGGCGGTATGGTGAATATGAGAGACAATAACGAAGGCCATACCCGTATTGGACGGCTGGGCGCCCAAGAGCGCCTTGTAGGCGTTAAGAGATCCAGCTGAGCCGCCAATGCCGACGATGAAGTTAGGATGTAATTCTCTCATGCCTCATCTCCGGCTTCTCACCCGATACTGTTACTTTGAATGATTTTGTTTCTCTCAGAAACATATTTATCGGCCTTCTTCTTCTGATTGAGGCCTGCGGGACCATCCATTGGTACTATGTCAATTCCATCATCACTCAAAATCAATTTATGAACGTCGCTGGAGTGGCCCATGCCACGCGACTTAACAATGTAAATCCCACGAATGCGTCTTTTACCCGCATCTTCTTCTAATTCTCTGACTACGATCCAAGTGTCAATTAGGGACGAAACGCCGACTTCACCGCTGGTGAAGTTTTGTGCGGTCGAAGAAACAAGACTTGTAAAGAACCCGGTTATGCCCTTGGATTTCAAGAGATCAATCATGCGAGTAACCATTGATTGAATTTCACGTTGGTTCCCTTCTCCAATAAGGCTTGTCAGGGGGTCGATGACAACCGATGTTGGTTTGAACTCTGCGATGACCTTGTATAGATCGAGTAAATGCATCTCTAGACCAAAAAAGGAGGGTCTAGTAGATACGATCTTCAAGAGTCCCTTCTTGATAAAGGGTCCAAAACGAAAATTTATGGAACTCATATTTTGAATCAGTTGTCCGGCAGATTCTTCATATGACAGGAAAAGACACCGTTCTCCACGTCTACACATTTCTACTGCGAATGCAGCCGCGAGGCTTGTTTTCCCAGTGCCCGCGGTACCTGAAACCAGTACCGTACTGGATCTCGTATACCCTGCACCCCGAAACATTTTGTCTAACGATGGAATTCCTGTCGAAACTCTCTTGTGTGTGCCAGGTTGATCGAGTCCTGCAGACGTGATAGGAATTACGGAAAGCCCATCTTTATCAATCACGAAGGGATATTCGTTTGTTCCATGATTTGAACCACGATATTTAATTACACGAATTCTACGGACGGATATTTGTTCAACGACTCTGTTATCCAGGAAAATTATGCAATCGGAAACGTACTCTTCGAGACCATGACGTGTATAAGCGCCTTGTACCGGCTCTCCGGTAATGATTGCCGTAACTTGCTTTTCCTTGAGCCATTGGAAGAGTCTTTTTATCTCTAATCGAAGAATGCCAGCGTCTTTGAGGCCTGCAAAGAGAGATTCAATAGAATCTAGAACAACGCGTTTTGCGCCAATGGACTCAATGGCATGTTCCAAACGAACGAGCAGTCCTTCCAGATTAAAGTCGCTCTCTTGAATATCTTTGCGCTCCAAAACAACATGCTCAAGCAGAATCTTTTTTCGTGAAACAAGCCCCTGCAAATCCAGATTAAGAGAAGCCACGTCTTTATATAGTTCATCTTCTGTCTCTTCAAAAGACATGAGGACGCCTGGCTCACCGTAATTGCTCGCACCATTGATTAAAAAGTTGATCCCCAGAAGGGTTTTCCCAGTGCCGGTGCTTCCGCTAAATAAAGTTGTTCTATTCTTCGGAAGCCCGCCTTTTGTCACTTCGTCAAACCCTTTGATCCCGGTGGGGCATTTATGTAATCGATTACGGTCAGAGGCACGGTTCCTCTTAGGAGTTTTAGGCATCCGGGATATCCTTTGTGGTTCTAGAAAGGCCATAATTCTAAACTTTGCACGCCTGCAAATGTGTGCAACATTGACCAGGTTCGCAGACTTTGCACTGGGCAACATTCCACTTCCTGGAACCTTCACCAGAAGGGAGGCGCTCGATGCCTACGAGCCAAGAGGAAAGTTCGGAAACAGCCGCCTCGCTGGCATTAGTCGTTCAGAAAATGGCGGAGCGATCTGTGGTACCGGAACCGGCAGCTTCTCTGTGTGAGCGCACACCGATAGTGACTATCGCCTTAATTGCCGTTGGCAATTTGAAAGTACGCGGCGCTCCATTCATAATCAATCTGCCCACCACTTCCGGCTCCAGCAGTCGTACTTTGCTGTTTGGGTGCGACACCGCTGAACAAAAACCTCTTGGCCGGATTGGAACGTGAGCAGTTATGTCTCGCGCAAAAGCAGGAATTCTTTGTATATACGACCACTGGAACGGGCTTCTGGACGCAAGATGTTGCTCGAAGAGAGCGGCTTTGAAGTTTTGGAGCCGACCGGCGGGGACGAAGGGTTAAAGTTGTTTCTCGCGCACGCCGTGGATGCGGTGGTTCTCGACTATCTAATGCCCGGCATGAACGGTGACGTGGTCGCCGCGAAGATGAAGCGCATCAATTCGCACCTCCCGATCATGCTTTTATCGGCCTATGGGCCTCTGCCGAAAAACAAGCTGCGCTCGGTGAATACGTTTCTATCCAAATCCCAACCGCCAGCTATTCTTATCTACGCTTCAGAACCTGGTGGACCGACCCAAAACGTTTTTCCACCGTTCGAAAACGAGTCTGTGACAGTGATTGAAATAACGTGGCCGATAGGTGTTGTAACATCTGCATGACGCTCATTAACCGAGTTTTGAGTGAAATAGCCTCAATTCCCACCCCGGTTTGCTTCGAGCGCACCGTCGTGGGAAGCTGGTAATGAATGAGATTCAGGAAACTCCGCTTGGTTGAATACAACGGTGAACTGCACGCCCACAGTTCACTTCTCAATATCGTTCTCCACGATTAGCTACAAGGCTGTAATCCAAAGCCCATCTCAAAAACCACCGCGAGTAAATCAAGCATTTCCTGAAATTAGTGAGAGAGCCCAGGCATTTTCATCGCGACAAATACTTCCAGTAAAGTGGCTGTGTTACGAACGGAGCCCGAGATGCCAATGAGAGATTCCGTCAATAGAGGATGTTGTTCGGCGAGCATGTCAAGACGATCACTCACGTTGTGGAGTTGCCGAACTTCGTTCAAGATCGCTTCAAAATCCATGGCGCGGTTGCACCGCTTTTCGTTTCTTCGTCATCTCCACAATACCTGACCGGGATGGAGGAGTCTGAGCCCTTTTGACCGAGTATGGCACGATTATCTACGGCTCGATTCCTAGATTGTTCAACTGCATGTGCGCGAGATTGCTCAATAGCGCTCAAGCTAAAGGGTGATCAATATGGAGCAGATTGACCACATTACTTCTGATTTACTAAGAAAGTCATGTCGCCGGAAATCAATAAAAAGTGGATGGAAGTTTACCTTCGCGCTGCGCTGGAAGTGGATGGTCAGAAGGTGCCAGGGCGGATTGTCGCTGCGCGTGAGGCTGTTGCCGGGAGGTTGAAAGATTTGGAAGGCAGCAGCGATCATCACGCGGAGCGGCACGAGATGCAGTCGGCACTGGCCGCTCTAACCTACTTAGAAGATGAAGCTCGTACTTGGCCGACGATTCGCGATTGTGGTCTCTCGTTAATCCGAGCATTAGATCAGAGCAAGCAAGTGCAGGACAAGGTGGAGCAAGCCGCGTCCGACTTATCCTCGGTTAACGCGGTTCTGAAGGACGAGATCGCCAATGGGGTGCCGCTTGCAAAGGTCGAGCACGCGCTGAATCAAAGCGAAGCGGTGGAAGTCAAAGTTCAGGAAGCTGCCGAGGAACTTGTTGACGTCAACGAGGCATTGTCAAACGAGATCGACGAGCGTTATCACCTTGAGAACCGGCTATCAGAGAGTGCCTCCGCGCTGTGCGAAAGCCAAGCCGAGGAAAGGAGATCGCGACAAAGCGCTCTCCACGATACCGTAACGGGCCTGCCAAATCTAACCCTGTTCGATGACAGGTTGCGCAACGCTCTGGCGCAGGCAGAGCGGCATTCTTGGCGACTGGCAGTGATGTTCATCGACCTCGACGAGTTCAAGAGTGTGAACGATATGCACGGGCACGATGTCGGCGACCGAGTCCTTCAGATGGTTGGTCAGCGACTGCAGTCCGTCGTTCGGAGTGGCGACACGATCGGCCGTCGCAGCGGAGATGAGTTTCTCTTCCTAATGCTTGAAGCCAAGGAGGAAGCGAACGTCGCAGCCTTCGCCGTGCGAATCGCTCTGCGCATCGCCGAAGCATGCGAGATCGACGGCGTGGAGCATGAGGTAAAAGCCAGTGTCGGTATCGCTTTGTATCCCGAGGACGGGCGCTCGGCTCAGGAGCTGCTCAAGAAGGCCGATGTGGCGATGTACGCCGCAAAGCAACATAAGCAGGGCCCGGTCTTCCATAGCCGTATACCCCACACCGGTAACTCCGCCGCCAGCGCTTCACAGCCGACGATGCCAGCGCCGACGCTTCCGCCGCACCGGGCCGCCTAAAAACAATGGTCCGGTCCCGCTGACTGAGTTCTTGAATCGCCGCATCGGAAACGTCTACAACGCCGGCTCGCCACTCCTCGCTTACCAACCAGAGGGCGGGTCTTCCAAGTCCACCCGCTAAATATATCGCCGCGTCAGCAAATGCTTGATCCAGAAACCTTTGGCAAGCGGTGATGAAGAAAGTATCGAGCTTCGTCAGTGGTGGCAGGCCCTGCTGGTATTTGAGATCCAAACGCGCTCTTTGTTCTTCGTTGTTCGTTAGCTGTAGTCGGCTACCTCAGGACTGCAAACCAGTGTTTGGCAATGGATCAATGCCTACCACCGCCGCCTGGAAGATCAAGTTTGCGGAAACCACCTGCTACGACTGATCGAGAAGCACATCAGCTTTGCCTGTGCGGGAGCGGCTGCAAGAGAGCTACAGTGAGATCGGCCGTCCCTCGATTGATCCCGAGCTTTTACTGCGCATCCTGCTAATTGGTTATTTGTACGGCTCCACCAGCGAACGCAAGCTGGTCGAAGAACTGCGCATGCATCTGGCGTGGCCGTGGTTTACGGGATTAAGTTTCGACCAGGAGATTCCTCACCACTCCACGTTTTCCAAGAACCGGACGGACGGTTTGAGGAGTCGAAGTTATTCGAGCAGTTGTTTGAGCAGATCGTGAGGCAGTGCGTCGAGGTGGGACTGGTAGGGGGAAAACACTTGTCGGTGGATGGCAGCTTCGTGGAGGCGAATGCGAGCAAGAAGAGTCGGATCCCGCGGGAGCAGTTAGTCGAAGCCGCACAAGTCAACCACACGGTGTCCAGTATCTGGTGGAACTGGAAGAGCAGAACCCATTGGAAGAGCCGGTGCATCAGCAAGACCAAGTGTCGACCACCCAGACTCGACCTACGCCACCAAGCGCGGCACGCCCGCCCGACTGGGTTACTACGATAACTATCTGGTCGACAATCACAGTTGCGTGATCGTGGGAGTGCAAGCCACCGCCGCTCGCATGAGTCAGGAGACGGTGGCCGGACAAGCCATGATCACCCGCCTCACCAAGTGGCAAGGACGAGAGCCCGCCTCGGGGGCGGCCGATACCACCAACGGCAATGGGGGAGTTCCTGCAATGGTGTTGGAGCGAGACATGACTCCTTATATGCGGACCCGCGACAGCATCCGCAGAAAGAACTATCGACTCTACGGCCCGGAGCGGTTTACCTGTCAGCCGGAAAGCAACAGCTATCGTTGCCCCGCAGGGCAGCAGCTCAACTACGGCGGTCACAATGCGGGGAACCGCATCAATGTTTATATCGGGACGCGCAGCCGCTGTGGTGGGTGCTCACAAAAAGCGCAATGCACCCCACGCCCTCTCAAGTATCTTGCCATCCACATGCATGAACCAGCTCGGCAGCGGGCGCGAGAGTTGGCCAACACGCCCGAGTTTGCGACGGCACAGCGGGAAAGAAAGAAGGTGGAAGCCCTGTTCGCGGAACTCAAGAACCAGATTTGACTGCGTCGCCTGCGCTTGCGTCGGATGAAGTTCGTTCGTGAGCAGTTCTTTCTGGCAGCTGCTGCTCAGAACATCAAACGACTTGTGCGATTCCTCAGCGCACCAAGTTCAGCGTTGCCCGCGACGACGTAGTAGCGAAGAAGAGAACAACTTGTGCAACTGCGGCACTCGCAGCCTGTGGTGAGATCTCCTCCCAATCACGCCTTTTTCAACACCCACGCCGATAGTTGTTGAAAATCGCCATAGCACTCGTTGACCTCATTGTTCAGGTGAGCATTGTTGATTAGTCATCCGGCCTCCATGGCTCTAAACTACTGTTGCTAATGAGTCAGCGTGCTCCTCACGCAGCACGACTAAAAGGAGGACCTCATGGCAAACATAGGGGTGTATCGTTCCGTCGGAAGCCCCGCACCGGATACTGGGCGATATCAGCACTCGGCTTGTGACAATACCCAGATTGTCCACAAAGGAAAAATCCTCGCACTATGCGGTAATCGCAGCTGTCCCAACAAAGGTGCCAACTGGGTTCTGCAAGAGATCACGGCGACTGTTGTAGTTAAAGAGTGAGAGACGTCGATCCGGTGACTGACGCAAAATCGACTTTTACATTCGTTGACCGCGTTCACAGCGCTCTGACCTGTTTACAAAGTTCAGGGGAAAAGTTAAGCCTAGAATTGCTACTACGCTTGGCTATCTGGGCAAAGCCTTACGGTTTGTCTGGACCTCCTGCCAGACTTCTCTTCTGCAGATCATCCATCAACCGCTCATCTTCCGCGATCAGCTGTGGGCTTCTTTGTCTTCCGCCACTTTGGATTTCAAGTAGCCGTTGGATCAACTCGGCAAAGTTTTCCATGACTTCCTCCAAGGCTGGTAAGACTGGTTTGCGGAAATGATACGTGACAGCCAAGGGCAAAAAATGCTCAAAAGTGATCATTTTGAGGACGTTGGCAGAACGGACAGTTCTATTACAACACTTCCGTAAGCAACGTAAACACTATGACCGTTCACAACGTTTACAAAGAGACTGTAACCAATACGACAGTGAACCGGGTAAGCTACAACGGCGGCAAGGGAGGAGTCACCGCGCGTCCGACTCCTAAACAAGAGGCTGCGGCGCATCAGAAACATGTTCCGCCGGTCGCGGCTCAGACTCAGCACGCCCAGGCCGCATCGCCTTGTGAGCCCGAATTGTCATAAGAAAGTTGAGCATGCGCCGCTGAGACGGAGGCGAAACTCGTGAGAAAAACAACAAGATAGCACGCAAGGTTTTCATTGAAAGCGTCTCCGCCAGTGGCCGAATGTATGAACCTCGGTAAACTTGCAGTGGGACAAAGTTGTCAGTGGTTCGTAACAAAGATGTAATACTCCGCACGAAAGGTAACGAGAGCACCGAAACTTCGGGTGCTCTCAGGTTGACGGTCGGCCACGTTAGGCACGCAGAATGGTTGCGGATCTCACTGAACATTGAAAGCGTTGAGATGTGCCCCCAAATAGGGCCCCTCGTCTCTCGTAACCGCGGTGAGCAGAGCTCCAGTCTCGGCATCAGTCGCGGTGTAGATCTTCGAATGTGCTGTACAGTCCGTTGCTTAGTTGGCTGTCAAAAGCATTTGGTGGGTCGAGCAGTGGTGCCTGGTGTCGCGTTTGACAGCGCGGGAACCGGTGGTCACAACTAGAATAATCCACGTTCGTCCGCATATCGAAGATCGTTCGATCTCAATTGGTTGGGGCTGGCGGCTGAGCGCTTTTTGCCAGCCCGACCGAGCCATCACCCCGAGATTGGTGGGCTCGAAAGGGATATGAGGCGGAGATGACGGTGTTCAGTTTTGTACAGTATTACATTCAGGAAATTGATAGCGTGGTTGACCGTCGCGTGCCAAGTCCGTACCTCGTCGTCGTCGATGGAGCCCTGCCTCAATTGATGCCGCGGAGTGTGTGGCACCGTTTTACAGCATGCTGTAAAAATTTGCAGCACGCGTTAAAAAGATTCGTCGAACCACAAATCCAATTGCCTCGATCAATCGTACACAGATCGTAAGCAGTGGCCTAGACGGGATGACCATACAGTGTCCACTGCGTGTCGATCGTGCGAAGTAGCACTACCGAAGTAGCACTACCTGAGGAGCATCCTTATGAGCACCATGAAATCGAGACTAGCCTTCGTCGGCTTACTCTGCCTGAGCATACCGCTGGGACTCTTCGCCTCCAGCCACCGTGAAGCCCCTATCACCGCCTTGGATCGAGCGGCTGATATTACAGATGTCTACGTGTTTCGGAGTTATGGCCCTAGCGCAACCGCTCCTAAGGTCACCATGATCCTGAATGTGGACCCGTTGCTCGAGCCTGCTAATGGACCCACCTTTTTTCCCTTCGACCATCGAATTCTATACCAGATTAAAGTAGACAATGACCAGGACGCGATCGCCGATGTCACCTTCCAAATTCGATTTAGCCCTCCGAAGTACACTATCCCACGCGCGCCGGTGGGACTTATAGGATTCGACGGCGGAATCGACGGTGTTGTGCCTCCGCAGATCACGACCTTTGACAATCCGGGCTTGAATTCGCGCCAGACTTATACCGTGACCATGGTCAAGAACGGTGTCTCGACCGAGTTGAAGAACGCTGACGGCTCACCCTTCTACGTGGTGCCGGACAATATTGGTCCTCGCACCCTGAAGTACGATTCCCTCTTCAGAGAGGCAACTTACAAAAATCTCAGCGCAGACGGTGTCTCGGTATTTGCCGGAACGGTCGACGATCCGTTCTTCATCGATCTTGGCGCTGCCTTCGACACATTGAACTTCCGAAAGATTCCAGGAGGAACAGGGGTGCCGGGAGTTCTGACGAATGCTGAGGACCGCGCAAAGAAGAATTTTGTCTCGGACACGGTTTCCGGGTACGCCGTAAATACGATTGCGATCGAAGTTCCGGTAGCCATGTTGACAAGCACTGGAAAAGTGGAACTTGCATCTTCTCCTGCCGCGACCATAGGGGTCTGGGGAACGACCTCCCGTCATCAGGAGACCATCCGCCGCTCGCCGCTGCCCGAACTTAACCAGGGGCCCTACCGGCAGGTTCAGCGGGAAGGTAACCCGCTAATCAATGAGTTGGTGATTGGAATCGGCTATAAGGACCGGTGGAGCATGGACCAACCGGTGAATGATGCACAGTTCGCATCTTTTGATCTCAACCCGCCGATTGTCGGAGTCGCTGACGCGCTCTACGGGGTTCTTGCCCCCGGAGCCTTGTATTCTCCGCCTGCCCCACGTACAGATCTGCTGCCGCTGGTGCAGTACCTGCCGCCGATTGCAGCTCCTGGCACGCCGGCGGGTCCCATAGCTGATCTCCTTCGCCTCAACACGGGGGTTGCGCCAACGCCACCATCGAGCGCAAGCCGTCTGGGATTGCTCGGAGGCGACCCGGCTGGATATCCAAACGGCCGTCGATTGTTTGACGACGCTGTTGATATCACGCTGCGGGTTGCAATCGGCGGAGTTCTGGCTGGAGACAAGTGCGGCGCAAACCACAATTCGCCTTGTAACGTCTTCCCCAATAACCGATTAGGGGATGGCGTCAACGTCAATGATGTTGCTTTTCACGTGGATTTCCCTTACGTAGGTGATTCGCCGTCAGGCAGAAACCGCCGGCACATTGACCCTAATGAGCCGGGCTGCAGCGGCAAAAACACGGTGGACGGGAACACGCTGGCCGGAGACCCGTGTCCGCTAGACTAGCGTGGCAATGATTATCGAGCGGCCTCATGTCGGGTATTCGGGGAAACGAGGCCGCTCCCTCTCTCTACTAATCGTGGGTGTCCTGGCTTCAATTACAAGTCTTTTCGTGCTGAGTGTTCTCGCACAGACGCTTGTTTCGCCTCAAAGTTCACCACAAAGCCCCGCCGACCTAAGCATCGCGTTTGCCAACCGCGAGATTCAAAAACATCCTTCCAACCCAAATTTTCATAGCGAACTGGCGGTAGCCCTGATCCATAAGGCTCGTGAAACCTCGGACGAGAGGTTCTTCGATCAAGCCGAAGCGGCAGCCGACAAATCTCTTGGCTTTTCTCCTAACAATTTTGAGGCCCGGAAAGCTAAGGTAGCGGTCCTCCTGGGGCGAAATGAAGCAGCAAAAGCTCGCCTAGAGGCACAGCAGCTTAATCATGAGGTGCCGGACGACGTCACCGTATACGGATACGTTGCCGAAGCCGACACGATGCTCGGTGATTACGAAGATGCTGAAAAATCGGCGCAATGGATGCTCGATCTAAGACCGAACAACATTGCCGGGCTTATTCGGGGTGCTCAGCTTAGAAAAATATTTGGAGATCTCGATGGTGCCGTCGATTTCCTCAACGACGCATACCAGCAGACGCCACCCGATCAAACCGAAGATCTCGCATTTCTCTTGACCGAAATCGCCGGGCTCGATCTGGAGATGGGAAAGCTCCAACCAGCCGATCAACTCTCGGAACAGGCGCTGAAGGTTTTTGCCGACTATTACCTGGCTCTAGAAATGCTGGCGCGAGTTCGCTGCGCTCAAAGCAAGTATGTCGAAGCGGTTGAGTTGTTGCGCAAAAGAAATGAGCGCTTTCCGCAGCCACGGAGCATTTGGGCCGAAGCGGAGGCACTAAACCGGGCAGGAAAGGCCGCCGAGTCGCAGCTTTTATATGCGGAGTTCGAGCACAGGGCCCGAGCCGAACTCTTACGCGACGACAACGTCAACGTTGAGCTTATTTTTTTCTACCTGCATCACAAACAAGATGCCGCAGAGGCCTTACGGATCGCCCGATTGCAAACTGCGAGTCGTCACGACGTTTTCACGCTTGACGCGTACGCCTCCGCCCTTTATTCGAACGGCAACTACGCGGAAGCGCGAACACAGATTGAAAAAGCGCTGGCCCCTGGCATTCGCGACGCCAATATTTTTTTTCATGCTGCGACGATTTGTTCGAGACTGAACGATGGTTTAGCGACGAGACAATACCTCGAAAAATCGCTGCAGGCCAATCCGGTATCCGAAGTTTCTTCCGAGGTGCGCGACATGTTGGCAAAGTATTCTGCGGGCAATAGTTCCAGGCATTAAGCCGTGGGATCCGCTGGTGGCGCAGCATAGACTGCTGAGCATTTTCGAGATTTGTTTTGTCGGATGTACCGAGTACGCATTTTAAGAGCGACCGATCGGTTTTCTGGAAGTGAGGTTGCTGTAAATGGTGATAGACATGCGGTGGTTCTGGTTGCTCGCGATTTCGCTGAACTCGTTTGCAATCGCTCTACAGAGTCCGACGGATCGCAGCATCGCAGAGTTCCAAGCCAGGGCGTCCCGTTCGCATTCTGCCGCCGATTACGACAAGCTGGGTTCCGCCTACCTTCAAAAAGGACGAGAGACGTTCGATTTTGCCTATTACGAACTGGCGGAGAATGCGCTTACCAAATCCCTGGAGTTGATGTCTCCGGCAGACATGTCGGCAGTTGCACCTTTGACCCACTTGTCGGCCGTCTGCATGGGCGAGCATAGATTTTCGGACGCTGCCAGTTATGCCCAACGCGCATTGGCCTTGGGTTCCGGAGATATCTCTGCCTTCGGCCTGCTCGGCGACGCTCACGCCGACATGGGCGACTACGATGAAGCGGCTAAGTTTTACGAAAAGCTGGTGCTGCCTCTGTCTTCAGGCGAGCTGTCTCCCGGGCTTGCTTACATGCATGACAGCAGAGTTGCATATTTAAGATTCATTCATGGTGAGAACGCGGCAGCAATTGACCTTGCTCAACGAAGTGTCAATCAGGCAATTGCAATGCGTCTGCCCGCTGAAAATGTAGCCTGGAACTACTTTCAGTTGGGTGAATTTCGTTTTCAGGCGGGAGATCTCGGAGGCGCCGAGGCGGCGTACCGAGCCGCTCTGGATATGCTTCCCAATTTCTTTCGTGGACTCAGCGGACTCGCCAAAGTGAGGGTTGCCCAGCAAAAATATCAGGACGCGATCGACCTCTACAAGAAGGCCATCGACCAGATTCCTTTTCCTGAGTTCATTGCCTCGCTTGGAGATATTTACGCAAAGATGGGACTCGGCGAACAAGCTCGAAAGCGGTATGCACTTGTGGAATATATCGGCTATCTGAATAAGCTCAACAAGAATGTATATAACCGGGAATTGGCTGCCTTCTACGCCGACCACGATATCAAACTAAACGAATCTCTGGAACTAGCCAAAAGAGAGCTGGAGGTGCGGCGCGACTTGTATACCGAGGATGTTCTTGCGTGGTCGCTTTACAAGAACGGGAAATTGAAAGAAGCTGCGGACGCTATGGACAAAGCCTTAAGCATCGGGACAAGGGACCCATTGCTCTACTTCCATGCAGGTCTCATCCATAAAGACCTGGGGCAATTGGATTCAGCTCGCGAGTACCTTTTGAAGGCCTTGGCTATCAATCCCCAGTTCCACATCTTTTACGCCGATACTGCCAGGCGAACTCTCGCAGAGATGCCGTCGAAGCGGCTGGCCAATTGAAGACCAGTCGGCACACGATGGACTTGAAGCCAACTTATTTACGCTTATTTCGATCGGTTGTCGTAACTCTTTCTGGCTTGCTGATTTCATTCTCGAGCTTCGCCCATCCCATGGGAAACTTCAGCGTAAGCCATTATTCAGGCATTCGGATCGAGCAATCTTCGGTTGAGGTTCGATATTTGATCGACATGGCGGAGATTCCGACCTTTGAGGAAATCCAGCAAAAGGTCTTGGTCCCTGACCCAGCAAACGCCGAGGTGCGAAAATACATCGTTAAAGAAGCTGAGATTCTGCGATCAGGACTTAGTCTAACCCTGAACGAGAAGCCCCTTCACTTGCGAATGGAATCAGCAAGAATAATTTTTCCCGCCGGAGCTGGTGGACTTCCGACTCTAAAGATGGCTTTCGTTTACCGTGGCGCTTTCCTTCGGTCCGATCAAGCGCCCACAAGTACGGCGGCGTTTACCCTGCGTTATCGCGATAATAACTTTCCGAATCGATCCGGGTGGAAGGAAGTAGTGGTAACGGCGGGTTCGAAAGTAACGATCGTTAACGCCTCGGTTCCTTCTAAAGATCGGAGTTCCGAACTTTCAAATTATCCAACCGACTTGCTTAATAGTCCGCCGTTGGATCTTGAAGCGACCGTCAGTGCACGATGGCAAGGTATTGCACTTGATCAAAGGCTCGCAGCAACCATGGCTAAGTCGAATGCAACTCCGTCACGAGCAACGAGTTCAAGCGGACCTGTCGCACCTGCACATACCAGCTCCGGGCAAGTCGCACCGCAGGCGTCAAACGTCGAATCCGATCAAGAGCCGACGAAACTTGGGACGGGTGCAACTTCAGAAACATCGTTGCAACCAAACAAACAAGCGACACCCCAGAACAGATTTACCCAGCTGATGACCTCAAATCAATTCGGTCTCTGGTTTCTGCTTGGGGCAGCTGCGATTGCGGCAGGTCTTGGCGCTCTTCACGCGTTGGAACCGGGGCACGGAAAGACGATTGTTGCGGCATATCTCGTGGGATCGAAAGGTACCGCTTACCACGCTTTTTTATTGGGACTTATTGTCACTGTATCTCATACCGCGAGCGTTTACGCGCTCGGAGCTATAACTCTCTACGCCTCCAAGTACATTGTCCCGGAGCAGCTTTACCCATGGCTGGGGGCAATTTCAGGACTGTTGATTGCGGCACTGGGATCGTATTTATTTCTGCAACGCTATGCTGGCCACGAAACTGGGCATTCGCACGCTGCAGGAGGGCATTCCCATAGTCACGAATTTGCCAGAGATCATACTCACGCTTCTGGAAATGATTACGGGAATGATCGCAACGGAGACGAGCACAGCCACCATGGCTTCAGCCACAGTCACGGCGAGCTTCGCGGCGACGTATCCTATCGACAACTGCTGGCGTTGGGAATAACTGGGGGCATAATACCCTGCCCCGCCGCACTGGTTGTCTTGCTCAGCGCTGTTGCGCTTAACCGAGTTGGATTTGGTTTGTACCTGATTGTGGCGTTTAGCATGGGTTTGGCCGCCGTTCTGATCGCAGTCGGCATGTTGATGGTGTACGCCCGCAGTTTCATGTCGAAGCTGCATAGCGAAGGACCTCTGATCACACGGTGGTTGCCACTCGCCTCGGCCGGAGTAATCACATTTCTTGGCCTGGGCATTGCGATTCGGTCACTCGTGACCGGAGGAATTCTACAACTCAAAATATGAGACACGCTTCGATTCCGGATACATTGGAAATTGAATGGTGAACTTTCTGACCGTGCTAGGAGTCGGTTTTCTACTGGGAATACGGCACGCGACCGATCCCGACCACGTGATTGCCGTGACTACGATCGTGAGCCGGCAACGGAGCATGAAGCATGCGGGTCTGATCGGTATGCTTTGGGGGATCGGTCACACCATCACCATACTGTTCGTCGGCGCCGCCATCATTCTCTTTAACCTAGTGATACCGCCTCGCGTCGGCCTCAGCATGGAATTAGCCGTAGGCCTGATGCTCATTTTTCTTGGCGTGCTTAACCTAACGGGTATCACTCAATGGCTTACAACCAGGTGGATGCCAGAGCATAGACACGGGGGAATTATTCACTTGCATTCGCAGGTTTCAAGGGAGGCACCGCAGGTCGTTTTTCAAGAATCGGGCTTTGGACCGATCCCCGGTCCCGATAAGCCGGGAAATATGTTTCGCAATTCCCTGGCAGGATTTGGGTTATATCAAATTCTTCGACCGCTGGTGGTCGGGATCGTGCACGGACTGGCTGGGTCTGCGGCGGTTGCCCTCCTGGTTCTAACAACCATTAGAAATCCCAGATGGGGAGTCGTCTATCTGCTGGTTTTTGGGGGCGGCACGATCGCGGGAATGATGCTCATTACATTAATTATTGGAGCTCCTTTCGCTTTCAGCGGCAAAAAGTTCGCGCCGTTTCATCGCGGGCTCGCCATAGCCTCAGGCCTGGTTAGCGTGGCATTTGGATTGTTCGTCACTTTCCAGATCGGGTTCGTGGACGGCCTCTTCGGCGCAAGCCCGCACTTCACGCCGCGTTAAGCTCAGCGCGGCGTTATAGCTGTGTGGTTGATTGCCGCTTCCGCCGTATTCTGCCGTGAACATTTGCGGGCACGTCACCAGCATCTTCTTGCTGTAACTCAATCAATTCCATCTTTCGCAACGATGGGCAGCATCACTAGAGCCGAAAGCGGGTCTGCGCACCGCCAGCAGGGAATGACATTCGACGGCAGCCCACAGAGAAGAATGAGAGAAAGATAAGTGCAAAGGTCACTCGGCCTCGCATGCGGTCATCGCTCGGCTCCCGAGTTGGGCTCCCACTTTCTTCTTGCCACGGTTACGAACAATTTTCGTTCGCCGTCTTACGGCGTTGTGGCGTTATGTCTTGTTAAATAAACAACTTAGCTATCGACCAGATCTGGAAAAGGCAACAAAGCAAACCCTTAGGCCCCCGGTTACAGTTAGCTTTTCCGGCATAGTTTCTCCTCAGAACGAAACGAACCCGGCGTGGGACCGGCAGTGTGATTTTCCCTTTTTTAGCTTCGGCTCGCCTGGCGAGAAGCGGCCTCAAGTTCTAGTACGCTGAGACTTAACACCTTTCTGCAGGCGAAGCCGGTTACTAGCTTTCGACAGGACTTCGGCAATCACGGCTAAAAGAGCCGGCTCGTTCAACAACTTGGGGAAAAAAACGTTCACACTGCATTTTCTTTTTCTCTGCAAACTCGTCTGCGAAGTCTCACGAAAGCAGTCAAAGCAGGGGGTTGTTCTCACAGCACCGACACGAGCACATTGCGAGCATTTAGTATGGAGTCCCGTGACCTTTTCGAACTCAATTTTGGTGTTGTGGTTCTGTCTTCACTGTAACCGTCACATTGTCGCCGGCTTTTAACTCCACTTCGTTGCCCTTTGAGTCTTGCAAAGTATTTTCGATGCGGATCTCTTTATAAAGATCTTCCGCGCCGTCTACGCTTATCTCGGCCGTGTCTGCTACGTTGGAGGAGGGCGACGAAATGATCTTCTGCACAACTCCGCCCATGCTAACGCTCGCTGGTTCGCTCATATGACCTCGATTACCTCGTCTGGAAATCTCATCGCGTCGGACGAAAGCTCCATTGGGACAAAGCATCGTAGCAGTTAACATATACGTTTGCTTGTTTAATCGGGAAAGAAGGCGTTTCCGCCAGCGAAATAGGGTTCGAACGTGATGATAGCAGCGCACGATTTGCGGGGGAAGTTGTTTGGAATGCTTCTCCTATCGGGTTCTACACGGCGATGGATATAGCTTGACGGGCGTACATTCATAACCGGATTGCTATTAGTCCAAATCGCGTTAGTCTGCATCGGACTTCTCACACTCTTAGCGTCGCAGAGCAGGACACCGGGCCACCTCTCTTTGTTCCCGACTCTGCGTTTCTCTGCATTGTGCGGTAGGTTCGGAAAGTCTTCAACTCCGCAGACATTTTCCCGGTGCCAAATGCCTAATAGAGCAGATGAATTACGCGACGCATTCACCCGCCTGCTGGCGGCAAGAGATGGCTAGTTTACAAAGGCAGACCTTTGAAGGAGTAGACGAGAAGGAACTTCAGATGCAAGTAGACCGGCTGAAGCAAATTCGCGAATTATCCGCAGATTACATTGCGGAAGTGCAGAAAAGCGATGCAAAAGACGACACATAATTTGGTATCCGAACCCAAGAATGCAGGATGAAGAGGTGTCTAAAACGCATATCCGTGTTATATGCTTTTCAGTTTACGACCTGAAGCAATTGCCGAAAAGTTTCCATATCCAGACGAATTTGGGTTTTTACGGTCTTTTCTGGAAGAGCGATCGCAATGGCAATCTGCGAGAGCGAAAGCCTTCCGAAATATGCAAAAACGAAGACCGCCCGTTGCTCCAGCGGTAGTTGCTCTAAAATCAACTTTGCCCTCGCTGATTGCTCGGTAACCCTAGATTCACGCTTTTTAATTTTCCCGACGGACCATTGAAAAGTTCGTCGGTTTATCCAACTTCCCTCGCGTATTCCGCAAGATGTCAAGCGCTTCTTGTCGGGTCATCAGCGTTATCCATCCTCCCAGCTTACCGTGACTAGGGTCGAAAGCTCCATTGCAAACAGGACTTCTAAAGTTTTTAAGTCCAACCAGGCGGTGCAATCAAATTGCAATAATTGACAATTGTTTGCAGTGGGCAAGCTCGATGCACATACTCGAACTCCGAGCGATCAATGGGATGCTGCCAAGAATACGGCGTACAAGCCCTATCCAACCCGACGCCCGAATTTCAAGGCTGATCGGTTATTTGTACGGTGTCACCAGCAAGCGCAAGTTGGTGGAAGAACTGCGCATGCATCTGGCGTGGCGCTGGTTCACCGGGCTGGGATTCGATCAGGAGATTCCGCATCACTCCACGTTCTCGTTCTTCAGCCTTCTAGGTGGTCTTCATTTTGAAGTTGAACCTGGTCCGTTCGAACGCGCGAATTGAGGAAAGGACGCGACAGCTGGGGATAGACATTCAGCTTCGCACGGAAGTGAAAAGGAGTTGAGCGCACGGGCGATCACTGGTTCTAGGGCCGATCTGCAGCTTTAAGAATCGGCTAGCACAACCGCGTCCGCTGATACTGCCACGGGAATCGAAAAAAACGCCACACAACTCTTCCGAGTCATAGGACGTTCATTGAGCAGCCCTCCCCCGAAGCCTGCTCATCATTAACCTAGCGGCTTGGGGTCGGAATGTGAATGGCGCTTATGGGCCATTTGAGTGGCATGATTTGCTAAGATATCGGCTGCAAATCCCGTCAGACAAGCTATTTAACCTTTCCGCGAGAGCGGACCTGAAGGGGATGTGAAGGGCCGTCTATATTCACAACGCATGCCGACGGCAACCTGTCGGTACGGATAGACAGTGACTTCGGGGCTAATACCAAGGTGACCTGTCACGAGCGTCCGGGGCATAGAAATATAGAAGACAGCCGGGGGACACTCGATTCCGCCTCCTCAGAATCGGGTGTCTTCGGTCTTCTATCGTTTGTCTCTGGGGGTTAAGAATATGCGTTCTAAGTTGATGCTGTGTGTGGTCCTGGGCCTGGCTTCAGCTGCCTATGCGAAGGAGCCTAAGCCTTCCCAGACCGGGAAACTGCTGCAGATGGACTCCGTTCAGTGCGGGGTTTCCGAGAAGGATGCTAAGAGTTTTACCGGTGAGATGCTGGGCACCGATTCCGGCCATAAGAAGACGCAGGAGCTTCTCTGCCAGGAGTATGTGCTGCAGGACGAACGAGTGATCTATCGCATACGGCCGCGCGACGAAAAGCATCCGGCGCTTCTGCCCATAGGCGATCAGGCGCAATTCCGGATGCAGAAGGACAAGATGGTGCTTCGCGTGGAAGATCTCGACAACAAGGATCGTGAGTACGTCGTGGTTTCGATGACACCGCGTTCTGACACCAGCCCAGCCGTCGCTTTGTCCCAGCCGAAACAGTAACTCAATCACGGTCAATTGATTTCAGGCGGCGCGGATTTCCTATCCGCACCGCGTGCTCTCCGATCCCCGCATCCGACCGCAGGAGTCGGATGCCGGGACGTGGCAGGAAACTCGTCCGCGGCCAGACCTGACTCAGGCTGACGCATCAACCCGCCGGGAGTATGCTTGCTTGGGAAATCGCGACGGCGACCCCGGCAAATGAGGTCATCGTGCATGTGGGGAGGAGTTATGCTGCCAAACGCTGTGAAGTTCGCAGTAGCCGCGACTGTGTTGATGGAATGTGAATTTTCGACGGAAGACGATGGCTGGAAAGGCAGCTGCGCGCAATTGTTTGTCACGGTTCGCGGCAGCAATTTCGAAGAGGCAAAAAAGCATATGGAAGCAGCGCTGCAAACGGCGATTGAGTCCCTTCTTCGTGACCGCAAAATGGCAGCGTGAGAGAAAAGGTACAGATGCAACGCCAGCGCAGCTTTTGAAATTCGGCCCAGGTCCGAGGTGCTCACCGCTAGGGAAGCAGAAACATCGAGAAGGCAGAGGGCGAAGGGGATGAGCATCGGTATCGAGTAGAACGATCGCATCGATCCCGATCGAAAGCGGGTCCCAGTCTTTTCTGCGAGCACACCGGGGAGGAGTCCGCCCCCGGTCAGACCCCAAAGCGGAGGTTTTGCCCGGCGAACGAATGATGCGAGCGCAGCGTGCGGGTGTGAGAGTGTGGCAGCGCCGCTTTTGAAATTCGGCCCAGGTCCGAGGTGCTCACCGCTAGGGAAGCAGAAACATCAAGAAGGCCGAGAGCGAAGGGGATGAGCATCGGTATCGAGTAGAACGATCGCATCGATGCCCGATCGAAAGCGGGTCCCAGTTTTTTCTGCGAGCGCACCGGGGAGGAGTCCGCCCACGATCAGACCCCAGACGGAGGTTTTGCCCGGCCTAGGGCCTCAACGCGACGACAAGAAGCCTTGGGGGACCTTTGTTGAAAGTGATGCCAAAGGCGGGAAGTGAATCTCGCTAACTTCTTGATTAGTAACGACTTACTCGCCGATACTTGCTGTTTTACAACAATCCTGACAGGTTTAGCATAAAATGTCACGGATAGCATCGGGCTGCTTGAACCGCTTAAGATGATCCGGGCCGTGGAACAAGCGTACCGAGCCGGCAAAGCTCCGATTAGTTCCGTCGAGGGATTTATACGGCAGGTGTTAGGTTGGCGCGAATACATCTACTGGCAGTATTGGCG
>JBBRNA010000043.1:0-21418 GCA_038230575.1 Terriglobales bacterium | reverse complement strand
CCTTGCGGTCCGGGTTTGCCCACGGATAGCTCAGCGCTTCCTGTTGGAAAGGAGCGATGGCCGCGTTGTGCAGTGGCAAAACTTCCAGCAGGCGCGACTCGGCGGGAATCAGCAGGCGGATGGTGAGTTGCACCGGCGGTAAGTGTTCCACCAGCCCCAGCCGTATCAAGGTGGCCAGCAGGTCTTCGTAGCCCTCTAGCGTAGTCCAGGGCGTGAAAGGCACGAAGGTGGGTACGAGGAAAAGTTCGAGCCCGCGCATCAGCCCGGCGAGACGGATAAAATCGGCGCACGTGTGGCCCTTGTCTAGGATGCGCAGCACGTCGTCATCCACCGACTCCACAGCCGTGGTCACGAACGCGCATCCCGTCTCACGCAGCGCTGGGAGGTGCCCGGCGTGCTTCAGCAGATGCTCCACCTTAATGGTGACGTCATAAGAGAGCCCGGGATGCTCGCGGTGAAGCGCTTCTACGATAGGCATCGAGTGACCGACCCCGTTGAAGAAGTCGGGATCGCCGAAGGTGATGTGTTGCGCGCCGGCCGCGACCTGGCGGCGGATATCTTCCAGCACCACCTCGCGCTGGACGATGCGAAACGTGCCGTTGTACACCGGCACGATGGGACAGTGACGGCACAGGTGCTTGCAGCCCCGGCTGGCCTCCGTGTAGCCCACGACGCGAGTGCTGTCGTCGGGCAAGGTGAGATGCGCGTACTTTTCCAGCGGAGGCAGGTCGTCGCGATAGGGCACCAGGAAATTCTGACGGGCGAGCGAGATCTCGGGCTCAACCTGCGGCAGTCTAGGGCCGGGCGCGTCCGCCTCCAGGCGGCGGGCCAGGCTCAACAGCCCCTGCTCAAACTCTCCCCCCAGGATGGTGCCGACACCCACACGACGCAGCAGATCGGCATTAACCGGGGCGTACAGCCCAAATCCGCACAAGTGGGCGGCAGGGTTGAGTTTCCGGACCCTCTCCAGCGCACGCAGTGCGATCCGCGTGGCGGTGTGCATGGGCAGATAAAAGGCGATCAGGCCAGCGGTGCGGACCGCCTTTTCGTCCAGCGACTGTCGCGAGAGGTCTAGCGAAGTTGTGTGGAAGCCGGCAGCGCGCAGCCACGCCGCAGGCGAGGCCAGCCCAAACGGTTGCCGGCCCAGTTCGTAGGTCGAGATCAGCAGCAGCTTTAGATCGGGCATAGAAACCTGAAATTAGGCCTTGCTGCGAGGGGGCACGTATCCCGGTGGGAGCGCAGCACCCTCGCCGAAGAGGAAATCTTCCAAGTGCTTGGCCAAGATCTCCTGGTCCTGCCGGTTGGCGGGGTTCAGCCGGTATTCGTTCAAGATCATCTTGCAATGCTCGCCCCACATCTTCCAGGCTTCCTCAGAGACGTTTTCATAAATCCGTCGGCCCAGTTCCGTGTCGAACGGCGGCTCGTCCAGTCCCGGCATTTCCCTCTGGAATTTCACGCAGAAGACCTTGCGCTGCCCTGGCCTCTCCGGTTCAGGCGGCATTGGACGTGTATTACAGCCCATGTGTACTCCTTCCAGGTGGAAAATTGTCCCAATAGTATCAGGGTGCGGCCGGTCATGTAACCGGATTGAAATGCGGCCGTCAATGTAAGCAATGCAGGGCTGAAGCCATGTTCCGCCCACAAAAATGAGGTTTGCGTTACGCCCTACACCACTGGAAGGCTGGACGAGATTACGAAGCGCAGTTTGCGGTGAGCTTCCCGTAGAGCAGCTTCGACGTATTGTGGCGAGTCGCCACGCGCGAATATAAACCCCAGATAACTTGATCCTTCCGGCAGTGGCACCAGTTTCTGCCGCAGCTTGGCGGTGATCTCGATCGCTTCGATTCCCGGCACCTGCGCGGCTTGCTCCAACTGTTCAACTCCCTTGTAGATCCCTTCCTGCGGGATGGGAATCATCATTACGCCGGAGCTAGCCTCCTCGCGTTCTAAGTGCGTGACCGGCTCATCGAGCGCGTGCCGAATAATCAATTCCTCCAGCGAGATTCCGTTCCCGAAGCTCAGACTTCGTGCACAGAGCCCACCTATCGGACGCGCCGCGATCTCCAGAATCCAGTTGCAATTGCCTTTCACCCGCAACTCGGCATGGAGCGGGCCATGAAACAGGCCGAGCGCGTCGACCACCCGTTGCAGCGTCCGAGCGACTTCGGCCTGTATGGGAGGTTCCAGTCGCGACGGAGTGACGTAGATTGTCTCTTCGAAAAATGGCCCGACCAGCGGGTCCGGCTTATCGAAAATCGCCAGCACTTTCAACTTGCCTCGGTCGGCCAGGCCTTCGACCGCGATCTCCAGCCCGTCGATGTAGTTCTCCACCTGGATGAACTCGCTCGTCTCCTCACGCAAAACACCGACCTCCGGGCTGCGCAAAAGCTTCCGAATACGTTCGAACGCCTGCACAAATTCCTCAGGGATATCGGCGCGAATCACACCACGGCTGCCGGAGAGCCCGAGTGGTTTGAGCACGCAGGGAAAGGTGATTTCTCCAGAGGCAACAATCGGGCGTGGGTTCGAGCACAAGGGAAATCTCTTGAAGGGGGGAACATTCAGTCCGCCATCCCGCAACCGCTCGCGCAAACGGTATTTATCGCGGCAGATGTCGGTGGTCTCGGGAGGGTGTCCCAGCAACCCAAGTTTATGGCAGGCGCGGGCGCCGGTTGACGTAGGCCGATCGCCGATGGAGGCGATCGCGTGAAGAGGAGTGGACGCGGCGAAATCGCAGATCCTCTGCGCCGAGGCTTCGGGATCTTCAAAGCGCAGGGGAAGAGCGCCATCCTGCCATGGGTCATCGAGCACGTGGCAGCGGTCCGTTCCGAAGGTGATGGACAGCCCCAACTTCTGTGCGGCCTCGATAAAGGCGCACGTCTGGTATCCCGTGGTCGTGCACAACACGAGAAGTCTTTTTGGTTGGGAGGTGCCGATCATGGCTGGGCCCAATCGCTGCAATCAATTTAGCAGCCGGGCCCAACCACCGCCAGATGTAGATAGCAATGCGTCTAAGCCCAGCACACCCACGATGGCGCGAGCAGCTTGTTTGCCTGGCGCGGTTGTGACTTGTGGCTGACGTGCTCCCTTGGAGAAGCCCCAGCGTTGTGCTGCACGACTGCAAGATGGCTGGGGTCATCTCTCCCGAGAAGACTTGTACTGGAAGAAAGTGCCAGAGCGATTGATAAAACGGATGACAGAACTTGCAGAGTCTAGCCCGTGTCTCCCAGAGGTAGAGTAGCGTGGCCAACAAGATCAGCTTAGCGAAGAACCCCAGCATCGACCTGCCTGCGGGAATCGCGGGTGCGGAATTTGCTCACCAGGATATCGGCTGTCCCGTCATCCTCGAATAGCCGTATCGAGATCCCTTTGCCGCTGGCAACGGGCAACCGGAAAGAGTTCGGTTCAAAGAGTCGCGGTCAACGAAGAAATCGTAGAGCGGACTCCGCATCACGCGTTGAGTATCAGAGCCAGCGTGGGTTCGTTCTGGCGACAAGGAGGCTGGGGATTGGAATCCCGGTCCGATGGATCGCTGGAAAATACACGCTCGCTCAACGTTGACGAGCATGCTGCACCATCTCCATCAGAACTTTTCTGGCTTCCGCCGGATTGCTCACTTCTCGCAAGAATGCGATGCGGGCGCCCCGCATGCCACCTTGGGTATTCAAGCGCACATGAAAACCGAGGTGGTCCACCGAAGTCATCGCTGCCTCCTGCGACTCAATGCCAGCAAACTCCTGGGCAAGCAGGATGAGCGCATCCGTGTGGTCGGTATTCATGTGTTGCACGATCTCGCCTGTAGCATCAGCAATCGGGTCGGGGTGCGCTTGGTCATACTCTGAGGCAAGGACCCAGCCCATCACCCCGAAGCCGCCCACGTAGTAAACGTTCACCACGTCCATTCGGTGAAACGAAAAATCTTCAAAGTCCACCCAGTATTTGCTGTTGACGTAACGTTCCAGATAGAGCCTACGCGCCTCCGCCACCCCTGACTCCGGTACTGCCAGAACATTTCCCATCAGTGTGACCCTCGGCGCGCCTAGCGGATCGCCGCTGCCATCAGGCTGCGTCACGAGCAGGCTGGCGCGCGAATCCGCTTTCAGGTTTTGAGTATGCATCGCCATCGTGCTGATGAGGAAGATGGGACGACCGTGCTCGTCCAACCCGTATGGCATCACTGATCCAAAAGGGAACCCCGGCTGCTTGCGCGAAAGCGTCGACAGGTTCCCGGTGCGGCCGACATACACCAAAGTGCGCGCTCGCTCCGAGAACGAAGGCTCGGGGACCGTGGGCTGGTCACTCGCCGCGCCATTGCCCGCGTGTTTTCTAATGGATGAGGAAGACATCGTTGTTCTCGATTGTTGGGCGCTCAAGCCCACTGCTGGGAGGGGTGGGGTTTCGAGTCGTAATCGCCGGTGACATTTATATTTCGAGGATGCAAATCAGTCGGCGTGCCACCGCCGTCCACGACCAACGCTGCTCCCGTCATAAAGGAAGAATCATCAGAGGCGAGAAACAGCGCTGCCTTGGCAATTTCCTCCGCGGTGCCGATACGTCCCAGCGGACGGTTGGCGCATCCCCCGAGATAGTCCTCCCACCTCAGACCCCGCAAGCGCGCATCTTCGGGAAGCATGGGTGTATCCACGTCGCCGGGGCAGATGCAATTCACACGAATGCCCTGTCGGCCATGATCAATCGCCATTGCTTTAGTCAGCAGAACCACGCCGCCCTTGGAAGCGCAATAGGCTACTGCTGCATCGCCGCCAACAAGGCCCCACCCGGAACTGTTATTGATATGACTCCGCTGCCTTGCTGGATCATCCCCGGCAACGCAGACTTCGACATCAGAAAAGTGCCTTTCAAATTGATGTCCAACTGGAAGTCCCACTCCTTCTTCGCTGCAATCGAGCGTGGTGTGGGGACAGAACACACCTGCGTTATTGAACAGAATGTCCAGGTGCCCGAAGGCACGGAGAGTTTCATCGACTGCGCGACGGCATTCGTCTATTTTGCGAACGTCGGTGCGAATGAAAACGGCTTTCCCGCCAGTATCCAATATCTGCCCAGTCACCGCATGGCCCCGCTTTTCGTTGCGACCGGTGCTAGCGACGCTGGCGCCCTCTCTGGCGAAGAGGAAGGCTGTGGCTTCGCCGATACCGGAGGTCGCGCCGGTGATCAAAGCAACTTTGTTTTCTAAGCGCACGGTTAGCGACCTATCTGGGTTCTGCCTGAAATGGAAAGAGGGTGCTCTGAGTTAGCGAGTGTTGCACGGCATGGTTGCGTCCCCGCAGCTCACTTCCGTTTCGCCCGGCCAGATGATTGTAGCTCCACCATGTCCATCCGTCTAAACTTCCGGATAGCCTGTTACCCGCTCAAGATCGCGTCCGCGATCACCGCCCGAGTCGGCGGTAATAGGCACGACTACCTTCCACGAAAGAAGGCGTCAATTTGCTCTCGCAGAGGAGCAGGGTATTCGATAGGAAAAATGGCCACAGTCTTTGAGCGTCACTGGCGGGCACCGGGAATAGCCTGCGTAATGTGCTCGGCAGCGAAGGGGAAGAAATCGTGGTCGCCGGTGATCACCAGCGCCCATCGCGACCCCAGTAATACGCGTGCGGCTTTGCATGCCCTACCCACAAACATCACACAGCGAAATGGCGCCAATTCTTCACAGACTGAACAAATTCCTGCTCGACGGACAACGCTGGCTCGACGATCCGCACAACCCGCGCAAGGCACATGACGGTATCGGAGGCCTGAATAGTACCGTGGAGCACGGAATCACGAACCCAGAAGAACTGAATGAACAACTTGCCTTTGTGGCCATTCTTGGCTGCGGCAGCTTCTGTCCCCGAGATTCGACGTCAGACTCTCAGAAGGGCGTTTACCAGCACTGGTCTCGGGCTTCGTCGTCGGGCCTGGAACAATTCCGGTTTTCTCTTTGCTCGCGATCTGTGGTTGGTGCCAAGAGAAACGGACTCAATCCTTTGTTGCGCAAATCACTCCATATCCGAGCTTGCCATCTCGAACTGCGGATAGGCCTGCTTGAGCAAAACGTTTCGCAGCTGAGAAATCCACGTTCGGAAGATTCAACTTTTTCAGGCCGACCATGATCTCAGCTCCTAGTAGCTTGCCCTGGATTTGCCGAACCATCTCGGTCAAAGCTTCCGCGTGGTCCTCGATGTCTTTAACGGTGAGGCCGACACCCTGCAAAGTCTCGACATACGACGCAACTGGTTGAGCGTCGCCAATGCACGCTATCCACGATAAGAGCCCGTCGAGCTCGGGGATAGGCTCAGCGGTCCTAGTCAGGTCGCTCAGCCCCAGTCCCCCGCCACGCCTCAAGACTCGCGCGAACTCCAGTCCGGCCCGGCGCTTGTTGGGGAAAGTACAGAAGGCGCATTCGCACAAGATCGCGTCGAAACTACTCTCTTGAAAGGGGAGGCCCTCGGCATCCGCAAGCTGGAAACTGACTCGACTTGTAACCCCGCGATTTAAGGCTTCCTTGTTCGCTATCCTCACATTGTCTTCACTCAGATCGACGCCAAGAACATCGCAACCGAAAGTTTGGGCAATATAGAAAGCGCTGGTGCCACGCCCTGCAGCAACATCAAGCACTTTGGAGTCAGGGGTGAGTTGGAGCAGTCTACCAAGTCGATCTGTAAGGCGAGTTCCGCCGGGGTGAAAGCTATCTCCGAGTAGCGATCGCGTCATGTCGCTGCCATAGAAGGCGGCACAGCACTGCTTCACGTTCTGCTCGGAACTAGAGTTCATAGATCAAAGCTTCTCCAATGGTTCGATGGTGTGATGTTGAGCTGGTTTGAGGCCTACAGAATCTTTCATGTTAAATACGATCGGTCGGGGCTCGTATCTGCCACCGAATCGGCGGGCCTCTTTTCGTTTTGGTTCCATCGCTTCCATTTGGGACCGCGCTTGTTCGCGATAGCCGACGGTGTTGTAGGCACAGAACGGAATCTGTTTGCCTCCGGGCAGGAGGAATTCCTTACAGCACTTCATAAGGTTCTTTTGATTGAACGTCCACGGGTCCATGAAGTCCTGCAGCATGATCATCAGAACGTTCTTTGCTATATCCCCAACCGTGAGGCTCTCGGGAATGCCGCAAGCCTGGCAGGAGACGGCGAACTGCTCGGCCGACTTCTGCGATCCTGGCACTGACGAGGAAGACCAGAGTCCCTCCAAGGCTCTTTTGACCTCCATGCTGAAGTCTGGCAACACGCGATTGGTGATGTAGTCGAGATAGTCGTGGACGTTGACGATTCGTGTCAAAGGCGTGACTTTCTCGCCGTCGATGAACGCATATGTAACCGAATTGCAGGTCGGAAAGCAGCATGGAACGGGGATGAAATCGCTGACCAGGAATTGCCAGCGGTCTGTTGCTCGATCAGTTTAAGCACGTCGGGAATCGTCATTCGCTGGAGCGGGTCGTGCTGCAAGTAGCGTCCCGCGTGAAACGCGGGCTGGAAATTGATACCTCGCACAGCAGGATGCTGAATCGCGAAGTCGATGATCTTCCCAACTTCGTGTTCATTGACACCGCGTTCGATGGCGGGGACCAGCGTCACACTCAGGCCAATAGAGGCAAGCCGGTCCAGGGCCCGCAGCTTCTCTTCCAGAATGCCCGGCTCACCTCGGATGACGCGATACGTCTCCGCGTCAAAACCATCGAACTGGAAGTAGAGCGAGGGCCTGACAGCGTTCAGTTGCTCGAGGAACCGATCATCGTGTGCGATTCGTTTGCCGTTGGTATTGATCATTACGAAACGAATCCCGCGATTCTTGGCGGCTTTGACGAAGTCAATGATCTGAGGATGGATTGTCGGCTCGCCGCCGGAGAACTGAACGACCTCAGGATTGCCTTCTGTACGCACGAAGTCGTCGAGCATCGCTTCGACTTCTTCGAGGGTCACGCTGAAACCAGGGCCAGCCTCCGAGAAGCAGAGTGGACAATTCATGTTGCAAGCACTGTTGACCTCGATGATGCCGAGACAGGTGTGCTGCTGGTGGTCAGGGCAGAGGCCGCAGTCGTAGGGACAACCGTCCTTGATTTCAGACCCGTAAGCGAGAGGGATAGTCCCCGGCTTATTGAACTTGCTGAAATTCGTATAGGCCTCAGCGTCCCCGTAAACCAGCGCCTCAAAAGGCCCGCATTCGGGGCAACGTTTCGACATGAAAACTTTGTTGTCCCGCAACAAAACCTTGGCGTCGATCACCTTCCGGCAATTGGGGCAGATACTGCGGGTGAGTTCGTAGAAGACGTAGTTCGCATCTTTCTTGTCGCGGCCAATATTCGACGTATCCGTGGTCGCGATTGCCGAATTACTCATGGGTCGTATGCTCCAAACAACAAAAGAAAAGTCAGTTCAACGCAGTCGCCACACCGTCCACAAGAGAAACGGAGAGAATGCGGTGGTCAGCACGCAATAAAAACAAAAGCTCCCCAGATTCGCCATATCGCGGACGCCCAGGAAGTTCGCAAAAGTTGCCAGTGATGCCAGAACCAACAGTGGAATCCAAATCCACAGCCTCTCTACGGGCCCGAAAAGCAGCAAGATCATGGCTGCGTAGAGGCCAACCGCGATGTAGCCGTCTGGGATACCAAAAGGCTTCGCAAAAGCTGCATCGGCAACCGCTTCGCAACCTTTGTGAAACACCGGGCACCACAGATGCCGAACCGCACGACTCTGGTATAGCCCTACATACAACATTGCCCCAGCACTGGCCGCAGCCAAGGCCACGGCAATGTAGCGATCCGACGAATACGCCAGATGTTCTTGCATTGATCCCCTTGGTAGTCTACTGCTTTACCTCTCTTCGCATGATTCGCCAACTCAGAAAGCTTACACAAATCGCGCGCTATCCCGAAAGTTCTCGCCTGTAACCAGCCCTCGATCTGCGAATCGTTCGTGATGAGTGCCTTCATCGAATCTGTTCGGACCAGATGCACGGCCCGCAGATACGTCAGTACGTCGTGGTTTCGATGACCCCGCGTTCTGACACCAGCCCGGCCGTCGTTTTGTCCCAGCCGAAACAGTAACTCAATCAAGGTCAATTGATTTCAGGCGACGCGGATTTCCTATCCGCACCGCGTGCTCTCCGATCCCCGCATCCGACCGCAGGAGTCGGATGCCGGGACGTGGCAGGAAACTCGTCCGCGGCCAGACCTGACTGTCAGGCTGACGCATTAACCCGCCGGGAGTATGCTTGCTTGGGAAATCGCGACGGCGACCCCGGCAAATGAGGTCATCGTGCATGTGGTGGGAGGAGTTATGCTGCCAAACGCTGTGAAGTTAGCAGTAGCCGCGACTGTGTTGATGGAATGTGAATTTTCGACGGAAGACGATGGCTGGAAAGGCAGTTGCGCGCAATTGTCTGTCACGGTTCGCGGAAGCAATTTCGAAGAGGCAAAAAAGCATATGGAAGCAGCGCTGCAAACGGCGATTGAGTCCCTTCTTCGTGACCGCAAAATGGCAGCGTGAGAGACAAGGTACAGATGCAACGCCAAGGTAAAACGGCCCGGCTAATGTTGTGTCCGTCTCTGTCAATGAACCTATGGTCCATTCATGGTCCAGTAATTCCCGGCTTTTCGTTTGCATAGGCTTTTTTGGATGCTTCGTCCAGTGACAGATCCTTCTCCTTCGCGGCATCCTCCAGCACCAGCCAGAAAGATTTCATCATCTGGGTTTGGTTAAACACGCTCGACATTCGGATTTTGGCATCTACTTATACCGTCGTACGGAGATTTCCCGTCCGGAAAATTGCTCCGCGAATTGCTCGCGAGTGATGTAGCAGCGCACTGGATTACTCACCGCTTTTCCTTCTATCGCAAACCAAGCTTTACGCTGGCGTGTTCGAGAGCCTGAGTTTGCTCTTTCATCTAAAGGATGGGGGCATTTTGCTCTCTGTCAACTCTGATAGCTCCGATGAAACCAAACGCGCGAAAGACATCCTTGAACAGACAGGCGCTGAGGACGTCTCATCCACAGGAGAGGCCAAGGGAGCCCAGGACACAGAGTCTGATCGACGCACACCGTAAGCATGTGGGGCTCACGAGCCCGGCACAGCCCGCCGAAACTCGTAGCCCCGCGCCCCTTCAGGGTTCTATTCTTGCGGGCAAATCAGCTGAACAGCAGAGTCCTTGCGTCGCGCGGAAGCCTCGAGATCTCAGGCTCAATGATCGTTCCGCACTAAGCTCTATCCATCCGGCTGGCGTTGCCCGTCAGTGGAACTCAAACGTCGTTGCATCGACTAAGTCAAGCCCTAAGCCCGCCATGAGAGAAGGGCGAAGAATTTGTCGCTTTGGAGTAAGTAGCAATGGCCTGTGGTGTGGCAAAAAATTACATTTCGGACCTGAGCACAGGTTTTGTCCTGGCCTCGGTGTGCGCGGTCAATCAACGTGCCCTCTGTCAGGCGAAGGGTGCTTGCTGCGGAGTTTCGTCACCATGAGTGACGACGATCTTGCGTGGTTTCCAAAGTTATGCCAGATCACGCCGCCGTCAGTGGTCATGGTGATCGGGTCCCACTCGTCGCTTCCATTGAATTCTGGCTTCTTGCCTTCTTCATGCTTCATGTCGTGCCTCTCTTTTGCGCGGACCAGTTACAGACGAGCAGGTTCTAACGCGGCGATCACTGATTCAATGCTCGGATCACTGTCGTCTTCGTGACTCGGCAGGTGCGTGGCGACTGCTGGGAGCGGAAATTTAACGAACATTCACAAAAGCTGGGAGTACGCGAGGCGTACTTTCCGCTGGACCCTTATCTTATCCTTCCTGTCTATTGAGATGAGCGAACACAACGAATCATCCGCATTGCAGAATACGCAATGACGTTGGCTTTCATAGACTGCATGATGAGTGCAATCGCGATTTTCGCCCACTACGGCCAGCTTTCCACCTTCCGAGTTGTCGACGATTCGCGCACAACTTTGTCCTTCGCTTCCTACAACGCCGTTTCTGGGCCGCGAGACGAAAAGCTGAAGGGCTCCCGGATTTCTTTTCTCGTTTCCGAAGACACATATGGAACCTGACGATCAGGACATGCAGACACCTTCAGGTTCTATTTAGGTAGGACAACTAGTATAGTTTTGCTGGCGGGTGTTTCTCTGCACACGGAATGTGGAAACCGGACCAGGTAACGTGCGGCGACAGCTTATTCAATACGGTGCGACGTTAGTCTTGACCATCTGTGTTTGAGGCCATGTGTCAGAGATTTTCGATCATTGGGACAACACGTTCCAGACGGGGAACGATATTGAATGCAGCACGGTCATCGTGGCACTGATCGCCGGAGCGGCTTTGGGGCTCACCCAAGTTGCCGCGATGGTGCTCCGCACCGTGGCAGCAACGTTTTGGATTGTGTCTTTGTTCTTCGTTCGCCTCCCTTCCCCGCCGAGTCAAGTCGTTTCCGTCGGTTATTCCCCACCCCAGCCTCTCCGAATCTGATACGTCCCGACATCACAAAAGCGTGAGCACATCGATCCATCAACTCTTGGTCGAGGACGAACATGTTTTTGTCGGAAAGAATACGACGGCTAAGGTCGCCTTTCGCGGGTATTGCTGTTCTGACTATTGCTTTTGCCTGTACGGCACAAACCTCCAGAGTGGCGGGTGCTATTCAGGGGAGCGTAGTTGACCAGACTGGCAGCGCTGTTGGTGGCGCGACGGTTACGCTGCGAAATCAAAGTACGAACCAGGCGCGCACGACTTCAACCAACCCAGAGGGTTCCTTCCGTGCGGGCGAGCTTCCCGTGGGTCAGTACGATCTTCGGGTGGAGTCACCCGGTTTTTCCCCCTACGTGAACAACGCGATTGTAATCTCCATCGGAATGGTGGTTCAGCTTTTAGTTCGGCTTGCTCCTGCGACCGTCCAGCAACAAATCACGGTTTCAGAACAACCGCCGCCGATTGATCCCACTGAGACCACCGAAGCAACCACAATCGGTCATGAACGAATTGAAGAGTCCCCTGTAGTCAGTAGAAATTACCTCGACTTCGTGCTTTTGGCTCCCCACTTGACTCAATCGAATGTTCAGGGAGCCACAGGCGGCAAAAGCGCCCTCGCCGACAGTGGGTTCACCTTCGCAGGTCTGCGCTCTCGCAGCAACAGCCCATACATCGACGGCGTTGAGAACAATGATGAATTCACAGGCTCTGCACGCACAGAACTGTCTCCTGAGACCGTGCAGGAGTTTCAGGTAGTCAATAACGGCCTGTCCGCAGAGTCCGGGGGAGGCGCGAGCGGCCCCGTCGATGTCATCACCAAGAGTGGCGCGGATACTCTCCACGGGGACGCCTTCGTGTTTGTCCAGAATGGTGCTTTGAACGCCGGGGACCCGCTCACCAACGAGACCGAGGCTTCTGACCTGAATCGGCGTCTCCCACCTCGCGATTGTTGGTCAATGCGTACTTCATCAACAACGAGTGCTTGTCCGCGACCTTATGATCCAATCTCCCGGAGACCTCCGTCTCGGCGCGTGCCATCCGAAATAACGCAGGATTGATTGCGCGAGTCGTGATTCTCGGGAACGCGCTGGAGCCGAGCACTCCGTTGATGGTACGCGCGACGACGGGTGAGATGAACGAGGTATCGTCCCCGCGTGCCCCCTCCTGTTCGCCAGCAAAGTAATAAAATGTGCGACCGCGAACAATCGGCCCTCCAGCCGACAGTCCCGCTCGGAATCGCCGACGGCGTACAAGAAGAGAAGAGCATCGTGCACGATGACCCTAACAAAATTCCGAATGATTGGTCCAAAGACGGACAATACATCTTGTATACCCGAGGAACGGACTTGTGGTTCATAACGCTACCGGAGCTGAAAAGTAGTCCGTTCCTGAAAGCGGTGTCGGTCCTCAGGAACGGCCAGTTCTCGCCGGACGGTAAATGGGTTACCTACGCCTCGAATGAAACTGGGAAATGGGAGATTTACGTGACCTCGTTCCCGGAGCCGCACGGAAAGTGGCAGGTCTCGACCGGAGGAGGAGAACAGCCCCGGTGGCGAGGCGATGGCAAAGAGTTATTCTACCTTTCTGCCGACGGTAGGATGATGTCCGCGCCGACAACGACCGGGGCCAATTTCGATGCGGGCACGCCAGTCGCCCTTTTCCAGGCAGCTCTCCAGCAGCAGGTGTCAAGTAACGACACGGAGTCCTATGATGTGAGCCGGGACGGGCAGCGGTTTCTAATTAATACGCCAGTGAAGCAGGCGGTGACGCAACCCATGTCCGTCGTCCTGAACTGGACCGCAAAGCTGAACAAATGACGCTGGGCACCGGCACACGCCTTGGACCTGTCAAGACTGTCAGAGCGATGCGGGGCAGACCGCTCAGTAAATGCTTTTTGTTGCGCCCGGTCGGGGCGACCTACGTATTGCTGCTCCTTGTCGCAAGTTGACCGCCACACAGCGCTTGATTGCTCTTTAGAAGTCGCATAGTGGTTACCGTAGAGTCGGTAGGGTTAACCAGCGATCGTGGGCGGATGACGGCCACTCGGAATGTATGGTCCGCCGCTTTGTCGCAAGCGAAAAGTGAGTGACAGGTTGGTCTGCGCAAATGTATACGGCCTTTGTTGGAGTGGTTCACTCCTGGCCAGGATGGAATGCGCTGCGCTCTTTTCCCATTTAGTTAAGCAGTCTTGGAAGACTTCTTCCGAGTTCGGGTTTGGAGAGCGCCGGGTTCGACCGTTGTGCCATCTCGTCGTTTCGCCAGCAGACCTGGCAAGAAATCATTCAACTCGTAGTAGCCGCTGGGTTGAAGATTTGGGAATCGCGCATGCGATTTCCAAGCCTGGCCTCAGCCAGGCGTCATCTGCAGGCCAGTCAGGCAGCAGCGTCACTGGTCAGCACCGCCGGTCGATAGACTTCACCCTTGGCGAGTACAGCCCATGCGATGCGCGCCAACTTATTCGCCAGCGCCACGCCCGCAACGTTGTAGTGAGTGCGCGCGGTAAGCTGCGCCAGCCACGCCCGCAGACCGGAAGACTGCTTCTCTCGAAATTGCAGGACGGCGCGTGCGCCCTGTACAAATAGTCTTCGCAGGTAACTGTTCCCGCGCTTGCTGATGCCGAGCAGTTTCTGCTTGCCTCCGGTAGAGTGTTCGCGCGGAACTAACCCGACCCAGGCTGCGAACTCTCGGCCCTTACGAAAGGCCGCTCCATTCCCCATGGCTGCGATAAGTGCTGTTGCGGTCACAGGTCCAATGCCAGGGATCGCGTCCAGTCGTCGACAGACTTCGCTCTCCTGCGCAGTTTTTCGAATCAGTGCATCGGCCTCCTCCAAGCGTGTTGCCAAATGATCGAGTTCCAGCTTCAGTAGCGCCAGCAACAAGCGCCCCGCGCCCGACAGCGTGGTTGTAGCATCTTCGAGGACCCTCGGCAATGCTGCCTCCAGATGGCACCGCCCCGTCCGTACCGTGATGCCACGTTCCAACAACAATCCTCGAATCTGGTTGATGGTTGCCGTGCGACGTATCACCCAGCGCTCGCGCACTCGATGCAGAGATTGCAAATCCAGTTGGTCATCCGTCTTGATCGGAACGAAGCGCATCGTCGGTCGTGTCACGGCCTCCGCAATCGCCTCCGCATCGATGAAGTCACTCTTGTTCGTCTTTACGTACGGCTTCACATATTGCGCCGGAATCAGGCGCACCTCGTGCCCTTGTTCTCGTAGTGCCCGTCCCAGAAAATGGGCTCCCCCGCAGGCTTCCATGCCAATCAGCTTGACCCGCAGATTTGCTGTGAAGTGCAGTAGTTGCTTGCGCGAAAACTTCTTGCGCACCACAACTTCGCCGCGTTGGTTAAGGCCCACCAGATGAAATACCGTCTTTCCCAGATCAATACCAATCGTGTGAATCTCCATGGGATGCCTCCTCCGTTCACCTCTTATACCCGGTCCTGCAGCAGTAAAGGCGGCGGACCATCCCATTAGTTATGTTGGGCCAGAAGGCCGATTTGGGGGACGTGTTGGTCCATCGAATGCTGTCTCAACCCAGACTTCCTCTTACGCCGTTTCTGGACCGCGAGCAAGCACTGAAAGGATGTCGTACACTTCCGCATTGCCGACCCCTCGTCCAGGATGTCGAATGGTCGAATTTTACGGTTTTCGACATTAACTCCACCGCATCTTGCCAAACGGACCAACCCCGTCGACCCAACGGGTGCAGCTTCTTGAGCAATTGTCATAGACAACTAGACAGCAGTTGCCTATGCTGACCCTGCAGCAGGAGTGGTCGCTTGCCTCCTCTGTAACCCTCACTTCAAAGGAGCGCCTAGAGATGAATACCCGCAACGGAGCGGCAAGACACGACGACTTTAAAGGAAATGAAGCCGGCCAGGTGTCGCGTCCGAGTTCCAAATTCATTCTTGCCCTTTGTATCTTCCTTTCTTTTCCACTTCTCACTAGTGCAGCTCAGGATCAGCCCAACTCCAAAGATCCTGCTGGCATGAAGCGTTACGAAGGAAGTCAATTGATAGGCTATCGCGCCCCCCGCTTTGACGAATATTTGTTGCCCCTTGGTCCGATCACGGGCTCCGCCCCGATTGCTTACGAGAAAAGTGAGCCGGTGGAGGGGCAGGTCAGCTTTTACACGTACATGGCTACTGCCGGCCGCTCACCCGCCGAACTATTTCGAAATTACAAACTGGAGTTTCAGCGCTTGGGCATCCAGGTACAGTACGAGAAGAAAGCTGGGGAGGGCGGATGGTTCGGCAACATCTCGGACAAACTGGCCAGCGAGGATGATCTCGTTCAGATGCTGGCTTATAACGAAGCGGAAGAACGGGTGTTAGTCGGCAAAAGTGAAGACGCCAAACCGAGCTACTACTTTGTTTTCGTGACCGCCTACAAGGACGGCACCATTCCAGACCGCCTGGAGGGAAAGGTCGCCAAGGGCCAGGCTTTGGCAGCGCTGGTGGTTGTAACGACCGACACGATGGAGAAGAAGATGGCCTTTGTGAATGCAGACGACATGAAAAAGGCACTTCACGATTCAGGCAAGGTCGCGCTGTACGGTCTTTATTTCGATACAGACAACGACGTGGTCAAATCTGAATCGCAACCCACCCTGTCCGAAATCGCAAAATTGTTCAAGAGCGATCCCTCGTTGCGAGTGCACGTCGTAGGGCACACTGATAATCAGGGGAAGGCGGACTACAACCTCGATTTAAGCCGCCGGCGTGCCACCAGCATCGTACGAGACCTCACCAGCAAGTACGGGATACCTGCAAGCCGCCTGGACGCGTTCGGATGTGGCGTCTATTCGCCGGTCGCTTCCAATGAGGCGGAAGATGGACGAGCCAAGAACCGCCGGGTCGAATTGGTGCAACAGCAGTAAGAGTGTCAAATCTAAGGTTGAGCACTTGGATGACGGGCAAAACAGAAGCAGCCTGAACATCATGTCTGCCGGGCCAGAAGTCGGGTTGGTGGAAGTTTGGCGTCGCCGGTTTTTGACCAGCCCCACTTCCGCGAATGCCGTTTCTGAACCCGAGACCAAGGACCTGGATTACGTCAAATGGACGACGACCCGGGAGTCATTGCGGTCGGCAGGCTCGCGTGAGACGAGTGTCATTCATTGACGGGATTATACGCAGGGAGGGGAAAATGCTACAGGTGAACTTTGAGCTATCTTGAGAGATGTTCTGGGCGCGCATCGAGTGGGGTTGAGTTGCGCTAAGTTAACTTTTTTTAACCGTGCTATCCATCCGTTTGAGACTCACTGCCGAGAAAAGAGATGGACCAGGGAAGAGTAGAGTTGAGTCGATTTCAGTTTCGACGGCTGAAAATTCAACTCAGCTTAGCGTGCTCTAACGTCACTCAAATTAACTCCACTCCACGCGGCCACCCCGACCCCAACAACAAAACCAAAACCCAACACCCCGCGTCGCTTGAAGCAGCGCAATTTCAAAGCGAGGAAGGCCGGGCAGGGGAAAGTTGAGATCAGTAAATTTCAGCTGTGAGGTTTTGAAGGGGGCGGGCAGGCGGAGTCTCTCGGCCTCAAACGGCGCATGTAGCTTAGGCGGTGACGGGCCTATGATCAACATCGCGCCCACCCTTTACTCACGCTACCTTGGCGCCGCTTTCTGGCTTGTTCGAGCTAAGTTCACTATCGCTTGAGCGCGGAGTACGAATTTGTTATCCGCCAGATCGCGAATTGTTTTGATATTGAGTGCCTTGTGCAAAGCCTCAGCGTCTGCTTTCGACAGTCCTTCTAGTGCGTCAACCGGGGACTCTGCTAACTCGTCAAATTCTTTGTTTTCATACGCCTTGTCGAGATGCTTACTAATATCTGCCATGCAGCCTCCTTGTAGATTCGGGCCGTAATTTATATCTCCATCGAGCAGCGTCTTTTGGGATAAGTGACTAAGCCACTTTTTCTCGTCGTCGATGCTGCCGTTCAGCGAAAAAAAGAGGGACCCCAAAAAAGCCCCTCGCGAGCTTTGGATTACTTACAGGAATCACTGACCATCTTGACCGCGGTAATGGTCATGTGTCCATGTTCTGCGTCGCTCTTCTTCATTCCGCTGTCCTTCGCCGTGTCCTTGGCATCTTCCTTCATATTGTGCATCTTTGAGTGCGAGACAACGCCAGTGGCGGTCACCGTATGCCCCACGTGCTCAGCGAGCGCAACCCGGCTACTTCTTACTTCCCAGGTGCTGGCATCACTTCCAGCGAGTAAAAACTCATGCGCACTATCGCCTTTCGACAGGCATCCAGTTACGTCCCTCACATCCTTTTTTGATTTTGCGATTGCCCCAATATTGAGCGTAATGAGAACCAGGCCCAATAGCATACTGTGCCTTTTCATAGCCATCCCTTCCTCCAACGTCCACTCTATCAGATGAGAAGTATTGTTTGGTTTCTTGCACAGCATCATGTCATGTTCGCTAAAACGCTAGCTTATAGAGTGTCGGAGCCCGAGCGCGTGACGAATCTCTCATGCGATCCTGGAACGCGCGCCAGTCCCCATGGCCAGGTTGAATCAAACACAGAAATCGAAGCCCCATTGCGGCCTCCGAACACTTCCAGCAGAAACTAGTCCTAAAATATGTGGCAGTCAATGTTCTTAAAACGGGCGGCTCAGGGCACGGTGACGGGAGTCTTGGCTCCGAAGGGGCCGGGCGATTGGAAGTTTACTCCGCAACCGCCGTTCCCTCCGCCGCCGCTTAAATTGCAGCCCGCGCCATTGCGCACCGTAAATTCGAGTTCATAGGTGCCCGAGACAATAGGGCCGATAATGACGGTAAACGAGCCGTTGCCGTGTATGTCGGTTGTAACCACCCCTGCTTCTACCGCAACGACGGATTGGGTCACGCCTTGTCGTGTCATCGTGAAGCAGTTACCGCTGCCGGCGCCATGGGTAGGAAACTGGCCAAACGTGGCGGGAAACTTGGTGCAGTAGATATGAGCGCCCACCTGATAAAGTTTGTTCGGCGTCGCGCGCACAAGGTTATAAGTGACAGTCAACTTGCGGCTGATCGCGTTCACCGACCATTGGACGGTGCTTGAATTGTAGTTAAGGGGTTCGCTGAAATTGTCCCAGCCTGGACTCCATAGCTGCTTGGTTGTAGTAGCTAAGACGGGACTTGCCGAAAGAAGCAATGCTGCCGTCAATGTAAAAAGTCTTTTCATCGATACCCTCCGAGGCAAGACACAGTGCTAGCATGATTCGGGGGAGCATTATAGCACTTTTTGCCCCTTTTCCAGCCTGGGGACGACGCGAGGGCATCACGGGAACCGCCGTGATCTACTAAGCACCGCAAGCGATGTTGCCGAAGCAAAAAGGGCGACGACTAAGTACACATGTCCAACAGGCGTTACACTAACCTTCCACTTGGTACAATCATCGGTCCGTCATTCGGATATCGTCGGTTGGACTTATTCGTAATGTGTTATCGGACTGACAGGCGGGCACTGGCCAATACACTCGACGCACAGCTACAGCAAAAGGAATGACACGGCGGATTCTTGAATCGGGGATTTTCAAATCACGACGGACACGCGGATAGCGAGGTCTTGCGAGAGTTGAGCGAGCACCGGAGACTTGTCGCTCGCGAGTCGACGCCTGATGAGATCGCACTCATTCATCTGTCGCCACGCGAGCATGGCGTAACGAATAAAGGCATCCGCGGCCTGCTTCTTGGTGCTTTCCGGGTTGAGGCTGATTGTGAAGGTACGGGAAAAACCAAGGCTCCCATCTTCTCGCCTTTCTTGGCGAACAGCTGGAAGCCTTATTGAAACGCGAGTAGAGTTGGACGCCGGTTAGTTGCCTGGACCACGTCCCTCGCGGCTACCGCGTTTCGGTTCTGGTTGGGGCTGTCTCTGAGCCTGTTGCCTCGGTGCAGGCGCGGCTCTCTGGACTTGCTGCGGACGATTCTGCGCCTGACGGGCAGCTTGCTGTTGCCTCTGTTCAGCTCGGGGTTGCTGCTGCCTTTGCTCCGCACGAAGTTGTTGTTGCTGCCTTTGCTCCGCACGAAGTTGTTGTTGCTGCCCTTGCTCAGCACGAGCTTGCTGTTGATGCCTTTGCTCCGCACGAGCCTGCTGTTGCTGCCGGCCCAGGTCGACCCTTTGCTGTGGCGCCTGCTGCCGTGAAGTGTTGCGGACTACGTCTCGGTTCGGCTGTTGGCGGTCGGCGGCCCTAATGGTACTGCGATTGTTTTCCAAAATGCGCTTTCCGGCCGTTGATACCCGCGCTTGCTGCGGCGATATCTGGGGAGCGTGATAGGGGGCGCCCGCTTGCCGTGCGGCGACTACGTTGCGTCCGCTGAATTCGCCCGGTCGGCCGGTGGCGGCAATGGCGGGCCGCCCGTGGTTTTCCGAAGCGAACAACTGCCGGTTCTGCCGGGCTGCGCGCTCATGCTGGACCTGATCGCCGAGCGCCGCGCGATGCGATTCGCGCACATACCTCTGCTCCTCCCAGGTGGGCCGGGCATTGATTCCGCCGGAGCCGCCGTTATAGCTGACACGGCTCGTGTTGTTCACGATGACGGTGCGGTTGTAAACGTTCGTAACATTGACGACGTTGATATTGGTGACTGAACGGTTGTAGAAGAAGCTGTCGCCACGCCACTCACCGCCCCAGAAGCCTACGCCTGTGTAACCGAAGCCGTAATCAATACCACCGTAGAAGCCTACGTGCGGGCCCCAGTAGCCGGCGCGCCAGAGATAGTAGCCGTTGTCATCATCCCATCCCCAGTAGCCAGGCGTCCACAGCATGCCGATGGGCGCGAGGACCCAGGTCCCGGGGACCCAGTAGTAGTCGTCGTCGTAATCACTCCAGGCCCAATACCCGGGCGTCCAGAAGTATCCGGGGCCGGGGCAGACGGTCTGGGCATAAATGGGGATCGCAGGCGGACCGAAGCGTACCGAGACTCCGACTGTTATCTGGGCGAACGATGCGGCGGAGAGCGAAAACATCAGAATTCCGAAAATCAACCAGCGCATGGATCGATTCGTGTTCATAATCGTTCCTTTCTCCTGAACTCGAGGGTATAAACACGGGTGATGCGGAGTTGTTGCTGCGGCGTCGTAAGCATATATGTTCTTATTCCGTGGCGCGAACTGTACCCAACTGGTGGGCAAGTACCGTGCCCAAGAGCGAAACCAGAACCGTCGCAGCTCGTGCATTTCATGAGGGATACTACGAGTACTAAGACCGCCGAGGTGCGACTTTTGAAGCTTCTGGCCGAACTCAACCATAGAGGTGGTTTTCAGCCACCGACATTAATACTGTTTCTCAAAAGAGGCTGAAGTTATTTTCGCCAACGGTTTCCAGTGTTTGCCACTAAACTGTTTGTCTCGTATAGCGGCTCCGAAGTGCAACGCGAGGTCTCTTCGTCAAGAGTAGTTAACTTCTCAATATTGTCAGACCCGGTATAGTGCTGAGCTCGCCGATTCAGCGCGAAAGGGATCGCTGAACTTTATTAAATCAGAAGTGGGTCCCCAGTCGATGCAACCACCCTGCTCGCTCCGCATCTCAGACTCGGAGGTACAACCATGGATCAGCAAAATGACACCACCAGTCTTCTCGAGAAATTGATAGAAACGTGCCGAGATGGACAAAAGGGCTATCAGGATGCGTCCGAGCACGTAAAACGTCCCGATCTTAAAACCTATTTCATAACTCAGGGCACCGAGCGTGGCAAATTTGCGGATGAGCTGCAATCCGAAATGTCGCGGTTCAGTGGCTCCGCAAAAGAGGATTCTGGATCAGTATCCGCTGCCCTGCACCGTGCATGGATAGATACGAAAGCCAATCTTGGGGCAGGAGACTGACCTGACCGGGCGTTTTTGTACCAAGTGGAATGAGAGAGAATCCACTTGGAGGAAAAGCGTGTCATGCCAATCCAGAGGTACAAGCCAGAGCAAATCGTGACGATGCTGCGGCAGATTGAAGTCGGCATCGCGAACGGG
>JBBRNA010000042.1:0-26292 GCA_038230575.1 Terriglobales bacterium | reverse complement strand
TTCGAATCCCACTCTCTCCGCCATATTTATTGAAAGGCGCATGAATATTGGGGTGGCAATTATTGACCTGCCTTGTATACTTTAATGTATACATCCTGCTAGGGTCTTGGGGGCAGCAGTGGCACCGGTCAATATCACGAAGCGAGTCCAGATCGAAGGCAAGGGCTGGCGGTTTTGTGAAGTCGTCACTGGCAGGAACAGCAAGCTCAAGCCCAACGTCGTTCTGATCGACGGGCGGGAGCAACTCCACCCAGAAGGCCGCTACTACATCGATTTTCTTCAGGACGGCCAACGCAAACGTCTGGCTGCTGGTGCGAGCGCGGCTGAGGCTGCGACGGCGGCAGAGCAGCAGACCCGGCTCTTGATCGCGCACAAGGCTGCTAGAGCGGCTGGGGTCGCCCTCCCACAGACCAAGTCTGCGCCCGGCAGTCGTTTGTTACGTGAGGCTGTGGACAGTTACCTGCTCGAAATCCAAGCACACAAGAAGAAAAAGACGCATAGCGCATACCGCACAGCCCTGAACTACTTTCTTGAATCCTGCCGCAGGCAGACGCTGGAAGAGATTACGCGGGCCGATATGCTCGCGTTCAAGACCTACCTACGCGACAAGAAAAACCAGAGCGACAGGTCAATCGCGAACAAGTTTGAGAACGTGATGTCGTTCCTCAAGCGGCAGAAGATCACCGGGCTGATCGCAAAGACCGACCGGCCCACGTTTACTGAAGAGGAGGTTAGCACCTATACGCAGGACGAGTTGAACAAGTTCTTCGCTGCTTGCACTGAGACCGAGACTGTCTGGTTTGAATTCTTTTACCGGACTGCGATGCGCGAACAGGAAGTCATGCACGTATCTTGGTCGAACATCGACTTCGAACGTTCAGTCGTGACTGTCCGCGAGAACAAGCAGTTTGGATGGAAGCCCAAGGCATACAAGGGCCGTTACATCTCGATTCCTTCAAGCTTGCTGGCCCTGCTGAAAGCGTGGAAAGAGAAGTCTGACACGAGGTGCGACCTGGTCTTCCCGACGGCCGGCTGCAAGCCCAAACAGAACTTTTTGGATGAGTGCAAAGCAGTTGCAGGGCGTGCAAAGTTGAATCGGCAAGATTTTTACCTGCACAAATTTCGAGCGACGCGGGCGACCCGATTGCTGCAAGGCGGAATGGACATCAAGTCTGTCCAGCAGATGCTAGGTCACAACGATCTTGCAAGCACGATGCGCTATCTAGGCGCACAGCGGACAGACGTTTTACAGGCGCAGATCGAACATATTGACGCACTCTAAACTTTTCCAAGGGGAAATATGGAGACGAAACGCGGACGTGGGCGACCAGTCGGAAGTAGGGATTCAAGGCCAAGAACATTTCGCAGCAAGACTATGAGTGAGAGTGTGGGCGACGAAAGCGGACTCTTGTCAGTCGAAGACCAGATCAAGCGACTGAAGCACCCTGTCCGCGTCAGCACATTGTCGGAAATCAGCGGACTAAGCGAGGCTACTTTGCGGAAGAAGATCGAGCAGGGGAAGCTCCGCGCCTTCAAGCGCAGTGGCATAATTCTGATCGAGCCGAAAGACTTTCTCGAATATTGGGCGGGCGGGACGAACGGGGCGACCTTTAACCCAGCGCTCTTCGCACGACGCCCTCTCAACGTCGGCTGACGCAGCAAAAGGCTAGGGCAAAAGGGGAAAACGATGAATAAAATCTGGAACGGTCGCAGAGACTACAGCGGTCTGAATGGCCGGCATTACGTGTGCGCGTGCCTTATCCACGCTGTCAAGGTACAAGCTCCAATGACGGTTCGCAGTAAAGATATTCGGTTCTCACCCTGGCGATTCTCAATGGATTGAATCCAACGGCGAATGTACCGAGTACTCTGCCATCGCTCGCCCGTAGCTTAGTCACGGTGCCATCGCCGTGGAGACCCCGGGCCGCAAAAACCGCTGGACAATGCCGCGCCGGATCGCAGAGTGACGAGTAGAAGAGTGAAGAGTAATGGTCATCCGCATCGGTAGCGATTCTGGCCAGCGTGGGAGTCGGCATCATTAACCTTGCGTTGACGCTGGTGGCGATGCAACTAATGGACCGAGTTGGGCGGCGGCCGCTTTTGTTGGTCAGCCTGGCGGGGATGGCGCTGAGTCTGTTTGTGTTGGGGCTGGCGTTTTCGCTTCCGCAATTGTCGGGCAGTCTGGGGTGGATCGCAATTACCAGTCTCACGGTGTACGTCGGGTCCTTGGGGGTGGGACCGGGGCTGGTTTTCTGGCTGATACTGTCGGAGATTTATCCGTTACGTATTCGGGGTCGGGCGATGAGCGTTGGGACAACCGCCAACTGGAGTGCCAATTTGATCGTCGCCTTGTCGTTCTTGACGCTCACACAAGTCTTGGGTAAAGCCGTCACTTCTGGGTATACGCGGCTGTTAGCATCGGGGCATGGCTCTTTCCATTCTTCATGATTCCCGAAACCAAGGGAATTAAGACTTGAACAGATAAGCGCATCGGCGATCGGGGAAGGGTCACGCGGAACCATGAAGAAACCCATCCGTCCATGCTTGGAGAGCGACCGTCAACCATCGCATTTTCAAGGGAGCCAATGATGAGACTGCAAGAAAAGGTAGCAATTGTTACGGGAGCCGCGACCGGCATCGGGCAGGCCATTTCTACAGCTTTCGTTAGAGAGGGAGGGGTCGTGGTGGTCGATTATGTAGGCAAACCCGGGACCGCCGACGAAACTCTGCGCAGAATTAAGGCGGCTGGCGGTCGCGGCATCGCCGTGGAAGCTGACGTCTCGAATCCTAAACAAGTACGGAATTTGGTCGATCAGGCGGTCTCTGCTTTCGGCCGTCTGGACATTCTCGTTAACAACGCCGGAATCGAATTTAAAAAGCCGTTTCTTGATTTCCCTCTCGACCTTTGGCAGAAAATCATTGCGATCGACCTGACTGGTCCATGGCTTTGTGCTCAGGCGGCGGCACGACAAATGGTCAAGCAAGGCGGCGGCGGAAGGATTATAAACATTTCATCGGTCCATGAAGATCTTCCCATGCCTACTAATGCTGCCTACTGTGCGGCCAAGGGTGGTCTGCGAATGCTGATGCGAACTATTGCAGTTGAGTTGGCACCGCATAAAATCACCGTGAACAACATCGGTCCCGGCGCGATCTGCACTCCGATTGACAAAGATGTTGAGGCTGACAAGAAGCTGGCCGGCCAGCTCATGGCTGAGATCCCGCTCGGTCGCTGGGGAAGGCCAGAAGAAGTGGCCGAGCTAGCTGTCTACCTGGCATCTGAGGCCGCCGCTTATATAACCGGCAGCACGCATTTCATTGACGGCGGGATGCTGCGGAATTCAGGCAGCTTGTGAGTGCGACTCAGCACACATGAGTCGATCGCCTTCTGGCAGGGACGCGCGATTCATAACTTAGGGAGGAAGAGCTCCTGGCCTACACGATAAGCGAAGCCAGAACCGATACTTCGGATGCGACACCACTCGCCGCATTCGAACGCAACTGGCTGCTCTACATATTCGAAAGTCTTGAACTAGCGATCTTCATGCTTTCGGCGTGCGCCTGTACAGTCTACCTGTTTGATCCTTCTTGCGCGGCTATTCACGTCATACCTAGCGCATTTCTCCGCCGTGCGATCATGGGTGCCGCGATGGGCGTCACCGCGATCCTCATCATTCATTCGCCTATGGGCAAGCGATCCGGAGCTCATTTCAATCCGGCCATCACCCTCACCTACCTTCGTCTTCGCAAGATTGCCCGATGGGATGCATTTTTCTATGTGGTGTTTCAATTTATCGGCGCGGTGGTTGGGGTGGGAGTAGGCGCGATCTTATTTGGAAGCGCCCTCGCAAGGCCGACCGTGGATTACGCTGTCACCATACCCGGGCGGTATGGAACGGGAGCGGCATTTTTCGCGGAGCTTTTCATGGCAACGCTCCTCATGGGAATCGTTCTCTGGATGACAAACCGGGTTCCGCTGGCCCCGTACACGAGTTATTCTGTCGGTTTTCTGATAGCTCTCTACGTCCTCTTTTTTGCTCCCGTTTCAGGCTTTAGCATCAATCCCGCGCGCACGACGGGTTCGGCCGTCTTTGCAGGCGTTTGGACAGCGGCATGGGTTTACTTCATCGCACCTCTGCTTGGCATGTTCAGCGCTGCGGAAGTCTACATCCGAAGTTACGGCGAACATCGAATCCTGTGCGCGAAACTTCACCCGGATCAAAAGTATCCGTGCCCGTTCCTTTGTCAATTCCCTGGTCATCGTCACAGGCTCGAGTTAGCGAAAGTGTGAATTCGATATGAGCACGCAATACGATGCGATCATTATTGGCAGCGGAGCGGGGGGCGGAACGCTCGCGCTCCACCTTGCCAGAGCGGGAAAGAAAATTCTGATCCTCGAACGTGGCCCTTTCATGCCGCAGGAAAAACTGAATTGGGACACCTCCGCCGTCTTTCTTGATAACCGGTATCACACTAAAGAGGTCTGGCAGGACAAGGACGGCAAGGATCTCCATCCCCAACAGTCTTACTTCGTCGGGGGGCAGACCAAGGTATTCGGAGCCGCCATGTTCCGCATGCGAGCGCAAGACTTTGGCGTGATTCGGCACAAGGGTGGCATCTCTCCCGCGTGGCCTATCTCGTATGCCGACATGGAGGCGTTTTACTCGCGTGCCGAAGAACTATTCCAGGTTCACGGCGACCTCGGGTCAGCTCCAGTGACTGCCGGCGGCTTTGGCAGCTCCTTTGATCCCACCGAGCCTTTTCACTCGAAGAATTATCCCTTCCCGGCTTTCGCTAACGAACCCCGCATGCAGGCCATTGAAGATAGCGTGCGCAAACTCGGTGTCAACACGTTTCCGATTCCCCTCGGGCTTAAGCGTGACGAGGTCAATCCACTCGAATCCAAATGTGTGCGCTGCGATACTTGCGACGGTTATCCTTGTCTTGTCCACGCTAAATCCGACGCCGACATTAATTGCATTCGACAGATCCTTCACTTGCCGAACGTAACCTTGATGACTAATTCGCGAGTAGTACGCCTTATCACGAACTCGACCGGCACGGCTGTGACCAGCGTCGAAGTTATTCACTCCGGCTCCGGTAAATCATCGCAAGCTACTGCTCCTCCCTCAACCGGTGGCAAAACAGTGACCTATTCCGCCGGCCTCTTCTGTCTGTGCGCAGGTGCGATTAATTCCGCCGTCGTTCTGCTCGCCTCCGCAAGTGACAAACATCCCCACGGCCTCGCAAACTCTTCTGATCAGGTCGGACGCAATTTTATGTTCCACCAAGCCGACGCCCTGCTGGCGATTTCCACTGAACGAAACGAGGACTCGTACACCAAGACCTGGGGCACGAACGACTTTTATTTCAAGGATTCTGACCCCAGCTACCCGTACCCTCTCGGCCAAGTTCAACCCGTCGGCAGCTTTCACTTTGAAATGATGAAGAGCGATGCACCGCCACTAACACCCGGCTTCGTGCTCGAAACCATGAAGCACCACGCCGTGCCGTGGTGGCTTACCACTGAAGATCTGCCCGACCCAAACAACCGCGTGACTTTGCACAACGCGACCCCGCTCTCAGTCGAAAACGCGCAGCCAGGCCTTTCCGGCGCTCACCCCTCCGGCGATACCGGCCATACCAACGAGTCCGAACGAGTCTCCGACCAGGCTCCTCGTCGCATTCAGCTCTCCTACACCCGCAACAATGTCGAGAGCTTTGAGCGGCTGAAGGACAGATGGGTCGACATCCTCAAAAGAGCGGGACAAGCCGCGACATCTGTTCCGCTGCACGCCTATTTCAAAAAGCGAATTCCCCTTGAAGGCGTGGGTCACCAGAACGGCACGTGCCGGATGGGAGCGGACCGGCGGACAAGCGTTCTCGACCCAAACTGCAAGGCCCACGATTTGGATAATCTGTATGTTGTCGACGCTTCCTGCTTCGTCTCAGCTAGCGCCGTCAACCCCTCGTTGACCATTATCGCGAACGCCATACGGATTGCTGATCATCTCTTGGCAGAACGCCTTCATTAAACCGCTACACTTAGGTGTGAATTTCCGATAGCGCGCATCGTGCGCACGAACGCGCGTGGGTGGTAATTTGAGCGTTCAGCGTTTGGCTGGAGTCGCTTCAAGTGCGATAAATTTGCGATGGTTTTGGATTTGTAGATTCCCGTGATAAACGGGATCGAAGCGGCTCGCAAAAATTCGGACATAGCTTCTGGATTGCCTCCTATTCTATTAAGGGGGTGGCGTTAATCGCACCGAGAGCATTTCCAGATTTCCTCAGCGGGACGCTTTCTTTTCCGTGAGGTAGTACTGCACTGCGGGCGTGATGATTAAGGATAGGAACATGGAGACGACGATTCCGCCGATCACCGCGATCGCAAGCGGTTGCAACATCTGAGAACCAGACCCCAGCGCTAACGCCAGTGGCAGCATGCCCGCAATCGCGGCGATCGCGGTCATAGCGATGGGGCGCAACCGCTGACGACCCGCTTCGATCATTGCTTCCTCGCCGGACTTCCCCTCTGCACGGAATTTGTGATCGGCGTCCAGCAGAAGAATGCCATTTTTTGAAACGATGCCGACCACCATAATGAGGCCCATAAATGAGGAGATGTTGAAGGTCGTGCCAGTAATCAGGAGCGCAACAAATACGCCCGACGTTGAGAGGATAGCGGAAGCGAGAATGGCGGTGGGGGCGGACAGGTTCTTGAATTCGAAGAGCAACAAGAGAAAGACCAACAGAAGCCCAATCAGGAGAACGACCATAAGGCTTCGAAACGAGTTTTGTTGCGTCTGGTACGTCCCCCCATACTCGACGCGGATACCCGCGGGCAGGTTCAGGCCGCTTACAGTTTGCTTGATGGTCGTAATGGCGGACCCAAGATTGGTCCCTTCCAGGCGGGCCGTGATCGCAACATAGCGCTGAAGGTTATCCTGCCGAATCTCGGTTTGACCGGGCTGATTGATAATCTGGGCCAGGGAGCCGAGGGTGGCCGTACTCCCCGAGGCGCTGCTGAGCATCGTATTGTTCATGGCTGCAACGGAGTCTCGGTTGCCGTGCGGGAAGCGAACGCGGATGGTGTAAGCCCTGCTGTTGACCACGAGGGGAGTCGCGGCCGGTTCGCCGTCGAGAATGGCTTTCGCATCAGTCTCGACCTCCTCGGGTGTGAAGCCGGTCTGTGAAGATATCTGCGGGTTGATCTTGTAAAGGATCGCGGGACCGCTCATCGTGTTCTCAATGCCGTTCAATACATCGACGACGCCGTTGACCTTTGAAATTTTCGCTCCAACGAGGGGCGCCCAATGACGCAGGAGCGCGTCGTCTTCGGAGAACAACTTGATGTCCACAGGCTGGGGCGCGCTGGTGAGGTCGCCGATCATGTCCTGAAGTATCTGACCGAACTCGATGTGGATACCAGGTTCGGCCTGACTGATCTTGGCGCGCACATCAGCGATGATCGCGTCGGTGCTGCGGCTCCGGCTGGAATTAAGCCGGACGGAGACGTCTCCGGTGTTCGCTTCCGTGACGGCCGCTAGTCCCAGCTGCAGGCCGGTCCGGCGAGCCGTCGTTACGACTTCCGGGATGGTTTGGACGATAGAGTCAATGTGGCTCACCACTCGATTGGTCTCGACCAGGGAGCTTCCCGCCGGCATGATGTAGTCAATGACGAAGCTGCCCTCGTCCATCGGGGGCAGAAGATCGGAGCCGAGCTGGGTGTAGCTCCAATAAGAAATACCAATCACGCAGACGGAGAGGACGGCGAGAACCCACCTATGACCAAGAGCCAACTTGAGCAACCGTTCATAGGCGCTGAGCAGATGGTCAAAAAGACCGGGCTTTTTTTCGGATTCTTCCTTCTCCTTTTTTTTCTTGCCGAGAAGGTACTGACTTAGGTTGGGCGTCCAGGTGAGGGCAAGGCCGAGCGAGGTGATCAGCGCCGCTCCCATGGTCACCGCCAGCGCGCGGAAGAAGCTGCCGGTGACTCCCGTGATGGCGACCAGCGGAAGAAAGACGCTCACCGGCGTGATGGTGGAGTAAAAGAGAGGTACCGTCAGTTCGCTGAGCGCGGTCTGGATCGCTGCATCTCTGTCTTCGCCGAGGTCGCGGTGACGTACTATATTTTCCACGACCACGATTGCGTCGTCGATCACGAGGCCCACGGCAGCCGCCATGCCGCCCAGCGTCATCATATTGAAGCTTTCGCCTAGCAGATGCATGACGATGAAGGTAATGGCGATGGTAACGGGAATCACGAGGCCCGCAACAAGCGAACTGCCCCAGTCACGCAGGAACAGAATCAGGACGAGGGAAGCAAGGCCGATCCCAAGCAGCACGGCGTCGCGCACGCTGTGAAGCGAGGACTTCACCGATCCCGACTGATCGTAGAAGGTGGTGAACTGAATGCCGGGTGGGAGCGTCGTGCGCAGCTGATCGAGCTCCTTCTGCACGGCGGAGGCCACGGCGATTGTGCTGGTCCCAGGTTGGCGATTGATGTTGAGCAAAACGGCCGGTTTGCCGTGCGCGGTGACAACGGTATAGACGGGTTTGACCGAAGCATGGATCTCGGCAACATCGCCCAGATGGATCGGCAGCCCTGCAGGAGTCTTCTTGATGACGATCCCTGCAAGCTCCAATGGATCGTGTACCTGGCCGTCCACGAGGTCGAGCACCAGATCGTGATGTGCCTGGATGAGCCCGGGAGAAGCGACGACGTTGGTGTTTTGGATCGCGGCCAATATCTGCGGGACGGTAGTCGAGGTGCGGACCAGGCTTACTGGATCGGGAGTGATCTGGTATTCCGGTACCTCTCCACCTTGCACGGTCACTGTGGCGACACCCTTTGCGCGGTTGAGCCTCGGCGCAAGCTGGTAGGTCGCAATCTCCCACAGGCGAGTCGGCGGCATGCTGTCCGAGGTCATACCGTAGCCGACCACGGGGAAGCTTGAGAAGGTGAGCCGATGCGAGCTGATCTTTACGCCTGGCGGCAGCGATCCCTGAACTGTGGCAAGTGCAGAGTCCACGCGCTGCAAGGTTTGAAACATGTCCACGTTCCAGTCGAAGAAGAGGTCGATCTCCGCGGTTCCCCGACTAGTGATGGAACGTACATCGCTAAGTCCTTGGACGCTGCTGACGGCGATCTCCACCGGCCGCGTGACGCTCACCAGCATCTGCTCAATCGGCATGACACCGTTATCGAGCGCAATGATGACGCGGGGGAAGTTGGTCTGGGGAAATACCCCTGTCGGTATCTGGAAGGCGAAGTAAACGCCCAGGCCTACCAGGGCGACGACAAGCCCGATCAGCGCCTTGGAATAACTGACGAGCCAGAATGGGCCACCAGCATCCGGCTGCGAATCTTTTTTTCTCTCTTCGGATGCCGGCTCTTTCGGGACTTTTGTCATGGCTGCGAACCGCCAGGCACTCTGGATGAGGCTGGCGAGGGACTGACCTTGGTGCCGTCGGGCAGACCGTAGGCTCCGCTTGCGATCACAAACTGGCCGGGCTGGAGCCCATTCAAAATCTCTACCGATCCACCGTTTTCAATTCCTGTGGTTACATCCTGCCGCTTGGCATGATGATCGGGCGTCACCATCATGACGGATTTTCCTCCGGAAGAATCTGTCAGGACCGAACTAAGGGGAACGATAATGGCGTTCGGAACGACTCTCGCAATTAGATCAACCTGAACGGAAGTTCCGGGTTGCAGCTTGTTGTCCGGGTTGGGTGCCTCCACCCAAACCTCCACCGTGGTGCTGTTCGGATCGAGGGCTGGACTGATGACAACGATCTTCCCGGAGATTGCGTTGTTCACCCCGGGAAGATGAATCTCTGCCTGATCTCCCATCTTGAGGGTGGCGGCCTGCGGATGCGGCAGATGAACGCGGACAATAACGCGGGTGACATCCATGACGATGATGAGAGGCGTTCCGGCCTGAGCTATATCCCCCGGATAGACGGAGCGATCCGCGACAACGCCGTCGATAGGGCTGCGGAGACGGGTATAACCGACCTGCGCGGTAGCAGTAACGTATTGCCCACGCGCTGCTTCCATTTGTCCCTTGGCCGCATTTGTTTCAACAGATCTGCCACTAGACTGCAAATCAGAAAGCTGTTTTTGCGCCGCCAGTGCCTGATTCCTCGCCGCCGTCAGAGCAACTGCTGCTTGATCCACCTGCTTGCGGGCTCCGGCGTGCTGCTCATAGAGCCAAAGATAGCTGTCATATAGCTTTTGCTGCGCATCCAGCGCCGCCTGTGCGTTCCGCACGGCAAGCTCCGCTGCCTGCATCTGTTCGGGGAGGCTGCTGGCGACGGTCTTCGTATAGTTCGCCTTCGCTTGGTCAAATCCCCCTTGGGCTGATATGGCGGCGCCCGCGAGGTCCCTATTTTCAAGGACGGCCAGCAGTTGGCCGCGATGAACGTGATCGCCGCGTTTTGCATAAAACGTCTTTACGGGAGAGCTAATCTTCGGAGCAAGAGACGCCTGGTGAAGAGGAAAAATCGTCCCGCCGCCTTCCACGATCTCCGAGATGGGCTGCCGTCGAACCTGCACGACCTCTACGCTAACGGGTGCGGCGGGGGCAGGTTTAGGCGAACTACTGCACGCGGTCAGAAACAACAATACACACGGGATGAACAGGATCGTCTTGTTCGTCATCGTTTATAGGGTGCCGGTCAGAGTCTGAAGCTGAGCCAGTGCAATGTGAGACCTGTTGAGACCGTCTTCTAAAGCATTCTTGGCCACCGCGAACGCGTCTTCGGCGCTGACGGCCTCAAGCGCCGTCGCCTCTCCGGCCTGGTAGCGCAGCAGCGTCAGGTGGAGATTCTCTTCAGCAAGATCGCGCGCACGACTCAACGAGGTGACCAGGTTCCGGGCTGTTTCGGCCTGCAGATACAGTGCTCGTAGATCAGCTTGGACCTGACGTTCCGCAAAGCTGGCCTTGATCTCTGCAAGCTGGACACTGTCTCTTGCCTGACGTACCTTGCTCCGGGTCGCGCCCCAGTTCCAAATGGGGATGTCCAGCGTTATGTCACCGGCGTACCCTAGATTTTGTCGGTTATGCACGAAACTATTCGGCAGCTGGCTTTGGCTCGTGCCGAGCGTGTTCCTGCCGGTAGCGGCAAGTTGGTTGGCATAAATGCCGTAATAAAAGTTGACCGCAAGGGAGGGAAGGTACCCATAGCGCGCCACGGTGGCGGCAGCTTCGGCTTCGGCTACGCCGGAGCGGGCACTTTGCAGGTATGGATTGGCTTCGAGGGCAGTAGCCCGAGCTTCGTCCGGGGACGGCAGCACCGGCAGGGCGGCAACATCATCAACCACGGTAAACGCCTGGTCGAAACGCGGGAACAAAAGAACGACTAGCGACAGTCGAGCCTGGTCTGCAGCGAGGGTTTGATTCTGCAAATCCTGCGATCGTTGTTCCGCCTGCATCTCCGCTTTGACGACGTCTACATGGGACACGATGCCGGCCTGCTCCTGCTTCGTGGTGATGTTGACGAATTGACCCGCTTGTTGCAAGGAATCGCTCGCGTTGGCGGCTTTGCGCTGGGCCGTTAGCAGGTTGTAAAAATTCTGGACGACAGTGGCAACAAGGCCCCGCCGCGCGACCTCCTCCTGTGCTTTGGCAATGGCCTCGGCCGCTCGTGCTCGCCGCGATTCGCCGTTTCGCACGAGCGAGAACAGATTCTCTCGCACCACGGCCTGCTCGTTGTAGACATGCACACCGTCATTGGCGATAAATACGCCCGAAGGCGTTCCGTTGCCTTCCGTATAGATGAATTGATTGAGAACATTCACGGTTGGCAAACGAGCATCTCTGGCCTGCAGCCGATTCTCGTGAGCGATGTGTGCGTTTGTTGCAGCCGTTTGGAACTGTGGGCTGTATGTCCGCGCCATTCGCAGGGCGTCCTTCAGGGTGATCGCAGAGGACTGCTCTTTGACTGCGGCAGCTACTGTTTGGGCATAGGCGCAGCTGCAAAGGGTCAAGATGAGGGTAACGCAAGGGATGAGCCCCACGCATCTCTCCCGACGATACGGAGCGTAAACTATGGAATTCTCCTTAATAGACAGCGTTAAAACTAAAAGAACAAGATAACAAGCTGCATTAGATGCGCTGGCGACTATTAACGTGCATCAACCGTGATGGGTTTGTGTCGGGGCTACCGAATTACAACCGCAAATTTAATTGTAGCGAGCGCCCCTTATCGAATGAAGTGTATTTCCGTCCCACGATCTTCGCTCTGACGACACGCAAGAAATGTCCGACGGTGAACTTTACTGGGTCATCGGCCAGTCACCAGCAAGGCCCGCCAATGCCCCGGACAGAATTCGGCTCTCATTGTTCGAAAACGGTTTTGTGAATCCTCGAGTTTGTACTTCGATGCGAGAAACGTCTTAGCGCGAACCAGATCTCAAAATGCAGTGATAGCGAATGCAAAGCAATTTGTAAAGCAACGTGGTAAATGCGGCCGCAGCAGCACCCACTAGCAGTTCTTTCTCCGTGAATTGAAACACGAGCAGCAGACACAAAAACACAAAACCAGCCCAGGTTGCCAAGTACTCGAAGAAGGAAACTTTTCGTCTTTCGACTGGCTTTTCGTAGCAGCCCACCAGGTGTCTTTCTTAAGAACCATCCAGGTTTTTGGCAATCATTTAGCGCAATTTTTTTCCGTCGCAGGCTTCCGGCCTACTTGAGTAGATAATTCTCCGGTTTGTAGTCCGTTCGCCGCCTCGAGTTGCACGCGTATAGGAGGCATTCCAACAATATCGTATGTGCTCGACGCGATACCTATCTTCGCCTCGTCCAGCGCAGCTAAAATATCGCGGCTCATCGCATCCTTTAAGGCTCGGACACCATGGGTATCCGCGACGAAACGCACCGTCAGCTCCAGCCAGTTGTCGGTTAAGCGCCAGAACACCTTCGGTTCGAGATCCGGCGAACCGATGAAATAACGTCGCTCCAACTCTTTGAGCGCCTCTTGGCTCAAGTCTCTGGTTTTAATCGTATGCCGCCTAGCCGCTTCGAGCAAAATTTGTTCCGCACGGTTTCTATCATCTTTATACGAAATCGGCAGTCGCATCTCCTCCCAAAGGTAAGGAAATTCCCGAGTGTAGTTGAAAATGGGATCGTCAAATACCTTGGAATTCGACACCGTCACGATTCGCCCCGTATATTGCCTGGCGTGAACCCACATAGCGGGGTCGGCATCCTGAACATCCGGCGGCTGGCCCATTTCCATGATGGTGGTCTGAGTGAACCGCAGAGCGATGACGTCACCGCGGACTCCTCCCATAGTGATGCGATCTCCAACTCCGAATGTCTTGCCACGCAGAATTACCAGATAGCCGGCCAATGCGCTAATTGGTTTCTGCAAAGCAAAAGCTATCCCGGCCGTTACCAGCCCCATGAACGTGGCCAGCCGCGTGGGATCGTCGAACCAGATTGAGAGCACACCAACCATCATGGCCAGCGCGATAGTCAGGCTTATACCTTGCCGCACCCAGAAAACGATTTGCTTATTGCGGTGACCGCGAAGAAAAAGCTTGGCGATACTGCGCAGAGCCCAATTAGCGAGCGCCAGCGATAAGACGAAGATAACGGTAATAAGAAGCTTGCGCAGATTTTGGTGGGTGACGCCCAGAAGCTCCGTTCCAAATATTTCGACCGGCTGGTTGGCGGACTCCTGCGAGAGAATGATTAGAGCCAGAAACATTTTTTTTTCAACCGTCTTGGTAGTGCTACCCCTTCACATGGCCGCTAGGGATATCCACGGGAACGAGGCTGACGCAACCCATTCAGCACTCCCACTCGATAGGCTCTTTCACGCCATGGACCAATGTCAATCAGCATTGGAGTGTATTTCGAGTGAATAAAGAATGTGTTTTCACACGGTCGAAAACACGTGGGTGGATGCGTTCGAGCCAGAAACGGACCGCGTACGATTGTAGACAACTGTTTCGCTGTTTATTACGTTCCACTGAATATGTGAAGAATATGGCATAGAAGGTATGGTTCTGACCGCGTCAAGTCCGTAAGAATTGAAGTGAGACCAAACGCGAATGGTCCATATCAAATTGTTGCTACTCATCGGTTTCTCGGACAAGAGGTGGCAATTGTAGTAATCAAAAACTACGAGTATCGAAATTGGTTTATCGCTCCGATCGTTCGCGCCGGGCTGAGTTGGTACTCGAATGGCGATATCAAGTTCGGCCTACCGTCGGCGACTTGTCCGCCAATTTGCATTCTGCCCAGTGCTCGCGCTGTCGCGCGAAAACCTAAATTAATCTTCGCGTATGGCAGAAGTTGTCCGATCAATAACAGGACGCTGTGCCCTCATTTTGAGTCCGGCTTCACCTTCATCTCATCGAGAAACTGCAATTGAGAAGTAACGCGCTGCCACGACTGCTTATCTTTCTTTGTGGCTATGGGAGCGTCTGGGTCGTCATAAAACTTCTGAATGTTTTGTTTCAGGCCCTGAGGGATCGTCCGATTGGGTTTTGAAGTTATGCGCTCCAGCAATTTCGCATAAATCGCGTCGGTTGGTGACTGGGCGGCACGGCATGTGGTCTTCCTACGAAGCCTTCGCGCAGGTTGTAGATTCGATGTTGACGCAACATGCAAATGGCTGGAGCAAAGCCGCGATTTTCCCTGGCGCAAACCTCTCGCATTGTTGAATGTTTTTCTCACAAGTCATGCCTGACGAAACGATCACAACGGGTTCAGCCATCAGGCGACCGGATTTGTCGACAACGCGCTGGCGCGCAGGAGTGAAACCATCCGTGTGTACTATCCACCGGATAGCAATTGTCTGCTGAATGTCTTTGACCATTGTCTGCGGAGCCGAAACTACGTCAACATCGTAACCAGCGGTAAACAACCTCAGCTTCAGTGGCTGAACATGGACGAAGCGCTCGAACATTGCTCGCGAGGTGCGTCGGTGTGGAAGTTTGCAACCAACGACCGCGGTTAAGAGCCGGACGTGGTGCGCGCTTGTGCCGGCGATGTGCCAACGATCGAAATATGCGCGGCCTCGTGGCTCCTGCAAAAGTGTGTTCCCGGCATCAAGGTGCGGGTCGTCAATGTGGTGGATTTGATGGCTCTGATCAGCTCGGACGATCATCCGCATGGAATGGATAACATGTCGTTCATCGCGCTGTTCACCAAGGATGCGGCGGTCATCTTCGCCTCCCACAACAATCGCTGGCTCATCGACACGATGGTTCACGGGCGCTCGAATGAAGCCCGCTTTCACGTGCGCGGTTACATGGACCAGGGTACGACTACCACGCCGTTCGACATGGTCGTGCTCAACAAGATGAGTCGTTTTCATCTTGCCATCGATGCGCTGAAGAATGTTTCGAGGCTGCGTTCACAGGTTTCGGACGTAGTCGACATGTTCAATCGGAAGCTATACGAACATCACGACTACATTCGGCAACACCTGGAAGATATGCCGGAAATCCGGAACTGGCGATGGACCGCTGATTTCAGCGAGGCGAGCACCCCCCACCGCTGGCCAAAGGACATCCTCGGGCAGGCTTGTTTGCGAATAGTTAAAACGCCGAGGATGGAACGCTCGAATGAGAGTGAGTCTTAGATCCGGGTAGCCGGCTATTGCTTCTGACCTCGTCGGTGTGCCCAAGTTAATCCTCTACTATGAGGACAAGGGGGCCCATACGGCGATTGGAGTCCGACGACTGCAGAATGCGCCGGGTCCGCTGGATCATACTCGTCCGACAGAGGAAGCAGGACTGGATTCGGCTCGCTGTTGCCCGGGACTGCTGGCGTTAGTGAATTCGAAGGCCGCATTCACTAACGCGATATGGGAAAGGGCCTGCGGAAAGTTCCCTAGCTGGCGTTTTTCCTTTGGATCATATTCCTCGGCCAGCAAACCCACGTCGTTACGCAGGCTGAGCAGGCGTTCGAACAGGGTTCTTGCGTCCTCATTGCGCCCTAGCATCCGCAGCGCGCTCACCATCCAAAAGCTGCATGCGAGGAAGGCTCCTTCACCGGTGGGCAAGCCGTCCGACTGGTCCTCCGTTTCGTAACGAAGCACAAGGCCATCAGGCATGAGACGTTTTTCGATCGCTTCAATTGTGCCGCGAACTCGCGGATCCGTCGCTTTCAAGAAACCAACCATCGGAATCAGCAGGAGCGAAGCATCCAGCGTCTTCGAGCCGTAGGACTGGGTAAAGCTTCCCAGCTGACGATCATATCCTTGTTGACACACCTCTTTATGAATCTGGTCGCGCACCTCCCGCCATCGGCTCAGATCGCCTCGCAGCCCGAACTTCTCCGCATTTCGAATCGCGCGGTCGAAGGCAACCCAAGCCATAATCTTCGAATACGTGAACTGCTTTCGTCCGCCGCGCACCTCCCAGATACCTTCATCAGGCTGTTGCCAAATCTTGACTAAGTTCTCGGTTAACAATTGCTGCAGAGCAAGATCCCTGGGGGCGATCGAGATTCCTCCCAAGTGGGCATGCAACAGGGCGTCCGCGACCTCTCCATAAACGTCTAGCTGGAGCTGTTCCGCAGCTGCATTGCCGATGCGAACAGGCTTCGAGCCTTCGTACCCGCCGAGCCAATCCACCTCCCATTCCTTCAAATTACGCTCTCCGCGAATGCCATACATGACCTGTACCCGGTCAGTGCCGGCGGCTGCGGCGCGCAACAACCAGTCCCGCCAAGCCTCCGCCTCGAGAAAATAACCGGCGTTCATCAGCGCAAGCAGCGTGAATGTGGCATCGCGAAGCCAGCAGTAACGATAATCCCAATTGCGCTGCCCGCCGATTCGTTCTGGTAGTGAGGTTGTAGGGGCCGCTACGATCCCGCCCGTTCGCTGATATGTGAGCGCCTTCAGGGTGATCAGCGATCGCTCGACTGCATCGAAATACTTCGCCCCCAGTTTGGCTCGTTTGGTCCATTCTTCCCAGAAGCCGACCGTATCGCGCAGCGAACGTTCCGGATCAATTGGCCTGGAAGGCGGCTCATAAGAAGGGCCATACATCAGCACGAACGGCACAGACTCGCCTTCGTCGATGGTGAACTCGCTGATGGTCTTCAGATTCTCACCGCGAAGGGGGGCGGCAGTATGGAGCAATACCATATCGGCGCCTGCGATTGCCCGTAGTACGCCATCCTGCAAGCCAGTTACCCACGGGACTGTGCGGCCATAGTCAAAGCGCAAGACCAACTGCATCGACATGGGAACACGTCCCCGCACGCCTCGGACAATGCGAACCACGGCGGAACGCTCGCCGCCGATGGGCATGAAATCCAGCAGGATGGCGCAGCCCTGCTCCGTCTCAAAGCGAGTTTCAACGACCAACGTGTGATCGAGATAACGGCGCGAAGTTCGCGCCACCTGTTTCGGCGCGATCGCCCAGTGGCCGTTGTTTTCTGAACCGAGCAAGGCGGCGAAACAGGTCGCTGAGGCGAAATTGGGCCAGCAGAGCCAGTCGATTGAACCGCGATTACTCACCAGCGCAGCGGTCTCGCAATCACCGATGAGGGCATAGTCTTCGATAAGTGCAGGCATCGCTTCCCAGCAATATAACCTATGCAAAAGATTTTCTCTTTGCCAACAGAGCCGGTGGTGGTGACGATTCGCTCAGAAATGATTTGAGCGTGGGCTTGCTGATCTAAGGTTGGAACTTTAAAGCTTGTGACGTCAGAGGGTGTCTTGCAGAACGGGTCGCCATTACGCAGCGCTCATTTTCTTGGGCCCTTGCTCGGAAGCGCTGACACGTGGCTATTGCTGTAGACGGCATGCAGTTTCGCTGCTTCGTTTTCGTGATAACTCGCATTTTGACTGTGTCCGTAAGCCAGGTAAGCGTGTTGTGCGGCCTTTTCGCTGTCCTCGGCTTGGTTGTATTTCGCCGCCTCATCAAAGTGGTAAGCCGCCTTCTCATGGTTACGGGCTGCGTGATGGTAATGTTCCCAAGTCTTCGACATAGAACCTCCCTTCTGGATTGACCTATACGCGATTTCGAGGTTTACGCCAGGCGACCATCGTCGTTCCAATACTCTTTAGGGACGTCGTCTTGCGGCACCTCGCGTGTAGTCACCTCAGACACGGGGCGTCGTGCGGTCGCGGGTATGCGCGTTCTCGACTGGACAGGTCTAACAAGCTAATTGTGATTGCTGCCAAAACCGACAATATGACTCTCGATTGGTCGAACAATGCGAGCCCGAGCGGCTTTGGACACCCAACCTGCAAAGGCAGCAACCCTCCAGAAGACATCATCAAGGAGCTATCTAGGAAGTATCCGACCGAGCCAAAAGGACGCTCAGCCAGCAGTGAGAGAAACCGCCCTCGCAGCTAATGAAATTGTTCCGTGGTCACGCTTCGGCGATTCCGGGCAAATGGCTCACTGCGTTTACGCCCGACGATCGCACGCCATAGGGATAGATCGAGCGTGATGGGCGGGGAAGGTTTTCAATCAGAGCGATTGAGTGAGGGACAGCCTGACTTTAAATGCAGGCACCGTTCGTGGTTGATTTAGAATCGCATGGAGCGTGCGCGCTGTCCGTCTGAGCTTCCTTGCCGAGCCCGCGAAGCGGAAATTGACGCTGACATGGGTGCAGAAAGCGGCCGCGCGCCGAAACCGAAAGGGGATTGACGTATGCGCTGCTTGCTCGTCTGCTTGCTTTTAATCTTCGGACTTCCACTTTTCAGCCTGGCCCAACAGTCAGCCACTCCAAGTCAGACGAAAGAAGTTTTTTGCGGATTTGGAGATGGCACAACCCTTAAGGTGCTGTACTCCCCGGTCAGCAGGAGTGGAGAAATGCATGATGGCAAAATGTGGCAGCCGGGCGGTTCGCCCATGACGTTATTCACACAGGCCAAGCTAATTGTCGGAGGCGTAGAGATTCCCGAGGGAGCCTACAGCTTGTACGTGTTTCCACGAAAAGGAACCTGGACGTTAGTGATAAGTAAGAACGTCGTGGCTAATAGTAAATACGATGAAAAGCAGGACCTGGTCAGGGTGAAGATGGAGAGCGTGTCGGTTGACACTCCATTCAAAACTCTCGACATTGCGTTTGCGCACACGGCGCCGAAGCAATGCAACCTGCGGATGTATTACGAAAAGACCGGGGCCTGGGCCGAGTTTCACGAAAAGTAACTCTCCCACTTGGGTATTACCTCGGATCGAAGTTGCATCGGGAAGTGCTGTAGGTTACGACGTCTCGACGCGCGCGAAGCACAAGAAGAGATGAAAGAAAGAAGTTTCAGCGCTGCAGAAGGGCATCATTTCTCGATTTTTTCGAGCAGAAGCTAGAGTTGTCGATGCCTTTAGCCTAAGCGCGCGTTAAAGCCTTCGTAGACCCGAAGTTCTGCGTCGCTAGTTTCTACCAGCGTTTCAAGAAGATGATGTGTCCATGATAAAGTCTACAACGGTCAATACACGCTTTCACCACGTCATTGAGGCAAGGCCGGACAGAACCACGTGCCGTCCTCGTCGCAAGTGGATGACGGAGTATCCAGAGGTTTATTCCTACGACGGGATTCTAGAGCATAAGTCGTTGGTGGCGTAGGTATTCGATCACCCCATAAACATGCACGTTCTGCTTGATCCAGTCGAGCCGGCCCAACACAATGGTGGCTCTCGTCTACTTTTCCCCCAAGAAGACGAAGCGCCATAATAGCGTTCTTGCTTGCTTCGATAAAATCCCCCCGATGGATGTATTGCGAATTCGAAAAGGGGCGAATTTACGACCGCAGTCCCATACGACTGCCCGAGTCCGGGACGCCTGATTTAATCGCGGAAGGGTTTCGCTGTGGCGCAACTTCGGAGAGTCCTTGCGTCGCGCTGGTCACTTTTGACCAGAAAGCTTGAGCCCAGAGTTTTACTCTAAGAGTGGATGAAGGTAACTTCTCAATCGTGGTCGGTAGTGACGGGGTTTCCACCAGAGACGCTCGGCGCCAACTTACCGCCCTACCCAACGGACAAACTTTTTGCAAATTGAGGGAGAGAATTATGTTGAAGCACCTTTTGGTCGTCTCAGTTTTGGTTCTGGGTATCAGCCTACCGGCGCTAGCGTCCTCCGACCGCGAGGACGATGTAAACCGCATCGACAAAGCTACTCAAGTCTTTAAGGACGTCATGAGCACCCCGGATAAGGGTATCCCGAACGAACTACTGGAATCGGCAAAGTGCATTGCGATCATTCCGGGGGACAAAAAGTTCGCTTTTGTCTTTGGCGGCAGCTACGGTCGGGGCTTGGTCACCTGCCGGACGGAACATGGCTGGAGCGCTCCGATGTTTTTGGCTGTCGACGGAGGAAGTGTAGGTTACCAGATCGGAGGTTCCTCGACGGACCTCGTGATGTTGTTTATGAACGACCACGCCTTGAACAGCCTCCTAAGTGACAAGTTCAAGCTGGGCGCGGACGCCTCTGTAGCGGCAGGCCCAATCGGACGCAACGCAGCGGCGGCGACGGATCTCAAAATGAATGCCGAGATCCTGTCTTATTCGCGCTCTAAGGGCATTTTCGCCGGGGTCAGCCTAAACGGGGCCGTGGTACAGGCAGACAAGAGTGGGGATCAAGCCATGTACGGCGCTGACGCTGACCGCCACGAAATCTTGAGCGGTAAAGTCTCGGTTCCTGCTTCTGCCGAACGGCTGCTTCACGAAGTCGGCGCCTACGTGAAAGAGACGAAACGTTGAGATGGAGGGCAGCGCAGGAGTCTAAACCGGGCGCTGCTCGCTGTCAGGCGCGAAGCAGGCCGCTTCTCTGGAGAATGATATGAAAGTGGATCCCGATGTTTTTGCCAAGATGCTTCCTGCCGAACAGGTGTTTGAGGAAATGCTCCCCTATCTCGAAACACTTGATAGCCAGATTAGTGGGATTGTCCAACTGCTGAAAGACAAGGGCATTACCACAAATGCAGAATTTGCCAAGTACACGCAGCGAGGGGACGACGCTAGCAATGTCAGAGAGCGTGGTATGCGAGTAAGAATGGAATATTTGTTTTCCTCAGCTGCGGGTCGAACTGCCAGGTAGTTAACCGAAGTGCGGTCCGCTTAGACTTATCGCATCGTAGTTCGACGGTGTTACCTTGCCTCTGGTTGCGTCGCCGAGGATAACGTTGGCTTCGAACAACAGCGCTCTTTCTGAAGAAGAATTAGGACTTCCGACAAAGTGAGGGTGATTGTGATTGAACGTCTGAAGGAAACTGGTGGAGTCGCATTCGGTTTTAGCGTAAACGGAAAACTGTCGGACGAAGACCTCAAGGCATTCGAGCCGCAGCTCGAATTCTTCATCGCCCAACACAAGAAACACCCGATTGGCATCCTCGCGGACCTGACAGACATGCGGGGAGCCGAATGGAAGGCACGCTGGGACGATCTGCGCTTTCTTCAGAAGCACACAAGCCAGATCGCTCGCATGGCAGTCGTCGGAGCGCCCCATTGGGAAGAGATTGTGGATGTCCTCATCGCAGGCGCAGCGGTTCTGCAGTCAGAGACGCGTTACTTCGAATCCTCGGAGATGCATCACGCCTGGCAATGGGTAAGGTCCGCGAAGCACGCCGAAGACGCGCCAGTCCGGGTTATTTCGCCAGCTACAGGTCTCTTTAAGGATTACCGCCCGGAGTATGTGGGCTTGTAATCATTTGAAGAGAAGAGGTCGGTTAGTACTTCGCCTTCCATCGGTAGAAGGTTTGTTCGCTGATCCCCACCTTCCGAATCAATTCGACGACTGGTACGCCCACCTCGGCTTGCTTCAGCACTCCCACAATCTGCTCCACAGAAAAACGCTTCTTCTTCATCGGCAAATCTCCTTTCAAATTCTGCCGAAGACTAACATTCAGAATGGATCGGAAATCCTTGCGCTTTCTGTAAAGATGACCGACGAACTTAGTGGCGAGCCAGGCAAATACCGAACCAAACAGCACTTCAACCGGAATAAGAACGGTTATGCCGTAAAACTACGAAAACAAGAGTCTGCTTTTTACGTCCCCGCTCCCGCCCAACGATAGGATAGAGTACATTGCTCGAAATTCTCCCACGCTTCTAATAGACTGTCCTGCCTCGACGTGTCATAATTTCCGCGATTGTGGTTAGGAGTTCATCGCGACGCGAATTAGTGGCTCAGACACATAGCTGCCGCTTGTTAGGTGTTCTTCAATCCGCCGTCAATTTTGACAGTCAGCCCACAGGAGATCTCAAATGAGTCTAGAAACAATTCTAATTATCGTCGTGGTTGTTATGTTGCTTGGCGGAGGCGGTTGGTACTGGCGCGGACGCGGTTAACCCAACCTGTTCTGGAACAGCAATAACCGCGCCTCGGACTGGGACCTATGGCGCGCCGTTCGGCGAATTCGCGGATTAACATATCAGACCTCCTCCTCAGTTTGTAGTTTTTGACGTTGGAATTCGGGAAAACCGCCTTCTCCGACTTTGAGGCTTAGCACATGACTTCTAATATGATGTCATCGGCGGGGCGCGGCTTTGTCGCGTTGAAAAAAAGCGGATGAAAGCACATTTTCAGAGACGCCGGCCTATAACGCCCAACTACTAAGCGGATTTGCTTGATTCGGACGTAGGTGGCTAGGGAGGCCTCATTTCTAATTCAGGCCTTTCGTGTTTCAATATTGCACAGCAGTATCGTCTGACCGCGCATTTTCTGGCGCCATGAGGAGGTTGTCGATGAAGAAGATCTGTGTTTTTCATTTGGGGGGTTTCGCTTGCAGCGAAACATGACAAATCGATCTCTAGCTCGGCTAGGGGTCTTTCTAAGTATTCTTGTATTGAAGACCTTTGCCGCTCAGGCGACTCAGATAGCCCCCACCCCATCTGCGCTTGCGACGTCTAATGCGAAAAGCAGCGACAATTTACGCGCCGCCGCAGAGCCGTTCGAGAAGTTGACGGAAATCTCTTTCAGCGCAGCATTTCCGACGATCGATCTTACTATTGGCGAGGCACAAGCAGCCGCCAGAGGAGTGCGGGAGTCGCTCTCAAAGGACGCAGCCGATCAATTGGCCTCGCAGCTTTCCGCAATGAAATCTGCGCGTCAAAAGCATGATCGTTCTGGATTGGCCTTAACAGCCATTGAGGCGTATCGGGTTCTTGTCAGCGCAGTCACAGACAACGCCAAGATTCCCGTGGGAGTCAGCTTGCTGGATTATGCGGGCTTCAGGTATGACGCGGATCTTAAGGCCAGCCCGATACGGTGGGATGATATGGCGCGCGCCGCTACTTTCGCTCGCGAGACTTGGGATGGCCTCTTGCCGAGGACGAAAGCCTCGCCTGTGGCAACGCGGTTCGAGAAGGCGATCACTGAAATGGATAAAGCGGTCGTTCAAAAGAGCAAGCCGCTCGCCGCTTCCTCTGTAAAATCCGAGTTGGATTTGGTGGACCAGTTAGAAAAATTCTTCGCAGCGCATTGAGGGGCTGCGGACGCTGCCGATTACTTCTCGACATGCTTGATTTGTCTGTTTCTTTACGCACACATACCATCAGGGTACCTCTTTTGCAGCCCGGCAAAACCGGATAACGGAGTCATGCACCGACTTCAGCCATGCGCATCATTTGCCTGCTTCCTCTAATGTCAAGTTGATTCTTAGCACTAATGGTTTTAGTTGGAAGATGGTGCTGGGATATCCACTCTCTTACTCCGAGGACCGCTCTAATCTTAGTTTGCTGCACGACCTCGTGCTTCATCACGACCGCCCTGATCGGAGCTTGCTTTTCTCACATGCCCGAGTCTTACGCATACTCGTGCGACGAAGCTATCAGCCTTGTCGAAGAGCCATGGCCCTTGATTGCCTAGCTTGAATAAAAACTCATGCACAAAACAGAGCGCCCCAAAACTCTTTCGAGTCGTGGGGCGTAAGTTGAACAGCCCTCCCCCGAAGTCTGCCCACTATGAGCAGTTCGCTCACAAGCGGAAATGGCTCTGATGTGCGCAGGAACCCTCCAACGGGCTACTTTTTAGTCAGTCAGATTTCCAGCGAACAATCGTAGGTACGGAATGGGAGTGACGGATAACGTCAAGTCATCATAATAATCTTGACACTTTACATTTCTGACGCCAATAAACTCTCCGTTAGATTTATTTAGCGAGGCCCTTATTGACTCAGCCAACTCGACACCAGAAGATGGCAATCCTGTCCTTCGTCATAAAAAGAGATGAGTTGCAAAGGAGCGCGTAACGCAGCGTGCACTTTGGTCTAGACACGAGCCACTTTTCACCATAGTTGGTGACTCTCATTGACTCGAATGACACGAGTTGCGCATCGGTTGCCGCCCAATCACAGCGGGCGTGAGCAGCGACGGCCTGCTCTAAGTGACCACTTGGAACCGCAAACGCGAACGATTTAGCAGTGCGTGCACCTCGTCGTCAGTCTCTGGCATATTCAAGCAGCAGCGAGAGTGCGCCGGTTGCCACCTTCGACGGTGTAGCCATCTCTATCCAAAGCGTGCTGAATGTCAGGGTGCCGGGCGCGAAATAGGTCGAAATTGAACCCTGCGTTGTTCGTAACGTTCCGGGTTGCGTCTTCTAATAGCCTCAAGACGACCGCATCGCTAATATTTTCGCGGTTCTCGGTCATCGCATCCGGGTTGCGTAGCATGTATCGCGCAGCCGCGTTGGCGCGATCGCGTAGAGAACCGGAATCAGCAACTTCATCGAGCCCGAAGTCTAGAAGAAATCTTGTAAGACCGGCATGTCCGAGATCGACAAGAAGGTCCGTTGTCACACGGTCAGCGGTCTCGGCGGGTTGCGGGGGCCCGGTAGGCAATAGGCTCACTAACCAGGAAATGATCCTTCGCATTCTGGATAGTGAACACAATATGCCTGCGTTCGCCGGAATTCTTCATTCCCGACCAAGTTAGGACTCTCGTCGAAAACTTAAAAACACGAGCTCCATCCCGGCCGCGCCCTACCGCAAAACCATTAGCGGCGAACACGTTCGTATGAAATAACCGGACCGAGATCCACGATCAACGCTTGGACAACCGTTTAGCAGTAGAAGAGCTCTAACCAAAAATGGAGTTTGTCATTGGGAAAAAGATGAGATCTGATGACAAGTAATCGCAAGGGCCAACCTCCGAGAAGAAACAGGAAAAATGGCGGAGCTAGATCAAAGACCTCAGCCGACACACCCAGGCATGCGCAAGGCCGGCCCACAAATATAGCCTCAGCGGTCGTTATCAAGGATGAGGAACTTTTTCTGCTCTGCGAAACAAGCGGTGGTATTCCGCTGGGCAATGAACAAGGATTTGGGCTGTACTATCACGATTGCCGCTTTCTGAATGGCTATGAAGTGGCGATTGGGGGCTTTCCTCCTAATGCCCTGGCGGTCAACTCTGAACGGGGTTTCATGGCGGAGTTCGAGCTTACCAACCGCGACTTGAAAAACTCGGGCAAAAAGAAGAATAACAGTCCAAAAACTTGGTGGCTGAAGAATAGTGTTAACAAGGAATTGACCGCCGGGGAGGACAGCGTACGGCATTCCAGTTAGGTTCTTGATAGCGAGGAAATAGTTCTGGCGTACCTGCTTCGAAACTCGGGTTCGAGCGAACCGGGGCGGCCATGATCCTTCTGTTAAAAACGGTGTAAATCTCCCGCCGTCATCGCTCCACTGGCCAAGACTACCTCCATTCGAACTTGCCAACTGGCAGACGGCTTAATCACGGCCGCGTGCGTATTGGCATTGAATTTCAAGAGGGCTTACGAAGACCTCTTCGCGACCGTTCTGCGGTAAAGCGTAAAGAAATTATTTCATGGCTGGGGAAAAATGATCCGTCATACGCTTGTTGCCGAGGTATGCGAAGCAGTGGCAGAAGCTTTCTTGACTTAGATAATTCCAATGCGGAAAGTCCGTATTCGAGACCGGTCTTACCGGATTGAAGCATTAAATACTTCCCATCTGGGGACCAATCATTCGGGAAGGCATCGGTGTCGCGGCAGTCCGCTCAACCAGCGCGTCGAGAAACTGTGTCGAGACTCTCCCATCACGAATTCATAGAACAGTAAATTAAGACTCGTCCTGGCGCCTCGTATGCCTTCCAATTCGGCGCGATAAAACTCCTCGCCATTCCGAAGATCAGCGTTGGGGCAAAACTCTTACGGTTGCAAGTAAGCACATTGGGACAAGGTTTTCTCGCAGGTACTAAAACTGGATTTGTAGGTGATTTCGCTACTCTGAAGTGGCCCCACTTCGATCGTTACATTTGGCCCCACCGCTAAGCGAACAATCGGCCTACCCTGTGTGCGCAACGGACGGGGAGGACGATGGACAGGAGATGCAAGGTGGAGCTATTCGAAGAGA
>JBBRNA010000041.1:0-27779 GCA_038230575.1 Terriglobales bacterium | reverse complement strand
CCGTTCGCGATGCCGACTTCAATCTGCCGCAGCATCGTCACGATTTGCTCTGGCTTGTACCTCTGGATTGGCATGACACGCTTTTCCTCCAAGTGGATTCTCTCTCATTCCACTTGGTACAAAAACGCCCGGTCAGGTCACCATCGAGCAGCAAATAATCGCGTGGCTTTCTCGGGAATACGATTAGCGGTTCGATAAGTCCGATATGCTCTATCGAGCTAGAAACGCGTTTGTACGAAGGACTGATTCGGTCATCGTAAGTCAATTCTCTTTGGGGATGTGTCTCCTCAATCGGAAGAATGACCACGTGGGGTTCGAAAGCAACTTTAACTCCCTCATTTGTCATTACACAGACCCCAACCTAAGGCGGCTCGCAAGCTGTTCTGGCAGATCCGACAATTTCTCAGCTCGCAAGAGCGTTACGAAGTGCTCATCTTCAAAAAGACGTCGCACCGCCGTAGTAAGCAAAAGCAATCGATCTTTAGTGTAGATAGCTTTTTTTACTAGATTACGTTGCTCACGCATCCTTTGCTTATATTCTCGAACGAGCCCCTCTGCTGTTAGCTTGCGCCCTGCTTTGTTAAGTTTCCCTATCTTTTGCTGATTCGCGATTCTTTGCGCCACGAGACGCTTGGCATCTCTAAACCGGTCCCCCCTCAAGTCGCCAGACTCATGCGCTTCCGACATGGCGAGCTGTACATCCCGTTCATTTCCGTTAGCAATTCTAAGAGCAACTGAGATCGGTAGGCGGCCTGACTCAACGGCCTGAATTAAATCTGCCGCAGGTGCTTCATTAATTGGGTAATGGCGCCAACGTAAGAAGTAGAGTGTCCAATCTTTCTCGCGATCTCTTCATCCGTGTAATCCCTCTCGCGCAGATTCTTGATTTCCCTAAGGAGTGGGCCACACCCCAAAGGCCCAGGCGTAAGCGGTTATCGTTTGCCCGCTCGGAGCCGTCGACTTCGAGCCGTCAAAGGTAATGGCCTGCCCCGCATTGCCCGTGTAAGACTGAAAGCGGGATACTAGTTGATCTGCTTTCCGCCAGGAAGCAAGAACTCTTTATAACATTTCATCAGATTTTTCTGATTGTGAGCTCGATCCTAACGCCGCGATGCTGTTTCCCGGCCGGCACCCTTGTAAACCCTTCCATTCTTAATGACGACCTCCACTTTCGCGATCGCATCTTTGCCGAACCGATATGCCTTGTTTGATCTGCGTTGGTGGGACCTGCTTTGACACATTTACCGGGGCAATTGTCGACACGGGCCCGGAGGTTCGAGTAACATTCTCATCAGGTAGGCACCCCGGTATACCCTTGGAGGTTAACCGTGTCTTGGTTCGAACCCATCGGCATTGTCTTTCGTCCCGTTTCCGTCGCTGGATGGATCGCCACGCTCCTCGCGATCGCATTCTGCGTCCATATTTTTTTATTCGTTGATGGAAGATCACATTCTGTTTCCGACACTTTTTATGGCGTCTTTCCTTACTGGATTCCAACTTTCCTGCTTTGGCTATGGATCGCCAGCCAAACCAGTACCAACTATAATCGCGACCCTCGAAGTTAATGATTCTCTCGTCGGCGACGACAGTTGTCGGCATTTCTAAGAATGTCGGCAGTGTCAAACACTTTTGATCGAACTAGGGCGTACACTCGAACCGAGAGCGCCACGTTTTCCGTTCCGGCCTTCTGCCCCAGCTTACTCTCTGCCTTGTATCAGTTTCCGGATTTTAGGTGGGCGACATACCAGCTTGCCTGTAACGCCACTCATCCCTTACGCCCAACTAAGGCATAGCCGACTTCGTATTAAAATGCGGCTCTGGAGACATTGTGCAAATTCTTCGAGTAGCCGCGCTGGCTGTCGTGTTACTAATACCTGCAATCGCGCAGAACGCGCCCGCATCCGACGGCGCTCAGCAATTCGCCACGCTCGGCGACCTTAAACTGCAAAACGGAACTGTAATCCGCGATTGCAGTATCGGTTATCGCATCTTCGGGCACCGCAATTCCGACAGTTCCAACGTCCTGCTGTTCCCCACCTGGGCTGACGGGCGCACCGGCGATCTGCTGGATCTCATTGGCCCGGGTAAGCTCGCAGACAGCAGCAAATATTTCGTCGTAGCGATCGATGCGCTGGGAAATGGTATTTCCTCTTCGCCTTCGAACAGTCGGACGCAGCCACGAATGCAGTTTCCTCATTACGCCATTCGCGACATGGTGGAGAGCCAGCATCAGTTGCTCATCCAAGTGCTGCACATCAGTCATCTGCACGCGGTTATCGGCATTTCCATGGGTGGCATGCAGACATTTCAGTGGGCGGTTACCTACCCCGGTTTCATGGACAAGGCCATTTCGCTGGTGGGTTCCCCTCGCTTAGCCGCCTACGATTTGCTGCTTTTGCAAACCAGGATTGACGCGATCGAACAGAACCCGGTATGGAAGGACGGCAACTATACTCATCAGCCAGTGCCTCGCGAGGCAGATGAGATTGCTCAGTTGGCGCTTACGACTCCCGAACACTACAACCGGGAGAATTCGCGAGAAAAGTTTTTGGCAGCGCTGAAGGAACCATTCGGCAGCGGGTTCGACACTAACGACCGCCTTCGCCAGGAGCAGGCAATGATGGCTCTGGACGTTAGCGCCTCTTTTGGCGGATACATGGAACGGGCCGCTGCGGCCGTAGAGGCGGCCATGCTGATTATCGTGAACGCCCGCGATCACATGGTTAGCCCGGGGCCAGCTTTGGAATTCGCCGAGCTTAAGCAGGCTCGAACCTTGGTGCTGGATAACGACTGCGGACACCTCGGCCCGGACTGCGATATGCCGAAGGTGAGCGCTGCGGTCGCAGAATTTCTGGATAAGTAACTTTGACTAGCGACGTGCCGGTTCGTTCGCGGCCGGGGCTGCCCGCTGGTAGACGCGAACGTAATCCACCAGCATTTCACGCGGGAATGTTGTGGACGAGTCGGGGTTTCCCGGCCAGTCTCCACCCACAGCCAGATTTAGAATCAGGAAAAATGGCTTATCGAAAACCCATTTCCATCCCGGTCGAAGATCCGCAATTGTGCGCTTTACATACAAATCTCGGTCGACATACAAAAGAATGGAATCCGGGTTCCATTCCATCGCGAACACATGGAAGTCATCCGCGAAGCGCTGTTTGCCGGGCAAAGTGTACCGCGATTCAAGCCCGATGGTGCCGGTGTAACCAGGTCCGTGAATTGAGCCATGGACGATGCCGGGCTCTTTGCCGATGCTCTCCATGATGTCGATTTCGCCGCAGGCGGGCCAGCCTGCCTTATCGATGTCATCACCTAACATCCAAAACGCGGGCCACATACCCTGGCCTGAGGGAATTTTGATGCGCGCTTCGAAGCGGCCATAGGTCTGGCTGAATCTCCCTAGCGTTTTCATCCGGGCAGAAGTGTAGTTCTGGGTTACACCATCAGGGCCAGTGTATTTCTCCGCGATCGCGCGGATAACGAGCTTGCCATCCTGAATAGAAGCGTTCTGTTTGCGGTCGGTGTAATATTCGAGTTCTTCGTTTCCCCACTTGTTGCCGCCGGTTTCGACAACCCACTTCGAAGCGTCCACGCCGGAGCCGTTTGGACCATTGAACTCATCGCTCCAGACGAGTTTCCATTCACTGTCTTTGGGGAGTGGAACAGGATTTTGCGCGCCGCACGAAATCACGAAACACGCTATAAGCGCGAGCACAGCGGGCGACTGCTTATTTTTTGCCAGAGCGGAAATCGTCGCCACAATTGTGTCAATCAGAGATGCCCGTCCCATAAGCCGATTCGAACGTTAACACAAAAGAACTGCCGTGAGAACCGGACCATTGAAACCGTCTCAAGATGCGGGTCCCGTTAAATGATGAACTCCATCTTCGCAGCGTGATGGATAAAACATCAATCCTGCTCAGGCTAGTCAGCGTTCGCATTGCTACTCTTATGAGTCTAGTGATCTGTCTAGTGATCTCCCCGGCGAAACTGTTCTAGAAGATATTCGCTGGTTCGAAGGGTGAAGGCGAGAATAGAAAGAGTCGTCGTTTTGTCGGTGCAGTTCAAGAACACGCTAGCATCGCACACGTACAAATTGGCTATATCGTGACTTTGGCCAAAGCGATTTGTGACAGACTTTTTAAGATCGTTTCCCATACGGCACGTGCCCGTCTCGTGCAAGCTGTAACCGGGACTTTGCGGCTCATCCGCGGAGTTTTCCAGAACCCCGCCCGCGGAGTCCATCACATCCGCGCATATTTGCTTCGCATGCCGGAACATTTTTAATTCGTTATCTCCCCAATGGAAATGAATTCGAGCTACCGGAATTCCAAAAGAATCTTTCACAGTTGGGTCGATGTCTACGAAGTTCTTTTCGGAGGGTAATGTCGGGGCTTGCACCGTGAAAGTAATCGGTGTCGGGTATCGGCGCTTGATATCCCGCTTGAATGATGAGCCGAACCCATCGATTCGATCGTAGTATGAAGGAAACTCCGAACAGCCGCCATCTGGATAGACGGAATAGCCGCGGATGAATTTCTCTTCGTGGGCATTTGTCAAATTTTGCCAGCGAGGCATCCATGCAATCGGATTGGCACTCACATTGTCGGGAAAGCTAGGCTGCCCCAAGAGTTGCGGCAAATAGCCAGCGGCCGTGTCCGCGTACAGGTGGTCACACAGGTTGCGTCCTAATTGTTCGCTCGAATTAGCGATGCCGTTCGGCCATTGACGCGATTTTGAGTTCAACATGATCCGGGCGCTCTCGATACATGATGCTGCCACCACGACCGTGCGCCCATGGACCTCGTAATCCCGCCGCGATTGGCGATCGATGTACGCCACTCCCGAGGCGAGGCCGTTCTCATCCATGAGGATGTTCTTGGCGATGGCATTGGTTCTAAGATCGAGGTTCCCGCTGGCTTCGGCGGCGGGGAGCAAGAACCATGGCGAAGAAAAGAATGCGCCGACATCACAGCCAAACGTGCAATCGCCGCAGTAGTGGCACGCGGGATGCCCTTCGTGCGCCACGGTCAGCTGCGCAATGCGGTCCGGCAAATACGGCACACCCGCTTTCTGGCAACCTTGCTGAACAATCATGTCGAGACATCGGAAATTAAACGGTGGCAGGTAGACGCCGTCCGGGTTGCTGGGGCGGTTCTGCACCGTGCTAGCCACCCCGATCATTTTTTCGACGCGAGTGTAGTAAGGCGCCATCTCCTCATAGGTGACGGGCCAGTCTGTGTCGTAGCCGTCGAGCGTGGCAGATTTGAAATCGATGTCACTAAAGCGCGCCGAGCTCCGGCCCCAAAAATTAGTCTTTCCACCGACAGCGGAGCAACGCGGCCACATCCATTTCGTATCGGGCGCGGTGGTGTAAGTGATGTCGTGTTCCCAAGCTCCCTTGTTGTACTCCGAGTCCAGAAAGTCGGGAGTGTTTTCCATGCGCGTTTTGGGATCCCCGAATCCCCGGTAAGTCATTTCCCAAGACCTGCGGTGATAGCGAAAGTCTTTTTCCGGATCAAGCTGGCGCCCGGCATTTAAGGCGCACACCTTCAGTCCTGCCTGGCAGAGTGTTTTGATGGCCATGCCACCTCCCGCGCCGGTCCCAATCACTATGACGTCATAAATCTGCTTCGGCATAAAGGCTTCACTTATTTCGGAGGTGCAAGATGACGATGTTCGGGATCATCTTTATGGGGACAGGATGGAGAGTCGGCATAGAAGTTCAGACCGGGGAAATCCAACTCCTTCAAGCCGATTTCGCTGGTGTAAAACCCCATCACCGTGTATTGGCGGATTAGAGCAAAAAATTTGCGGCCATGCTCTTCATCGATCTGAAATTTTTTCTTGTAGGCAAGCGGTTCGAGCATAGCTGTCTGTTGTTCCCGCTTGCAGTGAAGAAATATCTTGCCCGATGTTTTCTGGCTGTGCGCGTCCAGCCAGTTCAGGCCGCGGCGGAAGTTCCTCTGTAAGGCGGGATCGCGCGACACCATGAGGTCAATGAATTCGGAGACTCCGGCTTCGCTTGCGCCGGGCGTATCGTCAGCGGGAATGATGATGTCGGAGAGGCGTGCGATCGTCGCGTATTCGACTGGTGTGAAGAATAATGGCCGATACTCTGCAGGTTTGATTTGTGTGGGCGTATTGCCAACGTGTCCGCAGGCGAAAGCCCATTTGCTAAAGCCCGGGAAGGTCGCGGCTCCCGCCGCGACACCGAGAATACGCAAGATTTCACGGCGTTCTATGCTCTGTCCCGCCACTTCTTGGTCTCCTCGCCTGGTGTCATGGAACGCGCATGCTTGGCAAGCAAGACATGGTCACGTATCTAAAATTTAAATATCTTAAACTTAAGCGACCCGCAGATAAGTCGAATACTGCTCCTCTCCAATTTCGGTAAATGGCAGGAATTTTACGGTGGCGGAATCGGTATTTCTTACCTGCCAACTCTGCCGGTCGATCCTCTTGGCGGCCAGCAAATCCGCTCGGGATAGAGTCGGTTGATCGTCCGTAATTGCGAATAATACGAGCGGTCCGAAGAGCAAGGCTACCGTCTGTGGGTGCTGTGGATCGAAGGGTTCGAGTCGCAGTGTCATTGGCAAGTCGAGTTCGACGCAGTCGCCGTTGTTCCATTGGCGATGAATCGCCGCGAAGGTTCCTGAAACCGCTGGCGTCTGCACGCGACGTCCGTTTATCGAGATCGAGGCTCCAGTCGCCCATGCCGGAATTCGAAAGTTCACCGTGAAATCCCTCGCCGTCGAGGTTTTTACTTCGAACGCCACCGCATCGTCGAACGGGTAGAGACTTTTTTGTGTCAACTCAACTTCGACGCCATCCTGTTTCCATCGCAGCGTGGATGGTATGTACAAATTTATCCACACGCTCTGCGGGTCGCGGAAGTAAGTATTAATGCGATAGTCGGCTACGACCTGGGGCAGCGTGCCCGAGCAGCAAGCCCAGTGCTGAGTGCCCGAGTACACCTTGCGGCCCTTGAAGTTGTAGTCGGAATAATAGAAGGTGCGCCCATCGGCCCTGAGCGGCTTCGCGCCGAGGACGGTGTTGTACATCACGCGCTCCATACTGTCGCCGTATCGCGAATCGCGGGTCACACGTAGTAAGTAACGCGTCAATTTGAAATGCGCGTACGATCCACAGGGTGTTTCAAAGCTGCTATGGCTTCCGGTAAGGCTATCGTAAACATCAGGGCTATCAGCAGCGCTAAGCGTCTCATTGGGGCCCCATCCTCCAGTGGCAAAACTTTGTTTCGAGAGCATGTCGAAAGCGTTGGTGGCCGCCCGCAGGTGCTTCTCGCTGCCCAGAGTCAGATACGCCTGCATCGCCGAACTCAGGGAATTTACATAGCTATAGGCGTGCTTACCAGCCAGTACATTCCGGCCCTCCGCCAGTGCGTCGTAAAATTCATCGTCGAGGTACTGCTGGCCGACCTCACGATATCGCTCTCCTGCACCACGCTGATATGCGAGAAAGAGATTTTCTGAAATCGTGTAGGACTCATCCCACGTCCAGCTCTGGTCCTTGTTGGGCCGCCAGTCTTTTCCATGTGCGATGGCATGCTTGGGGAAATGGGGCAAGGCGGTGTTGGTAGTGTGGTCAAGAATCGAGAAAGCGTCGCGGTCGCCGGCGTATTTGTACGAATCGATCAGTCCGCAGACGATCTTGTCGTAGCAATAGGTGGGGAAACGGTTTTTATCGTAGTAATCGCCCGAAATAGTTTGCGCGTACAACCGATTCAAGCGGAGTATTTTGTCGCGCGTTAGTGGATCCTTTCGAATCGCATACATGCGCGCCAGCGCCGATACCCATTGACCAAACGTGCAGCTCGGAGCGAAGCCCGCGTCGTCTTTACCCCACCTGTAATCGGGATTGTAGTGATACCAGCCACCCAAATCTTCGCCAGGAGCGGGTTGGCCGCTCATCTGACGCAGCGGTTTCAGTAGGCTGTCATCGCTCAGCCCCATGAGAAGAGAATGAGTCTCTTCAAGTTGCTTTTCATGAAGTTCACTCTCCAGTGCGACATCGCCGTAATCAAATTGGTCGAGTGGCTGGAGAATTGAAGCCGCGGCAATCGTCTCTGGGAGCCAACGTCCAGGAATCGTCGCCCCAGCAGTGACGAGTGAAGCCGACCGAATAAAGTTTCTGCGCGAAACCCGCGATGGAAAAAACATAGTAGAAGACCCTATACCCACTCTCAATTCGAATGTGCAATCGCACTTGAGATGATTTTCTCTGAACTTCCGCACTCAATGAGCTCACATTTGTTTTGGCCACACCAATGTGGTTAGCGAATCTTCATCCAATGTGATGACTGCTTGCGCCGCTCCAAGTTGAACCGTTGCCTGTTGAGCCGGTCCGGAGTTGGTGACCACCACAACCTGCGAACCATCTGGATTCGTAAAGGCCGCATGGCCGACCCCCGTCAAGGTACTTACGGAATCGAAGCGACGCGCCCCCCGGCGAATCGCTCGCGAGAAATGCGCGAATGCCCAGTACTGGCCGCTGCGCGTTATTTCATGGGTCTGAGAATGAATCGTGACCAGGCCGCCGCAGGGAAAAGGCCCGATATTTGGACGGCCCTGTTCATCAAGAGCCAGATTCCACCCCGTCAGCCCGCGGCACCAGTTTCGCAATGCTGCTGTGAATGTATTGCCCCATTTCGCCCAGTCGGTCAAATAGTCCGGGCTCGTGTAGTCCGGACCGCCTTCCGTCCAATACATGTCCACGTCGGGATAGGCTTGATGCACTTTGCTCATCATGTCCGGGGTCCCGACATATCCGTGCCACGCGACCGCGTTGCAGCACTTCCGCAGGTTAGTATCGTCCAATTCGCACACCGCCCTGCCCCACAGGTTGTAGTTGTGGTCAAGAATCCATATTTTCGTCGATACGCCAGATTCCTTGAGCAACGGCCCTAAGTGACGGCCCACGAATTCAACTTCATATTCTTGCGGCCAGATACACGCCGGCATCCTCGCGTCCTGGTCAGTGTCCACTTCATTCTGCGAAGTGACGGCTTGAATTGGGATGCCTGCCGAGTTGTATGCCTGAAGAAACTTCAGAAAATACTTCGCGTAGTGCGACAGGTACGTGTGTCGCATCGATCCGCCCAACAATGACCCACCGGATTTCATCCAGCCTGGCGGACTCCAAGGCGTAGCGAGCAGGAATAAATCGGGATTCACCTGACGCGCCAGCCGCAACATTGGAAGGATGTATTCGCGGTCATGAGCAATCGAAAATCTGGTCAACTCCGGATCGGTCTCGCCATCATCGTAGCTGTAGGGCTTAGTCGAATAATCGCTGGAACCGATACAGGTTCGGCAGACGCTCAGTCCCATCTCGGAGGGATGAAAAAGTTCGTGAAAAAGAGACTCACGCACCGCAACTGGAAGTTGGTTGAGCATGTAGCATGCGGCGTCGGTGAAAGCAGCGCCGAAGCCCAGAAGTTCCTGCGAAGTTTTTTGTGGATCGAGAATGATGGCGTTTTCGGCGGAGCCTGCTGCGATACGCCAGGCGACAGGAGCGACCTTTGCGAATCTCTGGCTACCGCTCGTGACCCAGACCGCGATCTCGCCGGCGGGAGCCTTGTCTTCCGCACTCGCTATGAGCGGGGTAGCGTTGGCCGACAGCGCTCCCGCAGCCATCGCCCAACCAGAGGTCTTGAGAAAATCTCGCCTTGTCGAACCGTGAGACATTTTGTTTTCTCCTTTCGAAATCTAGCGACCTGCAATAAGCGTGTCGAAAATTGACGATGGCGCGGTTTGAGAAGAACGGTTTGCATCCTCGTAGGCCTTCAGCCACCCCCTTGTTTCTATCGCGGAGTTCTCAAACTCAAAGCCGATTGGCTTTTGCGCCGCAACGGCATCGCTCAGCCGATGGCCTGATACGAATCGCGTTGTGCGAACTGCACCGCAACCGGAAGACCCGCGCAAATTTGTCGTCCACGTCAGTTCTCTTCTGCTCTATTCGTAGAACAAAGTCAAGTTCGCCACACGACTACATGGTTCTTTCTCGCCTGTAGAGACGTGGATGCTGGATTAGAAATGCTGGATTAGTAATGTGGATTAGCAATGACATGTCTTTTAGTGGAAGCATTCCATCGAGGCTCGATCAGAAGCTCGTACCGAACTGGAGTCCCCCCAACACTTATACGAAAGTGGTAGAGGGACGCCCAATGCATAGCAGACGTTTACTTCTTTCGTCCTTACAGTAGCCGCTCACTCACAAGTCGTCGCGGAAGGGCAGCGGCGCACTTTGTACGCTGCCGGACGCAAATCAATAAACCTTGATCGCCAATGCGAGGCACAACGCCTAGGTGGTATAGAATGAGCGGGAAATCGCGCCACGCTGCGCACCAAGTCCAAGGAGACTTACATAATGACCCGCGTCCGTAAGAATAAGAGCGCACTCTTGCTCGGCCTCAGCTTGATTCTAGGACTTTCACTGGTTGGTTCCAGCGCGCTCGCTCAAGTCACATCCGGCACCATCTCCGGGACCGTCAAAGATCAAAGCGGGGCCACAATCAAGGACGCATCCGTCACGATCGCAAATCCCGCGAATGGGATTGCGCGGGCCGTCATGACGGGCAACGACGGCAACTTCGTCGCCCCCAACCTGTACCCAGGAACTTACAACATCAAGGTTGAGGCGCAGGGCTTCAATAAGCTAGAGAAAACAGGGTTCGTGCTAAGTGGCGCGGATAACATGGGTACAGGCGATTTTGTGCTGACGGTTGGCACAAGCGCGGATCAGGTGACCGTGACTGCCGATGTCGGCCAGATCCAGTTGCAGTCGAATTCTGGCGAACGTTCCGATTTAATTACTGGCAAACAATTGAACGATGTAGCGGTGAACGGGCGCAACGTGCTCGACTACATGAAGCTTATTCCCGGTGTGATTGGAACTACTAGCTTTCAAGCTTCGGGCACGGGCGGCATCGGTTCCTTCAACGTCAATGGGACGCGATCCAATCAGCACGAATTCACGATCGATGGCGCATCCAACGTGGACACTGGCGACAACGGCGGTACGCACGTCACCCTGAACCTCGACTCAATCGAGGAAGCCAAGGTCCTGACCTCAAACTACCAGGCGGAGTATGGCAAAGCGGCGGGCGGGCAGGTAGCGCTAACCACCAAGAGCGGCTCCAATCAGTGGCATGGCGACGGACGCTTCTTCCATCGCAACGAAGGACTCAATGCTAACGAGTACTTCAACAAGACGAATGAGTTGTCAAACGGTAAGCCCAACCAGAGACCGCTATACCGGTACAACGATGTTGGGTACCAAATCGGTGGACCGATCAAAAAGGACAAGCTCTTTGTTTTCTGGAGTCAGGAATTCTATCGCCAGCTAGTTCCCTCCGGTGGCACCGAGCAGGCCTATGTGCCAACCCAACTGGAACGAACGGGCGACTTTTCGCAATCCACGGATGGCAATGGAAATCCAGTGGTCATCACCGGCCCCGGAATCGTGAATAACGTAATCACCTCCGGGATCAATCCGTTAATGCAACAGCTCCTCAATCTGCTCCCTCTGCCCAATGTAGGCGGTTTCGGCGTGGGCGGCCAGAACTACAATTTTTCGGAGTCCCTTTCGGCCCACGCGCCGCGCCGCGAAGACCTGCTACGCGTGGACTACCAACTGAACAGCAGGAATCGTCTTTACGGACGCTATCTGCACAACTCCGAGACTGACAGCAGCCCCTTTCTCCCATTTCCGGGTCCGTTCGGCATCTTTGCTTGCTCTTCGGTGATCAACTTTTCTGGCGGCTGTATTCAGAAGCATCCAGGCTGGAACTTCTCCGCGAACCTAGTCAGCACCATCACATCGACATTGTTGAACGAGGTATCGGTGGGACCGAGCCACACGCTCTCGATTGCTGAGGGCGTGAACGGGAACATTTCCCGTGGCAAGAACGGTCTCAGCGGTTTGCAGTTGCTTTTTCCTCTTGGTTCGGATCAATCCATTCCGGATTTGGGCTTCAGCGGTCTTGATAACGTTAACTTTCAAGGCCCTTACCTGGGTGCTACGCCCTGGTATCAGGCGAACACCACTATCAACGTGAATGACAACCTCACTTGGGTTCACCACAACCATACAGTGAAAGGTGGCATGTTCTACCAACGCAGCCGCAAGAACCAGATTGCGTGGGGCAACATCAACGGCCAATTCAGTTTCCAACCCACCACAACCAACGGTTACAATCTGGGCGATCCGCTCGCCGCCGAGTTGTTGGGATATTTCAACAGCTTTAGCCAGTCCACCGCGCGCCCGATCGGCGCATTCCGTTACAACCAATTCGAGTTCTACGTGCAGGATACCTGGAAGGTCACGCCCCGCTTTACGCTGGACTACGGGATGCGATTTTCATGGATTCCGCCCCAATACGATGCCAACAACCAAATTGCGCTTTTCGATCCGGCATCCTACGACCCAAACAATGCTGTCACCATTGATCCGACGACCGGCAACATTATCTCTGCTGACGGTGGCAACCCGTTGAACGGAATCAAGTTCACCAAAAATGGTCAACTTCCGATGGGCGGATGGAATAGCCGCGGCATCATGCCGGAGCCACGACTGGGTTTTGCTTATGACGTTGCAGGGGACCATAAAACCATTCTCCGCGGCGGCGCCGGAATGATGCACGATCGAACTCAGGGTAATCTCATCTTCAACACCGTCTTCAATAACCCGGCGTTGGTTGAGACAGCGTCGGTCTCCGCCAACAATGTGGCGAATCTCCCCACTTTGCAGGCATCTTTCGGAACCGGAGTGCTGGGCAATGTTCTAGGGGCAGCCCGGGATGGCAAAGTGCCTACCGTTTACAGTTACAGCCTCGGGATACAACACGAGATAGGCAGCGGCCTTACGCTGGATTTGGCTTACGTGGGCACTGCTTCGCGTCACCTGGTTACGTCGCGCGACATTAATGCGGCACCCTATGGAAGCGCCTTCCAAAAGAGCAATCAAGATCCAAATTGCTCCGCGTTTACGGGAGGAGTTGTGCCTGACGTCCAGCCCGGACTTCAGCCGGAATACGCCGCCGCCGGGTATAACTTCAACGGGTTCTGCACCTATGGATTTGCCAATTTCACCTCGGCCTACATTGTGCCCTATAAGGGCTACGGCCAAATTGCCTACCTGGAGTGGAATGGCACCTCCATCTACAACTCTCTTCAAGTGTCATTGCAGCGGCGTTTCAGTAAGGGGCTGACGTTCGGTGCCGTCTACACCTGGTCGAAAGCCCAGACTACTGCTGGCGGCGATCAGGACTCCCAGGATCCCTTCAACGAACTTCTTGACTACCGGGCGGCACCCTGGGATCGCACGCACGTCTTTGCCGCTAACTACGTCTATGACCTGCCTAGCATCACCAAGCATTTTGGAGGGCCGAAATGGCTTTCCTATGTAACCGACAATTATCAGTTGAGCGGAGTCACGCAACTGATGAGTGGAACTCCGGTCGACTTGAACAGCTCGTTTTCGTTTCCCCCAGGGAGCGTGACCGGTTCGGACCAGTACGGGGCAATCCCGTTCTACTATTCCCTCGATGCCAGCGGGAATTTGCTTCTGCCCAAGATCGGGGCTCCGGCGAGGGGATCCCGTGACACTCTTCGCGGGGGCGGCATGCAGAACTGGGATATGTCTTTGTTTAAAAACATCCCGCTTGGGGAACGTTACTCCATTCAGCTTCGACTGGAGGCATTCAACGCCTTCAACCATCCTAATTTCCAGAACAAGAACTACGGCGCTAATGTGACAGGTCCGTGGGCGTATGCGAGTGCGACCGACCCGTTGACGATTAAGAAGAACGACAACTGGGGAACGTTCTCTGACACGTATAACAGCGGCGGCGGCCCTGGAAGTTTTCGCGTTATTCAACTCGGCGCCAAGTTCTATTTCTAACTGCTCCTTCCCAAAGACACCCGCAGCTTCGGCTGCGGGTGTTTTGTGCGCCGCTACTCACGATACCTGCCGGGGTCTCTCATGACAGCAAAAACGAAATTTTTCGCCATTCTTCTTCTCCTTTCTTTTCCTGCTTGGGCACAAGCGCCTTCTCTCTCCACTCCCGCAATTGAAGCCCGCGCGGACGCAATGCTCAAACAACTCTCCCTCGAAGAGAAGATCGACCTTGTTGGCGGAATTAACGACTTCTATATCCGCGAGATCAAGCACATCGGATTTCGACCGCTCAAGATGGCCGATGGACCGTTCGGAGTTCGAAACTACGGACCGTCCACCACGTTCGGCGGAATGGGGCTGGCCGCGACGTGGGACCTCGATCTTGCTGAGCAGATGGGGAAGACCATCGGGCAGGACGCGCGCGCGCGCGGCGTCCACTTCATGCTGGGGCCAGGCGTCAATATCTATCGCGCTCCCATGGGTGGCAGGAATTTCGAATACTTCGGCGAAGACCCGTTCCTGGTATCACGCATAGCGGTTGCTTACATCGAAGGCATGCAGAGCCAGGGAGTGAGCGCGACCATTAAACACTACATGGGGAACAATCAGGAATTCCTGCGTCATGACGCCGACTCCGTTATTGACGAGCGCACCATAAACGAGATCTACCTCCCGAGCTTCGAGGCCGCTGTGAAGGAAGCGCATGTGGGCGCTGTCATGGATTCCTACAATCTCATCAACGGCGAACATGCGACGCAGAACAGTTTTCTGAACAACGATGTCTTGAAGAAGGGGTGGGGTTTCGACGGTATCGTCATGTCCGACTGGGACTCTACGTACGACGGCGTAGCTGCGGCGAACGGCGGACTCGATTTAGAGATGCCGTCGGGTAAATTCATGAATCGTGAAACATTATTGCCTGCGGTGAAGTCAGGCAAGGTGAAAGAGACAACGATTGACGACAAAGTCCGCCGCATCCTGCGCACCGCGATTCGCTTTGGCTGGCTGGAACGTGAGCAGACTGATTTCTCTGTCCCACAGCTGAATGTAGCGGGCGGTCAGGTCGCCCTCGAAGCTGCACGCTCGGGCATCGTGCTGCTCAAGAACGATGGCAACCTTCTCCCCCTGGACAAAACCAAGATCAAATCTATCGCCGTGATCGGACCGGACGCTTATCCGGCACAGGTGGTCGGTGGAGGCAGCGCTGGCGTGCATCCCTTTACCTCCGTTAGCTATCTTGAAGGCCTTGCCGCATATTTGAACGGCAAGGCCACGGTCTACTACGAGCAGGGTATCCCTTCGCTCGGCGAACTGGCTGACGCAACCGAGTTCAGCGACGAAGGTGGCAAGCAGCACGGATTGAGCGCGGAAATTTTCAGCAATCCCAATTTAAGCGGAACCCCTGCATTGCGCCGCACCGATCAGCACGTGAACTTCGATCACTCTGTCGGCGACGGCGTTGGCCAGAATGAAGTGTCGGGTCGATGGTTGGGGTACTTCACGCCCGCCGTTCCCGGCGACTATCTGGTCTTTGTGCAGGGCGGCGGAGAGGAAGGTGGCTCACGCTTATATCTCGACGACAAAATTGTCTTCGATAATTGGCAACGTACGAATAGCCGGATCAGCCAAATACACATGCCGCTCTCAAAGGGAGCACACAAGATCCGGTTTGAGTATTTTGTGCATGGGAGCTATGGCGGTCCGAAGTTCGGCATCGTCCGGCCCGAAGCGGTGGTTAGCGCAGCTGCCAAGGCGTTGGCGTCGCGCTCTGACGCGGTCGTTGTCGCGGTAGGATTTAATTCCGATAGTGAAAGCGAAGGCGGGGACCGTGGATTTCAATTGCCTCCCGCGCAGGATGAGCTTATCCAACAGCTCGCGGCAGCGAATAAGAATGTCATTGTCGTAATTACGTCGGGCGGCGGGGTTGACATGCAACCCTGGCTCGATCGCGTTCCCGCACTCTTTGAAGCCTGGTATCCGGGGCAGGAGGGCGGCACCGCTCTGGCGCAGCTTTTGTTTGGCGATTACAACCCTTCGGGCAAACTCCCAATGTCTTTCGAGCGCCGCTGGGAGAATAGCGCCGTTCACGACAGCTACTATCCGAAGGGCTCGGAGAAAAAAGTTACCTACACCGAAGGCTTGTTTCTGGGATACAGGCACTTCGACAAAGCGGCAGTCAAACCTCTGTTCCCGTTTGGATTTGGCCTCTCGTATACGACGTTTGCGTACAAGAATCTTTCTATCACTCCTGCACGCGCAGCCGGCAACGATGCCGTGACCGTGAGCTTCGATCTAACGAACTCAGGCCGTCGCGCCGGCGCTGAGGTTTCCGAGGTATACGTTGGCGAATCGCACCCGAGCGTGCCGCGTCCGGTAAAGGAATTGAAAGGATTCACGAAGGTGCAACTGAACCCCGGCGAAACTCGCCATGTCTCCGTCAAGCTTGACCGCAGGGCTTTCGCTTACTACAACCTCAAAAATCATGACTGGGCGGTGGATGCCGGCGATTTCAACGTGTATGTCGGAAATTCTTCCGCACGGATTGAACTCACCGGCACAATGAGTAGGGACGCTGATTAAGAACGGGAGAACTTGAAGATCATGTTCAACAAAATGAAGCGAGAGCGTTTTTCGCGTCGTAAATTTTTACAAGCCAGCGCCGGAGCGGCCGGGGCAACGCTTGTAGCAAACACGCTCCTCCTGAACGCAGAGACTCAACTGGCGACTCCACTGCCCGGGGCTGCGAGCGACCGCGTTCGTTTTGGAATCGTCGGCGTGGGAATGGAAGGCAGCAATCTGCTCACCTCAGCGATTCAGCTTCCAGGAGTAGAGTGCGGGGCCGCTTGCGATCTTTACGATGGGCGCCACGAACTGGCGCGGGAAATCGCAGGCAAACCCATCCCCACAACGCGCCGATATAAGGAACTTCTCGACAACAAAGAAATTGACGCAATCATCGTTGCGGTGCCGGATCACTGGCACAAACAGGTCGTGGTCGATGCCTTGGCAGCGGGCAAGGATGTGTATTGCGAGAAGCCGTTCTCGCATAATCCCGCAGATGGATTGGCTCTGGTCGAAGCCGCAAAGAAATCAGACCGGATTGTTATGGTCGGGGCCCAGCGGACAAGCTCAGTGTTATGCGCGAAAGCGAAAGAACTCTACGATAACGGCGCGATCGGCGAGTTGAGCCTGGTGGAAGCGACCTTGGGACGCAATGATCCAACCGGCGCGTGGGAATATCCGCCGCCTCCGGATCTGTCCCCGGACAATCTGGATTGGGATACTTGGCTTGGAACGGCACCGAAGAGAGATTTCGATCCTCTTCTATTTGCGCGCTGGCGCTGTTGGAAGGAATACGGAACTGGGGTGGCAGGCGACTTGCTCGTGCACCTGATCAGCGGAATGCAATTCGTTCTCGGTATCAATGAAATTCCAAAACACGTCTCCGCCTTTGGTGGGATATACCGCTGGAAAGACGGACGCAATACACCCGACGTTCAAGCCGCTCTTTTCCAGTACGCCAATGTCCCGGTCTACATGCGCCTGACTTTAGGGACCGAATCGTCTGAAGTGACGCGCTTCATGGGATCCAAGGGTATCATCGAGCTTTCGGAGTTTGGCATGAGTTTTTCACCGCAACCTGGCGTCGATCTCTCCCCTAGTTATTACTCGGGCTCATTTCCAAGCCGACTGCGAGGGCCTTACCAAGCGCAGTGGCATCAGGAACACGATCCAAAACCCGGAAAGGAGCCTGCCCTCGAGAGCGTTAGCTTCCGAGGCAACGACTACGACGATTTGCGCCCACACCTGTGGAACTTTTTCGAGTCGGTCCGTTCGCGCAAGCCGGTGCTGCAAGACGCTGTATTCGGTCACAATGCAGCCCTCGGCTGCCACATGGCCAATGAGTCCTACTACAGAAAAAAGCCCGTGTACTGGGATGCAGCGTCGCAAAGCCTCAAATCTTGAGTAGGCAGATTTCGTGGGAATGATTGACCGCACCATGGGAAGAGAAAGGAATTATGCAATATGAGTTCCCGGCGCAGCATATTTGTAGTTACGACGGTGATGCTGCTTCTCGCAGCGCGAATGTATTCCGAAGACAAGAGTCCTGCGAACGGTGGTTCGACCGCTAAGTCGTTTGTGGGTCGCTGGGATTTGACTCTTAGGACTCCACTTCGCGAATATCCTTCGTGGTTGGAGATAACACAGGAAGACGGGAAGTTCAAAGCGCGAATGGTAAGCCGGTGGGGACACGCGCGGCTACTTCCGAAAATTGAGATTGCAAATGACCACATCACCTTTGTTTCTCCCCGCGAAGAGGAAGATAGAAAAGACGACATGGTCTTCGAAGGCACGTTGTCTTCTGGCACGCTAGCCGGAAGTACAGCCGGTCCCGACGGGGTTCGGTGGCAATGGACTGGCGAGAGAGCGGCGGATTTAAAAAGAGGGAGCGATCCGAACTGGGGAAATCCGGTGCAGTTGTTCAACGGCAAGGACCTGGACGGGTGGACACCGAGCGACCCAAACTCCGCCGCGACATGGAAGGTCGAACACGGAACGTTGGTCAGCCCCGGACACGGCGCCGAACTTATTACCAATGCCATGTTCAACAATTTCAAGTTACATATTGAATTCAACTGCGCGCGAGGATCGAATAGTGGTATCTACCTGCGCGGTCGATATGAAGTCCAGATCGAGGATGACCTTGAGCCCGAAGGACCAACGATGCGCACCGGAGGCGTTTACGGATTCCTGGCCGCCTCGCCGGAACAGCCGCGAAGACCGGGAGAGTGGCAGACCTATGACATCACTCTCGTCGGTCGGATGGTCACCATTGTGCAGAATGGACAAACGATTATCGGCAACCAGGAAATACCCGGCATCACCGGCGGCGCTTTGGACAGTCACGAAGGATCATCCGGGCCGATCTACCTTCAGGGCAGCGAGACTGGACACGTCGCTTTTCGGAACATTACGATTACTCAGGCGAAGTGATCGTACTTTGATCGACCCTCCGCGTGCGTCATTGTTTCTCATTCAACCCCGTACAACTTTTCTTCAATCTGGTCATAACTTGCAAAGGCGGAGGGTTTTTGTTTTGGGGTAGCATGCTAGACACCCGTCACCAGTGAAACCAGACTAGTTCGAGCCATTTTATTCTTCATCCTTCTCTTCATGGGGCGGCAAGCGAAAAAGTATGAGCAAGACCGAGACAAAGTTGCCCAGACCCCCACTTTCCTGCACGCGCAATTCTTCAGAACAGTTTGATTTCTGACTGGCCGGGAGGCATGCAGTCTCGGCTAACCTCTAGAGTGCGGACTATTTGTATTTCTTCGGCGGACTATCGACCTTCATTCGCCTTTCTCCAAGTGGCTGCCGAAGACAAGCGCCTGGTAACCGCCCGACCGCAGTTCGTGACATGATCGGTGGCGCAAAAATGCCCACACCGGTCTGGTGTGGGGCTTTTCGCGTTCGTGCGATTTACGGCAGAGCGATCTTCACGATCTGTCCGCTCCTGGAGGGCCATCGCCGAAGTTCGAAACATACAGCGCGCCATCTGAATCGAGATGCCTGCCGTGATCCTCCGACTTAAAGATGCCTCCCGCGACCGATCCTGCATACACACGGCGCGAGTCTTGCGGATCGAAAGCCACTCCGCGGGGAGAACGCGCGACGAGGCCGTTTGTGCCACTGTCCGCCCAGGTGGTGCCGCCATCTTCCGTGACCAGAATGCCGCCGTCATTGGTTGTGAAAAACACATGATTGGGGTCGGCCGGGTCAACCGCAACTGCGTGGCCCGATGAGCTGAGAACAGATGCCTGGCTGGGCAGTTTCGTGATTGTGAAGTCTTGTCCAAGGAGGGGCACTGCAAGGAAAAGGCAAGAAAACAACCAAAATTGGTTCATAACGGACCTCAAGAGGAAAACTCGTGGCTCGCGCCGGAGCGTAGCTGACCATCGTCGTCAACCTTCATGGCGCGTTAATCTCAACCGAACTTACGTTGGTTGTTGGAATGAGAATCTCGATTCTGGTCTACTTGACGGGCAAGCAGGCTCAGGCTCGCGTTGTCTATACCGACACACAAACTCCGCTGCACTGCGGCATCGAGCTGGATGAGCCGCGAAACATCTGGGGTGTATCTCTGCTACCCGACGATTGGGATGAAACAAGAGCTTCGTGAGCCGGTAAGTCCTATCCAAATGGCACGGCTCTCCGATATCGTGGCTCCCGAAAAATGGTGCGATTAAAGGCGATGAGTTGCGCTATCTCTTCCGACTGAGAAGAGTGGGCAGGCGGTACCTTTGCCAGCGGCTTGCATCCTAATTGTTCGTGCGCGGCCGTTTGTTCTTGTGATCAGAATTGATTTCTGTCCGTTGAATCTAGTGATTGGCAGTGCGAGGTTGCTCCCATTAACTCCTAACGGTCCGGCGCTGATTCGATCCCGGATTCGCGGCAGTCTTCGCGGCGGAAGCCCTCATGGGCATGAGGGGCGCCGATGAGGCGTCCCTAGGTCCAACCATGGTAGCCGCACTGGATTCGACCGGGGAAATGTCCTTCGCTTCGGTCACAGATTCGGGTGCCGCGATGCCGGCACACATTGAAAAAGGCCTGCAACGAGTGTGTTGCGTCGCGAGTGATGACGATACTTTCTTCCGCGACTTCACGGAGAAAATAGTCACCCGGCGTCGGGACTCGGTCAGCTCGTCCGGCACAGATCCAGTCTTGGCAGTAGAAGCGTTCGAGTTCGTCGCGAAAGAGATCAGGGTCAGTGTAGTAACGGGGTAAAGTCGTCGTTACGGGTTGGGCGCCAGAAGTCGGCATTCAGCAACTAGCGGTTGTAATGCTCCAGCATTCAGGAGCTAGCATTCAGGCCAAGAGGTCTTAGCACAAAGATCTTATAGCAGCGACCGAGTTTGGCGCTTGCTTTCCGGCCGTCCCGGTCGAGAATCACTTTTAGTCCCTGTGAGGATCAAAGAAATTTGGAGCACGCTAGTGCGTGCTCCTTGTGCACAAGATGACCGTTATTTTCCAGGGACGTAGCTGAGATCCGCGCGATACGTCGCTGCTTCCGTGTACACGTGGGCCGTGCAGTCGCGAATGGTCTTCTGGATCTGATCGGCGGTTTCTTTCCCATAGCTATCATTGAGAACATCTGCCACAGTTTTTGGTAATGGTGCGAAGTCCGCCCAATTCTTTCGGGAATTAAGCAAGACAAATGTTGGCCCCTCACCACCGTTGACCAGCTGCAGCCAGCCACCGGTTTTGGGCCAGTCCGCTAGTTTGCCTAATGCATCATTCACTTTCTTTATCGCGGCAATGAAGTCAGGAACTGCTCCGGGGTGAAGAACGTAGATCGTCACGCCGGTTAAGGGCGCAGCAGGTTGGTTCGCCGGGGCAAGGCTCATGTCCGTCCGATATACATAAAAACCATTGCGACCACTCTGGACATAAGGGGTCAGATTTGTGGCTCCATCGGCAGTATCCGCCTTCCCCATGCGTGCCTCCCATTCGTCGAAGTCTTTCCAGGAGTGTCCGCAAGAAGAAGTAACGTACATACCGGCGTTGTCGCCCGTCTCAATCGCAAAGGTATTCCATGTCCATGTGTCTTTCTGAGCGCGATGGAATTGCATATGTTTTTTTCGTCCGGCTTCATACTGTTGATCCCCACCGGCCTTTGGCATCGAGAAGTAAATGCGGCACACATTGTTGGCGTTCTGCGCATTGATTTCTTGCGTGGTCGATCCTGCACTGGAACCGGTTTGGGCCACGCACGAAGCTACGTAGAGACAACTCACAACCAAACTCATTATCGGAATTCGCAAGGCACACTCCTAGAACGAGATTTTCTATCGACGAGACACTATGCTCGGATGTCCGCAATGTCAAAAGCACATGCCGGGATATCTCTTTCCCGATAGCTCAGCGTTTTCGCACCAGGGCCGCTGCGTAGCGTTGTGCATAAGAACCAGAAGGCAAATAATTTTGATCGCGGGAACGAGAATTTTGTAGTGCACCCCTGTGGAACTGGACACGGAAGTTAGTTAGGCTTGGGGCGTCATTTATGTACTTCGATGCGAGAAATGGCGTGGCGGTGAACCAGATCTATCCTACGATTACCCGAAGCAATAAACGCAGAGCAAACCAAAACAGGTCATGCCAAATTTTGCGTGAAGGCGACGGAAAAAATCCTTCACGATAATCCGGCAGCCCGTTATCATCGCTGGAACACAGGCGGCGTGCGCGATCCAGTGCAATCGCGGCTCAAAATGCAGTGGTACCGTATACAAAATAATTTGTAAAAGCAGCGTGCTCGCTGCGGCCGCAGCAGCGCCCAATAGCCTTCCCTTCTCCGTGAATTGAACCGCGAGCAGCAGCCCCAAAAATACAAAACCCCAGGCTTGCCGACTAGTCGAAGAAAGAAACTTTTCCAGGTGTCTTTGCCTGGCAACCATTGTTTCGGCAATTATTTAGCGCAATTTTTTGCCCCCGGTACGCCCTTGACCAACCTTAAGGCGGCAAATTCCAAAAACACTGATCTCGTCGCCCTCTTCCCATTTGCTGTCTGTTTCCTTGCCAATGTAACGAATTTCTCCAGCAATAATGTGTGCACGTTTCAGCAGCCCTCTCGTTTCCGCTGTGCAAGGGCTTCCGTCTAGAGCCATGCTTTTGCTCTCCGGATGTTGCAGATATTGAAGGACCAAATGCGCGAATCGTGATGGAAACACGGCACTGTAGGGAATCTCTCCATTTTCTTCGGGTGACGCGGAAATCCTACTGCGCGAGGGCAAGCAGGATGAGGCACTTGAAGAGTTGAAGTCCCTGCCGACAACAGCCCCTTCCGGTCGGCAGCTCCTAGAGCCGTGCCCGCGACACCGTCCCCGCTCTGAAGCGGAAGCCATTGCGGCGCCGCCAGATTGGTGAGGGAGTGATGGCGCAGGATGACCCCGGCCCAAAGTACCTTCTCGCGGGATGGTACGCTCTTTGCGATCAACCGGATCTCGCCTACGTCGCGTTGCGCGGAGCTGTCACTCGAAACTATTGCGCGTATCCACAGATGGAAACGGATCCCCAGCTGGCCAAGATTCGCGATATGCCAGCATTTGCCAAAGTTCGCTCATTTGGTATCGCGGCCCAACAGCATTTCCTGGAACACAAAAACAAGACAGCTTTAAAGATGAAGAAACACTGAGTAGGCATTGGCGGACTTTTTCCGCACCGTAGACGTAGGTCTTCATGCGCAATCTTGAATTACCGACAGTTTCAAGAGATATTCAGCTTTTCAGCGTGTCCGACCCTGAACCTCTTGGCCCTTATCGCAGAACGCCTTAGACTCTCTGATAGGCACCAGCTTGCGCCAGACTTCAGCGTGCTCGCCGGAAGAGCAACACGGTCGCCGGACCTTTAGCTGTTGTAATATCGTCATTTCACTCATAAAGCGTGTAAACGCCTGTTACTTCAGTTAGTGATTGTCTAGCCTAGTTAAGATCGGGCCGAGCACGTATGCGACGAAGAATCCGACCGCGTAGATACTTGCCGAAACCCAAAGCAAGACCCTGCTAAGCTCGCTTGCATCTTCACACGCGGTTGGATTGTCCGGAGTACACTTTCGTGCCTGAATGCGCGGGGCGATGTAGTAAATGTTAATGAAGCTCAACGCGATCAGAATCCCAGACACTGAGAACGTCCATTGCTTATGTCGTGAGAGAGTGACCAGCCACGGCATAAACGACAACATGGATGCCACGGACGCTCCCAGGCCGAAGAGAACGAGCAGCGATGGGAGCGCACAGCACAGCAAAGTACCGACCGACGTAAACAGTGAGAAGTAATTCAGCAATCCCGATCCTTTGCTGCGAGTTGTGGCAACCGGGTTCATTTGAATTGTTCCTCGGTTATGGAGCGATAACGGATCGAGTCCGGTGCTTTGGCCTTTCCCGCTTCAGGGATAGTGCCAGTCACGACGACGGCTTTGCCCGCCATAGAAGCTGCGCTCGGAGCCGAGCCTTCCGGTACGAGTGTCAGCACATCATTGGAGCCTGAAACGCGAAGCGTCGCTTTTCCGTTTACGTCAGAATCCGTACCAGCGATAGTCGCGTTCGAGTCCTTCATCGTGAAACCGTTCTTGGCGATCGCGTCATTCAACTGTTTGAAAGTGGCGGTATTTCTTGGCCTCATCTTTACCGATGCAAGCCCCTTCTCAAGGCTCACATCTACCGAGTCAACACCAGACACCGCCTTCAAAGACACGCGCACGGCGTGTGCACAGACCTCTCAATCCATGCCAAAGATTTTGATGTCAATCGACCTGATTTCTGCCATCGCTGAGGCTGCGAATAACATAAGAACCGCTAGTGACGCAATTGTCTTTCTCATCTGACTCTCCTAGTGTGAATGTTCGTGCTGAAAAAGCAGGTAGCTGAAGTTGATCGCGAAGCGAGCCCGCTCCTTCGGAAAGGCAGACCCGACATTCTGATAAATCGGGAACTGCGCCCCGAAGCTCACGGTGTAGTTGTGGAAGATGCCGAGCGCTGTAGGCCCCAGAAACACTTGATGCGCCTGCGTGTTTGCTACAGATGCGTTCTCTTCGAGAAACCGGTCCGAACGTTCTCCAATGAGCTCCCCGAAGATTCTCCAGTCCCATTTGTTTGGTGGCCTGCGCCACTTCGGCGGTCGGTAGCCGTAGACGAGACTGTAGTCGAAAATGTCTGGTCTCTTGTCGCCATTGTGTTCATAGAACTTCGTATAGGTTCCACCCAGCCACAGGTAGTGGCTGAGTGATGCCATCCCGCTGACCGCGCCAAACATCGTGCCCGGTAAGTTAGATGTGTGGGCAATTCCTTTGAAACTGGATTGCGGGCCGGGCACCGCCAAACCCGCGAACCCGGTAGTTTCAATCCTAGTTCCAACCTTGGTAGCTTTGTGCTGAAAACGCCATGACAGCGTCGAGTCGAAATCAGCGCCTGGCTGGATTCGAGTAGGTGGCAGCGTCGTATTCCGGAGCACGCCAGGAAGGGTTAAAGAAAGCGTTAGGTGTGGCGTGAAGCCGTAGGCAAGCAATTCTCGGACTGTAGCCTGTGATCCGAGACTTGTGCTACGACCGAATATACCTTCATCGAAGCTCCACTCGCCTTGCGAGTTTGTCGGCGTGGCAAGTCCGAAGACTGGCCCGTGCGCGGCCGCAGCCGCAAACATGGGCAGTCCTACGACAAATAACAACAGCGATGCAAATCTCATAGCTCCTCCGCGATGCGCTGATAAACACACGAATGCAATCTCGTGTGCTCAAAGCAACGACGCGGAGAATCAGATTCTGAGAATTGTGTTGAGGCCCGGTGGAGCGGGCGGCGAGAGACCTAGCGTTGAAAGGCCAATGACTGCATCGGTCGATCGCTGCATTTCAACTTCAAACATTAGAAATGCGCATGCAACATCTGGCTGAACTTGTGAGACGGATTGAACCCTAGCTGCCGGGGCCTTGACACTAGGTGTCGTTTTGCAGCAAGGGTGCTCTGGAGTTCCCATATCGCAATCGCCGACCATCTTCTTACAACAATCCATTTCAGCATCGCTCATTTTTGGGGTTGGAAGACAAGCGAGCGCGGGAACCACTGGCCAGAGAGCCAGAAGAATCAACACGACGATGGAGCGAAATTGCGCCACAGCAATATGCTACCTGCACCATGTCGCAGAGTGCAAGGCTATCAATCTGGAGGCAGCCGCGCTATTTTCTAAAGCGTGGCGTCAACGCCCGCAGGAAATTGATCTAACATCGCCTTTACACTCCAGGGAACTATTGTCTGGCCTCCCTAGCCTCGCATCTGACACACTCCGCACGTGCAGTGGCTGTAATGCTCTCCACCCACTTTTTGACAAATCGGGCACGTGCAATGGCTGTCGTGCTTTCCGCCGAGGTTCTTGCAGATTTCGCAGACGCAGTGGTCGTAGTGCTCACCGCTCCGTTTTTTGCACACGGGGCACACGCAGTCGTTACGGTGATCTCCCCCGAACTTGTATTCATCGGCCATGCTGGCATTCTAGTCTCTTCCCGGAATCGGTTGGACTTCAGCAATTTCATACTCAGTTGTTGAAATAGTTATCTGTTGAACGTCTCATGGTGGCCGGTGCAGAACGCCGATCTCTCGGTGCAGTACACCGACTACTTACGCTTCAACGGCGCGCAAAATAATTATGACGGGGCAGGAAGAAATGCGTCGAGCAATAACACGGTGCTTTTGTTGGCAAGATTCGTTTTTTGATTGAGACTCTTCTGCTGTAGACTGCCGCCTCAAAGTTAGCGTTTCGGTCGAAGCTGTAGGTCATAGCTCGAAGTTTAATCGCCCCAAGTTGCGGGCAACAAACAAGTCAGGAGACAAAAATGCGACCATCTTTACTTCGACTCTCCGCCACGGCTGTTTTATATGTAGTTGTCTTTTCTGCGGTGTGTCATGGGAAGGATGCCGCTAAGATATTCAATGCAAACTGCACCCTGTGCCACTCAACCAATTGGAAGCGGCGACAGCCCTACGGGCAAGGCACTACACGCGAAAGACCTGCGCTCGGACGAGGTCCCAGAAGCAGGATGACGCAACCCTCAATGAGGTGATCACGAAAGGTAAAGGGAAGATGCCCGCTTTCGGCGCGAAAGTGAAGGCGGACGACGTCACTAAACTCGTCGCTTACGTTCGGCAATTTCCAAAGCAGAAATAAGCCGTTCGTCAGGATGTTTATTTCAGCGGTCCTCGGAGATTAGGATTTCAGGATGAACCGAGTGGAAGGCCGTGCAGTGGCTTCAAAAGGCCGAGCACAGGAATCGGGCGGACTGTGTAACCCTCCCCCGAGGACACAGTTCAAGGCTGGAGGCTCGGCCACCTGTTCTTGCGCCTCATAGCATAGCGTTTCCGTTTCGGAAGTCAAGCCAAATTATTTCGCATCAGGGACCTAACTGTGCGAACCTTTCAGTCGTGGAGCGCGCTCGAAAATTAGACTTTTCGACCATGGCGGCAGGTGAACCGGTCACCGCGCGGTGCAGTGTTTGTCAGCGATTGTTTAAAGCCGCGCCAGCTGCCAAAGAACATGACGATGATGTGATTTTGAGATTACGAGCGCAATTCGAGGAGCACAAATGTGGACCGCTCGTAAATTAGTCAGAAGTTTCCTTCGAGGGGTCGGCGGCGCGCGGCTCGAGGAAGAGCTTCCTCAAATAACAAGGATCGTGTACAACACTCCCCTTTTCATCGATGCCGAAGTTTTCGATGTTGCAGGGCTTGCCGCAGATCAAACAGGGGAAAGTGATTTGGTCCAGGTCGGGCATTTCTAATGAATCTTATATCACCGATACCGAACCGGACGACCTTCTATCATGCTGTCTTTAACCTTTGATTCGCTGAGTCTTGGCCCGGTGGTAGGGAATCCTCCGGGGCGGTGCCTCGTTTACCGGCGGATGACGGACAAACCCGAAGTCATGCTTGGCCAAACGTCAGATTCCGGAAGTTTGCGGCTGTTTCGGCACCACACTCTTTGGTACTGATTCGAGCTATTTTTGCGGCTTTAAGGGCTCGCACGAGAGTGTTAACGGAAACTGCAAACGATTGTGCAATCGGCCGCAATCCGACACCTTCGCGTTTCAGCTTTCGAGCGCGAGTCAGATCTACCACGATCTCCCGCCGTCCAAGCCTGCGGCCAGCCTAAGTCAGACTGCGGTTTCCCACCATCGTTCGGGTCAATGAGTTCTATAAAAAGGGATGTCAAGAAAAAACTTCTGCCTCGACCGGGCGAGAAGATGTTGGTCTCGAGATCCAGCCCACTGTCTCGTGCGCCTCTCGATTCTCCCGAGAGGGGGGTGCTCTGGTTGATCT
>JBBRNA010000040.1:0-30491 GCA_038230575.1 Terriglobales bacterium | reverse complement strand
GAACAACGCTCGCACCCTCTGTATTACCGCGGCTGCTGGCACAGAGTTAGCCGGTGCTTCTTCCACCGGTACCATCATTATTTTCCCGGTCGAAAGGAGTTTACACCCCAAGGGGCTTCATCCTCCACGCGGCGTTGCTGCGTCAGGGTTTCCCCCATTGCGCAAAATTCCCCACTGCTGCCTCCCGTAGGAGTCTGGACCGTGTTTCAGTTCCAGTGTGTCCGTGCGCCCTCTCAGGCCGGATACCGATCTTCGCCTTGGTGGGCCATTACCCCGCCAACTAGCTAATCAGCCGCGACCCCCTCCAAAAGCGAATTGCTCCTTTGATCTCTCGATATTATGCGGTATTAGCCTCGGTTTCCCGAGGTTATCCCCCACTCAAGGGTAGGTAGTCACGTGTTACTCACCCGGTCGCCACTGTACTCATGGATTGCTCCACTTTCTCGTTCGACTTGCATGTGTTAGGCACGCCGCCAGCGTTGATTCTGAGCCAGGATCAAACTCTCATTTGAAACCTGAGTCGGTCTGGGTAGACCGACAACCTCCGTCAGCTGAGACGAAGGTTCATCTTGTGAGTACGTTCAGACTTTTGACCCGAACATTTGTTTCTCACGACTGGCACGTTCAACCTTTTGTCAAAGACCGATTCGCTTCCCGCCTGAGCGGTGCGCTTTCAATCTGCCGCCACCTCTAGAAGAGGCTTTGGCGTCCTCGAAACTTGTGATACTAAACTTGGTCTAACTGGTTGCTGGAACTTGTTAAAGCTACCGTCCCGCCGATCCGCTGTCAACCGCCTGAGAGCACAGGATTTCCACCTGATTTCAACAGTACGGGAGGTTCTATCCAAGAATCACTAAATCTACCCTGGAGAACTCTTCGCAGCGCGTCACAACCGATCTTCCATTTCAGCCTGCTGACAACGCACGCCGAAGCGGAAGACGTTTAAAAAATTAAAGATCGCTTGGAGGCTCTGCTTTTGCGGAAACCCTTCGGGACACTCTGTTCCCGAATGCGAACCCCGGAAAGGGGTCAAATGGAGGCTACTGAATTTGATGCCGCAAGAACCCGCGACGACTCAGCGGATTGCTTAGACACTTGTTCACTTGTCCTCGACTTGATTGTTATACCAAACAGAATGTAGTTGCGCAACCCCCGAATCAAAAAAGATATATTTCCAGTGTAGGGCGGACACTCTTGTCCGCCCCGCTGCCAAGTTTGGCTGTGCTGTTTAATTCTTGAGGCCAGTGCTCAGGGATCCAGAAATTCTTATCGGACAAGTCGAATTCACGCCCAAAGTCAAAGGCGGGCGGACAAGAGTGTCCGCCCTACACAGGCGGAACGTATAATTTGCATTGACGTGATCTCTGTTGTTCAACTCGGGTTAATTGACTATCGAGAAGGGCTCGACTTTCAGCGGCGTCTTGTCGAACTGCGCAAGGCGGGCGAGATTGGGGATGCGCTTCTTCTTCTCGAGCACTCCCCGGTCATCACACTGGGGCGTAATGCAAATTCGGCAAACATTCTGGCATCGCCCGAGGCGTTGAGTGCCCGCGGTGTTGGACTCTTCGAATGCGATCGCGGCGGTGACGTCACTTTTCACGGCCCGGGGCAGCTCGTCGGCTATCCAATTTTTGATTTGCGCGGGCATGCACTACACCCGCATGATCCGCAATCTTCAGGTCGTGACATTGGTTCGCAAGAGCAAGCGGACGAGGAAACCCGCTCCACTCGAACGGCACGAAAAACGTTGGGAGCGGTCGATTTTGTTCGCAGACTTGAAGAGGTTCTGATTCGGGCCTGCGGCGATTTTGGAATTTCGACAAAACGTCTCAAAGGCCTGACTGGCGCCTGGACCGAGACCGATTTTCCGGCGAAAGTTGCCGCGATCGGCGTTCATATCTCTCGCTCGGTCACTTCGCACGGGTTCGCGTTGAACGTGAATACAGACCTCAGCTACTTCAATCTGATCATTCCCTGCGGAATCACTACCCACCCGGTGACATCGATGCAAAAAGAATTGGGGCGCGAGCTTAAGATGAAGGAAGTCGCGCAATCAATATCGCGAAATTTCGGAACTGTTTTTTCGAGCCAGATGCTTTGGCTCGATTCGATCGAGGCTCTACTTCCCCATCGCGTCGGGGTAGCTTTGAAAGTGCCCGATGAGTTGCGGCGGATTCACGGTGATGATCAAAGTTCCCTGGCGTAGGCTGACGGCGGCTTTCATTCCAGGATTAGCGCCAACATCCGCGGGCGAGGGCGCTTGCTCCTCATTCAAGTTGTGGCGTGATTTACGCGACGCCTCCCGATGCGCTAGCATGAACGCTGGCAAACCGTGATGCAAAAGAACAATCCACCAGCGAAAAGCAGCGCGCCTGCGAAGCTCGATTCGGGAACACTACCTTCAGCCGGCAATGGTAAGGCATCCGCGTCGACAGAATCGTCGAACGGTGACCATCGCGGAAACTTGGTCCGCGATCTTCGTTCCGAGAAGCCGACCTTCACAGTGCGTCAGGTTCGCGTCGACGACGACGTGCACTACGAAGTCGAGAGCCCCGATTTCCAGGCGCCGGTGCCTGCCCTCCGCGAGTCGAAATATCTGAAGCGCGAGCAATACATCGAGATCTATCGCTGGATTCTGCTCAACCGCCGTATGGAGGTCGCGCTCGAAAATCTCTACAAGCAAGGCAAAGTTGTAGGTGGTGTCTACTTCGGTCTCGGCCAGGAGGGCTGTTCGTGCGCCTCCGCTTACGCTCTCGGTAAAGATGACTGGATGGGCCCGATGATTCGGAATCAGGGTGCGCTGCTCGTGCGCGGATTCCCGCCCTCCGACATCATGATGCAGTACATGGCGAAGGCAGGCTCGCCCACGAAGGGCCGCGATACTACTTCGCACTTCGGCGATCTGGAACATCGCAATGTAGTTGCGCCGATTTCCATGTTGGGAGATTTGGTGCCTGTGCTCACCGGTGTTGCCCTCGGCGCGCGCCTGCAAGGGCGAAACATCGCGGTCATGACCTGGATTGGGGACGGCGGCCAATCGACCGGCGTGACTTATGAAGGCATCAACTTCGCGGCGGTCCAGAAGTTAGGTCTGGTTTTAGTAATCGAAAGCAATCTCTGGGCGTATTCGACTCCATCGGATATGCAATACGGCGTCAAAGATCTGGCCGACCGGGCCATCGGCTATGGAATTCCTGGCGTGATCGTCGACGGGACTGACCCGATGCAGGTGTACGACGCGTGTCACGAAGCCTGCGAGCGAGCGCGTCGCGGAGAGGGCGCAACGCTGATCGAGGCGAAGATGATGCGCATGAAAGGCCATGCCATTCACGACGCGGCCGACTATGTTCCGAAGCCGATGTTTGAATATTGGAAGAAGCGCGATCCGATCACACGCATGGAAAATTTTCTGGTGCGGGAAAAGAAATGGCTCTCAGTTGCCGACCACGAAAAGTTGATCGCCGAAGTAGAGAGCCATCTCGAAGCTGAGCGCGAGATTGCGGTTAATTCTCCAATGCCAACGCCGGAATCGGCCGCCGGGGGCGTCTATTGCGATGAAGGCTGCCACCAGATCAAGCCGAGATACGCGATGCCGAAAGACCGCGTGTTGGGGCAGAATGAAAAGCAGGTTGAGTTGAAGCAATCTGACGCGCCGGTACATTTCAAATAATCGGTAAGTCGATAGAGAGTGCGGACGAGCTCTCGTTTGCGTTGAACGCGCCCGCTAACTAAATCGTTCTGAAGTTCCGTCCTTCTTATGGCTCCCTTTATCTATCGCGCGGAACAATTTGTGCCACGACCCCTCGCCGAAGTATTCGAGTGTTTTTCTAAAGCCGAGAATCTGGAAGAACTCACCCCGAAGTGGTTGCACTTCCATATCGAGAGCGTGGATCCCGCGCCCATTCGCAAGGGCACGTTAATCAAATATTCCTTGCGCTGGAGAATTTTCCCAATTCGCTGGACGACGGAGATCATCGAATGGGAGCCGCCCAACCGCTTCGTAGATCTTCAACTCAAAGGGCCCTACAAGCTTTGGCATCACGAACACCGCTTTATCGCTGAAGGGAACGGCACGCGTATTTTCGATGAAGTCCAGTATGCGCTTCCATTCGGCATTCTCGGCTCGATCGCCCACTCGCTCAAGGTAAAGAAAGACGTGGAGACAATTTTTGCCTACAGGAAACAGGCGGTAGAGCGCCTCTTCGGAAAGTAGTACGGTAGCGCCGGCATCCTGCCGGCTGTCACGAGGGCGTCCTCGCCCTCGTCATACCCACCCGGGCGAGTCTGGTGGGCAAGCGGCCCACCGGACAGCCGCCGAGGACGGCGGCGCTACAAAAGCGTCTCGATTGCCAGACGATTTGTGGATTTGTAACTGCCCTGCTACAACCTGTTAAAATTATCTGTAGCTAATGTCCGCCTCTCCTATACCAGCCGAGCAGCAACTCATTCAGATCGATCTCGGGCCCAAAGTGCGCGAACCGAAGCCGTCGTGGCTGAAGGCGAAAGCTCCTGTCGGCGAAAATTTTCACAACTTGAAAAAGCTGGCGCGTGGCCTCGGGTTGCACACGGTCTGCGAATCGGCCCAGTGCCCGAACATAGGAGAATGCTGGAACCACCACACCGCGACTTTCATGCTCCTCGGCGATATCTGCACCCGGCGCTGCGGATTCTGCGCCGTACCCAAGGGGCGTCCCCTGGCAATCGATTGGGATGAGCCGCGCCGTGTGGCGGAAGCGGTGGCCACGCTCGGAATCAAGCATGCCGTCGTAACCAGCGTGAATCGAGACGACGATAACGTTGGCGGCGCGAAAATTTTTGCCGAGACGATCACGCAAATTCGCGCACTGGTCCCGGACTGCCGCGTCGAAGTTTTGATTCCCGACTTTCAAGGTTTGGAAACGCCTTTGCGAATCGTGCTCGAAGCGAAGCCGAATGTGTTGAATCACAACACCGAGACCGTCCCTCGACTCTATCGAGCCGTGCGCTCGGGTGCGCGCTACAAGAGAACTTTGGACTTGCTCGCGAATGCCAAGAAGTGGGATCCCACCACTGTTACCAAGAGCGGCGTCATGGTTGGGATCGGTGAAGAGACGGCTGAATTGATTGAAGTCTTTCGTGACTTAGGCGCAAGTGGAGTAGATATTCTGACCATTGGCCAATATCTCCGCCCCTCGAAAGATCATCTTCCGATGACGCGGTATTATTCGCCGGACGAATTTGTTTCCCTGAAAAACGAGGCGCTGCGATTCCGCTTCAAACACGTGGAGTCCGGCCCGCTGGTGCGATCGAGCTATCACGCTCACGAACAGGCGGATGTCGCGGCCCTCTGATGCTTCTGCCGCGCTTTGTGCTCTAAAAATCCTTCACAACAAAAAAGCGTAAATGGATTCTTCTCCCGAAAAGCTGGAGTCTACCCCGAGAAATGTTTACGTCTTCGGCCTCACGTCGTTCCTGAACGATACGGCCAGCGAGATGGCGTACTGGGTCTTGCCGGCATTTCTCGCGTCCCTCGGAGCGGGACCGGCGCAGCTTGGAATCATCGAAGGCGTCGCTGAAAGCGTTGCTTCATTCGCCAAGCTTTTTTCCGGCTACATCAGCGACAAAATTTCGGAGCGCAAGCCGATCGTAGTGGCCGGATATTTGGTGGCTAACGCGGTAAAGCCGCTGCTGGCGCTCGTTTCCTCCTGGTGGCAGATTCTTGGAATCCGCTTTTCCGACCGCCTCGCGAAAGGTGTGCGCGGAACCGCCCGCGACGTGATGGTTGCGGACTCGGTTGCAACCTCGTCTCTCGGGTCGGCCTACGGACTGATTCAGGCCATGGATTCCGCGGGCGCGATCGCCGGCCCTCTAATCGCGCTCCTGGTGATCGGGCGCTATGGCATGCGCGGCGTATTCGCCTGGGCTGCGGTGCCGGGCGCACTATGCATTCTCGTCGCTTGGATTGGAATCCAAGAAGTCCGGAAAAAGACTCTTGCGAAACGAATCACGACGACGCTCGACGGGGGCGGCAACAATTCCCAGAAGTCTGCTGAAATCGCGGCGACAGGGACGGTCGAAAATAACGCCGGCTCATGGTTTCCCAAGCTGCCCGCAGGCTTTTACTACGTGATGGGCGTAGTCACTCTATTTTCGTTGGGAAACTCCAGCGACATGTTTCTGGTTTTACGCGCTGGCAACATCGGTATCGCAGCCTCGAAGGCGCCGCTTTTAGGTCTGATTTTTAACATCACTTTCACCCTCGCTTCCTGGCCTGCCGGAAAGTTCAGCGATCGATTCTCACGCTCGGCTATCGCCGCCGCTGGATATTTTGTCTTTGCAATCGTCTATTTCGTATTTGCCCTCGCGCCCTCGCAGTTGGCGATCTGGATGGCAATGGCGTTCTACGGGTTGTTCTACGCCCTGACGAACGCGGTTCTCAAAGCACTGGTTGTTGAAAGCGTCGAGGGTGCTGTTCGCGGGCGCGCGCTTGGAATCTACTCTTTCTTCACCAGCGTGACTACGCTGCTTTCGAGCGTTATCACGGGCTCGCTTTGGAAGGTGTACGGCGCAGCGATTCCATTTTATGTCTCAGCAGGCATCGCTTCCGTGTCGGCTATCGCGTTGCTGGCTTACCGCAAACCTCGTTTAAGCGCGGGGTGATGAACCTTCGACGAGCCCGGTCTAGCTTTGCACTTTGCACTTTGCATTCTGCAATCCGAGCCTTAGGCCGCTTTCCGCAACTTGCTCACAACGCCAGTCGCATAGCCCTGAAGCGATGGAACGCGGTCGATTAGCTTTCCGCTGACGACCCGCGCAAAATGGTTCGTTCGCCCCGTCACCCGCTCGATCAACGGCACAAACGGCAAGCGGAAATAACGCACATTCTCCACGGAAAAATCGGTGGTCAGGCAATCAAACTCAGATTTCGTCAATGGGTGTTCGTACTCGGAGATATTTCGTCTCTTCGGGAGGAGTTTTCTAACGCGATCATAGGATTGCGAAAATCGAACCGGTTCCGAGATGACAATGAATCCGCTTTTCTTCAAAATGCGCTGCATTTCAGAACAGACCTGCGAAATATTCAGATGGTGGACAAGCGCGATACAGAAAACTATGTCGGCTGACTCATCCGGAAGACCGGTCGCGTAAGCGGAACCGACGCGCGCCTCAGCTTTGACGCCAGCCGCGTCCAGTCTTCTCCTAGCTATCTCCACTAGCTCAGGTGAAAGATCAACGCCTACGACATGGCCGCCGCGCTTGGCGAGTGGAACCAAGTTCTCTCCCTTACCGCAGCCCAAGTCAACCACTGTCTTTTGGCTGATATCTCCTAAAAGATGAAAGGCATATTCCAACGGGTATAGCGAGTTGGCGGGAGGGTTCAGATAGCGCGCTATCTGCGCTTCTGTGCTGGGGGAAAGGAGTAGGCACGAGCTTCCTCGGCACTTCGTCGCATCTCATCCAGATCGTGACTGTCAAAAACGGGAGCATAATCCACGGCACAGCCCTCCTTACGGAAGAGGAGTTTCTCCGCCACTCCTCACCGCGAAAACCTGATTTTTCTTAGGGGCCCAAACCGATCAGCGACTAAAAGATGAAACAAACGTTAGAAACATCGCCATCAACTGGCAATGACGCGTAAAAATATCAGACTTGACAACACAAAGCAATCAAAAAGTAATACGATTTCACCCGCTTGCAATCGCTTACAAAATCAAGCAAAGGGATCGATGACTTATAGGCTGTATGTGTCAGGCGCTTATATGGTTATTTGCGATTTGTGTTTCTGTTCGCTTGGCGCGACGCAACCAAAAATAAGCAGCGAACAGGAAAAGGAGGCCCGCAGTGCTGTCGAGAACAGCGTCTCGCCACGTGCCTGTGCGTGAAGGAATGTAACTCTGGTGCCACTCGTCCATGCTCGCCACAAGCGCAGTTCCGAGCCACGCCAGTAAGGCGGTTTTTGCCAACTTGAGGTCTTGATAGTCGAGCGTCGCTCGCCATCCGCGGAGAAGCAACAGCGATAACATGCCGTAGCCGATTACATGTCCGGTCTTACGCAGGTAGTGATGGAAGACTTCGAACTTGTAGAGATCGATCTGGCCGAGGAAATGAGCCAGCATCGAATACAGCATGCCGCCGGTATGCTCAGATGAGAAAAAATCCGTCGACTCGAAAGTGATAAGAACTACCCAGACGAGCGCAGGCCACCAGGCTCGCAGCAGGCTCGGACGAGACGGGCCTTCAGGACTCTTCAATTCCGCCACGCCGCTATTCGGCCGCATAGTTCGGAGCTTCGCGTGTAATCATGACGTCATGCACGTGGCTCTCTCGCAAACCGGCCGAACTGATGCGAACAAAGCGTGCTTTTTGCTGCAAATCAGATACGGTCTGACATCCGCAGTAGCCCATTCCAGACCGAAGCCCACCCACCATCTGGTGCACGATCATCGAAACCGATCCGCGATACGGCACTCGTCCCTCGATCCCCTCGGGAACAAGTTTGCCAAGCCGATTTGCGTCTCCACCAATGGATGCGGCAGTGGAGGAGTCGCCATCCGAATTTTGAAAATAGCGTTCGCTTGAACCCGCGGCCATCGCGCCCAGGGAACCCATTCCTCTGTAAGCTTTGAAAGTCCGGCCTTGATAGAGAATCAGTTCGCCGGGACTCTCGTCGGTGCCCGCAAACATCGACCCAATCATGACCGCGGAAGCTCCTGCTGCCAGGGCCTTCGTCATGTCGCCCGAATACTTGATTCCGCCATCGGCAATAATTGGGACGCCTGAATCTCGCGTGGCACGTGACGCTTCTGCGATCGCCGTTATCTGCGGAACTCCGACGCCGGTTACGATGCGAGTCGTGCAGATCGAACCAGGCCCGATGCCGACTTTCACTCCGTCAACTCCCGCTTTCACTAAGTCGGACGCTCCGTCAAACGTAGCCACGTTGCCGGCGATCAATTCCATCTCAGGCAGCTTGGCTTTGACACTCTTTACGGCCTCAAGCACCAGAGCCGAATGGCCGTGGGCGCTATCGATCGCGAGCACGTCGACCTTGGCCTTCGCCAATTCCTGCGCCCGCTCCAGGAAGTCACCAGTCGCTCCGATCGCCGCGCTCACGCGAAGCCGTCCCTGATTGTCTTTCGCGGCGCCGGGATACTTGAGCTTCTTCTGAATGTCTTTAACGGTGATAAGCCCTTTGAGGTTGTATTTGTCGTCGACAACAAGAAGCTTTTCAACCCGATGCTCGTGCAAGATTTCTTCTGCCTGCTCAAGCGTTGTGCCCACCGGCACGGTGATCAGATTCTTTTGCGTCATCACCTTGCTGATGGGGATATCAAATCGCGACTCGAAACGCAGATCGCGGTTGGTGAGGATGCCTACCAGCCTTCCATCCTTCTGAGTGATAGGAACGCCAGAAATTTTATATTTTTGCATCACGTCTAAAGCGTCGGAAACCTTGGCATCCGGCGACATGGTGACCGGATCGACAATCATTCCGCTCTCCGAACGTTTTACTTTGTCGACCTCGTTCGCCTGCTGCTCGATGCTCAGGTTGCGATGGATGATCCCCAAGCCGCCCGCCTGGGCCATCGCGATCGCCATGTGCGACTCAGTGACGGTATCCATCGCCGCGCTGATGATCGGAATATTCAGGCGAATGTTGCGGGAAATCTGGGTCTGCGTGTTGGTGGTTGCGGGCACAACTTCAGAGTGAGCAGGCAGGAGCAATACGTCGTCAAAAGTCAGCGCTTCAGGAACGGGAAAATGAATCATAAGTTTGAGTGATCTTCTATTGTAGGGAGCGGTTACACATCAGGCAAACGGCGGCCGGAAACCGCTCTAAACAGTCGTGGCTCAAAAAGGGAAGTTTGCCGGGTAGATGGGAACGGAGTACATTGTGAGGGGTTTCCGGCCTGCGACGCCTTCTGGAGGTTATATGCTTTCTAACTTGTCCTATCGAGCCGCAATCTCTGCCGCGCTTGCCATCGCCTTTGCCGCGTGTCCTCCCGGTCTTAGATCTCAACAAGGGGCTGCCGGCGAGCCCTCCATCACTATTAGGACGAACACTCGGCTGGTGATCGTTGATGTCGTAGTGACCGACAAAAAAGGCCAGCCAGTAACGGGAATGCGAGCGGAAGATTTCACTGTTGAAGAAAATGGAAAAAAGCAAAAAGTATCCCTCTTTGTCTCGCCAGGATCGAACGATGCAACCAAACCTGTTGCAGCACCTGATGGGGTAATGTCGAACCGTCCTGAGAACGTTGGTCCCGCAGGCGTCCCCACGGTATTGCTACTAGACGCCACCAATTCTCCATTTAAAGATCAGGTCTATGCGCGCTCGCAAATGCTCAAATATGTTGTCGAGCAAGGGCAGAGCGGTCACCCGATGGCTGTGCTAACTCTTACCGATCGACTGCGAGTATTGCAGCAATTTACCAGCGACCCGCAAACCCTCATTACTGCAATCAAGAACCTGAGGCCGCAGGACCAGATCTTGCGATCAACAGGTTCGGCTCCCGAATCACACGGGGGGTCCACCTTCGGTGAGGGCGGAGGAGGAGCCGGTGGCGGTGGTGGTGCCGCTTCGTCGATCGCTCTAGCCCAGGCAGCTGCCCAGCAATTCTCCGATCTACAAGTTGGTTATAACCTGGAGCGCCGTACACAGATCACCATTGAGGCCATGAAAGCATTGTCCAGGATACTCGGCGGCTTACCGGGCCGAAAAAATGTTGTCTGGCTGACCGCTTCTTTGCCCTTCGATCTGGTCCCGGAAGACCGCAACATCAGTGACGCCGAATTGCTAGCAGATCTCCCGGGGCAGGGTAGCCAGCGCTCGGTTTCGGTAAACGCAGCAGGTGCATACGCGGCTGAGTCGCGGCAGTTGCACGGGCAGGATATCAAGGCCGCAGAGTCAGATTTGGCGAACAGCAATATTGCTATCTATCCGGTAGACGTGACGGGCTTAATGAGCGGAATGGAAGGTTCCGCCAACCGTCAGGGCTCGGTATATAGCGACACTGCGATTACCGACCGTGTCATTGCGGGCCTGTCAGCGCAACAGGCTGCTCAAGGCACGATGAGAGAAATCGCTGCCGAGACCGGAGGTAAGGCTTACATCAATCAGAATGAGATCAAAGATGGAATTACATTGGCAGTTTCTGATGAAAAAGCCTCCTACTCGCTTGGCTATTATCCTGAGAATAAGAAATGGGATGGCAAATTTAGGAACCTGAAGGTGAAGACCAATCGAGGCGATACCCAGGTTCGCTACCGCAAGGGTTTCTACGCCATAGACCCGTCGCAAGATAAGAAAGCGAATTTTGAACAGAGCGTTGCGGCTACGATGGAAGTAGGGGCACCGGCAACGCAGGTTTTGTTTCGAGCGCAAGCCAAGCCTATGGAACCTGGCAAGATGCGATTGATTTTTTTAGTCGACGCTCACACCCTGTCTGCTGAAGATGCCTCGGGCGGCAAAAAGATGAATGTGAGTCTCTATGCCAGCATCTACGGAGCCGACGGCAAGAACATGGGAACTCGAAGCATAAAAGTTGATCGCACCTTCGACGCAGCCACGTATCAGCAATTGCTCGACAAGGGCATGATGGTTCCAATCGATATGGATAAACCAACCGGCGGACAAACGATTCGGCTGGCAGTCCTCGATAATAAGACTGGATTCATTGGCACGGCCAGTGGGGGAGTTCAGTAAAGACCCACGCTACGAGAATCATTAGCCGGCGCTTTTAACGAGCAAGACCGACTTACCCAGAAAAAAAGGCGCCCTAAATCGGGCGCCTTTTCTGCCGTTTGAACACTTAATTTACTTTTCTTCTTCGTTCCGCTCCGTTTTTCCTTCGGCCTCATTCGCGGCCACATCTTTTTGCGCTTGAGCTTCCGCTTCTGCGTGCTCCATTGCTTTGCGGTTCTCTTCAGCACGCTTGGCGCGAATCTCGGCGCGCTTCTGGCGCTTTTCGTCCAGCACCTGCTCGCTGCCTAGAAGCTCGATGAAAGCCTTCTCCGCGCCATCGCCTTTTCGCCACGCACCACGGACGATGCGCGTATAGCCGCCCTTGCGATCGCCGAAGCGTGGTGCGACGGTATCAAAAAGTTTGGTGACTGCTTCGCCGGTCATCAGGTAAGCCGCCGCCTGACGGCGTGCCGCCAGGTCGCCCTTTTTGCCGAGGGTGATCATTTTCTCGACCGATGGACGGACAGCTTTAGCTTTGATCACCGTCGTCTCAATGCGTTCTTCCATGATGATCGACGTGACCATGTTGCGCAGCATCGCGCGCCTGTGAGAAGTCGTACGACCTAATTTGTATCCCGCAACTTTGTGACGCATGAATCCCTCTTCATCTAAATAGAGCTACGAGAGCACGTGCCCGTCATGCTCATTTCTAAAATTGTCATCCTGAACGAAGCGAGGGACCTCATGCTTCCACGCTGTGAGGTGCATTGAGGTCCTTCGCTTCGCTCCAGGATGACAGCTAATCTCAGCTTTACAGATCGTTATCGCCGTACGCCGAAGCTGGCAGCACCTGGTTCGAAGTCGGTCCGGGAACGGCGTTGCCGTGCTCGTCGATCTTCATGCCCAGGCTCAAGCCCATCGAGGAAAGGATTTCCTTGATTTCGTTCAGCGACTTACGACCAAAGTTCTTTGTCTTCAGCATTTCGGCTTCGGTCTTTTGCACCAACTCACCAATCGACTGGATGTTAGCGTTCTTCAAGCAGTTGTAGCTGCGAACTGAAAGTTCGAGTTCCTCGACTGAACGGTTGAGGTTCTCGTTCTTGATCTCAGGACGCCGCTCTTCGCTTGCCGATGCGGTTTCGATTTCTTCTTCAAAGTTGATAAAGATGTTCATGTGATCTTTGATCAACTTCGCCGAAAGTCCAAGCGCATCGCCCGGAGTGATCGAACCGTTGGTCCAAACTTCGACGGTCAGCTTGTCGTAATCGGTGATCTGACCAAGTCGTGCCGCTTCGACGGTGTAGTTACACTTACGCACCGGGGTGTGAACCGAGTCAATTGGAATGAATCCAATTCCGAGATCTTCTTCGAAATTTTTGTCGGCAGAAATGTAACCGCGGCCGCGCTTCAGCCGCATTTCCATATCGAGCTTGCCGCCTTCGCTTACGGTTGCGATGTAGATGTCTTTATCGAGCACTTCGACATCGCCATCAGCTTCAATCGAAGCGCTGGTCACAACGCCCGGCTGGTCCGCGCGCAGGTAGATCGCCTTCGGACCGTCGCCCGCAAGCTTGAACGGAATCTGCTTCATGTTCAGGATGATGTCGGTCGCATCTTCGACTACACCCGGAATCGACTGGAACTCGTGCAGCACGCCTTCGATCTTCACGGCGGTAACTGCCGCGCCTTCGATCGAGCTCAACATAACGCGGCGAAGTGCGTTGCCGATCGTTGTGCCGAACCCGCGCTCGAACGGCTGTGCCCAGAACATTCCGTACTTGTCAGTCAGCGAACTGGTATCGCTCGCCAAACGTTTCGGTTTTTGAAAACCTCTCCAAAGCATTTGTTTCTCCTCTCGGCCATGTGGCTCAATCCGGCTCGCTAAGCGGCCAACTCAGGTCAAAGCTGGAAAGGCTGATCTGGCACGAATGGTGGCCAAGACTTGCTGTTTGCGAATCGCCGTTCGCCGTTCGCACTTGCGAAGAGCGAACGACGAACAGCATTCAGACTACTTGCTATAGAGTTCGACAATCAGTTGCTCGTTCACCGGCAACTGGATATCTTCGCGCTTCGGCAACGCAGATATGCGGCCCTTGTAGTTCTCGCGATCGATCTCCAACCATGCGGGTGCCGGCTGATGGCTGGCGAATTCCCTGGCGATTTCGAGAATTGGAATCTTGCGGCTGCTCTCTCGAATCTGCACTTCTTCGCCAACGCTCACTTCATAAGAAGGGATGTTGACCTTCTTACCGTTGACCTGAACGTGCCCGTGACGCACCAACTGGCGAGCCTGGCGCCGCGAGATGCCGAAGCCGAGGCGGAAGACGACGTTATCGAGACGCCGCTCAAGCGATTCCAGCAACTTCGCACCGGTGACACCCTTCGACTTGGCTGCGTTCTCGAAGTAATTCCGGAACTGGCCTTCCTGGGTGAAGTAGATGCGCTTTGCTTTCTGCTTTTCGCGCAATTGCAGACCGTAACCTACCACCTTGGTCTTCTTATCTTTCCCGTGCTGGCCGGGAGCAAAGTTACGCGTTTCGATGGGACATTTATCGCTGAAGCACTTAGTGCCTTTCAGGAAAAGCTTGATGCCTTCCCGGCGACATAGACGACACACTGCATCTGTATAACGAGCCAAGTTGTTCTCCTTAGTTAGATGACCGGTTTACAGGTTTGGCTTCACCCTTCGTCCCGGACGAAAATCAATTTTAGTTCGTAATTCTGGCTTGTCATCCTGAGCGAAGTGAAAGATCTCGTGCTTGCCATGCTTTGTGGTGCACGAGGTCCTTCGCTTCGCTCAGGATGACAAAGTTGCTTTTACACTCTGCGTCGCTTCGGCGGACGGCAACCGTTGTGCGGTATCGGCGTAGTGTCTTTGATCGAGCGCACTTCGATTCCAGAGGAAGCGAGCGCTCGGACTGCCGACTCACGGCCCGATCCTGGACCGCTCACGCGCACGTCAACCGTACGGACGCCGTGATCGCGCGCCATGCTGGCGGCGTTCGAGGCGGCCTGCTGTGCGGCAAATGGAGTGCCCTTACGCGATCCGCGAAAGCCAAGTGACCCTGAACTCTTCCACGACAGCACGTTTCCGGACATGTCCGTGATGGTCACGATCGTGTTATTGAAAGAAGCCTGAACGTGAACCAGTCCGTGTGGGACGTGTTTGCGCTCTTTCTTCTTAAAAGTTTTTTTCTTGCCCTTTTTGTCGGTCGCCGCGGCGCCGCCTGCTGCTACTGGTTTAGCCATTCTTGATTTCTCAGTTCTCACCGGTCAGCGTCAATTACGAGTTCCCAAAACTGAGAACTGATAGCTGGACGCTGACAGCGTGGTTTTAAGCCTTAGTCGTCTTTTTCTTCTGCGCGACCGTTCCCTTGCGCGGACCTTTGCGGGTGCGTGCATTGGTGTGCGTGCGCTGTCCGCGAACCGGCAAGTTGCGGCGATGCCGGAATCCGCGATACGAACCGATTTCGATAAGACGCTTGATGTTCATCGAAACGTCCTTACGCAGATCGCCTTCGACCGAACCCTCCGCCTCGATCACCTGGCGGATGCGGTTGACCTCGTCTTCTCCGAGATCAGAAATTTTCTTCATCGGCTCGACGTTAGCTGCGTCCAGAATACGGGCCGCGCGTGAGGTGCCGATGCCGTAAATATAAGTGAGCGCGATGTTTGTGCGTTTGTTGCGCGGAAGATCGACGCCTGCGATACGTGCCATAATCCCTCTCTTGATTCAGCTATTAGCCGCTAGCTTTTAGCTTAGAACTTAAGCCTGAACCGCTCGTTATCCCTGCCGCTGCTTGTGTTTCGCGGTCTCGCAAATCACCCGCACTACTCCCTTGCGGTGGATGACTTTGCACTTGTCACAAATTTTCTTTACCGATGCTCGAACCTTCATAACTCAGTTTCCCGTTTCCCAGTTGCCGAATTTATTTCATCGCAACTGTAGCGCCGGCGTGTCGCCAGCTATCCGTAGGGCGTCTCGCCCTCCGCAAACTTATTTATATCGATATACGATCCGGCCGCGATTCAAGTCGTACGGAGAAAGCTCGACTGCGACCTTGTCCCCCGGCAATATACGAATAAAGTTTTTCCGCATTTTGCCGGAAACGTGAGCCAGTACCTGGTGTTTATTTTCCAATTCCACCTTGAACATGGCATTCGGCAGCGGTTCGACGACCGTTGCCATCACTTCAATCGCGTCTTCTTTACTCATTGACTCCTTACGGAGCTATCAGCTCTCAGCTGTAAGCTCTCCGTTTTTGCCTCCACAGTATCGTCTCAACTGAAACTGAGAGCCCATAGCTGAAGGCTTTACTGCGTCAAAATCACCGGCCCTTGCCTCGTTACTGCAACGCAATGTTCGAAGTGCGCGCTGTAGCTTCCGTCGAGCGTTACGGCCGTCCATTTATCGCTCAAAACTTTCGCTTCGGGACGGCCCGAATTCACCATCGGCTCAATCGCCAGAACCATTCCTTCAGTCAGTTCCGCCCCTTGACCCTTTTTGCCATAGTTCGGGATCTGCGGCGCCTCGTGCAATTTCGTGCCAATTCCGTGGCCTACGAACTCGCGCACCACGCTGAAGCCATTTTGCTCCACGTGTTTCTGAATTGCCGATCCAACGTGTCCCACTGTGTTGCCAATCTTTACCTGCTCGATGCCTTTGTAGAGCGAGGCCTCAGTCACTTCGAGCAACTTCTTCAACTCAGGGGAAACCTGCTCTCCCACCGCTACCGTTATTGCGGCATCCCCATAGTAGCCATCTACTACGACCCCGCAGTCGATGGAAACGATGTCGCCAGTTTTCAGCGCCCGCTTCTCTGACGGTATGCCGTGCACAATTTCTTCGTTGATCGAAGTACAAAGCACACAGGGATACCCGAAATATCCCTTAAACGCCGGAGCGGCTCCGAGCTCCGCAATCATGCTCTCGGCGGCTTTTTCCAAATCCATCGTCGTAACACCTGCGGCGACGATGCCTTTCAGATGGTTCAGAATCTTGCGGACCATCTGCCCGCTGCGCCTCATCTTTTCGATCTCTTCCGGCGTCTTGCGCACGATGCGGTCGTCTCCGAAACTCATAGTTCCTTCATCAGCCGAGCGCTAACATCCATGAGCGCAATGGGCGTCAATCACGTTGAAAATGTGCGTCGTCACCGTTTCCACCGGACGATCTGCATTGATCGCCACCAGTTGCCGCTGGTCCCGGTAGTGATTCACTACCTGCCGCGTCTGCTGCTCATACGCGTTAAACCGGCTGGAAATTACTTCTTCGCGATCGTCTTCGCGGATGTAAAGCTTTGAGCCGTCATCGTCGCACGCCTCACTGACGAGAGGCGGCTTAAGATGGAGGTTGTAGACTCGTCCGCAGGTGGGACACGTCCGCCGCCCGGTAAGACGTACCAGTAATTGATTATAATCCACCACCAACTGGATCACAATGGGCGGGCATTTATCCGACTTATCAAAGACCTCGGTTCGAAGAAAGTTCTCGAGCCACTCAGCTTGAGCAGCAGTCCGCGGAAAACCATCAAGCACAAAGCCGCGCTTGCAATCCAAGTTGCGCAAACGCTCGGCGACGATCCCATACATGAGCTCGTCCGGCACCAGCTCACCGCGGGCCATGATCGACCCCGCTTTCACCCCAAGTGAAGTTCCCAGTCCAACGTGATCTCGTAAAAGATCGCCGGTCGATATCTGCGGGATACCGTAGTAGTCGACAATTTTTTTGGACTGCGTGCCCTTGCCCGCCCCAGGGGGGCCGAGCAGTATCACGGGTCCAATCTTACGCGCGGTGTCTTTGGCCATGGAAAATGGCTGCTTCTACTCGTGTTTCCCATCGCGGAAGTAAAACCCGCTCCGCGCCGCAAAATTTGTTTTGAGGAAGGCCGCCCGGCTCAACGCCCCTACCAAGTCCGGCGACCGCGAATTCGTCCGCTACGCGGCGTGAAGCCGTCGTAGTGACGCATGATCAATTGCGCCTCGATCTGCGTGACCGTGTCCATGGCAACGCCAACCACAATCAGCAGCGACGTACCGCCGAAATAAAAATTCACTCCCAAGCCGTTGGTGACCCAGGTGGGCAGATTTTCAAATACCCGCCCAATCAACGGCAAGTGATTCAGTTTGATGCCGGCAATCATCCACTCCGGGATCAGCGAAATCAAAATAAGGTATAGGGCACCCACGAGGGTGATGTGGGTAAGCACGTCGTTGATAAAGTCTGACGTTCTCTTGCCGGGACGAATACCGGGGATGAACCCTCCCCACTTGCGCATATTGTCCGCAACCTCGTTCGGGTTGAATACGATCGAGATATAGAAGTATGCGAAGAAGATAATTCCCAGGCAATACATCAGCGTGTAGAGCGGCTCGCCCCACTTCATCGCTTCGAGAATAGGTCCGATCACGCGGTTGTTATGAAACGCCGCGCCCAGCATCTGCGGTAGCGCCAATATAGAGGAGGCGAAAATTACCGGCATGACGCCGCCGGCATTGACCCGCAGCGGCAAGTGGGTCGATTGTCCGCCCATCACCTTGCGTCCAACCACGCGCTTCGCGTATTGCACCGGAATCCGGCGCTCGCTGCGCTCTACGTAAACAATGAAGGCCACGACCGCAATCATCAAAGCGAGAAGCATGATGATCGCCGGAGCAGTGAATACTCCCCACGCCGAGGTCTGCGCTTTCTGATAAAGGTCGATGACGCCCCGCGGAAGCCCGACAACGATGCCAGCGAAGATCAGCAAAGACATGCCGTTGCCAATGCCGCGTTCCGTGATCTGCTCGCCCAGCCACATAATGAATGCGCTACCCGTGGTCAGGGTGAGCATGGTCATCAGAATGAAACCTGGGCCCGGCTTGTTGACGAAATCTCCCGCCTTTTCCAAGCTGATAGCGATGCCGAACGACTGGACCGCGCTCAACACGACTGTGAGATAGCGCGTCCACTGCGTGATCTTCTTGCGCCCCATCTCGCCTTCTTTTTGCAACTTGGCGAGCGGTTCGTATACCACAGTCAGCAGTTGAAGAATGATCGATGCCGTGATGTATGGCATGATGCCGAGAGCGAAGATTGTGAGCCGGCGAAGATTACCGCCGCTGAAGAGATCCACAAACCCGAGCACCGAACCGCGGTTCTGCTCGAAGAACTGCGCCAGCCGATCGCCGTTGATTCCGGGTGTCGGAATGTGGCCGCCGATGCGATACACCGCCAGGAGGCCGAGCGTAAACAGCACGCGCTTGCGTAGATCAGGAACCCGGAAGATGTTCGACAGCTTTTCGAGCATTACTGCAAGACCTCAAACTTGCCGCCAGCCTTGGTGATCTTATCCTGTGCGGCCTTGGAAAACTTGTGGGCGTGAATGGTAATCGCCGACTTCAACTCTCCCGAACCGAGAATCTTGACCGGAGATTTGCCATTTACCATGCCGGCTTTTTTCAGAACTTCTAGCGTAATTTCCGTCTCTTCGAGCGTCGCCAGTCGATCGAGGTTCACGATGTCATATTCCTGGCGGAAGATGTTGGTGAAACCGCGCTTTGGAATACGACGGTGTAGCGGCATCTGGCCGCCTTCAAATCCGCGGATCAGGCGCGCTCCGGAACGCGACCACTGCCCGTCGTGTCCACGCGTGGAGGTTTTGCCCATGCCGGAACCCATGCCACGTCCGACTCGCTTCTTCTTCTCCGACGCTTTTTTGGGCGCCCGTATGTTCGATAAATTCATAATGTCTCTCTGTAGGAGGCAGCTAGCCACGCCTTAAACAATAGGCGCGGATTACGCCTCAACGATCTCGATCAAGTGCGGGATCTTCTTTACCATACCGCGAATGGCGGCGTTATCCGGACGCACGATGACTTGATTCAGTCGCGTGAAACCCAGCCCCTTGACAACTTTCTTTTGCTTCAACGGAGCGCAGATCGCTGAGCGGACCCATTTCAGCTGGATCGTCCCGTGCGTCGATTTTGATGTTTTGGTTGTCATTTCACTTCCCTATCAGACTTTATCCAACTGCGCTTTATGCAACTGCGGCTTGCTCTACAGCTCTTGCACCGACTTGCCGCGCAACTCGGCAACGTGCTCGCGACTCTTCAAACGTTTCAACGCGTCAAAGGTGGCTTTAATCACGTTATGCGGGTTCGTCGTGCCAATCGACTTCGTCAGGACGTTCTGAATTCCCGCCGAGGTCATCACCGCGCGCACCGCGCCACCTGCGATCACTCCCGTACCTTCCGGAGCCGGCTTTAACAGAACCTTGCCCGAACCGAAACGCCCAAGGACGGTGTGCGGAACGGTTGTCTGCGTCAGGTTGATCCGCATCAGGTTCTTCTTTGCCGACTCAATGCCCTTGCGAATGGCCTGCGGAACTTCTTTCGCTTTGCCGGACCCGAAACCAACTACCCCTGCCGAAGGATCTCCAATCACAACCAGCGCGGCAAACGACATGTTCTTACCGCCCTTGACGACTTTCGTCACGCGGTTGATCGATACCACCTGGTCTTTCAGCTGGAACGAACCCGCATCGAGCTTCTTAGTAACTCTTGGCATTCTGAAATCTCTTCTCTATTTGTAATTGGCAATTTGTAATTTGTAATTTTTGGCTGGCTTGCAATTACCAATTACAAATCACCAATCACAAATCTCTAGAATTGCAGTCCCGCTTCGCGCGCCGCATCCGCCAGGGCCTTCACGCGACCGTGATAGATGTAGCCACCGCGATCGAAGACCACCTTGGTGACGCCTTTTTCTTTGGCCAGTTCGGCAATCTTCTTGCCCACCTGCTTCGCCGACGCCACGTTGCCGCCTGACTTGCGATCGTCCTTGCGGTCGTCCGCGCTCGAAGCCGCGACTAAGGTCTTGCCCTCGAGGTCGTCGATCAATTGGACATAAATGTGGTTCAGCGAACGATACACGTTCAGCCGAGGACGCTCCGGCGTTCCCATGACCTTCTTGCGAATGCGATCGTGCACTCGCTGCCGTGTCTGATTTTTTGCAGTAACTCTAAGCATTTTAGAAATCCTCAGCTATCAGCTTGCAGCTGTCAGTGACTTCACTCAGCAAGCAGCACCGCGAATCGCAGTAACTGAAAGCTGAGGGCTGACGGCTGAGAGCTATTTAGCTCCCGTCTTACCAACCTTCTTCTTCAATTTCTCGCCAGCGTAACGCACGCCCTTGTTTTTGTAGGGATCGGGCGGACGCAACGAACGCATTTCAGCCGCAACCTGTCCAACCTTTTGGCGGTCAATACCATTGAGCGTAAGCTTCGTCAGCTTGGCATCGACGGCACAATCGACTCCGGTCGGCAGAGGATATTCCACAGGATGCGAATAGCCGAGGCTGAAAACCACCATGCCCTTGCCTTTCATCTCCGCGCGGTATCCGATGCCGACGATTTCGAGATCTCTCGTCCAGCCCTTGGTCACACCCTCGACCGCGTTGTTCACGAGCGCGCGCGCCAGTCCATGCACCGCCGCCTGCGAATCATTCTCGCGGACCGCGACCAGATTACCGTCGTGCTGCTCCATCTTGATGCCAGCCGGGAGCGGCGTATCCAGCTTGCCCTTCGGCCCCTGGACGTGCACATTATTTCCTTCAAGCTTTACCGTCACGCCCTTCGGGATCGCGATCGGTTTTTTTCCAATTCGTGACATAAGTTTTTAGCTCTCAGCTTTCAGCTATCCGCTTTCAGTTCAACCGATCGTCGCGCTTTCTGAAAGCTGACGGCTGATAGCTGAAAGCGCTCTTCTACCAAACTTCGCACAGCAACTCGCCACCCAAACCTTGACGTCGCGCCTGGCGTCCCGTCATTACGCCTTTCGGCGTGGTCAGGATGTTGATGCCCATACCGCCGAGCACCCGCGGAATCTCGGTGCGGCGAACGTAGACGCGGCAGCCGGGACGCGAAACGCGCGCCAGGTCGGTGATGACGGCCTCGTTGTTGTTGCCGTACTTCAGATACACGCGCAGGACCTTGTGGCCCTCTTCTTCCGCCGGCTTGAAGTTCGCAATGTAGCCCTCTTCTTTGAGAATGCGGGCAATTTCGTTCTTCAGCTTGGAAGCTGGTATATCGACTTTTTGGTGCCGGGCGCGAATCGAGTTGCGAATGCGCGTCAGCATGTCTGCGACCGGATCGGTCAACCTCATCGTTTGCTTCTCCTCGAGCCGCTCGTTCGCTCCGCGTTTCTGCGGAGAACCTGGCAGCAGCTTGTCTGCTTCACTTCTTTCACTCGCCGGATTGAACCCCGGCGAATGGTTGCTATATGCTGACCGAAAATTACCAGGACGACTTCGAAACGCCTGGAATCTCGCCCTTCAAAGCCAAACTGCGGAAACACAAGCGGCACAATCCGAACTTGCGGAGGTAGGACCGCGGCCGCCCGCAAATCTTGCAGCGGTTGTGCTTGCGCGTCGAAAACTTCGGCTTCTTGACGTTCTGCGGCTTGGTCTTGCTCTCCGTGCCGTCTTTTACTCTTTTTGCTGTAGTCGCCAAATTTGCTCCTAACTTCCGCTGTCAGCTTTCAGCCTTCAGCTCTCAGTAAATCTTTTACTCGACAAAATTTTCTCGTAACTCGAGTCCTCACGCCCTGAACGGCATACCCAGGTGCTTCAGTAAAGAGCGCGCCTGATCGTCGGACCTTGCCGTGGTTACGATGGTGACGTTCATGCCCTTCAACTTGTCGACCTTTGAGTAATCAATCTCGGGGAAGATCAACTGGTCGCGCAATCCGAGCGTGTAATTGCCGCGCCCGTCAAACGACTTGGTTGAAACTCCGCGAAAATCACGCACTCGCGGAAGCACGATGCTCACCAGGCGGTCGAAAAATTCGTACATGCGATCTCCGCGCAACGTTACCATCGCGCCGATCGGCATCCCCTCGCGGACTTTGAATGCCGCAATCGATTTTTTCGCCTTCGTCGTCACCGGCTTCTGTCCCGTAATCTGGCCCAGCTCATTAACCGCAGGGTCAATCAGCTTCGCATTCTGCGTCGCTTCGCCCACGCCCATGTTGACGACAATCTTGTGCAGCCGTGGAACCGCCATCGGGTTCTTGAGGTCGAGATCTTTCATCAACGATTGAGAAACTTCCTTCTCGTAGCGCGTCCGCAAACGCGGCCGCTCTTTCGCTGAATGTCGCGGCGCCTCTGCGCTCGGCTTATCGCCGATCTGCTGCGCCTGCCGTTTCTCGCCCTTCGGCTTTTTTTGCTGCTCGTCTTTTTTCTTCTCGTCAGCCATCGTCTCTTTTGCCTTCTTTCACGGTTTCGGAGTGTCCGCTTCGCGATGAAGCAAGACGTATACCGGTTCGTGAATCCAAATCTAAAAGTCCAATTTCAAAAATCCGCGTGCAACGCTGTTGGGAATGCCGTTAGCTAAAAGCTAATAGCCAGAAGCTAAAAGCTACTTCTCCAGCGTTGTGCCGCACTTCTTGCAAACCCGAACTTTCTTGTCGCCGCGCATTTCGTGCCCGATGCGTACCGGTCCACAAGTCGGACAAACCAGAGCCACATTCGAAAGCTGAATCGAACGTTCCTGCTCCGCAATGCCACCCTTCACGTTCTTCCCGGGGTTGGCGCGAACATGCTTCTTCACCAGCATGACGTGCTCGACCAAAACCTTTCCTTCGTCCGGAAGCACGCGCAGTACGCGACCCTGCTTTCCCTGATCCCGCCCCGTCATAACCTTCACCGTATCGTTACGGCGAATGTCAACTCGCTTGTGTGCCGCGCTAGTTGCTGTTCCCATATTCCAATCCTTTTCTGCTATCGCAAACTTTTTCTGTAGAGACGGGGCTTGCCCCGTCTTGCTATCAGCGCCGATTCGCTGCGGGAGACGCGGCGAGCCGCGTCTCTACGGCTTAGAGTACTTCTGGCGCCAGTGAAACAATTTTCAGAAACTTGCGCTCGCGCAGTTCACGAGCTACCGGTCCAAACACGCGCGTACCAACCGGTTCGCCCGTCTCGTTGATCAGCACCGCCGCGTTCTGGTCGAAGCGAATGTAGGTTCCATCGCGCCGACGCACTTCTTTGCGGGTGCGGACGATGACCGCCTTCACTACTTTGCCCTTCGACACCTGGCCATCGGGCGAGGCTTCTTTCACGCTCGCCGTAATCGTGTCTCCGAGACTGGCGCGCAATCCGGTCGAACCGCCAAGCGGCAATATCATCTGCAGCTTGCGTGCGCCGGAGTTATCGGCAACTTCGATCATCGACCGCATCATTAACGACATGACTGTATCTCCTCTTCCCGGCTGCTACTGCTCTTTCTTCTTCGAATCCTTAGTCGAATCGCTCTTCTTCGAATTGGCTTTGGCCGAATCGCTTTTCGCGGTCGGCTTGGGGACCGTTTCATTGTCGACATCCGGAACCAGCGCGGTTTTGCGCACAATTTCCTTGAGCTTCCAGCGTTTCAGCTTCGAAAGCGGACGGGTCTCTTCAATCTTCACCACGTCACCGGTATGCGTCTCGTTGTTCTCGTCGTGCGCGTAAAACTTCTTGCGGATCGAGATCACGCGTGCGTACATGGCGTGCTGCTTCTTGCGCGTCACTTCGACCACGATCGTCTTCTGCATCTTGTTGGAGATGACAGTGCCGATCAGCTCTTTGTGGTGGGGCACACGTTTTTCAGTCTGGGTCGCGGTTTCCACCATTATTTTTTCTCCGTCTTGCGGGATGCCAGTTCCTGCTCGCGCCGCACCGTCTGAACACGCGCAATATCGCGCCGCAGACCGCGAACCTTTTTCAGGCTTTCGGTCTGTCCCATATTCATCTGGAACTTCAGCTTGAACAACTGGTCCGCCAGATCGCGCTCTTGATGCTGGAGCTCGACGTCGGTCAAATTACGAATCTTTTCTGCCTTCATATTTAATCTCTGCTATCAGCTCTCCGCTTCCGGCTCTCAGTTCGCGCGCCCGGGCGTGAGTGCAAAATTCGTTTCCACTTCTTCTTTACAGCGCTTCTTTTTACAGTACTTCGCGCTTCACGAACGTCGTTCGCAGCGGAAGCTTGTGCGAAGCCAACCGCATCGCTTCTTTCGCGTCGATAATCGAGACGCCTTCCATTTCGAACAAAATCTTGCCTGGACGAACTACGGCTACCCAATGATCCGGAGCGCCCTTGCCTTTACCCATACGAGTTTCGGCTGGCTTCTTCGTGACTGGCTTATCCGGGAACAAGCGGATCCAGATCTTGCCACCGCGCTTCACGAAACGCGTCATAGCGACACGACTCGCCTCGATCTGGCGGTCGGTGATCCATCCCGGCTCCAGCACCTTCAGCCCGAACTGCCCGAAAGCAAGCTCGGACCCGCGCCAGGCCTTGCCTGTCATGCGACCGCGCTGCTGCTTGCGGTACTTAACTTTCTTTGGCATTAACATAATTCGTTTTCCTGTAGAGACGTGGCTAGCCGCGTCTCGTGCCCAATCTCAAAGCTCGTGCTCGAAAGCCTGTTAAAAGCTGCGCTCGAAAACCTGTCTGTGGCGGGAGACGCGGATAACCGCGTCTCTACAACTAGAACGCGCCGGTCGTGCCTACTTCGCGTGCCGGGGTCGCTTCCCGCTTTTTCGCAGGAAGAATCTCGCCCTTGTAGACCCAACACTTCACGCCAATGACGCCGTAGGTGGTGCGGGCTTCGGTGAAGCCGTAGTCGATATCGGCTCGCAGCGTATGCAGCGGCAAACGGCCTTGCAGATACCACTCCGAACGCGCGATTTCGTTGCCGTTCAAACGTCCGCTCACGCGAACCTTGATTCCTTTGCAACCGAAACGCAATGCCGAATCCACCGACTTACGCATCGCGCGACGAAAGCCGACGCGCTTTTCCAGCTGCAGTGCGATCGATTCCGAAACCAGTTGCGCGTCGAGCTCAGGCTTGTGCACTTCCTGAATGTCGACATGCACCTCGCGCGTCGTCTTCTTCTGCAGGTCCTGCTTAAGCTTGTCGATCTCCGCGCCCTTGCGCCCGATGATGATGCCCGGACGAGCCGTTTTGATAATGATGCGCAGCTTGTTGCCTGGACGCTCAATCTCGACCGAACTCACGCCTGCCGACTTGAGCTTGTCTTTCAGCTCAGTCTTAAGCCTGTAGTCTTCAAGCAGCAGCTTGTCGTAATCTTTTTCGACAAACCAGCGCGACTTCCACGGCTTCGTGTAGCCAAGCCGAAATCCGTAAGGATGTACCTTCTGTCCCATCGTTGCTCCTAAACCCTCGTGCTCAAACTTTTGCTGCTAGTAAATCTGAAAGTTTTCTGATTACTTTTTCGCAGTCGCCTTCTTGCCGGCAGCCTTCTTCTTCGCCGGCGCTTTGCCTTTCGCTTTCACGTGCGGCTTTGCCTTGGGCTTCGCAGGAGCGGCCTTCGCTCGATGCTCGGTGCGAGTCGAATCGACTTCCGCGCCGTTCCGATTCTTTTCCGCCAGAACGATTTCAAGATGCGCGATGCGACGAACGTAGTGATAGGCGCGACCCATCGGTGCCGGGCGAATACGCTTCATGCGCGGCCCGTCGTTCGCTATCGCCGACTTCACGTACAGGTTGTCGAGTTCAACATCCAAGCCTTTTTCGGTGCTCAGGAAATTGGCATTATCAATCGCCGACTGCAGCAACTTGCCAACCGTTGCCGCCACCCGCTTCTTGGTGAAGGCCAGTGTGTTGCGCGCAGACTCCACGCGCTGCCCCTTGATCAGGTTCAGCACCAGCCGCGCCTTCTGCGGCGACACCCGCATATATCTTGCTTCCGCTCGAAATTCCATATTTTCTCTTTATCGCAATCTCAACTTTTACCTACCCCTTCCAGCCCACAGTTTTGGACTTTCGGCCAAACCCTAAAGGCTGGAAGCTAATAGCTATAAGCTTGCCGCCCTACCTCGGCGACGGCGCTCCCGGACCACCCGGTGCTCCCGCAGGCTTCGCCGCCGATTCCGTGGGCGCCTTCATCGAGTGCCCTTTGAACTGGCGGGTAAAACTGAATTCGCCAAGCTTGTGGCCGACCATGTTCTCCGTGACGTACACCGGAATAAATTTACGTCCGTTGTGCACGGCAATGGTGTGTCCGACCATCTCCGGAATAATCGTCGATCGGCGCGACCAGGTGCGCAGCACTTTCTTTTCGTTGCGCGCATTCATGCCTTCGACTTTCGTCGCCAGGTGCGCGTCTACAAACGGTCCCTTTTTCGTTGAACGGGCCATATTTTCCTCTTAATTTCCTTTTAACTCTTTTTCCTGCGGCTCACGATGTACGTGTCCGTGCGCTTGTTGTTGCGAGTCTTATAGCCACGCGTCGGTTGTCCCCAGGGCGTCACAGGATGCCGTCCACCCGAGGTCTTGCCTTCACCACCGCCATGCGGATGGTCAACCGGGTTCATCGAGACGCCGCGGTTATGCGGACGCTTTCCTACCCAGCGGGTGCGGCCTGCCTTGCCCCAGGTCACGTTCTCGTGATCGGTGTTCCCAACCTGTCCAATGGTCGCAAGACAGTCAAGCAGCACCTTGCGGGTTTCGCCCGAAGGCAATTTCACTAGGCCGTAGTCGCCTTCTTTCGCGACCAACTGCGCCGAACCGCCCGCCGAACGCACCATCTGCGCACCCTTACCGGGCCGCAACTCGATATTGTGGATCGTCGTGCCCGGCGGAATGTTGCGCAGCGCCAAAGCGTTGCCGACAAGAATGTCCGCTTCGGGACCGCTCAAAATCTTCTGCCCCACCTTCAACCCGTCCGGCTGAACGATGTAACGCTTCTCGCCATCCGCGTAGCTCAAAAGCGCAATGCGAGCCGAGCGTCCCGGATCGTATTCGATGGTCGTCACCGTCGCCGGGATTCCGTGCTTGTCGCGCTTAAAATCGATCGTCCGCAGCAGGCGCTTGTTGCCGCCGCCCCGAAAACGCATGGTCGTGTCGCCCGAGTTGCGGCGACCACCAGAACGAATCTTGCCTTCTACCAGCGGCTTATGCGGCTTCGATGACGTGATGTCGTCGGTCGTAACCGAAGTACGGTAGCGCAACGTCTGGGTTGTCGGTCTATATGTCTTAATTGGCATAGAGCTCTCAGCTTTCAGCTATCAGCTCTCAGTTCGCCAGCTATCGTTTGACGGATAGCTGAGAGCTGAGGCCTGATCGCCTTCCTTATAAATTCTGGGCGTACTCCGGCATCTTCTCGCCGCTCTTCAAACGTACGTACGCTTTTTTCCAGTCCGGACGATAGCCGGTAAACTTTCCCCGCCGCCGCTCTTTTCCCGGATAGTTCGCGGTGCGCACGGAATCAACTTTTACTTTGAAGATCGATTGCACGGCCTGCTTGATCTCGGTCTTCGTCGCTTTCGGCGCAACCTGAAACACCAACGTGTTCTGGGTTTCTTTAATCCCTAGGCCCTTTTCCGTGATCACCGGCTTCTGAATAATCTGATAAGCGGATTTCATCAGGCCACCTTCGCTTTCGACTTCGTCTTCGTTTTGCTACCGCGACGCGCCGCAGGCTTCTTCTTTTTTGTTTCTTCTTTCTCTTCGGCCGGCTCCGCTTCGTGCGAGCGTCGCGACGCCGATTTCTTCAGCGAATCCTGCAGCTTTTCCAGCGCTGGTTGAGCGAAGATCACGTTCGTGTAACGCATGATGTGATAGGGATGCACTTCGTTAGCCCGCACCAGTTCCAACCCATCGATGTTGCGCGAACTGAGAGCCAGGTTTTTGTTTTCAATCGTCGAGTTGTCGACAAGCAGGGTCGTACCATCAACCTTCCACTTACCCATTGCTTCACGGAACAATTTCGTCTTTGGCTCTTTCACTTCGAAGGCCTTGACGACGATAAGCTTGCCGTCGGCAAATTTCGAAGCCAGCGCCGAACGCAATGCGCCGAGCAGTTTCTTTTTCGGAAACGCGTAGTCGTAGGAGCGAGGTTGCGGTCCGTGAACCGTGCCGCCGTGACGCCACAGTGGCGATCGAACAGAGCCGATACGCGCACGGCCGGTGCCCTTCTGCTTCCAAAGCTTCTTGCCGGAACCGGAAACGCGCCAGCGGTTCTTCGTGGCATGTGTGCCCGCGCGGGCCGAGGCGCGATAGTGCGTGATCGCCTCCCAAAGCAAGTCTTCGTTGACTGCGCCGAAGACTTCTTCGGCCAGTTCAAACGTCCCTGCTTTGCCGCCGCTCATTGTGTAGATATCGATGCTTGCCATATTTATTCTCGTGTGTGGGGCGGACACTCTTGTCCGCCCATTCTCTTGACTGAATTAACCCTTCTTAGCTGCTCTCTTCGCCGCCTTCAACGGATCAACCGTGGCCGAACCCGCAAATCCGCGGCGTTCTCGAGGTGGCTTCTTGGCGCGATTAATGATGATGTATCCACCATTCGCGCCCGGAACACTGCCCTCGACCACCAGCAGGTTTTCTTCTTTATCGACTCCCAGAATGCGCAGGTTGCGGGTCGTAATTCTTGTGTTGCCCATGTGCCCCGACATCCGCATACCCTTGAACACGCGCGAAGGGAACGCCGACGAGCCAATCGAACCGGTTATTTGAAACATCGAACCGTGCGACTTCGGGCCGCCGCTAAAGTGATGGCGCTTCACTACACCCTGAAATCCATGCCCCTTGCTCGTTCCAATCACATCGACGAAGCGTTCATTTTCAAAGATGTCGACCAGGATCCGGTCGCCAGCCTTCAACACGCCCTCGGTCGTCTCGCCCGGGGCATCCAGTTCCACTGCAACTTCGCGCATGAATTTAATCGGCGGAAGATTGTGCTTGCCGAAGTGCCCCTTCATCGCCTTGGTGAGATTTTTTTCTTTTACGAACTCGACGAGACCAATCTGCGCCGACTCGTATCCGTCTTTCGTCTGGGTCTTGTGCTGCGTGATGACGCACGGTCCGGCCTGCAACACCGTCGCCGGACGAACATCGCCCTTCGAATCGAAGAGTTGTGTCATGCCGACTTTCTTTCCCAGAATTCCAGTAACTCTTGCCATTTCCTTCTCCAGTTCCCAGCTTGGCTCACCGATTGGCGGCTATCGGCTGGGTGCCTTCGGGCTAAAGCCCTTGGCTATTTGGGTCGTCCCTACGGGACTCAATCTTTATCTCACTCACCCAGCGCTCACGCGCTGGGCTAAGTTTGGTCGCCCCTTCCGGGGCTGGCTCCATCTACAAACTCTCGCACTTTTCGACTCTTCAACTTTTATTGACAGCTGGCACTTTCGCTCCTACTGCCAGCTGACGGCTGAGAGCTGACAGCTCCTACTTGTGTTCTTTACCGAATGCCTTAATCTCAACGTCCACGCCTGCGGGCAGATCTAATTTCATCAGCGCATCAACCGTCTGCTGCGTCGGCTCGAGAATGTCGAGCAGGCGTTTATGAGTGCGAATTTCGAACTGCTCGCGCGACTTCTTATCCACGTGCGGCGAACGCAACACGCAATATTTATTCTTCATCGTCGGCAATGGGATCGGCCCCGCGATTTGCGCGCCGGTTCGTTTCGCCGTTTCGACGATCTCGCCCGTCGACTGATCCAGGATGCGGTAGTCGTAGGCCTTTAATCGGATTCGTATTCTTTCTTTTCCAGTCACTGTGCACTCTCTTTGCCCTCCCGGCCGACCTTCGTTAACGAAGTCCCGGAAGAAAGATCTGGCGGCAAGCTACAAGCCGCGAATTAAACTTCCTAAATTCTCGTGTAGCGCGGGCACTCCTGCCCGCGCCGACTGCTTATCTGCTGCCGGCAGCGCGGACAAGAGTGTCCGCGCTACACGTGCATTCATTCTTACTTCACGATCTCGGCTATCGTTCCCGCTCCGACCGTGTGGCCGCCTTCGCGTATTGCGAAGCGCAGGCCTTTTTCCATCGCCACCGGAGTTAT
>JBBRNA010000039.1:0-31253 GCA_038230575.1 Terriglobales bacterium | reverse complement strand
CGCTCCTTTCCAACAGGAAGCGCTGAGCTATCCGTGGGCAAACCCGGACCGCAAGGTTGACCGGCTCCAGTGCGACCTCGAAGCCATGGTGCAGCGCGATGCCAAGGCTGGCGCGTCGCGTACCGAGATCTTCGGGGAAATTTGGAAGCTGCTGCAGCGCACCATGAACGAAGACGGGGGCGAAGCGCCGGCGCCGCTTCCGCTCGTCCCACCCGGACCGCCGCGGGCCACCATCCCCTACCTGACCGAACCCTGGTACTGTTGATCCGAACCCACCAGCGGGCAGTTGGCCTGCTTCTAGTTCCCGGGAGAACACGTCGGATGGCACGCACAGGAGATCATTGTGCAGCAACTGGAGCACTTCTTCTTTGGTGATCATTGCGCTTTCATCCAGGTCTCCGACCCCGTCAGCTTGACCGCCACATCCGTAAAGAAAATGCGCAGGGGCTTGCCGTCTGCCGTCCCGCGATTCCGCAGGCAACTATCAACTTGACCTCACTTCGCTAGGAACATTACCGCTGGTGCTTGAGGCGACTTATCCTGGCGACGCCCAACACTGGCCGGGTTACGCGCGCTTACCTAGATAAGGTGGCTTTCCGACACACCCTTGCAGTTCTTCCGGTGTCCTTCTACATCTCTGCAGGTTTATTGAAGGTCCACGTCAGAATTAGGACAGCTGCGATCCTGCTTATATCAGTTCGTATGGGCAATTTTTCTCACGAACTCAGCATGGAACTTACTCGAGAGTCAGGTTGCAAACAACAAACGTGCCCGCAGCACCAACATTCACGACATCATAGACGCTCAGTTCTCTTGCGAGGATGCTTGGGCGAAACGTTCTGTGTCCACAAACATTCATGCCTCGGAGGAAAACGATAAGCGCCATAGTGGCGAAGTTCGCAAGCGCGAAAAATCGGGTTTTCTCCGACATTGCCGTGAATGTGTTATATAGTGGGGGCCCTCAAGGAAGGTCACGTTATGAACTCTCTTCGTTTGGGAATTTTTGGGGCCACCGCAGGTGTGTTGCTGGCGACCGCTTTAGCTTCTGCTCGTACGCCCACCAACTATTCGGCCATCAAAGGAACTTGGGTGAATTCGACCTCGGCATCGCTCGTCAAAATCGTGATCGGAACCGACAGCACAGGCCGACTGTTTCTTCATGCGTACGGCGCCTGTTCACCGACCCCCTGTGATTGGGGCACAGTGTACCCGGCAGTGTGGAGCGGCAGTGTGGGATCGGCAACCGTAAAAGCTGTAGCCGCGACCTATGGTTCGTCGCTTACGCCGATCAGTGAATTGCTTTACGTAAATCTCGTCTACGTCAACGGTCTCCCAACGCGGTTGCAGGTAAACTTATTCACACAATTCAATGGAAGAGGCGATCCGCGATACAACTACTGGACAGCGGAATTGATGACTCATTGACCTGCGGATCAGGATTTTGAGTGTAATCGCCTTCCACGAGAAGGCCGGTCGGAAATGATCGAACGCAAGGGGGTGTTCTGCGCTTGTGCATTTGCGTGAAACGTGAAACTCGCACGCGTTTAAATTCAAGCAGTTGCGCCCGCAGAGTCCACAAAAACTGAAATTCGAATGCTGGGTAAGGTGAAATTTTCGCGATATTTTCCCACATATCCTGAAATTTTCTGCCTGACAGGGGGCGCCTCGCCGCGAGAACGTCCATGCCGGCAATCTCAAAATTCTCAGTATCTATACGGAGGGGCTGAGGCTGCAACGAACATAAATACCGGGTTCCCGGTTGGTTCGGGGCCAGATGGTTTGCCCAGTCTAGTTTCTTACCTTGGCCAGTCCAATCGAGGATTCTTGGCGTGGCCGTGATCGGTGACAAAGATGTTGGCGGGCTTGATCGAGGGCATCGGCGAGAGTCACAGTCGCGATGGCCGTAACTGCCGAACGCGGCACAGCATCGGCGAACGGATGTCCGGACTTGTCTTCAAATAAGGGGCTGAAACGAAGGTTAGAACCCGGTTGGCAGCGAGGTGTCCGCGGCCGGAATGTCGCCGACGCTCGTCATTTCGTAGTCCGCGCCGGTCGCGTCGCCCGGCGAAGAGCGCCCTGCGAGCTGAAGCCGATTCCATAAAAGCAAATGGATTTCAGCAACTTGATCTTCCAGACGGAAATAATAAGTCACGCCGATTAGTAGGCCGCGATTTGCCAAAACCATTGTTAGAGGGAGGAGCCTCTTCTCGTGTTGCGCTGGATTCCAATGGTCGGAGGCCTGCTGATCATGGTTAAGCGTGGGACGCGTAGTCATGCTGCATCTTCGCCCGCCTTTCGTCCCGAGCGGCTCGCCACTTTACCACTACCGGCATTTTGGGGTTCGACGGTCATCCGCGCTGCCCATGCCGCAATCGGTCATCGTGACCGGCTCGCCATTGCGCTAGCAGTTGGCACACATTCCCACGCATATCCCGAGCTCGAGCGCTGCTTGCTTTCTGGTTTATATGGCCTTGTTGACTTCCTGCAGAACCCTTAGGCGTTGCAGCTTCTGTGCGAGTCGTCGCTTCCGTTTCGCAGATCGTTGAAGCTCCCGCCACATGGCCGGCTGAAAGGACAGAAGGGGACTTCGATATTTTAGACGAACAAACATCTGGTTCTCGCGACGCGACTCAACCAATTCGCGTCGCACCTGTGCGTGCAATATACCGCAAAAGAAATGCTTCACTGTCCACCACTACCAACGAAAAACTCAAGTCGGCGTAAATGCTTTTTGACGCCTAGCGCGCTGGCGATGCCGAGGCGCTGATAATCCAGCTTGTAGTTGAAACGATTTCAGAGGCCAAATCGCGAAGGTGGACTATTTTATGCTTTGCCGCTCTCCGGTATGGGCAGCCCTTAAACAGCCGGCAATTTCGGATGAGGTCAAAGCCTCGGAGGGAAATTCCACCGTTTAGCCAGTCTTCTTTTCCACCGCATCACTTGGTGCTTCGATCGTGACCTCGACCTCGGCGCCCTGTTTCAGCTTGACCGTTTCTCCAGCGGCATCTTTCAGCTCGTTCTCAATTCGGATCTCTTTATACAAATCGTCTGCACCCGCTACAACGATCTGAGCTCTCTCTGGCTCGCCCGCTGCAATAGGGTTGACGATCTTTTCAACAACTCCGCTAAGCGTGACGGTGGGATTTTCATTCTCAGTGGTGCTTTTGCCGTCATCAACGTGCTCACGGGAAACTTCGTTCATCGGAGGTACCCCTTTAAGAAGTAACTTTTTGTATCAGGTGGATTTTACATCGCCACGCGGGGACTGACCGACATAATTGCGACCTGCTTCCTTCGGCCTGATCAAGCCTTTTCCAGTGATTATCGCGGTCTGAAAGAGACTATTACGAAATAGGCCGAGGTCTTCACAATTGCGTTTTTACAATCAGTATCGACAAACGCCAGCCACTTCCACGCCAATGTGGAAAGAACAGCCTAGTCCAATCTGGGTCCGGCAGACCGGGTTTCGCTACACTCACGACCCCTTACACCAAGAGGACAATCGCGGGATGGAACTTCCGGCACAAGACGCTCAGCTGTCTTGTGCCTATGGTTGGGAGAGAGTCGGCGTTCCATACGACCGCACAATGTAGCTAAGGAGAGTTCATGCTGCGGAAAACCCTTAAGAGTGTTTCCTTGCTGTTGCTGGTGACCGCTGTGGCTTTGGCCGAAAGCACGATCCCTGCTGGCACCCGGGTGACTGTGCGCATCGACTCACAAATCAACTCTGGCAGGGCTAAGACCGGCCAAGCCTTCCATGGAAACCTGGCCCATGCTCTCTTCCTAAATGGAAAAACCATTGCCGAGGCGGGCGCACCGGTCCAAGGTAAGGTTACCTACGTCAAATCCAGCGGACGCCTGCACGCTCCCGGAGAGCTTGCGATTCGTTTGACTTCCATTGAGATGCACGGTAAGAAAGTTGGGATCACAACAAGCGCTTTGCGGGCTAAGGGCAAAAGTCATACTAAGAGCAATGTCACGAAGATTGGCGGCGGGGCAGTCGCAGGAGCAGTCATCGGCGGATTGGCGGGCGGTGGTAAAGGCGCCTTGATCGGCACGGCCGTAGGTGCGGGCGCCGGGACGGGAGTCGCAGCCGCGACGGGTAAAGAAGAAGCCGTGCTCCACGCCGAGTCGGCTCTGACTTTTACAACCATCACAACCGCGACGGTAAAGTAAACTACCCGGCCAGACAAACGAGTGTAATGGATTCCATGACTGAAAGCGGGATACTAGTTGATCTGCTTTCCGCCAGGAAGCAAGAACTCTTTACAACATTTCATCAGATTTTTCTGATTGTGAGCTCGATCCTAACGCCGCGATGCTGTTTCCCGACCGGCACCCTTGTATATCCTTCCATTCTTAATGACGACCTCCACGTTCGCGAGAGCCGCAATGTCGAATAAGGGGTTGCCTCGAACAATAATGATATCGGCGAGCTTTCCCGGTTCAATCGTTCCCAGTTCATTGCCTTTACCGAGAATCTGGGCATTGATGCGTGTCGCGGCGCAGATTGCCCGTTGCGGCGACATGCCAAGGTCAACGTGAGCTTTCATTTCACGCCAGAGCGACTCTGTGTGGAAATTCATGGGCGAACCCGAATCCGTCCCCATCCCCATCTTTGCATTTGAGTCGATCCACTGTCCTAAAGACGCCCGAGAAAAGCGGATTTCCTGGTCCGTCGTCGAGAAGTAGCTCAGGCGCTGGAAGCCTTGCAACGAGCTTTGCACTTCTTCCCATATCTGCGGCCCGAAGTCGACCTTTAGCTGAGGGTCCTGGAGTCGCTCCGGGAATTCTACGGTCGCGGGGAAGAGGAATGCGCGGTGCGAGGCCGTGACGACGACCGCAGTGCTCTTAACTGCGATCGCCTTCACTAGCGCCGGATCGTAAGTTGGAACACCGGCCGAACCTACATGCTGTAGCACGTCGACGCCGGCCTCGAAGGCGTCGCGCACATTTTCGGGATCGTAGACATGCGCATGTACCAGGAGGTGATGTTTGTGCGCCGCGTCAACAATGGCCTTATAGTGAGCTGGACCGAGATTAACGTATGCTTTGATTACATCCACTCCAGCGGCCGAAAGTTTGTCGACCGCAGCGGCGGCCTGGGCCGGTGTATCGACGAGAATCTGATTATCCAGCGCGGTCGAATAGAAACCCTCTCCGAGTGAGCGTGTGATCCATGGCCCTGACACCGACATGCGTGGCCCATCGATATCGCCGTGGTTGATGCGATCGCGAACTTGCAGACTTTCCTTTAGCGTAGCGCCGAGATCTACTGCAGAGGTTACGCCAGCGTTCAGCAATTGCTTCGCCGAAATCTCCGCGACCTTTTCGACGAGGTTGTTCTTGACTATCCATGGATCCCAGCGCAAATAATCCCCGTGTCCCAGTATCTGCAGATGAACGTGCAAGTCGATCAGGCCGGGCATCATGACGCGTCCGCTGGTGTCAATTACCTCGGCATCCGGAGGAATGGTCACTTCGGACGAGGGGCCGACCTTCACGATGCGGTTTCCTTCGATGAGGATGGTGGCATGGTGCAGCGGCGGCACCTCATATCCGTCGAGCAGCATACCTCCCACGAGCGCCAGCTTTGTGTTCGATTCTGCTGCGCCCGTCGCAGCGCAGGCGAATAGTATGGAAACGACAGCGAATAAGTTCCAAATACGACCGATCATCGCGTCACTCACCCTCGAGTTTGTTGGGCGAACTCTCCGCTACCCTTGATCCGGATAACGGTGTTCGCGTGCATATTAGCAGTGAACAGATAATTCGCCTAACTTTCACAATCCAGGATTTCGTGGGACCGTAATTTATCCAATTAACCGAAGGAACTTTATGTTGACGATGTACCAGTTCGCGCAGACGTTCGCTACGCCGACTCAAAATGCACGACCCTTAAAATCAGGCATCTCTGATAATGTCGGCGGTGTCAAGCTCTTTTAGAGCGCACTACTCCCGGCACTCGTAACAAGAGCGCCATTTCGCTCTAGTAGATTGTTTGCCGTTCCAACCAAGGCCGTAGCGGCTCGATTCGACCCTTCTATGACCATCCACACGCCGACCACTTCCGAGCGTGGCCGAAACCAATCAAAACATTTCCTCTCCTATATAAATTGATTTCCAAGCCAATCCATGAGGAGAAACGCAATGCAGGTCAAGGTCTAGTTTCGAGGCGCAGCGACTGCTGTCCTATCGTTGGCGCTTTGCACGACAATTGCTGCGGCTCAAGGCCATGGTCACGGCCATGACAAGCAGGACCGAGACGAGGATGGTGATCGGGGAAACGGACACGGCCACGGAAAGGGTCACGAGCGTTATTCCGATCACGATCGGGATGAGGTTCGCGGTTGGTATCGGACGCACTACTCAAGTCTCCCACCGGGGCTTGCCAAGCACGACCGCCTTCCTCCCGGATTGGAGCGTCAACTGGTAGTGCGTGGAACTCTGCCACCGGGGCTTCAGAAAAAGATGCAGCCCTGCCCACTGGACTTGGAAAGGATGCTCCCGCCGCCCCCTCCGAATTATTCACACGTGGTGATCGGTGGAAATTTGGTTCTTGTTAATCGCGTGAACTTCCAGATCGCGGATGTTCTCCAGCTGGAAGTTTATTAGGCAGTCGCCACCAATAGAATAACGCAAGCTGCCGAGCGCGCTCATCGTGACGGGTTCTAGGGCCGATCTGCAGCTTTAAGGATCGGCAAGCACAACCCTCCGCTGATACTGCCACGGGAATTAAAAAGAAACGCCCTACAACTCTTTCGAGTCACAGGACGTTCATTGAGCAGCCCTCCCCCGAAGCCTGCTCACAACTAATCTAGGTGCCTGGGTGCTTGGAAGGAAATGTTCTAGTAGCCAACGAAACTTTCTGGGTGGAATGATTGCTGGAGCCGCGAGCATTGTCGCGGTCGGCGGCTTCAAAGTGGAGAGTTTGGTCGCTTCGCCCCGAAGCAAGCTTCTTTCGCAGCATGGCGTGCCCGCCCGCCACACCCTCCCCGACATAACAGCGGCGTGGCCGAAGGAGGAAAGCTAATCCACGCAGCCGAATGCTCGTTTATCCCCAAGAAAGCCAAGCTACGATCAGTACTTGCGCTAGAACCAATGCGCGAAGGCTACACGCCGTGAATGCGTAGCATGAAGAGGTTCTACAGCGTGTTAGTTAGTCCACCTCCTCGTTAGAACCCGGGCGCCTAATTCTTTAGCATCGACTCAAAAATATATTGGATGGATGGCAGTTGGCGGGATTTTCTTCGGAGAGGCGGTGCTCATAAGCCATGCTCATAATGATCCGAGCGTCTCTGCTGCCGTCCAAAAGGAGGCTCCAAGCAATACGAGATCCTTGATCAAAAACTGCCCAGCCTCGCCCAGAATCGGAAAGCCGTGACTAAGGTGCATCGCACCTGGCGTCGAGAAGAGGAAGCTGACGGTGAGTAGAAAAGTTACGATTGCTCCCACGCTTCCAGCGAAGGACGCGCGCGGTGCCATTGGGCGAAGCGCTATTAGAGTTGCCACTACGATTTCGATAATGCCGATTAAGTTGGAAACTCCCTGCACGCTCAACACAGAATACATCCACGACATGAATGGACTGTGCGCAACCAGCGGCTGAATGCCTGCTGCTTCTTCGGCAGTAAACTTGAGCACTCCAATCAGCAGTAAAACCGCGACCAATCCATATCGTGATATCGCGATCCCGGCTGCTTCCAGCTTCGGCTGGATTCGGCTCAAAGGAGTTGCTATTACGGCGTCTTCGGTAGCTGCACTACGCGCAGAAACTGTGTTCATCACAATTGCTCCTAAAAAAGAAATATCGAACACAATGCTAGATTCTTTCAAATAGACAAAAGTTACGTACGCGCTTGTGCACGATTGGCGTAATTGGAGGCAAGGAAGCCTTATCTTCTATCAGTCTGCCGCTTAGAATATGTCTAACTTTAGAAGTAGACAGAAGATCGCATAAGAGAGGGCTACAAAACCGCACTCTCCCCCGACTGTGCGACAAAAACATTTAAACTATCTAAAGACGGGTTTGCAACTTCTTTCGATTCCTTGCATCTTGTGAGGATTGCGATACTCCAACCTGAATTGAAGCGTCACCGTCGAAACGAAGGACCGATGTCAACTGTCGTGCAACGAATTGTGGTGGGACTTGCATTGTCCGCGACCACAATCACAATGAGCTTGGCTGCACAAGCGATGCCGGGAGTTTCAATCAGCAAATCGGCGCCTTCGTTCAGAGCGCGCGATCAGTTCGGCAAAGAGCAAACAATAAAGTCCCTAATGGGTCCTAACGGTCTGGTGCTGGTATTTTTTCGTTCGGCCGACTGGTGACCGTTCTGCAAAGAGCAACTGGTCCAGTTGCAAAATGCGCGTGCCAAGTTCCAACAGCAGGGCATCGGCCTGGCTGCCATCAGCTATGACTCGGAGGCGATCCTGCGACAATTTACTCAACGGCACCAGATTGACTATCCCTTAATCGCCGATGCGGACTCCGCAATTATTCGGAGCTATGGCGTACTCAACTCTGAGGCAACCGGTTCCACTAAAGGGATGGCGTATCCCGGATACTTTTATGTAGCTCCGAATAAGACCATTAAGGAGAAGTTTTTTGAAACGGCATACGCCAACCGGTACACCGCGAACAATGTGATTGTGAAATTGTTCCCCGAATTAGTAGAAGGCAAGGGACGTGAAGTCGCGGCTCCGAACATCAAACTTACTCTGTTTCAGTCCGATGAATCGGTTGGTCCGGGAAGTCGTTTTACAGTAGCGACTGAAATTGCGTTGCCGCCCGATACACATGTCTATTCTCCCGAAGTCAAAGGATACAAACCAATCCGCCTTGCTCTGGATGAGTCGCCCGACTACCGTTTGTTGCCCGTACACTATCCCACGGCAAAGACTTTGTTCTTACCGGTAATTAACGAATCGGTGCCGGTCTACGAAGGTGACTTCCGCTTGCTCCAGGACGTTGTGATTTCCAGCGACCGTCAGTTCCTTAGTTCACTTACTCAAGCGAAAGCAATTACGCTCAGCGGAACGCTGTTCTACCAAGCATGTGATCACGAGAAATGTTATTTACCTCAGAAGACAGCTGTTTCGTGGAAGGTACAAGTATTACCCTTGGATAAGGCGAGGGCGCCCGAAGCGATTCGACATCCTGAGTAAGGAGTTACTCGAAAGTTCCGGAGTCATGACAGTGCGATTTTCTATTGAACTCTTTTGGCCATTCACAGAGTTGGTGCACTTGCGAGAGTAGTAGACTGCGGACTTAATCGCCATGGCAAAATAGACGGGTGAGGACGGAGCCCGAGGGTCAACCTGCGTCCTCTCAAATCCGAGAACAAGTATGACGACATCCCACGGCGAGGAACCTCTTCCGCTAATGCAACCACTTCACTTTCGGAGGTTCCCCGTCGAGGAGCAGTTGCGACGTGCCTCTTCTTTTTCCCAGTCGATGGGCGCCAGGCGCACAGTTCGTGAATTCTCCCCCGAGCATGTGCCTTTGAGCTCATCGAGACCGCGATCAAGACCGCGGCGAATGCGCCGTCAGGAGCCAATCAACAGCCTTGGCGATTTGTTGTGGTTTCAGGCCCAGAGATCACAAGACAAACCCGGGAAGCAGCCGAGATCGAAGAAAGGGAGTTCTACGAGGGCCGAGCTCCGAGCGAGTGGATTGCTGCACTGGAGCCATTAGGTACAGACTGGCATAAATCGTTTTTTGAGATCGCACCTTATCTAATCACGATTTTTAGAGTCGACTTCGGTTTGAGTCAGGATGCAGATGGGCGTGAGATCAAGACGAAGCACTACTATGTGACGAAGTCGGTTGGAATCGCGGCGGGGATGTTGCTGGCCGTCTTGCAACTCTCAGGTCTGGCGACACTGACGCATACGCCCAGCCCCATGGGTTTCTTGAGCAAAATCTTGGGGCGACCAAAGAATGAGAAGCCGTATCTGTTGATTCCTGTTGGTTATCCGGCCACCGGAGCCACCGTACCCGTGATAAAAAAGAAACCGTTGCGTGAAGTTTTAGAAGTGCTGACCTGATCGATACAGTTCGTCGCACGTGGATTTCAAATGAAGAGAAGGTAATGAAGACGTCCGGCAGGCAAAAAGCAAAGCCCAAACCCGCGAAAAGCGCTAGTGATGCTGAAGCTTTCAGAGTTGCGATCGCTCAGTTCGCTCCGGTGTATTTGGACAAAGCGGCCAGTCTCTCCCGGGCCATTGAACTCATTCAGGATGCAAAGAAACGTGGTGCGGAGCTTGTTGCTTTCGGCGAAACCTGGCTACCTGGCTATCCTGCTTGGCTCGACTTCTGTGCCAACGTGGCCTTTTGGGATCACCCGCCCACAAAGAAGGTATTCGCGCGCCTGAGGCAGAACAGTGTCGTTGTTCCGGGTCCGGAAACCAAAGCGTTGAGCAAATTAGCGGGTGACTTGAAGATCAGAATCGTCATGGGGATTAACGAGCGTGTCGATGCTGGTCCGGGAAACGGAACTCTCTACAACAGTCTGCTTACGTTTACGCCCGACGGTAAGTTGGCGAATCATCACCGCAAGCTGGTGCCGACCTTTACCGAAAGAATGGTGTGGGGGAATGGCGAGGGTGGTGGCTTGTGCTCGGTAGAAACTTCGCTGAAAAGAAAAAACAGAAGTCGCCGGGTAGGCGGACTGATCTGCTGGGAGCACTGGATGCCGTTGGCTCGCATGGCCATGCACAACTCGAGCGAGCATGTTCACATCGCGGTCTGGCCGACGGCGCACGAGTTACACCAACTGTGCAGCCGGCACTATGCGTTTGAGGGACGATGCTTCGTTCTGGCCGTGGGCTTAATGATGCCTGCGAGCGATATTCCTTTTGAGCTGCGGGCAGGGAAGGAACCGAAAAATCAACTGGGCAATTGGCTGGAGCGCGGAGGCAGCGCGATCATCGCGCCTGACACACGCTACATCGTCGAGCCCGTATACGACCGCGAAGAGCTGATCGTCGCCGACCTGAATCTGAATGAAATTGATGAGGAGTTTCTCACCCTCGATGTTACCGGCCACTACTCGCGTCCCGACATCTTCACCTTCGAGACCAAGGCGAAGTAGGCCTTGATTGCCCAAAAACCGGCGCTCGATTTTTGCCCGGCGCTTATTTGGAACTCAGGGGTCGCATGGTCGCTCCCACGACTTTGCCCTGGTGAGGTTCCTGCAGAAAAGCGATCAATCGAAGATTGCCCGGGTCAATCCCGGATGCAATTTTCAAACGGACATCTTGAGCGAAAGTTTGTCCTTGTCGCAATTCACCAACTTTCGTGAGGCTCTGGACTACGGCTACGTGTTCTAACCTTCGCCCACCGTTCTCGCCGTTGTCTACCTGGGATTGCGCGTGATTCAGGGCCACTGCGACATAAATGTCTGCCTCTGGCGATCCAACGGGCTCGCTCAGAGAATCAGTTTCCAGATGGGCCTGCAGTACGTTGGCCTGCGGCTGCGTGACGTCTGAGAGGCGAATGGCAACTTTCGGTGAGCCAGCGGCTTTAGCGAACGCCTTCTGGGCGGACCGCGAGCTGCCGCCTACGAATTCGATCGTTCCATCCACGATCATTTGTGGCGTGTAGACACTGCCCGAACGGAAGCGGTCCGCGTAAGCACTCTGCCGCTGGCTATAAAAGTGAGACGAGTAGGGGTCCTTCCAGCCAAGATCGTTCCAGTAGTCGACATGCTCGCTCAATACGACCAACTGGGCGCCCGGCTGAGACCCCCGATCAAGTTTTGAGAGTAAGGCATCGGCTGGAGGGCAACTGGAGCATCCCTCAGAAGTAAAAAGCTCAACTAGTATTGGAGAAGAGGAACCGGGGTTACTTGGGGTCTGCGAACCCTCGGCCGCAACCACTGCGACCCATGTCAATACAGGAACAATTACAACCGCACAAAGAAGTGGAATCTTCATATTTGGGTGCCTCTGGGGTATTTGATATTCTCCGACACCGAAGTTACAAACCGGCCGAGGCTATAGACCAAAGACTGCGGTCTTTGAATAATAGTCTCGAGTTAAAGCCATCGACGGATTTGGGCAACTTGACGCTGCCAGAAGGGTCGTTAGCGCGATTGCAGATCAGCCAGGGCATCTCACCCCTCTAGGCGTGTTTCAAAGGAGCAATCGGAAAGTCTAACCTGGACACGCACCCAACAGTGAAGGCGAGAAGTTCCAGTGGTTGAAAGACGCCCGCCATTGCCAAAAACGGAAACGACGGGCGTTTCGAAGTCAGATCGTAAGCAGTTAGTCGAGACGTTGCACGATAGGACAGTTAATAGCGAAACCGGAGCTCCCAAACTTCGAACCCTTAGGGCCGGTCAAGAGCCCGTCCCGTACGAAGTTAAGAATCTGGAACTCCTCCCGAACCTGGCCGCGGAAATCGCGGCTGATCGCCTCTGGAGTCCATTCAAACAACTGTGCGTCCCAGGCGGGGCTGTAATCCAGGGCAATAGTTGGAATGCCGCCGAGGACATTGTTAGGCCTGTATCCGTCGGCCAGATCTGCTGACAGGCCCTGTCTTTGGGGATTGTCGCAGCTTCCGTCTTCCGCCCCGTTGGTGCTGATGAAGATGCGCTCCACCGGGCTGCCAAAGCTATCATCGTGTCCTAGCAGGATCCGCTGCATCAGTGGCGCAAAGGTGCTGTGCTCGATTGCTGCGGCTAGCGGAATGCTCGCGTCGGTCGACAGGTACCACACAGGTCGTCCAAAGCTGAAGCCATTGATCAGATTTAGCGTGACTGTCATTTGGGCGGGATTGATGGCTATCACCTGATCGTGCACTTTGGTGTAATCCACATTGCCAAGGGGGAAGCTGATATCGTGTGGTTGAACGCCAAAGGCTACGATTGGCGCGTTGTAGATCACGTTTCCTGCGTTCACAATGCGAACGAAGGGGCTGTAATTCGCGTCACCCACTGCGCCGGGCTGCGCAGAGACAGGGGGAAATTCGGCCCCGGCAGGCCCCGGAACAATCTTTCTAACAGCAGAGAAATCCACTGTACCTGCATCGAACACGATATTTCCATTAAGGTCCAAATTGCCAGTGCGAGCGGCATTGCTGAGGAAGGCCAACTTCGCAGAGAAGTTGAGGCCCAGCCAAGCGGCTACATTGGAGTCACCGACGTCGGTCAGAATGTACCAAACGGATTGGCCAGTACCCGCCAAGCTTCCCCGGTAGAGCGGCAACGTGATAGTACCGTTTTTGACATTGACCTTACCGGAATCTAACAGCTGAACCGGACCTACGAAACTCTTGTTAACATCCGACGGAGGAGGGCCGAAGTACGACAAGGGGACAGACGCTCCTACGGACGGAGGCTGAGGGAACAAGTTACACCCGGCTCCTGGCCCTATCGGTCCAAAACCTGGCCCCTGATTAGAATTGATGGTCGACCGGCTATCAGCGACCGAATCCAGCACAACCTGCTGCGGTTTGCTCCGTTTAGCGCGTGCATGGAGCGCCATGATGTCTGGGGAGAGGGGTTGGACGGAAGTTTGATTCGCTAGAGGTTGAGCGGATGTCTGCGCCACGGCTGAATAGCTAAGAAGGGCACTGACACATAAGAGGTTCATAGCGGCGACAGCGCTATGGTTGGCCAAAAGATGGAACCATGGTTTGGCTTTGCTGCCTTTTCTTGACATCGACAGTGTGTGAAAAAACTTTTTCATTTTCAAACTCCTTGTCTGGTTTAGTTTTCCGGTGCTCGGAAACTGCCACAGTGATGCTGCAATGCTGGCGAAGTTACAGATGGATGCGACATTTATGAAAAAGCCAAGGGGCTTGTGATACGTTAGGCTCCGCGCGCGACAGTCTGCAAAGAGTTTCTTTAACAGCGTCCTAACGAGGATTTTCTCAGGCCAAAAGATTTTGGCGTTTAGGCCAAGCGAGGTTACAACAGTAGACGATCAACTCTGCTCTGTTCCATGGCGCTAATCATGTTGGGAAATTTTGAGAAACAATATTACTAGGTATAAAAAGGGCGTTCCTGGATATATTTCCCAAGACACTGATCACTGCATTAACCTCATTTAAGGACTTTCTCGAAAAGCCCTAGCGAGAACCGATGCCATTCCTAGAACTTTTCGGCCTTTTTGTAGGTTGATGAACGAGGGGGATTCCAGGTCCCTTCGCGACTTAATACTTAGCGAGTATGTTGATTGAACCGAATGGATCAAAGCGTCCCTATCCTGACCAAGGCTGCCCCAAGCACTGGCGATGATCTAAAGTTGGCTGCGGGGGTTCTCAGCAAGGACCGCAAAGCCACGGCAGAATTTGTCGAGCGTTACACCGACTGCGTGTACAGGTATGTGCGCCGTCGCGTCATGCCACAAGCTGTGGAGGATCTGGTCCAAGAGGTGTTTCTAGCCGCTTGGCAAAGCCTGGGGAATTTCCGCGGAGAAGCGAACCTGCGACACTGGCTGTTGGGAATTGCGCGACACAAGGTCGAAGATTATTACCGCAAGCGCTTATGCGAACCCGGATTGCCTGATGAAATCAACGAGGCGCTTCCGGAACTGATCGTCATTCCGAAATATGAAGAGCAACTTGACCGCGCATCGAACCTAGAAAAGACGTACCGCGTCCTTGCGAAACTCCCCGAGACGTATGGCCTGGTGCTGCTATGGCGCTATCTGGAACAACGCAGTGCCTATGAGATGGCTCAGCTTACGGGCAGGAGCGAGAAAGCAATCGAGCGACTGCTTTCCCGAGCTCGAGACCATTTCAGGAAGGAGTGGAATAATGTCAACTCAAGACTGGGATGAACACCTGTCCCGGACTCTCTGCGAGCCTTCGGGCGCAGAATCGCACCAAGGTGCTCCTGCCCGGTTGAAGTCTCGGGTCTATTCCGCGCTTGTCCGCGCCCAGCAGGAAACAGGGCCGTTGCAAACGCTCACGGAGAGTGAAGTGGCTGGCCATAGCTTGTGCGTTTTCGAAAAGCTGGTACAGATCGTCCCGATAGGTGAGAGAGCAAAAGCACCGTTCATCTGCTGGACTTGCCATGCGCGGATTCTGGCGGAGCACATGGAGCGCGCTCCGATTTTTTGGCCAAATTGTCCCTATGCGGCTTTCCAGGAACGGTGAAACTAAATTTAAAAGCGAAGTACGACTCCGAACAGATTCTGAAAATTGGCGAGCGAGCGTTGCCCAGCGGGGGATAGCTGGGCGCTTATGTCGTTATGACGGACGGTTTCGCTGAAGCTGTAGCGGAGGGCCAAGTGCTCTGACACACGCGTGTCGATACCAACGGCAACCCGAACCGCCGGCCGCATCGAAGAGAAGTGTTGCCGCGGTAGGGTCGGCATCCCGCCGATTGCCGTCTGGCGCTCGATCGAGCTCGAAAATTGTACCGCTCCTGCTCCGGCTGAAAGGTAGGGACGCACACGGCTATTCAAAGGACGGAAGTATGCCATCAGGTCAAAAATCACGGCCTTTTGCGAACTTCTCCGGCGTTCTTCGAAGAAAGAGTTAGAAACCGGAGACGTGGAACTAAGTGTCAGCTTATTCCGATTCCATATGTAGTTCGCCTGGATGCTCAGATAGGGAGTGAGGTGGGCACCCGCAAAAAAGTCCAGGGCGAGACCGTTCTCCGGCTTATACAACGAAATACTTAGCCCTTGAGACGTCGGCATTGACCGTGCATCGGCCGAGAGAGTTGCCACTCCACCAACGACACCCGCGAAGGGCACAACCTGCGCCAACACCGGCATCCCGCAGGATAGCCATCCCAGACAGAAGAACAGAACAAAGCCCAACATGCCAGCTCTGCTGAGTCCCGGAAGGCAATTGATATTGGACCAGCCCGAAGATCGCACGTTATGACCTCACCAAAGTTTCACGAAAGAAAGATTCTATATTGCGAAATGAAATTAACCACATCGAAGACTTTCCATCGGTACTGACTGGCAAGAACGATTTGCAGGAACCGGCAGGGGGATTTCCTTGAGAGAGGCGACTAATACAGCAGGAGGAAATACCAGATGAACTTGATGCGCATCATCATGCTCACAATACTCGTAACGGGTACTATTTCGGTCAGCCAGGCGCAAGAAAACCGGCGCGGATTTGTATATACGATGACCAATGGCACGGAGAATGCCATTCTAGCGTTTCAACGTTCAGGAGACGGCAAGCTCTCTGAGGCTATCACCGTGCCTACCGGGGGAGTTGGCACAGGCTCGAATTTTGGTTCCAATGGAGCCTTAGCGCTCACTGAAGATGGCCATTGGTTATTCGCGGTAAATCCCGGGAACAATTCTATTTCCGTATTGGAGCAGGGTCCCAAGGGTCTTAGGCTTGTGAACACGTTTCCCTCGGGCGGTAGTCTTCCTGAAAGCATTGCGGTGAAATCAGATCTCGTTTACGTTCTTAACGGTGGTGCGCCCGCAAATATTACCGGGTTCTTCTTTGACGATGACCGCGGCGCACTCTATCCAATCGCAAATTCTACGCGGCCCCTAAGTGTCGCTTCTCCCGACGCCCCAGAAATTGGTTTTGACAACAGCGGATCATTGCTCTTCGTCACTGAAAAAGCGACCAATCTCATCGACACCTATGAGATCCAGGAAGACGCCACTCCGGATGGGCCCCACTTCCAAAACTCGAACGGCCAAACCCCTTTTGGTTTTTCGTTTGATCGGTCGAATCACCTGATCGTTAGCGAGGCATTTGGCGGTCAGCCGAACAAGAGTGCAGTCTCTTCCTACGAAGTCGACGATGAAGGGATTCTCGAGACGATCAGCGGCTCGGTTCCGACGAAGCAGACCGCTGCATGTTGGCTCGTCATCACGCGCAACAGTAAATTCGCATATACCTCGGACACCGGCAACGGGGCAATCACGGGTTACCGCGTCGGCCACGACGGAAAGTTGTCGTTATTGAATCCCACCGGAGTTTCCGCTACAACAGGCGGGTCCGCTTCAAAACCTGTCGATCTGGCACTGACCCGACGTAGCCGCTTCTTGTACGGAATCAATGTTGGTACCGGTACACTTATCGGATGGCGTGTAGAGGAAGGTGGGCAGCTCACCTTTCTTCGACAGATTGTGCAAATCCCAACCAGCTCAACTGGGCTTGTTGCAAAGTAGTCCAAGCAAATCGAACAAACGCTGCCCGTTTCGTCTTTGCATTGCGACAGTTTCGGGGAGGAGGCATTCAGCGAATTGTCGGCTTGCCTTTTACTCTTGGGTGGGAGGAGATTTGACGACTCCAGTGAGACAGCTCCGTTCGGAGGAAAATTAGGGCCTGGATTTCATGACTACGGGAGATCTAGTGCTGGAAAACCCTCAATGGTAGGTGTGAGACCATTAGGGAGGCCAAATCTAGGGGATCGAGGGCGATTCCGGGTCGCGTGGTTAGTCATGGCATCACTCCTTTGATCATGAAGACTGCTTCGCTATCTAAGACGCAGGCCCAGGCAACTCCTCGGACTGATTATTGGTATCTCGATGATAGGTCTGGTCAGCCATTGAATCGCGATGATGAACCTGCTAACTACATGCGGCATCGCACCTGCTGCAAGAGGGGCCGCAGTCTCCTCATACTGCCGGATCGCGTTATCGGCGAGCAGAAAAACCCATCCCGCTCCAAATGGCTGGGAAGTAAGACATGGTGACGCTGGCAACAAGCGACGTTTAAGGACGGTCACGAGATGGCGAGTCATGGAACCACGACGAGCGGTGCATGGCCTGATTTCAATGAGGAGCGAAACGAACCAGAAAGCGAGTCTGCAGACGAGATGGGCCTGTCGGAATGCCGCGAGGCGCTCGACGCAGGCAGGGGATGCTATGATCGCGCCCTCAATCGGTTCCGAGAAGGCAAGAAGTAGGAGAGTTACGGAGTCGAATATTCCATTACCAGCGCTTAGCATCACACCGCCGCAGCCGTAGGATCTTTTGCAGGACTATGCGCGAGTCAGGCAGATCAGAGGCGTGATGTAGCAGCAACACATCCACCCCATCGCAAACCGTCACGCGAGCTCCCCTCGCAGCTGCCAGTCTACGCTTGACACATCTTTTACAAGTTCATGACAACTGAAGCCTTGAACGAGATCATTATCCTCGTCGGGAGGAGATTCTCATGAAAGATCCATTTCAAGATTCGAAGACCGCGATCGATCGCCGCTCGTTCGTTAAGAAAACCTTGACGGCGGCAGGCGCGGCAACGATGGGGGCAGGTCTGTTATCGCACAGCTCTACCGCGTTTGCAGAAGAGAAACCAGAAGAAGGCAGTGGCAGTTTAGATAGAGGCGATGCCGCGATCCTGCGCTTTTTGGCGGCAGCCGAAATATTGGAAACCGACTTGTGGCAACAGTACAACGAGCTCGGCGGAATTCAGGATAGCGAAGTTCCGGGAGGCAGCGGAAATCCGGTCTACACTGCCGCGATATCGGTTCTCGATGCCGACATGGCGCAATACATTCACGACAACACCGAAGACGAGATGACGCACGAAGTTTTTATCAACGCATACTTGGCCTCGAAGGGCGCGGCCACTGTCGATCTGGACCAGTTTCGCACCCTACCAAGCAGCCAGGCGACGGGCGCACAGCAGATTGGAAGGCTGACGAACCTGATGCAACTGAGCGTCGATACGACGTGGTGGACGCGCTACCGCAGCTTCAGCAAGAATCCGGATTTCGGCGATACGTTTCCGCAGGCTGTACCCACTCTGGCAGTGGGCCAGCATCCAGCGATTCCGCGAAATGACAGCGACCTGACTCCGCACAAACACATTCAGGCAATTGCGAACACTGCAGGCTTTCACTTCGGCACCATCGAACAAGGGGGAACCAGCCTCTATCCGCAACTCGCGCAACGAGTGACAAACGCGGAAGTCCTGCGAATCGTTCTGAGCATTGGACCAACCGAGGCGATGCACTTCCAGACCTGGGCGGATAAAGCGGGCAACGCTCCGCCCCTCACCGATCCGAAAGATCCGTCGCTCGTATTTCCTAATCTGAATGCGCCGCCCTTTGGCGGGCAATTGTTTCAGACCAACCTGATCATGCCAGAACCTACGATTTTCCTGAGTCGAAGCCTGCCGAAGTGTTCGATCATTCGGCCGACGGCGACTCGAGGGGCAGCAATGGGAGTAGTAAGGTTTCTTGCAGCTTCTGGACTTTTCATCGGCCAATCGCCGGCATTCTTCGGAACGATGCGCGATCTTGCCGAAGATGCGGACTCCGCCCAGCGCGGCACCCACTAACAAAAAGGGTCAACCTGCATTTGCGGATGCATCAACGCTTGTCATTCCGAGCGAAGCCAGGGATCTGCAGTTTTGCCGGTAAGATGCTTCGCTTCCGCGAAAGATGACAACCAGACTAGGAGGATGACGCCCGTCAAGGATAGCCTCAACAATATCGGGGGCAAGGAAAGCACATTCCAAAGCACGGCGAAGGTACTCCTCGTGGAGATTAAGCGGCCCGCGTGAAACCGGTCGCGGATTTCAGACCTCGGCTCGCCCGGTGACTGGCAACACGGTGCGGGTGCGCTCAGAAACCTTCTCCGATCACTACTCGCAGGCGCGGCTGTTCTATCGGTCGATCACTGAGCCCAAAAAAAAACATTTGGGTCAGGCCATAACATTTGAATTGTCCAAGATAGAAACGGATGCCATCCGATTGCGGATGCTTGGTCACCTGGAAATTATCGACAACAAACTCGCACAGCAAGTGCGCGAAGGCCTGGGCGTGAAAGGCAACGTGGACAAGATCATACCCGCGCGCAGCCGATCGACCTTAACGAGAGCCCTGCCCTTCGCCTGTACGGGAAATATGAAGACACCCTGGCTGGCCGCAAAGTCGGCATATTACTCGGCGCAGGCTTCGACGCCCAACTGAACGATGCGTTGGTTTCGGCGATCACCCAACAAAGAGCCAAGGCCGCTATCGTCACGTCGAAGATAGAAGGCGAAGTCGATTCCAGCCGAAAAATAGCAGCCGCCGACATGTTTCTACGCGGAAGCCCGTCGGTAGTGTTCGACGCAGTGGTTGTACTCGCCGGATCAAATGGAGAAAAAAACCCTGGCTGCCAATCACGGAGCCGTTTCTTTCCTGATGTACGCAAGCAGGCACTGCAAGGCCATCGGCTGGAGCGGCATTCCGACGTTGGCGAAAAAAGCTGGCGTGGAAGCAGGACTGGGATTGATCGATCTTGGCGGCAAGGCGAAAGTGAAAGACTTCGTCGATGCTGCAAAGATGGGCAGGCTCTGGGAGCGCGAATCGGAATAACAGTTTTCGCTTTTGCTTTGCTTCTTCGCCCCTACCACACAGTCTGGGTTGAGGAGAAATTCTGTTGTACCGCTGACGAAACAAGCGAAAACGCCCGTATTTCGCGATAACTCCTTGACAATCCGGACTGGAGAAAACGGACTGCTAACGACGACTAGCGCTTCGATCGCGCGTTTTCTCCAGTGTCTAAAGGATAGTCCGGCTTTGCAGTCTCGCTTGGGCGAATGGTTGGCGATCACAGACCGAATGCGCGGCGAAACCGACTTGACTCTTGAAAGTCACGTTGGTCCATGAGTCGCTCGCAATTGCCGACGATGCGTCGAAGATCGGTCCGATGCAGATCGCGCAGCGTAATATCATGACAAACTAAAATGCGCCTCAAGACGGGGCACTTGTGTCCAAGAGGGTCACCTTGACGGCATACACTTTTCCACTGCGGTTTCGGACGGTTTCAGACGGCTGCGTCCATCTTGGCTAAGAATTCATCGTAAAAGCGGATCGACCCTATCTTTGCTTCCTGAACCACTTCGGTGCTTTCAACAAGACCGTCGTAACGCGATATCGTGCGTCACGTTGCCTGTCCCGCAGTGTCATGATGAGAATGGGATGCCTCACGCCAGCCAACAATGTCTAACAGGGGATCAGGCTACGCGATGGGAGTTAGGAGTTAGACACCTCCGGCTTGACATCGAATCGCCTGCGCTCAATAATTCAGACGCGGTTAGCGAAGGTTCTCAATGATTATCCGGCACAGTGGCAGGCAGTAGTTGTCGAGGCGCCCATTGGCCTGCGGGCGTGGAACGATTAGGCGGCCCCGGTGCGGCGGAGGGTCCGCGCTGGCGTCGTCGGCTGTGAAGCGCTAGCGGCGGAGGTACCGGTGTGGGGTATCCGCCTATAGAGGACCGGGCCTTGCTTTTGTTGTTTGGCGGCGTACATTGCCACATCGGCCTTCTTGAGCAGTTCCTGAGCCGAGCGCCCGTCCTCGGGGTAGATCGCAATACCGACACTGGCCTTGACCTTATGCTCCAGACCGTCGATCTCCGACGCTTCGGCGATGCGCGAAACGATTCGTTCGGCGAAGGCCTCGACGCTCGCGTCATCCTTGGCTTCGAGCATCAGGAAGAGAAACTCATCTCCGCTGCGACGCCCGATCGTGTCGCCACTCCTAACGACAGACTGCAGTCGTTGACCAACGATCTGAAGCACTCGGTCGCCGACATCGTGTCCGTGCGTGTCGTTCACACTCTTAAACTCGTCGAGGTCAATGAACATCACTGCCAGTTGCCAAGAATGCCGCTCTGCCTGCGCTAGAGCGTTGCGCAACCTGTCATGGAAGAGGGTTAGATTTGGCAGTCCCGTTACGGCGTCGTGGAGAGCGCTATATCGAGCCATTCTTCCCTCGGCTTGGCCTTCGCACAGCGCGGCGTCGCTCCTTGACAGCGCGTTCTCAAGGCGATGACGTTCGTCGATCTCGTTTGACAATGCCGCGTTGACGTCAACAAGTTCCTCGGCAGCTTCCTGAACTTTGACCTCCACTGCTTGGTTTTGACTCAGCGCGTGCTCCGCAAGCGGCACGCCGTTGGCGATCTCGTCCTTCAGAACCGCGTTAACCGAGGATAGGTCGGACGCAGCTTGCTCCACCTTGTCCTGCACTTGCTTACTTTGATCCAAGGTTCGGATCAGAGGCACAGTCTCATACGGCGTGTCTTTGCGCGGAACCCCCGCTGGGGATTCCTCCGTGTCTGAAATCATCAGCGTCACCTATTCCTTTCGTGGGGAAATCGGCACAGTGGAACAAACTAATGAGTACGATGCGCTCGTCAAATGGGATGATGACAGTCCATGGACTACGTCGCCCGTCTCCAAAAGATTTAGCTGAAATGAGAGACTTCCTGAGCCACTCTTAGCTATCGCGTCGGATGCACCAGCACTTTGTCACTCTCGGGGAATGTAGATTCTACTTCCGCCGCCACAGTAATTTCCACTGGCGCCCCGAGTTTAAGGCCAACTTGCTCCCCCTCACTGTTTGTCAGGGTGTTCTCGATGCGTACCTTTTGAAATAAATGGACCGATCGTTCCACATTTATTTGTGGACTGTCTTCTTCGTTTGACAATGGCAACTTGATGATTTTTTCGACCGTTCCCAACAGGGTGACGCTTGCCTTTTCACTCATCCAGCAACCCTACTCTCAGGCTGGGAGTCCAATCTGAGCAATTGTGATCAACTTGTTGTTCGGCGTACCGAGTGCGAAGCGCCTCGCTGATCGAAGAAAGCTTCTATAAATCACCTAGGTGGCCTTCCAGCACGCTTACGTCGGCGAGCATATTGCCATCATTCTGCGCGAACTATGGGATCAGGTTCGGACCGCTTTAACAGGTTACGAACTGGCAAATCCGGATTTCGAGAAAGTCGTAAAACGCGCAGTATGGCTGTTATCGACAATCATCGAAAAGGCGCCGTAGAATAAGCGTATGAAGTCGATTTTCTGCGAATTGCTTATATGCGCTTTTGTTTTCGCTGTGGCTGGACAGAGTTCTGTTTTTGGCGAATCACGTGACGAAATATGCTCAATCCCGTCAAGACCGAACTGCCGACAAGCTGTCGCTGCCTTCGAGGCTTTTCAGAAAGCAGTGACGAACGATGAGCGAGACGTTGTCGCCTCGATGGTCCGCTTTCCTCTTCGGGTGAGGCTGGGTGGAAAATCAACTTTTATTAGGGACAAGTCGCAACTGTTCGGTCACTATGACATCGTTTTTGACAGTTCAGTTAAGTGCGCTATTGCACACGCAAACAAGACGCAAGTGCGGGGAAATTCGCGAGGATTCACTGTTGATGATGGAGTTGTATGGTGGGAACGGAGTCATTCTCCCCCATCATCATTTAAGGCGATCAGAGTGGACAACACTGCGTTTTACCATGGGTGCGGCGAGCCTAAATGAACAACGTGAGTAGCGACTGCGGACCCTGCCGTTCTGAAACTTCCCGAGCCGGATAATCCCTAACCAATCGGCACCACGACGATTGTACTGAGGACGACCCAGCGCAGTTTCAGTAAACCATCGGCTGGATGCTGGAGCGCAACCTCGTGAAGTGTGAGGGTGAAACGTTCAAGGCCGACATCCTCATCGTCTAGGTTATTACTTCAGCGTCCCTAGAAACTTGCACATGTCTTTAACAGCGTTTCCCGCCTTTGTAGTTCGCGTGGAGAATACTGCTGCCCCGCCTTTGTAGACGGTCAATTGCGTCTGTCCTCTGTGTCTCGGTTCGTCAGTGACCTGAACTTCGACAAGAGCGTCTGCGGCTTTTTGGTCTAAGACTATGACGGTCTCCTTGCAGTGATTTTTCAACTCCGTAACAACCGTCGCAGTCGGAACATTCGAGTTGGCAAGGGCAATTTTGGCTTCAGCACGCGCCGCGCATGCGACGAGCAGAACCACGGCTAAGAGTCTCATGGGTGTCATTGGTAGCACCTCCAATGCTTGCTGGAAAAGACAGTCAGTTGTTGCCGCCTTCGTAGAGCACGCCTTCTAAAACTTTCCGAAATTTGGGGTTAATGATCCAATAGTACCTAGCAATCCGCTTCCCTCCTCCTTGTGTTGCACGATTCCGCGATTTTTCGCTATTGCAAGTTGGGCGTAAGTGCGGTCTTGTGGAATTTCAGGGGCCAACGTTCTACCCACTTCGACAGGCTCGTGAATCATCAAGTGCCGCAAGACCTGCCTACCTTCAAGGGTCATTTCATAATCGACCACCTGTTTGGCAATTCGTTTCAGTTCCTCAGCGTAACCGTTGGCGCCTTTTTCCGGCTCGGTTTGTGCGTCCTGATTGGATGCTTCACTTTTTTTCTCGACCCCGAAGATCGCAAGTTTGCGAGGTCTTTCTCTCTGCTGAATGTGATTTGCTCGTCTGATTGCCTCCGGCTTTCTTTGAGACGTACATCGCATTGTCTGCTCCGGCGAGCAACTCATTGTGGTCTTTGGCGCACTCCGGGATGCACGCCGCTCCGATGCTTATGCTGAGTCCACTAGGTAACTCCTCGGTCTTGATCGCACGCGCCTCCCGCAAGATACGACTCGCCACGGCCGATGCCTCATCGAGCGAGTGGTTAGGGAGAAGAATACAGAACTCGTCCCCTCCGTTGCGGTACACCACCCCTTTCTTGCCACAAGCCCGATGGAGCGCCTCTGCACATGCCTTCAACACAAGATCACCTGCCTGGTGTCCGAGGGTATCGTTGATCCCTTTGAACTTGTCGAGATCCAGAAACAACAGCGAATTCGGATGGGCTTCGCTGCTCTCTAATCCAAAAGTGGGCAGGTCTCGCTCAAACTGAGCCTTGCTGTAAACCTGAAGCACGTCGCGCTCCTTCGTCGGCTCTGGCCTGTGAGCCATAACGGCCTAAGTTGCAGTTTCGCCTTCCATATCTTGAACTTCCGATACACCCGATCATGCCCGGCTCCAGAACAGTTCTCCAGCATCTTGTCGATCACAGGCCCGGCGATCGGACTGTGCGATCCAACGAACTCCTTGAGTGCTTTGGTGCACTTGTTTGTCTCGGTCTCCCATACAGCCTTACAGTCATCGAGGATCCGGCCAAAGTCCTCTTCAGAGGGCGGCTCGGCGGTTTCGGCGTAGGCCAACTGATAGGAGCGAAGCCTTGCGTCCATGCAACGCTCGACGTGAACTTCGTACATGCGTGCTCGGTTCTGGATGTCCGCGCCGGAGGTCGGTAAGCGTGTCGGACCGAGCGCCGCACTTTTTTGAGCCTGAACAACTCTATCCTTACGCACGGTCTCGGATGACTCGATCAAAGCATCCATGTAGAGGGTGTCGGCGTACTCTTTAATTTCTCGATTCATCTCGATTTTAACTGTGCTCGGTTATCTATGCGCCCACATCGGCGACGCCGCCTGGGATTGTCCCCGTCTACCAACAATCTACAGGCTCAAAGGTTCTTGCTGATGCCAGGCTGCTGTGAGTCTATTTTTCACCAGTTTACAGTTTGAATCTTGCTTGCCTCCGAGGTCAACGTAGTGAAATGGCGAGACACTACAGGTTACGCTTTATTCCGATATTGTTTGCGGAAATGTTCAACATCTAACACTTTTATTGCTGTTAACGAACTCAAGCAATTACGCTATCGTACAGTGGCCTTAGTATTGCGCTTTCTCGGCAAGTCATTAATCTAAGAGAGCCTTGCCTCGTTGCCATCCGTGTCCGCCACCCCGACATCGGCCAGCCACCAGCTGAGGCGTCGAGGGTGCATGTCCTACAAAATTTTGCTGGTGGACGACAGTCCTATGATACGGAATCTAGTGCGCTCGGCTATAGAGCGAAAGACTGATCGGCAGGTGTGCGGCGAGGCAGTAAACGGAAGGGATGCGATCGATAAAGTTACCGACCTGAATCCACACCTAGTAATCTTGGATTTGCAGATGCCAGAGATGGATGGCCTCGAAGCCGCTCGACAGATCGCGCGAATCGGCTCCCAATATCCCACTCTTGATGTTCACCATGCATAAGACGGATCAACTCGTCAAAATCGCTCAAGCGGCCGGCATCCGAGATGTGTTTTCGAAGTCCGGTGGATTGCCAGACACCCTAATTGCTGCCATGAAGAGTATTTTGGAATCCGGAAGTCTTGCGAAATCCCCGCACTTTGTAAAAGGAACGCCCGCTGCGTAAGGACAAATGTTGCAAGCTTACAATGGCCCACAAGTATAGCTGCCTGCTAGTAACGGGTTTCCATTGGGCGCCCGGCAATGCGGTGCTTGAGGGTGATGCCATCGAGGAATTCCATGGCGATGAAGGGATGCCCGTCGTGCTCGCCGATGTCGTGGATAGTGCAGATGTTGGGATGATTCCGAGCGGAGGCAGCCTGCGCCTCGCGCTGGAAGCGGCTCAGTGCTTGCGGATCGAGTACCACTTCGTCGGGCAGAAACTTCAAGGCCACGAAACGACGAAGGCGTGGGTTCTCGGCTTTGTACACCACGCCCATCCCGCCACCGCCTAGCTTCTCGATGATGTGATAGTACGAGATGGTCTGGCCGATCACTGGCGCGAATCTCACTTGGGTGAGATGGGCAAGTCAATGAATGCAGATAAGTTGGGTGGCGGATGTTGTTGTAAATCGACATTTCATTCATCGAGCCCGAGCGACCATGCGAAACTGCGGCCTGACACAGGAACACGGGCCGAAGCCGGATAAGGCGATAAGCCAAACTGAGAGCTGCGAATCTCGATATAGCGTTGCCGTTGTTTGAACGTCTTCGCCAGTCCAGTTTGTTTCCGTATCTACGTCCGTTGGCTGCACGGGAACATGGTGCGCACTACCGCGACGCGAAGCCCCCTTTTGATGATCCTGAGTCTTTCATTCTTGAGATCAAGACCGGCGTTATCCGAGCCAATATTGGTGATATCGGGAACTTCCTTAATGAAGGAGGCGCCCCCGACTCGCCGTTAAAAAACATTAAGCTACTCGCTGATGGCGACCACATTAAGCTGAACGCGACGGTAAACAAGTTGATTTCGATGCCAGTCGAACTTCTCGGCACATTTTGACCCGGTCGATGGGTGAAATTGATTCCATGACAACGTCGGCTCCGATACCCGAGTAGAGTTGGTTTTTGCTAATGCCGACCAACAAGGCTCGGGAGAAAGGAGCCGAACGATGATCATTATAGGAGCAGATTTCCACCCCGAGTTTCAACAAATCGCTTTGGTGGATACAGGCACCGGAGAGTTCCAGGAAAAGCGGTTAGGCCATCCGGAAGAGGCAGAGAAGTTCTACCATGCTCTTGCGGAATGGCGCGCTCCCAGGAGTGCACGAACCAGTTCGCCCAAAAAAGTGATTGACACCGCCGACGTTGTCAGAGAGGCGATGTTTCGACAACAATGAGGAGGATGAATTGGTCAAAATTGACCAGTTCTCGAATCGAGTCAACAACCCTCTGTCGTCGGAGAAGGGGGGATAAGCTACTTCGTTCCGTCGTTTCCGCTCGATGATAATCATCTGAGCTTCCCCTCTTCGCGTCTCACAACTGCGTTACCCGCACGCCGTAAAATGCGCAGCTCGCGTATGCGTCGATGGAAGCACCTGAGAACACTTTCTAGAACCGGAATACGATACCTGTAGAGACCCTCACGTTCCTCTTATTGGTAACTCCTTCGGAACGGAGCAGCAACCAGTCAGCCTGTATCAATCGCACGGCGAAATGCTTGCAAGCAGTGACATCCGCGCCCCCGCCCAGCGCCATTGAAAAAGCGATCGCGGAACTCCCTCCTGCTCCTCCAAACAATGCGTGAGCAAAGGGCGTCACCCGTTCCGATCGGGCCGAGAAAGTTGGCCCGAACATGTAGGTGTAGACGTGGGTGCCGTTTTTGTAAGTGCCGCTGAAGTCGGCGGCCACCCCAAACCAGGCCCTCAGGCTGCCATTAATCGCGGTATTCCATCCGTTGGCACTAAGTGTGGGGTCGAGGTGACTGAACTGATAACCGCCGAAAACTTCAGCTTTCGGAAATGCTTCCTGCCCGAGAGCCGGTACTAAGAGTACAGCCATTGAAACCGCAACTATCATGAGTGTCCGCACTGTTTTATCTCTCCTTGCGTCGGGTAAGTCCTTGGGGTTTTCGAGCTGTTGCAACGTGACTAGCATTTCTTCGATCGCCACCCTCGGCCCCCATCCCTCAGGCGGCGCACGGAAACCTGACAGCAATGCCAGAACATCTGCCATCCCTGGCTTCCATCTGCTCCTAAGAGACTGATTCATTTACGGCACCTTGTCAGCCCGACTCACGCCCGTGAATGAAAATAGCAATCGGTGAACCAAGTGGCCGGAACATCGCATGGCCGGGGGTATTGTTTGACTTGCTCAGGGGCGCGGTCTAACATCGTGCGCATTGTTGAGTGAAGTGCCACTCGCGGGTAGATCCTTTGGACGCTACCAACTTCTCGAGTTGGTGGCTGTCAGTGGAATGGGTGTGGTTTATCGCGCCTGGGACCCGCGACTTCAATGTGTGGATGCAATCAAGCTTCTGAGCGAAGACACGATTCCCGACGAGTCTGCTCGCCGACAGCTCGAAAAAGAGGCGCAAATTGCGACCTCCCTCGATCATCCCAATATCTGTCGAATCAAAAACTTTGTAGATGAACCAAACCAGGCTGGCATAGTCATGGAGTTCATCGATGGGCAGGTACTCACGAACTTAATTCCCGCTCACGTAGGACTTCCTTTCGAAGTCGCAGTCGCCTACGGCATTGAAATCGCCAGGGCGGTAGCATGCGCTCACCAGCATGGCGTCATCCATCGCGATCTAAAGAGCGGCAACGTGATGCTCACTCGGGACGGTCACATCAAGCTGCTTGATTTCGGCCTTTCTAAGGTCCGGCGCCGTGTCGAAGTTCCTTGTTCTCTTGAAACTCCCGATTCGAAACACGGCTCGGATGGAATTGCAGGGACCCCCCCATACTGGCCTCCAGAAGTGTTGAAACATTGCCCCAGCGATACGCGTAGCGACATTTGGAGTCTCGGAGTGCTGCTGTACGAAATGGCGAGCGGGCGAATGCCGTTCAAAGGCGCGACCATTATTGAATTAGGGTCTGCGATATTGCGTGAGCCTCCTCTACCGTTGTCAGAACACGTGCCGGAGTCGCTTTCAAATATCATCCACCGCTGCTTGCGCAAAGATATGGGGCAGCGATATCAGCATGTCAACGAGGTCCTGGCTGCGCTTGAAACAATCGAACCTCACAGCAACGGCCTCGGTCCACGAAAACCAGTCGCGAACTTCCAACCGCCGGCGATCCGCTCAGTTGCTGTGTTGCCTTTGGAAAATCTTTCGGGCATCCCGGAGCAGGAATATTTCGCGGATGGTTTGACCGAATCTCTGATCACTGCACTCGCGAAGATCGGAGGGTTACGTGTCATTTCGCGGACCTCGACCATGCAGTACAAGCACGTTAAGAAAACGCTTCCCCAGATCGCACGTGAATTAAGCGTCGATGCCATCGTTGAAGGCTCGGTGCGTCGCGACGGCGATCGAGTGCGGATCACCGCGGAATTGATCGAGGGTCGGACTGACGAGCATCTTTGGACTGAAAGCTATGACCGGGACCTGCGCGACATCCTGAACTTGCAAACACAAGTGGCTACAGCAATCGCAAGTGAGATCCGCGCCAGGCTGCGCAAGCCAAATGAGCCAGCGGCCGTCAAGACCGATCCTCTGAGTAAATTTCGGCTGGACCCCTCGTTCTTGGAGACCATAGATGTCGCGAACGACCGGCTCAATCCATCTGTGTCGGTCAATCCTAAAGCTTATGATTTGTACCTGAGGGGCCGATATTTCTGGAATGAAGAGGATTTCCGGAAAGCTGTGGAGTGCTACCAGCGCGCAATCGAGATCGATCCAGATTCTGCGCTGACCCACGCCGGCCTAGCTCACTGTCTCATCCTGATGGGTGCAGGGGAATATGGCCTCAAGGCTCCTGTCGAAATCATGACCAAAGCGAAGGAAGCTGCTCTGCGGGCCTTGAGTATCGATGACTCGAATGCAGAAGCACACCTGTCGTTGGCGATGGTCAAGTTCCGTTTCGATTGGGACTGGGAGAGTGCAGAGAAAGAATTTAAGCGCGCGATTGAACTCAATCACGGCTATTCCGGGACGCACCATTTGTACTCTACCTATCTCGCGGTGTCGGGGCGCTTCGACGAGTCTTTTGTGGAAGCGAAGATGGCACGGCAACTTAGCCCCTTGTCGCCACTCATGCACTTTAGTTTGGGATTACTGCTCTATGCCTCAGGGCAGAATGAAGAAGCAATCGAGCAACTTCGCGTGACCGAGACGATGAATGCCAAGTTCGCGCTCTCTCACCTTGTCCTCGGTCTGACATTTGGCCGGAAAGGCAAATTCGACGAGGCGATTTCTGAATTCAAGCAAGCTTTGGCGATCGCAGGTCCAATGCCTCTTTGGTCAGGTTTCCTGGGGCAAATGTATGCTTTGGCCGGAAAAACTGAAGACGCGGTTGAGATCTTACACGAATTACACGCTGCATCGAAGCATCGCTACGTGCCGCCCATTGCGTTTGCGATCGTGTATGCCGGCATGGGGATCATCGATGATGCATTTCATTGGCTGGACAGAGCAGTTGACGAGCGCGACGGATTATTGGTCTATCTAAAGGTTGGGTCTGTCTTCGACCGCCTACGTTCGGATCGGCGATTTCCAGAAATCCTTAAACGCGTCGGGTTGCAGGGAGACGTCCGGCTGGACGTGCAACATCCTCCGCTGCCTAAACCCATACCGATGTCCGAGCCGGTGCCACCAAGGCGTTGGCGGTTCACGTCTTTCAATCTGCTACTCGGCGCGCTCATCCTATATTTCGTGATTCAGATTGCGCTTTACGCAATCCAGCGTATTGGTGACTCGTTTACGCCTCCGAGACTGTTGTTGGCCATCCAGCCATTTAAGACCTTCGGTGGGGACCCTGACAGCCGCCACATTGCTGAAATCGTCAACGAAGAAATCTTTACTCGATTGAGCGAACTTCATCCGCAACGATTAGGAGTCATTGAAGTGACAACGGACGACTCTGGAACGAGCTTTGCACAAATCTGCTATCGTGCCAGACCGACCTTCGTTCTGGCGGGCGCAGTTCACCGCGATGGCACGCGGATGGCGATCACGGATCAACTGGTGTCCTGCAAAGATCAGACGGGGCTTGTTGGCGACCGCCACGCAATCAGTCCTGACGGTTCCGGCTTAGGGCCGATCGTCGATGACATCGTGCAGAAGGTCTTGGGCACGCTTCCTAAAGATGTGCAGCCCGCGCATCAACTGAATCCCAAAGCCTACGACGAATATTTGCAGGGACGTTTTGAGTGGAACCGGCGCACGACGCAAAGTCTGATGGAAGCCATTTCTTCTTTTCAAAAAGCCATCGAATACGATGGTACTTACGCACCATCTTACGCTGGCTTGGCGGACTGTTACGCTCTATT
>JBBRNA010000038.1:0-31441 GCA_038230575.1 Terriglobales bacterium | reverse complement strand
TACATTCGTCTTCTGACAGCAGACCTCGCCTTCTTGATACGGATAGCGCTCCCACATCCACTCCATCCGGTTCATCGCTCCTCGATGCGTCCCCTCTACTCCCTTTGGCCGCCCGCTTGAACCGGATGTGTACAAAACGTAGGCGCGTTCGCTTTTCGCGGTAGAAGTCTTCGCAACAAGGTTTGCGACAGACTCTTTTCCCAGCAATTCTTTTTCATCGTCGAGCAAAATCAAATCCCGCACATCTTTGGGAAGTCTGTCCCGTAGCCCGCTCACACTTACGACGCAGCCAGCCTCGGTATCTTCAAGCATCGAGGCGAGGCGCTCGACGGGATAAGAATGGTCCAGCGGAACGTACGACGCTCCAGTCTTGAGCACACCTAGCAAAGCAATCGTTAACTCGGGAGATCTTTCAAGCGAAACTCCTACCAGAGAGCCTGACTTCACGCCTCTTTTGTTCAGGTAATGCGCCAGTTGGTTCGCTTTCTCATTCACCGTCCCGTAGGTGAACTCCTGATCTTGATAAATCAGCGCAATTGCGTCAGGATTTCTCGCCGCCTGCTCTTCGAATGAGCTTTGAATTCGGAGCTGCTTCGAATGGTCTGCTCCGGTGTTATTCCAGTCGGAAACCGTCTGATCGAGTTCGCCCGCATCCATCAGCGAAATACGCGCAATCGGCTCATCCGGATTTTTTAATCCCGCCAAAATCAGATTGCGGAAGTGAGTCATCTGGCGAAGAACGGTAGCCTTGTCGAACAGATCCGTGTTGTATTCGAAACGACAATGAAAGCGATCGTCTTCAAAGGCTTCGACGGAAAGATCGAACTTGGCGATCCCAGTTTCGAATTCCAGCTCTTCCATCTCCAAGCCCAAAATCTCGAATATTTGTTTTGGAATGTTCTGAAAGGTAAACATCACCTGGAAAAGCGGACTGGTGTTCATCGAGCGCTGCGGCACCAGTTCTTCCACGAGTTTCTCGAACGGCACGTCTTGATGGGAGTAGGCGTCGAGCGCGCAAGCTCGCACCTGACGAACCAATTCACGGAAAGTGATGTTTGGATCAAAGTCAGCGCGGAACACCAGAGTATTGACGAAAAAGCCGACCAGATTTTCGATTTCGATCTGACTGCGACCTGCGGTGGGTGTTCCGACCAATATGCTGTTTTGCCCGGTGTAGCGCCACAGCAGAGCGTCAAATACGGCCAGTGACACCATGAATAATGTTGCACCTTCGGCCTGTGCAAATTCCTTTAAGGCGACCAATACCTGGTGGTCCAGAATCAGTTCTTCGGTTGCGCCCTGCCAGTTGTGGCCTTTGGGACGCGGATGATCGGTCGCAAGGTCAAGAATGGTGGGCGCGTTCGCAAGCTTTTGCTTCCAATACGCAACTTGCTTAGCAAGCACCTCGCCGGCGAGAAACTCTCGCTGCCAATGGGCAAACTCCGCATACTGCACCGGCAGCTCTTTTAGTTCGGGTGGCTTGCCTTGGATGAACGCCTCATAATACTGCGTAAGCTCGCGGAAAAGGATGGAGATGGACCAGCCATCCGTAATGATGTGGTGCATAGCCAGCACCAAGATGTGCTGGTCGTGGTCCAACTTTAAAAGCAATGTTCGTAGAAGTGGCCCAGTGGTAAGGTCAAAGGGCTTCTTACCCTGCTCGCTGGCGATCCGCAAGGCTTCGGGCCTGCGCTCGCCTTCTGGGAGGTCGGTGAGATTCAGAACTGGCATCTCTACCTTGGCCGAAGACAAAACAATTTGCCGGGCGGAACCGTCGACGTTTTCAAAAACGGTTCGGAGCGATTCGTGCCTTTGAACAACGCTCTTAAAGGCGGACGCCATTGCTTCTACGTTAAGCGGACCCGTTACCCGGAAAGCTCGGACGAGATTGTAAGCCGCAGTCCCCGGCTCAAGTTGGTCGAGAAACCAAAGCCGTTCTTGAGCAAAGGATGCTTGCAGTGGGGTAGGGCTCATTTCGTTTTTATTGTCTCTTCCGCGTTAGCCGACCACATCGGAGGCGGGCCAGAAAAAGTGGTTTTGGTTGGATGGACAGTGAAGATTAAAGGTTGACTTGAAAATCGGATAATTCGGCCTCCGGCAAGCGATTTGAACCGCCGCCATCCCCAAAAAAATGTGCTGCACTTAAGGCCTTCTAGCGTAAAATGATGACAGTATGGCGCACCGCCATAAGCTCTTTCTGTAGCATCTTATCACTGGGTTGGTAGTCTAAGTAAGGAATGCAGATGATCTCGCCACTGGTCCTGGCCGAAGTGCCCGGGGTGAGGAAATACCTCGCGGACATATTGCGAGGCAGCGTCTGTACGGTTGTTTTTATAGCCTTGCCGACACTTAGCCCTGTTGGAGCTGGCAAAATCTTTCCCGCATCAACTCATCGCTCACTTAAGATTCGACGTATTTCGCCGAGGCAAGAAGCCTGGTGAGACCCGCCGCAATGTTTCAGGAGCTCTAGATCGAATGATACCCAGCACCACCAAATCGGACACGGGAACGACGCAGCAGAGGTTACTGCTTGCGGAATTGCTGCTACAAGCTGGCCAAGACGCCAATCAAGATGAGGTTTATTCCGCTTCGCTGGCGCAACAGAGATTGTGGTTCTTAGAGCAGTTGGGCATAAAGACGTCGGCCTACAACGTTCACCTCGGTTATTGGCTGCGCGGCCCTCTCAATATCGCGGCGCTGCGCGCGAGCCTCCAAGAGATCATTAATCGTCACGCGACCCTGCGGACCTCATTTCGGCTGGATGGACGCGAACTCCTCCAGGTTATTGCTGCTCACGTATCTGTGGACCTACCGATAATCGACATCGTTGGGACCGAACCCCTTTATCCGGCTGCCTATGCTTTGGCGAAGGAAGAAGTCGAAGGCACGTTCGATCTGGCGAAGACTCCGCTGTTCCGCACCTTGCTGATCCGGGCCACGCCTACCGACCACGTTCTTCTGCTCACCATGCACCACGTGATTACGGACGCTTGGTCAACACAGATTATTGCTCGCGAACTCTCGGCTCTTTACACAGCCTATGCCGCGGGGCGTCCTTCTCCCCTCGCTGAATTGCCAATTTCGTACGGCGACTTTTCAGAGTGGCAGCGGAAGTGGTTCAAAACCACGAAAGTTCAGGAGCAGCTCGCATTCTGGAAAAGTGAACTGGAAGATGCTGCTCCGCTCTTGCAGTTGCAGATGCAACGTCCGAGATCGGAAGAGCAGACATTTGAGGGGTCCAGCCAGACAGCTCAAATTAGCCCCGAAGTCATCAAAAACATCAAGGCGCTTTCGGTGAAGCTGCACGGAACTCCGTTCATGCTTCTGCTCGCCGCCTTCAAGATTTTGTTGTTGCGCGCAAGTGGGCAGTCGGACGTGTTGGTGGGTGTACCCGTCGCGGGCCGCAATCGGGTTGAGGTCGAAGGCCTGGTGGGATTTTTTGTCAATACATTGGTTCTTCGCGACGATCTCTCGGGCAATCCGGCAGTAGCTGATTTGGTGGCGCAGATTCGCGAAACAACCTTGGGAGCATTCGCTAACTCCGACGTGCCGTTTGAGAAAGTAGTAGAAGTTCTGCAACCCGAGCGAAACCTGAGTTACAACCCAATCTTCCAGGTCATGTTCGCCGTGATCAAGTCAGCGGTGCAGTCCCACAGTTTTGGCGACCTTCAAGCTTGGCCCTACGTCGTTACTCCGAATACTTCCATTTTCGATATCGGCATGACGATCATCGAGGGGGTTGACGGTTTGTGGTTCGCACAAATTGATCACAACACCGCTCTCTTCTCTTCGGAAGATGTAAGCAAGTTGCTTGAAGGCTATGCAACTCTGTTGCAATCGATCGCGAACAGGCCTGATGGGCGCATCGAAGATTTGGCAGGACCCACGTTTGCTACAGCGGCGGAATTGACCCGGAACGCCGAGTCGGCAACTATTCAGAGCCAATCTGGTGCGGCGGCTCATGCGATTGCAGATGAGCCCGGTGACGTAGCAGCATCTGGTGGATCGATATGCCGCACCACAGGAAGAGCGAAAGCGAGTAAGGGCCGCAAACGCAGGACGTCGCACCCTCCTGCACTTCGAAGAGTAAAGTTGACGCCTGAATCCCTGCCGGATGAGGAAAAGCTTCTTCTAACGATTTGGAAGGATTTGATACACGCGCCGGAAATCGGGATCGACGATAATTTTTTCGAGATTGGCGGTCACTCCCTTTTGGCGGCGCAGGTCATTGCACAGATTCAAGCCGCAACCAAACGAAAAATCGCAGTCTCCGCAGTATTCCGCGCACCAACCATTCGGTCCTTTGCCCGCTTGATGCGAGAAGACGTACTGAACCAGCCGGATCCAGTCGCGATGCAGTTGAAGGGTGGCTCCGCTCGAGTTCCTTTTTTTGGCGTAGCTATACCTGGAGTTGATACATTTGGATTCGCGCAACTTGCTCGCCACGTTCCAGCGGATCAAGCCATATATAAATTGCAAGCCCCGGAGCCGGTGGTGTTTGGCCGACCTTTGAGCCACGCCGAGCAACACGCTTTGGCTAAGAAGTATGTGGCGGCGATGCGCGCCGAACAACCGCGGGGACCGTATTGTCTTGGCGCGATGTGCGAAGGCGTTCTGATTGCGCAACAGATGATTCTCATTCTCGAGTCGCAAGGTCAAGAAGTAGCGCTCTTCGCGATCTTCGACACATGGGTACTCGAGAACTCTCAGATCCCTTCGTTGTGGGCCGTGGACTATTACTCGCAGCGATTGCGTAATTTTCGCGCCGCATCGCTTCGCGACCAGCTTGCGACCGTGCGGCGTATGGTGAACCGCGTGGCATTACGTAAAAATGAGAACGCTGCCCGAGGATGGAATCGCGTCTATTGGCCCGACGAGCACTTTACGCCTCCGCAGTTCAAGGCACCGGTCCTGCTGTTCAAGCGCCCCAAGCAGCCATACTTCTATGTTAAGGATCCGAAGATGGGTTGGGGCGAACGCTCTCTCGGAGGCGTCACTACCTGCGACATACAATGCGGCCACTCAGAGATGTTGCGCGAGCCGCAAGTTCGCACCGTTGCGGAGACGATCGCAAAACACCTCCAGATTATCCGAAGCACACCTTCCTCCGGCGATTCTCCGCACGGTTTTGATTCCGGAAAGCTGGCAGGTTCGGCCGCTTAACTATAGGCTTGACCGCCGCGTCCCACTCGATCACGGATGCTGAACAGGACATTGGAAAGTGCCACTGGCTAACGGCGATAATGACTCAGCTACAGACAGCAGGACTGCCCTCGCGGCAGGTTCTCCATCCGCGGCGCCATTACGACTTCCCAACTTCGATAAAGAGTCGGTCGCAGGCTCGCGGGAACTGGCTCGCCCCGTAAAGATCATTCGGCCGCCAAGCTTCTCGATAAGAACAATCTTCACCGGACTGCGCACACTCGTTCAGTATTCCGACTTGCTCTACACCTTGAGCCTCTTTCGCCTGAGCGTGCGCTACAAGCAATCAGCCCTGGGTTGGACATGGGCCGCTCTTCAACCGGTCGCGCTCATGGGTATTTACACCATGATCTTCACCAGAGTCGCCCACGTCTCGACCTCTGGAGTTCCTTACCCGGTCTTCGTCTTCTCCGGCTTGTTGCCGTGGATATTTTTCTCCAGCACTATTTCCAACGCCGTGCACGGTTTGGTCATGTATCCAAACCTCTTGACGAAGATGTATTTTCCGAGAGAGATCATTCCACTCTCTTATATGGTTGCAAGCCTCTCGGATTTTGGCATCGCGTCGCTGATTATGGCGGGGCTCATGTTGCACTACAACGTTCCGCTCACCTGGCATGCGTTGTACGCTTTGCCGATCGTTATTGTGCTGGCAGGTTTTGCGGCGGCCATTGCCCTGTTTTTTTCTGCGCTGCAAGTTCGCTTTCGCGATGTGGGCTTGGCAATGCCATTCCTGCTTCAGGTGTGGATGTTCACCGTTCCGGTCGTCTACTCTTTGCAGTCCGTGCCCATAAAATACCGCGGGCTCTATTTACTGGATCCGGTTTCGGGGTTGATTGAAGGTTTTCGCATCTCCGTCGTAAATGGTGGCACTCCCGATCTAGGGTCGATCGCCTTATGCAGCCTGCTCGTGCTCTTGAGCGCACCCCTTGCCTATGCTTATTTCAAGTCGTCAGAAGCAACCATGGCGGACGTAATTTAAAGAATTGATCTCACGATGATTGACCTGCAATTCAATCAAGTTTCGAAGAAGTACAAGTTGCCGACTAACGGCGATCGCCCTAAGCGCTGGTATTCCCGCGTGCTTCGAAGAACTTCCGGTCAGATGTGGGCGCTTCGCAACGTCAGCTTCAGCGTCAATCAAGGCGAGGCGCTCGGCATCGTTGGCCATAACGGCGCCGGCAAGACAACGATCATGAAGTTGCTCTCTGGAATCACCACTCCAACCAGCGGGGAGATTTCGATTCGTGGCCGCCTAGCTGCGTTGGTCGAAGTGAGTTCGGGCTTTCACCCCGAGCTGACCGGCATAGAGAACATTTACCTGCATGGCGCGATGCTGGGTATGCGGAGATCCGAGATCAGGAAGAAGATAGACAGCATTATCGAATTTTCAGGCGTCGGGCGCTACATCGAAGTTCCGGTGAAGCGCTACTCATCGGGCATGTACGTGCGCTTGGGGTTCGCCATCGCGGCACATCTCGACCCCGACATTCTGCTTCTCGATGAGGTGCTGGCTGTCGGAGACGCTGCTTTCCAAGCCAAGTGTCTCGAACGCATTGGCGAATTGCGCAAGAGCGGGCGGACGATCGTATTCATTTCCCACGATCTCGCTGCGGTTTACCGGTTGTGCGATCGAGCCATCCTGCTTAGCCACGGTGCCGTGCTCTCTGACGGAGCCCCTCGGCAAGTGATTGACGAATACCAGCAAATGACCTTCGCCGGGCAGGGGGATTCGGCGGACGATCAGGTCGATTCCGGCAAGCCTGCGCGCTGCACGGGCATCGACTTTTCCGCTCCCGAATCGCCGCTCGGAATTCGCACTGGCTATCCGATGGTCGCCCGTCTCAGCTATACGGCCTCGCAGCGCGTGCCGGATGTCGTATTTCGAGTTTCTATTTACTGGCCAAGCGGCTATTTGTGCTCGCAGCTCACCACAGAGTCGGCGAAGGGTGGTTATCAGATAGAGCCAGGGTCGGGCGTGATCGAATTTCAATGTCCAGACTTGCCAATCGTTCCAGGACTCTACCGCGTCGATCTCTCGATCGAATCGAAAGGTCTTGAGGTAGATTTCCGCCAACGGTGCGCGACCTTGCGCGTGGAACCAGGGAAGATTGCCTACGGCGATTTTCTGATTGAGAACACATGGACAAACACCGAGTCCCGCGCTGCTTTGCGCGAAAACCCGGTGTCTGGATGAATATTATTCAGGTGTGTGGTCAACTTCGCCGGTCGTACTCTGGCGCCGCTCCCACAGGTTAGTAGTGCGGGCTAGTAGTGCGCCAGCATGGAACGGTTGAGGGCCGAGGTCACGAGCGTTCTGGCGTAAGCCAGATCCTGGTCCAGTGAAGTGTAGAAGGTCATGCCGTAGCGCCAGCTCGCCGGTGCCTCTGGATGAACGGCCGAGAGAAGCACGAACCCCTTACCGTAGAACCCTTCACTCATCGCTGTTACTCCATTTGGATACTTGGCAACCACTTTCCCCCATCCGTTGAGGTTCGGGCCATCCTGCCAGTAGATGTCGCGCTTGATTCCACCCGGGAATAAGATGCTGATAGCCCTCTTACCGGTTCCACTGCCCGTGTTGTAAACGTTGAACCATGTGCCCGCAGTGAGGTCGGTGAAGTTGTGATAGGCCGAAGAACCGCTGAAAAATCCACCGGCGCAGATTCCCAGATAGTTCAGGCCCGAGTAAACCGCGCTCCGCAAGCTAGATGTCGCATTTTTAGAAAGATTCCCGCTGATGGTTATCGCATTCCCACCCGGCATCAGAAACAGCCGGTAGTGAAGTAACTGCGATGCACTCATTCCATTGAGCTGGCTGGAATTAGCGGTGTGATAGGCGAGATGCAGAGAGCTGACGATACTTTCTACCGCAGCCACGTCACTTGAACTTGTCCCCGCGCCGTTGTAGATCAGAACGGGTACTGACGTCGTGGTTGTCGTTAGCGCGGTCGACCCTGTTGTCGAGGTCGTAGTCTGCGCGGAAGACGTCGTCACCGATGCTGTATCCACGGTCGCTAATGCAGTTACACTCGTCGTATCTAAATTCGTTGAATCTCCAGCAGCTACTTTCACAGGTACGATGATCGCCCATCCGCTGGAATGCGCCGAATCAAGATACGCCGATCGGCTGTAGTTGAAGCCCATTTCGCCGTTATAGTAGTTGACGATGCTTTCACCGGTCTTGTTGTTCACAAGAATAAGATCCGGATGCCCGTCACCGTTCATGTCCTGCATTCCGGCAGCGGTCCACCCTGCGAACGTGCTGCTCTCGAGATTGTGTGTGGAGACAACCGAGGTACCGTTTGAGCCGCCGAGATAAGCAACCATCACGTGACCGGTGGAATGATTCTGAAGAAGCAAGTCGGCCCGACCATCGCCGTTAAGGTCAGCCGCGCCGAAAACGTTGTATCCGGCTGCGGAAAGCCCAGTGATGGTTTCTTTTTTAGTTAGCGGACTTCCTTGCGAGTCGGCGAAGAAATATACGGCGACTTCCCCGTTACTCGCATCGCTCGCAATGACGCCAAAGCTACCATCATGATTGAAATCGGCCACAGCCTGCGCAGCAAAGCCAGCACTCAATGTTGCAATCGCAGACGAGCCGAGAAATGTCTCGTGCGCTGCTCCGCCGTAGAGGCTCACACTGACTGCTCTCGTCGCATTATTGAAATAGACGAGCCTGTTGACGCCATTGCTGCTGACAGTAGCGCCGATCAATTTCCCTTTGGAAGTCTGCGTTGAAGGGAGCTCAGCTGCGCTCTGCAAGTCTGTTCCCTTCATGGTGTCGAAAAGAACCGTGCCCGTAGAAAGCTGCGTGCGGAAAATATGATTTGAAAATGAAGATGAAGACGATGTTGCAATCATTTGAGCAGAACCCGATACCACAGCAGATGCGACGATGCCGATCGATAACAGGATCTTGGGGGAGAATTTATGTATTAAGCGCAATGCAGCCTCCTGCAACAAATTAAGATTTTTAAATCGTTGCCCGCGAGGTGGCGCTCCTTGCTTAGTTCAGGCAACAATCTTCGCTCTAGTGAGGCGATTTTAGGTACAGCGCTCACCCTAGGGCAAACCCGTTAGTTCATGGGAAAAAATTCCCTACTATCGCGTAAAAAAGCGCCGGGAAAAGGCGCAATTTAGGTAATTTAGACACGCATTTTCAATGGGTTACGAGAAAGAGAGATTTGCAAAAAACGGGTTCGACCTGAGGTGGTGCTCGGCGCTCTCGAACCTAGAGTAAATCGAGCGCCGATCGGTCTTCCCGTTCCACTTGCTTCTGCGTGCATTGTTCCGGGTTTTTGTCCGGGCGCCAGCGGAGAAACTTCGTTCCGTGGCGGAAGCGACCGCCAGTGAAGTGGTCGAATTGCACTTCAGCCACAAGCGAACCATCAAGCGGTTCCCATTCGGTAGAGCGCTCGGTACTCCAACGGCTTGGGCCGCCCGGAGCCTTGCCTGTAAAGCCAGGAGGCTTGATCAGCTTTTTCAGCTTTCGCGTGAGGCCGGGTCGCTGCTCTGCACTGATCGATGAACTGAAGCCGACGTGATCCAACTTTCCTTGCTCGTTGTAAAGGCCCAGAAGCAACGATCCGACAAGCGGTTCTTTTGCCAGATATCGAAAACCGCCAATTACGCAATCAGCGGTCCGCATCTTCTTAATTTTTTGCATGCCAGTGCGCTTGCCGGATTGGTAATCCATGTCGCGTCGTTTCGCGACAACTCCGTCGAGCGCAACTCCCATATGGAACCATTTTCTGGCCGCTTCGATTTCGAGGGTTACGGGTGAAAGACGAATCATTCCTCCATCCCTGAAATTCTTTAAGGCGAATTGTTGGAGCGCGCTTCTCCGCTCTTCGAGCGGATGCCCAACCAGCGATTTTCCATCGGCGTCAACCAATAAATCAAAAACGATGAAGAGACATGGCGTTTCGCGACTCAGCTTCTCCACCCGACTGCTGGAGGGGTGAATTCTCATAAGCAGCTGATCGAAAGAAAGTCCGCCGTCGAAAGGAATTACGATTTCCCCATCTATAAGGAACTGTTTTGCTTTTAGCTTTGCTATCTCTGCTGCAAGTTCCGGAAAATACCTGGTCAGCGGCTTTCCGGCCTTCGATTGCAGGTCAACTTCTTCTCCGCTTCGAAACGCAAGACATCGAAAACCATCCCACTTCGGTTCGTATTGCCATTCGGGACCAGCAGGGAGTGCCACCGCAGGCTTAGCCTCCATCGGCGGATAGTCTTTTGCAATAGGAAAAGGCATGGGAGGTTAGGATGCTTGGAGAGTGCACATCGCCAGCAAAACACCGGGGAAGCGACCCGTTTTTGCAAAAGGTATCCTACAGTAATCGCCTGAGATAAAAGGACGCAACCTAAGTTCCGGACCGGATCGGACATCGATCTCTCGCGTGCCGCCTCGAGCGTAACCGTCGATCGAACAGCGAGATTCTCTAGGCATAAGATCTTCGAATTGATCGTGAATTGAGATGTTGGCTTTTACGCCGATCGACGAATGTAGTGAAATTCTGACAGAGTGCGGCAAAACGCTGAGGCAGTGCGAATCTGGGAGTGAGCAAATGTATGCACAAAGGGTGCTAAGAAACAGACAACAAACCGGAAGCAGCCTGATCAGGAAGCTTAAACTGCGCATTGCCGCTCTATTCCCGGAAAAAAGGTAATAAGACCGGACGACGTCGCAATTTAGGAACAGGGGCGTATCCCCACAGCGACGACCAAATCCTCCTGACGTATTTCGTGCGGTGATTCCTACAGCAAACAGCCGCAGCCCCTACAGAATCCATACCATAGCCCGATTGGGAAACCCGACCTATCTTTGTGCCGGGGGATCGAATGCCTGACTCGGAGGCCCTAAAGCGCGCTCATGAATGCTTAGGAAGGCGTCCGCTCGCCAAAAGCGACGGCCAGACGTGCCATTTAGAAAAGAGCTAGCTCAAAGGTAACAAGCTCGGTAACCGAGAGAGTGGTAGCAAGAATAGCGGCCCAACCCAAATCGAGTTTGGTTAGAGCCGTGCACTGTTAGGGTCAGCACACGAGTTCGGCACAGGGTGACGAAAGATGTTGTTAAGTGATCTACAAGACGTCCGAAGTCGTAGATTCTTCCCCACGCAGTTTAAAGTTGCGCACACATTGGCCTTCGCTGCCTGCTTCACGGCTTTCTCCGCTTCCGCAGTAGCTCAAAAGACGCAGCTCACATTATTGTCGAGCTACTCCGATGCAGCCTCCAGCGACGGCGTGGGAAGCTCAGAATACGCAGGAATGGTGGATCTTGGGATTGCGCCCGCTCCAGCGACCGCGGCGATATCCAGCAGTCGAGCGGCCAACAGCAAGATGATGCTGGCTGCGGTACCACCCAATTCCGCCTCCGACGTCTGCCTGGAGAAAATACCTTCGAATTTCAATCAAAGCCCCACCGGAACTCCACCTAACGCTCCGTCGGCGTATGTACCTCTTTCCGCACACTGCAAGTTGTTGCTCTTCAAGAGCCGCGCTTATTCGCCCTATACATTCGCCTCAGCAGCGTTCGAAGCTGGGATCGCCCAGATGTCCGCCGAATGGCCGCAGTATGGCGGCGGAATGCAGGGATGGGGAAAGCGCTACGGTGCTACGCTCACCGACACAGAGTCGCGCCGCTTTATTCAAACTTACTTGCTGTCGACCGTTTTGCATCAGGACCCTCGCTACTTCCCTTCACCCCAGACGAGCCTGATTGGGCGAGCATGGTATGCGGCGACAAGAGTTCTGATCACACGAGGTGACAACGGTCGTAGCGAATTCAATACCTCGGAAATACTGGGAGCGCTATCAACTAGCGCCCTGCAAAATGCCTACTATCCGCAGCACTATCGCACCGTCGACGCGACGATCAGCCGCTTTACCGGGGCGCTCAGCTCCGACGCGACCTCTGCCATGCTACGAGAATTCACTCCGGACTTGAAGCGCATGTTCAACCGCCATTGCCCGAAGAAAATCAAGTCACTTGAGGCCAGACTCCCGATTCCAGAACAAGACAAGCCATAGAATTTAAGGCACGAAGATTCTAAAATGGTTTAAAGCCCCCCGAGAGGTATGGCCAGAATGAATGAAGCTTCCGTTGTGCATCTGGTGGTTCCCAGACGAAGAAGCGAGCACCTTCTTAAAGTATGCCTTTCCGCTTTGCTCTTGACTTCCGGCGCGCCTCTCTTTGCGCAAGTTTCAGACGCAAATTTATCTGCTAATGCCGTTCTTCGCCGCGCCGTTGACGGAGAACTGAAAGCCCAGACCGACGACCATAGTCACTGGATGTACCGAGTGAAGAGGACGGATGGCGGCAAGGAAGAAGTCAAGCTAGTGGTCGAAAGCAAGGATGGGGAAATTGATCGACTACAGTCCATTAACGGACACCCGATCGGCGTAGAAGAGCAAAAACGGGAAGATCAACGGATCCTCAATTTGTTGCACGCTCCTGATCGCCAGAAAAAACGGCAAAGGGCGCAGTCAGAAGATGCCGAGCAAACTGCGCGAATGTTCAAGGTTTTGCCGGAAGCATTGAGCGTTCGCTTTGGCCAAAGGAAAGGCGATCTTGTAGAACTGCTGTTCGAACCGAATCCGAACTATCATGCCTGGTCTCGCGAAGCTATCGTCTTTCATGAAATGGAAGGGCGTATATGGATCGACACGCGAGAAAATCGTTTGGCTGAGATTGAAGGTCAACTCATGCACACGGTCAAGTTTGCCGGTGGCTTGCTTGGCTATCTCGACAAAGGTGGAGAATTCAACGTCCGCCAAGCGGAAGTCGCTCCCGGACACTGGGAAGTGACATTGCTGCATGTAGATATGCACGGGAAAATTCTCTTCCTAAGAACGATCTCAGAACAGCAGCACGAAATTCGCACCGACTACCGTTTGGTTTCGAACGATCTCACGCTCTCTCAGGCGGCTGACGAATTGCAGAAACGATCGTCCATCCAGGATGCCGAAGAGAAGAAAGCCGAAGTTTCTAAGAGTGGAAATATAGCGGCAGCGAGCCGCCAACGGTAGTACCGACCCGATCAGAACGATCTCAGGCGTGTGTGAATGCGGTCGAACCTCGTAGAACGCGTACCTTCACATCTGAAGAGCCCTTCGTAACTTTCACTCCCACCGTGTTGCCTTCTCGATAGACGTGCAGGTCGATCGTTTTGTCACCGACACAGAGATTGGTGAGGTCGAGGTAGCTGATACTTGCGGGCAATCGGGGATCGGCGAAGTCAACAACGCGATCAGCGGCGTGCACCGTGATTCCGAGACACGACTCAAACAGCGAGTAAGGCGAAGCCGCAGCCCAAGCCTGCGGCGAGCAGGCTACTGGATAAAGCGTTGGCCCCTCAACATCGGACCGCTTGTGGAACCCGCAGAACAATTCTGGGAGGCGATTAAATTCCATGAAAGTACTGGCATCGAAAAGCGCACCCAAAACTCTGAGCGCCTCGTTCTTGTAACCATAGCGAGCCAGACCACTCGCTACGATAGCGTTATCGTGCGGCCAGACCGATCCGTTGTGGTATGACATCGGGTTGTACCGAACTTCATTGCTAGACAACGTTCGAATGCCCCAGCCACAGAAGTAATCTTCCTCCATGAGGGATTTTGCGAGGGCTCCGGCATGCTCTGGGCTTGCAATCCCGGTCCATAAACAGTGGCCGGCGTTAGAAGATCGAACCCGACAAGGCTTTTTCTCTCCATCGAGTGCGAGAACATAAGCGCCCAGTTTTTCATCCCAGAATGCGCGTTCGAAATCTTCTTTCAAACGGTCTGCTCTGCGACTGAGCGACTCCGCGAGATCGGAGTGCCCGAGATGCGCCGCGATGCGTGACGCCGATTTTTTGGCGCCGTAGACATAAGCCTGCACCTCGCACAACGCGATCGGAGGCGCGGCAAGGATGCCGTCTTTGTAAAAAACAGAATCGTGCGAATCTTTCCAACCTTGCTGAGTCAGTCCGGTCTTTGATTTCCGCTCGTATTCTACGAACCCGTCTTTGTCGAGGTCGCCGTAATTGTCGATCCAATCCAGTGCTGCAAGGATGTTGGGCCAAATTTCTTTTAGAAATTCTCCATCGCGGGAATAATCGAAATATGCGCCCGCGAGCATGACAAACAACGGAGTTGAATCGACACTGCCGTAGTAGCGCCCGAACGGCACTTCCTTGAGATTCGCCATCTCTCCGTGGCGCATCTCATGCAAAATCTTTCCCGGTTCGGCGTCCTCTTCCGGAATGACGCTTGTAGCTTGATGTTCAGCGAGAAACTTGAGTACGGTCTTCGCGATGCCCGGAGCGGCCCACAAGCATTCCATCGCAGTGAGAATTCCGTCGCGCCCGAAAACTGTATTGAACCAGGGTACTCCGGCGTACGGATAAGCGCCCTCCGGGTTGCCGCTGATCATCATGTGGACATCAGCCTGCGAACGCGACAGCCAGGTATTGAAGCGAAAATCGGAAGTCGTGATTCCGCAGAACTGATTTCGTCCTTGCTCCAGCGTTGACAGGGTTTTGTCCATCGCATCGCTAAAGTCGATAGTGGTTCGATTTGAAGTCTGCTGCTCGCAGAAGGTCGTAATCGAAATCGCCATCTCTTCTTTGGGATTGAGGCCGACTTTGAAACTTACTGAATGTTCGGAAATTTGTTCTGGCACAGGAGAAAACTGAAGGCGGGTGCAACGCATTCTGCCGTCAAGGCCCCGGTATGAGAGAACGACGCGATCTCGCTCGACAATTGGGGGAAGAATCTCGCCGGTGCGATCTCGCTTCGTGCCTCGAACCTGGAATATGTCAGCGTAATCGGCGGCAAATTCCAGGGTAATCGAGGTCTCAATTGGGAACGAATGGAAGTTCGCCAGGCGCAGCTTGTCGTAACAAATATCCTGCCAGAGAAACTTCGAACGGAACAGATGTACCGCGCCACGAGGAACTAATACGCGACCATCCCGGTAGACGTCCGGGTTCATCATGTCCAATGTCAGGAACGCATTATCGTTTTGAATAGTGGAACGGAGAAGCTGCGGAATCTTGTCGCCCATTCGGAGCGCTAACCGCGACAAGAAGCGGGTACCCCGATGGTAAAGTCCCTGCTCCCCAACCCCAATCGCCTCTACGTCTCCCAGGCGGTTGAACACCGCAAACGTATCCCCCCACTTCAGCACCCGGGTGCGGTCGTCCGCGAGGGAGGAAGTAGCGAGTACGTAATACTGATCTTTGATTTGGATTACATCTTCCAACTATGCAGCATCCTCTGCGAGCGCTTCGGGCTCCTGGTCCAAATCTGCGAGCATGCTTTCATCAAACGGCATAGCTTCGTCAGCCAGTTGTTGGTAAATTTTCAGATAGTCATTGGCCATGCGCCGTGCGGTGAAGCGCTCTTCAAATGCATTTCTACAAGCAGCCCGCGACATCCCCTTTACCTTTTCAACCGCTTCAATGGCTTCTTCAACGCTTTCGACAATCACACCGCTCACGCCGTCATCGATGACTTCTGGCACAGATCCATGACGAAACGCGATGACTGGGGTTCCACAGGCCATCGATTCAATCATATTCAGGCCGAAGGGTTCTGGCCAATCGATGGGAGCGAGACAAGCCACTGCATTCCCTAAAAACTCAGCCTTTTGATGATCGCCGATCTCTCCCACAAATTCGACGTGGGGCTGCGACAACAACGGTTTTATAACTTCTTCAAAGTAGGCGCGATCTGCCAAGTCAACTTTGGCGGCAATTCTCAACTTCATTCCAGCCGCCGCCGCGATAGCGATCGCGCGGTCGGGTCGCTTCTCAGGCGAGATGCGCCCGATGAACGCCAGATATTTCCCGTCTCCGCTGTGAAAACGAAGCGAGTTTGCCGGAAGACCGTGGTACACATTACCGATCCAATTTGCGTCAGGCAATGGATCGCGTTGCCGGTGCGAAATTGAAATTACCGGAACATCAGCGAATTCTCGATAAAGCGGGACGAGATCAGGTAGATCAAGCCTTCCGTGTAAAGTCGTAACATTGCTTACCGTCCATTCCCTGCCGAGCGGAAAATGGAGATAGTCTGTGTGAAAATGGATCACATCGAAATCACCACGACGCTTGCGGACCTTATCCAACATCACGGTGTGATGAGCAAGCGCATCTTTTAAGTGAGGCATTGAACGCAGCGAAGCCGAGCTGCCCGCAACCAGCTTCGCGGTGGTTCGAGAGTCACCGCTCGCAAACAGAGTGACGTCATGGCCTAGACGAACTAACTCCTCCGTCAGCCATGAGACAACGCGCTCCGTGCCGCCGTAACCGACGGGTGGAACACTTTCATATAATGGCGCAACCTGAGCAATCTTCATGGCTTAACTCAAAATATCGTGATTTGGACTAATCAATTGTAGGAAGTGAAATTGATTTCAACAATCAGGACAATGCTGTACAAAACTATGTTGCACGCAATCTCAAAAATTTAGTGTACCAAGGGGGGACGAGCCGTGTTTGCCGTAATACCGATTCTATAGATCGAAAATACGATACACCGCTGGAGGATCTTGAGATTGCAGTAAAGTTATCGCGACGTTGTGAACTGGAACTCCCGCTGTAGTTTTGCCGTCCATTTTTCCGTGATGCGCGTGGCCGTGAACCACCAGATCTGCACCATGCCGATCCACAACCTCCGCGAGCCGCGACGTTCCAAGAAACGGAAATATTTCAGGAGCTTCTCCTTCTACCGTGGCAGGGATCGGAGAATAGTGCAACACGACAACCCGCTTTTTGGTGCGTAATTGCGACATCGCCCTTTCAAGTTTTAGGGCTTCATCGATCCCGGCGCGAACGAAAGTTTTTATCTCTGGCTCGCCGAACGCAGTCAACATGCCGCGACCGAACCCGCCGACAAAACCTTTCGTCCCGGCGAACCCGACGCCATCACGCTCATAAGCGCTACCATCGAGGACCTTGATGCCTTCCTCTGTCATCATCCGCGCTAGTTCAACTTCCTTGCAACTCTCGTAATCGTGATTCCCGAGCACGACGATAATCGGGACGCGTACTCGCACCAGAGCATTCAGCAGCGGCTCCATTTCCTCCGGTTGACCAAAGTTCGTGAGATCGCCGGCGACGATCAAAACATCAGCTTCATCGCGAACTCGATTCAGTTGGTCACGCAGCGCGTTATAACGCTGCGGAGTGAAATGCAAATCTGCTGTAGCTGCAATTCTCATCGATTAGTCTGTACGTCCAGTCGCCGCCGACTCATTGGGCATATTCAAGATCGGCGTGCGTTCCGCGCGATACCGTGCGAGAACATTATCGAGGCCCCATTCCTTCACATCAATTGCAAACATGCAATCGTCGATCAAGCTTCCGCGAAATTCTTGCGTGGGATCAGGTTGAGCCGTTGCCTTGCTCAACCGCGAGATCAAGTCTTGCCAAATCGTCGCTGGCACGTAGTCGCTTTTTCCAGGATAAACGTAGCGGAAGAGTAATAACGACCACAGCAAAATTTCCCAATGCTCTCCCACATACTGAAAAATACGGGCCCAATCCAGCTTGCCTTGAGTGACATAAACGATGTGAGCGATGTCGGCGCCATCGAACCTCGCGCCGGGTCACGAATAGTTTCGAAACTAGTAGTTCTTCGGGCGCGAGTAGCCGCACTGGAACTCCGCGTACCTCTCCAGGATGCGAATGCTCCATCCACGAGTCTTCGACGGTGATCGCTGCGTTACTCATCCCGGTGATTAGATCGACAAAATAATTGTCCCGGTGGGCCTTCGCCAGCCACACCGGATCACGGACCTCACAATTGAATCCATTTTTGGTCAGGCACGCGAGCGCGCGCTCGCCATCTTTGGCAGCCAGAAAAATATCTAGATCTTTCGTGTTGCGGCATATGCCGGTGTGTTGTTGGAGCGCGATGGCTCCGGAGACAGCGAATGGAACCTTGCTCGAGTTCAGGATCGTGAGGACGTCACGAAACAGGGCCTGTTGCTTCTTCGGGAGCTTTTGCGGCGTTGCCGAAGTGAGCGAACTGCTTTCTGGTTGCTGGCGCGGATGTTTTGCCACGGAATTGTTCGATGTCTCTCGCAATAAGGCGGTTGCATCGACGCGTCCTGCCGATGACTATCCACCGCCCACGCGTATGTTGCATCTAAAATGATAGGCGCATACATACGGTCCTCTTGGTATGCTGGAGTGGAACAAATTTTTTCCTTCACACCTCTGGCATGCAAGTTGTAATCGACGTATTTTCGCAAATTTTCGCCACTCTCTGGGCGCACAAACTCCGCTCGTTCTTGACGATGTTTGGGATAGCGTGGGGCGTCGGTTCCCTGTTGCTTCTAGTTGGCCTAGGAGAAGGCTTCAGAAGCGGCAACAAACGCAACCTGTCTGAGTATGGCGAGAACATCATGATGGTTTTTCCCGGGCGCGCGCCGGTGGTCCAAGGCAGCATGAACTCGGCTCGCGAATATCGGCTGAACTATCAGGATTATCTCGACGTAAAGAAAGAAGCGCCGCACGTAAAAGCTGTTACCCCGGTGCTCTCTACCAACGACGTCCATGCGGTAAGCGAATTTGCAAGCGCCAGCGGACAACTCACCGGGGCCGAGCCGCAATACAACGGCATTCGGTATCTACCGGTGAAGCAGGGTCGATGGCTTAACGATCTCGATGAAACACAGAAGCGCGCCGTGGTTGTGCTTGGCGATGAAATGAACCGTAATCTTTTTCCAGGACGCCCGGCAATCGGTTCGTTCATTATCCTGAACGACCACCGATTTGAGGTCGTCGGCACATTAACCCGCGTCGGCAGGGGCGATGAAAATTCCACTAACACGCGCGCGTACATTCCCTTCCAGGTTATGCGCACCGATTTTCCGCTAAAAGCCGAAGAGTCACGCGACGCGATCTCTGCGCTGAACTACCAGCCATGGGTCGCCGATGACCACCTGTTGGCGCAAGAGGAAGTCCGCAAAATTATTGCCCGCAATCATCACTTTGATTACAAAGATCAAGATGCGTTCGAAGGCTGGGACACGGTCAAGCAGGCGCAGATGATGGGGACGATCTTCGACGCGATGAATGAGTTTCTTGGCACCGTGGGCTTAGTCACGCTGGCCCTCGGAGGCATCGGCGTGATCAACATCATGTTGGTGGCGGTTTCCGAACGGACGCGAGAAATCGGCCTGCGCAAAGCGCTCGGCGCAACCAACCGCAGCATCATGATGCAATTCTTTGCGGAAGGCATCTTATTAACTTTGGTGAGCGGCTTGATCGGTATGGGACTGGCAGGCGGACTGATGGCTCTTTTAGGAAACTTGAATGGCCCCGGCGGCTTCGATCCCCCGCGACTGGTCCCGCGCACCGCTATTTTGGCTATCGTGAGTCTGACGATAGCGGGAGTAGCCGCTGGCTTGTATCCAGCGAACAAGGCCGCTCGTCTGCAACCGGTTGAAGCCCTGAGGCAGGAGTAGCAATGAATCTCATGCTTCGCGATCTCCTTCAAGAATCTTACGACGCGATGCGCCACAACCGGCGGCGCACGGCCTTAACCATGCTAGGAATGGCGTGGGGTATTGCTACGGTAGTCATGCTGCTTGCCTACGGTGACGGATTCGGGCGCGCATGCGCCAACATTTTCGCCAACTTCGGGACAAAGCTTTTCATTGTCGTACCTGGCCGCTCATCAATGCAGTCCGGCGGAGAGAAAGCTGGCGCACCGGTTCGCCTCACGCTCGAAGATGTCGACTTGTTAACTACGAACATCCCGCAGATCACCCATATCACTCCAAGCTGCAGCAAAGATGCGATCGTGCAATATGACACTCGCTCGTTCACCATGCCGGTGAATGGTGAGTATCCGAATACTTTCACCATTCGAGCCTTTGGTCTCGAGCAAGGACGCTTCTACAATCCCGAAGATCAGATTCAGCACGCCCGGGTCGCGGTCATCGGCTCAGAAACCAAAGATAAACTTTTTTCCGGTCGCAGCGCCCTCGGCGAGCACGTTCGTCTCAACGGTATCAGCTTCGAGGTCATAGGCGTGCTGTCCCCGAAGATGCAGGTAGGGGACGATAACATCAACCGTGTCGTCTACGTGCCTTTCAGCAGCATGAGCGATCTGAAAGACACGCACTATCTGGATTCGGTCTGGTTCAACTACGAAACCAACGACTATCAGCGGATTGAGCAATCCGTGCGCTACATCATGGCCGCACAACATAAATTTAATTCCTCGGACCGGCGCGCGATTTTCGTGTTCAATCTTATGGAGCAAGTTCATCAGTTCGAGGTCATAACGCTCGGGCTGAAGATATTGCTTGGCTTCATCGGCACGCTCACGCTGGGGATAGGCGGCGTTGGCCTGATGAACATCATGTTGGTTTCGGTCACGCAGCGAACTCGGGAAATTGGCGTCGAGAAAGCGCTAGGGGCGCGGCGCAGACACATTTTTCTTCAATTTCTTGCCGAGGCCCTCACTATCACTTTCATCGGCGGCTTTCTCGGAATCGTGCTTGCCTACGCAGTCGCTTTTTCGGTCGGACGATTGACTCTTTACAGCGCAATGGCGAAGCATGCGGAAGGTGGAGACATTCGACTCATGATCAACCCGGTTACACTTGTGGTTGCGGTCGCGATTCTGAGCGTGGTGGGGTTAGTCAGCGGAATGATTCCAGCCGTTCGCGCTTCGCGTCTTGATCCGATTGAAGCCCTGCGCTACGAATAATTTCTGCCTGCACACGTAACCGTCTTGGATCGCGGACATGAGTCGATGCAAAAAAAGAGGAGCTGGCAGTTGCCAACTCCTCAACCTTTCTCAGTCTCTCGGCTCTACTGCTTCTCTGGAGCCTTCTCCTCTTTCTTGTCGGTGTCGGGCTTTTCGCCCGCGGCACCCTTTTCATCTTTCGCCTTCTCGATGGAAACAAGTTCCACTTCGAAAATCAGAGTTTGCCCGGGCCCGATATCAGAGCCAGCGCCGCGATCTCCATAGGCCAGTGTTGCCGGAACAAAAAGCTGCCATTTTGAGCCGACGGACATGAGTTGTAATGCTTCCGTCCATCCTTTGATCACCTGGCTTACGCCGAACTTCGCTGCCTCGCCGTGTTTAGCCGAACTGTCGAACTCGGTGCCATTGATGAGAGTGCCCCGATAATTGCAGGCAACCGTATCGGTTGCGGCTGGCTTCGGGCCAGTTCCCTCTTTCAAAATCTTGTACTGCAAGCCGCTCGGCAAGGTGACTACTCCCGGCTTGCTCTTGTTGGCGGCGAGAAACGCGTCACCTTCGGTCTTGTTCGCGGCTGCCGCTTTGTCGGTCTTTTCCTGCTTTTGCTTGTTGACCTCAGCCTGCATGTCAGTCAGCACCTGCTGTGCTTCCTGTTCCGTGAGCCGTGTCTTTCCACCGGACATCGCGTCTCTCACACCTTGAGACAACAACGCCGGATCGACTGCAATGGATTGTTTCTTCAGGCCAGGGCCGACTTTGCTTCCGATATCCATTCCTAGCGCGTAGCTAAACTTTTGCGTCTTGGTAGTCAGCGCTCCGCCGGCAGCAGTCTTAGAGGCGGTTCCGGTCTTTTTCGCAGGCGTTTTCGCCGTGGTCGAAGCCTTGGGAGTCTTCGGGGTTGTTCCGGCCGGAGCCGATTGAGTGGTTGCAGAGGGTGTGCTCGCTGGCGGAGTCTGCTGCGAATAGCCCTCTCCTGCGAGCAGCGTCGTCGCTGCGGCCAATAGTAGTGCTGTCATTGAGTGTCTTTGCATCCATCTATTGTCACATCCGAAGCAGTTTCACGCAAAATAGGACCGTTACAGTCTGGTAAACTCTTGCTTTTGTGCGCGAGGACATCTGGCGCTTGAAATTTCACTCAATTTGAATGCTTGATCTCACCCAATATTCCGGCCTCGGAGCTGCACTCGCGGAAGCGCTTGATCGTTGGCCTAATGAAACCTGCCTGATTGAAGCGGATCGCGACCGCGAAAAGTTACGGCTCACTTACTCCGACTTCAAGGAGACGGCTCGCCCTTTATGTCGAGCGCTGGAAGACGCTGGTCTTAGCCCAAACGATCGCGCGGCGATCATCATGACAAATCAGTCTAAGTGGCTGATATCCGCCTACTCGATATTTTTTTGCGGCGGCGTCTTGATCCCTTTGGATTTCAAGTTGTCCGCCGCTGAACACCTGCAACTTCTGGCACATTCGAAGGCAAGATTTTTAGTTGTCGAATATTATCTGTGGAAGGCCATCACTCAAGCAGCAGAATTCTCGAAGCTGGCCGCCGAGATCGTGCTGGTAACCGAAGCTCCGCCAGGCGTAGATCTACGCGGCGCGTATCGTTGGGAAGAATTCCGGCGCAAAGGCGATTCAAAACTGGCTGCGCGGAAACGTGAGGACACCGCCTGCATCGTCTACTCCTCTGGGACGGGCGGTCGCCCCAAGGGATGCGTGCTGACGCACGAGGCCTATCTGGAACAGTGCGCTTCGCTGACGGCGTGGTATCCGTTCTGGCCCGGAGTTCGTTATCTCAGCATTCTTCCCACAAATCACGCCATCGATTTCATGGTGGGATTTATCGGCCCTTTTGTCTGCGGAGCTTGCGTCGTCCACTTGCGCACGCTTCGTCCCGAGTTCGTTCGGGACGCGTTTGTGCGTTACAGAATTACCTATGTCAGTCTCGTTCCAATGGTTCTCAAGAATCTCGAACGAGGGTTACGCGCGAAGTTCGATGAACTGACTCCCGGGAAAAGATGGGCCTTGGATCGTTTGATTGCACTCAATAAGGCGCTCACAAAGCGACGCCCTCACGTTGCGATAAGCCGCAAGCTAATGCCTGAAGTTCACAAGGCTTTCGGCGGCGCATTGCAGGCGCTGATTGTTGGCGGAGCCTTTACCGATGCAGCCACCTTACAATTTTTTTATGACCTCGGTATCCCCGTCACGTGCGGATACGGCTTGACGGAAGCCTGTACCGCCGTGACTCTCAACGACCTTAAGCCGTTTCGTGCCGACACTGTGGGTAAGCCGCTTCCTGGCACCGAAGTTCGCATTCTGAGCCCTGATAGCGACGGCATTGGAGAGGTCGCCGTGAAGAGCCCGGCTGTGATGTCACACTACCTCGATGACCCGGAGTTGACGGCGCAAACCATCGTAGAGGGCTGGCTCCTGACCGGCGATCAAGGCCGCTTTGACGATCACGGCCACTTGCAACTCTTCGGCCGCAAAAAGAATATGATCGTCACCGCCGGTGGCAAGAACATTTATCCCGAAGACATTGAGGGAGCCTTCGACGGGCTACCGGTTAAGGAATTCTGTATCTTCGCTGCTAACTACTTGTGGCCGCAAAAGACTCTTGGCAAAGAAAATTTGGTAATCGTGCTGCGTCTCGAGCAGAATCAGCAACTCGACGAGAAGTTGCGCGAAGATGTCGAAGGGCGAAATAGAAAGCTGGCCGATTTCAAGCGCATTGCCAGTTGTTTTGTTTGGGACAAAGACTTTCCCCGCACCGCGTCGCTAAAGATCAAGCGCGGAGAGTTGGCAGAGGAAATCTCGAAAAGCGCAGTAAGCCAATCGGTCGTCGAAATCTAGGCATTCTCGCCAGCGAACAATGAACGATGTGCACTGCGATGAGCCCATGAACGATAAGTTTTTAGCGATCATCAATCCGGCGGCGGGAGGCGGACGTTGCGGCAAGCGCGTTGGAGCGGCGCTCGCGCAATTGCGGTCGGCTGGAATTGCGCTTGAAACAACTGAAACTCGAGCCAGCTCTGAAGCTACGCAAATTGCACGCGATGCGTATACACAAGGCTACCGAAAATTTTTGGCGGTCGGCGGGGACGGCACCGCCTATGAAATCGTGAATGGCCTGTTTCCGATTTCCCAAACTAGCCCTGCTAACGATAGTCTCGCAGACGCCAAGCCTACACTCGGGCTTTTGCCACTCGGCACCGGCAATTCTTTTTTGCGTGATTTTCAGGATCTTGCTGCCGGCGAAACCGGCTTGCAGCACGCCATGCTGGCTCTTCGCGAACGCCGTTCCCGTCCATGCGATGTCTTGCGGCTGACGCATGCCGACGGAGTGGTCTACTACACCAACGCGCTTAGCATGGGGTTCGCCGGTGACGTCGCCATGCTGCGACATCGCCGATTTCAGACTTTGGGAAATTTCGGCTATCTGCTGGCAATTTTTGTGTGTCTCGCGAGGCTCAACCGGCGGCCTATCCCGGTGCGCTACTCGATTGCGGGAGAGAGGCAGAACGATTTCGATCAGCGGCCCTGCCTTTTTTTGACTTTCAACAACAGCAAATTTACCGGCGGAACCATGATGATCGCGCCCGATGCCGTCACCGACGATGGATTGATCGAATACGTTCGCTGGGGACCAATCGCCCGGCTAGCCCTGATTCGCAACTTGCCTACTTTATACAGCGGCACGCACACCAGCCATCCATTGGCGGAGCACCACGCCGTGAGCCGTGTTGAATTCCAACTCGATAGGCCCATCGATGTCGTTGTCGATGGCGAAGTCTTGTCGCTCAAGTGCCAGTCCCTAGATGTGCTCCCCGCCGCTCTGAACGTGGTCGTTTGAGCGAAAAAGCGTGATATAAAACATCCATGTCGCAAGAGCGCAGAGAACGGCGGAAAGAAAAACTGAGCAGCGAAAATAGCGTGGGCTCCCAGTCAAATCGCCTCCTCCTGTATGCCGCAATCGCACTCCTGGTCGTTGGCGCGGCCTACTTCTTCTACCATCGCAATGAGCACCAGCACGACGCGTTCGCCCGTTGTCTTAACGATCGCGGGGTCAAGATGTACGGAGCCTACTGGTGCCCTCACTGTCAGGACCAGAAAGGAAAATTTGGAGCATCATTCAAAAAAGTTAACTACATCGAATGCGGTGTGGAGGGTGATGCTCACGCCCAATCTCAGGTTTGCAAGGACGAAAACGTAAAGCATTACCCGACCTGGCAGTTCCCCCCCATGGGTGAACGAGTGGAACGAGTCTTCACCCTCGAAGAACTAAGCGATCGCACGGGCTGCGCGCTCCAGTGAACATCTCCTCTGACCGCTTGCTGAGCCTGATCGCCTTCCTTGCGGTATGTGGCGTTGTTGTCTCTTCCGTTTCGCTTCAACATCACTATGCCACCTCAAAAACTACCTATTGCGAAATCGGAGGAGCGTTCAACTGTGACATCGTTAATCGCAGCGAGTATTCAACCGTTCTCGGAATTCCGGTAGCCTTGATCGGAATGGTCGGCTACGCTGCGCTGGCCTCGCTGGCAACCGTCTTTCGAGAGCGCCGCGACTCTTTGCTCCTGCTCTTCGCCGGCTCGGTTGCGGGACTGGCGTTCGCCCTATATCTCACTTATGTCGAGGGGCACGTCTTGGGAGTCTGGTGCATTTTGTGCCTGACTTCCCTGGCGTTGATTTCAGCCACGGCGACCTGTTCTTCAATGGCTTGGGTAAAACGGGGCGCCCAAAGGGTGCCTTAAGAGCTTGCCGTCAACCTGCGTGGTCCTCTTTGAAAACATCCCTATGCCGCTTCCACTGATGCGAAAACCGAAAATCAAAGTGCCGCCGCCCATTCCTCTGGCCGGTAGCCAACTTTGCTTCCATGAGTTGCGCAGCCGCATCATGGGCAATAGCCGCTTATTGCGGGTGTGGACCCCACCGGGCTTTGATGGGTCTGGAGCGACGTCCTATCCGGTGCTGTATTTAAACGACGGTCAAAATCTTTTTGAGGCGATCACGGCGTTCGCCGGAGAGCACTGGCAAGTCGCGGAGACCGCGTCACGGCTGATCACGGAGGGAAAAATTCGTCCGCTCGTAATTGTAGGAATCGACAACACCAAAAATCGCGCCGCAGAATATATCCCTTATAGATCAAAAGATCCACGAATCATGTTGCCGAAAGGAAACAAGTATTCTGACTTTTTGCAACGGGAGGTGATGCCGCTCGTCGAAAATCACTATCCGATTTCGGGATCTCCCGACAACACCGGCCTCGGCGGATCATCTCTTGGCGGTCTTATCACGTTATCTACCCAACTTGGTGCGCCCGGCATTTTTGGGCGGCTGCTTATCGAGAGCCCATCCTTATTTGTGGCAGACCACAAAATAATTAATGAGGCGCGCCGCTGCCAAAACTGGCCGGCGCGCGTCTACCTTGGAATGGGCACGCACGAAATCGGAAACCTTGAGAAGGACGCAAAAATCATCGGCGACCTACGAGAGCTGGAAACCATTCTTCGCCAAGCCGACTTTGACGAGCGTTCTGAAAAGCATCGCTTGAAGGTTCGCGTCGATGACGGAGCTACTCACCGCGAAGCTGCGTGGGCGGCGCGCTTCCCTGAGGCTTTGGAATTTCTTTATGGCGGGCAGCCCTAGCGGCTAAATACTCGAGCGGGACGTTCGACGTTAAGTTTGTCGCTGGTGAACGGTTACACTGCCTGAGTTATGATTGTCGGTCTTCTTTTTTTCGATCATTTTGTAAAGGGGAATCTATGAAGGTTCGTTCATGGGGTATCGGTTGCGCAGTGTTGCTCGCGCTCGGGATTGTTGCGTTTGCGCAACAGTTTAATGAAACTCAGTTCAAAGGCATGAAGTGGCGCGACATCGGCCCGTACCGAGGAGGCCGCGTCCTCGCAGTCACGGGCGTCACGGGGAGCCCCTACACCTATTACTTCGGCAGCGTCGGCGGCGGCGTGTGGCGCACCACGGATGGCGGCACGAATTGGGTACCCATATCGGACAAGACCGTAATCTCATCGATCGGCGCGATTGCTGTTTCAGAATCAAATCCAAACATTCTTTATGTCGGCTCGGGCGAGTCATGCCTGCGCGGGAATATTTCTTACGGCGACGGGATGTACAAAACGACTGACGGCGGCAAAAGTTGGCAGCACATTGGACTGAAAGATACGCAGCACATCGCCCGCTTATGGGTCGATCCTCGCAACCCCGATCACGTGCTGGTTGCGGCGCTTGGGCACGCATACGGACCGAACTCCGAACGCGGGATTTTCCGCACTAACGATGGTGGGAAGACCTGGGACAAAGTTTTATATAAGGACGACAAATCTGGCGCTATCGATCTCTCGGTCGATCCTCACAATCCGAACATCATGTTCGCCGCTCTCTATCAAATTCAACGCACTCCCTGGAGTCTGGAGAGCGGTGGCCCGGGCAGCGGCCTGTATCGTTCGACCGACGGTGGAAATACCTGGAAGCATCTTGAAGGCAAGGGCCTGCCCGATGGGATTCTTGGCCGTATCGGAGTCAGCGTTTCAGGCGCCGACTCCAACCGCGTCTATGCCCTCATCGAGTCGAAAGAAAGCGGGTTATATCGCTCTGAAGACGGAGGCGACTCGTGGGCACGCGTCAATGACGATCAACGACTGACGCAGCGCGCCTGGTACTTCACTCATATCTTTGCCGATCCGCGAAGCGTCGATACCGTCTACATGCTGAACACGGGCATGTTCCGCTCCACTGATGGTGGCAAGACGCTGAGCCTGCTACCGGCACCGCATGGCGACCACCATGGCTTTTGGGTCGATCCCCAGAACCCGAATCGCATGATCAATTCAAATGACGGCGGCGCGACTATTTCCGTTGACGGCGGAAAGAACTGGTCAACGGAATACAACCAGCCGACGGCGCAGTTTTATCATGTGGCTGCCGATAACGATCCGCTCTACAAGATTTACGGCGCACAACAGGATAATTCGACCATCGGTATCTCGACTCGCACCGACGACGGATACGTTGGCCGCCAGCACTGGTTTGACGCGGGCGGCGGCGAGAGCGGTTACATTCAGCCCGACCCGCGAGATTCGAACATCATCTACGCAGGTTCCGGTGGCGGAGCTGTGACGCGGCTCGATCGAAGAATCAATCAGGAACAAGACATCACCGTTTGGCCGGAAGATGCAGCGGGACACGGCGTTGGTGACATGAAGTATCGTCTCGGATGGACACAGCCGATCGTGATTTCGGTACACGATCCGAACGTCATTTACACCACGGCGGAGAAGGTATTCAAGACTACCGACCAAGGCAAGAGTTGGAGCGAGATCAGCCCCGATCTAACGCGCAACGACAAGAGCAAGCAAGTATCGTCGGGAGGCCCGTTGACGAAAGACAATACTTCTGTCGAATACTACGACACCGTATTTGCGCTGGCGGAGTCACCGGTGCAAAAAGACCTGTTGTGGGCAGGAACCGATGATGGATTGGTTCACCTCACCCGCGACGGGGGCAAGAACTGGGCTAATGTAACTCCGAAGGCTTTCCCCGAATGGAGTTTGGTCAGCATCATCGAGGCTTCGCCTTACGACGCCGGCACCGCGTACGTTGCGATTGACACCCATAAACTCGATGACAATCGCCCCTACCTCTTCAAGACCACGGATTTTGGTAAGTCGTGGAGCAAGATCACGAACGGAATTCCCGACGGCGCCTACACGCACGCAGTCCGCGAAGATCCTGTTCGCAAAAACTTGCTCTACGCCGGAACCGAGACTGGTATTTACGTCTCATTCGATGGCGGCGCGAATTGGCAGTCGCTGCAATTCAATCTCCCCAATTCCCCGATTCATGATTTGATCATTAAAAACGACGACCTAGTCGTGGCCACACACGGTCGTGCTTTTTGGATTTTGGACGACATCTCCCCGCTTCGAGCCACATCTGGCAAAGCGACATCCGAAGCCATGCTGTACAAACCTCGGATCGCGGATCGGATGCGCTGGCCTGATTTCTACGAACGCCGCCAGCCCGTCGGTCAGAATCCGCCCACCGGTGCCGTCGTCTACTACTACCTTCCCACAGCGCCAAAAGGAGTAGTTGCACTCGAGTTCATGGATGCTTCCGGCAAGCTTCTCCGCCGCTATTCCAACGAAGAAAAGAAAGAGGCGGATACGCCGCCCGAATGGCCTGACCAAACTCCGCCTGACGAGAAACTTCCGACCGACGCGGGCCTGAACCGCTTCGCATGGGATCTGCGCATGCAAGGTGCTGCGCCGCTGGCCGGGGAGCCTGGCGCGGAATTCCGTAATCGCGGGCCAATGGTGCCGACCGGCGCTTATCAAGTCCGCTTAACCGCAGATGGAAAGACCTACACCCAACCGCTGGAACTGAAGCTTGATCCACGCGTGAAGGTATCCACAGAAGATGTCGAGAAGCAGGCCGAACTGGGGCGCAAAATCGTGGCCCAGGTTTCGGAAATTCACGAAGCCATCACGGCGATTCGCGAAGTCCGGCTGGAAACCAAGGGCCTCGACAAGCGTTTCGGCACCGATGTTAAGTATGCCCCGTTGCTCACATCGACAAAAGACTTCGATAAGAAGAGTTTTGAGATCGAGTCACAGCTTCTTCAGGTCAATTCAAAAAGCTCTGAGTCGAACCTGAATTACCCCGTCCTGGTCGATGAGCGCTTGCACTCGCTACTCTTCAGCATCGATATAGCGGATGCTGCTCCAACCAAGCAACAGTACGAAGTTTTCGAGCAACTGCAGAAGCAGGCGCAGCCGCTGCTAGCGAAATATCACGACCTCATGTCGAAAGATCTGCCCGCTTTAAATGACATGGTCAATAAGCAGAGCGTTCCAGTGATCTACGTTCCTGCTGCGAAGTAAGGGAAGGCTTCCTGAATAGCAGCGTAAGTACAAACTTTCGGGAAGCGCTGACATTGGAAAGGCGGGGCTCCGAAGGTCTTTTGACCGCAACCGGATCGGGAAAGGCAAACCGTCAGGCAGCGGTGGGGATCGGGAAGGGCACGGCTTTCAGCCGTGCCGCTCAAGTATCCCTCCGGACGCCTTTAGGCGCTGAGGCGAGACCGCTTGCTGCACTCGCGAAAGAGCCAATGAAGCCTCGGTAGCGCCGCCGTCTCGGCGGCTGTCCGGGGGGCGTCTCGCCCGCCGCCGTGCTGACGGCGAGACGCCGTCAGGACAGCCGGCAAGATGCCGGCGCTACCCGGTTCGTTTCGAGGCGCACAATCTGTTCAGAATTACAGTCGCGACTGAATGCGATCCGCGAGCGTGCGAAAATCCGAAACTCCCTGCAGTTCGTAGTCAGGCAGTTCGATCTGAAAATGCTGTTCCAGCAGCGTGAGAAGATCGAGCGCCTGAAGACTATCGATTCCTAAAGTTTTAAAAAAGTCATCGTCGGGAGTCAGCTTCTCGCGCGGCACCTTAAAGTGAGCAGCCGCGAGATTCAGTATCTCATCGAGAGTATTGTCAACGGTCTTCATTTCTTTTCCAAGTGAACATTTGTGAGCGCCAACTCGCCAAAATCTTCCCTTTCTAACAAATCGAGACCCGGGTCATCGAAGAACATTGCATAACGCGGTCTCGGTACGGCAACTTTGTCTTTGAAACCTGCCGGTTCACAACGGTGATGGCCTTTTGAGTTTTGTCTCACTTGGCTTGCGGGCATGTAAGCAACACAAATGGGATGGCTGTTCTTTATCTCAATTGGAAAGTACGGGATCGCCAGAACCATTTCCGGATGTAGTTGTGATAATGCGCCCCGATACCCGTACACTACCTTATTCGTTTTTTGTGCCTCAGGATATTTTCCTTTTACCTGCACAGGTCGAACTAACATAACCTGGCCCACTACCTTCGAAATGATGAAATCAAAGCCATGATCTCTATGTGGGAAATACACATTCCACCCTCGTCTAGCCAAAATCCCCGCGACGTACAGCTCCGCGAAGTAGTCGGATCCGGTCATCGCGCGCTGAAAAGTCATTCCGATATTTCACCCCACATTTCGCGATTTTACGGCAGATACGGCTGCGGCCCTTCGTTGTAAACAAATTTCCGCAGTCCCTCTTCGACGGCCGGGCTGGAGTATAAGTCGCAAAAAATATCGATCTCTCGCTTAAGTTCGTCGTGCGGAATCGGTTTCACAAACGCCTTAGCGGCTGCGGAAGTTGCCGAGTCAAATTTCCCTAACTGACCAGCCGTGCCTCGCGCCACCCGAAGAGCCTCTCCTTCGGCCGCAATCTGACTCACCAAACCAACCTGCTGCGCCTTCATGACATTGAAACTACGACCAGTGAGAAGCAGATCGCGAACGACTGCATTCCCCAGATCGCGCTTCAGGCGCGGGATCCCACCGAATCCGGGAATCAGACCGAGCCGCAGTTCTGGGAAACAAAATCGCGCCATGCGGTCGGCGATAATAATGTCGCATACCAAGGCGAGTTCAAATCCTCCGCCAAACGTAACGCCATGCACGGCAGCGATCGTCGGG
>JBBRNA010000037.1:0-33205 GCA_038230575.1 Terriglobales bacterium | reverse complement strand
ATGACGGCCACCGAGATCGTTGCCTGGTGAACATCCATGCCGATATACTTTTCTTGCTCCATAAAACGGCGCTCCTTTCAGTAAGTCGTGATCTCAATAACCACAACTTACCTGAAAGTGGGCGTCTTTTTATATTGCGTGTAACCGCGATGTTACGCCAACTGACTGCGAGCGTTGAGGCCAACGCTTCACGAAATCGCACCCGCAGCCCGAATGGACCGTCTTGCACTCTACGACACCCTGCAGGTCGCATATTGTTAATGGCGCAATTTCGCTCCTTCGTCGTGTTGCTTCTCGTGGCTCTCTGTGCGCAGCTCCCGTTCTCGCTTGTCTTCCATGTTGTCGTTCCTGCCGTGGCTGGTCACTCTATTACGACATAAACAGTGGACGTTCTCAGTCTCCGACACTCTGATCGCGTAAGCTTCATCAATATGTAATACATCGCCCCGCGCATTCAGGCACGGCAGTGTACTCCCGACCATCCAACCGCATGTCAAGACGCAAGCGCCCTTAGCAGGGTCTTGCTTTGGGTTTCGGCGAGTATCTGCGCAGTCGGATTTTTTGTCGCCTACGTGCTCGGCCCGACCCTGACGAGGCTGGACAATCAATAACTGACGTTAACAGGCAGCAAGGTCTGGGAGTTACTCCACCTGCTGCGTGAGCATGGGCTTTACATGGAAGCCCCCTAGTGCCGAAAGCTCTGGAATATCGCATGGGGAGGTGGGCTACTCTTTCCATACCTCGAAGAAGCAGTTGACAAACGAACTGCTACGCACTACTGTTCTTGCCGTCTTTAGGGGTATCCCCGTGGTAAAGCGAAGTAAGTGGGTATTTCTGCTTCTGCTAGTCCCGGCGATGATCTGCACCTCCGCTGTGCCTATGGTGGATCTGCCCGAAACTGCGTTCAACGAAATGGATACGCCAGTCAATCAAACTCCTCCCGATGCACTGTTAATGCAATTTTCGCCTCCGCCCGTAACTCCAATCGTTCTTCCAAGGTCATTCGGTCGCGCAGGAGATGGGCTTCTTCCGTCGGTCGAATCGAAATTACTCGCGACGTACGGGCACTTGAGCCCCCGGCGTGAACTCCTCTGCACCTTGCTCATCTGAGATCCACTTAGATTTCTAGTTACGTACCTGCCCGTCATGGTCGGACAGCGAAGTCTCAACTCAATCCAATTGTTGCTGAGCTTTCCGGATGTCTTCGGTTTGCAGTGAGAACCCCGCGTGGGGGAAGGCAGGTTCCCGCCCTGTAGGTAGATCGCCGAAAGTCGCATGGGTGCTCCCGGTCGCGTCAGTCCTAAGTCGGATGGCGCGCCCCTGATCACCGAGGAACTTAACCAAGAGAACGATCACGACTATTTAACTGACAGAGGAGAACATCATGAGGCAAAGATTCGAGGTTTTCATGACCCAAAGATCAGAGACTTTCGGACTCTTCCTGCTGCTGGCCGTTGTGGCGGCCAGCCAGTACGCTCAGGCAACGAATCTAACCGTGAATTGCGACCGGGATGAACACATAAATAAAACCCTGCGTCTCCTTGCAGCTACAAATCCGCTGGGGCCGAACAGAATAATAGTTGTCGGCAGTTGCAAAGAAAACCTGAAGATTAAGAGTATGGATCGTTTGACGCTAATTACCAAGACGGGTGCTTCGATCACGGATCGCTCCGGGCAAACGCTCGCGGTCGTCGATATTCGGGATTCGCGCAGCGTGACCGTGCAGGGATTCACCATCAACGGCGGCGCCCAGGGGATCTTATGCAGCACCGCAAGTGTGTGCTACCTGACTGGCAACACGCTTCAAGGTCCTGCTGGCGGGTTCGGTGTCAATGTAGTGAGAGGCTCCCGCGCGTTTCTTGAAAGCAATGTGATCCAGAACTGGGCCCGCGGTGCATTCATCGACCGTAGTGCGGAAGTGTTCAGTAGCAATGACGTCATTCAGGGAAATGGGGGGTCAGCGATCGTCGTGATCAACCGGTCTTACTTCGAATCTCTCAACTCCCACCTTGACCACAACGGTTTTGGCATCGAAGCGGGCGGGAGCGGCGTGTATCTCGCTGGCGGTACTATCAGTGGCAACGGCACCGACGGCGTAAGAGTCCTTGCCGCATCCGAAGCGATCTTTTCGGGGCCGACAATCACCGCCAACGGCGGGTTCGGTGTAAAGGTGAAAGACGGCTCTTTCGCGGGCTTCCTCGCGGCCAGCATAACAGGTAACCTAAGTGGCCTGGACGTCGACTGCGAGCCGCAATTTCCGATGACGGGCTTTGTCGACCGAACAGGTGGAATCACAAACTGCGTTGAACCTGCCGCGCCCGCACAACGAGAAAGCATGAAATAAGTTTCGCGGGTCAAAGCAAAATCTGGCCGCCCGCCGCTCTGGGCGGCTTTTTCTATCTAAATGTAGAGGCGGGGCTTGCCCCGTCTCCACGGCCGCCGCCGGGAGACGCGGCAAGCCGAGTCTCTACAGATCGCGCGTTTAACGAAAACTCGATAGGGTTCGGCCATCCGGAAAAGGTACAGCGACAAAGGATAACCTGTCGAAACCAAGCGTTTACAAGTTTTGACTTGGTCGATGAGAGTAATCTCGATGTTACAACAGCATATTCCGAAAAGCTATACCCGAACTCTCATGGAACGTGGACGGGCAGGAAGAAATCGTCAGACGTGCTGGTGGCTCTTATCGCGTACGATCACCATCGAAATAACATAGCTCAGCAGGATGAGGATTGCTGTGAACAGACTGTGTCTGACGTCCTCGATCACGGAGCCCACGAGGAAACCTGCGGAAGCTAAAAGAACGAGGATGGTACTCCATGGATACCACCATGCCTTGTACGGGCGGGTAAGATCTGGTTCGCTTCTCCGAAGAATCAACAGAGAAGCAAATCCTGACAGGTAAACGGCGACAAACAAGATCGAGCCGATTGCAATCAAGGTATCGAAGGTTCCGCTCAGGACCAGGGCTATGCTGGCGACCGCGCAAATAAGCAGCGCCAGTGACGGAGTTCCACCCCCGTTTACGGAGGTGATGCTGCGCGGCAACAAGCCGTCCCTGGACATACTGAACAGAATGCGTGGTGTGAACATGAGTCCGGCGTTGATGGCGCTGATCAATCCAACCACAGCAATAAGAAGGACTAGCCGCCTTCCGTAGCTCCCGAACAGCAGCAAAGCGGCGTCTACGGTTGGCATCGCAGAGCCAGCGAGGCGGTCCATGTGCAGGACGTGAAAGAGCGCGGCATTCACCAATAAGAAAATTGCGATGCAGGCAAGCGCGGTGCCAATCATGGAGCGGGGCAGGGTCTTCGCGGGGTCCTTGTCTTCTTCGACAAAATAGATCGGCGCGTACCAGCCATCGTAAGTGATGACAACCCCCTGAAGCGCCAATATGAATCCAAGAAACATACTGTGCGGGGGAATGAGTGAATTGCCTGTAAGGAAAGAGGCAGATCCCGCCTTGACGGAAATTGTGAATGCGGCGACGACGAGTGCGAGGAGGCCGAGAGCTTTGAGCAGGCTGGCATTTCCTGCGCACGACTGCCAGATTTAAGACCAATCCAATTGAGACCAGCGAACGAGGCCAATGCCAGAGCAGCCACCAGCTTTACGTGCCCGGCGAAAACCGGCAGAAGTTCCCCTGCAAATTCTCCGAAACCGACCGCCACATATGCGTTGGCGACAGACTGAACCGTCCAATCGCAGCAACCGACGACGAATCCGGCCTTCTCACCGAACGCTCGACGCGAGTAAACGTACCAGCCGCCCGCGCGGGGAAGCATGCAACCAAGCTCAGTGACGGAGCTGCTGCAGAGGAGGGCATAGATTCCTCCGAGGAGCCAAACCGCCAAAATCAGCCATCCATTTCCCAGGTAGCCTGCGACTTCGCCCGGCGTGCGGAGGATGCCAGTGCCGATAGTGTTTCCCACACCAACAGCCAGGCCAAAACCCACGCCGAGTATGCGAAGTAAGTTGCCGCTGCGGCTCCCAGCGCCAAATTTGAGGAGGCGACGCAACGGATGTTGGCGGTCATAGTGAGGAGTCGGCTGGTGCGGGTTTCCGTCAGTGGCGGGCACAGGGTAGACGGATAGTAAGAGAACCACGAATAGGGGTCAAGAGTATTAACCCAACCAATCGTTGTTGATGAAACCAGGCGTGGGTGTTGAAAAAGTCACCACGATTGACGGAGGAGTGGCGGGAAAAACGTGGCAAGTAAGGAGGAGAAAACTCCTTGCCATGCTTTTCTTAATAGCCATTCTCGGAGGCTTGCTGATTATGATGGGACAACACGACCGCTCTGAAGCGTTGTTCTACTACTTCGAGCCGGGACGCCGCGGATCTGTTCACATGGATAAATGGCGTCCCATCTGAGCTTTCGTCTTCGACCATCAATACATCCAGCGGATCACTTGCCGTCGCGACGGATAGCGCTTGAGCGATAGCTGCGTTCCGCTCCAGTTCTGATGATTCAGCGACTGCGCCATCGGTGTCTGTTCGGCGGGCTAGAAAGAGATTTTAGATAGGTCACAATTTGCCATCGTTGGCTTTCGGTCAAACTAACCCAAGACGGCATTCCACTATCCTCGTCGCCTCGAGTAATGTAGGAAACAATTACGATTTCAGGAACGGATTGGGTCGTTTCCCCTGCGAGGGCCGGCACTCTCGCGCTACCCTCCGCATCGTGACCGTGACACCAAGCGCAATTCTGTACAAACAGTTTTCGCCCTGCCTTAACAGCCTTCGGCTGCCCTTCGTACGGGTTTTTGACTGCTTGACCGGTTTTCTCGGTTGCGGACCCCAACCCAGTGAAGAGTAATGAACCAAACAAGAAAAACCTGGCTAAAAATCGCAGTACGTAGCGAAAGCTTCCGCCGTGTGCGCCTAGCGAAGAGTCGACGGTTGTCTGAACGTCTTTTAATGGAACCCTCAGCATGGATCAATGTCCCTGATCACATAATAGTTACTGAGAGACAAGACATGAAAGAAAATTTAATGAGGCGCTCAACGCCTGCCGGATTCATTTGGATACTGTTGTGCTGCTCTTTAGTATGCGCAGGATCGGAATCGACACCCACGGAAGACATGCGACTCTACGTCGGGAACAGCAGAGGAGACGACGTTTCAGTCATCGACTTGAACACGATGAAAGTCGTCAGTTCCATCAAAGTCGGGCAGAATGTGCATGGCGTAGCCATGCAGGCAGATGGGCGGCGGCTGTTTGTGACGGTCGAGTCTGACCATACAGTTAGGACTGTCGACACTGCGACGGAACAGATTATCGGCACAGTCAAGCTGACGGGAAGGCCCAACCAATGTGCAGCAACTCCGAATGGCAAATATGTCGTTGTTCCCATCCGCGACGGGGCTAGCGCGGACATTGTGGATGTAGAACAGCAGAAAATCGTCAAAGTCTTACCGATTCGAGAACCACACAATGCTCTGAATATCGGCAGCAACCGCTACACCTTCATTAGTTCAATGGGATCGCATGAGGTGTATTTAATCGACCTGGAGAAACTGGACTATGAGACTCACATTCCAGCCGGAGGAAGGCCACGGCCTTTTCTGGTTACCAGAGACGGAACGACGATGTATGTGGCTGTGAGCAACCTACACGGGTTTGACATCGTCGATATTTCGAGCAAAAAGCTGGTTCAGCGTGTAGAACTTCAAGCCGAGCATGCGCAACTTAAACCGCGAAAGTATGAAACCCCCGACACGTTTACGCACGGGATCGGCCTGTCTCCTGACGAGAACGAACTTTGGGTGACCAGTTTATTCGACGACGCGGTTTACATTTACGACCTCAAAGCCAAAAAAGTTATCGCACACATGGCCACAGGTGACGGGCCGAACTGGGTAGCTTTTTCACCTGACGGAAGATATGTTTGCATCAGCAATACCGACAGCGATGACGTTTACATTTACGACGCGAAATCAAAGCGTGAAATAGCGCGCGTAAAAGTGGGTAAGGCACCCAAGCGGCTTCTCGTCGCCAATGTGCCAGTGGCAGGCCACAAGGTCGAGGCGTTGGCAAAGTGAGAAGTGATGCTCCGAGTTCCGCCAAAGTCACGTTGTCGGAGAGTTGATGTGTTTTCCTGGTACGTGTGATTGAAAAGGCAGAGCCGCTTGAAAGCCTGAATGAGAGGGCGGCCCTGCTACTGAAGGAAATTGTCCCAACGACCTAATGAGGTGCATCACCCCTATCGTGTGAAGGCGGTGAAGCACTATCCGGTGTCTAGGATTCGTCGCGCTTCGACAGCCATTTTCGTAGTGCCTTGTTCACTCTGTTTTGTTTTTCTGTCTGTTCGATTCCATCCAACTTTCGGAGATAACATCCCTCGTGAACGGGGCGCCCACGTTCATCTGCAACACTGGTCTCCAGTATCAAGGGTTCCTTACAAATAAAACACTTGGGCACGGACAACTCCTTACCGGAACAAAATCAATTTGCAAAGTTAACGCTAGAGAATGAACAACAGCAAGCGTTCTCTCTCAGCATTCGAGCAAAAAAGCTTGCCGGAAATAATCCCGGAAAGTGAACTGCCCGCTCTCGCCCACATGCATCGACCGGAAGGCGTCGGTGTAGCCGAGACCCAAAAGCGCTCGGTAGGCTGCTCTCGGTTCGGGTTGGGACAGCGCATCACGCTCCCACGATGACGGCTTATCACAATCGATGTCGTCGGAAATGAGATTAAAGTCACCGCCGACAAGCGTCGGCACATTTTCCGGCCGCCATTTGGCCATTTGTTGCGCCAGCCTAGCGATCCACGCCGGCTTGTAGGAGAACTTGCCGCTTCCCACCGGATTGCCATTGGAAGATAAATATTCGTCATGCGAATCCCTTGCACGATTACTTCCAAGAACCGCGCGTGGCTGTCTGTTTCATCGCCGGCGAGCGTCGTACTGATCGTTTCCAGGATGGCGTGACAAAATGGCGACACCGTTGCAGGTTTTCTGCATTACTGGGCGCTCTCGTAGCCAAGCGTCTTAAAAGCGTCAGGCGGGAATTCTGCTCCTTTTTAATTCCTGAAGTAACAAAACATCCGGCTCTTCAGTCTTTCAGCCACTTTGTAACCTGATCGATCCGCGACTGAATGGAAATCACATTCCGCTAGCGACTTTTGTCATCAATCTCCTTCTGACGAGCCCGCAATCGCATTTCTTCAGTGTTACAAACGTATTCGATGATGCTATCCCTATAACGTTTAGGAAACTTTCCCGGGCGGTCGCTCGTCTTGGTCGACAATCGGAGTTAGAATAATGAAATGTCACCCGAGTGTAGCCGATGCGCAAAGATTTCCGCAGCGGTAGGTGAGATTTTAGTGCACTGAATACCCTTACACTGGATCAGCTTGCCGCGTTCCGCCTGAGCGACGATTCTGGGTGTATGGGTCTGATAAAGAGCCCAGAAAACCCTCTCCGCGGTTTGGCTATCTATATTCCCATGGCAATAATTCAAGTGGTCAGCCCTCGAGCAGGAAAATACCTTTCTATTACGCTTATTTTTTTGACCAGTGTGTCATTCACGCCGGCATTGGTAGGGCAAACTCCGAAAGAACTTGTGACTGATGCTTGCAATAACTTACGCCGTCAGCTCCAACAGAAAGTTCTGGCTGCAAGCCGGATAGAACGTCGGGCCAGCGGTCATCTGTATATGGAGGACGAAATAGAGACCGTAGACGGCCCAATCCGTCGCCTGATTTCCGTTGATGGTCGTGATCTCACGGCGTTAGAACGAAAACAAGATGATGATCGTTTGCGCGATTTGGCGCAAAACCCCAAGGCTCAACAGGCCGTCAGGAAGGACCATGATGCGGATGCGAAAAAACTGGAAAATCTTCTTCGGGTGATTCCGGACGCATTTCTTTTTGAAGATGACGGAAAGGAGGGAGGAGCTGAGAAGATCGCGCTTCGTCCGAATCCGGACTTTATACCTAAAACCTATGAGGAGCGAGCGATCCACGCGATGAGCGGCTACATGACAGTCGATCTTCAGGACAAATGGATGGTCAAACTCTCTGCTACCCTCCAGCGACAGGTAGATTTTGGGTTTGGAGTACTAGGTCACCTCGATAAAGGAGGGTCGATCAGCCTTACCAGAACTCGGCTGTCGCCAGGGGTATGGAAAACGAGTTCATCCAAGACCGGGATCACTGGCAAGATGATTCTCCTAAAGACCATCAACAAGCAGCAAGACGAAACCCGTAGCGATCTGAGACTAGTGGCGCCCGAAACAAGCATCACACAAGCTGTGCAACAGCTTATCGGGCAAAGCCCTGTTCCGCTGTATTAAATCCGTCGGGTTCAGACGCAGATGCTGTCACGCTTTTCCGACTAAAGGCCAGACGCGCGTTTCATCTTCAAGGCCGTTTAAGATTTCTAGCGGTGCATCCATGTTACGGCGCTCGGCGTGGTGGTCGCTGCTTCTAAGTCTTTCTTTCTCTGCAACAGCCTCGCTTACAGCGCCTATTCTCGATGCCATATTTTGGCTGTCTACTTCGAGCGCCGCATAAAGATATTCTAGTTCCCACGTTTGGGCCATTTTGGACCATCCACGTTTTGATTCTAATGCCGGTGTTCTTCGTGCTCATGAAGGCACGGGCGATGCGCGAGACGCGTTGCGACCCAAATCCCAACACTCATAGACTCTCCTCGAGGTCGTGAAGTTCAGGCGTGGGGCTCGATTTAACCCTTCGTATGACCATCCACACGCGGAACACTTCCGAGCGTGGCCGAAGGTAACCTTTCAAGCCATTTCCTTTCATATATAACTTGATTTTCACGCCCATCCATCAGGAGAAACGCAATGCACGTCAAGATCTGGTTTCGAGGCGCAGCGACTGCTGTCCTATCGTTGGCGCTTTGCACGACAATGGCTGCGGCTCAAGGCCATGGTCACGGCCATGACAAGCAGGATCGAGACGAGGATGGTGATCGGGGAAACGGACACGGCCACGGAAAGGGTCACGAGCGTTATTCCGATCACGATCGGGATGAGGTTCGCGGTTGGTATCGGACGCACTACTCAAGTCTCCCACCGGGGCTTGCCAAGCGCGACCGCCTTCCTCCCGGATTGGAGCGTCAACTGGTAGTGCGTGGAACTCTGCCACCGGGGCTTCAGAAAAAGATGAAGCCCTGCCCACCGGACTTGGAAAGGATGCTCCCGCCGCCCCCTCCGAATTATTCACACGTGGTGATCGGTGGAAATTTGGTTCTTGTTAATCGCGTGAACTTCCAGATCGCGGATGTTCTCCAGCTGGAAGTTTATTAGGCAGTCGCCATAGATAGAATAACGCGAGCTGCCGAGCGTGCTCATCATGGTTCTAAGGCCGATCTGCAGCTTTAAGGATCGGCAAGCAAAACCCCTTCCGCTGATACTACCGAGGAAATCAAAAAAACACCCCATAACTCTTGCGAGTCATAGGACGTTCATTGAGCAGCCCTCCCCCGAAGCCTGCTCCTAACTAACCTAGCGGCTTGGGTCGGAATGGATCGTCCTTCTACTGCCCGACGGCGACTGAGAATCTCTCTGCCACCACCCAAGGAGCAGGAGGAGTGGGGACCGGGACCGTCAATTTCAGCGTTGCTCACGCCGACGGATTATTCGGTAATGTGAGCGCGACCGCATTCAGCCAACTGGCGGGAGCGAACACTCTTTCGGGTTTTGACTGGGGCTTGCCCTTTTTCTTCGGTCGAAACGTTTACACCGCGATCGAAGGCCAGAGCACCCCAGGGGGCGTCCGACCGCATTGGGCCTACTGATCTCTTAGTCAAAATATCGTGATCGGGGCGCGGGAAAATTCCGTGTGGTTTGGCGATTTACATTGGCGGTTTCGTCGGCGTCTTGTTCCGGCGGCTCAATTTGGTCGTCACAAACCGGGAAAAATGCAACCCGTGTATTAGGTGCTCGGCCTTTTTCAATTGTCGGAGTGTGCAATCTGCGTAGTCAAATCGTGCAAACAAGGAGTACATAAGCCATTTTCAAAATAAAGTTTCTGATCCTGAAAGTCGATGCTGAGGTGACAAATTCGGCAACGGTAATTATTGAGAGCGAGCCGCTCGCGCCAATCCGCTGCCGAACTCGAAAGCAGAGCCACGACGCAATTGTACGCTTTCAAGGATTTACGAAAGCCGCGAGCAGGCGGCCCTAGACTCCTCCCTCCCTTATCCATTATCTTTAGCGCGATTCGTCGACACTCAGTCCTAGACTCGGAAGCCCAACGAAACCCATGCCATATCAGCGCTCTTGTCCACTAGTTGCTTCTTAACCTTGTCAGAGTCTCCGCCGGCAGCACCCCTCTTGCACAAACTTGCTCGGCTGACTCGTAAGGACGCTGTTGAAATCAGATGGGATGCGAAGGCCGGTCTCCGACGGGATGGATTTCGCATCAACCCCACCGCAAACCGCATCCGGAAACAATATTGCAGTTCAACCAGCGCGAGCGCGCGCATTGACTATAGCTTCGAAACCGTTGTGAGCGCCAAAGTTCGCCACCCAGACGTTGGTCCCGTCAAAGGTGTGATCAGTAAATTTCAGTTGCGACGGCTCAAAGTTACTCAATTCAAGTCAACTTAACTCAACGCGCCCCAACGTCACTCACCCAGCGCAACTCCAATCCAAAAGAGAGCAAAATGCTATGGGCAAACGACCTTCGATCCGAAGCATTTCGAAGAGCGGGCCAACGGTGATGCATAGTCTGAATCGCCCCGGCGAACTCAGCTCAATGCCACGTCGCGCGCCGTGAGTGATACGGAGTCAGCTTCACACTGTTGTACAGCATCTACCCGAGTCTCCGGCCGTTCGCAAGCGGCTAAGCTCAGTCCTTGGGTTGGGGAATATGGCTGGGAGCAGTGACGAACTACGCGCCGAACTCAACCGCCTTTTGACGGAACAGATTGCCAGTCTAAAAAGAGAGACATTTGGGGGAGTGGACGAGAAGGAACTCAGAACACATGTAGAAAGATTGAAGCGGATTCGAGAGGTCACTGCTGAGTATGTGGCGGTAATGCGACAACAACCCGGTGAGTAAAAGCGGAGGAGTCAATGACTGAGAAGCCAAATGTTGTACTGCCCGCGAAAGTCGCTAAAATAATCGAGCCCCTGCACCCGAGTGTGCCGGAAAAAGCGCAGATCGCTGTACGAGGGGCCGATCCCTTGTTCGACGAAATTCGGATTGAAAACTCGCTGAAAGATGAAAATGGGAACCAAGTGCGACTCAAAGGAGGTGCCGAAGTTGAGGTAACTATTGAGGCGCCGGAAGATTCGGTTATGCCGAAGGCTCCGACCGGCCATCAATAGCGCCGTGTACCAGCACCACGGCGCTCCTAGGAAGGACTTCCCTTGCCAAAGGGATTCACCCCGACTTCCGCGCGAGGCGGTTCCCCCGAGAGTGCCGCCACTGCAAGTTGATGATGGAATGGAACAACAACGAACATCGATACGAATGCCGAAGTCCGCAATGCGGCCATACAATGTATGAAGATAACCGAATATGTGTATGCCCGGCTTGCCATGCCAAGAGGTTAGATAGTCAGTGAATGTCCTCAAGTCAACTTGTTTTTCAACTCCACCCCCTCCCACGCGGCCACCCCAACAACAAAACCAAAACCAACACCCCGCATCGTTTGAACGCAGCGCAATTTAAGAGCGAGGAAAGCCGGGCAGGGTAAAGTTGAGATCAGTAAATTTCAGCTGTGTCGGCTCAAGGTTAACTCAACTTTACTCAACAAGCTCAACCCAACGCGCTCTAGCGTCACTCAAACGAGCGCAGCGTGTCGGTGTTGGGGTAGCGCCGATGGAGGTGAGTGGAGTTAAAGGCGAGGGCGACCCGTGGAGTGGACGGAAGTTGTTGTGCCGGAAGAAAAAACTCTTCTAGAATTAACCATAATGAGTGCTATCGCGGTTACTTCATGTTGAACCCGGATGCCGGAGACGGATCGTGGATGGGCAATGGCTCGGTGAAAAACACGCGATTGAGGAACAAGGCTGTATTCGCCATCTGTATTCGCCATCTCAGGTTTTCCGCGCCGCTGCGTGTGCTGATGAGCAGCAGAAGCGGCCAGGGGATGATCTTCAAGCCGGAAATGACCTAACCCCGCACCAATGCCCAACGGCCGGCTTCCGACGCCCACCCGGTTCTTGGCCGCACTATCAACTTACCTGGCGCGAGAAATGCCTAATAGAGGTCTAAATGCGAACATCTAAACTTGGCTTAATCCTCAAGTTGGGTGCGGCTCGGTTTTTGTTTTGAATACTACTGGATGCTACTCGCGACGTTAGAAAAGACATTATTGGCATTGCCGCCGATTAAGCGAACCGTGCCGATGACTATGACCAGAATTACCGCGAGCATGACCGCGTATTCTGCGATGTCCTGACCTTCTTCACTTGACCAAAGGGGATAGGCTGCGAATGGCATGGCGCACCTCCTGAGTGTCTTAGAATACGCCTCTTTAATCTACGTTGCTATCGGGGTATTACAGTAGGCCTAAAGGGCATACCGAGCCACCGGAAGACACCATACGCGGTGAAACAGATTCAGTGCGACGGCGGCAATGAATCGTCGGTGCGCGCCCAAAGCCACCTGGGAATTTACGGAGGAGGGTGAGCTATGGTTTGAAGTGAACATCGATCTAGTGTGATGGTCGCGAATGCAGCGCTTAACCTCTGGATTATCAGAGCATCGCAACGGCGAGATCGAGTGGTCAGGAAGTGTTCGGCTTGAAAGGTGTAACTTTAGCTCAAGTGCAATGCCTAATACGGAAGGTCGGGCACGTCTAACTCAACTGCGAGAAGTTTCATCGTACCAAACATCCGCCCTAGTTCCCGCACCTGATCTCGTGGGACCGACGCATCAAAGGCCAGACTGACTAGCGTGTTTTGTTCGCAGCTTATAACAATCCCTCTACCTTCATCGAAGGACATCACATCTGTGGCTTTGAATTCCATGTGCATCGCTGGGATTCTAGCATCTCCGTGACTAATCCGTGTTCCAGCGCGAGGAGCAGCGAGATCCTGCTGCCGACAGGAGATATATCATTGACGAGTACTTTCGGTTTGATTCTGCTTCGCGCCCCACAAGTGTCTTGAATGTCCCCCAACCGTTTACGGGGCCTCGCACGTGGTCTGCCTTTCCCTGTCGTTACCCGATGACCGGTATACTTCGCGACCAGCGCCGCACTTATAACAAACCTTTATTGTCTTCACGTTCACACGAATGCGCGGGCTGATCCGTCGTTGCATCCGCGCCCAGGATGTCAGCCCGCTTCCTGATATTACGGAGTAGGAATCACTGCCGTTGTTTCGTTGGAGTAGCCGCTCTCCTTCGAACTTAAATCAACCGCGGTCACGACGTAGTAGTACATTTTCCCGGCCGAGACCGTGGTATCCGTATATCCAATCGTGGCATTGAGAGAAGCATTCAGGATCGTATAAGGGCCTCCCGTTGTGCTGCTCCGATACACGTTGTATCCCATCACGTTGGTTGATGCCGCCCAGGTGAGTTGAACGCTGTGTTGCGTCGCCGCTGTTCCGCTGCCAGCGAGTGTTTGAGTGACGCTCGCGGGCGATGCGTTGCTTTGGAAGGTGAGCGACGCGGTCGCCGTTCCGCTCGCACTCGGTGAGAAAGTGACGGTGAACGGAGCGGATTGTCCGGCGGCGATTGTACTCGGCAACGTTAGACCGGATACCACGAATTCGCTGCTATTCGTGCTTGCCGATGAAATCGTTACCGGTGCTCCCGTTGCGGCGATAGTTCCGGTCAATGCGGAATTTGCGCCCACCGTAACGTTTCCAAAACTTAATGTACCGGGTGCTACGGTCAATTGACCGTAGGCCGTTCCCGTACCGGACAGTGGAACATTCAGCGTGGTACTCGAGGCATTCGACATAACCGCGATATTTCCGTTGACCGCCCCGGCTGCGACTGGAGCGTAGACGACGCTGAAGGTCACACCTTGGCTCGCCGCAAGAGTAATCGGCAAGGTTAATCCGGACGTCGACAACCCGGCGCCGCTGATGTTCGCTTGCGAGATGGTGACTACGGATCCACCGGTGTTGGTAAGGGTCTCAAAGTTGTTGCTACTACTCCCAGCCTGGATGTTGCCGAAAGAAATACTTGCGGGGCTTGCAACTAGCGCTCCCGGTGCCACGCCCGCACCGGAAAGCGGAATGCTGAAGTTCGGGTTCGATCCATTGGAAGTGATGCCAAGATTGCCGCTCGCAACTCCGGTAGCGGCGGGATTAAACACAGTGGCGAATGACGCGCTCTGGCCGGCGTTCAGTGTTAGGGGCAAGCTCAGCCCACTGAAACTAAATCCCGTGCCACTGGCCGATGCGGAAGAGATCGTAACGCTCGTGCCGCCAGAATTGGTGAGGGATCCGCTCATTGATTGCGAAGTGCCCACCTGGAGGTTCCCGAAGCTAAACCCGGACGGACTTGAAATCAGCTGACCTTGAATAACGCCGGTTCCGGTGACTGATTCGGCTGTGGGACTATTCGCAGCATCGCTAAGAAACGAGATCGAGCCCGCGGCGCCTCCCGATGTCTGGGGGCCGAATGTCACGGCGAACGGGATACTCTGCCCAGCAGCAAGCGCGACAGGAAAGCTGACCCCAGTGAGCAAAAATTCAGAGTTGGTACTCGAAGCCGATGAAATTGTTACCGTCGCGCCGGTTGCAGACAAAATTCCGGTCATCGTCGCGTTCGTTCCCGTATTGATGCTGCCGAAATTGTAGCTTAATGGCGAAAGTGTCAGCTGCCCGGCGGCGATACCGGAACCGGACAAAGATAATACGGAGTTCACGGTGGATCCTTTTATCTTGCGGTTTCCGTTGCCGTTTCCGTTCCAAACCTCACTGGCAAGCAAGACCGACCCATTGTCCGTCCCAGCGGCGGGTGGGGTAAAAGTCACGGTGAAGGTCGTACTCCCTCCAGGAGAAAGAACGTATGGGCAAGACATTCCTCCAGTGGCGTACCCGGTGCCGCTGACGTTTTGCCCTGAAATACTGATTTTACTGCTGGTGACGTTTGTGACTTGGACGGTTTGGGTTTTGCTGGTGCCTGGGAGCACGTTTCCGAAACTCAGCGTGGACGGAGTGAATGCAATTTGTTGCGCAGCGGCATGGCCTGCGAAGCATGACATTCCCAAACCCAGGAAGAAAATTGAACAAATTCCAGACGAAATAAATCGTTTCAAAGCTACACCTTTTCGTGTGCGCGACAGCCGCACTACGGGGGGATGGGTAGTTCGCCTCTCCCCTGGCATTTGTTCCACCAGGAGATTCGCTGGAGTAATTTTTGCTTGGCATAAGTCGATTCGCCAGATCACCAAAGGCCATAACATCTACGCAGAAGGGCATATATCTTCACCGGGATTTCCTATTTAACGTCCAACAGTGCATGAACCGTCAGCGAGGCAAAACGCGCGACGAAATCTTCAATCATGCGGCCCTGCATTTGCTTCCGTCGGCAACCTGAACCCGATGGATCTTATTTTCTTCGGGCGAGAGATCCTTATTTAAGAATGTGGGCCGGGTATTTAATCTTGCCGCATCCGGCGCAAGCCAGGTTGCAGCGAAAAACAGCGCCTCGAAAAATGAATAGTACTTATGATTCACTCCTTTGGTCCGCCCACAGTACTAACAAACGATGGGAGTTAGGAAGAATTCAGCGATGGGCGTTCAGCATAATGCGAGATCGCTCTCCCCGTCTGCCTTGACAACAGTGATTCACCGGGCTAGCGTCGAAGGTGAGGTGGTTCCCACCTGCTCCTCTTTCAGGTTCCCTGAACTAAGTCAGCCCATCTGAAATTCTTCTCCTCTTAGCGTTAGTAGCCTCAGGGAGGTTAATTATGTTTGCACGCAATGTGTCTATTCAACTGAAACCCAATTCGCTTTCTGAGTACAACCGTACCTTTGAAAACGAAATTCTTCCTTTGCTTCGCAAGCAAAAGGGATTTAAGGACGAAATTGCATTGTCAACGCCTGGCAGTCTGGAAGTTACGGCCATCAGCCTATGGGAAAGCAAAGCGAGTGCCGAAGCTTACAACAGTACGACCTATCCAGAAGTGTTGAAAAAATGCCACAAAATGATCGACGGCACGCCGAAGGTGCACACGTTTGAGACTGTCAACTCGACGTTCCACCACGTTGCTATGGGAGTTTAAGGCGGATCGTTCGCCGTAAGAGGGCGGCCTTCTACAGGGCCGCTCCTTTATTTTAAAACATGATCAATGCTTACATAGAGGAGCGATATCAAATGACAACACCCAAAACACCTACGGAGCTAAGAAGAACCAGCGAAACAGCTGAATCTCACGATGAGATACAAGACCGAATCCGTCGCCGTGCCTTCGAATTGTATGAGGGGCGCGGAAGAGAAGATGGCCACGAGATAGGCGACTGGCTCCAAGCAAAGTCCGAGTGCTCGAAACGGTTATGAGCAGCACCATCTAATTGCGGAGCGGTCGTCCGTCTTGCGGTAGTGATCAATATGGAACTGCTTAGCGGACGTCTTTAACGTATTATCTGGATCCCTAAGTAATAACTGGTGTTCTCCTTGTCTACCACTTAAAGCAGCGGTGGCAAGGTTACGCGCTCGCATCAATATTGCGAACGAATTCCCAAGAGTTAGGAGAATAAAATGCCACGAGACACTCATAATCGAGCAGCGGAGCATCATGAGAACGCTGCAAAGGCCCACAGAGTTGCTGCCGAATACCACAGTAAAGGCGATCATAAGTCCGCCCACCAGCACTCCACGAAAGCACATGAACTCTCGACCAAGGCTCACGAGCATTCAACCAAGGCGCACAAGATGTCCGAGGACAAGTTGCGCTCTGCAGCCGCTTGAGGATTTGATTGTCGATGTACCTAGCGACCCTGGCCACCGCACGGTGGCCTTTTTTTCATTCCGTCGGGAGCTCGAATCGCGGTGATTGATTCCATCACAAGGCGAGCGGGCTTACCGTCAAGGTTCTTTCATGGCCTGAGCAATCTTGAGAAGGACTGCCGATTCCTTGAACGCTATCTGTCAAAATGAGCGCCCTATGACAAATGAGAGCGGCGAAACATCTGCCAACGACTGTGCCAGAATTCAAGGCCTCGGTTACTCAACTGCTCGCCACGTCTTCATCTATGGCAAACTGTTTCAGATTGTTTCCGACCCCTTCCCTGAAAGTGGCGGAGTGGCGGTCCATGCGATCACTGCGAAGGGCCCAGAGCGGCGGACTTTGCAGTTGCCGGTGTCGAGAAGTACCTCTCCCCCGGGGATTTTTTGCGTCGCTCGCAAACCGTGATCAGGCTTAGGCTTATGCTCATTGATATTCAGCCAGTGTCTCGCCCAAAATATTGCGTCAACCTGGCGACTGAAGGTGCCGGCAAACGCCCGCCTACCGCTCTGTTCTCGGCCGGAAAAAGCGGTCACAAGACGTAGAACGGGGAACCTCCGAGATCGTTACGAATAACTCGGTATTCGCGCGACTACTCCTTTTCGTTATTGAGCTCTACGACCGCGGGGCCGGCCGGCCAACGCGGGACCACGCTACTGGCGCGCGGCGAGCGGCGGTTTGCATCAGACACTTCATAGCCGACCGGGTCATATAACGTCGATCGTCGCGGACTGAGTCGTCGAGGCGGCGAGGTTGCTGTGCGATCGATTTCGATTTCGATCGTGGAGTGGTGTTTTATTTCATATTGGTCGACGAGCGAGAAGTCTGCCGGAACGGCTGTACCCGCCAGGTAATCGTGCGGTATTCGTTGAGAAAGGCAAATTCCTAACAAAACTCCTTCCACCTCGCCGCCGGGATCGATGACGCCGGCCGGCCCAGTGCGATGATTCAGGACCGTCTCGCGTGGAAATTCTGCTCCGCTTGGGAGCCGATACGGACCTTTGTCGCCGCGGCAAATCAGTGGATCGACGAGCCAGTTCATGTGAGCCGGCCAATCGAGCTGGCATTTTATTCCCTGAATTTCCAATCTGTTATAAGACTGGTTCGTGATACGCACCGCGAAGACAAACTCGGCGTCACTGCGCCGATCGTAAGCTTTTGTCAGGTGACGTTGGCTGACTTCGATTGTTAAGAACGACCGCGGCGTCTCTTCTTCCTCGGTTTGAGGAAACGGGCAATTGAGAGAGCGTAGCCTTTTTATTAAGGCCGGTGCAACTTCATACTTTCTTTTCATCGACTCCTCCTGAATAAAACAAATGCATAACGTGCACAACATGAACGGAACTTTACGATTTCCCACAGTGCGGGCATCCGGGCAGTTCCTTCGCCAAGGTTGGCACCCCAAAATCGATTCCCAATCGGTGAATACGGGCACACTCGTCTCGAAGGAGGTAGATGCCGCGGCCGGCAGAATCAAGGCGGATTGTGAGCATCCCCATTTTTTTCATCCTTGCCCCAACTTCTCTTGGACGGAGTTGCAACGACTCCTGGTCTCGACTCAGGATGGCATTTGCGATTTGAGCCACCTGACTAACATGGACGGACGATCGCTGTTCGTGACAGAGAGCAACCAAAGATTCGACAATAATGGCGTCCACACGGGTTGAACGCTCTATCCGATCGGCACCATCACGTGGCGCTAAAACTTCTACGATTCGCGCTTGGATCTCAGGCGCCCCGACAATGCATCGCCCAAAGGTGCGCGCGATCTCGCGGCTCGAGCCTGAGAGTTGTGGCGCGTCAAACTCAGCCAAACTGACCGACCGAAGATTTTGCAGTCGGTATTGCAGTAATTGATTTTGAAGTTGAGTGATCTCCGCACTTTCCTGTAATTCGTGCTGCGTCGAAAAATAACGAAGGCTTGTGGCTACCGGCAACCAAATCCCGGTAGCTAAATGTTGAGACCGCAATTCGACGTCACCGACGTAGACGGCAACCGCTCCGCTGATCTCTCTGAAACCGCGATCCGAAATCCCGAACCCAGGAAATTGCAAGGCGGCCAACATATTATCGAGGCGGGCATCAGCCTGGCATATCAAGCGAGTTGGCTTCAAATCCCGAGTGGTGCTTTGCAACCCAGCATCCGCCAGAAGTAAGGAGTGACGGCACACGCAGCCGAGAAGGCGCAGCAACGAAATAGCGGACAAGCTATCGCCCGATAATAATAAACAGGGGCAGCTTGAGAGCACATCGCTAAAAAAAGACCCGAGGCAGAAAAATGCCAGTAACATTGCATCAGGGCTGGATAGGCCTGTATTTTTAGAAATAAATTGGCGGAGATCTTCGAATAACTGCGTCGATGAAAGGTATGAGGCTGATTGGCTCGGGAGATGTTTTAGGTCCGTAACGGCCTCCGTCGGAACGTAGCGATTTCCGTTCAACCGATGTTCGGGCGCAATCACCGACCGGCCTTTTTCCCAGTGCAACAAGCCCACTGTTCCGGAGGCATCGTCCCGAACGATCTCTAGGAAATCGCCGTCGCCAAATCTTTCTCCCCCAGTAGTGACAACATTTATTTTGCCTGCCGGAGTCTTTTGGGTACGCTTCTTAATGCTATCCCCGAGATTATTTTTCTTCACTCGACCAGCTTCCGTAGACCTGCACCAAGCCGCAACATCCCGTGAAATGCCGCTATACAATTCGGGTTAGCGGGGAAGTCCACCGCGACAGAATGAATTCGTTTTTGACTGTTCCGAGGTGTTAATGATGGTCCGTTATTGAATGTTAATACGCGGAGATAAGCACCTGACCACGTGCACGTGGGGCTAACAAGGTTTCTCTTGTCATTGGAGTGTATGGTCTTGCGCAGCGCTTTGCCAGACACGCCAGTGCACGCGCCCTTTGGGCCATTGGTACATGCGACTTTTGACCTGCAGGCCACGTAGTTGGGATCTATGTCCTCCAGCGTTAGGATTCAACTACACACGCCCGGAGCGTCCGGTTGTTGGGAAAGCACGATCTCAAAGTTGATGCCAGAGCTCGTGTGGTTTCGCCGAGTTTAGCGGTGTCGAAGTTTTGGGTCGCAGTTTTTGGGACGTCACCTGCGAATAATTTGCAGCCTCTAATTGACCTCGTGATGAGTGAAACAGACTAGTTACGAGTTCTCTCTTCCCCATCGCCGCGTTGACTAGCCGATTCTCCCCACGTAAGATTGGCGCGCCCATGATAGGCCAGACAATCTCGCACTACCGTATTACGGAAAAACTCGGCGGCGGCGGGATGGGCGTGGTTTATAAAGCTGAAGACCTCGAGCTCGGCCGCTTCGTGGCGCTGAAATTCCTTCCGGAAGAAATGGCGCACGACCCTCAGGCCTTGGAGCGTTTTCGTCGCGAGGCGCGCGCCGCTTCCTCGCTAAATCATCCCAACATCTGCACCGTCCACGAAATCGGCCAGCATGACGGATGCCTGTTCATCGTGATGGAGTGCCTCAACGGTCAAACCCTGAAGCATCTCATTCAGGGCAAACCGATGGAGTTGGACCTGCTTCTTGGTGTCGGTATCGAAGTCGCTGACGCGCTGGAGGCGGCGCACAGCAAAGGAATTCTCCACCGCGACATCAAGCCGGCAAACATTTTTGTCACAGACCGCGGCCACGCCAAAATACTGGACTTTGGATTGGCCAAAATTGCGCGTGCGAAGACAGATTTTCTCGATGAATCGCAAACCCGCGGAGATGCCAGCGTGCTTGACCTGACCAGCCCGGGCAGCGCGGTTGGCACGGTCGCTTACATGTCTCCGGAGCAGTTGCGTGGAAAAGAGCTGGATGGCCGCACCGATCTGTTCTCGTTCGGAGTGGTGCTTTACGAAATGGCAACTGGGATTGTGCCTTTTCGCGGAGAGACGTCTGCGGTCATCACCGAAGCAATCCTTAACCGGAATCCGACGACGACCACCAGGCTGCGCCCCGAACTCCCGGTGAAACTAGAAGAGGCAATCAGCAAAGCTCTGGAGAAGGACCGCGAACTGCGCTGCCAGACAGCGGGTGAGATGCGTGCCGACCTGAAGCGTCTGCTGCGCTCGACCGACTCCTCGCGGGAATCGGTTGTATCGGAATCTTTTTCGGGGTCTTCTTTGGGATCGTCGGCGACGCATCCTTCCACTACACATGCTGCAGCTGTAGCTATGACTGCGCCCGCAGAGCGTATGTCTTCTCCGGTTCTACTTGTTGCGCTGGCCACATTGCTGGCATTGGGTTTGGGTTTATTCGGAGGCAAGCTCCTTTTTTCTACGACGCCTCCACCACCGCCAATCTACCGACAACTTACTTTCCGGCGTGGGAGTATTCGGTCCGCCCGCTTCGCTCCAGATGGTCAAACCATTCTCTACAGCGCGGCATGGCAGGGCAGCCCGGTAGATGTTTTCACAGCTAGACCAGAAGCGCCTGAAGCTCGCTCCATGGGCTTAAGCCGGACGCAGCTGGTCTCGGTCTCTTCCACTTCCGAGATGGCGGTACTACTCAACAGCAAGGCCATCGGTACCTGGGTGAACATGGGAACGCTGGCTCGCGCGCCGCTCGTTGGCGGCGCTCCACGAGAGGTGCTGGAGCAGGTGCAATGGGCGGACTGGGCCGCCGACGGAAACAGTTTGGCTGTAGTGCGCGACTTGGGCGGGAGAAATCGTCTCGAATTTCCGATCGGCAAGCCGTTGTACGAAACGGGCGGTTGGATAGGTCATCCGCGCGTTTCTCCTAAGGGTGATCTGATCGCATTCATCGATCACCCGGTGCAAGGGGACGACAGCGGGATGCTGGCTCTTGTCGATCTGGCTGGGAAGAAGAAAGTTTTATCGGGCCAGTGGTTCACTATTCAAGGTATAGCGTGGTCTCCCGACGGCAAGGAGATCTGGTTCACGGCGAGCAAGTCAGGCGTCGACCGTACGCTTTATGCGGTCACGTTAGACGGCAAAGAGCGCATGGTGTTGCGTCTTCCCGGGGCTGTCATGATCTTCGATATCTTCAAAGATGGCCGAGTCCTGTTGATGCGCGCCAGTTGGCGGCGTGAACTGGTGGCAACGGTTGCGGGCGAAACCAGGCAGCGTGATCTTTCTTGGCTTGATTACACCTATCCTGCCGACTTGTCAGCCGACGGCAAGACACTCTTGTTCGACGAAGAAGGCGGCGGCGGTTCGCTCGACTATTCCAAGTCTGGAGGCTTATCTTACGCCGTATATATTCGCAAGACCGACGGCTCGCCCGCCGTTCTGCTTGGGGAAGGCGGCGCCGTTGCTCTCTCCCCGGATGGCAAGTCGGTGATCGCCCAGACTCAGGACTCTCCCTCGCAGTTGCGATTGCTGACTACTGGCGCGGGCGAAGCCAAAGCTTTGACCAACGACGGCATTAATCATTCATGGTCGCGCTGGTTTCCCGATGGCAAACGTATTTTGTTTACCGGCAATGAGCCTGGAAAAGGCGTCAAGCTCTACGTTCGGGATGTCGCCTCCGGAAAAAGTGAGGCCATCACGCAAGAAGGCGTGAACGGCACCCAATTTGTTATCTCTCCGGACTCACAGTGGGTCGCGGGAATTGGCCCGGATCAAAAAGGATATCTTTATCCCGTCGGTGGCGGCGAACCGCGCCCGCTTTCTGGACTTAATCCCGGAGAGCAGCCAATTACTTTCAGCGCTGACGGTTCGTCTCTCTACATTTATCAGCCCGGAGAATTACCGGCGCGAGTCAACCGCCTCGACATAAAGACCGGTCAGCGAACCCTGTGGAAAGAACTCATGCCGTCCGATCCCGCCGGAGTTGAAACACTAGGTCCCATCCTGATAACGCCGGACGCCAAGACCTGCGTCTTCGGCTACCATCGCATGCTCGCCGATTTATATCTGGTCGAAGGTCTGAAGTAATTCCACCTTGCGAAGTAGGCGAACCACCCGGTTCCGATGGTCCCGTTCAATGTGATTCAGTCAGACCAAAGTCATAGTCGCAGTAAAACTTTTTATATTCAATGCGGGTTCAAGGCCAGTTACAACCAATGCGTCCACGTATGCCCTGGCAGGCAATGGAGCGAATACGATCGATGGATCGTACCCTCAGATATTCACCTGTCGTCGTTGTTCGACGTGACCTCGGGCAACAGAGTTCCACGATTTGTCGCCCTGCTGAAGCGTCTGTGGATTCACCAAACCGACGACGTCCGGTGAAGGTTGTGACGCGTCGGTCGTGAGCTAATGTCGGGAATCAGATTCCGGGAAATAAAGGGAACCCAACTCTGATCCCGCGAGCCGCACCTCTTCCTGCCGCTACTTCATCTGGCGTTTTGCGGGCGGAGGCAGCGGCTCGAGAGCTTATCGCGAAATACCGGCGTTATTCGCTTGTTTCCACAGTCCATCCGCAGAGCTTCTCTGCAGGCATGACTGTGTGGCTTCAATCGGCGGTGACGCGAAAAAAACCAGAATCTGAAAGCTGATTTTTCCCATCTGATAATGATCGGGGAATAAAGCAAGGAACGCCTACTCCCGGGAGGGCATGAACGTGTCCATCAGCCCGATGATGAGTTTCACAAACTCCAGTCAGATCTCCTACGAAACCCCGGAAGAAAAGCTAACGGAATTAGTTCGGGTGCAAAAATTCGCGCAGCGAATCACCGCGACCCTCGAGTTGGACGAACTTGTTCCGCGGATCGTCGACGAGGTGGCTACCTCTCTCGGCTGCGTCGAAATAAACATCTTCCTTCGCGATTTTGAGCGCGCAGATTTGGTGTTGGCCGGAGTACGGGGCTGCACCGTTCACGGCAAGGGACATCGCATCCCGTTCGATGTCGGAATGGTAGGTCATGTGGCGGCGACGCGCGAGATGCACTACGCGCCTGATGTGAAACTTGATCCGTATTATTTAGCCTGCGAGCCGGAGACGCGGTCTGAGGTGGCGATTCCTTTGCATCGAGAAGGCGCCCTCGTGGGCGTCTTCACAGCCTCGCACTGCGAGGTCGATGCGTTTTGTCCGAACCAGCTTCGTTTGTTGCAAGGCTTATGTGCGCACATCGCGGTTGCGGTTTATAACGCGCAACGTTTTCGCGATGTACGGGAACAACGCGAAATTCTTACCCGAGAGGCCGAAGAAGCTCGCTCCATTCAGCAGGCGCTCTTGCCTCGAAGCTCTCCTTTAATTCCCGGCTTTCGCGTCTCCGGACTCTCGATTGCCGCCGGCTCGGTGGGTGGCGATTGGTACGACTTCATTCCGTTGCCTGACGGACGTTGGGGCCTTGTGCTGGCCGACGTTTCCGGCAAGGGCACCGCGGCGGCTCTTTTGATGTCGGCTACCCGCGGCATGTTGCGGTCGCTCGCGCAGACCGGTTCGGGACCAGCCGAGGTGTTATCTCGCTTGAATAATATGATGGTCGACGACTTCCCTTGCGGACGTTTTGTGACCATGGTGTATGCCGAACTCGACCCGGCGAGCAGAATTTTGCGGATTGCAAACGCCGGGCATCTTTCTCCGTTGCTGGTCGAGCCTTCCGGCCATCGGTGGATTGATCACGAGCATGGGTTGCCGCTGGGAATAACGGCGAGCAAGTTTTCGGAGAGCGTCGTCTCACTGGGAAAGAATTTCCGCGTGGCATTTTATTCCGACGGAATTACGGAAGCTGAAGTCGAAGCGGGAGAAGAGTACGGTCCTGAGCGGCTGTTGGCACAGATGCGAAGACCCGACATCACGCCGGATAACTTGCTGGCAGATGTAAAGAAGTTTGCCAATGGGGCCGACCTGCGTGACGATGCTTCGGCGATTATTGTGACGCCCCGCCCCGATGCCAGGTAGGCTCAGGCCCAGATTTCGCGGAGAGCTCGAACGAAATTCTCGCCAACGATTTTTTCTGCGGTGCGTTCAGAATAGCCGCGCTTCAACAACCTATGGTCGTTCAGCAGGCGATTGACCGAAAATTCCTACGGTCCTTTAGCACACGCCACATACGCAAAAATCGATGACTAGAACGGGTGCCTTTTTCCTACAGAAGTCAACCTGGTTTCGCCGAATGATCGGTTTTGGGATCGCCCTCCATTCGCCCTGACGAGAATGCTGCAGAGGGGACGGACGCCTTTCTTCAGAAGCGACCAGCCAACTGGCGCGGGAAATGACCAGGCGCTCGCCGACCTCAGCCAACCGCGAGGGAACGCCTTACTAACACCGGCGATCTTGTTAAAGCCCGACAGATAGCCGATAAGTCGGCTTGCCAAGATCCATTCGCGGTTACTCCCGGATGAACTATTCGGAACTAGACGAATCATAATTGTCGCGGTAGGGACCACCATCACTGATCGCCCCCCCCCGCACAGATCCGTACGATCGCGTTTACGCATACGGCTCTGAACAAGGATAAATAGCGGTAAAGCATATTACTGCTTGCCGCACACCGTGCAGTCTCTGGGACATGCATTTCCGCTCGGTGTCGGGCGCATGTGAGATTGAACGATGTTCCCCTTGGTCTGCACCCTTCCCTCCCCGGAAGGTTGCCCTTCCTTGTTCGACTGGTTCACGGGTACTACGGCACAGTCCGACTTCTCCTGCACGTTCGCGTCCGCCGTTCGGTTTATGGCCTTCGCGGACCGCCAGAAGTTATGCCGGGCCAGAAGTCTGGCTGTGGGAAGTGTGCGCAGTCGAACGTTGACCCAAGCCACACTTCCTCCAACGCTGTTTCTAGACCGCGAACCGAAACCGCTGCGGGGACGGACGAACCACTTTCGAATCTCCGACTACATCCGAAGCCCAAATCTTGATGAGACTCCGGTACGGCTGGTCGGCGGCTTGTATTCTTTCTTCTGGCAACGTGGCAAGCCGCGTTCTGGGCTGCCAGAAAATGACGAACTCTTCGCCCGATCGCAGCGATGAGCTCAGCTCATCTAGATTCATTTGTTGCGCTTGACGACTGCTCGTTCTATTCTGGCCCCTATTCCGTCGGCCGGTCATAACGTAAATCTCCGCTGTGTATGTGTCGTAGGCAGCTACTCTGTGGGTTTCCAGTTTGGTGCTCCAAGAATGGCCCCACTTCGCTCATTACATTTGGCCCCGCCCGCATCAAACTGATAAAATCCGTGATCGTCGGTCGCAGTGGATCGCGAATAACCCTTGCTAGTATCCGACAGCATGACGGTATCTCCGAAGATCATCCCGCCTTGGGGGTCTGCAACCTTACCCTTCAAAGAGTGGTAGCAGTCTGACTTCGACTGCTGATCGAAAGAAGCGAACTCAGCGCTGCAATGACGGCTAGTCGACAAACAAATCTCATATGGCCGCTCCCGGAGAAGATCCTGCTTCCGGCTGAATTAAAACCAAACTGCAGATCAGGCCAGACAGAATTACTCGGTTGAAGCCGAGTAGACCTTTTTTCCCATGAACCAGGTTTCGAGTACTTTGGTGGACCCAATTTGCTCGGGACGCCCCTGGTCCGCCAGCGCAATGATGTTCTGATCGAGCACGATGAAGTCCGCCGATTTACCGGGTTCGATAGAGCCAATTTCAGAGGCGCGGCTCAAGGCTCGCGCTCCATTGAGAGTGTAAGCATCGATCAGATCGCGTATATCGAGCCTCTGTTGCGGGCTCATCGGGCGCAGACCGTGGCGGGCGCGCGTCACCCCAAACTCCATATTTACAAAAGGCTGAGGGTCCTTCGTGAGCACCGGAGCATCCGACCCCGCGACCAGAATGGCTCCGGCTTCTTTTGCGGTCTTGGTCGGATAAGTGGTTTTTTCGTAGTAGCTATCCGGCTGGTGAAAAGCTTCGTAGGTGTTACCTAGGACTTTGTCGAAAAAAGGAACGATGCTTAGATCGTAACCGGTGGGCTCGGCATATATCCAGCTGTAGGTGAATGCCAGATACAGTTTGTCTCGACCCATCCGAACAACATCTTCAGGGGTTACAAATTGAATGTGAGCTAGAGTGTCAGGCCGGGAGTAAACGTTGTCAGCAGCGCGCGCTGCTTCGATAGCATCGATGGCCATATGAACGGCTTGGTCGCTGATGGAATGAACATGGATTGTATAGCCGGCTAGATGTGCGCGTTTGATGTACTCGTTAAAAATCTCCGGAGCATGTTCCGGAATTCCGTAGGAGATGGCACACTGTCCGGGATGATATCCGTATAGCTTCATGAAATTTGCGATTGCACCTGGTGAGGAATAGTCATCAGGCTTGACGCGAACGTGCACGCACACCGGAGAGGACACATCCACGTATCCGGTTACAGTCAACAATCCGGCTGCGTCTTTGGCAAAGATCGGCTGAAGGTAGGGCACTGGTCGCGGCGAATTTCCGAGCGTGGGTGGGACGTTGTTAGGATTAGCTTCCGGAACCCCGTCCGCGTAAACCTTTACGGCGTCAGCTCGAACTAAAGGGTTTTTCGCATATTTCCGGCGAATCTCCTCCGCTTGAGAAAATAATTGGTCGTAGTCGATCTTTCCGTTCCCGTCGCGGAAGCTCTCCGGAAGAAAATATTGATCCAAGTTGAGTCGGAAGGTTAGCTGTCCTCTTTGGATCAGTTCGTCATAGACCTCATAACCACCTTCGCGCCTCACGTCCGCATCTTGCACAGCGGTGATTCCCGCACGGTTCAGGCGTCCGGCGAGACGCTGCGGAGCGTCCACCAGTTTCTGATGTTCGTCGCGAGAAACTTGACTGAAATCAATCGGCAACCACCCCTGATCAGCGACGTCCCCGGTGAGTTGGCCTGCAGCGTCAACCCCCACATAAGTCTTATACTGTGCGAATTCGGTTGCGAGCGTTTGCTTCGAATAACCAACGACATCGCCTTTGAAGTTTTTCGCCAGGGCTAGAGCGGCGGAATTGAAAGCCGCATGATGGCCATCCCACCCCATCATAACGATGGGAATCTCTGTGGAAGCCGCGTCAAGAGCAGCTCTCAAGGTAGGGTGAGCCGCATCGGCCTGATTTCCTCCACCATATTCCCAATCCCCCACTTCCAGCCAATGTCCAGACGGAACAGGCGCCTTCTGAATGCAGCCACGTACGAAATTCGTTATCTCGGCTAAAGTTCGAGCTTTCGATGCGAGGGTACAGCCTCCAAAATCTACTATGCCGGTTGGATGAATATGCGCGTCGACCAAGCCGGGCAAGACCAGCTTTCCCCCCAGACTCTCAATTTTCGTTTTCGGTCCGATAAATTTCGTCGCTTCGCTGGCGGGCCCGGTGAAGATTATCTTTCCATCGCGCACTGCGAGAGCTTCCACCAACTGACGAAAGCTGTCTTCGGTATAAATTCGCGCGTCTGTAATTATGACGTCAGCAGGATCCGCGCGCTCGCTTGTGACGAATTCAAATGCAACGCTTTCCCCGGCCCGGTGGTGTGCTGTTGGGTTTTGCGCCCCCGCCATCGCACTGCCAAAAAGTGCCAGCGCACCTAGAATCTGACGCAATCTCGGGGCAGTCCAACGCAAACTGATCATTCCTTCACCCCTAAACCTTTACTGATGATGTCTCATTAGATTTGAGGCTGAATACTAGTCTGCAAAGTCCATCGAAGCAGTGTATATAAGGTTAGGATGTGTATCAAGCGAACGATGCTCAAAACCCCGTCAATGAGCGATATCGCGAGTGGATGTTTGAAAAAGGAACGCCGAGAAGATATCCCGGCCGGCTGCGAGTGTTGCAGTTGTGTTTGTTTCTTCGGTTACTAAGTGGTCGCGGCCAACATCGGTTTCGGTCGTTGACTGAGGAAGCGAATCAGTCGCTTTATGTTCTGCGCAGCCGCCGCCAGAAAGAACTGCTCACAAACAAACTTTAATCTTCGCAGGCGCACCGCGGCGAAATCCGATCTGGTTCTTGAGTTTGGCGAAGCTTCCACCTTTTTTCGTTCTCGTTGTGCATTCGCTAAGCTGGCGTGTTGACTAAGTCGCGTGCGCGTTGCCGAGCCGGTTCATGCATGTGGATAGCAAGATACTTCAACGGCGACCGGGTGCATTGCGCTTTTTGTGCGCACTCCCCACAACGTTTGCGCGTGCCGATGTAGACATCAGTACGATTTCCGGCGCGACGCAGACGTCATGCCTTCGTCCCGATCGGTCGTTGCGATTACGGCTAATTCATTAACTGCTTGCCCGTAGAAGAATGCAGATTCGGGTTGATCCGCGAAACCGATCCCAGTAACCGTCGCCGCACTGGCAAGGACTCGGACCGAATAAAACAAACGCACACCGTTGTTTTTAAAATTTGACAATCGATGTGCCGGGGTTTTCTGCTTTGAGCCGTTATTGCGCGGAGTTGTGTTCATGACCCGCCGCCGGGGGAACCATTTCACCCCGCCACCCCGATATCGACCGTTGCCCTCTTCCCGTCTTCCAACTGCGCTATCCGCACGCCGTAAAACGCAGTCTCGTGTACTCGTCGATGGAAGCACTTGAGAACACTTTCTAGAACCGGAGTACGATACCTGTCGAGATCCTAACGTTCCTCTTATTGGCAACTCCGTCGGAACGGAGGAGCAACCAGTCAGCCTGTATCAAACGCACGGCGAAATGCTTGCAGGCAGTGACATCCACGCCCCCGCCCAGCGCCATTGAAAAAGTGATCGCGGAACCCCCTCGTGCTCCTCCAAACAATGCGTGAGTAAAGGGCGTCACCCGTTCCGATCGGGCGGAGAAAGTTGGCCCGAACATGTAGGTGTAGATGTGGTTGCCGTTTTTGTAAGTGCCGCTGAAGTCGGCGGCCACCCCAAACCAGGGCTTGAGGTTGCCATTAATCGCGGTATTCCATCCGTTGGCATTAAGTCCGGGGTCGAGGCGACTGAACTGATAACCGCCGAAAACTTCGACTTTCGGAAATGCTTCCTGCCCGAGAGCTGGTACTAGAAGTACAGCCATTGAAACCGCAACTAGCATGAGTGTCCGCATCTGTTTTATCTCTCCTTGCCTCGAGTAAGTCCTTGGGGTTTTCGAGCTGTTGCAACGTGACTAGCATTTCTTCGATTGCCACCCTCGCCCCCATCCCTCAGGCGGCGCACGGAAACCTGACAGCAATGCCAGAACATCTGCCATCCCTGGGCTTCCACCCGCTCCTAAGAGACTGATTCATTTACGGCACCTTGTCAGCCCGACTCGCGCCCGTAAGTGAAAATAGCAATTGGTGAACCAAGTGGCCGGAACATCGCATGGCCGAGGGTATTGTTTGACTTGCTCAGGGGCGCGATCTAACATCGTGCGCATTGTTAAGTGAAGCGCCACTCGCGGGTAGAGCCTTTGGACGCTACCAACTTCTCGAGTTGGTGGCTGTCAGCGGAATGGGTGTGGTTTATCGTGCCTGGGATCCGCGACTTCAATGTGTGGATGCAATCAAGCTTCTTAGCGAAGACACGATTCCCGACGAGTCTGCTCGCCGACAGCTCGAAAAAGAGGCGCAAATTGCGATTTCCCTCGATCATCCCAATATCTGTCGAATCAAAAACTTTGTAGATGAACCAAACCAGGCCGGCATTGTCATGGAGTTCGTCGAAGGGCAGGTTCTCACCAACTTAATTCCTGCTTACGTAGGACTTCCTTTTGAAGTTGTCGTCGCCTACGGTGTGGAGATCGCCAGGGCGGTCGCGTGCGCTCACGAGCACGGCGTCATCCATCGCGATCTGAAGAGCGGCAATGTGATGCTCAATCGGGACGGTCACATAAAGCTGCTTGATTTCGGCCTTTCGAAGATTCAACGCCGCGTCGAGGTTCCTAGTTCTCTTGAGACCGCCGATTCAACACACGGCTCGGATGGAATTGCAGGGACCCCCCCATACTGGCCTCCGGAGGTGCTGAGACATTGCCCGAGCGATACGCGTAGCGACATTTGGAGTCTCGGAGTGCTGTTCTATGAAATGGCGAGCGGCCAAATGCCCTTCAAAGGAGCGACCATCATTGAATTAGGCTCAGCGATATTGCGTGAGCCTCCTCTGCCGCTGCCAGAACACTTTCCGGAGTCACTTTCAAAGATCATCCACCGTTGCTTGCGAAAAGAGATAAAGCAGCGATATCAGCATGTTGGTGAAGTTGTGGCTGCACTCGAAGCAATCGAGCCTCACAGTGATGGCCCAGGTCAACGAAAACAGGTTGCGAGCGTTCAGCCGCCCGCGATCCGCTCAGTGGCTGTGCTGCCACTGGAGAATCTTTCGGGTAGTCCTGAGCAAGAATATTTTGCGGATGGTTTGACAGAATCTCTGATCACTGCGTTGGCGAAAATTGGAGGGTTACGTGTCATTTCGCGGACCTCGACCATGCAGTACAAGCACGTTAAGAAAACGCTTCCCCAGATTGCACGCGAATTAAGCGTCGATGCCATCGTTGAAGGCTCGGTGCGTCGCGACGGCGATCGGGTGCGGATCACGGCGGAATTAATCGAGGGTCGGACCGACGAGCATCTTTGGACTGAAAGCTATGACCGGGACCTGCGCGACATCCTGAACTTGCAAACACAAGTGGCTACAGCAATCGCGAGTGAGATACGCGCCAGGCTGCGCAAGCCAAATGAACCAGCGGCCGTCGAGACCGATCCTTTGATTAAATTTCCGCTGGATCCCTCCTTCTTGGAAACCATAGATGTCGCGAACGACCGGCTCAGTCCATCTGTGTCGGTCAACCCTAAGGCTTATGACCTGTACCTGAGGGGTCGATATTTCTGGAATGAAGAGGATTTCCGGAAAGCTGTGGAGTGCTACCAGCGCGCAATCGAGATCGATCCAGATTCTGCGCTGACCCACGCCGGCCTAGCTCACTGTCTCATCTTGATGGGTGCCGGGGAATATGGCCTCAAGGCTCCTGTCGAAATCATGACCAGAGCGAAGGAAGCTGCTCTGCGGGCCTTGAGTATAGATGACTCGAATGCAGAAGCACACCTGTCGTTGGCGATGATCAAGTTCCGTTTCGATTGGGACTGGGAGAATGCAGAGAAAGAATTTAAGCGCGCGATTGAACTCAATCACGGCTATTCCGGGACGCACCATTTGTACTCTACCTATCTCGCGGTGTCGGGGCGCTTCGACGAGTCTTTTGTGGAAGCCAAGATTGCACGGCAACTTAGTCCCTTGTCGCCACTCATGCACTTTAGTTTGGGATTACTGCTCTATGCCTCAGGGCAGAATGAAGAAGCAATCGAGCAACTTCGCGAGACCGAGACGATGAATGCCAAGTTCGCGCTCTCTCACCTTGTCCTCGGTTTGACATTTGGCCGGAAAGGCAAATTCGACGAGGCGATTTCTGAATTCAAGCAAGCTTTGGCGATCGCAGGTCCAATGCCTCTTTGGTCAGGTTTCCTGGGGCAGGTGTATGCGTTGGCCGGAAAAACTGAAGACGCGGTCGAGATCTTGCACGAATTACACGCTGCATCGAAGCATCGCTACGTGCCGCCCATTGCGTTTGCGATCGTGTATGCCGGCATGGGTATCATCGATGATGCATTTCATTGGCTGGACAGAGCTGTTGACGAGCGCGACGGGTTATTAGTCTATCTAAAGGTTGGGTCTGTCTTCGACCGCCTACGTTCGGATCGGCGATTTCCAGAAATCCTGAATCGCGTGGGGTTGCAAGGAGACGCCAGGCTGGATGTGCAACATCCTCCATTGCCTGAACCGATACCGATGCCCGAGCCGGAGCCACCACGGCCTTGGCGGTTCAGGTCTTTGAAGCTGCTACTCGGCGCGCTTATCCTATATTTCGGGATTCAAATTGCGCCTTACGCAATCCAACGTATGCGTGAATGGTTTACGCCGCCGAGACTGTTGTTGGCCATCCAGCCATTTAAGAGCCTTGGTGGCGAAGCTGACAGCCGCCACATTGCTGAAATCGTCAATGAAGAAATCTTTACCCGATTGAGCGAACTTCATCCACAACGATTAGGAGTCGTTGAAGTAACCCCCGAAGGCTCTGGAACGAGCTTCGAGCAAATCTGCAATCGTGCAAGACCGACCTTCGTTTTGGCGGGCGCAGTTCACCGCGACGGCACGCGGATGGCGATCACGGATCAACTGGTATCCTGCAAAGATCAGACGGGGCTTGTCGGCGACCGCCACGCAATCAGTTCCGACGGTTCCGGCTTAGGGCCCATCGTCGATGACATCGTGCAGAAGGTCTTGGGCACGCTTCCTAAAGATGTGCAGCCCGCGCATCAACTGAATCCCAAAGCCTACGACGCATATTTGCAGGGACGTTTTGAGTGGAACCGGCGCACGACGCAAAGTCTGATGGAAGCCATTTCTTCTTTTCAAAAAGCCATCGAATACGATGGTACTTACGCACCATCTTACGCTGGCTTGGCGGACTGTTACGCTCTATT
>JBBRNA010000036.1:0-35878 GCA_038230575.1 Terriglobales bacterium | reverse complement strand
TGCCGGAACTGCAGCGAGAAGCATTCCTGGCAGAGGTCCAGCGAGATGCGGCGTGACAAAAGTTCTGCCCAAACGGCCACGCCTGCGCCTTCGCCCCGAAGCCTATCTTGAACTTCGTAAACAGGTACTGCAACGCGATGGTTGGCGCTGCCAGGCGTGCGGGGCCCGATCAAATTTAGAAGTTCACCATCGGAAATTTCGCAGCCATTCCGGCGACGACGCCGAGCAAAATCTCATTACTCTCTGCGCTGGCTGCCATGCCAGCGTACATCTGCACTAGACTTGTTACGCGCGGCGCGCCGTCATCATTGAGCGCTGCTGTGGGCGATCACAATCCAACCCTTTTTCTGCTGTTGCCACACCGTCATCATATGTTGCGGAGAGGATGGCAACGCCTGCGAACCAGCGCCCGGCGCGGATGACGTGCCGTTGAGCGTAATCGTAAATGTAACCACGATCGTAGTGCCGTTCAGTTCCGTTTGCAGGTCGCCGATGGAAAAATCTGCAAGCTGCCAATTCTTATATTGCTCCACGGTGACCGCGCGATCCAGTTTGCCCGTTGCCGAAACGCCCACATAGTTCGAGGCAAGCGAACGATCCACCGCGGCCCAGTTTTTGGCTTGCACATTCTTCCAGAAAAGTTTCTCCAACGCCTCGCCCCCGGTCGCCTCTTCGATCGCGCGGGCCGGCTTATCGCCGTATATGGTGCAGGCCGACAGAAAAATTAGAGACAGAGCGAGAACGAACGCCGACTTCCGAAAGCGAATGCACGATGCCGATGCGAGGGCCGACATAATGGCGTGATTGTATCGTGCCCGAGTTCTCTCTAGGTCGCGGAAAAAAAGGTCTTAGAAAAAGAGCCCTCTCGGAAACGCCGGAGCGTTCCCAGACTCTGATTCGAAATTATCCGCGGCGTGCCGCGTTTGACCCTTTTAGCAGCGCCTACGATAATAAGGGGAAACATTGCCATAGTCAGGCGTGAATTTTTACCCGATCCACAAGGATGGTCATGACCGAATTCAATCGCAAAGCGGAAGACGCTTCCGCACGTTTCAATCGATCCGTATCGAGTATCGCCGGAAGCTTCGAGAAAGAGACGGCCGAACTCGTGAATTATTTGAATGACGAGGTCGTGCCTGCGGTCCGCTCGCATTCTTCGAAGGCGCTGCGCACCGCGGCCGGCAAGCTTTCCGAGTTTGCCGAGTTCCTGGAATCGCATCGCAAGCCCTCTTGAGCACCCGGCTGCGAAATAAAAATTTACTGCGTCTAGCCCGCCCCATGCCGTCAGCCTTCAGGCCGGCATTTCTTGCTGTTTTACTGCTTTCGATCGTCGCGCTCGGCGGATGCCATCGCAACGTGACGCAGGAGGGCGCATCGCTACCCCCACCTCCATCTTTATCAGCCCCGATAGCAACGACCACGCCAACGAACGTCCCTGCCGGTAGTCCCCCCGGGCTCGCGCAGGCTCCGGGAAGCGTCCAAGCTTCCGCGCGCACCAAGCCGCTCTACGAAGAAACCGGAACGGCAAGCTGGTACGGGGCTCCCTATCACAATCGCCGCGGATCGAATGGCGAACTCTACAACATGAACGCCATGACCGCGGCCCATCTCACCTTGCCGCTCGGTGCCATGGTGCAAGTCACCAATGTTAAGACGAATCGCTCCGCCGTGGTGCGCATCACCGATCGAGGCCCGTTCGTCACCGGACGAGTTCTCGACCTCTCGCTCGCAGCTGCGAAGGCGCTGGACGTTTACGGGCCGGGAGTAGCGAAGGTCCACATCGAGGTCTTGAGTTCTCCGACGCCGCTCGATTCTGGTGGACGCTGGGCAGTACAGATCGGCGCTTTCAAAGAGGAAAAAACGGCTGCGAAACTGGTCGACCAACTGAAGGCGAAATATCAATCCGCAAAAGTGATCAAGTTTTTAAGTCCCGTCGGCACCTGGTGGGTGCGGGTTCGTGTCCAGCAAGACGATCGAAAACGGGCAACAAACGTGGCCCACGAGACTCAGGTCGAGGAGGGAACTGTCTTCCTGGTGCGGCTCAACTGATCTCTCGCGGGCATCGCGTTCGGCGATCGAGAAACCTACTTACAATTTTCTACAAAGCAATCCATTCAGAGTGCTATTGTTCTGTGCGAGAGAGATCGCTGCACTCGTATTCTCATCAAACTTGCCGGAGATCGTAATCCAGGCGAGCGGAGTAAAAAGAATGGCAGATTGCTTGTTCTGCCGCATTATTCGCGGCGAAGTTCCATCCAAAAAAGTGTACGAAGATGAGTACACGTTCGCCTTTGAAGACCTGAACCCGCAAGGCCCCACCCACGTACTGGTTCTCCCTAAGAAACATATATCCGGATTAAAAGAAGCAACCGAAGACGACGCCGAATTGGTTGGGCGCTGCCATCTTGCGGCCGCTACGATCGCGCGTCAGCGTTCCATTGAAGATGGCTACCGGACCGTGTTGAATGTCGGCCCTCGCGCCGGGCAGTCTGTTTTTCACCTGCACGTTCACCTCATCGGGGGCAGACCGCTCCAGTGGCCGCCCGGCTAAAACGCAAGCCATCCGCTTGAATCTCGTAAGACTTTCCGACCACTATTTCAAAACGGTGGATGATCCCATTCACCACGTTCCAGATGACGCCATGTTCTGGCTTACAATCGTGCGATGGCAAACTTAACCTTGGTCTACGGACTACGCCTTCTCCCCTCCGACGAGATTACCGAAGTCGGCGCTGCTCCAGTCAAGCTGAAGAATGGGCATGAAGCGCGGGTCACCATGCACACCCTCGAAGGCAGCAAGGACGAAATAGAAAGGCAGCTGAGAACGAGTCTGGCGGCTTTCTTCGACATCTATCCTGAGATATAAGGTCGTTAGACGAGTATGAGGCTGATTCCGCTCGAACTCGAAGCCAGATTGCGCAACGCCGGATTGTGGCCCCACACTCGCACCGCATGGGTTGCGCTCTACGTCCTTGCCTTGGACGTCCTGCTTTTCGCGGTGCAGCAGTTCAGCGAGAGATTTAGCCACACGACCGCCGAAATGCTGGAAGGCTGGATCGTTTTTCTAAGCAGTCTCGCCGTCGTTCTATTCACCGTCGTCGCCTTCCGCTATCTGCGCAAAAAACTTCTGTGGCGGCTGCGCAATCGCCTGATTGTCACCTATGTTTTTATCGGAGTCATTCCGGTCATCCTGCTGCTCGTGATCTCGCTGACAACCCTCTACCTGCTTGCCGGGCAATTCGCAAGCTTCGTCGTAACCTCTGATATCGCGACCCACCTGCGCGCCATGGAGTCCGCGAATCGGGCCATAGCTCATCATTTATCCGCCGGGGTCGCAACCGGCAATAAAGTGGACTCGGGAAGCCTTTCACGCGCCCGTCCTACACGGACGGAGTGGTCGCGACGGCAGGTCTGCGCGTGGTATGCAAGCCAGAGTTATTGCTCCCGCTGCGATGGCGCTTCAAATTTCGACTCTCCCGCTTCGTTGCCAGCCGACTTCCGCGAAATCGTATTCGATGGCGGCGCGTTATTTCTCCGCACCGGTACATCGGTCGAAACCGGCCGCGGACCACTGCGGACGATTTCGAGCGAACCGCTCGACACTGAGTTCATCGCCAGGATGTCAGGCGATTTAGGCAGAATTGTTGTCTATCAACAAAGCGAAACGAATGGTGCTGGCGGCACCAAATCGAGTGTCGACTTGTCCGGGTCGGCCAACTCTCGCGAGCACAGCTTCTCTTCCGGCGTCATACCCAGCCCCGGGAATTTACTCGATCGCGTGGTGCGCTTTCCCATCCCGCTTCCGGTATGGGATTGGAAGACGGGCCAGCGGCAGCGCGTTGGCGCTTTGGCGGAAGTAGAAACTCGTCCCTCGGTTCTCTATGCCCGGCTTTTTGCCGCTCTCGGCGACTACGCGCGAGGCGTCGAATACATCCTGGTCTCGATTCTGCTAATCTTCGCCATCATTGAACTGCTGGCTTTATTAATCGGGACCAAGCTGACCCGCAGTATTACCATGGCAGTTGCTCAACTCTACGAGGCGACCAAGCACATCAATCGCGCGGACTTCAGTCATCGGATCACGGTGCAATCAACCGATCAGCTGGCCACGCTTGCCAACTCCTTCAACTCGATGACCATCTCGATCGAGGCGCTGGTCCAGGAGCAAAAAGAAAAGCAGCGTCTGGAAGGCGAACTGGCGATCGCGCAGGAAGTGCAGGCGCAACTTTATCCCAGCGTGATCACGCAGCTCGATACGTTAGAGGTTCACGGATTCTGCCGCCCAGCGCGGACCGTGAGTGGCGATTACTACGATTTTCTATCCCTCAATTCCAACAAACTGATTTTGGCGGTTGGCGATATCAGCGGGAAGGGAATCTCTGCCGCGTTGCTCATGGCTACCATCCACTCTGCAGTTCGGGCTTACAGCATTGAAGATGTCTCGGCTGTCCACGGGCCGGTTGCAGTTGGATCATCCCACGGTGCCGCGCTCATGCTCGCATCGGACTCATATAGCCCCGACGTCTCGCCCGCGAATCTGCTGACCCTCTTGAATCACCAGCTCTATGCCAGCACTCCGGCGGCGAAATACGCGACGTTATTTCTGGCTATCTACGACGGCGCTTCGCGGCGTCTCACTTATTCGAATGGCGGTCATCTGCCGCCCATCCTGCTTTCCGACGACGGCTCTTCGCAGCTCTTGAGCTGCGGCGGCACGGTAGTTGGCCTCTTCGACAATCTCAATTTTCCGGAAGCAACGGTTCGCTTGCGCCCAGGCGACATATTCGTCGCCTACAGCGATGGAATTACGGAACCGGAAAACGCGTATGGTGAATTCGGCGAGGAGCGACTCATTCAACTCGTCCGCGAAAACCGCAACCTGCCGCTCGAGCGAATCACCGAAATCGTTACTGCCGCGGTTCAGGACTGGATCGGCGATGCCGAGCAGCCCGACGACATCACGCTGGTACTGGCGAGGTCGCGCTAGAAGTCGCGAGCGTGGTTATGCGTTAAGCACCACTAAATTAGGAAACGCCGCCCGATAAACACGTTCATCCAGCGTCAACAGTCGATAGCCGTTCACCGCTGCGTGCGCTCCAATTAAAAAGTCGGCAAGAATCCGTCGTGCTCCTGAATCTCGCGCCTTTCGACGGCGCCCTACGTATCCCTTGAACGCTTGACCTGCGGCCCTCCATGTTGCCTCCGACATTTGCCAATCGACTGCGATTCCTACATCGTCGAAGAATTTAGAAACAAACAGCTCGCTGCGCCCCGGGGCTGCGATCAATTCTGCAAACACCGGTGCTGAGATAATGAGGTTCCCGCGACGAAAGGCTGCGTCGAGCGAATCCAGCGCGGTCGCGTTGGTCGCGGGATCGGAGTCCCACAAGGCGATAAAAATATTAGTGTCGATCGCGGTCGTCATAGTCGGAGCGATTAATCATCGTGGCCGCGCGCTTCCCTTAGCCAACGATTTATGGAAACCCTCCCGGAAGCCAGACCGGGATTGCCGATTCCCACGTACTTTGCGAACACGCTTTCACCGCGAACTGGCTTGATGCGGACGCCGCTGGCGTCGCTTTCAAAAATCAGCCGGTCGCCCTTCCGCACCCCGAGAAGCCGCCGCACTTCAATAGGCACTGTAACTTGGCCCTTGCTCGTGATTTTTGAGTGCTTCTTCACTCCCTTAACCCACTATTCCTTACTTTAACACAAACTCCTTACTTATAGAAGCGCACGGCCTCCTGACCACGAAATACAACCGGACACCTATTTTTTACCCGAGACCCTCACCAGCGCCACCTTCGCCGTCACCTGCTGTCCCTTTTCCATCCCGCCGACAATCACAAGCCCGCGATGCGTGACCAGCAAGCCGCGATGATCCATGGTCGGATTCGGAGTAGTTTCGCTGACCGTCTCCCACGCCTGCTTTCGCGCGTTGAAGGCGAAAGTAACGGGCGACGGTTCGGAAGGTTTGCCGTCGTACCCAACGCCGTTGTAGTTGTACGGGTTGTCGGTTCCCCCCGAAAAATATATTCGTCCAGCTTTTTTCCCTTGCGGTTCGGCTCCTGCGGCGATGCGATACCGTGCCTTGCCGGGATGAGGCGGCAGCTTCGACCACTGAATTTTGGTCACGTCGCCCCTGTGAAAAATCTTGCCCGTCCAGCATTCTTCAGATGCCCCATACTTCGGATTCGCGCCGTTCGGATTCTTGTAGGCTCCATCGACGTAAACAATCGTGTCGCCGATGATCGATCCGGAATGCCCGAACACGGGCGTGCCCGGCAAAGGCGTAGCCTGCATCCACAAATCTTTTTCGATGTCGTACACCTGAACGTTATTGACAGCGTCATTCTTCGTTGTTGACCAGCCGCCAATCAGAAAGATGAAGCGCTCGCGATAGACGCCGATGACGGCGTCGTCGACGGGAACAGGAATATCTTTTCCTCGGTAGTAGCGATTCTCGACCGGCACAAAAACATTGAGATCTGACACCGTGCTCTCGCCGCCTTGTCCGTCTACGACGTAGCCTCCAAAAATGAAGACCTGATCATGCAGCGCAACCGCCGACGCCGCCAGCCGCCCCGCAACTCCCGGCACCGGGCGCTTTTCAGTCCATCTGCCGGTGCTCACATCCATCTCGTAAGCGCTGGTCGAAATCGAGTCCCAGGTCTTCTTTGGCCCGATGCCCATGAACGAGAGAATTTTGGCGCCGCCGGAATCATGCGAAATAGCCACCGCATTATTCGACAAGGGAGATGGAAGTGGACTCAACTGCCCGTCCTCAGCCATTCCAAAGGGGAGCGCGAGCAGAAAGAATAACGTCGCAGACATCTTGAGCAATGCCGATTTCATTGTGGTTGAAATGATAGCAGCGGGAGCTATCAGATCCAGGTCTGTTTGCGGTACTGCCGGTACTCGTCTCCGAATTTTTCTTCGAGCACCGCAGCTTCACGACGGGCGCGAAAAATCTGCAGTGGCAACACAACCAGAAGAAATACAAGCGGCTCCGGCCGCCACACGATGAGTGCAATGCCACCAATCAATATTTCTGCGCAAATATAGATCGGGTTGCGGATGCGAGAATAAATTCCGCGAGTCACCAGGACTCTCGCTTTTGGCGCCACTGAAAACGAGCTGCCGAGAGTATGTCGCGCCAAAATAACGCCGCCAAATCCGATCAATGCGAGCAATAGACCGATGACGCGAGCGATCCCGTGGGGTCCGGGCGTGTAGAAAAAAATCCATCCCAGCCCGAAAAGCCCACCAATCAGCGGAAGCCAGACGCGCGTGATGGAGCCTGAATCCATGTTGGGTCTGCAACCAATTGAAATTAATCAACGAAGCTAATCAACGAATCCTTCTCTGACCGCGTGAATAAAATCGGTGTATGCCGGCATCGCCCCGCTCGATCGCAATTGCAGAGCGACTTGGCCACGGTGATACGCCGAATGAAAAAGTACGTGCGTGAGAATACCCTCCACCTGGCTGAAAAAGGGCTCACCCTTGGTGTTCCGGTATTTGACATTATCTTGCAGAGAGCGTTGGGAAAGCGCCCCAATCGTCTGGGTTGAAATCTGAATGAGGAAACTCCGCCATGCCGAAGTCATCTCTTCGGCCAGCACGCCGCATTCTTGTAGCGTCGAAGTTGGCCACACCGGCAGCGTCGGAGACTGGCCCAGTATTCGCTCGAGCCACAGTCTCTGCGCCGAAAGAATATGGGCTATGCGTCCAATCACATCCGGTAGGAGAATAATATTTTCCAGGCGCATCGCCGTGATGCATTCCCGGTTTGCCCATGCGTCGTAGTCAAATAACCGCAAAAAATCTGTAGCTTCCATCGCCCTCTCCAGATTGCTTCACCGTTGCGAGCGGCGTTGCGAGCGGTTACGATCGCTTATGCTTACTCATCACATCGTTGCGTTCGCAAAATAATGTTAAACGAAGACATAGCGCAAATGCACCAATCTACACACCATTATTTGACTTTTTTTCAGCGTCGGCGTGAGTCACTCGATCCGAAAGTGCGGTGGCGAACTTTACTGACTTCGCTAGTCGCTGTCGCAGTTATTTTTGTGTTGCTCTCGCCAACCAGCGTAACGGCGCGAGACATATCGAGCCTCACAATAAGGACGAAACTTGCTTCGTCTTTGCATGCGGTGCCCCGGATGCTGGCGCTGCAATCCGCGTCGTCAGATGAAGAAACCCAGGCCCGGCAATCGTTGGTCCAGCAACTCGACGCCGGAGATTTACCAAAGGCAATTTCGACCGGCGCAGCCGTCATCAGCAAATGGCCTCGCGATGCGCAGCTCCATCACTATTTAGGTTTGGCATATTTCAAAAGCGGCGACATCGTCCGCGCCCGCGAGCAATTGACTCGCGCCCGCGATCTCGCTCCCGCGGATTCCGCGACCCGCTTTGATCTAGCGCTAATTTTCCTGAGCGCGAAGGACTATGACTCAGCCGCTACGGAACTACAGTCCTCGATCAAGTCGCAGCCCTCAAATGCACTCAACCATGTTTTGCTCGGGAGGGCTTATTTGAATTCGAATCGCAGCTTGCAGGCCGTCGACGAATTTAAGACTGCACTGAAATTAGAGCCCGCCATCAAACTCGGCCACTATCATCTCGGCTTTGCCTATTTCAGTCTCGGCCTCAACGACGAGGCGATCGCAGAATATAGAGAAGAGTTGACCCGCTCTGGAGAAAATCCAACGGTCCTCTATGAACTGGGCCGTACGCTGCTCGAGGCGGGAAAATATGAGGACGCCGCCACCCATCTGCAGCGCGCTGTGACGCTCGACTCTTCAAATGCTGACGCCTGGTACGCGCTGGGCAAGGATCAAGCGTTGGCCGGGGAGAACGCCACGGCTGAGGCGGCGCTTAAGAAGGCCGCTGAACTGAATCCATCCGACCCGAGCCCGCATTATCAACTCGCGCGCGTCTTGGAGAAGATGGGAAGGGTCGACGAAGCACGAAGTGAGAGGCAAGTCTTTGCCAATCTAAAGAAAGCCGAGCCAGCCGCAGCCGGGATAGCGACTGGTCGTGATCATTGATCGCTAGCCCTCAATCGTCGAACATCCCGCAAGCGACCATGCGCTCCGACAAAAAGGCAGGCGGCACTATCGCGATCGTCGTTCTGCTTCTCTTATCGGTGATCACGTTAACGCTGCCAGGGCTCGCTCAATCGAACAACGCGAAACACAAGGCAATTGCATCGAAAGCGCAGTCGCCGACCCGCAAGCTCACTACAAGCGCGACCCCGCTCTTCGTCGACGTAACGAAAGCCGCAGGCATCAACTTCCGACTCACCTGTGGGAGTCGCGAAAAACTCTACATCGTCGAAACCCAGTGTGGAGGCGCCGCCGCCTTCGACTACGACAACGACGGTTGGATGGACATTTTATTCGTCGATGGCTCGACGGTCGCCGATTATCGCGCCGGCAAATGCCATCCGCCGCGCCTCTATCACAACAATCACGACGGAACTTTCACCGATGTCTCGGCGAAATCGGGCATCAACTTTTGCGGCTGGGGATACGGCGTCGCCATCGGCGATTTCGACAATGACGGATGGGAGGACATTTACATCACCGGCTTTCACGGCTCCGCCCTCTACCGCAACAATCACGACGGCACCTTCACCGACGTCACCGCGAAGGCTGGAGTCGCCAACGCCGATCGCTGGGGAACAAGTGCCGCCTTCGGCGACTATGACAACGACGGCAACCTCGACCTCTACGTTGCGAACTATGTTGACGTGGATATGAACAATCTGCCGAAATTTGGCGATGGGCCGTTCTGCCAATATCGAGGGATCGAGGTGAACTGCGGCCCGCGCGGACTGAAGGGCGCACGCGACCGCCTCTACCACAACAACGGCGATGGCACTTTTACCGACGTCACCGAAAAGATCGGCATCGACACGCAAAGCTATTACGGATTAGGAGTGCTCTGGCTCGATTACGACAAGGATGGCTGTCTCGATCTATATGTCTCCAACGATTCGTCGCCGAGCCTTCTCTATCACAACGACTGCAAGGGTGGCTTCACCGAGGTGGGCGCCGAGGCTGGAGTTGCCTACAGTTCCGATGGTCACGAGCAAGCCGGGATGGGCGTCGATTCCGCTGACTACGATCGCGATGGCTGGCCCGATATCGTCAAGACCAATTTCTCCGATGACGACAACAATCTTTATCATAACGATGGCAACGGAGAATTCACCGACCTCGCGGGGGCGGCAGGGATCGGGTCGGTGAGCAATCCGTATCTCGGCTTCGGCGCCAAATTCCTCGACTACGACAACGATGGCTGGCCCGATCTTTTCATCGCCAACGGACACGTTGATCCCCAAGTGGAAGGCCAGTCTTTCGGAGTGGGCTATGCCGAGCGCCCGTTTCTCTTTCACAATCTGCGCAACGAAAAATTTGAAGAGGTCGGGCAGAAGTCCGGTGGAGCGTTCGCGAAAAGATATATAGGCCGCGCGGCGCTCACCGCTGATTTCTGGAACCGGGGCCGTCAAGATCTCCTCATGACGAATCTTGATGGCGCGCCCGTCCTCTTCCGCAATGAAGTCGCTTCGCCCGGTCACTGGATTCAAATAAAGACCATCGGCGCCAGGTCAAACCGCGACGGCTACGGGGCAAGAGTCGAGATCATGGCAGCAGGGTCAACTCAATCGGCTGAGGTTCGTGCAGGCAGCAGCTTCGAGAGTTCGAGCGATCCGCGCCTTCATTTCGGCTTAGGAACTGCAGCCACGGTAGATTCGATCGTGATCCATTGGCCGAGCGGCAAGGTTGAAAAGCTCGGCCAGGAGCCGGCGGATCAGAGAATCACTCTCAGCGAGGGGCAGGGCGTGACTGAGCGGTACGTTGAAGGAAAGAATTCTCCAAAGCGCCACGGCAAAGTCGGTACCCACTAATCGCTAAAGCGGCGCGGACCAAAATTGCTTTTGTCGGACGCACTCGGCCGTTTCTAAGTTCGAACGCCATCCCCACAATCTACGTAATTCCGTAGGTGCGCTTCTATTCACCTTCCGTTCATCATAGACACCTGCACTGTCTTCGATGTAAGTACTAGAAAATAGGATGTCGGCCTTTGGCGCGCAAAATGCCATTACGATGGTACGAGTTAGGTTTCGCTCGCCGCTCCGTTATCGGTTTTCAGTGAGCCACGCGGGTCTATCAACAGGAACAAGATTTTGAATTGACAAAACAATTTGGGATGAAGCACAATGCTGCGCGCTCTAAAATGTTTTCTCTAGATAGCGATAGGCCGGGTCAATGAGTGATCCAAGTGGGCAGTGCAGTCCAGAAGCATTGAGAAGCATTAAGTAGAATGATCGCATCCCAAAGATCCAATAAGATTTGTGAAACTTGCCGACAACCAAAAATTCCGAGCCATCGCTTCCCAAGAGGGTAGGTCAATGAAAAGATTGCAGTTCTGCCTCGTAGTTTGCGCCGTCCTGGTTCTCAGCTTTAGCGGCTTCGCTCAGGTACAAAACGGCCAATTCACCGGCACCGTCTCCGATCCAACCGGCGCTTCGATTGGGAATGCAAAGGTTACGGTCACGAACTCTGCCACGAACTTCAGCAGTTCAAGCACAACCAACAGCAGTGGCAACTACACGGTGAAAGAGGTTCCGCCCGGTACTTACAAGATCGCGGTTGAGGCGGCCGGCTTCAAGACGGTGGAGAATAATGGCTTGACCGCAAACGCCGGCACCATTGCCCACCTCGATGTGAAACTGCAACTTGGCAAAGCCTCAGAAGTAGTGGAAGTGACGGGCGCGGCCTCGGCTGTCAACACCGAAGATTCGAAGCTGGCCACCATCGTCAGCTCGGCGCAGATCGAAAACCTTCCTCTGAATGGACGAAATGTGTTTGACTTGATGCAGATGAGCGCCGGCGCCGTCAATGTCACGGGTGTTGACTTCGAAGGTGGCCACGGGACAGTGGTCAATGGCGTACGCGAAGACTTCAATGGATTCCTCATCAACGGCGTCTCCAACAAGGGTCTGAGCGGTGGTGCGATCAACGTACCGATTCAAGACTCTGTCGAAGAGTTTCAGCAGTTGCAACTCAATATGTCGGCCCAGTACGGCAGCAGTGCTGGCGGCAGCGTCAATCTGGTTACCAAATCCGGAACCAATGCCTGGCACGGCAGCGCATGGGAGTACATCCGCAATGACGCCCTTGATGCCAACAACTTCTTCTTGAATCAGACCGTCCCGATTACGAAAAAACCTCCGCTGCGCTTCAACCAGTTTGGATTGACCATCGGCGGCCCAGTGATAAAGGACAAGTTGTTCTTCTTCTTATCTCTTCAGGGAGACCGTTTTAAAAGCTCAGGTACCCCCCAATCGGTTCTTCAAGAATCGCCCGCTTTCCGCAATGCCGTCATTCAAGCGAATGCGAATGCAGGACTGAATTCGACGGCCGCGCTGCTGTATTCAAATTTCGCACCCTCACTTTCGGGAACGCCCACTGGACTCACGGCGAACACTTACACTGGCGGCGACTTCACTCCGTATCTTTGCGGTGCAGCTGGGACGCCGCTACAGGAGCAGAAATGGGCGTCCATTTTTGGTGTCACGCCAGCGGAGTCTGCTATTTGCGGCATACCTCAGCAAGCGGGCACGCTCAACCGTGACGCCAGTATCCAAGAGAGCAGTACCGCGATATTTAAAACGCAGACCGGCGGTTTAGGAAATGCGAACCTGTTTAACGGCAACGAAGCATCGCTTCGGATCGACTACAATTGGAACGCCAACAATCGCTTCTACATTCAGTACAATTACAACCGCCAGACAGATAAATATGGCCCTTGCAATGCAGCTTGCACGCGCGGTTTCTCCAACCCCCTCCGGAATAATTTCCCACAGTCGTCGTTAAGCTTCGTGCACACGTTCAGTCCGAGCGTCCTGAATGAGTTGCGTCTCGGCTACCTGCAGAACAATACACTGATTACCACTAAGGACGGTGGCGTTCCGGCTATCGGATTTGCCGACGGATCGGCGGGCTTTGGCTCCTACAACGGCTATCCGCAGGCTTTTAAAGAAAACATCTACACCTATTCCGACATGGTTTCGATTGGTCATGGGAACCACAACATGAAGATTGGAGTGGATTTCCGGCGCAATATCGAGAACTCTGAGTTCAATGTGGCGCGCCCCTCGTACTATTTCTATGACCAAGTCTTCTTCGCAGCCGATGCGCCTTATTTGCAGGTAGCTGGTGTCGATCCTGGAATCTGCAAGGCTCCATGTCCAGCGTCGTCCTTCAATCCCACGCCAATCGCGACTCTTAACAGTAATATCCGGCATTGGCGCAATCGTGAAATGGGTGCCTACTTCCAGGATGACTGGAAGGCAACGAAACGCTTGACCTTGAACCTTGGTCTTCGCTACGACCTTTACTCACGTCACAATGAGGAAGGAGACGTTGCGACCACCTTTATCAAAGGTCCTGGCACTAACATGCTCGGGTGGGTAGGTAATGCAAATGTTCTGAACGGTAATGTAGGAACGATAGGCGGTGTAACCTACGACTGCTCAACGCCCAGCGCGATTTTGCTATCCCAGCTTGCAGGAGTATGCGGTCCGGGTGGCTTCGCCCCGGCCAAAACGTTGGGTAAGGGTAACCATCATAACTTTGGACCGCGTGTTGGTTTTGCCTGGGATGTCTTCGGAAATGGCAAGACCGCCCTCCGTGGTGGCTTCGGGGTGGCCTACGAGGGTACCCTGTACAACCCGCTCTCGAACTCGCGTTGGAATCTGCCCTACTACTCGTTTAATCAGGTTATCGGTGGTGTAGGCGTGACGGGTGCCGACGTAGTGTATGGTCCGTCAACCTGCACTGGGTTGCCGCCGACGGGAAGTTGTCAGCAAGTGTCGAATGTGCCCGTAACCTTTAGTGGATGCGGCACCAACCCCGGGAACCAGGGTCCATGCTCACAAGCACAGAACCAGGGAAATATCAACGGATGGGATCCTAGCAATCCGAACCAGGCGACCCTGACCGGCATTATTTTCCCGGAGGGGATCAGGGATCCTTACGTTTACAACTTCTACTTGAGCGTGCAGCATGAGATTGCAGCCAAGATGGTGATGCAGGTCGACTATGTGGGAACGGCGGGCCACAAATTATTCCGTGCAGAGGACATCAATCGCCAAACGGGCTCTTATCTTCCTGTCGGTAGTGTGATCACCGATAACTTTGGAAGAAGCTGGCCTGGTTTAGGTGGGCGTCTTAACCAGAACTACGGGCGTCTGCGTAACTGGCAGAACCAAGTCAACTCCAACTACAGCTCACTGCAGGCCTCATTGAAGAAGCAGATGAGTCACGGGCTACTGTTCAATGTGAGCTACACCTACAGCCATTCGATTGATGACGGATCGACTTGGCACAGCGGCGCAACTACAGCCAATGGAGCCGCAGCAGGGGAGGGCTTCACGACCGATCAAACGCTCCCGGGTCTGGACCGCGGAAACTCGATCTTCGATATCCGCCATCGGCTGGTTCTCAGTTATGTCTTCCAGCTACCCGGCCAACACTTGAAGGGAGTGCTGGGTTGGATTGCTGGCGGATGGTCGTATAACGGCATCTTTTCCATCCAGTCAGGAGCACACTGGGAGCCCTATACCTCGGCTACACCAAAATTAAGGGAGACTACTATTGTCGATCCCCTTAATAACCCAGATGGGTTCTGTACCGCTGCTGATGTGCCTAATAATTGCGCCAATACCCGCGGCGATTACAATTTGGATGGCGGCCGGAATGATCGGCCTAATTCGAGTGTGCCATCAGTTAGCGGAGTGAGTCATGCAAGCTGGGCGAACGGATGGGGAGAGGCGCCACAGGGCGGAGGAGTTTACACTACTTCCTCGCCAAATATCACCTTCTCGCCGCCGTGCCTAGCCTGCACGTCCAACTTGGGACGCAACACCTTCGTTGGTCCGGGCAACTGGGTTTCCGATATGACCCTGTCGAAGACATTCAAATTCACCGAAAGGGTGAGTATGAAATTCGACGCCAACGCCTTCAATGTTTTCAACCACACCAACTTCGTGTTAGCGACAACCGGTGGTGGAGCGCATAACCAGCCGCGCACTGCCAACTTCGGTCAAGCTGCAGGAACACTCAACCAACGCCAATTACAGTTTGGCGTAAAGGTGAGTTTCTAGCCCGAAGTCGCTGCTTTTGGGGCTTGCTTCCCAGCGGGAGCAAGCCTCTTTTATTTTTGGCATTATATTTTCGTTGTTTTCATAGCAGGAGTTGTCGCATATGAGCAGAGGATGGCGCGTCCTTTTTGTCATCACCGCCTTCTCACTATGGTCGCCTTTCCCCCTCCAATCCCAGCAATCGCAGCAACTGGGGAAAATCGTTGGTACTGTCCGAGTTTTGCGAGGGGACTTTACCTCCGCCGCTGTATTAATCACACTGGAATTTCGAGGCGCCCCTATTCAGAGTGCTTACACCGATAATCAGGGCCGCTTTGGGTTTATAAACCTGGTTGCCAACGAATATCGAGTGACGGTAAATGATGAGGCTTATAAACCTCAGTCCATCAGCGTAAATGTGAACCCCGAGTTTACGCCGCTTAACATCGTGCAATTGACGCTTGAGCCTGGCGACAACAAAACAAAAGAAGGTTCGCTGCAGACTAGAGTGCCCGGCAGCAATCCCTACCTCGTCGATCCCGCCGAATACTATCGAAAATTCCCCAAGAAGACCGTAAAAGAATTTGAAAAGGCACTGAAAGCGGATAAGAAGCAACAACCAGATGAAGCCTTTGCTCACTACGAAAAGGCTTTGACCTATTCCCCCGACTTTTATCCCGCTCACAACAATCTGGGTTCGCTTTATCTCGGACGTCAGAATTTCGACGCCGCGCAGGCTCAATTTGAGGCTGCTCTCAAGACCAACCAGAACGATGTCGAGGCTTACTTCAATCTGGGCAATCTGTTCTTGATGATCAAGCGCTACCCGGACGCCGAGCGCGAGATCAACGAAGGTCTGCAGCGCCGTCCTGATTCAGCCTTCGGGCACTTCTTGCAAGGCTTGCTTTATTCGCGCACCGGCAAGCTCGATTTGGCGGAGAAGAGCCTGCAGAGCGCGCTTCAGCTCGACCCGAAAATGCCGCAGGCCTACTTGCAACTGGTGAATCTCTATCTGCAGCAGAAGCGCACTCCAGAAGCAATCGCGCAACTCGAAACCTATCTAAAAATATTTCCGGATTCGCCCCTTGCTCCCAAAGCTCGCGAATCGCTAAAGAGATTGCAAGGTGAGGCGAGCGCTGCCTCCCCGAAGCAATAGCCATCAGTTCTGCTCACCTGCGCCGGTGATAAAATTTTTAAACCCTATGCTTCTTAAATGGCGCCTCTTGAGCCCCTTAGTATTCCTTGTCAGTTTTTCCACTGCGAACGCCGCCGCCGCGCCAGCCGCGCCTACGAACGTCATTCTGATCACTCTCGATACGACCCGTGCCGACCGCATGGGATTCATGGGCTCTACCTTCGGCCTCACCCCGAACCTCGACGCCCTAGCGAAACATTCGGCGATCTTCACTCGCGCGTATTCTCAGGTTCCGTTGACGACGGCCTCCCACGCCACGATCCTTACCGGCACTTACCCGCAGTTTAACCAGGTAAACGACTTCGGAGCAGCTCTCGCCGAGGATCTTCCCTACGCTCCCTACATCTTTCGTGGGAACGGCTACCATACCGCAGCATTTATAGCGTCACTCGTGCTTGATCCCGAGTCACGCTCTGCTCCCGGCTTCGAGCGCGGATTCGACACCTATGATTCCGGTTTCCATCGCCGACGCGAGGGGGAAGATCGCTATCATGCGATCGAGCGCCGGGGTGGGGAAGTGGTGGATCACGCCATCGCTTGGCTCAACGCGCACCAGAAAGGCCCTTACTTCATCTGGATCCATCTCTACGACGCGCACGACCCCTACGATCCGCCAGAGCCCTACAAATCCAGGTATGCCGCCGCTCCTTACAACGGCGAGATTGCCTACGAAGATTTCGCGGTTGGAAAGCTGATCGCTCACCTGAAATCACGCGGGCTCTACGAAAATGCGCTCATAGCGATCATGGCAGACCACGGGGAAGCCCTGGGAGAGCACGGCGAAGCCACACACGGAATGTTTCTCTATGACGAAACCATTCACGTTCCCCTGCTGTTCAAATTGCCGCGAGCGCGTTCCGCTGGAGCTCGAATCGAAAACCGCGTCGGCCTCGTCGATGTGATGCCGACCATCCTGCAAGTTGCGGGCATCCCAATTCCAAAAGAGATGCAGGGCGAATCGCTTCTGCCGGATATGCCAGGCTCGCGCTTGCCGAGTACGCGCGCAAGTGCCGCGGCGCACTCATCCACGCCAAAACCCACGTCTGGCGCTGAAACTGAGGCTACTCACGAGCGGCCCGTCTATTCCGAGAGCGATTATCCGCATCGCACCTTTGGTTGGAGCTCGCTGCGATCACTCAGGACCGGAAAATATTTATTCATCGAGGCGCCGGAAAAAGAACTTTACGATCAGGTCGCCGATCCAAAGGCCGAGCACAATCTCTCTTCAAACTCGGTTGCCGTCACTAACACCCTTGATAGTCAGCTTGATGCGTTTCGCCAAAAAACGGCTACGTCAAAGGAAGCGCCGAAAGTCACCGCCGACCCCGGACTTCAGGAACGACTGAACGCGTTAGGATATGTCGCCGGAGACAACACTTCGTCGGCAATGCCTGGAATCAAAGACTCAGGTGCCGATCCAAAAACTAAGATTCAAGTAGTCAATCTTCTGCACCGCGCGGAAATGGCAAAAGAAGATATGCGCTTTCAAGAGGCAGTGCCGCTGCTGCAACAAGTGATCGCGCTTGAGCCGAATCTTCCCATCACATACTTGCAATTAGGGACGGCCCTGAGTTCGCTTAAAGATTATGAGAAGGCAGTACCGGTGCTGCGCAAGGCCGTCGAAATGCGCCCCGACCTGACCATTCCGCGCTATCAGCTGGGTTCCGCCTTGTTCGAAACCGGAGACTTTGCCGGAGCTGCCGAGCAGTTTCAAACGTCAATCGCGCGTTCTCCAGATTGGCCAGAGGCTCATCTGTCACTTGCTACTGCATACGCCCGCCTGGGACGCATGACGGACGCCGTGGCCGAATATGAGAAAGTCATCACCCTTCGGCCGAATCACTACAGTGCCCACCTCCTCATGGGGAGGGCCATGGCGCTATCAGGCAATCCTTCAGGCGCTTTACCGGTGTTGATTAGAGCGGTTGAGTTGCAGCCGAAATCTCCCGAGCCGCACCGCTTTCTCGCCGATGCTTACGTGCAGTTGGGGCAACAGGCAGATGCGGATCGCGAGCGCGCCGCTGCCCAGCGGCTTCGAGCCGCAGGCGGCCAGTAGTTCACGATCTGTTCAGGACGATCAAGCTGGTTCGCCAGTAGTCTCTAGGCGCTAGCTTGCGGGGACGTACTTGCAGAACGATTGGTCCAACTTGCAAGCCGTCGAATATTCTTCGAGTGCCCGAGTCATCCGATGCAAAAGTTGCAATGCGAAAGCCAGGTTCAGATGGGCCTCGGCCAGATTCGGATCAAACTTAATCGCCGCTTCAAACTCCACTACCGCTTTCGAAGAGCGATTCGTGTGGTTGTAGCAGATGCCAAGAAAATTACGCAGCCTCGCATCCTCAAGGCCAAGCGCGATCGCTTTCTCAAGGTGCTGAGCTGCCTGCAAGTAATTTTGTTGCTGAAATAAATTAATTCCCAATTCGCGCTGGCCGCCGGAGAAATTCGGCTGGATCGCAATCGACTTTTCAAACTCGGCTTCCGCAGCTTTAAGATCGTTCGCTCCACTGAGCAGTCCCATCTGATAATGAGCCTGATAATTCTGCGGATTGCTGGCGACAGCTTTCTCCAGCCAGATCTTTGCCTCGTCAGCCTGACCCAGCTTGGCAAGTGCTCGTGCCAACGCCGTCATAGCGTTATCGAAATTTGGATTTAACTTCAGGCAGCGCTTCAGTTGCTCTGCCGCCGCATCCCAGTGCTGGCGCCTTAGAGCCGACTCTCCAAGCAAAAACGGTATGACGTAGATATCAGGGTCTTTCTTCTGGACCTCGGTCAGCAGCGCTTCAGCGTCATCATCTTCTTTTCGTTGAAACGCATCTTCAGCTTTAAGGATCGAGTTAAATTCCCACAGCTTATCTTTGGGATCTGGAAGACCCTGCTGCAATGCCTCAGGTGAAACCGCGGCGCGAAAACCGAAATATCCCAAAGCACGAAGTTTCGCTTGCGCCTCCGGATCGAGATTGCCCGCTGCTTTTCCTTCGTTGTGAAGAGAGGGACGAGACAATACAGCGTGCAGCTTATCTCGCAAAGTGGCGACTGTCGCGGGTTGCTGCTCCGCCAGGTTTCGCGTTTCGCCAGGATCGTTCTTGAGGTCATACAATTCCGGCTTCGGAGCCTCAATGAAATGAAAGCCAGCAGTCTCGATGGAGTGCAATGGGCTCCAGCCAAAAGAGCTAAACGGGTAGAACGTTTCACTGTAAGAATGATCTTGAGGATCGTGCTCGCCGCCGGGCACGAGACCGGGCAGCACCGGCGATTGAAATTGCGAATAAATGACGTCCGGCGTAACCTTCGCCGGCTGCACTCCCGCCACTCGCAACAGCGTCGGCGCAACCGCCGCAGTCTCTACCGGATCCTGTCTTCGTCCGGGTGAAATGCCGCTGCCAGCAGGCGGTTTTAGGATTAGAGGAATGTGGACAGTGGCGTCATAGATGAAAAAACCATGCTCATCCTCCCCGTGTTCGCCCAAAGATTCGCCATGATCGCTGAGCGCGACGATCAGCGAAGAATCGTAAAGATGATTCTGCTTGAGCGACGAAATCAGGTTGCCAAGTTCATGATCGGCGTAGGCAATCTCACCATCGTAAAGATGGCCGTGATACTGCGTGCGATATGGCTCGGGTGGATCGTAAGGGCTATGAGGATCGTACAGGTGAAGCCAGAGAAAAAACGGGCGGTGCGGTGTGCGCTTGATCCATGCGATAGCACGAGGAACACTTTCACCCGCGCGACGATCGACGAGACCTGTATCCTTTTCGGCAAAAGTCTTCGCTGAAAATGCGTCGTCATAAAAATCGAAACCACGAGCCAGCCCCCAACTTCGATCGAGAACAAACGCGCTCACAACCGCCCCGGTTGCATATCCGGATTGCTTGAAGGTTTGCGCCACGGAACGAATCCCCGCCGCCAGCGGCTGCCCGGTAAAATCCTGCACGCCATTTTGAAAGGGGTACGTCCCGGTGAGGATCACGGCATGCGAAGGCCAAGTCAGGGGCACCTGAGAAGTCGCACGCTCAAAAATTACGCTATCGCTGGCTAAATCATCAAGCGTAGGCGTCTTTACATCTTTAGCGCCATAGCATCCGACATGATCGGCGCGCAACGTATCGATCGTGATCAAAATCACGTTTGGTCTTGAGGAAGATCCGGGCTTATTCGCAGGCCGTTGAGACTTCGCTTGTTGCGCGGATGAACGACTTGTCTTTGGTCCGGCAGTTTGAGCGGAGACGGAACCAATCGCCAGCAACGACAACAAAATTAGAAAAGCTGAAAAGGCCGAGAAGTTCATCGCGCTGTGCCGACAAGACATGCGCTATTGAGGTGCCAACTGCTGCGCCCGCTGCGTCTCCTGATCGGCCTCCGTTGACAGACCTTTGGCAGAAAGCGCTTTTGCCAGCGATTGATGCATGTTTCCATCTTGTGGCGCTAACTCGACAGCATGCCGAAGCTCAGCCACCGCCTCGTCGATCTTATCTTGATACAGCAGGGTCTCCCCCAGCGCGCGATGTCCGCGGGCGAGAGCCGGGTTCACTGTGACCGACTGCCGAAAGGCGTTCGCCGCCGGTTCCAGTTGCTGCTTTTGCAAAAACGCCACGCCCAAGTTGTAAGCCGCTTCGAAATTCGTCGAATCGAGTTGCAGAGCTTTTTGCAAACTCACGATCGCCGAATCCATATCGCCCGCATGCGCTTGCGCCATCCCAAGATTAAAAACTGCCAGCGCGTAATCTGGACTCAGTTGCACCGTCTTCTGCAATTCTTCCACGGCCTGGGCATATAACTTCAATCGATAGTAGTCGAGCCCTCGCAGATAATGCGCTGGCACCGAATTGGGTTCCGTCTCGACCACCTTCTTCAGATTGTCGATCGATTCCTGATAACGTCCATGCTGGCTTGACGCGATGGCATCAGAAATCAGTTCGTAGGTGGCGATACGATCTTTGGGGTCGGGCAAGTTTTTGTTGCTGATGCCAGGGTCGCCCCCCCCCGCGAAGCCTGCGTACCCGAGCGCTTTTAGGCGCTCCATCAGTGCCGGATCGAGCCCGGTCTTCTCCGCCATTTCTTTACCGGCGCTGTAGTCGCTAATCATGCGCGTGAGCTTGGCCCGCAACTCTTCAGAGACAGCTTTCTTCTCGCCATATAAATTGTGCAGCTCTCCCGGATCGCTCGTCACATCGTAGAGCTCCGGTCGTGGCGCGTCGATGAAATGATATTTCGCATTCTCAGTTCCGCGAAGCTCGCTCCAATTAAAGTGAATACGCGGCAAGTAACTTTCCTCGTAAAGAGCGCGCTCACCACTCTCGCGGCCGCGGACGACGTTGCCAGTAGAACGTTGGCTGCCCTGAATCGCTGACACGAGGCTGCGGCCCTGAACCTGAGACGGGATTTCAACTCCCAGAGCATCCAACACAGTCGGCATCAGGTCCACAAGCGAAACTGGGTCGGATACGACGCCGGGCGCGGCTTTCGGCTTCCTGATAATCAGGGGAACATGCATGGTGGCGTTGTAAATAAAAAATCCATGTGTCTTCTCGCCATGCTCCCCAAGGCTTTCACCGTGATCGCCGCTCAATACGATGACGGTATTTTGATAAATTCCTTTTTCTTTTAGATAGCGAACGAGTCTGCCGATCTGCTCATCCGCAAAGGCAATCTCCCCATCGTAAAGATGCGCCGCATATTCGGTCGCATAAGGCTCCGGTGGACGATACGGGAAGTGGGGATCATACAAATGCATCCATAGAAAGAACGGCTTCTGCGAATTCTTCGACAGCCAATCTAGGGTTGTGTCGGCAACCACGTTTCCTGGCCGCTCCATCTCGTCGAGATTCGCTTCGTCGAGACGGCTGAAATCGAAATGGTCGTAGTAAAAGTCGAATCCTTGATTTAATCCAAACCGCGAATCGAGCACCGCCGCTCCCACCACCGCCCCGGTTGCGTATCCCTCTTTTTTAAGCACCGTAGCCAGCGTCGGCTGCTGCGGGCTAAGCTTGTTGCCGCTGAAATCGTGCATGCCACTCAACATCGGATACGTGCCCGTGAGCATGGAAGTGTGCGATGGCAGCGTGACGGGGACCACCGCGAAAGCGCGCTCGAAACGCGTTCCCTCTGCCGCGAGGTTGTCGATGTTTGGTGTCTTAATGTTTTTGTAGCCGTAGCATCCCAGATGATCGGCGCGCAAAGTATCGATCGTAATCAGCACCACATTCAGTGGCGACTTCGCAGACGTCTGAGCCGCCACGCTGAACGCGTTCAGCAAAGCAAGAACGACCCCAAATCGAAGAAGAAAAGAAAGCATATAATCATCAAGTTTAGCGCAGATACGCTGGGCTAAACGACTCCAACGATGCTCTCTTCCCCATTGTGATAGGCTGGGCGCTTATGAGAGGTTGGTGGCTTTTCCGTATCAAAATTGCTTTAATTTTCAGCTGGGCTTTGTGCGGGATCGCGATGGCTCAGACCGCCGCTCGGCCCCCTGCCGCTAAGACTGGCCGGCCCCTCGTCCAACGAAGCAACTCACCGGACATCTTTCTGATCACCATCGATACTTTACGTGCCGACCATGTAGGATGCTACGGCTACAAACAGGTTGAGACCCCGGCGCTCGATGCGCTGGCGGCAGACGGCGTTCGTTTTACTCAAGCTTTCACCCACAGCCCTATCACCAACACCTCTCACATCTCCATTCTGACCGGCCTTTTGCCAAGCGTGCATGGCGTCACTGACTTTGGAATTCCGCTCTCGCCGCAACATCTGACCGCCGCCGAGCTCTTGAAGAAACGCGGATACCACTCCGCAGCTTTCATCGGAGCGGTGATTCTCGACAGCAACTCACTGGCTCCCGGACTTGATCGCGGCTTCGATTTTTACGACAACTTTCCTAAAGAAGATGATAAGCAGCCGAATGGTAAAAATAAGCCCCGGTGGGGACGCGTCGAGCGCCGCGGTATGGATGTCGTCGCGCACGCCGAAGCTTGGTATGAAAAGCACCGTGCCGGATCTCACTTTGTCTGGGTGCACTTGTACGATCCACACGATCCCTACGAGCCTCCATCGCCCTTCGCCGAGAAATACAAAGACCACCTCTATGACGGAGAAATTGCCTACGCCGACTCCGCCCTGGCCCACTGGATCGCGTTTCTGAAAAAGTCGGGCGCGTACGAAAATGCTCTGATCCTCGTCACCGGAGACCATGGCGAAGGCCTCGGCGAGCACGGAGAAGATACTCACGGCCTCTTTCTCTACGATTCCACGCTTCACGTTCCTCTCATCGTGAAGATGCCGAAAGCCGCATCTGGCAAGGGTAATTCGGTTGTCGATGCGGAGGTTCGCACCACCGATATTTTGCCCACAATTCTCTCGATCGCCGGAGCCCCCGCTCCCCCTGAATTGAACGGCGAGTCGCTGAAGCCTCTGATGAATAAAACCGCAGGGGATCAGTCATCAATTTCGTCGAATCGCCAACTCTTCGGCGAAACGGACTATCCCCTGCGTTGGGGCTGGGCACCGTTGCGGGCGTTGCGAACTGCCAATTCCAAATTGATCGAGGCGCCGACGCCGGAGTTGTATAACCTGCAAGGCGATCCGAAAGAAGCCAAAAATTTATATGCTTCCGATGCGAGCCAGGTTAAGACCATGCAGGCGCAGATGGCGCTATGGAAAGCCAAGCTTCCGGAGCCGGGGAACCAGGCGAAAGGCGAGAACTTGCCCGATCCGAAAGACAAAATTCAGGTTCAGAATGTGCTGCACAACGCCATGCTGGCAGCCGATGACAACCGATCGAACGACGCCCTGCAATATCTTGAAAAGGCGCTACAACTTGATCCCGCATCGCCCACCGCGCTTCGGCAACTGGGAGAACTGGAATATTCGGCCGGTGAGTTCTCGAAAGCCGCAACGCATCTGAAAAAAGCCAGCGAACTTCGGCCGGACGATTCAACCGCCGCCTTTGAATTGGGTGAATCGATGGCCAAATCACAAAACTGGTCCGGAGCGCGCGACGCCCTTGAAGGCAGCCTGAAGTCGTCGCCCAGTCAGATGCCGGCACGTCTACTACTCGGCCATGTCTATCTTCAGTTGAAGGACGTGAAGAACGCCGAGGATCAATTTGAAGCGGCCCTGCTCGTCGATGCAAATAACACAGAGGGTCGCTTGGGTCTTGCCGAAGCTCAAATTCAGCAGTCAAATTTCTCCGCCGCGCTACCGGATTTGGAGTCGTTGGTGAAATCCGATCCCAAAAACGCGACCGCCGAGCGCCTTCTCGCACGCGCTTACCGGGGATTAGGCCGCGAAGAAGATGCCAAGCGTGCGGAAGCAGCCGCGGTCCGCGATAAATAAGCCCTCGCCGCATCGTGATAGCTTTCGCTTGGCGCGTGCGGAAATCGTTCACATTCCTTTCATGTATCCTTTATATGCTCGATCAGTTGTGGGATTTTTCTACAACAGTGTGGAGACGGGCGACTCGCCCGTCCGACGCGCAGAATTCCGCGCGTACACATAGCTTGACCCCGCGTTAGCGCTGTCCCTATGCCACGCAAAGCTCGAACTACCGAAGCACGACCGAGGCGATCGTCGCCGTCTTCTTCCACCTCGAAGCGTTCGCTCGCGGTGCAGCCGCGCGTTAGCGGTTTAAGTGCCGAAAACGCGGAAGAAGATGAACTCACCGCACAGGTATTGCGCGGGTGCCTGATCGCTCGCGACGCCGTCTTCAACGTAAGAGATTTTTTAGCCGACGGTTCACGCCTCGCGTTTCTTGCCATCAAAGATTGCGAAAAAGAGCTCGACCAGATCGAGCGCAAAATTGACGAGCAACTTCCGGAAGCCATCACTCGCGTGGGAGAGGCTGAAGCTCGCGAACTGCTCGCCTGCCTCAAGTTCATAACCGACCTCGAGCGCATCGGCGACCTCGCCTACAGCGCGGTGATGCACCTGCAATCGCGACGCGAAAAGTTGCCGGCCGCTGATTCGCGCCAGCTGATCGAAATGGCCACCCTGTTGCACACCATGCTCGAACAGATTCATCAAGGCTTCGTGAAGCGCGATGTTTCTTATGCGCAGAGCGTGCTGCAATCCGATCCTGCGGTCGATCGTCTGTGTCACGCGTTATTTCAACGCCATTTGGCCGAGCCCAACACTTCGACCGGACAAAAGAACTTTGATATCGTGCTGGCCGCGCAAGCGCTCGAGCGCATCGGTGACCACTCCAAGAATCTCGCCGAGGAATTGTACGGCCTCACCGAAGGCAGGTCCCTCCGCCACAACGCCAGAAAACTTTCCACCGCCTAAGCATCCACCGCCTAACCATCCACCCCCAAACCATCCGCCCCCAAACCATCCACCCCCAAACCATCCGCCCCCAAAATGTAGAGACGGGGCTTGCCCCGTCTCCACGGCCGGCGGCGAGAGACGCGGCAAGCCGAGTCTCTACAGCGAGTGCGCTCTTAGTGGAAGTCGTGCGAAACCATCGGAGCCTGCGTCACGTTAAGCGGAGAAACTTTCTCTGCCATGATGTGAATCACGTTGTCCTGATTCTGCAGAATTCCTTCAATCATCAAGAAGCGCTCTGAAATTAACAGCACCCGATTGTTCTGCAGGATATCGGGATTGATAATCGCGTTCGCGATTCCGGTTTCATCTTCCAGGCTGATGAACATCATCCCTTTTGCGGTGCCTGGCCTCTGGCGGGCAATCACAGATCCTCCGATGCGCAATCGTCGTCCGCTCTTAAGTTGCGCCAGATCAGAAGCTCTGAATATTCCCAGACTCTTCATGCGTTCGCGGCGGTATTGCATGGGGTGCGGACCGACTGTCAGTCCAGTGGAGCGGAAATCCGCCACCAGTCGTTCTTCGAAGTTCATCGCGGCCAGCGGAGAATGCTCGTCGCTTTCAGGCAACTCATTCAGCAGCGGACCCGACCAGCGCACGGCCCGCTCCACTTGCCAGAGCGCGTCGCGACGATGCATTTTAGGTGGTTGATATTCACTGGATGCTGGTCGATGCTCGCGGGCGATATTATTGAGCGCTCCAATTTCTGCGAGCGTATTTAATTCATCGGTGCGCAATTCGGGGACGCGCCGCGCCAGGTCTTGAATGGAAGTAAATGGAGCAAGGCCGCGCTCTCGCACGATCGCCTGTGCAGTCGGTTCGCGCAATCCGCGAGCGTAGTTCAATCCCAGTCGAACCGCGAATTCGCGGCGCAAAACCGATTTATTTTCTTGCCCCTGCTCTTGCTTGCTGCCATTGCCATTGCATAGGTCCTCCGCTCCGCTCAGGATGACAGCGCGAGAGATGGATTCTAACGTGCATTTCCAGTCAGATTTGGTTATATCCATCGGCAAAAGTTTCAGGCCATGCCGCTGTGCATCCTTCACCAGCGTTGACGGATGATAAAAGCCCATCGGCTGATTGTTAAGCAAGCCCGTTAAGAACGCGGCAAGATAATGGCACTTCAAATAGGCGCTGGCATAGGCGATCAGGGCAAAGCTGGCGGCGTGGGATTCAGGGAATCCGTACAACGCAAATGATGTAATCGATCGAATGATCCGCTCTTGCGTTTCGCCCGTGATGTCGTTACGCGCCATCCCCGCGCGCAGCTTCTCCTCAATCGCTTTCATCTTGGTTTCGGAGCGCTTGAAGCCCATGGCTCTCCGCAATTCTTCCGCCTCGCCTCCCGTGAAGTTGGCGGTGATCATGGCCATGCGCAGCAACTGCTCTTGAAATAGTGGCACGCCGAGCGTTCGCCCGAGCACCGTTTCCAGCGATGGATGTGGATATGTGACCTCTTCACGGCCTTGTCTTCGCTTGATAAATGGATTGACCATGTTGCCGACGATTGGCCCAGGCCGAATGATTGCAACCTGCACCACAATGTCGTAAAACCGCACCGGCTTGAGCCGCGGCAGGCAAGCCATCTGGGCGCGGCTCTCCACCTGAAACATGCCGACCGTGTCTGCCTTTTGCAGCGTCGAATAAATTACAGGGTCATCGGGCGGAAGGTGCGCCAGGTCCACTTCTTCGTGATAATGATCGCGAATCAACTCGATCGAATCTTTCAGCACCGCCATCATGCCAAGCCCGAGCAAGTCCACTTTGATGATGCCCATGTCGGCGCAATCTTCTTTGTCCCACTGCACCACCACGCGGCCCGGCATCGATGCCGGCTCGAGCGGCACGACCGAATCGAGACGCCCTTCGCAAATCACCATGCCACCGGAGTGCTGCCCCAGATGCCGCGGCAAATCCTGCGCGGCCATGCACAACTCAAAATATTTTCTGATTCGCGGATGCGTAAGATCAAGTCCGGCGTCGCACAACCGGCGATCAAGCGCATCGTGTTCGTCTTTGAATTCCCACGTCGCAACTGCCGCCGAAATTCGCTTCAGCGTGTCCGGATCAAAGCCCATCGCCTTGCCCATCTCACGCGCCGCCATGCGATTGCGATAAGTGATAACGTTCGCGGTCATGGCCGCCCCGCGCTGGCCATAGCGCCGGTAAACGTATTGAATGACGCGCTCGCGCTCATCGCCGCTCGGCAAGTCAAGATCGATGTCAGGCCATTCGCCGCGCTCTTCCGATAGAAAGCGCTCGAACAACAATTCCATTCCGATGGGATCCACGGCAGTAATACCAAGCGAATAGCAGACCACGCTGTTGGCAGCCGATCCGCGGCCTTGCGCCAGAATATTTTGCTCGCGGCAGAAACGCACCAAATCCCAAACAATCAAAAAATATCCTGCAAGATTAAGGTGCTCGATCAGCTTCAACTCGCGCTCAATTTGCCGTCGCGCCCGGCGCTTTGCCTCGGCATCGGCGCGTCCATAGTGGCTCTGCCAGCCTTCGCGCGTGCGCTCGCGCAGAAACGACATCATCGTCTCGCCTTCCGGTACGGGGTAGCGCGGAAACTCATACCCAAGATCATTAAGCGTGAATTCAAGGCGCGAAGAAAGTTCAGCCGTGTTTGCAATTGCCTCAGGAACATCGGCAAAGAGCGACCGCATGTCCGCGGGCGACTTGACGTAACACTCGGCATTCCGCGCCAGCAGTCTTCCCGCAGTCGCCAGCGTGTGATGATGCTGGAGCGCTGTGAATGCGTCCGCCAACTCGCGCTGATGCGGACGGGCATAATTCACGCCATTAGTGGCGAGTAACGGCAGATGCAGCGCTTCCGCAATGTCCATGGCAACGCGGTTGCGATACTCTTCGTCGCGGCGAAAATGGCGTTGCAACTCGACATAAACATTTTGCCGCCCGAACATTTCCGCCAGTCGCTGCACGGTTTCGAGCGCGGCCCGTGGTCCACTTTCAGCAAGCGCCGCAGCCAGCGGCCCTTCTTCGCCGCCGGTCAGGCACATCAAACCGTCGGCGTGCTCAATAAAATCAAACTCGGACGCTACTGCCCCTTCTTTTCGCCCGACCCGCAGCTTCATTTGGGTGACCAGGCGGCAGAGATTGCGATATCCCGTACGCGAAGCAACGAGTAGCGGAATACGAAACCCCGAATACTGCACCGGCAAAAACGGAGCGCACGTCAGCTCCGTTCCAATGTGCGCCTTGATTCCGGCCTTTTGCGCAGCCAGATGAAAACGCGGCGAACCATACAATCCGTCGCGATCAAGCAATGCCATGGCCGGCATTCCAAGCTTCGCCCCCGTTCCAATTATTTCTTCTGGAATAGAAGCGCCTTCAAGAAAGCTGAACGCCGAACGCGAATGAAGCTCAACATACATAAATAAAGCAAGAATTTCTTGGTCGCTACTGCTCGAAACTCCAATAACCCCCACGTAGAGCCGCGGCTAGCCGCGTCTCCCCACCACAAAAGTTGTTATCTTGGAGCGGGTCCCACCACAGAAGTTGTGATCCTGAGCGAAGCGAGGACCATGCAATTTCCCCGCGACCGAGTTGCACGCGCGCCGTCAGTCATACGCGCCCTCTACAACCCAATTGCCCTTATGTTTGTCCTGCACAAGTCGATACAACACCAGCCCCGATGCGCACGAAACCGCAATATCCCACTCGTCGCGGGCCCAGCCATCCTGCTCAGACCAATCGCCGGAAGAGCGCCATGGGCCGGCAGTCCAAACAATTTCCCCGGCGACATCCTCGCGCTCCAAACAGCGCAACCGCACCGGCTTTGTTGCTTGCACGGCAACGCTCGCAACCAGAGGCGGACGAAACAGCCGCAGCGCAATTACCGCACTCATCAATTCCTGCGCGTCTTCCTTAAACTTGGTTTTTGTAGCGCCGGCATCTTGCCGGCTGTCCTGACGGCGTCCCGCCGTCAGCGTCCCAACAGAGACGCCAACTTCCACCGGCGCAAAATGCCGAACCGCGAAAGCATCTTCGCGGTGCGTGTCGAGCAATTCCGCCGATCCCACCCGCCCCTCACCGACAATCCCTTCGATGCGCGCGAGCGTGAGTTCCAATTTCTCCGGCTCAGGAAACACCGGCTGAAATAATCCTCCCTGCAGAGAGCGCGGCCGCGACGGCTCCGCCGTCAAATGAAGTTTTACGATCGGCGCCCCCGGAGGATGCGCCTGCAAATCAAGCTGCAGCAATTTAAGAAACACTTTCGCATCGAGCATAGGCATCGGTAGCTTCAGCGTGCGGGTGAACGTACGACGCGAGCTTCCATCCGAAATTTGCCCGATGTCATGCTCGGCGACTGCCGATGTCGAATCGAAATCGTTGGGCGGAACAGATGCCAACTCCAACTCAAGCCGCAACTCCTGCAACGCCAACGCCCGGGCGCTTAGCCGCGCGCATAATTGCTCCAGCATGCGGTTCAGCAAAAATGCCAGCGGCTCAAGCAGAACGATGGGATGCTCCAGGTCCACACTCTCGGCAAAAGTTAGACGAGGTTCAAACAAACGCAGATCGCGAGATGCCGCGCCCCGCGCCAGTTTTTGCAGACGCAGCCCATGCTGCCCCAATCTTTCGATGACCGGAACTTCAGGCAACGCCGCCAGCGCCCGCAGTTTGCGAATCCCCCAGCGATCAAACGTCTCTACCCAGCGCGTTCCCTGGTCGGCATCGGACGCAAAACTCTCCAGCAATATATCGACCGGCAAATCGCCAAGCCGCTGCGCTTCGCGACCTTCAGAAATTACAGTCACGCCCGCAAAGCCGCGAGCCGCGAGCAATGCGGCGTCAGGATTCGAAGCCATCGCGATATGCGCCTCCAATCCCATCTGCAATATGCGTTCTGCCATGTCGCCGGCAATTTTCTGCAGCGGCCCGAGCAAAGGCGTGAGCCCCGCCAGATTTAAAAGCGCGGTATCGGGCGCAGTATCTTCTATCTCCGGAGAAAACGATTGCGCGCAATCAAGCAGCGCCGCATGAGCTGAAATTTCCAACGCCTCCGAGCGCAAGCGGAACTCCAGCAAATGTTCCCAAGCCTCCAGTTGCGACTTTGAAGTTCCAATATCCACGCCCACATCGCGCGCCCGCTCATTTAGCGCCATTACTTTTTGCAGCGGAGGCCGCCCGATGAGCACCGCTACCGCACGGTCGCGCAACGCAGGCTCAAAGCGAATGATGGCTTGAGCAGGGAAGTCGGGGATGAAGATGCAGGCAAACATTTTCTTTCACTCTTTTGTTATGCGTCGCAGTTATCCGCTCAAGGCGAGCGTTTACCAAAAATTATCCTGCCCATGCCGCGCGGCTTTTAAAGCTTGCCGCCGATTGCATCGGCTTTCGGTGCGATTGTCTCTCCAGGCGCGAGCCCAGTACTTGCGCAGTAATTGCAAATTGATCAAGCAATTCGGTGTGCGCCAGCTTCGGCTGTGTCGCGCGAGTTTTCTGCGCATGCGCCGCCGAAATTTTCAGGATCACGGACGAGCAACTTCCAGCGATCGGCTGCTGCTCCATCACCAGAAGTGATGTGGGCGTGCGCTCGACCGCGCGGCGAAAACGGAACCATGACGCCAGCGGAATCCGCCGCGCGCTCTCCGGAGGAACGTCGCCCAGATCGAGAACGATCATTCCGAAGCCGTTGCTCTGCAGCAGGAGATCGGTGACTTTCAGAAGCTGGCCTAGTGGCGATTGCCAGCGGCTAAAGCCGCGTCCATGGTTAGCCGCTTTCGGTATGCCTGAAGGCATACCCTGATACGAAACTGAAGCGTGCCGAACGCCGGAAGGCATGCTGTGATACGAATCTTTTGCACCTGTAACGCGCATGTTTTGATACGAACTCGCAAAGTGTTTATATCCCGAAGACGTGTTCGGATGCGAGGATGTTTTTGCGCGTTCAACTGCACGATCGGAACGATGCTTGCGCTGCCCCGTTTTCTCTCCGCAGCGCACCCACAGCAGACGGCCCAGTTCCACTCCCGCCGCGGCGCCCGATGCGGGATGGAAAGCATCGCTCGCATCGATTAGCGCGCACACTTCGCCGCGCTGCGTGGCTTGGGCGAGCGCGCTGAGCAGAATGCTGGTTCTGCCCGAAGATGCTGTACCGCAGATCTCCGTTAGGCAGCCGCGTGCCAGCCCTCCCGTTAGCGCGTCCAGTCGCGCAATTCCACTTAATACCATCTCCGGCGCAGGCCGCACATCCAGGCGCGAGGCGGGCATAACTCCCGCAAGTTTCGGAGCGCCAGCCACCGCAGCCAGCATTTGCGCCGCTTTGGCAGCCGGCTTTTTTGGAGGCTCTTCGCCAAACCTCTCTTCGAGATCCAGCGCAGGAGCAGCAGGGAAAATAAAATGGCGGCTGGTAGCCGCCGACGAAAAAATCGGAGAGGCAGACATACGCTCGTATTTCTGGGAATAAAGACTCTGACCTTGCTTAATTCGGATCAATGAGTCCGACCAAAGCAATTTTCGTCTTTTGTTCGCCAAACGCAGTATGCTTTTCGAGCCTAAGATTGTCAATAAAATAGTCGGGAAAATCGAGGCCAGCTAAGTCACACAGAGGCAACATCTTCGATCCCTCTGTGGAAAACTCGAAGTACGAAATCCGCGAGCGCGCGATGTCCCAAGCCAAATGCCCCGCCCCGCAACTTTGTTATAATCGTTGCTTCGCGTACCCGTGGCGCTATCGTCTAGGGGTTAGGACGGAAGATTCTCAATCTTCAAACCCGGGTTCGATTCCCGGTAGCGCTACCAAGTCTTTCCTGCTATTGCGTACTACTACTTGTACTTCCCTGAATTTCTCGCTCAGACCTAGAAACATCGTTATCACGTGGTGGGGCACAGTAGCGGCCAGTAGGGGGCACAATTTGAGGCACAGGGCAGCTCATCGGAAGCCTATCTCCGATGGCCCCGCGAATTGTCCGGTTTCATCCCGTAGGTCCTTTGCGTACATTCCCATTCCAGCAGAAAAAATTAGGGTCCAGTGCACCGTTCGAGCAGTTCTCCGCTCTCAACAAACGCTGCCGGCTGTCCGGCGGGCGTCCTCGCCCGCCGCTTTCGTATCTTGCGTAAAGAACTTTGGAGGAGATGCGAAATCCGCTCGCCTGAGCCTGGATGCGTCACACTTCCCACGTTTCTCAGCGTTGAGGGCGGGACGACGGCGCTACGAAACCTTAGCTGTTGGCCCTTGGGTTTTACCGCGACCGGCAACCTGAAAACCCTGCCTCTATCTAACTTTAATTACACAATCTTCTGTTACTTAGCGCCGTTGAGCGCCGTGCCGCTGTAAGCATCGAGTTCGAACGATTCAGTTCGAGTACCTGAGTCATCTCGCAACACCCTCGGATATGTGGTGTTCTTGTACGGATAGTTAGACTGCCAGCAACTGTTCCTGAAGGAGTTTCCGTGAAGGCTTTTTTGTGGCAAACAATTCCCATTTCTGCCCTGCTCCGTTCCGCAGTTTGCGCATCTCTGCTCGGTGGTTCTTTATTTCTGACGCTGCCAGCTTTTGCCGGACTTGGCGAGGACGCCGGTTCAGTGGATGCCGATCAAGCACAGATGCAAGGCGCGAGACGAGTGACGCAATCGGCGGCCTATTCCGTCCATGAGATTAAGGCCCCTACCGGAGTCACGGTTCGCGAATATGTCTCGAAGTCTGGGCAAGTTTTCGGTGTCGCATGGCAGGGCCCTTGGCCTCCTGACATGCGCCAGATTTTAGCGAATAACTTTGAGACTTACCGGCAAGCGTCGGAAGCTCAGGTGAACTCTCATAACGGGCGAAGGCCTCTCGTGATCGACCAGCATGAGTTCGTCATGCATGCGGGCGGGCACATGCGATCATTCAACGGACGAGCTTTCATTCCGGCCCTCCTGCCAAACGGCGTCACACCGGAGTCGATCCGATGATGCGATTTGAACGTAACAACCGGAAGCTGGTGACTTCAGAGATCAGCATGAAGAAGATGAGCATATTAAATTTTTTTGGCGTCCACCTCGGATTTGCGGCGCTCGCTTTTGTAGTTGGGTGTGGAGGCGGGCACAGCAGTTCAGCCAGTACGCCAATCACTCCGCCGCCTCCTCCAACCGGTTCGAACGTGCAAGCGATCATTGTGAACGCTGGTCCGGGTGGAAACTATGCCAACGGTGTCTTCACGAGCGTTTCGGTGTGTATGCCAGCCACGACCTCATGTCAGACGATCGATGGAATTTTAGTCGACACTGGCTCTTCCGGATTGCGAATTTTGAGTTCAGCCCTAACCAGCGTGACCCTTCCTAAACAGACCGCAGCGGATGGCAACGCGGTAGTGGAATGCCTGCCCTTCGTGAGCGGTTACACTTGGGGCCCGGTCGAAACGGCTGACGTTCAGATCAGCGGCGAAACCGCCAAATCGCTCCCGATCCAAATCATCAGCGCGACCGACTTCCCTGTTCCCACTTCTTGCTCCAACCGTGGCGCCGCAGAAAACACGCTCGCGCAACTTGGCGCGAACGGAATTATCGGAGTAGGACTCAACGCTCAAGATTGCGGCGACCAATGCGTGGCCACGGGCGCCCAGAACCCCGACCTCTATTTCGAGTGCCCGACTTCAGGCTGTGTCGTAACCGGAGAACCCCTAGCTAAGCAAGTGATCAACCCCGTGAGCTTGTTTACCGGCGATAATAATGGAGTCATCATCGAGCTTCCGGCCATCACTGGTCCAGAAGCCACTGTCTCCGGTTCCTTGATTTTCGGCATTGGAACTCGATCCAATAACGGTCTGGGACCGGCAACGGTCTATCCGACTGACAACCAATTCCACTTCACCACTACGTACAAGAATCAAGCCTACCCGGCCAGCTTTATCGATAGCGGGTCCAACGGGCTCTTCTTTCTCACCACCGCCATTGATGGGATTCCGACCTGTTCCAATGCATCGTCCTTCTACTGCCCGACGACGACTGAGAATCTCTCTGCCACCACCCAAGGAGCAGGAGGAGTGGGGACCGGGACCGTCAATTTCAGCGTTGCTAACGCCGACGGATTATTCGCCAATGCGAGCGCGACCGCATTCAGCCAACTGGGGGGAGCGAATACTCTTTCGGGTTTTGACTGGGGCTTGCCCTTTTTCTTCGGTCGAAACGTTTACTCCGCGATCGAAGGCCAGAGTACCCCAGGGGGCGTCGGACCGTATTGGGCCTACTAATCTCTTAGTCAAAATATCGTCGCATCGTTGAACCCGGCGAAGGTTATCTGGCTTGCGAAATGACAGGATCGGGGCGCTTGGCGGAAACGAAAAAGATTGTTGTCGCCACCTCCGGTTTACCGCCAACAATTACTCTTCGTGGCCTAGCGGTTTGCCGTCGGGGCCGACCTTGATTTCAGACTTCTTGCCGTTAATTTGAACTTTTGCTTCGTAGGCCACCAATTTGTCGCGCTTGGTGAGAGACTCGACTTTGACGATCTTCCCTTTGCCGGCTTTGGCCTGCAGGCCGTCTTTTACGGCCACGGGCAGAGAGTCGACAGAAACTTGCTCTTCGATCTCGACGACCGCGCCGGTGGGGTCGATCAATATATCTTTACTGCGGCCGCTAACGGTCATCTCAGCCTCGTAGAAGGTTCGACCTTTTTCTTTCTCCTGAGAAAAGCCTTTGATCATGGCACCTCGGCTCTGGGCGGCCACAGTTTTCTCAACCGCGGGGGGCAGGTCAGCGCGCTGGATCTTTTTTTCCTGTGCAAAGACGATCGTCGTGACAGAAAGGGCAGTGATGACCATAAGTCTCGACATCCACATGGAATTCTCCTTGAAAAGGGGAGGCTTTACCACGGCAGCTGTGGCCTTTTTTGATAAACGACAAACCCATTATACGCGGCGACTCTGAAGAAATGACCTAATGTTCGCTGTCTTGCTACATCGCGGATGGGACCACTCATTGCAGCCGCTCTCTTCTGGCTGTCACCTTTCATTATCGCGTTTCTGATTATCAGGTGGTTGTTACGAAAGCGGAGCCGCAGTGGAACGCGTCCCGGTTCGTAACCGTTTGTAGTGCACCCCAGTAGAACTGGGCACGGAAGTTAGTTAGGCTTGGGGCCTCCGCCAGGAGGCGCGAATGTCGAGAAAGCCGAGAGTCGAGAGAACCCCGGAAGAGAAGTGGCAGATTGTGTTGGAAGCTCTGAAGAGCGGCAACGTAGCTGAGACCTGCCGTAG
>JBBRNA010000035.1:0-37086 GCA_038230575.1 Terriglobales bacterium | reverse complement strand
TCCATCCCGGCTCGGAACCGCAATTCTTCCAAAACCGGACACCCATCCTTATTAATGCGGGTGGGGCCAAATGTAATGAGCGAAGTGGGGCCAAATCAGGTTGTCAAAAGCATCAAGATGGTTGATGGGAAATGGACCCCAGTGACCCCTCTCTTTGACAATGAAACCGATACGCTGTGCTCAGCCACTTGAACCGCTTGATCGGCATAGCCGCTTTGTGAAACGCTCACAAGTCTTGTCATAAACTCTATCTATCGAATGAGACTTTGCATCAGACTGCTCACCTATATGACCGGCTAACTTCTGGGATTGGAACGATTCACGAGGAGCGAGTAATTGGGTCAGTTCCGTCTGTCCCCGATTTGTTCCCCAAGGGGAGAACGATATACTTTGCTAGTTAAAGTTGGCCACCCGCCCAGCCACGCTTTTACGACTTTAACGTTTGGACGGCGAAGAAGCACGTCGAGAAGCTGCGGTACATGCACCGACATTCCGTGAAGCGCCGATTGGTTGAACTCCGGAGCAATGGCTCTGGGGTAGTTACCGTTTCTATCTCTCGCAGGAGCGTGGACCGGTTCGCGTGAATGCTGGGTGGGGAGATATCTCGTTTCGCGAGCAGGCGGCGTAAAATCCCGCGCGCATGCAGCTCCATACCCGCCCTTCGCAAACTGCGCGAAGGACGGGGCACCCACTTCCGCCATTTCATCGGACGAGTTCGAAAAGCTGGTCCACCCGGCCAACTTTTTTTACATGCCGATACTCGTGGCTAGGGAGACGGGGCGAGCCCCGTCTCTACTGGACTTGATCTTGAGCGAAAAATGATTGGAGGTGCCCCACATCTCGCGGTTTTCGAGACACGGGAACGACGATGGGGGCTGGCCCGCCTTTGTATCTCCACGAAAAAGGGCTGCCCCACGCTTCGCGATTTTCGAAGCGTGGGCACCACCGGCCTCGACCCAATGGTCGTTCGTCACATACAGCAAATGAAATTCCATGGTACCCACATCCATGCCCAATCGCCTCCACCGCTACTATGGCGCCGGATACCAGCACTTTACCACCACCAGTTGTTATCGCCGTAATGCGGCAGTTAGCTCTCGAACCGGAGCAGTGGGCGTGGGCAGCTTCCGTCACTATGCATTGCAAGAGCGCGTAGTGGTGCTGGTAAACGAAATCCAGAGGCCAAAGTTGCGGATAAGAAAAATCTCCTGATGCCATCTGCATCGTGCTCACCCTTCGAAAACCGCGAAGGGTGAGGCAGCCCCGGCAGTGGCGATGCTAGGATGGGCCAGCCCCCGCATGCAGGTGGCGTAAAACCCCGCGCGCATGCAGCGCCATACCCGCCCTTCGCAAAGTGCGCGAAGGACGGGGCACCCACTTCCGCGATGTCACCGACGAGTTCGAAAACCTGGGCCACCCGCCCGTCTCTTTTTACATGCCGATACTCGTGGCTAGGGAGACGGGGCGAGCCCCGTCTCTACTGGACTTGATCTTGAGCGAAAAATGATTGGAGGTGCCCCACATCTCGCGGTTTTCGAGACATGGGAACGACGATGCCTAAAGCGGCCGATTGTGAACGGGTGCGGGTGCTGAGCGAGGTGAAGGGGTTGCGTGCGTCGTGTTATTGCGTTGGGATTTTGGGTTTGTCCCACTCAAGCCAAAATCTGGCTTGAATGGGGCACCCTCCACGCTCTGTTCCAAATCAGATGCTAGCGGACGGGCGAAACTAATCAAAAGGCGGAGGAGATTTGGTATCTAGTACACGGTTTTGACGGTGACGTTATCTAGCCAGGCTGACCAGGGGGCTTGATCTTTGTTGCCACCCATCTGGAAATGTACGGTCTCGACTTCGCTCAGGTCTGACTTGGTCTCTGGAACTCCGTAGGTGTTCAGGGAATGTCTCACGCCGCCGATCGTGACTGCGATGAAGTGAGTTTTAGTGTTAACAATTTCATACTCGAACCTGAGATGGGTCCAGTTATATGCAGGAAATCTTTTGCAGGGCACCCCGGTGGAATTCCAGTGGCCATTTGAACCGCCAGACCAGGTTCGCCAACCGTTAGCGTAAGAACATTGGGTGCTGAACTTATACCAGTTGTGTCCGTGGCGTTGGAGCACGGCAAATTCGGCGGTTTGGCTCGCCATCGGATTGTCGATGTAAATATCTTCATCGAGCTGAAACTTGGTAGCGGTGGCGATGCCGTTCCAACTGTAGTGGAACAAGGCATTTGAATAACTGCATCCACTCGGCCCACTCAACCTGAATTCGGTACTCGAACCGCTCAGACTCGGAACCGCCTCATGCTGAGTAAAACTAAAGGTGGCACAGTGAGATCCGGCTGCCCAGATATCCTGTTGAGCGCTCCAAGGGTGCGCGTTCTGTAAGTTTGGTTGAGTGTTGGTTCGCTGGCCAAAAGCCACGGCCGACGCCAACAGTAGCAGTGAAAACCATGATTTGTTCACTGAGTTCCTTTGCTATGAATGAGAATAATTCGATGCTACCGCAGCATCGGCGCTCATCCCAGAACACAGGCACTAACTATTTCAAAAGTCGAGTACTAAAGTTTGTCACGAATCAGTGGCGCGGAAAGAGGGAGGTACAGAAGTAGCCAGACTTGTTGATTGGCGCGTCATGTTATTTTCGTGGGGCGGATGGCTTTATCTACGGCAGCATTCGTGACGGAGATAAGAACCTGAGGGTGCGCCATGTTTCGCGATTTCGAGACATGGCATCGTGAGAACGCCTTGCTGCGCCGGTGAATGGTGCAAGCTTGAGTGGGGTCTTTCGACTGCATTGATCTCGCTTGGCACGAGATCAATTTCGCTCAGGATGACAGGTTGGGTTTTTGGAAGCTGGAGCCGCCTATTTTTTGGGCGGGTGGCCTACTGCACTCGGCAGGAACAATTTAGTCCATCAATCGATGCAACTTTGTTCGGGTCTCTTCTATCTTTAATTATGTCTTTGACGAGAGTTATGTTTTTGACGAGCGAGTTGAACCTATGACGGCTTTTCATGCGGCGATTTTGATTCATTATTGGGGTGCATTCGGGATTGTGTTGTGCTTGGGCGTGATCCAGATTCTTGTCATTTATTACGGGAGTGTGCTGACGATCGAAGCGCTGCCGGCTCATGTTTCGGATGCCCGGCGACAAAGGCACAAGACGGTGTACGCGATTCTGCTGGTGGTTTTCGTCCTGCTCACGTTTGCCCTGGCTAAATTCAACGACTCAACGCAGTACGAAGCAACGCTGATCAATCAAGCGGGGCAGGCGAAACAGGATGCGCTCAGATTACAACTGCTGGATACGGCGCAGGTGGTGCAGAGAGCGGAAAAAGAGTTGACGGTGATCCGACAGGCGGTGGCGGCGCATCCTCGGGGAGAGGAGAGAGAGCAAATGCTGAAATCATTGACGGACGTGCAGAGTTCTCTGCATCAACAGACGATGTCGATGCAGGCGGTTCAGAAGCACTGACAATGAGACGCCGCGAGAGGCGCAACGCAACATTTGCGACGGCCGGCCACGCTGTAACGAACCCACGCTGTAACGAACCAACGCTGTAACCAAGCAACGATTTAATCAATCCGTCGGCGGCACCAATGTGTACGAAGATGTCAGCTGGAGCGTTTTGTGAAAAGTTCGGTATAGAGGGCAATGCATCGCGTAGACCTGGTGAACGCGTTCTACCACCGCTTTCGCTTCGTCCGGTGCGACCAGAAGCATCGCTACGTGGATGCGCCGAATCACCAGGACGCCGTCTTCGCTTTCCACCTCGCCGGTGATGTCTCCCGTCAAACGCCCGTTGCTGGCATCGATTTGGCGCGCTTCCAGCGCACCTCCGAAGGTTCCGAGCATTCAACCCGCAGTTGATGCAATGACGTAGTCGATGGTGGAGGCATGAGGTTGGTGAGTTTGGCCGGGTCAACTTTGTAGTGCTCCGCAATTGCGCCATGCACGCTGAAAATTACCGGCTGCGGTTCCCCGGCGACATGAGCTATCCGGATTGGCCCCCGCTTGCGTTCAATCTTTGATTTCGATACGTAAACTACATCGCTCATATATCTCCCGTTCCGCCAAATGAATCGTAAACGATCGCGACGATCACTCCTGGTGACGGACTTCTTCCGTCGCACACTGCATGTCCAACGGCAGCACCAACAACTGCCAGCTTACAGGAACCGAAGTTGGACGGTAGCAGGCCGTTTGATCGCCGTTGTCTTAGGGTGCGCCCCATGAGGGTGCGCCCCATGTTGGCGATTACACTGTACGCGACTCTCTTGGGACCGTTGCCGAAATTTTGATTCAAGGAGGACTGGACCGTGATGAGGATTATCCTCGAGACATGAGTCAAATTGCGAAGATGCAACCGTTGCACTTTGAGCGCCTCCCAGCACAGGAACAACTGCAGCGGGCTTCGGCCTTTCTTCAAGAGATGAGCAAGAGACGAACGGTTCGGTCGTTTTCTGCGGAACCCGTACCTTTCGAATTGATTGAGAGGCGATCAGGACGGCGGCTACGGCTCCTTCTGGAGCCAATCAGCAGCCGTGGCGATTCGTAGTGGTCTCAAATGCGGAGATCAAACGGAAGATTCGGGAAGCAGCCGAGGTTGAAGAGAGAGAGTTCTATCAGCACCGTGCTCCGAGCGAGTGGCTTGCCGCATTGGAGTTACTAGGTACGGACTCGCACAAGGAATTCCTCGAGACCGCGCCTTACCTGATTGTCATGTTTCGGCTGGACTATGGTCTGAGTGTTGATGCCGCGGAGGCCGAGACCAAGATCAAGCACTACTACGTTATGGAATCGGTGGGGATCGCGGCGGGCATGCTGCTCTCAGCTTTGCACATGGCTGGATTGGCGACATTGACTCACACACCCAGCCCGATGGGATTCCTCTGCAAGATCCTGAATCGTCCGAAGAACGAAAAGCCGTTTCTTTTGATCCCGGTCGGCTACCCTGCGGAGGGAGCGACGGTGCCTCAAATCACAAAGAAACCATTATCTGAGATTTTAGAGGTCGTGGGTTAAACGCGGTGGGAGCTACGCATGGCGGTGATCGCAATGTTTGAGAAGACTTGGCGCCTTGATAAGTTCGTATTATTTGTAATTACCGCGCTTGCCATTCCAGGTTTGGCGATAGTTGGGATGGAGACGATCCCCGAGTCGACCTTCGAACTGGCGAGTGAGTCGCGGTTGCCGAAATGGACTAGCATGCCATCGGGACTTACGCGCGCCGACGTTTCGGTTTCGATGAGCTACTACAATGTGCCATTGGGTCGCAGTGCGAGATTCAGTTTACGAGACATGAAAGGGCAAAAGTTATCACAAATGCGCGGCAACTTGAGGGGATTGGGGCCGTCGCGGTTGAAGCATCCTACGCAGGGATTTGATCCTGGTTATCCGTCGTACGAAGTCATTACTGTAAACGGCATAAGTGACATTATCGAACATAGAAAAATGGAGCCGGTGTTTTAAGTGACGGATGATCCTGCGGTTTGGAAAGAACTTGGTGTTAGACAAAAGTGAGAGTGGAAATCGACGATGCGAAAGCGAAAGAGTTATGAACTTGGCCAACCGCATCTTCATTGGGGCGCTCTTGGGTTGGGCTTACTCCTTGAGTTTGGGGCTTCTCTTCGCGATCGTCCTTTCCGAAAATAGGTCGCCTAGGGAGCTACTGCTGCCGAGGGTTATACCGGCGACGCTGACTGGAAGGGTTTGATTTTGGTGGCTGCGTTTGGCCTCGCCATCTTAAGAGTTTGTTCCTCCGAAACGAACAGGGGGCTGAGGGCCGATCGCCCTGATCGGCACCTCCGCGGAAATATAGGTTCGTCGCCTGGCAAAGACCCGCCCGAGCGGAGCTTGAACGGGGCACCCCTCGTGAGTTTATTTTTAGTTCCTTCGAATCCGCCAATGTAGAAGTTGGACATTTTTTCACACTTCACGATGCAGTAAGGGTTGGGGTGTAAAATCGGGGCTTCGTCTCATGCTCATCCTCTTTAATGCCAATGTGAACGGAGCCGAAGTCTAGCTGTATCCATTTGCGGCTCGGGTCATCTAAGCTGGTAACGAGCGAAAACGAAATTCTGCCAGGAGAGATTGATGGCTGTCAGTGATCAGACTATTGCCGACCGGACGGTTGCCGCCGGAAGTGAACTCGACCAACTGTGTATCAATACAATCCGCACGCTATCGATGGATGCGGTGCAGAAGGCGAACTCTGGGCATCCGGGGACGCCGATGGCGCTCGCTCCGGTGGCGTACAGCTTGTGGCAGCATTTTTTAAATTACGATCCGGAAGATCCTTCCTGGCCGAACCGCGATCGTTTTGTGCTCTCGAATGGGCACGCGTCGATGCTGTTGTATTCCTTGATATTTCTTGCGGGCGTTAGAGATGTGGATAAAGAAGGAAAGGTTCTGCAAACTCCATCGCTCACGCTTGAGGATCTGAAGAATTTTCGGCAAATGGGGAGCAAGACTCCGGGGCATCCTGAATATCATTTGACATCGGGCGTCGAGACGACGACTGGGCCGCTGGGACAAGGCGTCGCGAACAGCGTTGGGATGGCGATTGCGGAGCGGTGGCTGGCGTCGTATTTCAACCGCCCGGGCTTCGAACTTTTTAATTACAACATGTGGGTGTTCTGCGGCGATGGCGACATGATGGAAGGGATATCCGGCGAGGCCGCTTCTACCGCTGGACATCTCAAGCTTTCGAATCTCTGCTGGATTTACGACAACAACAAGATCACGATCGAAGGCAACACGGCCCTGGCGTTCGATGAAGATGTGGCCGCGCGCTTTCGCGCTTACGGGTGGGACGTCACGCACGTTAACGATGCGAATGACCTGAACGCTTTGAGCGATGCCTATAAGCACGCGCTGGGAGTGAAAGACCGTCCGAAATTAATAATTGTGGATAGCCATATTGGGTGGGGCTCTCCGAATCGCCAGGATTCGAAAGAAGCGCACGGCGAGGCGCTTGGCGATGACGAAGTGAAGCTCACCAAGCAGTTTTATGGGTGGCCGGCGGATGAAAAGTTTCTTGTCCCGGATGGCGTTGCCGATAATTTTCGTAATGTGATCGGCAAGCGCGGCCGGCAGTTGAACGGCGCGTGGAAAGAACTGTTCGCGAAGTATAAAACGCAACATCCGGATTTGGCCGCCCAATTTGAGCGCATGCAGAAATTTGAGCCGGCTGAGGGATGGGACAAAGAGCTGCCGAAGTTTGCCGCAGACGCCAAAGGTTTGGCGACGCGCGAGTCTTCTTCAAAAGTGCTGAACGCCATCGCGAAGAACCATCCGTGGTTGATGGGTGGATCGGCAGATTTATATCCTTCGACGAAGACACGACTAACGTTCGACGGTGCGGGCGACTTCGAAGCGAATCACTATAACGCGCGAAACTTCCACTTCGGCATTCGCGAGCACGCCATGGGCGCGATCGTGAACGGCATGGTGCTCTCGAAGCTGCGGGCTTATGGATCGACTTTTCTCATTTTCAGCGACTATATGAAGATGCCGATTCGCATCTCGGCCATCATGGAAGTTCCGTCGCTCTGGATTTTTACGCACGATTCCATCGGCGTTGGCGAAGACGGACCTACGCATCAGCCAATTGAGCAGTTGGTAACGTTGCGCGCGGTGCCGGGGCTGATCACGCTGCGTCCAGCGGATGCTAACGAAGTGATTGAGGCGTGGAAAGTGATCATGTCGCTCACTACGGAGCCTGCGGCGCTGGTGCTCACGCGCCAGGCGCTGCCGACGTTCGATCGGACGAAGTATGCTCCGGCGGAAGGGGTTGCGCGCGGCGCGTACATTCTTGCCGATTCCGATGGCGGCAAACCTCAGGTCATTCTTATGGCTACCGGCAGCGAAGTTTATCTTTGCGTCGAGGCTTACGAGAAGCTCAAGGCCGATGGCGTGCGAGCGCGCGTTGTCAGCATGCCTTCGTGGGAACTGTTCGAGCATCAGGACGACGCCTACCGCGAGAAAGTTCTTCCGTCGGAAATTACGGCGCGCGTTGCGGTCGAGCAGGCTTCCATCATGGGATGGGCGCGCTATGCCGGAAATAAAGGACACATCATCGGCATGCACACGTTTGGCGCGTCAGCTCCACTGAAAGATTTGCAGAAGAAGTTTGGCTTCAATTCCGAAGCCATCGTGAAGGCGGCGCGCGAGCTGATTGCCGCGGAGACGAAAGCAAAATAACGAATTAATAAATTCAGGCAGCCCCGCCTGATTCAGTCAGGAGCATTATGAATTCCGTAGGCACTCTCGAAAACGCAAAAGCCACAAATCCGCTTGTTCAACTGCACACCCTTGGTCAGTCGATCTGGCTCGACTATATCCGTCGCGATCTGATGGAGGGCGGCGAACTCAAACGCCTGGTCAGTGAAGACGACCTTGTTGGCATGACATCGAATCCAGCAATTTTTGAGAAGTCGATCGACGGCGGGCTGTATCAGGATTTTCTGGATTCGCTTGCCGATCGTAGAGATCTTGACGCGAAGGGTCGTTACGAATTGCTTGCCATCCGCGATATACAGGCGGCCGCAGACATTCTCACTCCGGTTTACAAGGGCACGAAGAAGCGCGATGGCTACGTGAGTCTCGAAGTTTCGCCCTATCTCGCTCACGACACTAATGGCACGCTCGACGAGGCGCGTCGCTTGTGGAAGAGCGTGCAGCGCGACAACGTCATGATCAAGGTTCCGGGAACGCCTGAGGGTATACCCGCGTTTCGTCAGTTGATCAGCGAGGGCATTAACGTCAACGTCACCTTATTATTCGCGCAGCCGGTGTATGAAGAAGTGGCCGCGGCTTACATCGATGGGTTGGAAAAGTTCGCAGCTTCCGGCGGAGACGTGAGCAAGGTCGCAAGCGTGGCGAGTTTCTTCATCAGCCGTATCGACGTGGCGGTCGACTCGCAAGTCGGCGACAAATTGAAATCCGAAAAAGGTGCGGGCAAGAAGGCAAAGCTCGAAGGCATTCTCGGGAAAGTTGCCATTGCGAACGGCAAACTGACGTACGAGGCGTACCAGCGGATTTTTTCGTCTGCGAACTGGAAGGCTCTGGCCGCGAAGGGTGCGCAGACGCAACGCGTGCTCTGGGCAAGCACCAGCACCAAGAATCCGAAATACCGCGATGTGGTGTACGTCGAAGAACTGATCGGGAAAGATACGGTCAACACGGTTCCACCGGCGACGCTCGAAGCGTTTCGTGATCACGGCAAGCCGCGCCAAAGCCTGACCGAAGGCCTGGATGACGCTCGCAAAACCATGGCAGACCTGGCCAGCGTTGGCATCGTCATGAAAGATGTCACAGACAAGCTCACGACTGACGGCGTGAAACTTTTTGCCGACGCTTTCGACAAGCTGCTGGCGGCGGTCGAAGAGAATTCAAAAAAGAAAGGCGCAGGGCAAGTGAACAAACAGACCGCATCGCTTCCTGCGAATTTGGACGAAGCCGTAAAAAAAAACCTTAGCGACTGGACCACTGGCAATAAAGTAAGCCGCTTGTGGAAGAACGACGCTACGCTCTGGACGGGCGAGGACGAGGCTAAGTGGCTGGGGTGGCTTGGAATCGTCGATGAGCAGATTGCGCACGCCTCCGATCTCAATGCACTCGCCGCCGATGTGAAGAAGGGCGGATTTTCTGACATCCTCTTAATGGGGATGGGCGGATCGAGCCTGTGCCCTGAAGTACTTGCTTTGACCTATCCGCAAACAGCCGGATTCCCGCGACTCCACATTCTTGACTCGACCGATCCGGCGCAGATTCGCGACGTGGAAAAGAAAATCGATTTGGCGAAGACGCTTTTCATCGTCTCCAGCAAGTCAGGGAGCACACTCGAGCCGAATATCTACAAACAATATTTCTTTGAGCGCGTGCAGCAGGCGGTTGGAGCCGACAAGGCTGGTTCGCGCTTTATCGCCATCACGGATCCGGGCTCGAAGATGCAGCAGGTGGCGGAGAAGGACAAGTTCCGCAAAATCTTTTACGGGCTGCCGTCGATCGGCGGACGCTATTCCGCGCTCTCGAATTTTGGGATGGTCCCTGCGGCGGCGATGGGACTCGATATGGAGAAATTCCTCAAAGCTACGAAAGAAATGGTCACGGCCTGCGGCGCGACGACTGCGGCGCCGGACAATCCGGGCGTTATGCTGGGCTTGATCCTGGGAACGGCGGCCAAGATGGGGCGCGATAAGATCACGATCATCACTTCCCCTGGCATCGCCGATCTTGGAGCGTGGCTTGAACAATTGATCGCGGAGTCGACCGGGAAACTCGGTAAAGGAATCATTCCGGTTGACCGCGAAACGCTTGGCTCGCCTGACGTTTACGGCAAAGACCGCATCTTCGCGTACCTGCAATTGCAAAGCGATGCGGTCGCTGCGAAAGATCAAGAGAGCAAAGTAGCGGCGCTCGAAAAAGCCGGACATCCTGTCGTTCGCATCTCAGTCTCCGACGTTTACACGCTGGGCCAGGAATTTTTCCGCTGGGAGATTGCGACTGCGGTTGCGGGTTCGATTCTCGGCATCAATGCCTTTAACCAGCCGGACGTCGAGGCCAGCAAAATTGTGACGAAACAACTGACGTCGGAATATGAAAGCAAAGGCGTGCTTCCGTTAGAGAAACCGCTCGTCGATGGCACAGACATGAAACTTTTCACCGACGAAGAGAATGAGGATGAACTCGGCAAAGCCGTCGGGGCTGCGGGTGACAAGTCTTCTGACGACATGCTGACGAGTTACCTGCGCGCTCACTTCGCGCGCCTTGGCGAAAACGATTATTTCGGATTGCTCGCCTACATCGAAATGAACGCCGAGCACGAGGCGGCGTTGCAGGAGTTGCGGATGGCGGTCCGCAATCGTAAGAGGGTCGCTACATGTCTCGGATTTGGGCCGAGGTTCCTGCACTCCACGGGGCAGGCCTATAAAGGTGGGCCGAACAGCGGAGTTTTTCTGCAGGTCACTTGCGACGACGCCAACGACTTGGCAGTTCCCGGCCAGAAATACACGTTTGGAATCGTGAAGGCGGCGCAGGCTCGCGGAGATTTTCAAGTGCTCGCCGATCGCAAAAGACGTGCGCTGCGGGTGCATCTCGGCGAGGACGTGAAGGCGGGACTAACGAAGTTGACGGAGTTGGTCCGGCAAGTTATAGCCTAGCAATTTTGAAATTACAGCGGCCGCTCGCGGCCAAGGAGCATGAATGCAGCTTGGAATGGTAGGACTCGGGCGCATGGGCGCCAATATGACGCGTCGCCTGATGCGTGACGGGCACACGATGGTCGTCTCCGACTTAAGCGCAGACGCGCTCAAAGGTATCGCCGGCGAAGGCGCAACCGGCTCTTCTTCGCTGGATGATCTGGTGAGCAAACTGCAGGCTCCACGCGCGGTTTGGGTGATGGTGCCGTCCGGTGACGCGACGGAGAAAACAGTACAGACTTTGCTCTCCGCGATGCAGGCGGGCGACACAATCATTGACGGCGGGAACTCCTATTTCAAGGACGACGTTCGCCGCGCAAAACTTTGCGCGAACAAGGGAGTACATTACGTTGACGTTGGCACGAGCGGCGGTGTCTGGGGAATCGATCGCGGATATTGCATGATGATCGGCGGACCGAAAGAAGCGGTGCAACGCCTTGATCCGATTTTTAAAACCCTGGCGCCGGGGCGCGACGACACTCCGCGCACTCCGGGACGCGACAAATTGACGGGCGCCGCGGTCGGGACGTCCGAAGAAGGCTACATTCACTGCGGTCCATCGGGCAGCGGACACTTCGTGAAGATGGTTCACAACGGCATCGAGTACGGAATCATGCAGGCCTACGCCGAGGGCTTCGACATCTTCAAGAATGCCACGAGCAAAGAGTTGCCCGAAGAGATCCGTTACGATCTTAACTTGCCCGACATCGCGGAGGTCTGGCGGCGCGGCAGCGTAATCAGTTCGTGGCTGCTCGATTTAACGGCTATGGCGCTTATCGAAAATCCGACTCTCTCCGAATACAGCGGCTTCGTGCAAGATTCGGGCGAGGGGCGCTGGACGATTCAAGCCGCGCTCGAAGAAGCAGTTCCCGCCGAAGTGCTGACGGCGGCGTTATTCACGCGATTCCGTTCGCGCCAGGAACATACGTTTGCGGAGAAGATGCTCTCGGCTATGCGCCAGAAATTTGGCGGACACGTTGAGCCAAAGAAGACGGGCAAGTAGCTTCGCTTTTTTTGTTTTAACTACGGACAAATTCCAGTCGAGGGCAATGGATGGCTCAAGCAGAAGTGCTGCCAGTAGCGACGAAGCGAGTGGGGAAAATCGGTGATCCGTGCGTCATGGTCATCTTTGGGTTCACCGGCGACCTGACGCGCAGAAAGCTCATCCCGGCTCTCTATAATCTGGCTTCGCAGAAGTTGTTGTCGAAAGAATTTGCCGTCATTGGCGTTGGCCGGAGCCCGATGAGCGACGAGGCGGCGCGCAGCAAGGTCTCGGAAGACTTCAAGAAATTTGCCACCGGAAAAGTTGACCCGGCACTATGGGAAGATTTTCTTCGCCGCATCAGCTACGTCAACGGGGATTTCGACGATCCCGCAATGTATGACAAGCTAAAAGAAGCGCTCCCCAAGGTCGACCAGGAACACAATTCGCACGGCAATTATTTTTTCTATCTCGCGACCGCCTCGAAATATTTCGGCGACATCGTCGAGCGCCTCTCAAAAGTCGATCTCATGTGTGAAGAGAACGGGCACTGGCGGCGGGTTATTATCGAAAAACCGTTCGGACACGATCTCGATACGGCGAAGGCGCTCAACCAGCAACTCTTGAAGGTCATCACCGAGCGGCAGATCTACCGCATCGATCATTATCTCGGCAAAGAGACGGTCCAGAACATTTTGGCGTTTCGCTTCGCCAATGGAATTTTCGAGCCCATCTGGAACCGCCGTTACATCGATCACGTTCAGATCTCGGTGGCGGAAACGGTGGGCGTCGAGAAGCGCGGCGACTACTACGATGGAGCGGGGGCGCTGCGCGACATGGTGCCGAATCACATCATGCAACTCATCAGCTTGTGCGCGATGGAGCCTCCGATATCGTTCGAGGCGAATGCGGTGCGAGACGAGCAAGCCAAGATCCTGCATGCCATTCAGCCTTTCAGCAACGAAGACGTGTTGAGCAAGACGATTCGTGGGCAATACGGCGAAGGGATGATGGATGGGGAGCAGGTTCCGGGCTATCGGTCGGAGGAGGGCGTGCCGACGGATTCTCGCACAGAGACTTTTGTTGCTATGCGGCTGCTCATCGACAACTGGCGCTGGGCGAGCGTTCCTTTCTATCTGCGTACGGGCAAGCGATTGCCGGGACGCAATACTCATGTCGTCATCCAGTTCCGGCGCGCGCCCTTCATGTTGTTCCGCGAAACTCCGGTTGAGAACATGATGCCGAACCAACTGGTTCTGCACATCCAGCCGGAAGAAGGAATTTCTCTGCGTTTTGCGGCGAAGGTCCCTGGGCCTTCGATGCAACTGGGCGAAGTCAACATGGATTTCGAGTACGCCGACTATTTCGGCGAGACTCCGAACACCGGGTACGAACGCCTGCTGCATGATTGCATGACGGGAGACGCGACTCTCTTCCAGCGCGCAGACATGGTTGAGGCTGGGTGGAGCATAGTCAATCCGGTTCTCGACGTCTGGAAGGCGCTTCCACCGCGCGACTTCCCCAACTATCCTTCGGGGACGTGGGGGCCGAAAGAGTCCGACGAGTTGATGGAGCGCGACGGACGACGGTGGCGCAACTTCGAAAGATAGAGGACGGCATTTGTAATTTTAGATTTGTATTTTGTAATTTGAGATTTGAGATTTGAGATTTGTGATTGGTAATTTGTGATTGGTACTCAAGTCTCGATTACAATTCCTGCATCACAAATTGCCGATTTTATGGCCTCGACTCGCGACATCCAAGTCTTCCCTACTGCGTCGAATCTCTTCCACGCGGCGGCCGATGAATTTATAAAGGTCGCGCGTACGGCGATCGGAGCGCAAGGGCGCTTCGCTGTCGCGCTTGCCGGAGGCTCCACTCCCAAAGGGCTTTACGATTTGCTGGCCACGAATTACACCGACTTCGCCTGGAATCGAGTCTTCTTATTCTTCGGCGACGAGCGGCACGTGCCGCCAACGGACGCGGAGAGCAATTACCGGATGGTCAATGAGACGCTGCTCTCGAAGATTCAAATTCCGGGCGAAAACGTTTTTCGGGTTCTGGCGGAAAATTCAGACGCGCCGGCAGCGGCCTCAGATTACGAAAATAAAATTCGTAAGTTCTTCCAAGTGCAAGGCGAGTTTCCGAGATTTGACTTGATACTTCTCGGCATGGGGCCGGACGGGCACACCGCTTCCCTCTTCCCCGATTCCGCCGGACTTAAAGATCAAGAGCATCTGGTGATTGCGAACTGGGTCGAAAAGTTTAAGACCCATCGCATCAGTTTCACGTTTCCCGTTCTCAATCGCGCCGCCGAAGTTCTGTTTCTGGTGAGCGGAGCGGACAAGGCTCCGGTGCTGGCGCAGGTGCTGCAAGGCGACGCGTCGCTCGCGCTGCCTTCCCAAAAAGTGCAGCCCTCGGACGGAAAACTCGTGTGGATGCTGGACGAAGCTGCGGCCGCGAAGTTGAAGCGCTGATCAGGTCGTCGGAGGATCAACGATAATCTCAAGTTACATTTATGGCTTGAGAAAATATAGGGCCAGTCCCGTCTGTCCCCGAATTCTTCCCGAATTCTCCCCAGTTTTTTGTAAGTTCAAGCAAAGACGTCAAGCTGTCGGGTCATACTTTGGCACTTAGAAGTAGGTAAGCTTGCTCAGCGAATACATTGATGTTAACTGCTTCTTAAACTATTGAATGGCGCGACCTCAGAATGAACTTGATGAATTGGCGTCGTCGTCTTGGCCGACATCTGTTATTAGCATTGTTTATCGGAGTTGCAGTGACTGGAATATGTGAGGTCCTTCTACATAGCAGATTTCTGCATAGCCCTACCGTGATAGCGCTTGGTCCTGGTGCAGACTTCAGGATGGGCTGGCATCCGAATTGCCATTCCCTATTACGCTGCAATCCTGAAGCGTCAGCTGCGAATTTGGTTATCTATGCGTTTTGGACTTTTGTCGTGTTGCTGGGAATTGATCTGTTGCGGCGTCTGACGCGAACAGCACAATGCGCGAAGGCTTCCGAGGCCGCCGAATAAACACGGTGTGCTCAGGCAACCGAGGCGAGGAAGTGGAGCCGAGCACAAGATCGTATGCATTGCAGCGGGCGGATGGCCAACTTCTGACTGCCAAAGCATAACCCGACAGCTTGAGTGAGGTTCTCGCGATCGCTGCCAGATGATCGGATGGTGGCGGAGCGGACAGGAGTGTCCGCTCTACACGGGCAAAGGAAGATCACGGGTGGCCGCCCGAGATCGAACCCGGCAAAAAGCTTGACACTCGGGTTGGTCTACTCCCACCGCTGCGTGTTTCCAGCAAGGGCCAAAAAAAAGCCGCTGAATCGCTCAGCGGCCTCCGAACTTACCTCAGTCGGCTATTTTCTGGTCCGCCTGCGAACTGTGCGAAGCAACCATCTTCCATGCACCTTTCTCGTTGACCCACGTATCCGTCGTAAGGACGGTGCGTGTGCGATGTTCACCTTCGACCATAATGTCGTAAGAATCTTTGTACCGCGCAATCGCCGTATGGTCGCCGTACACGCTCACCTTGATGTCGCTGATATCCCGCTTGCTGGTCTTGTTTTTTGCGGGGTTGCCAGCCTGCTTCAACAACTCCGAGTTGCTCTCCCAGGCTCCCCAACTGGTGCCCATCGTGTAGTCTGAGGTTTGGTGCGCTTTCATCCACTCCCCATCCTGGCCCGCCAAAGCGGACTTCGCCGACTCTTTCTCCATCTTCGTAATGGCTTCCTCGATGCTCTTCGCATCCGCGCTCTTGGCCAGTACTGCTGGAGTCGCCATCGCCATCACCAATATCGCGGACAACACACTTGCCGACCACTTCCATTCATGATTCAACATTGTCTCTCCTCAATTTAGGTTGTAACCAGATTTGCAATTGCTGTCGCCTGCGAACTGTAGTGGAAGGGACCTAAAGAAGCAACTCGCGGCCTCCATTCATTTCGTTTTCTCGCACCATGTCAGCCGGCGGGTGGGGTTTTCAACGTTCGATTGGTACTCGGGGCACGGGTCAAATCAAAAGCGGTCAACCACAGGGGGCACAGAGGTTCACGGGGGAAGAACGGAGCATGGGCTTGGTCTTTGATTGGGTTTTCAACGTTTAATTGGTACGCCGGCACGGGTCAAATCAAAAGCGGCCAACCACAGGGGGCACAGAGGTTCACGGGGGAAGAACGGAGCATGGGCTTGGTCTTTGATTGGGTTTTCAACGTTTAATTGGCTCTTCGACTTTTAATTGGCTCTTGGACTTTGCGGCGTAGAAGGTCTTCGAGGATTCTTGGCTAGGCGGCGTGGCCGCGCCAGTCGGCGATTTCTTTTAGGCCTTCTCCGCGGGCGTGTTCGAAGAGGCGGACTTTGTGGCGCATATGCTCGAATTCGTGGATGTCGGCCCAGACTTCGGCTTGCCAAGGCTTTTCGTGGCTCGAGGCCTCTCCACAACTGGCGCAACGGGTGTGGAAGGTGATCGCGGATTTGAAGGCGACCGGTGCTCCGGGGAGCTCGATAAAGACACAGCGCACTTCTTCAATTTCTTCTTCGGGGCCAAGCAGGTGCTCGTAGCGGAGGAGAAATCCAAAGCTTAATTTTCGGGCTTCGAGTTCCGCTTCTTCGCGGGTGTGGAATGGTCCGTATTCGGCGCGCAGTTGTTCGGTCGAGTCGCAAGCCATCCAGAAAATATCTTTTTGAGCCATTCCTGCCTTACTCCCCTGAGATTGGACAGGGCCTACGATCGTGCCGAGTGTCACCGCACCCTTCTCGTAAATCGTTGACCCAACTGGAATAAAGCAATCGAATTACCGCCGCCAAGAGCCTTAACGAATTCGCGACTTACGCGTGACTGGGGCAGGCTATCTCTACGATGTGCCTCATTACAGAGGGTTTACTGGTAGGAAGGGGACGCCTTTCGCGGAGATGGGGAGTAAGAGCGTCACAACTGTATGTGCAAAGATGTTGCCAAATCGAGCGTTTGGATGGGGGAAAACAAGTCGAAAAGCGGATTGCACAGCCCTCCGGCTTGGCGGAGGGCTGCTTCGAGTTTTGGGTCATTGACGGATGTCGGCTCTTGCCGCTGTTCCGTGAGTCAGGGCGGGAGGCAGCGGTTCGACGCCGGGGGCGATGTGCCAGTTCGCGCCCCCGTGGCCGGCTACGTAGAGAGCCAGTTCGAGGCGAGTCCAGACGCCGAGTTTGTCGAAGGCAGTCCGCAGGTAGTTTTTCACTACCTGCTCGCTGGTTCTTAGAACGGCGGCGACATCTTTATTGGTCAGACCCTGCCAGACGAGGGTCGCCACTTGAATCTCTTTCGCGGTTAAGCGTTCACGTGGTTGCATGAGGATGCCTGCTCCTTTATGAACATGGCGGTGGCCAGTTTGACCCGCTTGCGCCCGTCTTTGATACCAGCGCGCAAAAACAGGGTGCGGAGATGTTGTTTTACGGTGCGCGGGCTGATGCTTAGGTGGCCCGCAATTTCTTTGTTGCTGCAACCCTGCACGAGCAATTGCAAAACCTGCTGGTCGCGGGGGGTGATCTTGATATCGTTGAGGTTGATCATTGGCTTTTTGTTGGACTCCTTCAGTTCAATCTAGGGGTCGCGACCCGTACCTGTTCGATTGCAAACTGTTCGCCAAATCTTCGCTGTTAGGCAAGGCCCAATCGAACCATCGGCTTACGTATTTCCAGTTAAGCATGCGGGGGTGTGGATGAGCCCATTCTTAGAAAATTCTCTCGAAATGGGGTTCGCAAACGGGAAACTTCCGCCTCGGTTCCTCCCATTCCTTTCTTGTTTCATGAAGTTGTATTTGCACTACAATAGAGTCAGTTGTAGTCTCCCCCTATCGAAATTGAATGCCCCAGGACCGACCAAACCTGATCTTGGACGAGCGCTCTTTTGAAGGGCTGCTCTCGGCCGCTTTCACGATTCAGGAGCACAACGACCGGCGCAAACGCGCGGAACTCGGTAAAAATCAAAAAGTTGCGAGTTCGTTTTGTCCGCATTGCGGCGCTGCGAAGAGTATGCAAGGCTCGCGCTGCGGCACATGCGGGCAGGACGAGTTTCGTCCCGGCGAGAAGCTGCAACGCAATTGGGCGTCGATGTGGTCGGAGAGCCAGAATCAGGAACAATTTGAGGTCGAGAACCCGGCTCCGGTCGAAGAAGACGTTTTCTTTGCGGCGGCGACGCCTCCCACCAAGTCCGCTTTCGCTCTACCCAACCCTGCCACCGAGGTGAGTGAGGATATTTCGATTGAGGATATCGAGCGGTCGATGCCGCAGGCTTTTTTGGCGGAAGAAAAATACGGCGATACGCCTCAAGAGCACTTCAGTTCCGAAGAGCACTTCAGTTCCGATGAGCACTTCAGTTCTGATGAGCCAAACTCCGCTGGGAGCGACGGAGGCGAAGCGTCTCCCGAGCCGACGGATGTCGCCGCCTATTCTGACGGGCGCGAGGCAACGGAAACGAGGATCGTCCACTCGGCTTTCAAGTTTGATCCCGAGCCGGGGCATGATCTGGCCGCGAAATTCGATTTCGATCTGGACTCGAAGAACGAGCCTGAAGTCCACGGGCCGATCGCTTCGGTGCTCAGGCACCTTTCAGACCTGCGGGTGAGATTGAGCTTTCGGCGCGCCGACCTTTATCTGGGATTGGCGGTGTTCGTGGCCGCTGTCGCTATCATTTGGCCGTCGGCCGTTCCGCGGCGCCCTTCGTCGTTGAGCGCATGGGAACGCGCGCTGGTGACGATCGGGATCGCCGAGGCTCCGGCGCAGGTGGTTCACTTGCAGGGCGACCCTGGGGTGAGCGTTTGGGTTGATCCGCACACTGCACTTTATTATTGTGATGGCGACGATCAGTATCAGCACACGCCCGACGGGCGGCTGAGCAGCCAGCACGACGCGCAAGTGGATCGTTTCGAACCTGCCGGCCGCGCTCCCTGCGAGTAGCACGCGCGATTGGCGCGAGATCTTTCGAGCGGGGTCGCGGAGAGGTTTTGCTCTCCCGGAGAGATGCCTCAGCGGCTGAAGCCGCAATCATTTGTAGCACTATTGGCACGAGTGAAACTCGTGCCCTTCCCGTTGTTCGTTCGTTGAGGGTCGTGCCATTACAATTTTCCAACGTCGTATTAAAGTCCCGCCCACGCCGTTTCACGGGGCTCCCTTAAATCTTTCGTGCCTAGTTCGAACTCTCATCACTTCAGTGGGCGTGCTTCGGTTATTAGAGGCTGCGTACTTCTGCGTGCACACAGCGCCCACATGCACTAAGATTTCTTTAGGAGACAACTTTCGTGTTTATCCAATTTTTTTCACGCGTATTTCAGTCGCGGCTGATCTCATCTTCATTTCGATCGTCGGCAAGTCGCCGGTGGTTCGCCATGCTGGCGTTGGTTGTGGTCTTAGCTTTAGTCTTAGTTTTGATCAGCGCGGGGCCGGCGGTAGCGCAAAAGAAACAGCAGAAGGTTGCGCCGAGCGCGAGCGAGAATTCGGGTGGTGGAAGCGCGGCGCGTGGAAAATACATTGTGGAGAGCGTTGCCATGTGCGGACAGTGTCACACTCCACGCGACAGTGAAGGCAATCCGGATGGCGCCCACTGGCTCCAGGGCAGTCCGTTGCCATATATGCCGGCGAAGCCGGATTCGGACTGGCCGGTTAGTGCGCCGAGGATTGGCGGCAATCCTCCGGCGGGCGATGCCGATATGGTGAAGTTGCTGACGACAGGCATCTGGGTCACCGGCAACCGGTTGCGCTTCCCGATGCCGCAATTCCGCATGGATAAGGCGGATGCCGAGGCGGTGGTCGCTTATTTGAAATCGGGCGGCGGCAAGCGATAAGCTTCTGAGGACTTCAGCTCGATACAATTTACAATTCAACAACCGCCTGTCGTTTTGAGTGTTAACACGATACAAAGCCCCATGATCTAGGTAACTTCAGTAATCCTCACAAACCCAAAAGACCAATCATTTCCTATTGAACCCTAGTGCTTTGACCGCGTTGGCGGACGAACCTACGATGAATCCTGTAGGTATCTGTCCTACGCAGGGGCGTAGCTGTTGCCAAACGCTCGAACGCGTTCGAAAGTCGAAGCGGGGTTGAAAAAATCGCGTTGAAGAATTTTAGCCGCAAATCTAGAGGCTTCTCGCTGCTGGAGATGATGATCGTTATATTCATCATTCTGGTGCTGGCGAAGATTACCGTGCCTCGCTTTATCAACATTGTTGGCGATATCAACCTGCGATATGTGGCCAACAACTATGGCGGGCTTTTGCAGTCGGCGCGCATTCAGTCTGTTAAGAAAAATACGTTTTACACCGTAACCACCACGACGCTATCGACTGGCGGAAGCGCTTTTTTCGTACATGCTCAGGGAGGTTCGTATGCCGTTGGCGATCCGATGCTGCCGCTGGGCAGTCAGATCACCTATCACGCCGGAACCGGCAGCGGTGCTCCCAATGAAGCGACTTTAACGTGCGGGACGGGGTGCACATTCGGAACGTCGCCAAATTATCCGAGCTTCAATGCGCGCGGTTTGCCCTGTGCAATGGCTTCCCTGGTATGCCCGCAGAATAACGGGGTAGGCTACGCCACGCTCTTCTCTAACACGACGATTACCGGGAACACATCCTGGGCGGCTGTGCTTGTGACGGCTGGCGGACGCATCCAGATCTGGACAAGCGATGGATCCGGCAACTGGGTGCAACGAAATTGAGGAACGCAATGTCCGACTCAAACCTTTCAGGTAGACGATCTTCTCGAAAAATGCGACGACGCTTGTCGAGCGGGATGGGCTTGATCGAGTTGACGATCGCTATGGCGATTCTCTCGGTTGGATTACTTGGTTCGATGGTGATGATCATAACCGGCATGGAATCGAATACGCGCAACAAGCGCGACAACGGGGCGACGATTCTCGACCAGGAAATATTAGAAACGTTTGCCACTTTGAAAAACTATCCGAATTCGGGTTACGTGAGCGTCAACGATTGCGCGACCAGTTCGAGTGTTCATGAAGGATCGATTGTGCAAGGAACGTTTGCGGCCGGCGGAGCGGGAGCTTCTTTAGTTACAACTGGAACAGCAGCGCAGAATGTGGGCGATATCGATTGGACGCAGGCTACTCCCACGCTGGCAACATCCAGCACGACTGGCTACGCGATGATGTATCAGACCTGCGGCGGCGACATTTATGAAGTGCGCTGGAACATCATGGACGCGAACAGTTCCATACCCGTTGGATCGACGAGCCGGCTCAGCCTGCTTACCGTTTCCTCGAGGTTGACGGCGAACGTCAACGGTGCCAATGCCATGCTTTTTTCACAGCCGACGACATTGCGGACCATCATTGAGAGCCAGAGTTATTGATCGCGGATTCAGGCTTGGCTGACTAAAGGAACGGGAGCAACGTAAAGAGTGGGTTGTTTCAACGGAATCGATATGCGAAATAAATCAGGCCGACAAAAATCGCTCTGCTCGGAAGCAGGATTCTCGCTGCTTGAAATGACGATCGTGTGCGCCATCCTGACGATCGTGCTGGCAGCCATTTTCGTCGTCGTCAACACTTCCATCCAGCGTAGTCAGGCAGAGCAAGTTCGAGTCGATCTGGTGCAGGAAGGTCGCGAGTTCATGGACGAATTCGAACGCGACTTGCACCAGGCTGGCTATCCTAACTGCCGTATGGTCTCGGCCAATGGGACGGTGAATTGCCCGGCCGACAACAATACCACCGAGGGGAACAGCATTTACGTTGCGGCGGGAATCGTCCATCTAGACAGTACCAAGATTATTTTTGAGGGCGACGTGGATGGGGATGGCGCAGTGGATTCGATACAGTACGCGCTCCTGGACTCCGCAGGCAACAATCCTCCAACGGGAACTTGCCCTTGCTCAATCCGTCGCAGTCAGGTTCAAAAGTCGGCGAGTTACACGTCACTGACCCAGCCACCTGTCTGGACGCAGGAACTGCAAAACGTCGTCAACAGCGGTCAACCGACGGGAAACGCCGCCTACGGAGGCGGAGTTTCGATTTCAGGCAATACAGCGTGGGGCGCAACCAACACCGCGTACTACGCGGCCGTCAGTAGTTTTAAAGATTATCCGGTGTTCCAGGCTTACGACCAATACGGCGGCATAATCCAAATCAATCCCGGATTAGATACCTCGACTACCACGAACTCCCTCATTTTGAACTGCCAACCCAGTTCCGGCAATTGCGTGAAGACAATTCGAATCACGCTCAATCTGCTTGGCGATCCTACAACCGGAGTGGACCAGCAGACCAAAGTCCGTCCAGTTACCACCCTGGTGGGCGATGCTCGCCTGGTGAATAACTAGATTGCGGACGAATCGATCGAAGGGAGACGACGATATGCGTAAGAGCAAGTTTGACAAGAAAGGGCAAAAAAAAGAGCGGGGGATGGCACTTCTCATCGTGCTGCTGGCGCTTTTTCTTGTCTCAGCCATCGGCATGGGCATGATTTATATGTCGACGACCGAAACTTCGATCAATGCTAACTATCGTGATACGCAACAGGCGTTTTTTGCCATGCGTGCAGGTCTCGAAGAAGGGCGCGATCGGATGCGTACGAACGCTCCATCGCCGCTGACTCTGCCCACGGTCATGCCGACAAGCGGAAGTGCTGGATCCGTCGTTTACATCACGAATCCGACCGGTTCTGAGACCGTTACTCCGCAAACGTCCGGCACCACTTACTTTGATGACGAGTTTTGCCACGAGACTTTCAGCACGGTTACTCCTTCGCTTACCGTACCGGCGAATATTGCCACGCCATGCGGATCTGGCGGCGCGGTTCCTGCGTCAGCAGTGACGACAACAGCAAGCATCGCACCTTATACGGGAACTTCTTCTGCTTTGAAATATAAATGGGTTCGTATCACGCTGAAGCAGAATAATACGATCTACAACGCGTCGGTAAATTCCACTGCCGCACCGGGAGGGCAGGTTTGCTGGGACGCCGGAAATAGTCGCGAAGTGGTAGTCACGACACTCGGTCCATACACCCTCTGCTCTCAGGCGCAAGCTGCTGGGAAACTTGTTGCACCGGTGTACATCATCACCTCGCTCGCGATCACGCCGCAGCAGAGTCGCAGAATTGGGCAGTACGAGGTGGCAGCCATTAACATCACTCCGCCGCCGGCTGGATTGGGCATGACCGGCGCTGGCGCTGTGATACCAAATGCGCCCAACTCGGCGAACTTCTTTATCGACGGAACTGACCATGGCGTAGGTGCCGCTTCAAATCAGTATCCCAGTAGCGGTGTGCCTACTTGCCACGCAACACAACTTGCATCGCCGGCACCGGCAATAGAGACCGGCGACGCGACCGGACAAAATACGATAGGGCAAGCTCTTCCCCGCCCGGCTAACTACACTGGCGCAGCACCGGTCAACACTTTTTCCCCCGCTATTTCGCCGGTTCCTTCTGTTGTCGACGGAGGCTCGGACGTTGCGGGCGCGACTGGAAATCTCGGGGGGTTATGGAGCAACCCGGGCCAACTAAACAACCTCATTGCCGCGCTCGCCGCCGGGGCTGACAATCAGCTTACCTGCGGGATTGGTGGCGTCTTACCCACCGGAGTTTCAACTGCGTCGGCGGGGTGTAGTGTTGGCACTTATGGAACCGACGCCGCTCCACAAATCACCTATGTCAATGGCGATTACAATTTGACCGGTGGGTCAGGCGTGCTTATCGTCACCGGCACTCTTGGTGCTACTGGGCGCTCCAGCTTCAACGGACTTGTTCTTGTCATCGGCCAAGGAATTTTTTCCGAGAGTGGCGGCGGCAACGGGCAATTTAACGGCTCGCTCTTCCTCGCCAACACGAACAGTCACACCTCTCCTTTTTCGCAGCTCTCAACCCTGGGACCGTCGTCGTTTGCGTGGAACGGCGGCGGAACCAACGGGATTCAGTACAACAGCTGCTGGGCGAACATCGAGAATGACCTTCACTATCAGGTCGTTTCATCGCGCGAAGAAATGTACTAAGGCGGGATAACAAGAGAAGCAAATCAAGAGACGGGATTGCCCCGTCTCTTTTTTTTTGCGTCAAGGTTGAAGAGGAATTTCAAGGGATTTCTTGGGACGCAGATTCGGGGGAGGAACGATGCGTAGCGGGCGCTACGCATCGCATCAGAAACTAGGCTACGGCGAGGCCTTCGTGCTGGCGCGCCACGTACCATAGCGCTAGCTCGACACGATTCCATAGTCCGAGCTTGTCGTAGATGAGGCGCAGGTAATTCTTGACCACGTGTTCGGTGGTGCCTAAATCCTGGGCGATCTCGCTGTTCTTGCAGCCCTCGGCTACACGCCGGATGATGAGGTGCTCGCGCTCGCTTGGTGCAATGCTGGCTTTGCTTTTTCCGAACATAACTGTCTCCTATAAAGTAAGGTCGCGAGCTTGACTCGCTTGATTCCGCCCTTGATGCCGTAGCGAACGAAGAGGCGGTTGAAATGGGCTTTTACGGTACGCTCGGCGATATGAAGGTCCTTGGCAATCTCAGCGTTGTCGCACCCCTGTAACAGGAGTTCGACAATCTGCTCTTCCCTCGGTACGCTTTGGCCGACATTTTGGTCCATAAAGTTGCCACATCTCACCGGAAGTGAGCCGACAGCAAAATTTAAAAATTTTGGCCCCGATTCAGTCCGGATAGGTATTTGCCTTATTCTTTTGCATGCACCCGACCAAAATCGGGATTTGCGCCTATTAAAAGGTGGAAAACTGGATTTCGCGTGATTTTTGCTGCAAAACTAGCTTTAATACGGACTTTTTGGCAACCCCTTACAGTGTTTTTGATGGCACGCTACAGCGAACACCCTAGTACAAACTCCACAGTCCGGGACTCTGACTGGGCATGATTTACATACAAGTACATTTTTCACCCTACTGAAGTGCGGTTAGCATTCGACACGGAGCTATTTGCACAGCTCCGGGCGCCTAGATGGATGTATCATATTTATCAATCACTTAGGGGAAGTCGCTCCCAGCCGACTTATCCGGCTTCTGATTCACATAAGTCTGGCGCAACTTGTGTGCCATCTTGTACGATATCGGCCAGAGAGCGACTGTATAACTCCAATCTACGGGGCACCAGTCAGAGATCTTTAAACTGTCCACGCCTAGCGCTGACGAAATCACGAGCGAATCCTCGAGACTTCTCGCCTTACAGGCGGAGCTTGGGCGGATTCTGCTGGGGACGGGCTCGCTCCAAGACATGTTGCACCGTTGCACCGACTTGATGGTGCGAATGCTGGATGCTTCGTTTGTCCGCGTCTGGACGTTGAATGAGACCGAGAATGTTTTGGAGCTCAGAGCGAGTTCGGGTCTCTACACGCACCTGAACGGCCCGCATAGCCGAGTGCCGGTAGGAAAGTTCAAGATCGGCTTGATTGCACAGGAGCGGCTGCCCCATCTCACCAACCAAGTTATCGGCGATCCACGAGTTAACGATCAGGAGTGGGCGAAGCGCGAAGGGATGACTTCGTTCGCAGGGTATCCGCTTCTGATTGAGGACCGTCTGCTGGGAGTTCTCGCCATGTTTTCGAAGAATGAGCTTCCGCTGGCGACCATCGACGCCATCGGAGTGGCGGCAAATTTTATCGCTCTGGGAATTCGCCGGAAGATCTCGGAAGAGTCGTTACGCGAGAGCGAAGAATTTTCCAGGCTTGTGTTGGCCAGTTCATCGGAGTGCATGAAAATCCTCGACTTGGATAATCACATAAAGTATGTCAGCCCTGGAGGAATGGAATCTCTCGAACTCGACGACTTTGGGACCTGCGAAAACGCGGACTGGTGCTCCTTTTGGCAGGAGCAAGATGGTCCGGCGGTGCACGCTGCTATCGCCGAAGCAAAGGCGGGGGGAACGGGACATTTCCACGCTTTCTGCGAGACATTTAAAGGGACGCCGAAGTGGTGGGAGGTAGTGGTGTCTCCGATCAAGGATGCGGATGGAAAAGTAATCAAACTTTTAGCCTCATCACGCGACGTTACGGAACGGAAACAAATTGAGGACGCGGAGCGGCAGAACACAGAAAAACTTGCGGTTATGGTTGAGGAGCGCACGGCGCATCTTCGACGCGAGATGAGCGAGAGAGAGAAGGCGGAGGCGGATCTGCGCAAGCTGAATTCGCAGCTGCAGACCTTGCGCGATACCGAACAACGCCGCATCGCTCGCGATCTGCACGACAGCCTCGGGCAGGTGCTGACGGCAGCGACCATGACCCTCGCTACGGTCGGGCGACAAACTTCCAACTTGAATGCGAAAGCTGAAAAGGCGCTGGCCGACACCGGCGATCTTTTGCAACAGGCAATGAAGGAAGTGAGGGTAGTGTCGCAACTGCTGCACCCTCCGCTTTTGGACGAAGCTGGAATCAGCGCAGCGCTGCACGCGTACGCGCAGGGTATTTCGGCCCGAGGCGATTTGCAGATCGAATTGGCGATTGCGGAAGGTTTCGGCCGCTTGCCATTGGAAATTGAAACGGCTATTTTTCGCATCGTGCAAGAATGCCTGACGAACGTGCATCGGCATTCCGGCAGCAAGACGGCCCTGGTGGAGCTTGTGCGCCAAGGCGACAAAATCTGCGTACAGGTCGCCGATCATGGAAAAGGGATGCGGAATCGTGACGCTTCCGGCGTGGGCTTGCGCGGAATGAAAGAGCGGGTCTCGCAGCTCGGGGGCGACCTGGACGTGCATTCGAATTCCGAGGGCACACGAATCACCGTACGACTGCCTCTCACGGAAACTGGCGCGCCGACCGAAGAGGTCCCCAGCCCGCGTACCGATTGACGATCTTCTTGCTCGACGATTTTCCAGCCTGACGGTCCCTGTAATCTTCAGCGATACCTCCCATATAATTGAAGGGTGGATTTCAAGCTAGTCAGCCCGTACAAGCCTCAAGGTGATCAGAAGCAGGCCATAGAAGCCTTGACCCGCGGTGTGTTTGATCGCGAGCAGCACCAGGTTTTGCTGGGCGTGACAGGATCAGGCAAGACTTATACGGCCGCGAAGATTATCGAAGCGGCAAACCGTCCAGCGCTGGTGATGGCCCATAACAAGACCCTGGCCGCCCAGCTCTATCACGAGTTCAAAAATTTCTTTCCGCACAATGCGGTCGAGTTTTTCGTCTCTTACTATGATTTCTATCAACCGGAGGCGTACGTTCCGGCAGCCGATCTCTATATCGAGAAGGAATCCACGATCAACGATGAGCTGGATAAGTTGCGGCTGTCGGCAACGCGGTCGTTATTTGAGCGCCGAGATGTTTTGATTGTGTCGTCGGTGAGTTGCATATATGGCCTGGGCTCTCCCGAGGCGTATTACGGGATGATGCTGTTTTTGGAGAAGGGGCAGAAGATCAAGCGCGGCGACATCACGCGCAAGCTGGTCGACATTCTTTACGAAAGAACGGAAGGCGATTTTCGGCGCGGAACGTTTCGCGTCCGGGGCGATGTGATCGAGGTCTTCCCTACCTACGACGACAATGCATATCGCATCGAAATGTTCGGGGATGAGGTGGAGTCGCTCACGCAGATCGATCCTTTATTCGGGACGCTGAAGCAGCGGTACATGCGGCTGCCGATTTATCCGAAGACGCACTATGTGATGAAGGAAGAGACGCGGGTGACGGCGGTCGCCTCGATTAAAGCTGAGCTGGCGTGGTGGGAAGTCGAACTTGAGAAACAAGGACGCATTGTGGAGTCGCAGCGCATTCATCAGCGGGTGATGTATGACCTCGAGATGATCAAGGCGATGGGATATTGCCACGGCATCGAGAACTACTCGCGTCACTTTACGGGACGAATGCCGGGGGAGCCGCCGCCGACGTTGCTGGATTATTTTCCGCGCGACTTTTTGATGTTCATCGACGAATCGCACCAGACGGTGCCGCAGCTTCACGGCATGTATCACGGCGATCGCTCGCGCAAGCAGACGCTGGTTGAATACGGATTCCGGATGCCGTCGGCTCTGGATAATCGTCCGCTGACGTTTGATGAGTTCGAGCATCGTACGAATCAGATTGTGTATGTTTCGGCGACGCCGGGGCCTTACGAGCTGACGAAGGCTGCCGGCGTGGTTGTCGAGCAGATCATTCGTCCGACGGGATTGATCGATCCTCCGGTCGAGATCCGACCGGTCAAGGGGCAGATTGACGACCTGTTGCACATGATTCGGGATCGTGTCTCGCGCAATGAACGCGTGCTGGTCACGACGCTGACAAAACGCATGTCGGAGGACCTGGCTGAGTATTACAGCGAGGTTGGGGTGAAGTGCCGTTACATGCACTCCGAGATCGAGACGCTGGAGCGGGTCAAGATTTTGCGCGATCTTCGGAGGGGTGAGTTTGACGTGTTGATCGGGATCAACCTGCTTCGCGAAGGCCTTGATCTGCCTGAGGTTTCGTTGGTCGCAATTCTTGACGCTGACAAGGAAGGATTTTTACGGTCGGCTGGTTCGCTGATACAGACGATCGGTCGCTGCGCACGCAACCTGAACGGACGCGCGATTCTTTATGCCGATCGTATGACCGATTCCATGAAGAAAGCGCTCGACGAGACCAATCGGCGGCGCGCGATTCAAGAGGCGTACAACCTGGAGAATGGGATCACACCGGAGTCGATCATCCGACCGCTCGATATGACGTTGGCCGCGATTGTGGGCGCCGATTATGCCGACCTGACGGACACGGCGGCGGAAGGAATTCCGGACTTTAAGTCGCAGGGAGAATTGGACGTCTTCATCGGGAACCTCGAGAGCGATATGCGAGAAGCGGCCAAGCGCTTCGAATTCGAGAAGGCAGCCAAGCTGCGCGACACCATCAAGGAACTGCGTACTAAGGAATTTCTCTTCGCGTAGCGGGACTCGCAGGTCATGCGAGTTGGCCGTTCCACAATTTTTTATACGTTAAAAAAACTGAACATTCTGATTGTTCACAGGCCCTTGCGTCGAGGTCTGTCCGGTGCAAGCTTTTGTATGAGGAAAGCTTGCTCCTATGAATCGTCGACTGTTTTTGAACTGCGCGCGGGGCCTGTTTTTGGGCTGCGTGACGACCGCGTGCCTTGCCGTCCCGAAGCCTCACGTAATCAGTTTTGGAAAATGGAGTTCGGCAAAGTGGCCGACAGCATCGGGCGCAAAGCAGATTGATCTCAAGATACGAGCTTTGTTTGTCGACACGAAGTTGAAGGAGTACACGACCGGCCCTCCGCACGAGATTACGGATCGCCTGTTTGCGGTGCGCCGGGCTTTCCGCGTGAACGATACGCTACCGGCCGAGATGAAAGATTCGTCTGTGACACCGCGCTGGCAGTGGCAGCGTGGGGGATGGCTGCTGGTTGATCGCCAGAGCGGCCGCGTGACGCAGCTTAGTTTGCCCGAGTTCGATCCTTATTACTCGACTGCCAGCTGGTATCGCGATTACATCGCGTACTGCGGAGTGTCGGACGATGGGAAGAAGCTTTACGCAATGGTCTATCAGGTGGGCCGCCGAAAGCCGATACTAAAAAAAGATGTGGGCAAGCCGGATGGGGGAGATGATCCGGATTCCGAATGTCCCGCCCCTGCTTGGGAGCGGGGGCCGATGCGGGTCACGTTTGAGCCTGATGATACGCAGAAACTTTTATTCTCGATTCGCAGTCGCGTGGTGGATGTGGTTAGCGAAGGGGAGGAGGCGGAGGAGTGATTCTGAAAGCGGCATCGTGAGAACGCTTTGCTTTGTTCGTCTTGCTACTTACAGGCGCGGGGTCCTTCGACTGCGCGAGGCTTCACTTCGTGACGCTCTCGCTTCGCTCAGGATGACAGAGTTTGAGGATGACGGATCTGGAGTCAAGTTCAGTCTGCTGCGGTGTCGGCTTTTGCGAGCTGCGGATTTGGGTGGGTGGCGGAGACTTTGGCGCTTGTTACCAAGATCACGGATGCCACGATGATGGCGCTTCCCATCAGGATGTAGCGGTCGATGTGCTCGTGTAATACCAGCCATCCTAAAAACACAGCTACTACCGGATTGACGTAAGCGTAGGTCGACACTTTCGATGTCGGCGCATGCTGCAGTAGCCAGATGTATGCGGTGTAACCGATCCATGATCCGCAAACTACGAGGTAAAGTGTGGCGCCGATGCCTCGCGCCGTCCACTGGACGCTGGCGTGGCGTTCAAAGGCTAGCGCGAAGAACAGATTACCCAATCCGGCAAAAACCATCTGCCATGCGATCGCGCTGAAGGGATGGGAGGCGGCGCTCTGCCACTTCTTTGAGAGCACGGAACCGAAGGCCCAACTGAGAGAACCGAGCGGCAGGGCGAGCGACCACAAGAGTTCACGGCGATTGAGATTCGTTGTCTGCCGCAGATCGGGCCAGATAAGAACGATCAAACCGAGAATTCCAATAGCGAGACCGACCTTGCCCATCTTCGCGATGTGATGATCGCCGAGCAACCAACTGTCAAGCACCAGGAACCAAAGCGGCGTGACAGCAACGAGCAAGGCCGCGAGTCCGGTGGGAACGATTTTTTCGGCGTAGGCCAAGGTCAGATTGCCACCCATTAAGAGCAAGCATCCGACCGCGGCGAAGTGGCCGAGTTGGATTGCAGGAAAGCGCACGCGGCGTCCGGTGGCGGCGCAGTAGCCCAGCATCAGAGTGCCGGCAATCAGAAAGCGTACGGCGCATACGGTGGCGGGAGGAATTTTCTCAACGGCAATGCCGATGCCGAGGTAGGTGGAACCCCAAAAAAGATAGACGAGCCCGAAGGCAAGTACGATCTTCCATTGAGGCGTGGCTGCGGTGGCTTCCATGAGGGGAAAATTTCAGGATAGCAGAGTGGGTAAGCGGGCGAAAAAATCGCGTGCTTCGGGAGGCTTTCCCCCAGCGGCTGAAGCCGCGGTGATTTTGAACTGCTTGCGGCACGAGTGGAACTCGTGCCCTTCCCGGGTTTTGGGCGACTTCACGGCACGAGTAGATATGACTCTTATCGTATTGAGGGGAATCTTGCGGAACGAGCGGAATTCGTGCCCTTCCCGGGTTTGGGCGGCTTCACGGCACGAGTAGATATGGCTCTTATCGTATTGTGGGGAACCTTGCGGCACGAGTGGAACTCGTGCCCTTCCCGAATTTTGGGCGGGTTCGCCTAGTGCGCCTTGGTCAATGCTAGTTATGCGGCCGACCACATTCCCAACTCAGCGAGGATAGTGCTGGCGGCTTCAGCGCCCGAGCGGATGCAATCGGGAACGCCAATTCCGTTATAACCGTTTCCTGCGAGCGCGAGCCCGGGATGCTTCAGGCGCAGCGATTCGATTCTGCCAATTCTTTCCAGGTGGCCGACCGAATATTGCGCCATCGCAGAACGCCATTTATAGACGCGGGTAAATAACGGTTCGGAGCGAAGCGAGGGGCCGAGAATTTGTTCCAGTTCATCGCGGACGATCTGCACGATTTCGTGCTCACCGCTCTGCATGATTTGCTCATCGCGCGATCCGCCGAGGAAACAGCGGATCAAGGCGCGGTCCGCGGGAGCGCGATGAGGGAATTTGTTGTGAACGAAAGTAGCGGCTAGCATTCGGCGGCCTTCACTGCGAGGCACGAGAAACCCAAAGCCTACAGGGAGCGCCCGGCGCACGGTATCGTCGTAGCCAAGCGCGACGGTCACCGACGAAGTGTATGGAATCTCGCGCAACTCTCTCGATAGAATTTCGTCCGTTCCCTGAAGGACTAATCCAGCCTCGTACGCTGGCGCTGCGAGAATTACGGCGTCGAATTGATCGCTCTGGTACCCGGCCGAAATCGTCCAGCGATCAAGTTCTCGTGCTAAAAGCGATACGGCCACTGAGGTCTTGATCGAATCCGGGTCGAGGCTCGCGACCAGAAAATCTACTATTTGCTGCATGCCGCCTTTTAGTGTGGTGAAGATGGAACGCGGGTCACTGCCCGCAGCGACGGCCGACTTTTTACGCGCGGAGATCATGCCGCGTCCTAAACTGCCGTGCGTGGCCTCCATGTCGGCAAAGCGCGGCAACACCGCACGGAGGCTCAATTGCGATGCTTCGCCTCCGTAGACGCCGGAGAGCAACGGATCAGCCAGCATCTCCACCATCTCTTTTCCGTAGTGGCGCTCGACAAATTGCGCAACCGTCTCGTCGCCAGACGACTCTCGCGGCGGATGAAACCACTCCGCTGCCATGCGAATTTTTGTCTTGGCGGAAAAGAGCGGGGAGCGAATCGCGGGCATGATCTTGGTCGGAACCATGAACATCAGCCCGTCCGGCATCTCGACTAATTTGTTTTTTGCGACGATGTAGGTCTTGCGCTGAGCATCGTTCGAGCCGATGAGTTGGTCGCCGAGGCCGAGTTTCCCGCATAGTTCGCTGGCCCACGGTTTTTCGGAGAGGAAGGAGTCGGCTCCCGCTTCGATCAGGCACCCGTCAACCTGTTCCGTCAGCAGGACGCCGCCGAGACGCAGTCTCGATTCAAACAGCACGTATTCGACCGGAGTGCCCGAGCGTCGCTTTTCTTCAATTGTGTAGGCGGCCGAGAGGCCAGAGATTCCTCCGCCGATTATCGCAATGCGTTTCATGGGTCACTTCTCTGGCCGTCGGATGTGCGCTAGCGGCTTACGGCAGCTGTTGGATTAGCCATCTTCGCACGTTTCATGACCATCTCGGCAAGTGCCGCCGTCAAAGTGCGCGATCCATTCAGCGACTCGGCGCGCCAAAGTTTCATACCTTCTTTTTGCGCGAACTCTGTGAAGGACATGTCGATGTCGTAAAGAATTTCCACGTGATCGCAGAGAAAGCCGACCGGCTGGATAAAAACGCCACGATGGCCCTTGGCCTTCAGCTCTTTAATTGTGTCTTCGACGGTGGGGCCGATCCACGCGCCTCCGGACATGCCCTGGCTTTGAAAAGCGAATGTCCAATCGCTGTCTGCGAGTCCAACTGCCTTTGCCACCAGGGCGCCGGTTTCCTTGGCCTGCCGCTGGTAAGGATCGCCATCGGCTATGGTGCGCTCGGGGACACTATGAGCGGTGAAGATGACGGGAACGCGTTCTCCATTTTCCTGGTTGGCTTTTTCCCATCCGGCAATGAAGCGCTCGGCGAAAGCCTTGATCAGCAGAGGGTGGTCGTGCCACTCTTCGACAAAATTCATATTGAAAGGCAATGTTCCATCGCCACTCACAGCGCGGCGATAGAGTCCAACGCTGGTGCGGGAGTTCTGCGGGGCAAGGCAGATGGCGATCAGATTTTCGTACTTCGCTTCGACGATCGCGGTGACTGCGTCTTTAATAAACGGCTTCCAATTGCGCATGCCTACGAATACCGGCATGCCTATTGCCTCGGATAGTTGATCGGCTTGCAAGAGAGTCCAGCAGGCCAGCGGAGAAAAGCCGATCAGCGAGTAGCGATGTTGGACTTCTTCGATTACTGACGGCGGGACCGCGCGCCCGCCCGTGATGTAGTTCATGAATTCGGGGATCTGGGTCGGGTTTTCGGGGCTTCCGTGGGCGAGCAGAAGGACGGCGGTCTTCGCGTTCTGCGGGACGAAGGAGTTTTTGTGGTTGGCACAGTAGCATTGGCCAGCGAGGCCGAGCGGGCAGGTTGTCATTAGCAGGCTAAACCTCAGCGCCTAAAGGCGGTCAAGTCACGTTGCGGTTGCGGTATCGCTAAAGTGATTCCCTGGTACAAAACTCGTACGATTTTCTCCGTTTGTTGTATACCCCTTCTCGGCGGCTGTCGGGCGGCGGTTTTGTTCGCCTTGCTGGCGGCGAGACGCCTCCAGGACAGCCGGCAGGATGCCGGCGCTACTGATTTACTTACTTTGGTGGCCATCGGGCTGCTCTTTGTTTGAATTTTTTTCTTGATGCGGCTTGAAATCGGCGGAATGCTCGCGCACGTAATCGCAGAGCGACTTCACGTTTTCCACCGGAGTTTCAGGAAGTATGCCGTGCCCTAAATTAAAGATGTGTCCGGGCCGTCCGCCGGCTTGCTGCAGAATGGCTTCGGCTCGCGATTTAATTTCTTTCCAATCGGCGAAAAGAAGCACGGGGTCGAGATTTCCCTGCACCGCGCCTTTGAAGCCAAGCATCTCCCATCCTCGATCGACGGGAATTCTCCAATCGAGGCCGATGACTTCCGCGCCGGTCTCCTGCATCGAGGTCAGCAGGGTTGAGCTGTCGGTCCCGAAATAAATGATGGGCACGCCTGTTTCCTGCAGGCGCTGCACGAGTGACTTCACGTGAGGCAGAACATAACGGCGATAGTCTTCGACGCTCAGGCAACCGACCCAGCTGTCGAAAATTTGTATGCAGTCGGCCCCGGAGCGCACCTGTTCGGTCGAATACTCAGCGGTAACTGAAACCAGCTTCTGCATCAGTTCATTCCACGCGCCGGGCGCGGAGTACATCATCTTCTTGGTGAAAAGATAATTTCGCGAACTGCCGCCTTCAATCATGTAGCTGGCGAGCGTAAACGGAGCGCCGCAGAAACCGATGATGGGCAGGGTGCTGCCGAAATGCCTGCTGACGAGTTTGACGGCGTCGGCAACATAGCCCAGGTCAGCGGCGCGGTCGGTTCGCAGCGCGGCTATATGTTCGGGGCTGCGCACGGGGCGCTCAATCTTCGGTCCTTCTCCGGCGGCGAAGTGAAAGGGCAATCCCATTACTTCGAGGGGAAGAAGGAGGTCGGCAAAGATAATTGCCGCATCGACCTTGAGAATTTCGGCGGCTTCGATCGTCACCTGGGCGGCAATTTCAGGCTTCTTGCAAATTTCGAGCAAGGAATAATTCTTGCGAATCGCCCGGTACTCCGGCATGTAGCGGCCTGCCTGGCGCATGAACCACACAGGAGTGCGATCCGCAGGCTGCGCCTTGGCGGTGCGAATGAAGAGCGAATCGGGAGCCGACATGAACTTCTAATCTAACATTTTACTTGCGCGGAAAGTCCGCGATGCTCCAGGCGTTTGCATTGGTGACGACAGGGCCAAACGCCAGATAGTGGCCGTCCGGGGATGGCGAGAGGGAAAAAATATCCCAGCTCGGCTTGAACAGGAGCTTCGATCCCCCTGAGAGGTTCAGGTGAACGATCGAGGTTCCGCGCGACGAGTAGCAGGCCAGAAACAAACTCTTGCCGTCGGCCGCCCAAGCGACCGCAGCCAATTGCGCCAAGGGCGTCGCCGATATTTTTTTGGGAGTGCCACCGGCCACGGGAATGATCTGGATGTCAGCCGCTTTATAGTCAAACAAAGACACGGCCAGCTGCGAGCCATCGGGAGAAAGATCCCAATGTGCCAGATCAGAATTGATCGGCACCTTCGCGATCTCCGACTTGCGTCCCTGTGCCACGTCGAACGCGGTGAAGATGATTTGATTGTCATCGGCCTCGGCGAGCACGCAAGGCGCTTCGGCGTGCGGGCAACGGAAGCTGGGATATCCTTCGACAGTATTCGTGGGATCGCTGCCGTAAGAAATCCACGGCTTGCCTTTGATATCCATGACAACTTCTGATGGGCCCCCGGCAACGGGCGCGCGCATCATCGTTCCGGGCGGCACAGGCGCGCCTTCGGGAGCTTTCGGCCACTGCATGTAAACCGCCCACTTGCCGTCGGGGCTTATTCGTGGCGCCCATTTTTCTTCATTGCTCGCCACCATCGTCTCGGCGTTGTGTTCATTCACACCCTGCTTGAAAATATCGAATGTTCCGCTGCGGTCTGAGTAGAACAAAACCGACTTGCTGTCTGGCGACCATCCTCCCGGCCAATCAATACGATCGTCGAGCGTGAGACGCTGTGGAGCCTTTAATTCATTTCCACCGTTGCTCAGTTCGCCGAGGTAAACATCGCTTTGCGCCCTCGCGTTTAGAAAGACGAGGCGACTTCCGTCGGCGGTGAGCTGCGGATTGCCGAAGTAAAAGCCAGACCAGTCAGTGAGCCGGCGCGGATTGCCCTTCGGCTTGCCGGTCTCCTCATCGTAGGACAACTCCCACAGGTTCGAATCGGCTTGGTTCGGAGGAAGCTCCCGAACGGCGTAGAGCAGGCGTCCGTTGTTTCCCCAAGTGAAGTCGCTCAGGCGTGGGCTGCTGAGGAGGATTACAGGATCCTTGCCGGTCGCATCGCGACTCTCCAACTCCAAATTGATTGCGCCGTCTTTAATTCGGTATTTGGCGTAGACGATGCGTTTGCCGCTCGCAAACCAGCTTGGCTGGAAAAAGTGGTAGCCCGGGTCGTGTTTGATAAGCAGCTTGGCTTGGCCGCCATCGGCGTTCATGGTCCAGAGATCCTGGTTGATGGCGTCGCGAAAGACGATTTGCGTTCCGTCGTGCGAGAGAGATGCGTCGTGAGCATCGTCGCGCAATTTCTTCAGCGTCGCGCCGATCACGGAAATCATCCACGTGCCCTGCTTCTCGAGTGCGACCGGACCGCTGACCAGCAATTTGGTCCCATCCTGGGACCATTCAATGCGCGCTCAACGAAAGCAGAATGCTTCGGGGATAGGTAAGGATTGCGTCTCCCCATTCGTAGTTAGCCGCAGATGCAGACCTTCGAGATCAGAGTAAAGAAGATATTTTCCATCGGGAGAAATGGAAGCGACGGCGACGGGATCTTCCGACGAATTCGCAGTCAGCTGTCTGGGTTTCAACTCTGCCTGCGTGTAGGGCCGTTGGGTTGAGAACCATCCGGCAAAATAACCGGCGACCAGCAATGCGCAGATCGCTGCCGCTGCGAGCAGTGCGAATATCGGCCATTTGCGACTGGATGGTTGCGCCTCTTGGATTGACCTGACCGGGCGTTTTTGTACCAAGTGGAATGAGAGAGAATCCACTTGGAGGAAAAGCGTGTCATGCCAATCCAGAGGTACAAGCCAGAGCAAATCGTGACGATGCTGCGGCAGATTGAAGTCGGCATCGCGAACGGG
>JBBRNA010000034.1:0-39671 GCA_038230575.1 Terriglobales bacterium | reverse complement strand
TTCCGAGCGGTCGAGACTTTCGTAGTCCACACCGGGAACACTGAGAACCATGCCGACATCGCCGCTCTTAGTAAGGAAGGTCGTCTCGTTCCAAAAGCCGTACAGATTGATGTGGTCGTTAAGACAGGCGCTCTCTTTCCACGGCTTGATGACCTTGTCGAGACGCAGCATCAGAACACCTCCACACGCGGGACTTGCTGCTTGGCCGCGTCATAGCGCAGCTTGTAGCGTTCGGACCTTGCCAGGATGCGGAGGAATGCCGGGTCGCTGTTCGTCACCCAATGCCCGAAGGCAAAGCCGCCGATGAAGACGGCGATACCCGCCAAGATGGAATTGAAGAGATTGAAGGCCCCCACCGCGCCCACGCATACGAAGTAGAACAGCGTACGTTCGACACCCAAGTAAGTGAGCGGCTTATGCAGGCTCTTGAAGACTCGATTTGTGCGGTGCTTCTGCTGTGCTTTGTCAGGCATAGGTCTCTCGTCTAACGATGGGTCGAGGGTCTTTGGGAAGGACGCTATACGCCCCAGAGCCAACTCAGGACATTCACCGAAAGAACCGCAATGCCTGTTCCGGCGGCAACCCCGGCCAGCGCCTTTTTCGCGCCGGGCTCGCCGTGCGCGAATCCGTAGCCGCCAATCACGATGGCCACCAGACTTGCAACCTTCGCAATGGTTCCGGTGAAAAGGCTTTGGATGGCGGTAAAGCCGGTGTCAAAGGGACTCCCTTGGGCATGAGCGGCCAGAGGTACAAGCAACAGAAGAGCAAGAAGTGGGAGTTTCGAAGCTGTCCATCGAGAGCGGACAACATGCTGTTTCGGAGAAGGAGCCTGGACTTGAGCGAAATGCGACATGAGAACCTCCAGCAGTGACCGTCAGATCGCTGCTTTCGGGTTCACCCTAGCGGGCAGTGCGGCGCGTGTCCAATAACTTTTCGGCAGAGCGGTATTCCGCCCGGTTATAACTTGCACGAGAAATGAGCGTCTCGAATTATCAGTAATAGCGGCCTTGATCTCACGGACATTATTGATCAGTGTTCATGCGTGTCCAGGCGTCGGATGCGGGGCTGGATTCGGGGCCGGACGTCCCAGTTTTCGAATTGACAACGGTAGGTCCGAACCTGCCTGCTGCTTTCCAGAACCCGATCTTCTTGGAAAACCGGAGGGGGAAAAGGGTTATCCATCAAGTACCAGTGCAATCAGAGTGGCTGCACGCATTCCACTGAAAACACACAAGGTCGATAGTCCGCCTGGCATTCTCAGCGGAATTACCCTGGCGAGCCTTCTTGATGACGAGTGGCCTTCTGCTCGTCGGTATAACCAAATGGAATACCCAACGCACGAAAAGTTATTGGACAGGGCGACGAAGAGGACTCAGATTGGTTAACGCGCGCGGATTCCATTGAAACCATTCAGAGTGGACGCCCAGCCTCGACGTTTGCGGAGACCGAACCCCTAGCCGGAATGCTCTTCCTTGGCACTCGGCTTGGTTCACCCTCGCCCCTTCTCAGCTCTGCGGGGTGGCAAGACGGTTGTGATGGGGCCTACATGATCTTGGCGAAAACGAAATAGGTGACCCTTATGACGCCGGAACGATTTGTATCCGCCGAGAAAGCCGCCGACTTTGTAGACATCAACCGACGCCATCTGCTCTCGCTGGCGCGCAAAGGAATCGCGGGAGCTTACCCACTCGACCCAGCGGCGAAGCGAAGGACCTGGGTCTTCCGCCTATCGGAACTCGAAGCTGCGATTGCAAAAACAATGATCCCAAAAACGCGGGAAGTGTGCGATCCTGCACTCGGCAGTCCTCGCTGAAAGGCTTTTATGGCTTATCAGAGAGGCAGTTTGAAGAAAGTCGAAAGACGCTCGGGAGAGACGTGGGTGCTGCGTTTCCGGATTACGAACGCTGAAGGCAGACGGGTGGAGAACATACTGCTCGTAGGCTTGGTGTCCGACTTCCCAAAGGAGAAGGACGCATGGCGCGAGGTGGACCGTCTCGGTTTGCTTGTCCGCATCAATGACGAAGCGACCGACGTTCGCATCCACTTCCACGCTCTTGCGGAGCATTACCTAAAAGCCGACTTCGGCGAAGATGCTGTGCGCCCGAAGTCCACAACCACCGTTCCTATTGTTGAACACTATGTTCGAGATTTCCTCGTTGCCCGCTGGGGCAATGAGATCGCGGAGGATATTAAACCGCTCGATATTCAGCGATGGCTTAAGTCACTGAATACCGAGGCAAAACTTGCATGGGCTACGGTTGCAAAAATCCGTGGAATCATGCGTAGGGTGTACCGCGTGGGTCTCATCCATGGTCGTGTCTCGAAAAATCCCGTGGAGCACGTCGAGACGCGCTCAAAAACCAACTACCGGGCCATCGTCATCACGCCCGCCGAGACCCTCACCATTCTGGAATCGCTTTCCAGTCCTCTGCACTTCGCCCTGGTACTGACTTGTGCGGCAACCGCTCTCCGGGCTTCGGAGATTCTCTCGCTGCGCTGGTCGGACATCATCTGGGCAGAGCACAGGATTCGGATTTCAAAACGGTGGGCGAAGGGCCAGGATGGCGAGACGAAGACGGAAACCAGCAACGGGTATGTACCGCTTCACCCGATGCTTGCGGATCACCTTCGGGCATGGCACCTGCAGTCGCCATACTCCAAGGAAGAGGACTTCGTTTTCCCATCGCTTAAGCAGAACGGGAAGATTCCGCTCTACGCCTCGACTTTTGTCGCCGACTATCTCCGGCCGGCGGCAATCACGGCCGGGGTGACAATTCTCCCCGGTCAGCGCTTCGGGCTCCATAATCTCCGCCATAGCTTAAGCAACTTCTTGGTGAATACCGCCAAGGTCCAAGCGAAAACGGTGCAAGGGCTTTTGCGACACTCGAAGATCCAAACCACCCTCGATCTGTATACGCAGAGCGATGGGGATGAAACACGCGCGGCCCAAGGGCAATTCTTGACTGCCGTGGGTCTTACTGAAAGGGTGCAGTAATGTGGGTTGAATTGTGGGTTGGAGTTGAGGGCACCATTCCTTCCAACTCATTCAAAGGAATGGCGGGGACGACGGGACTCGAACCCGCGGCCTCTGCCGTGACAGGGCAGCGTTCTAACCAACTGAACTACGTCCCCACTCGCCAATTCTCAACTTCTACAATCGCCAGTCGCAGTGCGGGGTTGCACTAGGAAAGCGGCGATTGCTGTCACGTCAATTATCCTAACAGCTTCTCGGAAAACGCGATAGGTTGAGCGGAGCCTTGTGATCGCAGGGCATCGACGATTCCGTCTGGATCAGCGGACTCGGGCAGGCGAATGTCTGCCGGTGGCGGATAAACCGAGTGCGCTAAAGGATTAGGGCGCTCGAAGTAGATGATCAAACCTTCTTTCGGACAAAATTGCCGAAATAGGTTCATCAAGTCCTGGTTCACAATCTCGGGCACAGAGTCGCAAGTGACAAAAACGCCGCACTGGCCCATCTCGATTTCGAACCTCGCCTGGCCCGGGCTGAAAACGGATTTTACTTGGAAACCATGCTCCTGAAGAGCGTCTTCGCGGCGCTTCAGCTTCTCAGGACTGAAGCTCAAGGAAAGAATCGTGGGTGTTTTCATGCCGCTCAGATGCGGCAAAACATAATGGAGGTTGCAGGCAACAGGAACCAGACTTGCCGCGGGAGAGCGAAGGCCGAAGGGCTCCCCTAGTCAACTAATGGAAATGAGGGCTTTCACTGCTCCGATTCAAAGTGACGCTGTAGGACCGCGTGATACCAGCCTAAAACCGAATCGAGGTTAACGCGGCTTTGCCACTGGCGGACCTTGCTTGACGGGATCGCCCGCCCTTTTCGCGCCGGAGTCAGTGATGGGCGAATCCGACGACCAGGAATCGGCAATTATTTTCCACTCCGCTCCCGTCTGGCGGGTCATCACTATCAAATACTTTCCACGCTCCTCGCGCCGATTTCCCATCGCGACAGGGACTAACATTTTGCAGCGACCGATATCGAGAGCCGTATCGCCAATCAACTCGAAGCGCAATGATTCCATCTCCACGTCGCCCAATCCCGCCTCCAGCAATGAAGCGAGAAAGGTCCTAATTGCCGGCAGACTTCGCACCGGAGGCACATTCGATCGGATCACAGTAGCGTCCGGCGAATAGAGTTCGAGCAGGTCGTCGATATGTCTGATGTTGCAGGCTTGCACCCAATTTTGAACGACCTGCCTCGCCGCTGCCTCAGCGCGGCCGCCAGGCGTGGTTGGTTGGCGAACCGCTGGGGCCGTAGCCGGTCTCTCGGCTTGAGCGGCGACTCCAGTCGTTGGCATGATGTGGTGAAAATGGTGATGCACGTGGCGCTGCCGAGCATCCTGCGCGGCCACGTCGCCCCCGGCGTTCTTGGTTGGAATGCCGCACCACACGCAAAAACGAGCAACGGTTGGTAGTAGGCCTCCGCAAGAAGCACAAACACTTTCGGGCTCTTCCTCCTCAGAATCCGAAGCGATGTCTTGAGATTCCGCTGGAGGCGGTCCGCTTGCCACTCGCTGGATGGCTTGCTCAGCAGCGGCTACTGCCGCCTGATCGGGCTTGGGCCAACGAAAGTTTCCCGGAAGCGTGCGAAAGAAATCTTGTAGCGCGTCGTTCCCCTCGACCTGATCGCCGTTGGGTTGATCGGCCTCGTTGTCGCTTTTCGGGACGGATGGATCGGATGTGTCGGTCAAAACTACCTCGCTACAAATATTGTAGGAGACTTTACCGCTGTTAGGGAACGATGAATCGTATTACGGCCTCAGAATCGGTCGCAATGCCATTGCAAAGGGCAGGGCGGTAGCGCCAGGAATGAATGGCGTGCAGGATAATGTCGGCCTCAAACGGCCCCGCACCATCAAGAACGAAGGGGCTTTGAACGCGCCCGTCGGGCCCGATGATGATACTTACTCGCACTTCCAACAAGTCGTCTGGAAGCGGGAGTCGCGGGTCAGGGGTTAAAAGAGGCTCGGGCGGGCGAGCTATCCGGCATTTTCCAACGCGAGGATCATCGTCAGGTGCAAAATCGGATACATGCCAGGCCGCAACGCTTAGCTGCTTTTCTGAATGCGTCAGGGGCTGTAGCCTCTTCAATCCCTGAGGAGTCTGAAGCGAGCACCACCCGGAGTTGACGAGAGCAAGGGAGAAAGTGATTCGCCAAATCCAGACCTCCCAGCAATCCGAGCGCCGACGACAGAGCATCACTCCGACTGCGGCACGTCATGGGCCAGATTCATCGCACGACTAATGACCCTATTTATATACACTTACGGTTTACAATTAAAGTGCTGGTGCAGCTACTTGCGCAGCCGTCTATATCACAGCGGCTCTCCGTGCATCAGATACCGCGATCAAAGTGGCTAATCAGGCAGAACAGCATTGCAGAATCCTTTCGAGTCGCCTCCTATCGATCTTGGCGAATGCGTGCGGTCCGCCTACTACGCCAGTCTGAGGTAAAGTTTCCGCAGACACCGCGATTATGGAACAATGGTGACTCTTGCTGCTTAGAAAAATCTACGGTCATGACTTCCATAACCAGTCTCAACATGGCGCTCTTGTCGGCGGCGATTCTCGGTTTCCGCCACGGGTTTGATTACGACCACATCGCAGCCATTTCAGACATCACGAGCGTGCAACAAGATAAAGCGCGTGCAATGAAGTTAGGCCTGCTCTATGCCCTGGGGCATGCGATCATGGTGGCACTGCTCGGTAGTGCGGTCATTGTCTTCCAACTTTCGCTGCCTCATGGCGTTGATCGCATCGCGGAACGTCTGGTCGGCCTCACGCTGTTGGTATTGGGCGTATATGTGCTGGCTTCTCTTGCGACAGGAAACCCGGCGCCGCGAAGCCGCTTCCACCTTTTTGCGAGTGCGTTCCGCTGGCTGCGATGGCGGGCACAACTTGTTCGACACAGCCATAGTGTTCCCCGTCCGAACGCGACCGAGTGGAATTATTCGGCGACATCGGTGGTCGTCATCGGATTAGTGCATGGCCTCGGTGCAGAAACTCCTTCTCAACTCATGATTTTTTTGTTGGCCGCAAATCTTGGCGGCGTCAGCAAGGGTTTTATCGGATTGGCTATGTTTATCGTTGGCCTGCTTCTGATGAACACTTTGATGACTGCCTCAGCGGTGGGCTTGTTTGGTTTCAGTTCTCGCTTACCCCGCGTGCAACTTGCCGTCACTGCTCTGACCGCGGTCTACAGCCTTGCGGTAGGAGCATTTTTTCTTTTTGGATGGGCAGAAGTTCTGCCTCCTCTCACAAAAACCTAGGCAACCTGGCCTTAGGAACGAGGTGTTGTCGATCCGATCTTCCATTCAAAGTCGGGCGTTCATGCTGCAACTTGATTCGCCAGTAAAACGATTTAAGAATTTTCAGATCCTGCATTCGGCCCAAGAGCCCGGCCCTCGGCCCGACCCGCACAGAACAAGTTATTGAGAAGAGTTGAATAATTCCCCACGCAGAAACAGAGTTAGTAATACAATTGCGCTCTGTAACTTACCCGAGGGGGTATTGATGACTAATATTGCAAACGCGATCGACCGGCTTCGAGAAGAACGCCGGGACGCTCAAAACCAAGTCCAAAAACTGGGAGAGGCGATTTCCGTGTTGGAAAAGCTGACCCGGGGTGGGGGCTCAACCACGCAGGCGACAGCGGGACGTCGCGGCAGGCGTGTGCTTTCCGCAGCAGGCCGTCGTAGAATCTCTTTAGCCCAGAAGGCGCGTTGGGCGAAGATGCGGCAGACAAAAAAAGCAGCCTAACCGCCGCGCGGGCCACGGATTCGCGTGCCCTTGGGGTTCGCGAAGCCGGGCCCGCCGGTAGAACTAACTACGCACCCATTCCTACCGATCCCCACTAACATCCGCAGATTTTCTTGACACGCAATCATTTGCCTCGTTTTTAACTGTGGCCGCCGGTCAATTCGCGAACAATACTTCCTACGAAAGCCTTGGCATCTCCAAAGAGCATGAGCGTGTTATCGAGGTAATAGAGCGGATTATCAATGCCCGCAAATCCCGGATTCATGCTGCGCTTGATCACCATTACAGTGTGCGCCTTATCTACATCAAGAATAGGCATGCCATAAATGGGGCTGGAGGCATCTGAGCGCGCCGCTGGGTTTGTCACGTCATTGGCGCCGATGACGAGCGCGACATCTGTCTGCGGAAAGTCGCCATTAATTTCCTCCATCTCAATGAGACGGTCGTATGGAATGTCAGCTTCGGCCAGCAACACGTTCATGTGTCCGGGCATACGCCCCGCCACCGGATGAATGGCAAAGCGCACGTCGACGCCGCGCTTGCTCAGGGTGTCATAGAGTTCTCGCACTTTGTGTTGTGCTTGTGCTACAGCCATGCCATACCCCGGAATCACGATAACTCGGCTTGCTGCCGAGAGAATCGCGGCGGCCTCCTCCGGAATCGCGCTGCGCACGGGCTTGGCTTCTTCAAGAGCTGTGCCCGCCGTTGCAACCTGGCCGAAAGCGCCAAAGAGAACGTTCGTGAAAGAACGGTTCATCGCTTTCGACATGATGATCGAGAGGATGAGGCCGGAGGATCCATCGAGAGCACCTGCGATGATAAGAAGCTTGCTGTCGAGCACGAACCCCATCGCAGCTGCCGATAGCCCTGCGTAGCCGTTCAACAGAGAAATCACCGTCGGCATGTCAGCTCCGCCGATTGGGATGATCAAGAGCACTCCGAAAGTGAGCGCGATCAGAATCATGATCGGGAAAAGCGTTTTGGCATCGGGATGAATGACGAGCCACACCGCGATCACTGCAGCCCCGGCCAGCAGCAGAAAGTTGACGAAGTTCTGCCCTTTGTAGGTGAGGGGGCGCTGCGGCAATATTTCCTGCAATTTTCCCGCCGCCATCAAACTGCCGGTGACCGTCAGGCCTCCAAGAATCACTTCAATTGCGAGCACCGACATCATGAAGCGCGAGATGTTGGGAGCTCTCAGGTAAAACTCCGCCGACCCGACGAGAGTGACGCACAGGGCTCCAAACGCATGGCTGAGCGCGGTTCGCTGCGGGACCGCCGTCATTTGCACGCGGCCCAACGGTATGCCGATGATCGTGCCGAGGACGAGGGCGATGGCGATCAATTTGTAATCGATGATGCCGTGACGGAGAAGCGTGCCGCAGATGGCGAGCAACATGCCTGCTTCGCCAGCCCAGATGCCGTGGCGCGCGCTGGTCGGCGAACTCATCCATTTCAAAGAAAGAATGAAGAGGACGCTGGCGATGAGATAAAGAATTTCGATAACGACCTGGCCACCGGCGAGTTCAGGGGACATTTACTTGGCCACCGTTTTCGCCGCGGGACGGCTGGACTTGAACATCTTCAACATGCGGTCGGTGATGATAAATCCGCCGACGATGTTGCTGGTGGCGGCAACCACGGCGATAAATCCGAAGATCGCAGAGAGCTGGCTCTTGTGCTCGCCGACCAGCACAATCGCACCTACGACGGCGATCGCATCGAGTGCGTTGGTCAGCGACATCAGCGGCGTGTGCAGTAGCGGCGACACTCTTCGGATGACTTCAAAGCCAATAAATCCGGCCAGCACAAAAATAAAGAGAGCGTTGATCAAGCTTGAACTGCTGCTCATTTGTAAAACGTCCTCCGCGTCAATCTGTTTTGTTTCATGCTTGCAACTCGCGTCATCCCGCCTGCGTGGCCAGTGCCGGTAGCCCGAGAAATTCCCGCACTCGTGGCTGAACAATTTCGCCCTCGTTCGTTAATACTGTGTCGGCAACGATTTGATCGCTCAAGTTCAAATTCAGTTTCTGATCTTTAATCAAGTGCGTGATAAATGCGGTGATGTTGCGCGCATACATCATGCTCGCGTGATACGGAACTCCGGAGGCAAGATTAATCGGTCCGGCGATCGTCACCCCATGTTTCACAACCACCTGCCCCGGCTCAGTGATGTCGCAATTGCCACCGCGCTCAGCGGCCAGATCAACGATCACTGATCCTTGCGCCATCCCTTTCACCATCTCTTCTGTTACCAGGGTTGGAGATTTTTTCCCTGGAATCACCGCGGCGGTAATGACGACATCGCTTTCCTGCACCGCCTTGCCCAGTAGCTCGCGCTGCCGGCGATAGAATTCCTCGTCCTGGGCGCGCGCGTATCCGCGGGCATCCTGCGCGTCTTTGGCTTCGATGGGAAGTTCTACAAAGCGCCCGCCCAGACTCTGCACCTGTTCTTTCGCCGCAGGGCGCAAATCGTACGCGGAGATCACCGCACCCAAGCGTCGCGCCGTTGCTAAAGCCTGCAAGCCCGCGACGCCGCAGCCGATCACAAATGCGCGCGCGGGAGTTACGGTTCCAGCCGCCGTCGTCAGCATCGGAAAAATTCTGGGATGTGAATCGGCGGCCAGCAGCACCGCTTTGTACCCTGAAACAGTAGCCATCGAAGAAAGAGCGTCCATGCTCTGAGCGCGAGTCGTCCGCGGCATCAACTCCACGGAGAATGCCGTAACCCCAGCCTGCGCGATTCGCTGCAGCACCTCAGACGTACCGAAAGGCCTGAGAAAACCGATGAGAATTTGTCCGCGGCGCAGCAACGGCACGTCTTGCTCACCAGTCCGGTCATTCGCGCCGTAGCACAGCACCTGCGCGATTATGTCGGATGCGGCGAAGATCGACTCGCGATCGCCGATAATCTTCGCCCCTTTTTCGGTGTAGGCGGAATCGGGGTAGCCCGCTTCCAGCCCCGCTCCTGCTTGAACGTGAACTTCAAAGCCCGCTTTGGTCAACGTGGGCAGCACGACCGGAACCAGCGCCACCCGCCGTTCTCCCGGGTAAATCTCTTTCGGGACGCCGATAATCACGAAGTCCTGCCTTTGTCAGCAAATGGTTTCATCATCATTGAGAATTGGAGACGCCCGGACACGTCGTGGTGCGAGCAACATCCTAAAGAAGTGAGGATTCTAGTTGAGTGTGTGAGGACGCGCAATTGGCTTCCCGTGGACTTCTCAGAGGAGATGATTCTACACGTCGAGCGTGAGTTCCAAGCCGCGCGCGTCGGATGACACTTTGATACGGGAGCAATTTTCGACGATCCAGTCAGGCTCCGCTTCTTGAATTTCGTGTCGCGCCAGCGTCGTCGTGAAGGCGATGACTCGCGCCCCTGATGCCTTGCCCGATTTCACACCAGCTTTGACATCTTCGACAACGATGCATTCCGAAGCTGCGAAGCCCAGTTTGGCCGCAGCCTTGAGATAGGGTTCCGGATCGGGCTTACCGTTTTTTACATCGCTTGAGGTCACGATCTTCGATGGACTTGGAAGCCCGGCTGCGCGCAAACGTACTTCAGCCAAGGGACGAGTGCAGGATGTCGCTATTGTCCAACGATCCGGGGGAAGGCTGCTGAGCAATTCGCGCGCACCCGGCAAAAGAACCACGCCTTCGACATCTTCCATCTCCATCTGTTCGACTTTCCTGTCTTCAGCATCAACGTCGGAATCCGGCATCAGGTCGCGAATCGTAGTCCGGCTTGGGCGTCCATGAGCCATTTCAACGACCATGTGGGGATCGAAACCGTGCGCTGTGGCCCATCGCCCCCATACCCTGGCGGCGACCGGCGTGGAGTTGATGAGCACACCATCCATGTCAAACAAGAGAGCGCTGCAGCGAATCTCACCCATTCTGCCTTTACGTCTTTCCAAAGTATTGAATCTGGTTGAACCTAAAATGACAAAGCCCTCGAGTCGAGGGCCGTTGGAAGCTGGGACGATTGGTGAGCGCGGCAGGATTCGAACCTGCGACCCACGCCTTAAAAGGGCGTTGCTCTACCAACTGAGCTACGCGCTCTCACCCTCTATGTTTATACCCGCTGAGGTCTGGAGCGGCAAGTGCTCGCGCTGCGCTTGAGCAACACAACGGCAATTTTCGGGCGGGATAGTGAAGCCGCAGCGAGATAGTTTGCCTTACAACTCGCGCAGTGCAACCGCAACCGGACGCCATGCTGCTCGTAACGCAGGAGGCAATCCCCCGAGCAACCCCATCGCGAGGGCAAACGCTATTCCCATAACTAACAAGGGCGGAGTTATGCGGAAGGCGAATGCCAAGTGGGAAAAAGTCTGCCAGTTCATCGCGCCCGTGGTCAGGCCATTTAAAGGCAATACGGCGAGGCAGCCGATCGCGCCTCCGACAAACGAGATCAGCAATGCTTCGATGAGAAAAGAAAACACAACTGCGGCCGCACCAAAACCGAGAGCGCGCATTGTGGCAATTTCCCGCCCGCGTTCGGCGACCGCCGAGTACATAGTGTTGAGCGCTCCGAAAACGGCGCCAATGGCCATAACCGCTGCTACGAGGCCGCCGAGAATCGTGATCAACTGCGTCATTCGGGTGGACTGTTTTGCGTAGTAATCGATTTCGCGCGTGACATCCAGGTTGAGACGACGATCGGAAGTGACAGAGTCTTTAAATTGTTGGAACGAGTCTGGAGAATTCAGATGGACCGTCGCCGACTGAAAGATGTTGCTGGGGCGCTTGTAGACATCGTCGAGGACGCGCGCGTCGCACCAGACTTCCGAATCAAACGCGCTACCGCCGGCGTCGAAGACTCCGACGACCTGCCAGTGCCCACCGCCGAAATTTACGGTGTTGCCGACTGTCAGGCCGGCATAACTGGTGCTCGCGTTTTTACCAACGACCAACTCGGCCAAGCCTGCTTGAAACATTCTTCCCTGAGATATTTTCACGTTCTTCCGGATCGTCAGAACGTTGGCAGAAACTCCACGAACCTGGACGTTTGCGTCGGTCCCGGTGCTTCGCAGCGCGAAGGGGGCGACGACCACAACTTCGCTTGTAACCAGCGGAGCATCCGCTCCGCGCGCCACGCCCGGCGCATCCTGCATAATCTTGACGTCTTCCAATTTAATTCCGCTCATCATCTCCGATGTCGCGCCGGCACGCATGACGATGGCATTGTCTTCAGAACCAGAGGAGACGAGCGTTGCCCTGAAGCCGCGGGCGAGGGAAAGCATAGCGACAAACACGCCGACGGTTCCGGCGATGCCCAGAACGGCAACTATCGCGGAGGTCCAGCGAGCTGTGACGCTACGCAAGTTATAGACGATTGGGATAGCCATCAAACCCTCCGAAGCGCATTAACGACGCGCATGCGCATAGCGCCGATACCTGGAAGCAAACCAGCAACAATTCCCACCAGTAGAGCCGTTGCCAGTCCGATCGAAAGAATCGTCGGCGACAAGATGAGCGCAGGCAGCATGCCGTTCAACGCCGCGCCTAAGGTCGGGACCGCCACTAACGCGAGGACGAGTCCCAGAAGACCACCGACCAGAGCGATGATGAGTGACTCGGCCAGGACGAACATCAAGACCCATCGGTCGCTAAAGCCGATCGCCTTGAGTACCGCGAGTTCGCCTGCCCTTTCCCGCACTGAGATGGCCATGGTGTTTCCGGTCACCAACAGCAAGGTAAAAAATACGACGCTCCCGATGGTGATGATGAGGACTTGAATATTTCCAAATTGCTTGACCCAACTCGCGGCAAACTCTGACTCGGTATTGGTCTTGGTTTCGAATGAAGAATTCGCAGCCATGTCATCGATAGTCTTGGCAACGCTGGCTGCTTTGTCGGGACTGTCGAGTTTAATCACGTACCAGCCCGTGTTCCCCTTGAATGTCGCAGGCATCCGTTCTTCGAAATAGTCCCACTGGAACCAGAATTGCCCCTCGTCGCCGCCGGGACGCTCAGAGTGATAGATACCGTCAAGGTTGAAATCCCAAATGCCGGATGTGCCGTAACTAATATTCTTGATGGGAATCTTGTCGCCGATCTTCCAGCCGAAACGTTGCGCCGTTTTTGCTCCTGCGATCGCACCCTGGCGATCTTTCAAGAAATTCTGCCACTGATCTTCCGGCACTTTTAACTCGGGAAAAACCTTGCGCTGATTTTCTGGATCGATCACGAACTGCGGGAAGAAATTCTTCTCGTCCTGGTAGACGCCGCCAAACCAGTTGTTGTGTGTCACCGCCAGCACTCCGGGGATGCGCTGAATCTTGTCGCGATAGGCAAGCGGCAGCGGCTGAATGATCGACACGCGATTGATCGTTACCAGGCGATCTGCTCCCGCAACGTCCGCGCCGCGATTGAACGCTCCGCGGACTACTGCCAAAAAAGCGAAGAGAAACAGCGCGACGGCGAACGAACCAATCGTCAGTATCAACCGCAGTTTCTTGCGAAAAAGATTGGCGAAAATCAAACCGCTGAATTTCATGCCGCACCTCCGCCTGAGACCTGTTGGGGCTCGTTCGCTTCAACCAGCAGACCTTTCTCGAGGTGCAACGTGGTATCGGCGCGCTGCGCCACCAGCGGATCGTGGGTCACCATGAGCACCGTCTTGTTGTATTCCTTCACGAGCCGCTCGATCAGCAACATGATTTCGTCGGCGCTCTTTCGGTCCAGATCACCGGTAGGCTCGTCGCAAAGGAGAAAAGTTGGGTCGGCCACGATGGCGCGCGCGATGGCCACGCGCTGTTCCTGTCCACCAGAAAGCTGGCGCGGATAGTGGTTCACGCGCTCGCCCAATCCAACGACGTTGAGCGCGGTCTCCACATGCTTGCGGCGGTCGGACTTCGAAAGACTCGTAAGCAAGAGCGGCAACTCGACATTTTGAAATGCAGTCAGCACAGGAATTAGGTTGTACATCTGAAAGATGAAACCAACGTGACGCGCCCGCCACGACGTAAGTTTGCTCGCCGACATGTGCGTAATTTCGTCGCCTGCTACGGTAATGCTTCCGCGCGTCGGAACGTCCAGCCCGCCAAGCAGGTTGAGCAGCGTCGTCTTGCCTGAGCCGCTTGGGCCCATGAAGGCCACGAAATCGCCCTTGGCGACGTCGAGATTCAAGCCTTGCAAAACGTGGATCTCTTCGCCACCGCGGCGGTAAGTTTTATCCAGGCCGCGAACCTGAATCTGGCTGCTATTTCTTCCGTTGCCGTCCACCTCAACCATGTCCTCTACTCCTGCCGTTTTTTTGTGTCTTCACTATCGCTTGATCTGAACCGGCTCGCCGTCGTGAAGGTTTGCCGGACCATTCACAATCACCGCATCACCCACCACCACCCCAGCTGTAATCTCGGCATCAGACCCGCGTGCGCCGCCGACCGTAACAGCTCTGCGCTCAGCTTTGTCTCCTCGAACGAGGTACACGATTTTCTTACCGCTTTCGTCGTGCAGCGCGGTTTGAGGTATCACTGTAGCCGGTGCCGAGGCTTCGTCTTTAGAGGAAGCTTCATCTCCCAAAAAAGTAACCTTAATGCCCATGTCAGGCAATATCCGCGGATCGAGCTTTTCGAAAGAAATTCGCACCTTTACCGTCGCCTTTTGACGATCGGCGCTGGGAATGATGGTGCGTACGCGGCTTGGGATCTCCCAGTCAGGGTACGCATCCAGGATCGCGGTCACCTGCTGCCCCGGCTTGACGCGCGTGATGTATGCCTCGTTTACGTCCACCTCGATCTCGTTCGAATTCATATCAACGATTGTGGCAATACCGGTGCGGGTGAAGCCTCCGCCCGCAGAGATCGGCGAAACCATTTCGCCCACCTGAGCATCTTTCGAGACGACGATTCCGTCGAAGGGGGCGCGGATGGTGCAATTATCTACCGCCTGTTGCGCCTCACGAATGCGCGCCTCGGCCCCATTCGCCTGCGTCTTGGCCAACTGGATTTTGGCCTCGAGGCTTTCGGCCGCAGTGCGCGCGTTATCCAACTGTTCTTGAGGTTGCACTCCTGCCTTCTGCAATTCTTCGGTGCGGTGCAACAGAACCTTGGAATTCTTCAACTGCACCTCCAAATCCGCAATGGCGGCACGAGCTGAATCGCGATCCGCATCGGCGGTTTCGAGTGCTCTGCGGGCGTCGGCGTCATCGAGGGAAGCCAACAACTGGCCCTTGTGGACATGCGTGCCTTCGTCGAAAAATACGCCGGTCACGCGACCTGTAATTTTTGCGGCAATCGTCGCGCGCTGTCGCGGTGTGACGTAACCTGTGGCGTTCAGTAATGCTTCCCGCGCCGCTGGGCCGCTGGCTTTCCGCGCAGTTGCGACTTCAACCGTCGGCTTCGACCCGATTAAGGCATAGACGCCAGCAGCAATTCCGCCAAGGATGATCAAGAGACCAAAGAAAATGGCGAGACCTTTACCCATTTTGCTGCTCTTGCGCTGTCCATCATGGATACGCAGCGAGCCCAAATCATGTACGGGAGCGCTACCTCGAGTGACCATCTATTGTTGTTGTCTCCTGTAATGCGGCAAGAATCCCATGATATCGCATCAGCAACGCTGGAAAATCGAAAGTATCAACTGTTCGCTTCGCCACACGCGGACCTACTCCTGATAACCGCCAACGCGCCAACTTGCTGGATCTGCGCTGTATATACATAATCTGATCAGACCCACCTATGCAGCGATTCTATTTCTGGCGCTCAATCGGATTCACAATTGTTCTTTGTCTGACTGCAACTCTGGCTTTCTCCCGTCAAAAAGAGCTCCCCGCGGTGCGCTGGACGAAAGGCGCTCCGGGATGCACTTTCGAGCGCGGCGACGACGGCCGCTATCGCTGGACCATAGCCAGCAAGGATCTCACCTTCAGCTTATTGGTCGATTCGCAGGAGCTAACCAAGAGCAGGCGCCGTTTTTACCATTTGCTCGGCTTGTACGTGAACGTCACCTACACGGGAAGCACGAAAATCGAATTTCCAGCCGACGTGCGTATCGAATTTGTGAAGCATCACAACTTCAGGGAGGCGTATGAAGATCCGTCGGAACTATCGAGCAAGTTGCAGAACGATATCGATACGCTTGTCTTCGAGACGGAGCGGAAACTTAAGAAGGATCCAAAATTAACCGACGAAAAAACGGCTCAGCTTCGAGAATTTCAAAAAGATGCGTCAGAATTCATCGAGTTCTTGAGCACCCAGACGTTGAAACCCGAGAGCCATGAACTGACCACGGGCAACACCGAAGCTCACGGCTGGGTATTCTTTGCGACCAGCAATCGCTGGATCGGTCGGCTGAACGAGCACGAAGACTTCATCGTCAGCTTCTACATGAAAGATAAGATTTGGCAATTTCCTGTTTCATTGCCGCCAACTCCCGGCGATTTGATTCTGCGTAAGCCAGCGGAGTGATTCGCAAGCTTCAGGGATGACCTCATAGGGCTGAACTCATCAAGATGGTTGTGTGTTAAAGTTTCGGCTCATGGAGCGGGCTGCCACGGCTGAGTCCAGCACAAATTCGCCAAGCACTGGCAGGACGCCGGCGGCGCTCTACTGCCCCATGTGCGCTGTGCAGGTCGATGATCCTCTGACCTGCGGAGATTGCTCCTCCGTCATCTGCCGCCGTTGCGGCACGCCGCTCGAGTCGTCAGATGAGCTGGGTATGGGGTGAATCACTGACTGACCAAAAGATGAACCCCGGCCCCGCTTCGCTTTCCTCAAGTATCGAGACATCGAGTCAAGACGGCGAACCCAAGCTCGTCCGCGGACTGAGCTTGCTCGATTCCGTCTTGCTGCTGGTGAGCGGCATCATCGGCTCATCGATTTTCCTAACTGCGAAAGACATTGCCGGGCCGCTGCCAAATCCAATTCTGTTCTTTCTGGTTTGGATCTTCGGCGGCGTGATTTCCCTCTGCGCCTGCGTGGCCTTCGCTGAACTGGGGTCGATGTATCCAGATTCCGGCGGACAGTACATCTATCTGCGCGAAGCCTATGGCGATCTCGTTGCTTTTCTTTACGGCTGGATGTTGTTCGCAGTGGCAAATGGCGGAACGATCGCCGCACTCTCCGTGGCGTCGGCCGCTTATATGGGGAACATCATTCCCGCGATTTCGCAGCAGCATGTGATTTTTTCGCTTGCCGGACTTCCGTTCACTCGAGCCCACGCTGTGGGACTGGTTCTCATCGCTGTTCTTACCTACGTCAATGTGTTCGGATTGCGATGGGGCGCGTTGCTGCAGAACATGTCAACCTGGACGAAGTTCATTGCAATGGCCGTCTTTGTGGTACTCGGCTTCGCCATCGGCAAGGGAAATTGGTCGAACTTCACCGCACAGACCACCGGCGGCTTAAGCATGGGGTTAAGCCCGAGCCAGTTCATCTCGGCGCTTGGCGTCGGGCTGATCGCGGTGTTTTGGGCGTACGACGGATGGGTTTACATCACATGGGTAGCGGGCGAAGTAAAAGACCCTGTCCGCAACGTACCGCGTGCGATGGTTTTAGGAGTGCTGGCAGTTGGCACAATCTATCTCGCAATGAACATGGTTTACGTCTACGCGTTGCCGCTAACCGAGATCGCGAAGTATGAAACGATCGCTCACGCGGCCGCGTCAGCGTTGTTTTCGCCGCGAGCGGCACTCTGGCTGTCGGCTACGATTGCGATTTCGTGTTTCAGCGCGGCGGCGGCGTGCACTTTGTCAGGATCGCGCGTGTACATGGCAATGGCACAGGATGGCGTCTTCTTCCGGCGGATGGCGGTCATTCACCCGAAGTGGCGAACGCCCGCGTTCAGCCTGATCGGCCAAGGCATCTGGGCCGCGGCGCTCACGGTGAGCGGAAGCTATGACTGGCTGTATACGTATGTCATATTCGGCATGATGCTGTCGTACACGCTCACCGTGATCGGACTGTTCGTTCTGCGATGGAAGAGGCCGGATGTCCCGCGTCCTTACCGTTGCACGGGATACCCGTGGCTGCCCGCGATTTACATCTTGGTTGCCGCGGTCTGGATCATTAATACGATTGTCCGTCGCCCGACCGAGGCGCTCGGCAGCGCGATCATCGTGCTGATTGGCGTTCCGGGATATCTCTACTGGAAGCGGACAAGCCGCAAGCGACTTGATGCAAATTGAGCTTGCCGAGTGCGTGCGTCTCTGTAATCCTAAGCCCGCGCCCGACTCGGTCACTAGATAATCATCACGCGTGAGCAAACAAGAACGAGAGACTCGGCAAGCGCCGCAGTGTGGGGACGGGCGACCCCGGCCGTCCTGTGTGGGCGAACCACCCGCACCCACTCCGTCGCCCGCAACAACTTTTGCGTCGCCTTCGGTCACCGGGATTTCCATCGCCGAGGCCGCGGACCCTAACCGCCCGAAGCGGGTGATGGGATTCCGCGATCTGCTTCTCTTTTACGTCGTTACCGGCATCAGCTTGCGCTGGATCGCGACCGCGGCAGCGGCTGGCCCGAGCGCGATCGTAATTTGGATAGGAGCATGGCTCGCGTTCTACACTCCGTTGGCGCTATCGGTCGTCGAACTTTCTTCGCGCTATCCCAATGAAGGCGGTCTTTACGTCTGGTCAAAACGCGCCTTTGGAGATTTCTCCGGGTTCATGGCCGCCTGGACATACTGGACGAGCAATCTTCCCTACTTCCCTGCCGTTCTATATTTTGCCGCTAGCAACGTGCTGTTCATACGCCCGGCGCAGTGGTCATATCTGTCAAACAATTCAACTTTCTACATTGTTTTTGCCTTGATGACGCTTACAGCCGCCACCCTGCTCAACGTGGTCGGACTGGACGTGGGTAAGTGGCTGCACAACGTTGGCGCGCTGGCGATGTGGATTCCGGTCCTCATCATCGTTGGCATGGGCCTACTTGCATGGCACCGTTTCGGATCAGCGACGTCGTTCACGCTTCACACAATGAAGCCAAGCATACGATTCAACGACATCATCTTCTGGTCGGTGCTCACCTTTGCCTTTGGCGGTTGCGAGACGGCGTCTTTCATGGCGGAAGAAATTAAGAATGCACGTCGCACCATTCCGTTGGCGCTGTTTGTCGGAGGCCTGACGGTCGCGTTTTGCTACATCATCGGAACGGTCTGCGTTCTGTTGGCGCTACCATCCACCGAAGTGAGCAGCATGCAAGGCTTGGTCCAGGCAATTGCGAAAACAGCCGATCGCGTGGGGCTGCCGTGGTTTCTTCCCGTAGCCGCTTTTCTGATTGCGCTGAGCAATATCGGCGCTTCAGGCGCCTATCTGGCCGCCGTGGCGCGCCTGCCTTTTGTGGCCGGCATCGACCGCTATCTCCCCGCTTCGTTTGGAGCGCTGCATCCGCGCTGGGGAACGCCGTGGGTCGCGTTGCTCACTCAATCGGTGATCGGCGGCATATTTATTTTTCTCGGGCAAGCCGGGACTTCCGTGAAGGGCGCTTATGACGTGCTCGTGAGTATGGGGGTGATCACCTACTTCATCCCTTATCTTTATCTGTTTGCCGCAATGTTCAAACTTCAGGACGATCCTGCCGGGGCGGAGGTGATTCGGGTGCCGGGAGGGAAGCCGGTCGCCTATGTACTCGCCGTAGTAGGATTCGCGACAACGACATTAACGATCGCGCTGTCAGTATTGCCTCCCGCCGACGAGCCCAACAAGCCTTTGGCAGTGTTTAAAATTGTTGGCGGCTGCGGAGCTCTCGTTTTGATTGGAGCGGCGCTTTATTGGTTAGGCAAGAGGCGCGCGCATCGTCTCGCCGTTCCCGGCGAATAAGTGGAAAGTGGACTGCAAGTCCTGCGAAACGTCGGCGGCTTATTCTTCAGCGGTGCGCTCGGGCGACGAGCGCCGGCCTTGCACCCACCCTAAAAACTTTTGTTTGCGAGCAAACATGTTGCGCGCCTCGTCTCGCATCTTGCCGACAATCGGATAACGCGACTTCGTAAACCACGGGACACTATACGGCGTGCATCCGTATTTCTCTTTGTAGGTGCCACCGCCGCCCCAATCGAAGATCGAGATGCCGCGGTTCTTCCAGTAGCGCATAGCGTACCAATGACACGCCTCGTTCGGACGCAAACTCTGATTCGCGCGATAACTTGCATTGCCCCAAAATTCGGCAATCTCATTGAAGCCCGGATAGATTCCTGTGGCAATGCACTTCCCTTCCGGATCTCGCGCTCGAATCAGAAGAATGTTTCCCCCAGGCGCCACATTCCGCACGAGCGAGCGCACGCGTTCAACGGAGTAGGTCGGAACCAGTGACTGCTTGGCAAACACGTCTTTCAGCTGCTCGTAGTATTCGTCCGCGAATGCGAGATCATGGGCTTCTTCAATTTTCAAACCACTCTTTTCCGATTTTCGAATACATCGACGGCAGGCGCTGTCCATTCCGTTAAACAAATCAGCCTCAGACCGCGTGAGATCGGTTCGATAAGAGGAGTAGCTCTCAGATTTAAAGCCACGCCCTTCACCGTCATCGAAAGAGAAATACGCGTCTGAGACTTCGAGATGCAGGCACTTCAACTCGCTCCAGGCAAACTTCTCAAGTGCGTCAAGAGCCGCGCTCCGAGACACGCCGGGATTCAAATTGAAGCCGATGTATGGAGTAGTCCACCCAGGAAACGAACTGCCCAGCACCTTCATGCCGAACTTCGTGACTATGAGGCCGGTAAAGTAACCGAGGATCTGTTCCTGCTCGCGAAGCTCGGCGAGAACGGGCTGGGCATTCTGCGCCTCAGCAACAAAGTTTATCCACTCCCGAGTCTGAAAAACGGTGCGATCGGCGAAGCTATCAAGCCGCTTGCAATCAGCCGAGTTGATGTCGATGGAGTGAAACTTCATTCGTGAAGAACTCTGACTTCCGGCACTGAAATTTTCAACCTGCAATCAAGCAAATCCGCACGCGTTCTGGCCTTGGGAATTTTGCTTTTAGAATTCGCTTTCAAGAATGTGTATTTTAAGAAATTGCCTCTGGGCAATACTTTTCGACTTTAAGCGTTTTGGCTTTTGTTTCGTATCACGGTATCGTTTCAGCAATACCGAATTTAGCCAGAGGAAGCCCCTACAGGGCTGCCTGCGCTACCAGCAGATTCCCTCATACTTTTTCGAGCCTTCCGGACGTCGCGCCTTATCCAGATGAATAAGGTCAATCACAATCTGTTCTGGGCGCAAATGTTTCGCGAGCTGATCTTTGCTTGCAGATTTATTTCCGAGAATTACAACTTCCGCATTCGCCAGAACAGCCGCCAGGTCATCCGACAATACCGACCCAATATGCGGAATGACCTCTTCGATGTACTGCCGGTTCGACCCAGCCAAGCGCCCGAGCGAAACGTCTTCGTCCCAAACTTTTACGTCGAGACCTTCTCCCAAGAGTCGCTTGATCAACTGCACCTGAGGACTCTCGCGCAAGTCATCGGTGCCCGCCTTAAAACTGAGCCCGAGCTGTGCAATTCGCTTTTTCCCTGTGTCGAGCACCATTTCGACGGCGCGATCTACATGCTCGGCGTTACTCGGCATCAACGACTCGAGCATCGGAAGCTTCAAGTCCAGCTCCTTGGCTTTGTACGTAATCGCGCGTAGATCCTTCGGCAGACAGGAACCGCCGAAGGCAAATCCCGGAGATAAATATGCAGGGGAAATGTTGAGCTTGGAATCGGATGTAAATATCTTCGTCACTTCCTGCGCATCGACCCCAAGATGTTTACACATGGTGCCCATCTCGTTGGCGAATCCAACCTTGACGGCGTGATAAATGTTGGAGAAATATTTCACCATCTCGGCTACCGGAATCGTCACCTCGTATAGCGTTCCGGGCGTCTGCTTGTAGAGCTCGCGGAGCGGCGCCAGATGATTCGTATCACTCGCCCCAAGAATGGTGTAGGGCGGATTTAAGAAGTCGGCTACCGCGCTGCCTTCCCGCATAAATTCCGGGTTGTAGCACACCGTAAAATCCTTGCCGCATTTCTTGCCGCTCGATTTTTCGAGGATGGGAAGAACGATTGTCTCGGTCGTTCCCGCCAACACCGTGCTGCGCAAAACAAACACATGTGGCGACTTCTTCTGCCGGATGGCTGCGCCGATCTCGCTGGCAACATGTTCGATGTGGCTAAGGTCGAGCTTTCCGTTCTTGAGGCTAGGCGTTCCGACGCAAACAAATGAGACGTCGGAATTCAAGACAGCTTCATTCGCGTGGGTGGTCGCGGTCAAAAGACCGGCCTTATGCCCGGCGGCAACTAGCTCCGCCATTCGCGCCTCCACAATAGGAGTACGCCCTGAGCCCAGCATCTCCACCTTGGCGCGGCTCACATCGACGCCGATCACTTTATGCCCTAACGAGGAAAAGCAAGCGGCAGACACGGAGCCTACATAACCCAACCCGAAAATGCTGACAGACGAACCCAAGCGGTCTCTCCCTGAACAAACGAATATGTGGACGCAGTTTGACTATATCAAGTGCGCCGTGACGGTGGAGCAAGCGAGCGTCCATTCAAGGACCTGCATCTTTCCAAATGCAAGCTAGATGCAGCTTGTTTTCAATTGTTTACAAGGCTTCCCGTAACCTCTACCTAATCCTGTACTTGGTTCCGCTAAAAGTGGATAAGCCTTTCCACTCTTTTGGCCGCAATGAGAAAACTCTTCGCTAATTCCCCGTCGGCCAGGACCCAGCGGACGGCCATAATCGCGATGAGTTCCGATCGTAACCTGCTCCCGGAAGCTCCATCTTTTCCGCATGTAGGATAATTAGATCGTGAGCGCCGGATGGCAAAGCAAGTTGGCTCGAATTTCAGCGATGGACGGGCGAGAGGTGCGGGTACGCGCCTCCCAAGAAATCCATAAACGCAGGGACTTGCTGCTGCATAAACTGGGCATCCGGCAAGATGTCAGCCATTCAGCCCTAAAATCGCCAACTAAGGGCGGAGAGTTCTTTTTCTCGGCAGACGAAGTCGCGACCAGAGTTCAGTTGCTGGAACAAAATTTGCCGGACCATGCTGCCGAGATTCTTCGAGAGGCGAACGACATTTGCGCGCACAAGTTCCGGTTATTGGGATACGAAGGGCTAACTTTCGACCGGCCCTCGGTCACCGGCGAAACCGCTGAGATTGACTGGCATCTCGATCCAGTCCATGACAAGCGTGCCCCGCTCGTCCCCTGGTTCAAGATTCCGTTTCTGGACTTCGCGGTCGTCGGCGACCATAAGGTGACCTGGGAATTGAATCGGCACCAGCATCTGGCGACGCTCGCCAAGGCTTCCCTACTCAGTGACAATCCGGCGTATCGAGAAGAATTAATTCGGCAGTGGCACAGTTGGATCAAAGCCAATCCCTACCCGCTCGGAATCAACTGGGGGAGTTCGCTCGAAGTCGCTTTTCGAAGCCTGTCATGGATCTGGATCGATCAATTGCTTGCACCTGTGAAGCCCGCTAGCGCAAACAATGAAAACAGCGAATTTCAGACCGATCAATTCCGGGCAGAGTTGAGAGCGTCACTAGCATTCCACGGGCGCTACATCGAAAAATACCTTTCAATCTATTTCTCTCCCAACACCCATCTTCTGGGCGAAGCGGTAGCGCTATTCTTTTTGGGCACCCTGTTTCCTGAGATGCCGCACGCGGCACGTTGGAAGAGTACTGGTTGGGAGATCGTAGTCGATGCGGCTCGCCGACAAGTTCGCCCGGATGGCGTGTACTTCGAACAATCTCTCTATTACCACGTGTACGCACTGGACTTCTTTCTTTATGCGCGCCTTTTGGCCGATCGTAACGGAGTTCCGATCCCGCCGGCGTTTGACGCTACTCTTCAGAAGATGCTCGATGTCATCGAAGCACAAGCCCAGGCTGGAGTCGCGGAAGGATTTGGCGATGACGATGGCGGGCGGATCTTCAACCCGCGCCGCAATCGTACCGAGCATCTGACCGATCCGCTGGCTCTGGGCGCTCTCATTTACGGGCGCAATTCTCCGGCGGCGCAACTCACAGAGGAATCGATTTGGTTGTTTGGCGAAATGGCAGTCGATCGACTTGCCGCAAAACATACAGACTTTACCGTTCGATCCCAGGCTTTTCCTGATGGCGGAGTTTATGTTCTCGCGGATGGTCGGCCGTTCCCTCAAGTGATGACCGTCGATGCAGGACCACAAGGCGTTGGCCGGTCCGGCCACGGACATGCCGATGCTTTGAGCGTTCGGCTAACGATGAACGGTCGACGATGGCTCGTCGACTCCGGAAGCGGCGTTTACATCGCGCAGGATCGAGCCGACCGCGACACCTTTCGCGGCACCGGTTCGCATAACACGCTGCGGGTCGATGGTCAGGATCAGGCGGTTGCCGATGAACCGTTTTCGTGGACCCACATTCCGACGGCTAAGGCGGAAACCTGGGTCGCAGGGGAATCCTTCACCTACTTCGTTGGCAGTCACAATGGTTACGAGCGATTATCCGACCCCGTCACTCACCGCAGGCACGTTCTCCAAATCGCAGGCAATCTGTGGCTGGTTCGCGACGTCGCAGTTGGGAACGAGGAACATCAGATTGAAATTCGATGGCACTTCGCGCCAGACCTCGACGTTAAGTCGACGGGCGACGCACAAATAGAGATTTCACCCCGTTCGTCATCAAACGGAACGGCGCCAACAGCCTTGAGCCTCATTGTTCCAACGAAGACCTCTTGGCAAACAACCGTAGAAAAGACGAGGAGCGTTGTGTCTCCGGCCTACGGATTGTTGCAACCGGCGCCATTAGTAACGTCTGCCGCCCGAATCAAGCTACCGACAGAAATCGCGACCGTGCTCATGCCTCGAACAATCGCTAATCACGGAAAGCATCCTTCTCCAGATCACTCGAATCTGGCATTGACGAGCATACGGCAGGCGACGGTGCAGGTTTATAAACTCACCGATCGCTACGCCACCCACGAATTCTTTTTTGCCAACTCCAACGACAACTGGAGCTTCGGCGCTTGGACATCCGACGCACAACTCGTGTACTGCCGCAGCGAGAACGCGAAGATAAGTCATCTAATCGTAGTCGGAGGCACCCAGGTGACATGGCAAGGGCAAGCGCTGATGAGGGCCGAGCAGACATCCGACTTCTTTGAGTGGCAGGCGCATGAATCGGTAATGCATCTAGGCGGATTTTGCCTTACGGATCTATTTGAGGAGCTCACGGGCTCAACTTCCTCGAGCTCAGGCTCGGTTCGCGATCTATCTAGCTTTGTGGAGAAGCATTAAATGTGTGGGATTGCAGGCATTCTTGAGTTTGGTCGCGATGCTCGCGCTGACGCCGCAGCGCTGCGCAACATGTGCGGCATCATCAATCATCGCGGCCCCGACGACGACGGATTTTATACCGACAACGCCGTCGGGATCGGAATGCGCCGACTCAGCATTGTCGATGTCGCCGGCGGTCACCAGCCGATTTCGAATGAAGACGGTAACTTGTGGATCGTCTTCAATGGCGAAATCTACAACCATCTTGAACTGCGCGAGCAACTCATCGCACGCGGGCATCGCTACACGACGCACAGCGACACCGAAACCGTTATTCACCTTTTTGAAGAATACGGAGCGGACTGCGTTCAGCATCTGCGCGGCATGTTCGCCTTCGCAATCTGGAATCGCACCACCCGCACATTGTTCATTGCCCGCGACCGACTGGGCATTAAGCCGCTCTACTACAAGTTAACGCCCGAACGGCTGATTTTCGGATCTGAGATTAAGGCCGTTCTAGCGCATGGCAGCATTCGTCCGGAGTTCAATCGATCGGCTTTGCCGGAATTTCTTGCTTTTGGATATTTGTCTGGCGAAGATAGTTTCTACGACGGCATCCGCAAATTGCTTCCCGGTCACACCATGACAGTTGGGCCGGATGGGAAGGCAAAAATCAAACAGTACTGGGATCTCGATACAGCCAAAACGCATGAATCTCGCGACGAGAGTTTTTACGTGAAGGCCTACCGCGATCTGCTGGAAGGCGCCGTCAAGAGTCACCTGATGAGCGACGTGCCTCTCGGCGTGTTCCTCAGCGGAGGCGTTGATTCCAGTGCCGTGGCGGCCCTGATGACCAACTTGCGCGGCGAGCCGGTTGATACGTTTTCCGTCGGCTACACGGAGCAAACTTACAGTGAACTGCCCTTCGCTCGAACTGTGTCGGATCATATTCACTCCCGCCATCATGAAGTGCTGGTCAGTGAGCAGGATTTCTTCGGCGCGCTGCCTCACTTAATTTGGCACGAAGATGAACCCATTGTTTGGCCATCGAGCATATCGCTTTATTTTGTGGCCAAGCTCGCGCGCGAGCATGTCACCGTGGTCTTGACCGGCGAGGGTGCCGATGAAACTCTCGCTGGCTACACCCGCTATGCCTTCACCTTGAAAAACGCAGCGATGGATCGGGCCTATCGCAGCGTCACACCAAGCGTGCTCCGTCGCACGGTTCGGGATGCCGTAGCGTCGTCGCCGTTGCTCGGAGCCACGCTGCGCCGAAAACTGGAACACACGTTCTTCGGCAAGGACGGCAACTCCTGGGCCTCGTTCTATTTTGATAACTTTTTCTCTGCCTTTGACGAGCGCGAGCAGACGGGCTTACTGACCAAAGAGTTTGCTCACGAGGCTGCCCCCAGCACGGCATATAACCACGTCCTTAAGTATTGGGAAGACTCATCCGGCGAAATGTTGCAGCGCTTGCTCTACACCGATATCAAAACTTACCTCGTCGAATTGCTGATGAAGCAAGACAACATGAGCATGGCGGCATCGATCGAAAGCCGGGTTCCCTTTCTCGACCATGTGCTTGTCGAGTTCGCTGCTAGAATTCCGCGCGAAGTACAGATTCAAGGCCTGGCGGGAAAGAGGATTCTCAAGAAGGCTGTCGAAGACTTGCTTCCGCACTCGATACTCTATCGTCCCAAGCTGGGCTTCCCGACTCCGTGGAGCGGTTGGCTGGCCGGCGAGCGGCTCGAGAACATTCGTGCCCTGGTGCTCGAGCCGCGAAGTTTGAATCGTGGATTTTTCCGACGTGAAGCGGTTGAAAAGCTCTTTGATGACCACAAGGCAAGGCACCGCGACAACTACGACCGCATCTGGCGATTGCTCAATCTCGAGATGTGGCACCGAGTTTGTCTGGAAGGCGAAAAACACGACGAAGTGGGCGAAGCCGCGACGAATCTTGCTACCACGCGTTAGTGTCCACTCGCACACAGTCTGCACCCAACGCGACGCGCTTTGCTGCCTGCCAGCAAACGTGACTGGCAACTGCTGCTATTCTCGTTAGCCTATGCTCAAGTTTCGTATCGTCGTGTGCGCGGCGCTGCTGACCTCGCTGGCTGCCGTTGCTCAACAGCCGTTCCTCGCTGGTCAGCAATGGATGGCCATCCGAGATGAATCAAGCGGTGCGTCAGCTTACGAGAATCTTCGCTACATCACGACCTTGCACCGTGTCCCCGCGACCCCGGTCTTCGACCAAGCCTCCCAATTCATTCTGGACCGTGCCACTGAGTATGGCTTGTCTGACGTCCATAGCGAGAAATTCGATATTGACGGCAAAAAACAGTATGGATTAATGCGTTCTTACCTCGGTTGGAAGGTGGACGAGGCTCGATTATGGGAGGTGCGTCCGGATCATTTCTTGCTGGGAGACTGGCGTACTGACCCGATTCATCTTGCCGACTACAGCCACTCCGCCGATGTCGAGGCCGAATTGGTCGATGTGGGGAACGGCACAAGCGACGCGGACTACGCCGGTAAAGATGTACGGGGCAAGATCGTGCTCGCTGATGGCGTTCTGGCTCGAGTTCAGCAGATTGCTATCAATGAGCATGGCGCCGCAGGCATTGTCAGTGACATGCCGAATCAGACAACCGCATGGTCTGGCTTGGACAGGACAGTTGTGCGATGGGGACACCTCGACGCTCGGCAGCCTTCCGGCTTTGCTTTCATGATCTCGAAGCAAACTGCGGAAGCACTGCGAGCCCGACTGCTCGATCATGTTGCAATTGTTTTAAATGCTCACGTCAAAGCATCCGTCGGCCCGGGGCATTGGACGGTTGTTTCGGCCACTATTCCAGGCACCGATCCATCTAGCGGTGAAATTATTTACAGCTGCCATCTCGACCATGAGCGGCCAGGTGCCAACGATAACGGTAGCGGTTGCGTCACGATTCTTGAGTCGGCACGGATCTTGTCACGGTTGATCAATTCAGGAACGCTGCCTCGTCCAAAGCGCACGCTTCGCTTCATCTGGGGCCCGGAGGTTGAGGGGACAATGGCATTTCTCGCCAGCCATCCGGATATCAAAGGACGTCTGCGCGCCAATATCCACATGGATATGGTGGGTGGCGACCCATCCAAAAACAAGTCGGTCTTCCACGTCACGGCGACTCCTTGGTCGTTGCCGAGTTTTATTACCGATGTGGGCTCATCCTTTCTGGATACGATTCAAACGGCAGCTTCCGGTTACGCTGAGGGGGAGCTCACGAGCGATGCCGGCATTGTCGAAACCCGAGCGGGCGGCTCTGGCACGCGCAATGAGTTGATCGCCGACGTAACGCCTTACTCGAGCGGCAGTGACCACGATGACTTCGACTCCTCAACGATTGCGGTTCCCTCTCTGTATCTGCGCGATTGGCCTGACATTTACATCCACACTGACCATGACACTCTTGACCAGATTGACGCGACAAAGTTGCGTCGGGTGGCGCTGCTGGGCGCGGCTTCCGGATACGTGTATGCAACCGTCGATCGCAAGCAACTCCCCTCCCTGCTTCCTTTTCTGACTGCCCAATGCGAAGCTCGCGTCATACGCTCGTTTGGCGATGCGCAGCAGTTAGCGAACGACCCCAAAGTCGAACCCGGGATCGCATGGTACGACGCTCGCAATTTCCTGAATCAGACGCTGGAACGTGAACTTGCGACAATACGGTCTCTCGACATTTTCACTGGCGGATCAGACGATTTATCCGCTAGCGCGGCGAAAGTTTTGACCGATCGCACACGCGAGCTACAAGCCACAATCGACCGCCAAGCGAAAGCACGTGGAGCGACTGGAGTAGCACCGACAGCGCCCTATGTTACGTCGCAAGCGGCAAAGCGCATTCCAATTCGCATAGGAGAGTTCGGTCCTCTCACTTACCAGAACGATAACGTATTACTGGCGCGCCTCGGGAAAGATCGATACACAAAGATTCAGTTGATCAATAGTGAAGCGTCGCAGATGATCAACGTCCGCGATCAGTCGGAGCTTTACGCGTATGAAATTGTTAATTTTGTGAACGGCAAGCGCTCGGTGGGTGAAATTCGCGACGCAGTCTCTGCGGAGTACGGGCCTCTGCAGGTAGATCTTGTGTCAGATTATCTCGACGCTTGCGCCGAAGCTCACGTGATTCAGTGGAAGTAAATTGCGCTAAGTAACACGTGGCATCCGACTAGACATTGCAAAGCTCGCTTGGCCCGGCTACATTACAAGCGCGACCGCCGACTTCACCGGAAGCGCGACCGAGACATTTTGCACATCAAGGCTGCAGCGGTATTTCGCTTTGCCCGGCGAAACGATGAGATGTTTCTTTAAAGGGAGTGTCGATTGAAGATTTCTCAGAAGGGTCTCTATGCATTGCAGGCATTAATGACTCTTGGTCGTCGCTACGGCTCCGAGACAGTAAAAATCCGTGACATTGCCCTCGACAGCGACCTCCCCGAAAAATTTCTGGAATTAATTCTGCTCGAATTAAAAAACGCACGGATTGTGGAAAGTATTCGCGGAGCGAAGGGTGGCTATCGCCTACGACGAGCGCCCTCAGAGATAAAGCTTAGCGAGATTATCCGACTGGTTGACGGGCCTCTTGCTCCCTTTGGCGACGCGGACCAGCTTCGCGAACTGATCACGTCCGATCCGGACCATCGAGCGCTTTATCAGGTTTTTTTGGACGTGCGTGACGCCGCGGCAAAAATTTTAGACAGCACTACCGTGGCCGACTTGGTGGATGGGTCAGCAACGCGGCGCAAGGGAAGTGCCTCAAAAAAGCGGAGCACCAAGGCGCGCGGGCCTGTAATTGTTCATCCCCGCGACAAACTTATGCTGTAGTCTGCGACTCACCGCTCAGAACCGTCTGGTACTCGCTGTACGCGCCCTTAAAGTCCGTGATCTCGTGATTAGCCTCAAAGTGCCAGACACGAGTCGCGACCTCGTCGATCAGGTCTTCGTCATGCGTAACCAGCAACACTGTGCCGGGATATCGCTGTAACGAAATATTCAGCGCATTGATCGATTCCAAATCAAGGTGATTGGTCGGCTCGTCAAGCACGAGCAGGTTTGGTTTCAGCAGCATCAATTTACAGAAGAGCAACCGCGCCGCTTCGCCACCGGAAAGAATATCGGTCTGCTTATCGGCGTCCTCACGAGGAAACAACATCTGCCCAAGGATACCGCGGATTTCTTCGGTAGAAGCGGCCGGGTCCCACTGGTGCAGCCACTCGAGGGCTTTTATGCCAGGCTCGATCAGGGCCTTGTGATCTTGCGCAAAATATCCGACAGCTGCCTCGTGACCCCAGATGACTTTGCCAGCATCGACAAAAGACCCGTCATAACCGCTGGTCTTGCGCAGTTCCGCCTCCGTTGTAGTCGGAGAATTCGCGAGCAAGGCATTGACTAGTGTCGTCTTACCCGATCCGTTACGCCCCATTAGGGCAATTTTCTCGCCGCGAAGGACGCTGGCCGTGAAATCAGAAACAACCTTCGCGTCGCCGTACGACTTGCTCAATCCTTCAATTTCGAGAACATGTTTACCTGAGGGGCGCTTCTGGTCAAACTTCAGGTAAGGGCGTTGTATATTCGACCGCGCCAGTTCAGTCACCTGCAACCGCTCCACTTCCTTACGCCGCGATTGCACCTGGCTGGAACGGGTTCCGGCCGCGAAGCGCGCAATGAATTCATTCAGCTGGGAAATTTTCTTCTCGCGCTGCGCATTCTGCGATTCAATCTGCGAGCGAATCTGCGTCTTCGCGACGACCATATCGTCGTAGGTTCCGGTGTAGGTGATGATGGTTTGGTAATCGATATCGGCGATGTGCGTACACACGCCATTCAAAAAATGCCGATCGTGAGAGATGACGATCAGAACGCCTTCATATTGATTAAGAAAATTCTTCAACCAATGGATCGAATCGAGATCGAGGTTATTGGTAGGCTCGTCGAGCAGCAGTGCCTGCGGATGCCCGAACAGCGCCTGCGCCAACAACACGCGCACTTTCTGCCCGCCCGGAAGTTCTGACATCTTGCGCTCGTGTTGCTCGTCTGGGATATCGAGACCCTGCAACAAAATTGCGGCGTCACTTTCGGCGGTATAGCCGTCTTCTTCGCCGACAATGCCTTCGAGTTCGCCGAGTTTCATACCGTCGGCGTCCGTCATTTCAGTCTTTGCGTAAATCAATTCGCGCTCTTCAAGCGCAGCCCAGAGTCGTCGGTTGCCCATGATGACAGCATCGATCACTCGGTATTGGTCAAAGGCAAATTGGTCCTGGCTTAAAATGCCGAGTTTGCGGGGACGAACGACAGTTCCCTTCTGCGGGTCGAGTTCACCGGTCAGAAGCTTCATAAAGGTGGATTTGCCGGCGCCGTTCGGGCCGGTGAGACCATACCGCTTCCCCGGAATAAACCCGGTAGAAACCTCGTCAAATAGAACTTTGGCGCCGTAGCGCATGGATACATCGCTGACTGAAATCATGGTGATCAGGGAACTGCGGGAATCGATCCAACGGAAGAGACGCAGCTGCTGTATTAAGAATAACACGACCGCATCTTTGAGCCGTTTTGGCGCTCTGTGACGGTCAGAGCCATGTAATACAGGAAGGATTAAAGGCGTAAACCACTGAGGTCACTGGGTGCACAGAAGAGACACTTGGAAACGGAGACAATGCGGGCGGCTAATAACTCTGTCGTTGTCGCCTGTGACCTCTGTGCCCACTGTGGTAAACGATTTTGATGTGTCTGCAACGCGCAGCCAAAACGCAAGTTTGGGCACACGGAGAGCAATGCTAGATACGTAATTCGTACGAAATACGACTTTGTTCCCGCGCAGGGGAATCGACTCGTGGTAGCCTGCACGCGTGATGAATGATCCTCGACCGTCTCCCGTAAATCTGCAGGCAATGGCGCGCCAAGTGATGCAGGCCCGTGGTTTTCAGCCGACTTTTCTTCCGGAAACGCAGCAGCAACTGGCCGAAATCAACGCTCACCCACCCCAGCTTGCAGCGTCAAGCAGCGTGAAAGATTTGCGGGATCTGCTCTGGTCATCCATCGACAATGACACGTCGAAAGATCTCGACCAGATCGAAGTCGCCGAGCGCATGCCGAGTGGCGACGTAAAGGTCATGATTGGAATCGCCGACGTCGACGCATTCGTCGCGAAAGGTACGCCCATCGACCAGCACGCGGCGCGCGAAACCACCAGCGTTTATACCGGCGTCATCATTTTTCCCATGCTGCCGAACGAGCTTTCGACCGGAGCGTCTTCCCTGCTGCCCGACGTTGATCGTCCCGCGGTCGTGACAGAGATGGTGGTCAGCGCTGGCGGCGTGTTGACCTCCAGCAATGTTTATCGGGCGATTGTTCGCAATAAGGCTCAACTTACCTACAACGGCGTCGGGGCATGGCTCGAAGGCACGGCTCCGGCTCCTCCGAAAGTTGCGGCGTCTACAGATTTGCAGCAGCAGCTCAAACTTCAGGATGAAGTTGCACAAGCGTTGAGAAAACTTCGTTACGAGCACGGCGCACTGAATATCGATACCAACGAAGTCGTCCCGTTGGTGGTTCACGATGAGGTCATCGACGTTGCTACTGCAGCGAAGAACCACGCGACTGAATTGATCGAGGATTTCATGGTCGCCGCGAACGGCGTCGTCGCTCGGTTGCTTGAGAATGTCTCCTCGATCCGCCGAATTGTGAAAACTCCCGAACACTGGGATGGCATTATCCGCTTGGCTGCGGCGCAAGGAGAAAAATTGCCGGCCGACCCGGATTCCAAGGCTCTCAACGATTTCCTGCTGAAGCGCAAAGCCGCCGACCCAGATCACTTCGCCGATTTGTCGCTGGCTGTCATTAAACTCATTGGCCCGGGCATCTATGTTTTGGAGCGTCCGGGCGAAACGCCTCAGGGCCACTTTGGGCTCGCCGTGCAGGACTACACTCACTCGACCGCTCCGAACCGGCGCTTCGCGGATGTCGTTACCCAGCGGTTGATTAAGGCATTACTGGATGAAAAGCCTGGCCCCTATTCAGACGACGAACTCACTGCCATCGCAGCAAATTGCACAGCGAAAGGCGATGCGGCGCGCAAGGTCGAACGCGATATGTCGAAACGCCTCTCGGCAATCGCAATGAGCCATCGCGTTGGCGAAACCTTTGACTCCATCGTCACCGGAGTAACCGCCAAAGGGACGTTTGTGAGAGTCATGCAGCCGCGCATTGATGGGCTGCTGGCGGAAGGCGGCGAAGGCCTGCACGTCGGCGATAAGTTGCGGGCGAAGTTGGTACGAACGGACGCCCAGCGTGGCTATATCGATTTCAGTAAGGCTTAGATCCGCTGCCGCCTGTTGTTTTCGAAAATCGGTCTACGTTATTTGGAGCAACCGTTCAAGAATGCAGAGTAATTTTCTACTCTGCGCTCCAAACCTTTTTCCCGGCGACCATCGTCCAAACTACCTTGGTATCTTTTATCTTATCCGCCGGAAGCTTGAACAAGTCATCCGACAACAAGACTAAGTCCGCGTATTTTCCGGCTGTGATCGAACCACGGTTTTGCTCCACAAAATTCGCATACGCACCGTTGATGGTGTAGCCGCGGATTGCTGTCTCGAGATCAATGGTTTGCTCTGGAACCCAGCCTCCGTCAGGCTTGCCGTCGAGTCCCTTGCGGGTTAAAGCGGTATAAATGCCGATTACCGGCTCCATCTCGGCGACGTTCCAGTCAGACGCAAATGCCAGTGTAGCTCCTGAGTCGCGCAAGCTGCGGAATGCCCACGCGTATTTCCAGCGCGCCGGCCCCACCGCCTTCGCCCATTGCCCGGTGATATCAGGGGCACAGTGACGCGGCTGCATGCATGCGACAACCCCCAATTGCTTAAACCGAGGAATGTCCTTTTCATTCAAACACTCGATGTGGATCAATTCATCACGCCGGTCCCGTGGCCCGTTCTGCTTCTCGGCGTATTCAATCGCATCGAGCGCGGTGCGAATTCCCCGATCGCCGATCGAATGAACAAAAACCTGGAATTTCATCCGGTCAAGTCGGGCCACCACTTGCTTGAACTCTTCAGGGGATAATCCAGTTCTCCGCGGGTTCCCGGTCGGTCTGCGTAAGGTTCGAGTAAAGCGGCCGTGTGCGGCTCGATCACATCATCGATATAAAGCTTCACAGCCGCTACCCGGAGCCAGTCGTCGTTATATCTTTGACGCGCCTGATCAAACTGCTTCAGTGTGTCTTCGCTCGTTCCGCGCCGATGAAAGAGTGCAACCTGCAGGCGCGCGGGGAGCTTGCCGTCAGCTCGTAGTTTCGAATAAAGATCCAGATCTTCCAGGTAAGACTGCGGGTCAATCACGGTCGTGATTCCGGCACGCGTGGCTGCCGCAACATTGTTTGCCACATCCCGGGCAATCGCTTCGGGAGCATGCGAGGGCAAGTGCTTGCGGAGTTCGGTCTCCGCTTCTTCAGAGAGACCCGTGCTCCCGAATCCAGTGATGATTCCGGTCGGCTCTCCGGTCTTAGAATCTTTTTCGAGTTTCTCGGCGAAGATCACGTTCTTCGTGGCGCGTGTTATGCCAAATTCCTTCATAGCCTCGCGATTCATCCAAATGGTGTGGTAATCGTAGGCAACGAGGAATGCCGGGCGCCCTCCAGTCAACCCATCCAGATCTTTGGCGTTGGGGAGAGTGCCGTTCGGAAAAGCAGAGTAATTCCATCCCTCGACTTCGATCCAATGCATTTCAGGACGTTTGGCTGCAAACTCGCGCACCTGCCGCTGAATATCGGCCAGGGAATTTCCATTCTCAATTCGCAAAACGTCTGGACTGCCGCCCAGGAGGACATGGAAATGGCTATCGACGAAGCCGGGCAGCAGCATCCGCCCACCGGCGTCGATCACTTTTGTGTTGGAGCCAGCGTGACTTTCAGCATCTTTGGTCGAGCCGACCCATTCGATCTTGTCGCCCTTGATCGCGACCGATTCTGCCCAAGGCTGTTGAGCGTCGACTGTGTAGACGCGAGCATTGCGGATCAGGATGTCAGCTTGATCCGCCGCTGTCGTTTGCTTCTGCTGACAGCCAGTCAGCAACAGCGAAACTGAGATTAAGAAAATAGCTTTGTGCATTGACGGTTCCCTCGCCTGGAATTGCAGGCGCACAATTCTACATTGGGCAAGATTCTAGCTGCTCTTCTTTTCGAGCTCGGCCCAGCGCGCATAAAGCAAATCCAAATCTTCTTGCGCTATATCCATTTCAGCTTGCGAAGTGACCAGACGTGAAGCATCGGTGGCATTAGCAGGATCTTCCAGTTCATCTCGTTTTGCCTGCACCCGGGCTTCGGCTTCCTCTACTTTTTGCTCAATCGTCGCGTATTCTCGCGCTTCAAGATAAGAGAGTTTCTTTTTTGCGGCTCCTCGCGAAGCGGATGAGCCACCGCTGCCATTCGAGGAGACTTCGCCCGGTTTTGCCTCAGCCTTGGAACGCTGCACTTGCCAACTTTCCCACTGTCCATAGTCGGCGAACGATTCGGCTCCGCCTTTTCCATTGAGGCCCAGCACGATACTGGATACGCGGTCGAGCATGTAGCGATCATGCGTAACCAGAACCAGGGATCCGGGAAAATCGATCAGGCTTTCCTCAAGAATTTCGAGTGTAGGAATATCGAGGTCGTTTGTCGGCTCATCCAGCAGCAAAATATCAGCCGGTTGCAGCATCAGTTGAGCGATCAGAACGCGTGCTCTTTCGCCTCCCGAAAGGCGACCGATCGGCTGGTTCAGCTGTTCGCTGGTAAAGAGGAACCTCGCAGCCCACCCGGCAACGTGAATCACGCTGTTGCGATAGACGACGGAATCACCGTCGGGCGCCAACGCGCGACGTAGCGTGACATCGGGGTCAAGCGTTCTGGTTTGGTCGAAGTAGACGATGCGAAGCCATTCCGCTCTGCGAATTCGTCCCGCAGTCGGAGCGATTTCGCCTTGCAGCAATCGCAGCAACGTCGTTTTGCCGCTTCCGTTTGGGCCGACGAGGCCGAGGCGCATTCCGGCGGTCAAAATAAAGTTAAGGTTTTCGAACAGGGTACGCCCGCCTAGGGTGCAGGCGACGTTTTCCATTTCAATCAGTCGTTTCGTTTTGCGATCCGTGGAAGAAAAATCAATCTGGGCGCTCGCGCTACGGGTTCTGGAATTCAGGTCGGCCAGTTCACCCATCAGGTCGCCCGCTTTGTTTATCCGGGCTTTCGACTTTCGGGTGCGAGCTTTCGCTCCCCTCCGCAGCCACTCGATCTCGCCGTGCACCAGATTCTCTAAAGCTTCCTGGCGCTTCGATTGCGCGTGCAGAAACTGCTCTTTCTTCTCGAGGAACGTGCTGTAGTTGCCTCGCACTCGCAGCGAGCCATCGGGATAAATCCGATTCAATTCCACCATGTCGGTCGTGACGTTCTCGAGAAAATAGCGATCATGGCTGACGATTACGCTGGCGAAAGCTGCGCCTTCAAGCAATTCTTCAAGCCATGTAATCCCGAGCAGATCAAGGTGGTTTGTGGGTTCGTCGAGAAGAAGAATATCGGGATGCTGTACCAGCGCCTCAACGATGGCGAGCCTCTTCTGCCATCCGCCCGAAAGTTGATTCGCCTCCGCATCCAGGTTTTCAAAGCCGGCGCGGCCAAGATTTTCGGCGAAACGTCCGCCCCGCTCGGTTCCTGAAACGCCAGAGCGATCGAGTGCAGCCTCGATGACAGTGCGAATTGTCGCGCCGGGCGGAAAACGGGAGTCCTGCTCAACCGCGGCCAGTCGCGTGCGCTTGCGGAATGACACTTCGCCGCTATCAGCATTCGCTTCGCCCGCTAGAATTTTTAGCAGCGTTGACTTCCCCGATCCATTCGGACCAATCAGGCCGATGCGATCGCCATCAGAGATGGTGAATGAAACGTCTTTGAAAAGCGGGTTGGCGCCGAATGACTTGGTGATCTGTTGTGCGTTAACGATAGGGGGCAATGTGCAGCGTTCTCCTCGGAATCTCGTGCTTGTTTTAGACTATCAGCTGTCGCGAGGGGGTTGGGCTTAGCAGAAAGTGAATCTCAATCGATGAGGTGTTGTCTCAGATCTTCCGTGGCTTGGGCAACGCTCTCGGGCTTCCCTAAGTCTCGCCAATAAAATTCGTCCGAGCGGAACGCCATAATCTTTTCGCCCTCTGCGGCAAGTCGCAAATAAGAGTTGATGATGGAAAAAGACCCTTCTTCTTTCAGCATCGAAAGCAGCCGTGGCGAAATGACGTGGATACCAGAAAACGCCAGCGCGCGCGTAGGCGTTCGGCCGGCGATCACTTCAGGTTCACTGCTGGATGCTCGCCGACCACAAAGTCGAAGTTGATCATCGAAGAGCAGATAACGAGAAGTTTGGCGATCCTGCACGGCCAGCGTTGCCAGTGCCTGGTGTTGTTTGTGTGCGTCGATCATGCGTCCAAGATCAATGTTGCTTAGAACATCGACATTGTGCAGGATAAAAGGCTCATCAGTGCCATCCTCAAAAAAGTGTCGGGCCTTATTTAGACCACCACCCGTATCTAGAAGAGTATGTTCGAGTGATACCTCAACTCTGATACCGAAATCATTTTTAGACCGTAGGTATTCGACGATCATCTCTCGGAAGTGATATGCGTTGATAACAACTTCGCCCACTCCCGCTTGCTGCAAGCGAAGGATTGCGATTTCGAGCATGGTCCGCCCGTTAATCTCAACCAATGCCTTTGGGCATTTATCGGTGAGCGGGCGCAAGCGCGTGCCGAGACCTGCGGCGAGAATCATTGCTTTCATGCGCTTGTCGCCTTCGAGTAACGCACGCGCATTTTGTCATCAGCGGCAGCAGTCGTCATGAGGCGCTCGGATTCAATTGCGGCTGCTCGCGGTGTCGTACAACAACCTGTAAGTCCAATTTCCCGCGCAGATAGTCTCCAAGTTTTTCTGCCAGGTAAACCGAGCGATGCTGGCCTCCAGTGCAGCCGAAGCAGACCATCAGATTTTTGAAGCCGCGACTCTGGTAAGCTCTCACGCTATCGTCGACAAGAGACTTTGTGTTGTCAAAAAACTTGTGCACACTCGGTTGGCGATTCAGATAGTCGATGACGCCTTCGTCTTTCCCAGTCAATGACTTGAATTCTTTCTCGCGACCAGGGTTCGGCAAACTTCTGGCATCGAAAACAAACCCCCCACCGTTGCCCGATTCATCCTGCGGCAAGCCTTTATGAAATGAAAAGCTGAAGATGCGAACCGTTAGCAATTCGGTCTGTGCTGATTCAACTCCTAGACTCTGCAATTTTTCGGACGCAACGATGCCCTTGAAAGCCTCCATCAACGACGGCAAAGCGATGGGAAGTTGGACGTTGCTCAAGAGCCATCGCAGATTGTTTAGCGCGTAGGGGACGCTTTGCAGGAAGTGCGCTTTTCGTTCGTAGAAACCGCGAAAGCCGTACGCTCCTAGAGCCTGCATGATGCGTACATAAACGTACGCATAATAGAATTTCATGAACTCGTCGCGATCAAGGTCGATATGCGAGGCGAGGCTTTCAAGATAATGATCCAGCAATTGCTGGCGCAATTCAGGCGGCAGATCGGCCTTGGCATCGTAAAGGAGCGAGGCAATGTCATATTGCAGAGCGCCTTTACGGCCACCCTGGTAGTCGAGAAAGAAAGGCTCGCCATCGCGCAGCATGATATTGCGAGATTGAAAGTCGCGATATAAAAAGTAATCGCGATCCGCACTCAGCAAAAACTTGGTCAGGCGGCTGAAGTCGCGTTCCAGGGTTTGTTCGTTGAATGGGATGCCAGCGAGGCGGAGAAAATAGTATTTGAAGTAGTTCAGATCCCAGGATATCGATTGCCTGTCAAAACTAGCTCGCGGATAACAGACCTTGTAGTTCAAGTCGCGTCCCGCTTCAACCTGAAAACGTGGCAGGATTTCGACAACCTTACGATAAGCGTCGACGGCCTCTGAGGCGATCGACGATCCGTTGCGATGGCTGGAAAGAAACTCGAAAAGTGTCGTGCCTCCGAAATCTTCTTCGAGATAGGCGTTGTGCTTTAAGTCTTCACCGTACATTTCCGGGACAGGCAACCCATGCTTGCGGAAATGCCGGGAGAATTCCAGGAACGCGACGTTTTCTTCGCGAACGTCGTAGAGGATTCCGATTGCGCTAAGCTTGTCGTTCGATAAGCGAATGATTTTCCGGCCGGACCCTCCAAGCTCACCTTGCAGCGGCTGGACATTTGAGGCAGGCACGCGAAAATGCTGGGCAAAAAGTGTTTTGAGAACTTCCATGAATGAAAAGATGTCGCTTCAGCTTCTCATTCATAAAGATAACATCGGATGGGCGAGACAGAGATAACCGCTACGGTTATGACCGCGAGTGCGGGAGTCGGGAATCCAGAACGTCTTTCAGCAGAGTTTCAACATCGTCGGCAGAGAGGGTATCGAGTTGCGCCAGCAACGCCTCCCGGCTTACATTCGGCGCGGGTCGCGGTCTTCGCTCCAGTGCCGGTGTCCGCGATTTTACCCCGCTTGCCTGCGCTTTTTCCACCTCTACCCCTAGCCCCGCGATCGTCGGCTCCTCAAACATCGTCCGCACACCCAGTTCCACTTCAAATTCCCGCCGGATCCTCGCCATTACCTGCAGCACCAAAAGC
>JBBRNA010000033.1:0-45540 GCA_038230575.1 Terriglobales bacterium | reverse complement strand
CGAGCCTGAGTTGGCAAAGCAAGAGCAACAGCAACATCATCAACGAGAGCGAAATGGCGCGCTTCCATGCGTGCACGCCGTAGTGTGCTTTGAAACTACTTGACACCGCCGACGTTGTCAGAGAGGCGATGTTACGCCAACTTTAAAGTTCACTTTGAATTGAACAAGAATACGCCGTCGGGAGATTTGGCCTTTAAAGACTTGTCTTGGAGCTCAACCTTGAATCCTCTCCACCGTAAGTCACCTTTAATCTTTTCTGGTTGAAACTTTAGCAAGTAGTACCTAGTGGACTGGTCTTCTGCGCGTTGAACTACATTCTGAAGCGTATCCGATGAGGCCATTAACTCTCCACCGGTGCTCCGTGCAATCTGGCGAAGGCCGATGGTCGTGCTATCTCCTAGTGTCGTCGCGGGGAAGGGCCTCGCATAACCCGTCACCGCGGAATTAGACGTTTCCTGGCGCCATTTGATTTGCACGGGAAAAAGGCTGATTTGCGATTCATTTAGGAGGTTGATCGTCTTCTGGTACTCAATGGAGGCATTCTTAACCGGGAACGGGCTGCGGATCCCAAATCCGTTTATCGTTAGGCTATCGTCTGCTTCATTCACCTCGACAGGGAAAGAACCGGTTAGCCAGATCACAGTCTTTCGCCCTTGGGCGTGCTGTAACACCACCGCCATCCGCTGGAGAGCGCCGAGTTCAGCTAACAAGGTATTCATCATATTGGCATGCTCTACGCTCCCACGACGAAACCGTCGCAATCTTTCAGCTTCAGCTGAGACTAGCGACTTGTCCTCAGAGGTATTCACAATCGACTGCAACTGGTCGGGATGGTTCAGGAAACGACTTTCGACATCCAACTGCAGAAGCGCTGATGCCAATACTGAATTGGGAGTAGCGACAGAGTGGATTTCAAGTAGACCATCGTGGTGTATCTCAGACAGTGAAATGGGCAACCCGTTGGCAGCGGTATTGGCCAATAGCCCTAAGCACTCTTTTCTTGCTTCGCTCTGATCTGGGCTGCCCAGTACATCCAAGACCAGAAAAGGCACTTTGACCTTGTTTCTGCCAGCAAGCAGCGGCCCGATTTCTTGGACAGATTCGACGAGATTATTGTGACCGCCCGCGGAAAAAGAGAAGCTAGCTGAATTGAGGCCGGTAACATAATTCCCGTTTCTGTCCACCACTGTCACTGGAATCGAGACGGCTAGGGCAGTGCTGGACTGGCCGCCTACGCTGGGCTCTTGAAAAACGAAAACAGAAATCGAAACGAGCAAAAGAACGCTAGAAAGTGATTTGGGAGTTTTTATCATTCGGAATCCTTTAGTTCGCGTCGATGCTTTCCATGGTGAAGAATTATAAAGTCCTGTTTTCTTAAGGAGTTCGACGGTTGACGTTAACAGGCGATTACACGTTTTGACCCGTTCGGTGGACAAATCGGGGACAGACGGAACTGGCCCCAATTCTGACTTGGTTCACCTTTGTACCATCACTGGCGGGATTGCGTCACCCCTACGCGATTTTCGAAGGATGAACGACACAAAGTTCGAATCAGGAAATTGTCAGGCGCGACTCCCGCTTCTGAATTTCGTTCGTCTTACTAAGTCCTCCCATTTCAGGAAGCCGCTCCTCAACACTTCCAAGAAGTTCACTAACTTAAGATTGACTTCCCCATGTCGTTCTCACTACCGTGAATAAATACGCCCACAAATGAAGTTAGGCGGCCGAATAAGGTAACTCCATTGTTGTCTAGATTTTGGCTGTATCTCCTTTAGAGTCAAAGATCTAGCAGGCGAAACGGCGTAACTCCATGATTACAAAAGATCGAGGGGGGGAGGGGGGGGTACCTCCGCATGAAATCCCAAGTCGAAGTCGTTTGCCCCTCCAGTGATGACGTCGATCCCGATGCAACGGAGGACCCCCCGGAGCTCATTGATCCCCGTTTTTTGCCAGCCGACTCTCTCTGAGCGAGCGCCGTGCCACCCCCGGGGTCGCCCTTAAAAAGTTCGGGACGACAGCCACCCGTTGCGAAGGGACGCTCCGAGGCCCCAGAAGACGTAGCCATTTTTGTGAGTGTGCTGAATTTACTTCGGAATCCGCGCGGACTTGAGAATTGGTCGGGACGGCGAGATTTGAACTCGCGACCCCTTGCACCCCAAGCAAGTGCGCTACCAGGCTGCGCTACGTCCCGATGGAATACGCCGCCGGGTGGCGGCGAAGAGGTTCGACCTCTGAATTCTACACTACCGCGGGCGGCCAACAAACGCACATCGGCTCTCCGTGCATCGGGGCGCATCTTTCACTAAGAGCGAGAATGGCAACCACGTTCGCGGGGAAGACAGCAATTCCGTTCGCAACTCAGACCGCTTCCGGGTATTTCTACCATCTACTCGCCCCTATGCCACCCCGGTTGTCAAAGTTGCACGGTTCACGTACTCTGCGGCGCATGGGAATTCGATCTTGGTCTCGCGTCACTCTTCCGGCATGCTTGCTCTTAACGCTCTCTTTTTTCTTCGCCGCCTCAATCGCCCTATCTGCTGAGCCAACTCATCCCTTCACGCTTGAACAGGTCTTAAGCTCCCCTTTTCCAACGAATCTCGTGCGCGCCGAGAAAGCGGATCGCATCGCGTGGGTGTTCTCGACCAAAGGCGCGCGCAACGTCTGGGTGGCGGACGCTCCCAGCTTCGAGGCTCGCCAGGTCACGCACTACACGGCGGATGACGGCATGCCACTCGCCGCGCTGAAGCTCACGCCCGATGGCAAGACCGCCATCTACGCGCGCGGTAGCGAAGCCAACGCTGCTGGAGAAATCGCCGACCCGACCAGCAATGTCGAGAAGCGGATGCAACAGGTCTGGGCAGTGGATGTCGCGGGCGGCGAGCCTCGTCTGCTTGGCGAAATGGGATGCGACGAAGAGGGCTGCGAAGACATTCAGATCTCGCCGAACGGAGAGTCTGCACTGTGGTCGGCCAAAAAGCAGATTTGGATTGCCCCTATCTCCGGCTCTGGCAAAGAAAAGGCCAAGGCGCTGACGTTTATTCGCGGCAAGAGTTCGCAGCCGAAATGGTCTCCGGATGGAAAGAAAGTCGCATTCGTCAGCGATCGCGGCGACCACAGCTTTATCGTCATCTACGAATTCGGAAAAAACACGCTGCATTATGTCTCGCCCAGCGCCGACCGCGATTCCTTTCCGCGCTGGTCGCCGGATGGAAGCCAGATCGCATTCATCCGAATCGTCGGCAAGCAGATGAAGCAGCCGGTCATTCCGCTGACTCCGTTGCCGTGGGCAGTGTGGGTCTACGACGTAACGGGCGATTCGGCCAAACAGATCTGGGCGAGCGGCCTTGAACTCGATGACTCGTTGCCGGAGCTCACTGAAGACGCCTCCTTCAACTTCGCGGCAAAGAATCGCATCGTCTTTTCCTCCGAGAAAGACGGCTGGAATCATCTCTACTCCGTTTCGACCAGCGGCGGCGACGCGACGTTGCTGACCCCGGGAAAATTCGAGACCGAAGACGTTGCCCTAAGTGCCGACAAGAATTCAGTCATCTATTCTTCGAACCAGGCAGATGCCGATCCGCTCGATGTCGATCGCCGCCATTTGTGGCGCGTCGATCTTGCCGGAGGCAAGCCCGTAGCGCTAACGTACGGCGCGACCATGGAGTGGACTCCGCTGGAAGTGGCGGGCAAGATCGTATGCCTCGGCTCGACCGCAACCAGCCCAGCGATGCCGTATGTAGTTACTGCGCAGGGTCGCGAAATGATCGCGAAGAACGCGCTGCCTGCGGAATTTCCTGCATCACATCTGGTCACACCGAAGCAGGTCATCTTTAAATCCGCCGATGGATGGGAAATTCACGGCCAACTCTTCGAGCCGAAGTCTGATTCGAACGACTCCAGTGTGGGAGCGGGCGAATCAACCGGTTCGGACGGGCGAGCCGCCCGTCCCCACTCCAAAACCGAAACTCGTCCCGCGCTGATTTTCATTCACGGCGGATCAATCCGCCAGATGATGCTCGGTTTCCATTACATGGACTACTATCACAACGCCTATGCCATGAATCAGTATCTGGCGAGCCGCGGGTATGTCGTGCTGGCGGTGAATTATCGCACCGGCATCATGTACGGCCGCCACTTCCGCGATCCCAAAGATGGCGGCCCGCGCGGCGGCGCCGAGTACAAAGACATTGTCGCGGCCGGAAAATATCTGGAAACGCTGCCGAACGTCGACCCCAAACGAATCGGGTTGTGGGGAGGCTCTTACGGCGGCTATCTAACCGCAATGGGTCTGGCTCACAATTCGGACATGTTCGCTGCCGGAGTCGATTTGCATGGCGTGCATGACTGGTCGGACTTCAAAGAAGAATTTCCGCTTGACGCTCCCGATCATGCCGAGGCAGTGAAGTTGGCCTTCCAATCGTCTCCGAACGCGGCGATTGGCACGTGGAAATCGCCGGTACTCTTGATTCAAGGTGACGACGATCGCAACGTCGACTTCTCAGAGACCGTCGATCTGTTGCAGCGCCTGCGCAAGCAGAAAGTGCATGTCGAACAGCTCGTGTTCCCAGACGAGATTCATGGCTTCTTGATGTGGAAGAGCTGGATCAAAGCCTACGGTGCAACCGAAGATTTCTTCGCACGCGAGATGAAGTAGCGCGCTAATAACTTCAACGAAACTTGTCATCCTGAGCGAAGCGAAGGACGTCGGACTTATCTGCCGCGAAGTTGCATAGGTCCTTCGCTCCGCTCAGGATGACAGCTAGGTTTGTGTCAGGCGCGAAGAAGCTACCCAGAAAAACTACGTCTTGCCGAACTCTCCCCTGATTCGCTCCCAGGTCACATCCAGCGATTCCGGCAGTACCCGCGTCTCTCCCACCACGCTCATAAAATTTGCATCCGCAATCCAGCGCGGCAGCACATGCATGTGAATGTGCGCGGCCACGCCCGCTCCCGCCGCCCTGCCGATATTCATCCCCATGTTGATGCCGTCCGGCACATAGAGGGGCCGCAGCACCGACTCGACTTTCTGCATGAGCGCCATCATTTCGCGTGAAGCATCGACGGGAAGCTTCTGCAATTCGTCCAAATGCGCGTATGGGACGACCATCACGTGCCCGTTCGTATAGGGATAGGTATTGAGAATGACGAAACAATGCTCTCCGCGATGAACGATGCGGGATTGTTTGTCGTCCAATTTCGGCAGTTCGCAGAAAATGCAACCCGATATGAGGTCGGCGCCGGTGACAAAGGCGTAGCGCCAGGGAGTCCAGAGGTGATCCATGGCGCAGCGTAGCAGAAATTTGCGGCGAGTTGCGAATGTGCTCTCGATAACCCGACTCGTCTTTCCTTTCCTCCATCCCCACCCACTCTGTCATCTGAGCAACGCGAAGGCTCTCCCCTTCTAACCCCTGCTCGACGAAGCGCGCCACTTACTTCTCTTTTTGTTCGCCCATGTGCGATACTGTTCCCGCGTCAAGATCAACTTCAAAAAAATTTGCGGGATTGAGACCCTGTTTTCCTGCTCAGTCCTCATACCCTCACAGGGCGAGACAATTTACGATGCAACGCACTCACTTAAACATCGTGGCCACTCTCGAAACAACCATCGGTCGTCTTCCGGCCAATATCGACGCGGAGCGCTCCATTCTTGGTGCGGTTCTGCTCGATAACCACGCCTTCAACGACGCGGCCGAGCACCTGAGGCCTGACGACTTTTCCATCGACTCGCATCGCCGCATCTACTCGCGCATGATGGATCTGGCCGAGTCATCGCGGCCGATCGACATCATCACCCTCGTCGAAGAACTCGACCAGAAGAAGGACCTGCAAGCGGTCGGCGACGTTAGCTACATTTCCGGACTGCTCGATGGCGTTCCCGATCGTCCTTCGATCGAGCACTATGTCAGGATCGTTCGCGACAAAGCGATCCTCCGCGGCCTGATCAACGTATCGAACACGGCCATCGCCAAGGCAAGCGACCAGGCAGATCCCGCCGACGAAATCCTGAACGAAGCCGAGGCCGCCGTCTTCGCGCTTTCAGAAAAGCGCATCGGCAAGGGCTTTCAGGGAATCAAGGAGATCGTCCGCAATTCTTTCGGATCGGTTGACGCCCTGCTCCAACGAGGCCAGCGCATCACCGGGCTGGAGACGCACTACATCGCTCTCGACGAGATGACCAGCGGCTTCCAGAAATCGGACCTCGTCATCCTCGCCGCCCGCCCCTCCATGGGCAAAACCAGCTTCGCCATGAACATTGCCGAGAACGCCGCTATCGACGACGGCAAAGTGGTCGGCATCTTCTCTTTGGAAATGTCGAGCGAAGCTCTGCTGCAACGGCTGCTCTGTTCTCGCTCCATCGTCGACGCTCACAAGATGCGTACTGGGTCGCTCTGGGGCGATGACATGAAAAAAGTCGTTCGCGCGATGGAGGAGCTTTCGAATGCGCCTATCTACATCGACGACACGCCCGGCATCTCAATCAGCGAAATGCGCGCCAAGGCTCGCCGCCTGAAGCAATCCCATGGGCGGCTCGATCTGCTGGTTGTCGACTATCTCCAGCTTATGTCCGGAGGCAGCAAGCGCTTCGAAAATCGCACCCAGGAAGTTTCATCAATTTCGCGGGGCCTTAAAGCGATCGCTAAAGAATTGAAGGTTCCAGTCATCGCACTATCGCAGCTAAGCCGCGCACCCGAAAGCCGGGGCGGCGATCATCGCCCGCAACTTTCCGATCTGCGTGAATCCGGCTCCATCGAACAGGACGCCGACGTGGTCATGTTCATCTTCCGCGAAGAGGTTTACAAGCAGGACGACCCGGATCTTAGGGGAAGGGCGGAAATCATCATATCCAAGCAACGAAACGGGCCCATTGGGAAATTCAACCTGGCCTTCCTTCACAACTCAACACGCTTCGCCAATATGCTCGAAGGCAACAACGAGCCTGGCGAGTAGGTAGCGGCAAGCGCTCGCTCAGGCGCTCCCAAATTACAATTCAACCGAGGTCCCGCGCCCGTAAGGTCTGTATTCTGTTACGCCTAACCTGTGGAAAAGTTTGTGGATGATGCGGACGTAATTTTGGCCATCTCAAGCAAGCTGCGGCCCAAGCCACATTTCTAGAACAAAAGTGTCCTGCTAAACCTATGTTTTTAAGTTGGTTAACCGTTACTGTGCGATTAAGTGGCAAAAATGCTGGAGAATCAGCGCTTTGGTCAGGAAATTTGAGATTTGCACATACTACGGGAGGAGATAGCACGCATCGGCTACAGAAATCCTCTACCTGGCTTGATCAGGTTAAAGCCTGACTGTCCCCTTCCTCAGCCACAGCTAAACCGTTCTTATCGCCTAACCGCTGCCTTCGCCTACCTTTAAAACCGCAAGAAAGGCTTCCTGCGGGATGTCGACCCGTCCAATCCGCTTCATCCTCTTCTTGCCTTCTTTTTGCTTCTCCAACAACTTGCGCTTTCGGGAAATGTCGCCGCCGTAACACTTTGCGATCACGTTCTTGCGGATGGCAGGCACCGACTCCCGAGCGATGATCTTGGCCCCGATCGCAGCCTGAATTGCCACCTCGAACATCTGCCGCGGAATCAATTCCTTCATCTTCGCAGCCAACATCCGTCCGCGATCGTAGGCAAAGTCGCGGTGGATGATGGTCGAAAGGGCATCGACGGGTTCGCCCGCAACCATGATGTCAAGCTTCGCCATCGGAGAAGTCCAGCTTCCAGCTAGGTGATAGTCAAGCGAGGCGTATCCGCGCGACACCGACTTCAGCCGGTCATAAAAGTCGAGGACGATTTCGTTGAGCGGAAGTTCATACTGCAACATCACACGCGACCCGCTGACATATTCAAAACTCTTCTGCTTGCCGCGCTTCTCTTCCACCAGCTTTAGAATGCCGCCGACGTATTCCTCGTTGGTTAGGATCACGGCGAGAATCACGGGCTCTTCCACTTTCGCGATTTCGCTAACATCCGGCCAGCGCGATGGATTATCAACCTCGATGACGGTGTTGTCGGTCTTCGTGATCTGATAGCGGACGCCCGGCGCGGTCGTGATCAGGTCGAGATTGTACTCACGCTCTAACCGTTCCTGGATGATCTCCATGTGGAGAAGGCCCAGAAAGCCGCAACGGAAGCCGAATCCCAGGGCAACCGAACTCTCCGGTTCAAAGAAAAACGAAGAGTCGTTGAGCTTTAATTTCTCCAGCGCCTCGCGGAGCTGCGTATGCTCGTGCGCGTCGACCGTGTACAGTCCGGCGAACACCATGGGCTTGATCTCTTCAAACCCGGGCCGTGGTTCCAGTGCCGGACGCTCGTCATCGGTGATCGTGTCGCCAATTTTCGTGTCCGCGACGATCTTGATATTCGCGATGATGAATCCGACTTCACCCGCAACCAGCTCGTTCACCTCAACCGGCTTCGGAGTGAGCACGCCAAGGGCATCAACCTGGAAAACTTTTTGGTTGTGCCACAGCCTGATTTTTTGACCCTTGCGCAAAGTGCCTTCGAAAATCCGCGCCAGCACCACGACTCCGCGATACGGATCGAACCAGGAATCGAACAGCAGAGCCTGAAGCTTCTGATCAGGCGCGCCCTTAGGTGGGGGAACGCGCTTCACAATCGCCTCCAGCACGTCGGGAACTCCGACACCGGTCTTGGCGCTGATCAAGAGTGCGTCGGTGGCATCGAGCCCCACGGCGCTCTCAATCATCTCTTTCGTCCGGGGAATATCCGCGCTCTGAAGATCGATCTTATTGATGACTGGAATAATCTCAAGCCCATGGTTGATGGCGAGATAGGAGTTAGCCAGAGTCTGCGCTTCGACCCCCTGCGACGCATCGACGACGAGCAGCGCCCCCTCGCAGGCCGCCAGCGATCGCGAAACTTCGTACGAAAAATCCACATGCCCAGGCGTGTCGATCAAGTTAAGCTGGTAAATCTCTCCATCCTGCGCCGGATACAGCATGCGCACCGCATGCGCCTTGATGGTGATTCCCCGCTCCCGCTCTAGGTCCATGGAATCCAGTACCTGGGATTGCATTTCGCGCATGGCAAGCGACCCAGTCAGCTCCAGCAGACGGTCAGCAAGCGTCGATTTTCCATGATCAATATGCGCGATAATCGCGAAATTGCGTATGTGGGCAGCGTCCATCAGCGGTGAGTTGATTCTAGCAGGGCAGGGTGCGAACGATTTCTTCTAGGCGACGCAGTCGTAGCGCCGGCATCCTGCCGGCTGTCTCGAGGGCGTCTCGCCCTCGACGGCGGGCGGGACGCCCGCCGGACAGCCGCCGAGACGGCGGCGCTACCTTAAAGAGCGTTCGATTTGAAGCGGCTCTATATGTTACAAGGATTGAACAAGGATAGTTTCCTTGGTATATTGAACCCATGGCCAAGGTGACCAGTAAGCTGCAGCTGACGCTGCCAAAGGCAATAGCCGATCAATACAAGATCCGCCCCGGCGACGAACTGGACTTGCAGCCCGCAGGGGAGACGATTCGAGTAACGAAGCGCGATGCTGTGAAGAAAACAGCCCCAAACTCGATTAAAGAAAAGCTCAGAGCTTTTGATGAGGCGACGGCTCGGCAACAAAAGCGCGAGGCCGCGAGAGGCCGGCCTTCCTCGGCCAAGTCGTCAGACTCTACTGATCGAGGTTGGACGCGAGAGGAACTCTACGATCGTGGCCTTTCTCGTTGATACGGACGTCCTCGTCTATCGATTTGACGATCGGGCTCCCCACAAGCAGGCCGCCGCTGTCGAACTCCTACGCAAAGGGTTGGCCGAGGATACTGCCCGCATTCCTCACCAGGCTCTGCTGGAATTCTTTTCGGCGACAACTCGCGTTCGCCGCGACGCGCCACCGTTCCTGAGTACTGACGATGCACGACGTGAGACCGAGGAGTTGATGTCCCAGTTTCCGGTTCTTTACCCCAACGCATCACTGGTGCGCACCGCATTACTAGGAGTAGCCGCTTATAAGTTCTCATGGTTCGACGCCCACATGTGGGCTTACGCCGAGCACTTCGGGTTGGGCGAAATCCTGTCCGAAGATTTTGAGGACGGTAGATTGTATGGGAGTGTTCGGGTGCGGAACCCATTTCGCGAGTTGTGAGAAGCTCGACAAAGAAAAAGGGCGCGATCATCTCGCGCCCTGAAACTCGCCTATTTTCGTATGGGGACGGGCTACTGGCCCGTCCAGCTCCGTTAGTCCCTTACTCCATCCATAAACGCCCGCAACTTCCGCGAGCGCGATGGATGCCGTAGTTTCCGCAGCGCCTTGGCCTCAATCTGCCGGATACGCTCACGAGTGACCGCAAACGATTGCCCGACTTCCTCAAGCGTGTGCTCCGAGCCGTCTTCGAGGCCAAAGCGCATCTTGATGACCTTCTCCTCGCGCGGCGTCAGCGTACGCAACACCTGCGAGGTCTGGTCTTTGAGATTGACGTTGATCACTGCTTCCGCCGGAGAGACAACCGCGCGGTCTTCGATGAAGTCGCCCAAGTGCGAATCTTCCTCTTCGCCAATCGGCGTTTCGAGAGAGATCGGTTCCTGTGCAATCTTCAATACTTTGCGGACCTTCGCGACCGGAATATCCATCCGCTTCGCGATTTCTTCGGACGTCGGTTCGCGTCCCAGCTCCTGCACCAGCTGCCGTGAGGTGCGGATCAGCTTGTTGATCGTCTCGATCATGTGCACTGGAATACGAATCGTGCGCGCCTGATCGGCAATCGCTCGTGTGATCGCCTGCCGGATCCACCACGTGGCATAAGTCGAAAACTTATAACCGCGGCGGTATTCGAACTTGTCGACCGCCTTCATCAGGCCGATGTTGCCTTCCTGAATCAGGTCGAGGAATTGCAAACCACGATTGGTATATTTCTTCGCAATCGATACTACGAGACGCAAGTTCGCTTCGATAAGCTCGCGCTTCGCATATTCCGCATCCATGTCGCCCTGGATGATCTCGCGCTGCGTGCGCTTGAGTTCCTGGAACAACAGGCCCGCTTCCACCTCAAGCTTTTCGAGCTCTCCGCGGACGGCGCGTGACTGCTTTTTATATTCTTTTTTCTGGTCGTCGCTTCGTGTCGCCTCGGCCCGCTTCTCCAGATTCTGGATCTGCCGATCGAGCGAGCGCATGCCGTCGACGGTGCGATTGACGCGGTCGATCAGGCGCTTGCGTTCGTTGTTGGTGAAGCCGAGCTTGCGGACCGCAATCGAAGTGCGAACGATCGCGTGCGCCAACTGGAAGCGGTACCGGCGGTGGTCCTTCGGGCGCTTCTTGACGTTAACGGCCGCCAGCTTTTCCTGCAGCGGAGCGACTTTCTTGTAAAGCTTGTCGAGCGTTGTAACCTTGGCGAGAAATTCCTTCAGACGCTTTTCGACAATCTCTTCCGTGATTTCTTCTTCGTCGAAGGTGACCAGCTCTTTAATCGAGCGGACACCTTTCTCGAGATCTTCGCCTAAGGCGAGCAATTCACGAATAACGATCGGCGAGCGCGAGAGCGCCTTTAGAACCCGGTTTTGGCCGCGCTCAATTCTTTTCGCAATTTCAACTTCGCCTTCGCGGGTAAGCAAAGGCACTGTGCCCATCTCCCGCAAATACATGCGGACGGGATCGTTGGTTTTTTCCAGAGCACCCGGGGTGAGGTCGAGTTCGACATCGTCGGATGCATCATCAACTTCTTCGAATTTTTTTTCCAGATCGGTCGTCGGCCCTTTCGAGCTTTCGAGTACATCGATTCCTTGTGTTCCGATCGTGGTTAGCAGATCTTCCAGGTCTTCAGCAGAATGCACGTCGTGCGGGATAAGGTCGTTGACCTGGTCATAGGTCAGATATCCCTTCTCTTTGCCTGCGTCGATCAGCTTTTTTATGTCGTCGTACTTGTCGTCAAGTGCCAATGCAGATTACCCTTCAAGGCATTCGCGGTTCGCGAAAACCAAACTTTTTAGCGGTAGGAGTTGTGACGGAGTTATGCGCGGAACGCACAAACTTCAGAAGTATAGCACGCCGGTTCCGCTATCTATTACTCCGCTGGATATTTAGATGGCGGTCAAGGCCATTTCGTTCCAAGCGAATTGAAAAGAAAATCGACTATTTCCTGTAGAGACGCGGTTATCCGCGTCTCAGGCGGCATTCGAACTTCAGCCCCTCAATGCAACCCGCAACCGCTAAGATGCCTGACTGGCCGAGTCAGCCAGCCCCGGGTCCATCAAAGCCCGCTTAAACCGCACCTTCTCGTGCAAAAGCGCCTGCCTTTCCTGCAACGGGAGCCCCGGGCGCTGCAGCCCCATCTGAACTTCCTCCAGCCGGCGCCGAAAATAAATACGGCGCAAAGCCCTGACCGCGCCCTCGACCGTCTCCGGCGTCAACTCTTCTTCCTCGTCCATCAAAATAGCCGCTAACTGGCGTCTGTCAGCATCCGTCTTCGGAAGTTCCATGACATCTGCCACTTCGGAGGCGCCACCAAGCAGCGCCTCAATCAGAGACTGGGAGCCGAGCCCCTCATAGAGTTGCTCTGACTGGAGGGCGAATGCGGCCTGACGCGCCGGATCAAACTCCTCGTCCGTACCTTCGCGAGCGGTTGTACGCGTGTCGACAGCTTGAACCTGGGTCGCTGAAGCGAGTGCGCGGATCAGCACGCGCTCCGCTCCCGTAATCTGCGATTCGGTCGGAGTCTTCACCTGAGTTGCCGCGCGGTTGGTCGCGGCATGTTTAAGCTCTTGCCGAAGCACCGCAGAATCGATTCCTAGCTTTTGCGAGATCTCAAGCGCCAGCTCGTCCCTTACGATTCGACTAGGCACCCGCTGTATATGGGGCAGCAGATGATTAATCGCCTTCACCTTGCTGTCAGAGTTGCGCGCCGGAAACTGGGCCCGTGCCCGGTCGATCAAATAATCGAAATATTTTTGCGCGCCTTTCAGCGCCGCGCCGTAAGCCTCTTTGCCCTTGCGCCGGATAAATAAATCGGGATCGAACCCCGTATCGAGCGACAGGACGCGAATAGTGAACTCGTCTTCTACGAGCAGACCGAGAGTCCGCTCCGTCGCCCGCGCACCCGCCGTGTCGGGATCGAAGTTGACGATGACATTCTTCGAGAAACGCCCGAGTAATTTCGCCTGCATCTCGGTAAAGGCCGTGCCTGAGCTGGCAATCACATTATGAAAGCCGGCCGCGTATACCGAGATGCAGTCCATCTGCCCCTCAACGATGATCGAGTAATCAAGCTTGCGAATCGCTTCTTTCGCGCTGTCAAGATTGAAGAGCACCCGCGACTTCGAATAAATGGCGGTCTCCGGCGAATTGAGATATTTCGGTCCTGCCTTCTCGTCGGTGGCGAGCGTGCGTCCCGTGAAGCCAATCACCTTTCCCTGATCGTTGCGGATCGGAAACATCACGCGATTACGAAACTTGGAATAAATCGCCGCGGAGGCCGCAGCACTCGCTGTTCGAGCAGTCTCCGCGGTCCGACTATCCGCCGCCCTCTTATCTGAATTGTCATCCTGAGCGGAGCGAAGGACCTGCTTTTCCCGTCCGCCACCGGACGCCTGCGATCCGCCCGCAGACGCCTGCCCGGCATCCTTCCAGGAGAAAAGCCCGCTCTCCCTCAACAACTCCTCGCCAAACTCGCGCTTCAGCGCGTCACGCAGCAAGAAGCCGGAATCCGGCGCATACCCAACCTGAAAACTCTCAATCGTCGCCACATCCAACCCGCGCCCCTTGAGATATTCGCGCGCACTCGCCCCCTCGCTCTTCCGCAGACAATCCTGAAAAAACGCGGCCGCTCGCACGTGCACATCGAGCAACGCCGTACGAAGCTGCGCGTCGCGCGCCTCGGCCGGACTCGAAAACGTCACTTTCGGCATGGGCACGCCAAGCTTCTGCGCAATCACCCGCACCGCCTCGGGAAACGTCACGTTCTCAGCCTTCTGCACGAAGGTAAAAACGTCGCCCGACTCTCCGCAGCCAAAGCAATGGAAGAATTGCCGCGTGGCATGCACCGAGAATGAAGGCGTCTTCTCGCTGTGAAACGGACAAAGCCCGGAAAAGTTCTGCGCCCCAGCCTTGCGCAACTTCACGTAGTCGCCAACAATGCGGACGATATCCGCCTGCTGCTTGAGCGATTCCTTGAAGTTGTCAGTAGAAGTCGAAGTCATGGAGGTGAGGCCGAAAGCAGACCTGATTGATTATGCGGTCGGAGGAGTGTCGTTGTAAAAACAAATGCGGCCCGGGCCAGCCACCCAAGCCGCATTGTTATCGCGGATGTTTCTGACCATCGTCCTTGCCGAAGCAAAGATCATGGTGCGAACGCGCTCTCGACTCTCGCGAGTCAATAGCAAGACGCATCAATGACGAACCTGCAGCTTCCGCTTCAGGCTTTTCGATTCAGCGTCTCCACGCTTCGTTAGAAACATGGTCGAGGAGGCCGCTAAGCCCGGGCACCAGCGCACTGGACATGCGCCGAATTTTCCCCCGATGACTCACTCTCGAGAAAGTCACCGGCAACGCTGAACCACTCGCAACAGACCCAGAAACATCTCACGCTTTGACTGAAAGAACTTTGCTTGAGCAGGAAAGTTTGCGCAACGCGAAACTGCATCCCGACTGTGTAAAAACTGTGAAGTGATGCAACTTCCTGTGGACGCGAAAGGAAAACCGGTAATTAAAATCAGAATGTCGCAACCCTGAGGCACAACGCAAGAAATTCTCACCAGTCCCGAAGCAAGAACCAAGCAAGTCCCGAAACAAGAACCAAGCAAAGCCCCAAAGCAAGAACCCAGCAAGTCTCGAAACAAGAACCAAGCAAGCCCCAAAGGGCTGATCACTCAAGTCCCGACGGGACGAGCCAGCTTAGCCCAGCGCGAAAGCGCTGGGGAAGATCGCATCAACAATCGAAGTCCCGGAGGGACGACCCACAAACGCGTACGAACAACATTGCCGCTGGTCGCGAGAAACGCGTCGCCTCTGCAATCGCTGCCGTACAATAACCCGATGATCGCGCACCTTCGCGGAATCGTACTATCGAAACGTCCTAACCAGGCGATCATCGAGGCGCACGGAGTCGGCTACGACGTGACCATCAGCGTGCCGACATTTTCTGAAATGCCGGCCGCCGGAACCGAAATCGCGCTCCACATTCACACTCACGTGCGCGAAGACGCGCTCAGCCTCTACGGATTTTTGCGCCTAACCGAAAAACATCTTTTCGAAAAACTTCTAACCGTGAGCGGCATCGGCCCCAAACTCGCCATCACGATTCTGAGCGGCATGCCCGCCGATGAAATGACCGGCGCAATTCGTGGCGGAGACCTGGCCCGCCTGACCCGCATCCCCGGCATAGGCAAGAAAACCGCCGAGCGCATGGTTCTCGAACTGAGAGACAAGCTGCCGCAAACGACAGGAACGGCGGAAACGACAACGCCGCTCGCAACGCCCGTCGAGGAAGACGTGATTTCTGCTTTAGTGAATTTAGGCTATCAGCGCGCGATGGCGGACAAAGCAATGCAATCCGTGCCCGGGAAGAACTCTCAAACTTTTGATGCGCTGTTCCGCGAAGCTCTTGGGACACTATCGAAATAGAGTTTTAATTTTGGTCTAATTTCCAACAAACCGCAGGTACAAGTCGCGGTCATCCCGGCATTGCTCAGCCATGCTCTTCACCTTGTCCCAGGCTTCCAGTTGGCTATCGTCACGCACACGGTCTTTCACGAGTTCCCATTCTTTCAAAAACATTTTCATTTGGAGATGATTGAAAACGGTTTTGCCGAAGGGATCGATCCCGCTCAGGAGCGCCAGCTTCTTGTCATCTTCCGAGGGCACGACGCCATGCAGCATGACCCACTCACTGCGCTCTCCAAGATCGTCTTCCAACTTCACCACCAGAGACATTTTTCGCCAGCCTCGCTCGCCGATTCGACTCTACTGGACGCAATGTAACAGTCCCCAAGCGGGTTTGTCCAAGTACCGATGGTATCGGTGGTAACCAGCGCCCACCCACTTGATTGTCCCCCGCAACTGGCGGCGAGAACCGTAGCGCCGCCGTCCCGGCGGCTGTCCGGTGGGCGTCTCGCCCACCGCGCTCGCTGAAGACTAAGCCTCGCCCATCTGTGCTCCGTGTTGAAAGTGATATTGCAGAATCTTGGCGGCCAGTGCAGGGTTGACGCCCTTGTCCCGGCCGGCGAGGGTCCGCACAACTTCACCACGGCACACCACCTCGGTCGAGGTGAGTCCGGCAATCTCCGCGGGAAGCACCAGGCTGATTTCCAGCTGGGCGTTCGGATGCATATATTCCTGCGCTTCAAACAGCAATCCAGAGCGGCTGATGTTTTCAGTCTTGCCTGCCCGCCAGTTCTGTTCTCCGAGAGGGCGATAACGCAAAGGCACTTGCAGGTTGTAGCGCCGCGCGCGGAATGGCGGCAACTTGCGCGCGCCGGCGGCATCGCCCCCGGCAGCGGCGCGCATTGCCAGATTCGTTGGCGGCGCCTCGGAATCGAGAATCTCGCGAACGCGATGCTTGAGCGAAGGCAGGCTGAACGGTTTCTGCATCAAGTTGATGCCGGGATCAAGCATGCCGTCGTGCCCGACCGCATTCTCCGTGTAGCCGGACATGTAGAGCACGCGGATCGCTGGCAGCAATTTGCCGATATGATTCGCGAGTTCCCTACCATTCATGCCGGGCATGATCACGTCGGTGAGAAGAAGATCGATCGATCCCTTGTGACCATCGACGATTTGCAGGGCGGCAGCCCCGTCTTCCGCTTCAAGAATTTTGTAGCCCTGATTTTCGAGATATTGCTTGGCGAGGCGACGCAGGTTGGACTCGTCTTCCACGAGCAAAATCGTCTCCTGCCCGCGCTGCGCTCTCGGAAGGCCGCGATACTCCTGCGCCGTAGCCGTCTCTTCCCGTCCGTCGACGCGTGGGAAGTAAGCGTGAAACGCGGTTCCGCGGAGAGGCTGGCTGTCTACAAAGATAAACCCGCCGCTCTGCTTCACCACACCGTATACGGTCGAAAGCCCCAGGCCCGTGCCTTTCGCGCCCTTGGTAGTAAAAAACGGCTCGAAGATTCGCGTTTGCGTTTCCGAATCCATGCCGACTCCGGTGTCGCTGATCGCGAGCATGATGTAGTCGCCGGCTGTGAGCGGAGCGTGTGTGCGAGCAAAATTCTCGTCCAGGGTCACATTGGCTGTTTCGATTGTCAGCTTGCCGCCCTGCGGCATGGCATCGCGTCCGTTGACGGCCAGGTTCATGATGACCTGATCGATCTGGCCCGGGTCAGCGCGCAGCGCGCCGAGTTCGGCGCCGGGAACCATGACCAGGTCGATATCCTCGCCGATCATGCGCGTAAGCATTTTCAGATTTTCAGCTACCACTTCGTTGAGATCGAGGAGTTTCGGAGTCAACATCTGCTTGCGGCTGAAAGCCAGGAGCTGCCGCGTCAGAGAAGTGGCGCGCTGCGTGGCATTGGCAATTTCTTGTGCCGGCCCTCGCAAACTGAGGTCGGGCCCAAGGCGCTCGAGCAGGAATTCGGAATATCCCGAAATCACCATCAGCAGGTTGTTGAAGTCGTGGGCGATGCCACCGGCCAGCCGACCGATCGCCTCCATCTTTTGCGACTGCCGCAGTTGCATTTCGAGGATGCGGGTTTCGGTGACATCCTCAATGAATATTTCGAAACTTCCACCCGATTTTCCGTTCTGAATCGACCGCCCTGAAATTCTGGCGACAATCGCAGTTCCATCTTTCCGCACGCAGTCGGTGGTCAAGTCGTTAAACTCTTTGCGCGCGTGAAAGTAATCCGCGGTTTGGAACCATTGCTGCGCGTCAGAGTAAAGACTTCCCAGGTGCTTGCCCATCAGTTCGGTTGAGCTGTCGTAGCCAAACATCGCTACCAGTGCCGGATTTGCCGTCTGCAGAATCCCGAGCGAATCGCAGCGGCAGATTCCGTAGGGAGAGTTCATCACCAGCGACCTGAAATTTCTCTCCGATCGGCGCAGGCTTTCCTGGGTAGCCCTCAAGGCGGCATTGAACCAGCAAATTAAGAGAGCGACGGCGAAAAAAAGTGCGAGGTGGGCGATGGCGCGGTGAAACTCAGGACCAGTCTGATCGCCGCTCAGCGAGTAATACGCGCTGACGGTCATCGCGAAAGCGGTAGCTGCCAGTCCAGGCTTCCAGCCTCCGTACCAGGCGCTGACCATCACGGCAACCGCAAAAACCACCAGGCGGCTCTCGGCGATGTCAGAAAAAAATATTGTGGGAATCAGCGCCAGAACGGTACTGAGGAGGGCGACTCCATAACGCAGAATTGGCGCGCGCGAAGGAGCCACGACCAGACTGCGGATGAGGGGGAGTTTCATTCGCATAGGTTCATGCTATGCGCAGACCTCACGCACGGCGAGTTACATCAGTGCATCGCAAGCACTTGTCAGCGACGCGCCACAGGTACAACTCATCTGGGCAGGATGTTCGAGATGTCAAAACAACAACCGGAAACCCTTGCCCACAGCCTAATCCCAGTCGTCACTTTGTGCAAAGTTCTGGCGCAAATATCTACTGCCACGTACATACTCGTGCAATACCGCTTGCATCGTTGCGCTGCAGCCTTGAAACTGTCGGGAGTGCATGCTGTGCAGTCGTGGACGGCGATTGCACCGGCGTGCGCGGAACGAACCGCGCAATAAAAGGCGTTTGCCAGAAAAAACATGAACATTGGGCTTCTCGGTGGGACCTTCGACCCAATCCACAATGGACACCTGGCGCTTGCCCGGGCGGCTTCCGCTCGCTTCTCGCTGAACCGAGTGCTCTTCGTCCCGGCGAATATCCCGCCGCACAAACAAAAACACGCTCTCACCCCTTTTATCCATCGTTACTCAATGGTGGCGCTTGCGACTCGAGGCGACAAGAGTTTTCAGTCTTCCCTACTGGAAGCACCAGAATTTAACCTGTCGCAGACTTCGTCATCGCACAAGCGACACGAGGCAGCGGTCAACTATTCGATCGATACGGTGCGAAAGCTCAAGGCGTCTCTCAAAAAGTCTGACAATCTCTACTTTCTGATTGGAATCGACGCCTTCATGGACATAGGCAAGTGGCGCGAAGCCACCGCGATCCTTTCCGAGTGCGCGTTCGTGGTTGCCAGCCGTCCCGGATATTCTCTGCGCGAAGTGGCGGAGTCTTTGCCGGAACGCGTGCGGCCCGCAGCTCCAGTCACTCTTCCTTTCCATAAGCAGCCGGCAGCTGGCGACCTTGTGCTTCCCGGCGTGAGTGTTCATTTGCTCGAAGACGTACACTATCGCGTTTCAGCGACCTCGATTCGGGCAGCCGCCTCCGCGGGGAAGCCCTTAGCGCGATGGGTCGATCCGCGTGTGGCGGACTACATTCGCAAGCTGAATCTCTATCGTTGAAAATGAGCCCGCCCGAAGCGCACCGCGCGACAGCAGGTTACAATCAAAGCAGCAATGAAGAAAAAAGATGACCTCAAAGTCCAGGTGAATGAAGCGATCCTGGCCTGCCAAGACAAGCAAGCGGAAGATGTCGCCATCCTCGAACTTGAAAAAGATTCCGGAGCATTCACCGACTATTTCGTGATGTGCAGCGGCACGAACCCGCGCCAGGTTCAGGCGATTGCCGACGCGGTCGATGAGCGCCTCGAACGGCTTGGAATTCGCGTCACGCACTCCGAGGGTTACAAGCAGGCGGAGTGGGTGCTGCTGGATTACGTCGACTTCGTCGTTCACGTCTTCTCGGAAAAAGCGCGCCAGTTCTACGATTTGGAGCGGCTATGGAAATCGGCCAAGCGCCTTGAGCCAGCAGCATTGCTAGCCAAGCCGAAGCGACGGATCGCAACCACGAAAGCTTCGGCGGAAAAGAAGTCGTCCCTCGTGGCCGTTCCACGTAAAAAGCGGGCGTAGCTGTCGAAGCTGAAGCACTCGCTGACCTGAACTCTCGTGAAAATCAAAGTCGCATGGATCGGAAAGACAAAAGAACCGGCCATCGATTCGCTCACCGCGGAATATCTGAAACGCATCTCTCGATTCGCTGAGATTGAAGCGCTCCCACTAAGAGAAGAAGCACAACTCCCGGCGCTAGCGAGCGGTCCAGCGAATAGGAAAACGAGCAGCAAGGATCGGCACAAGCTCGTCCTGCTTGATTCCCGCGGAAAGCAGTTTTCTTCCGAAGAGCTGGCTGATTTTATTGATCGCGAGCAGGTGGCCGCCGTGCCGCTGCTTTTTGCCATTGGCGGCAGTGACGGCTTCTCCGATGAAACGCGGCTTCTGGCGCAGGTCACGGTCTCATTGGGAAAGATGACGTTGCCCCATGAACTCGCGCGTGTGGTTCTGCTCGAACAACTCTATCGCGCCTTCACCATTCTCAATAAGCACCCCTATCATTTGGGGCATTAACTATTTGATAACGGTCAGCGGCCACTCGGCCCGATTGTTGGCGAGTTCAAATCTTTTCTGGAATGTACCTCTGAGAGCTTTCATCTGAAGCCAATTTCTCATAAGGTAGCTTCAGCATATGAAAACCGAACAAGCAGTGAGGCCCTCCCCCATGAAAAACCCGTTCGACGTTCTACGAGTGAAAGAGCAGGAGTTGTTAAGAGTTCGCAAGGAGATGGATGCTTTGCGGATTGCGGCCCGTTTACTGGGAGCCGAAGATGTCGGCGCCGACAAGAATGCAGTACAAACCAAGATGCAGCGCGTAGTTGAGATGCCCTGAAACACCCCTCCCCCCGGGATTATGGCGGACGGAACCCCAACCGTCCGCCTTATTAGTTTTCAGGGATCGCTTTAGAGATTTGCGCCGGAAAAACCGCTACTCGCCGCCGACGATAAGTCCGTCAATTCGAATCGTGGGACACGCCACGCTTCCGCGAAATTCGAGATCGCTGCCAATCTCCGAGATGTTGCGGAACATTTCTTTCAGATTGCCAGCTACTGTGATCTCTTCGACCGGATAAGCGAGCTCTCCGTTGACGATCCACATGCCTGACGCGCCGCGTGAATAATCTCCGGTGACCAGGTTCGCGCCGTGGCCGAGAAATTCGGTGATGTAGAGCCCGTCTTTGATTTCGCCAATAATCTGTTTGGGAGCTTTCTGTCCGCGCTCCAGAAAATAATTTCCTGGCCCGATTCCCGGAGTACCCGCAAGCCCACGCGAAGCGTTGGCTGTAGTTTCCAGCTTGAGCTTTTTGGCGGTATAGGTATTCAGCAAATACGACTTCAGGATTCCGTTCTCGATAACGACCGTGCGGCGAGTTGGAATGCCTTCGCCGTCGAACGGAGTCGTGCCGAAGCCTCCTGGAATCGTACCGTCATCAATCACCGTGACATTCGTTCCCGCAATCTGCTCGCCGAGCTTGCCTGCAAGGAACGAGGCTCCGCGATAGACCGAGTCTCCGTTAACGCCCTCAAAAATGTGTTCGAGCATCGAACTCGAAACCATGGGATCGAGCACCACTGGAACCTGCGCGGTCTTTACCTTGCGCGCGCCCAATCGCCGCAACGTTCGCCTCGCTGCTTCCTTGCCGACCGATTCCGCCGACTCGAGCATCGCCAGGCTGCGCGCCACGGAATACCAGTAATCGCGCTGCATTAACCCGGCGTCGTCCTGGGCAATCGGAACCGCCGCTACCGAGCAATAAGATCGGCGATATTCGCCGACAAACCCGTGCGAGTTCGCCAAAACTTTGCGCCCGGTGGCCGCGTCGAACGAGCCGCCTTCAGAGTTCTTAATGCGAGGGTCGCTGTCGAGCGCGGCCTTCTCCGCGCGCCGCGCATAGTCAATACGTTCGGCGCTCGGCAGCGAATACACATCCTGATGAAAAAGATCGAGATCGCCCTTGATAGACCCGAGCAGCGCTGCGTCGGGAATTCCGCCAAACGGATCTTCAGAAGTAATCTTCGCGAGTTCGAGCGCCGCCTTGAGCATGCGATCGAGCCCCGCGGCCGAAAAATCGCTGGAGTGCGTGCTCGCCGCGCGCTGCCCAAAAAAGACGCGCAGGCCAATGCCTCGGGAGCCTGATTCCTTCAGCGTCTCGACCTGCCCCAAGCGCACGACCGTCGAAAACTCGTCGCCTTCGCGGGCGACGCATTCTGCCGCAGAAGCTCCGGCTTTCATAGCACGGCTCACCACGTCGCTCGCAATCTCTTTCAGATCGATCGCAGTCTGTGTCTCGCTATTTTCCAATGCCGTTGTCATGAGATTTTCCTCTGAGCAACCCCGTGTACCCTGTGGTTATCAAAAACTCTGAACCACTGAGGCACTGCCGAGGGACCAAGAAATAATTTGGCGTTAAATGCGCGGAACTAAGAATCTGCCCGCGCCGAATTGCTCTGATATCTTCCGGACACACATGCCGGTTCCTACTGCATGAACCCGCCCGGCTCCTTGCGCGCCGTGCCACCAACGGTCATGCGATCGATCTTCAGCGTCGGAATGCCAACCCCAACCGGAACCGCCTGCCCATCCTTGCCGCAGGTCCCAACGCCTTCGTCGAGCTTCAGATCGTTGCCGACCATCGATACGCGGGTCAGCACGTCAGGCCCGTTGCCGATGAGGGTCGCGCCCTTGATCGGAGCCGTGACCTTCCCATCCTCGATCAGATAGGCTTCAGACGCGGAGAAGACGAATTTGCCGTTAGTAATGTCGACTTGCCCACCGCCGAAATTGACGGCGTAGATTCCATTTTTTACCGAACGAATGATGTCGCCGGGATCGTCTTCGCCTGCCAGCATGTAGGTATTCGTCATACGCGGCATCGGAATGTGCTCGTAGCTTTCACGGCGTCCGTTGCCCGTGTCGGCCAAACCCATCAAGCGCGATGACAGCTTGTCGCTGAGATAACCTTTTAGAATTCCGTTCTCGATCAAGACCGTTTCCTGCGTGGGATGGCCTTCATCATCGACATTCAACGATCCGCGACGCCACGGCATGGTGCCGTTATCGACCACCGTGCACTTCTCGCTCGCGACGCGCTTACCAATCAATCCGGCGAATGCGGAAGTCTTCTTGCGGTTGAAGTCCGCTTCAAGCCCATGGCCTACCGCTTCATGCAGCAGAACTCCGGGCCAACCCGGGCCAAGTACGACTTCCATATCTCCAGCCGGAGCTTCGCGCGCGTCGAGTTGCAGCACCGCTTGCCGTGCCGCCTCCTTGGCATAGAACTCGGGAGTTTTATCACCAAAGAAGAAGTCGAGAGCGACTCTGCCGCCGCCGCCCGAACCACCGCGGCCCGAAGTGGTGTCGGTCTTCGCGATGCAAGACACATTCATGCGCGCCATCGGCTGAGAATCTTCCGCAAACGTGCCATCCGATCCGACCACCAGAATGGTGCGCAGTTCGTCTCCGTAATTGGCGCGCACTTCTCGAATTCTGGGGTCAAAGCTGCGCGCGGTGCGGTCCGCTCGCATCAAGAGTTCCACTTTAGCGGTCAACTCGGCGTCAACCGAAGGCAGGCTTACCGGATACAAACTGCGGGCAGGCTTTTGCTGAAATCCCGCTACGGTTGTTTTTGCAGGCGCGCTCGCGATCAGCGCGGCGGTTCGAGCCGCGTGCAAGATTCTCTTCGGAGAAAGATCGTCTGTATAGGCATATCCCGTGCGCTCTCCTGAGACGACACGCACCCCGCATCCTCCCGAAATCCCCTGGGAAGCCGACTTGATCAGCGACTCATCCATGGTCAATGAAGTCGAGGTCAGATATTCAAAATAGAGATCGGCATAGTCGCCACCGGCGGAAAGCGCCGCGCCCAGGTAGGTTTCGAGAGCGCTGTTGGTCAGTCCGTATTGCTGAAAGAAGAAGTGTTCCTGATTATTCGTCACCATAATTTTGATGCTTTTGACTGCCAAAAGACTCGATCGGTGCTGCCTAGATTATCCCACGAGCACTTATCAGGCTGCGGTTCGAATTACCAAAGTTATACGCGAATGGCCATTGCGAAACCGAACAATTCCCTCGTGCCGCGATCACTGACACGTGTCATCGAAGCCGCCACAATCATGCCGATGACCCCTGATTCGCTAAGCCAAATGCTCACCGACTTCCTCCTGACTGCCCGAGCAACCGTGGTGATTGAGGATGGCGGCATCGCCTTTGACCTCGCCGACGCAAAATACTCCATTAGCGGAGAGCATCACAAATGCCTCATCCACTTGTGGTCGAACGATCGCAATGCGGTGCGCCGGGTGCTCGACGCCGAAATAAAGGGAACGACGCTGCGCTTGCAAGTTCAACGCATGGGCCAAACCAAGCCCACGCGCCTCGACTTCTGTCGCGATCGCGACCAGCGCTCTCCGGCGGCCCGAAGGTCGGCACGTGCGGCCTACGAACCGCGACTGCGCCGGGCTCTTGAGAGATATTTTCAGGGTTGGACGGTGGTGCGCCTGACTACCAGCGTCGATCTCGAGCACTCGTTCGGTCCGGCTTACCTGCGTGGATGGCTGCGGCAGGGCCAGCGCGGTCTCGCCATCCTCGGCGTCAACCATCAGGAAACGCAATCGACGATCGACGGCGCTCTTACCAACGGAATCCTGTGGCTTGATGCCTGCCGGCTCGCACAGCAGGCTCGGCAGTCCATCGAAGGCTTGGTTCTGTTCCTTCCCCAAGGCAGTGCCACTTTAACGCAGCAACGCATGGCGCAACTCCATCCCTCCGCTGCCAAGTGGACGTTATACGAATTCGATCAGAGCGAAAATGTGATGACCCAAGCCGACCTCAGCGACCGCGGAAACCTGGCTACGCGCCTGATTCATGCCGTCGACGCCGCATCGACTTGCACACGCTTTGCCCAATCCGTAAAACGAATTCGTGAAATTCTGCCCCAGGCCGAAGTGGTTGCGTCATCCGCGGCCGAAATTTCGTTCCGATGCCACGGGCTGGAGTTTGCCCAGGCCCGAATCTCTCATGATCCATCGACGTTCCAGAGTTACGAGGAAATCGCCTTCGGCGTGGGCGCGGAAGAACGCTCGCTGAACACTGAGAACGAAACGCAGTTTGCCGATCTTGTCCGCCTCGCCGCGGCGGTACGCAACAAAAACGGCCCGAAGACTCATCGCTTGTGGCGGATGGATCCGGAACGCTGGCTGGAGTCCTCGATAACGGCCAATGTTGCCGCGCTTGATGGAAGACTTCGGACCGAATTCGTCTATCCGCAAGTTCCGGCCTTCGCTGCGTCGGATCGCGCCATGATTGACGTGCTTTCCGAGACGCAGGAGGGGAGGCTCGCTGTCATCGAACTCAAAGCGGATGAGGATATTCACTTACCTCTGCAAGGCGTCGATTATTGGTCGCGCGTAGCATGGCACCAGAATCGTGGCGAACTGTCGAAGTTCGGTTACTTTCCCGGCCGCCAACTCTCGTCCCAAAAGCCGCTCCTGATGCTGGTCGCTCCGGTGTTGCACGTCCACCCCACAACCGACACAATCCTCCGCTATCTTTCGCCCGAGATCGAATGGGAACTGATTGGAATCGGAGAAAACTGGCGCGAAGAAATCAAAGTCATCTTCCGCAAAAAACCGCCGCGAGGAAGAACGCCGACCACTCAACTCGCCATCCCGGCATGATAATGCGATCGCGCCGCATCGCATTTCCGACAGATTGGCATTTCGCGTATCGCTCTCCGCGGCAGATTCGGTTCTCGGGTATCGCTCTATGCGTATCTCTCTTCAGTTTGCAAAAAAATCACTTTGCAAGAGAAAATCACTTTGCAAGAGAATTGGGAAGGGCCCGAGTTCCACTCGGGCCATAAATGCGCGAATCATCGTGGCTTTAGCCGCTGAGGTGAGATTCCCGATGTAAAGACGACTCCCTCTTCAGCAAAGCAAACCGCGACTCTCGGGGTTCGTTTCAAGACTATTGCTCCGGCTACATCGCGGGGCACGCCCAAACCTTGTTACGAGCAGATTCGTATCAGGGTATCGCTTCAGCGATACCACAATGTCCCAGAACTAAAGCCCCTTTAGGGGCTGCGCGTCCACCACTACCCCCAGCCCAAACTCTTTCGCAGCATCATCAACTGCCCCAAATGATACGAATTGTGGGTCGCCATAATCAGCGCCTCGCGCAAAACCGTCTGCCCATCGCCCCACGGAAGCTTCGCAAAAACATCCACGCTCTTGTCTTTCACCAGCCGCTGCATCGCCTCCAACTCCTTCCTGCAGGACTCCATGCTTGACTTCCACGCCGCTTCATCCGGGGGCGCCGCCGTCTCCGGCCAATATCCCTCCGGCCACTTCGGCGAGACATGTTTCGGATTGCGGCTGAACTCCAGCAAATCGAACTGGGCCAGGCGAATATGCTCCAGCAGCATCCACGCCGTATGCGGAAACTTCGCAACTCTGATCCCGGCAAAGTGCAGCGGCCAATCCGCCAAGGTGTCGTCGAAGCTGGCGTGGGCCCCGCCACCCTGCAACAGGGAAATAACATGCTCGCGCAGGCTTTGATCTCCAGAAGATGCCACCTGCTTCGTCGGGGGCTTGGGTGATGGGGAGGCTTTACGCGGTTTTGCGACTGACTTTTTCGAAGTAGTTTTCTTTGCCATGTTCGCAAATTGTAAGAGGGCAGTATCGGAAGGGATATGCAGTGAATCGCGTAGCCTGACTACTCCGCAGGCGATTTCGCCACTTCGAGTTCGCGACCTTCGTCTTTGAAGACTCGACCAATACCACGCACCAGGCGGCGCATCGGCAGTTCGCCTCGTGAGTTGGCATAGAAAATTTCGCCCTCGCGGCTGCCGCGATAGCACCAGCGCTTCAGAATGGCGAGATGCTCCATTCGCTCGCTGGCATCGTGAGGCCTAGCCGGAGGAAATGACGCTAGCGCAGCTTCGATGCGGGCCTCCATCGACTGAGACTTAGTGTGCTCGGCGGATGAGATCGGAAACAGAAGAGGACCGGCGATCGCGCCCCCATCCACCCGGAAGAGCGCGACACTTTCCACTGGTTGTGCCGTGGCGGCATCCCCGATTACTGTCGCGACTGCCCTCTGCACTATGACCCCATGCATCCGATCGATCCGGCCAACGCATTCCGGCAGATGCTGCAACATGGAAGCGAGTTTGCTATGCCGGATGTGGATGGCAGCGGCAGACTCAAATTCCATTCTGGACGACGCCTCCTCTCGCTCCCGCGCAATCTGCCGCTGCAATGACTCACCGCGCGTATCCAAAAATTCGGCCACCTGCGCCACTTCCGATCGATACTCTTCGTCCGTGCATCCGCGGTAGCATGGCGCCAGGCACATCTTCATTTCGGAGTAGACGCACCCCGGAAAATTCGGGTCGGGATGCAAGTCTTCCACGCAACGCCGCATTTTGAAGAAATCGAGCGCGTCGTTCATGAACTTCTCCGCCGTCACCCTCGACGCGAACGGCCCGTAATACAGATTCACGCCCGTTCGATCATCGTCGAAAACTTTCCCTAGCCGCGCGGTCACCGACGCCCGAGGGAATTCATTCTCAAGATGCAACCTGATCAGCGCGGCAGGGCGATAGCGCAGCCTCCTGGAGTAAGAGTCAGGAAAAATCGAGCGCAGCGCGCGATAAAGCACAAAGCCCGATTCGAAGTCGGAACCTGTGAAAGTGTATTCAATCCAACGGACGCGGTCGCGCAGGTTGAGTCTCTTGCTAGCGCCGTCAGGTGCCGAAAGCAGCCGTTGGAGCCGCCTGCGAAGATTTGCCGACTTGCTGACGTAGGGCTCGGCCTGCGGGTCACTGCCACGAAGCGCAAACACTGCGGGTGCAGCGGCGATCGAAGAGAAGAAAGAGTCGCCCGCTTCCGGAAGGAACTCTGTGCGCTGGCTGAACACTCGCCGATTCTAAAGCGGATTCAGCCCGCGGCTGAAGAAATTACGACGGCAGGGCATCTACTCACTATCTAGCCGAAGCTAGCGCTCTTGAATTTCTGCCGGAAATCGGGCCCGTCCATGCGCACGATACGGCACATTTCGTGGAGTCGTGAGCGCATGCGCTCGCCAATACGGTCACCGAGCGTTTCCTCGCGCACCGCCGCACGGACTGCCGACACTGACCGCATCGCACTGGCAGCTGGCTCGTCCGCGAAATTTGTAGTGATAATCGTGGTGCGATTATCGTTATAACGCGTGTTCAAGATCAGGCTGACCGTGTCCCACACCCATTCACTGGGTTTTACAGCGCCGAGTTCATCGAGGAGCAACACTTCCGCTTCAAAGACCGGGCGCAACACTTGCAGTTCAGTCGCCTTGACCGAGTCGTTGTACGAATTTTGAATTTGCTTCAGCAGTTCGCGATAGTCACAGAACATGCAAGCGCTGCCGCGAGCGGCCATAAGGTCTTTCAAAATTCCGACCGCAAGATGAGTCTTTCCGGTGCCGATTCCGCCGACAAGCAGTAGACCCCTGCCATCTCGCGGATCGAACTCCTGCACAAAACGCGCCGCGCTGATCTGGGCCAGGGCAACCGAACGATCCGCTCCGGGAAAATCTGCGGTAAAGTTCGACAGCTCGCAGTGCTCATACCTTTTGGGGATGTGCGCCGAGTGCAGCAACGCTCCACCGCGGGCGCGGAGCTGGCAGTCGCAGCGAATCACGCCGCGTTCCGGCGCTTGCGGAACCAGCTTCCAGCCCGAGCCCGAACAGTTCGGGCATACCTCAGCTTCTGTTTTCATAAAATGACTTCATCTGTTTTCACGATAATGACTTCATCGATTAGACACAACAATCAGCATAATGTTTCCGCTTCTCAACTCTGCACCCGAACCGCCCAACCTGCAACTCGAAACGGGAATGCGCCTGTGCACATCCTGTGGAGACAAAGACAAGAATGTGGAGAACACGTTCGTGTTCTCGTTTTTATTTCTATTCTCAGCAAGCAGTTGATTAATGTCGTCGTCGACTTCGCCTGCTCCGCAACCGTTTCAGGAATGCGAGGTGTCAAAAGCGGCAACAGGCACCTGTTTCCCATTGACAATAACTTGACATGAGCGAGAATTGCCATCGCCGGTGCTCGCGATTGAGCTACTCCCTCCCCGGCTGAAGCGCGAGAGCCGCAATTTAACTAGTGTCAGGAGAAAGTATGAATAAAGCTGATCTGGTTGACCGGATCGCCGAAGCTTGCAGCATTTCCAAGACACAAGCGTCGACCGCGATAGATACCACCGTGGACAGCGTTACCGCTGCCCTCCGCAAAGGGGACCGGGTCGCATTGATCGGTTTCGGCACGTTTTCCGTCTCGCAGCGCAAGGCCCGCAACGGCCGGAATCCGCAGACAGGTGCCACGATCAAAATAGCCGCCCGAAAAGTTGCTAAATTCACTCCGGGTAACGAACTCAAAAAAGTAGTCAACCGAGGCAAGTAACTAAGCGTTGATATAACCGAACGGCAGGGAGGTCGGACCCTGCCGTTTCCTTTTTGTCTCATTAAGGTTGTCATGCTGAGCGAAGCGAAGCACGTGTGCAAACTCACGGCAACTTGCACCGGTCCGTCGCTCCACGTCGCTCCACCTAGGATGACGGCTCTCCTATGGTTGCGTCCGCAGCCTTGCTGAATCCTTCACCCCTCCTATAGAATCAAATGTCTGGAATCGAGGTCAGGAACCGAAATGAAAGCAGCTATCCATCCAAATTACAATGAGATCCGCGTCCACTGCGCTTGCGGAAACGCGTTTATGACGCGCTCGGCGCACAAGGGCGACATCAGCGTCGAAATTTGCTCCGCCTGCCATCCGTTTTTCACCGGAAAGCAGAAGCTTATGGACACCGCCGGTCGCGTCGAACGCTTCCGCCGCAAATACGCAAAGAGCGATGCTGGCAAAGCCGAAGCAGCTAAGGCCGAAGCAGCCAAGAAGTAGTCCGCCCCCACTTAAAAGATTTTCGAAGCCTCCTACCCAGGAGGCTTTTCTTTTTCCCGAAATCCTAGGTGAGCCCTGAGCGGGCGAGTCGCCCGCTGCCACACGTGTGGAGATGGGCGACCCGCCCGTCCAGCCCTTAATCACAAATCTTCGGGCCACCCATCACAGATAAATCCATCCGCCGACACTAGAGTGCAATCATGCTCAGAAGGTATGAGTATCGCCGCACCCTCCCGCACTTTCAAAAAGATAATCGAGCCATTTTCGGCACCTTCACTACCCACCTGCGCTGGACGTTGCCCGGGCAAGCGCGCGATCTCGCAGTCGAGGCCTGCCGGCACCTCGATGGAACCAGATGCACCCTGCATGGTTTCGTTGTCATGCCCGACCACGTACATCTAGTCTTCACGCCCGTGTCGGACGACAACGGTCCAGTTTCGCTGCCCGAAATCTTTCAAAAGGTGAAGAGCGAATCCGCTCACCGGATCAATCGATTGCTCAACCGCAAAGGCCAGGTGTGGCAGCACGAGTCATTCGATCATGTGCTTCGGCGCGAGGAAGGCATTGATGACAAGCTAAACTACATCCGCCTCAACCCGGTTCGAGCCGCATTGGTCATGGATCCCGCGGAATATAAATGGATGTGGTTTGAAAGTGACTCTCCCATCGACAGTTGAGCGGGCGAGCCGCCCGCTCCCACACATTCAACCAAGTGTGGAGCAGGCAAGTGTGGGAAACGGCAAGTGTGGGAAACGGCAAGTGTGGGGACGGGCGACCCGCCCGTCCAGCCGAGCACAGCTCGGCAGATACCTTTTCACCAAATCAGCCATCACTTTAGAACCCCCCTAGAACCAGCTAAAATCAAATCTGTGGGCAAGTTCTGGGACAATCCCGAAGCCGTTCGAAGGCATGCGCCCGACCCTGCCGCATTCCCCGAATTTTTCTCCATCGGCAATGTCCGCATCTCCCCGCCCACCGTCCTCGCTCCCATGGCCGGAGTCACCGATACCGTCTTCCGCCGCTTCATCAAAAATCTCGGCGGATGCGGCCTCATCATGACCGAATTCACCTCGGCTGACGGACTCTTGCGCGACGCACGGGTTCGCGGACGCTACCTTCATTTCTATGAAGACGAGCACCCGATCTCGGCCCAGCTTTTCGGGAGCAACCCTGCCGTTCTCGCTGAAGCGGCGCGCATGGTCGAAGATTTCGGCTTCGATCTGGTCGATCTCAACCTCGGCTGCCCGGCAAAAAAAGTCGTGAAGTGCAATGGAGGCTCGGGACTTCTGCGCGACCTGCCACTGATCCGGCAAATTTTCGAATCGGTTCGCGCCGCCGTGAAGATTCCCTTCACCGTAAAATTCCGCGCCGGCTGGAACGACGACGAAATCGTCTGTGTCGAACTCGCGCGCATGGCCGAAAGCTGCGGCCTCGGGGCCGTCGCCCTCCACGCCCGCACCCGCGAGCAAGGTTACAGCGGCAACGCTAACTGGGACTGGATCTCCGCCGTCAAACAGGCCGTCAAAATTCCAGTCATCGGCAACGGCGATGTCCGCACTCCAGAAGACGCTTGCGCCATCGTCGCCCAGACCGGCTGCGATGCCGTCATGATCGGACGCATGGCCCCATCCAATCCGTGGATCTTTCGCCAGATTCAGCAATACACCTCCGCCGGAATGCTTGGACAAGAGTCGAGAAGAACGTGGGGACGGGCGACCCCGCCCGTTCAAGCCGAGCGCATCTCGGCCAGCCACAGCGACCTCAGCCCGGTCGCGAGCCGCTACGACGACCCCACCGAGGCAGACCGCTACCAAATGATCCGCACCTATTTTCAAATGCTGCTGGAAGAAGAAATGCCCGGCGCAGAAGGCAAGATGAAGCAGTTCGCGTCCTGGTTCACGCACGGCGTTCCCGGAGGCGCAGCTCTAAGGAAAGCCATCTACGAGGCGAAGAACGGATCGGACATTCTGAGCCGTGTTGAAGAATTTTTTGAAGGCAGACTTTCAGCTCCTATCCTCGAATCGATTTGAAGGGCGCGAGCAGAGTCCAAGCAAAGTCCCAAAGAGATTCAAAACCATGATTGCTCCTGTGGGAAGGCGTGCGTAGAGACGGGGCTAGCCCCGTCTCCCACGGCGTGCGCGGGAGACGCGGCAAACCGCGTCTCTACATTGAGATTTTTATTGGGACCGGAGCGCAAGTCACCAGGGGCATCTGTCGCGAAGCGTCGTAGATAGCAAGCTTGAAGCAACCCAGAATGTTGAGTTCAGCGCGACGGCGACTTTGCGAGCTACTTTTCGCGGAACTCAGCCCAGGCCCCGGTCTTTCCGTAGTACATTCGCAGGTTGCATTCCTTAGGAGCGGTGTGCGCGAACGCAATATCGAGGCTCTTGAATGGAGTGTCAACCGAAACGCTTTCCATCTTTACCCGAACCAGATCCTGCTTTTCGTCATACTTGCTGTTAGCAACCACGTTCTTGCTCACAACTAACATCCAGTTTCCCTTTCGAGGAAGCACGTACAGACTGTAGGCTCCCTCGGGAATTTCTACGCCACCGGCCATGAGCTTCACCTGGGTGAACAAAGTCATGGGCGCACCCCCGGGCTGCCACATTTTGCCGTCATGCATGTCTCCACTCTTGCTCGCCGCGGAATATTGCAGCTTGAGGCTGGCGCCATCCTCAAATCCACAGAAAATTTCTTTTGCTTCAGCTGGATTCGGCGACTGCGCCACGGTGATAAGCGGAAGTCCAACAATAAAAAACAAGCAGGCGAGCAGGCAGCGCATAGAGCAATCCCCTTTCGGTTTCGGCGCGTCTCGGAGAGCACTTACTCCAACTGGAAGTAGCGTTACTCAGAGGACGCGCATATTTAGTGCGATTCTAAAAACAGAGCTAAGAGTTGCCTCGCGACTCAAGTCGAGTTCTTACCTGGTGCGACTCAATTCCCTTGATCGAGTATTTGCCGCGCTCGTCGAGTTCAACGTATCCCCACGGCGTGCGGTCGTCATGGGTAAACACGGTCAACCATTTTTCCGGAATCGCCGACGCATAATATCTCTTTCGACTCTCGATGGTCTCTAGTGGCAGCACATCGAACGCCATGACCCAGGTCAGATCGAGGTGATTTGTAGTCGGGATTAAGTCGGAAATGTAGCATGCGGTTGGCTTCTTTCCTCTTGCATCTGCCGCGCCGCTTTCGATTACGACCGCCTGCATGTTCGCAGTATGTCCCGGGAAGACTCGCACCGAAATGCCCGGCAGGATTTCGAGGTCGCCGTCGACCAATACCATCTGCCCGTTTTCCAGCAGCGGATCGTAATTCGGGCTCATGTAGCTGACCGCGTCCCGCTCCAGTTGCTTGCGACCGTGCTCATACTCGCCATTCTGAACGTAGTACTTCGCCTTCGGAAATGTCGCGACTACCTTGCCGCCGCTCTTCACCGTATTCCATCCGCAATGGTCGAAATGCAGGTGAGTGTTGATGACGATGTCGATATCTTCGGGTGCAACGCCGGCAGAGTGTAGATTGTCGAGCAATTTGGCAGGCTGCTTGAAAATCTGCACCAGTCGCTCCGGCATCTTGTTGCCAATTCCGGTTTCAACCAGGATGTTTTTGTCACCGGTGCGAATAAGAAGAGAATTCAATCCCGCATCGAGGCGGTTCTGATCGTCCGGCACCGCCTTCTTCGACCATAAACTCTTGGGCACAACCCCGAAAAAAGCGCCGCCATCGAGGAAGTAAGTCCCATCCGAAACCACCGTAAGCTCAAAATCGCCAAGCGTAGTGCGATGCATAAAGTGAGTCGATAAAAAGAAACGTCGCTGTCAGCGTAAAACACTCAAAAGTGTTGCACTGAAAGCTGATAGCTGACAGCTGACAGCTACTTCAATTCCTTATTCCAAAAATCTTCCATCATATGAAACAGCTGCGTGCGCGTTCCAGCACCGGAGATCCCGTGCGTCTTGTCCGGATACACCATCAATTGAAACTGCTTACCTGCGTTGATAAGCGCGTTCGTCATCTGAATCGTGTTCTGAAAATGGACATTGTCGTCGCTCGTACCATGCACCAGCAACAATGCTCCATGCAATTTTCCGGCAGCCGACACGATGGACGCGTCATACCCTGTTTGATTGTCTTTCGGGAGCCCCATGTAGCGTTCGGTATAGGTCGAGTCGTAATTTCGCCAATCCGTTACCGGAGCGACCGATATGCCGGCCTTGAAGCGGTCAGAATGAGTGAGCGCATACAAAGTCATCGACCCCCCATTTGACCATCCCCAAATTCCCGTGCGCGCTTTATCGAGCTGCGGGAATTGTGTGTAGAGCTGGTCAAGCGCGGCCAATTGATCTTTAAGTTCGATTCCGCCGGACTGCAATCGGAACGATGTAGAGAACTTCTTGTCACGGTTCGGCGTGCCTCGGTTGTCGACGGAGAAGATCGCGAACCCTTCGCTCGCTAAAATCTGATGAAACAACGCCGTCGTTCCGCCCCACGCGTTCTGCACCGTTTGTCCGGCAGGGCCTCCGTAGACATCAACAATCAGCGGGATCGCACCGCCAGCTTCCTTCTCTTTGTCGGAATTCGCTCCGCGCGGCAAGATCAAATAGCCATAAAGCGCGGTTCCGTCGTCCGCTTTAAATTCCATCATCTTCGGGGCGATCGGATCATATCCGGCGATACTTTGCGCTTCCCATATCTTCTGGCACTTGCCGCCGGGCGCGCACAGAGAGATTTTGGGCGGAGTCAGCGTCGCGGAATATGTCTCGACAAAATGCTTGGCCCCGTCCGCAAAAGCTGCGGTGTAGTTTCCGTCTGCCGAAGATAGCGATTGCATCCCCGATCCGTCGAGCTTCACCGAAAAAAGCTTCTCCTGCCGTGGGTCATCTTTGTTGGCGGTGAAATAAACCAGCGACGCGCCCTCATCAACGCAATCGATTGCGATCACCTCGTAATCGCCTTTCTCTAATTGCCGCTCGAGTTTCGCCTCCGAACCGTTGGGCTCTGATTTGTTGAAGCTGTAAAGATAGATATGTGTGTTGCCATCGCGCCAACTGGTCCAAAGAAAACGGTCACCCGATTTCAACACCCGAAAATTGTCGTTCACGTTGACCCATGCGTCAGGAGCCGCTTCAGTCAAGACCTTGCGCGATCGTCCGGACTTCGTGTCGATGAAGTAGAGGTCCATCACGTCCTGCTTGCGATTCAAAACCTCAGCCCAAGCCCAGCCTTCGCGAATCCAGCCGAAGCGGGGGACATAATGATCGTCATCATCCGTGAGTTTGACCCAGTGCACCTTGCCGCCGTTGCCGCCCACCACACCAAGACGCACCGAGGGATTGGTGTCTCCAGCCTTCGGATATTTTTCCTGATCGAGATGCGGATGCGTCGGCAGCCAATCGGTGATGGGATAGGTCGGGACGCGAGTTTCGTCCATCTGCAAAAATATGATGTCGTGGCCTTCGGGAGACCAAAAATAATTGCTGCGAACCGCTAATTCTTCGGAATACAGCCAATCAACTTCGCCGTTGAGAATGTTGTCTTCGGCCTTGTCCTTATCTTTATCCCGGTCTCTGTCCCTATCGCGGTTCTCTTCCCGCGTAACCGGATGATCGCCCTCCTCGCCCGACACCGCCTTCACATACAGGTTGTGCTTGCGCAGAAAAGAGATGCGTTTGCCGTCCGGAGAAAATTTCGGATCGGCGCTCGGATCCGGCGACGTTGTGACTTGCACGCCCGTGCCCGTATCCAGGCTGTAGTACCAAAGCTGCCCGTGCGCGTCGAAGAGAAGATGCTTCGAATCCGGCGACCAGGAATAAGCGGCGACATGATAACGATTCACCCGCTCCTTCTCGCGCTCATCTTTAATCTTGTTGGTTGGAGGGGCAAGTTGCCCGAGCTTGCTTTCGCTGACCAGCACTTTCTTTTCCCCGGTCGCGACATCGACATACCAAAGCTCGCCATGCTCGCCTTCGTTGTCGCGCTGCACAAAAGAAAGCTTGGAGCCGTCCGGACTCCACTTGATCGCCTCCGGAGCGCGCCCCGTGACCCCGCCTTCCGCAAAAATCTGCTCAATCGTGAGCTTCTTCGACGAACCTTGAGCATGGACAGAGAGAGCCAAAATGAACACTGCAATAGCCGTAAGAATAGGGCTCGTGTAGGGCGGGCGCTCCCGCCCGCCCCCAACCACATTCCCGTAAACTTTAACCTTGGCTCTTTGCCACCCGGCTCCCCCACCGTCAGACAGGCACTTCGCAGAAAAATCCCAAAGCTGTCCCTCAATCTCATTTCGCATGTTGATTATGAAATTCCTCGATTCCAAGTTACAGGATTGCGGCAATATCCGCGCGAACAGGATGCTTGGCTTCGTAGGCGGTAATAGCTTCTTCCTGCTGCATGGTGAGTCCGATATCGTCCAGGCCGTTCAGCAGGCAATGGCGGGAGAAATCGTCCATCGCAAACTCGGCTGAAAATCCACGCCCATCCTCGACGCGCAGCGACTCAAGATCGACGGTCAACGCATAGCCTTCAATTTCTTTGGAACGCCGCGTGATCTCAGCCACCTGCGCGTCACTCAACCGGACCGTGAGCAGTCCATTCTTCAGGCTGTTGTTGGCAAAAATATCGGCATACGAGGAGGCGATCACGACACGAAATCCATAATCTGCAAGCGCCCAGACCGCATGCTCGCGCGAAGATCCGCAGCCAAAATTTTTGCCCGCAACCAGAATCGAGGCCCGGGAATACCGCGGGGCATGAAGTATGAAGTCGGCCTTCTTCTCTCCGTTTCCCGAGAAGCGCCAATCAAAGAAAAGAAACTCGCCAAAGCCCGTACGCTCGATGCGCTTCAGAAACTGCTTCGGGATGATCTGGTCGGTATCGACATTGACCTTGTCGAGCGGGACAACGACGCCGGTATGCTTGCGAAACGGTTCCATAATTCGACCAACTCTGTGGGTACAACTCGTTCGATCCGCTCTACTGAAACTCCCAATTCCGGATGTCTGTGAAATGCCCGGCAATGGCCGCCGCAGCCGCCATCATCGGGCTGACGAGGTGCGTACGCCCTCCCCGCCCCTGCCGCCCTTCAAAATTGCGGTTGCTGGTCGAGGCGCACCTTTCGCCCGGCTGCAGAATGTCCGGATTCATCCCGAGGCACATCGAGCACCCTGACTCGCGCCACTCAAACCCCGCGTCGAGGAAAATTCGATCGAGTCCTTCTTCTTCAGCCGCCCGTTTGATCGCCTGTGAACCCGGTACCACCATCGCTCGAACCTTTGAACTTACATGCTGACCTTTCGCAACTTTCGCCGCCGCCCTCAGGTCTTCGATTCGAGAATTGGTACAGGAACCGATAAAAACGCGATCGACTTCAATTTTTTCCATCGGCATCCCCGGCTCAAGTCCCATGTAAGCCAGCGCCTGCTCGGCCGCGCGGCGATCCGCATCTTCAGAAAAACTTCGCAGTTCTGGAACCTGCCCCGTCACCGGCACAACCATCCCCGGATTCGTCCCCCAGGTCACGAACGGAGCCAACGATGCAGCGTCGATGTCAATGACACGGTCAAACTTCGCGCCGGAATCGCCCGCGAGCGAACGCCAATACGCGACCGCTTCGTCCCAGTCTTTTCCCTTCGGGGCAAAGCGCCGCCCCCTCACATATTCGAAAGTAGTCTCGTCAGGAGCGATCATTCCGGCGCGGGCTCCGCCTTCGATGCTCATGTTGCACAAAGTCATCCGGCCTTCCATCGAAAGGCTCGTGACCGCCTCGCCCGCGTACTCGATGACGTAGCCTGTCGCGCCATCTGTTCCCATGCGCCCGATAATGCCGAGGGCCAAATCTTTTGCGGTGACCCCGGCGCCCAGTTTCCCACTGACGTGAATCTGCATCGTCTTGGGTTTCTTCTGCGGCAGGCATTGCGTGGCGAGGACGTGCTCAACCTCCGAAGTGCCGATGCCAAATGCCAGCGATCCAAACGCACCGTGCGTCGAGGTATGACTATCGCCGCAGACGATGGTCATGCCCGGCAGGGTAATTCCAAGCTCTGGACCGATGACATGCACAATCCCCTGCTCCGCCGAATCCATGTCAAATAAAGGAACGCCGAACTCGCGGCAGTTTTTCTGAAGCGCTTCAATCTGCTTCGCCGCAATAGCATCCAGTATCGGCAGTCCACGCGGAGTGGTAGGGATATTGTGGTCCACGGTGGCGATGGTGCGGAGCGGCTGGCGCACTTTCCGTCCGTTGACGCGAAGGCCGTCGAAGGCTTGCGGCGATGTCACCTCGTGCACCAGGTGCAGGTCGATGTAAATGAGGGTCGACTGACCTTCGGGTGCGGCAACGACGTGTGCATCCCAGATTTTTTCGAATAAAGTGCGAGTAGCCATAATTCAGTGACTTTTCGTGCGCCGGTCGATGCAACAAATCGAATCTCTTCACCCCGGCAGAAATCGCTATATCAAGCGCGTTTGCTTGGAGGGTGACGGCGACAGATGCTTCTCGCCACTACCCCCCTTTCCATTTATCATCTTAAGTCAGACTTCAATTGTAAAGGTTAGGTGCAAGCAGCATGATCAACGGGAAACGGATCGCCGTCGTACTTCCCGCTTACAACGCGGAAAAGACGCTCGAGGCGACGGTTCGCGAACTCCCCCCGGTTGTCGACATCAAGATCCTGGTCGACGATCACAGTTCCGATGGCACCGTTGAACTTGCTCGCCGCTTGGGTCTGCCGTTTTTCGTCCACGACCGCAACTACGGCTACGGACGCAATCAACAGACCTGCTATCGCGAAGCTCTGGCGGCGGGCGCAGATGTCGTCATCATGGTGCACCCCGACTATCAGTACACGCCACTTCTTGTGACTGCAATGGCGAGCATGGTTGCTTACGGCGTCTATGACGTCGTTCTTGGTTCGCGCATCATCGGTGGCTCCGCGCTGCATGGCGGAATGCCGCTTTACAAGTACATTTCCAATCGCGCACTCACTGCGATCGAGAACCTGCTCTTAGGCGTGAAGCTCTCGGAGTACCACACCGGCTACCGCGCCTTCAGCCGTGAAGTGTTGACCCGCCTGCCTTTGCGCGAAAACAGCGACGACTTTGTCTTCGACAACCAGATGCTGGCGCAGTGCGTTTTCTTCGGCTTCAACATAGGAGAAGTATCCTGCCCGACCAAGTACTTTGAAGAAGCATCCTCCATTAATTTCCGCCGCAGCGTCGAATACGGTTTTGGAGTGCTCGGGACAGCTCTTCAGTTTTTCCTTCAGCGATTGGGTATGGTGCACAACCCCATCTTCAGCGACAAGGGCAAGACTTTAGAAGAAGGCGGCGACAACTACTATGCCGGAGCCGAAGCGGCTGCCGGATCCCATCGCAGCTAGGCACCACCCGCAAAGTAGCGAATCAAACTAGCGAATCCGGCAGACTCGTACGGTCGAATTGACGTAGGGGCATTCCATTCCTTCCGATTCGGCGCTCGCAGCGCTTGATTGCTGGATGACCGCCCAGGTGACCCCATACTTCTGCCGCAAGCGCTCAAAGTCTGCGCTGCGAAACTTCGAGAAATTTTGCTGATCCGCTATTTGCTCCGCCCACTTGACCGAAAGCGGAGGGAACATCGAGCACGCGCCTTTGTCTTTGACAAGATCGGCCAGCCGGCCGCGCTCGGCGCGGGCGCGGAACCCATTTTCATCTTCGCCCCCCAATTCCATAAACCGCGGATCCAGCGCAAACATCGCTCCCTCAGGCGTGTTAGACCGTATCCAATCGAACGCCTCGGCCCACTGATTTCGGGGCTGCGCCCAGGGCCACTCCACATGCGCGCTATTTGGGAACAAGCTCAGTTGTGCGAGGAATATTCCTATCCCGAGCGGCACAAACAACAACGCCCAGCGCCAGAGGTGATCCCGCAACAAGTACTGCCCTGCGAGCCCTCCTGCGATAACCACCAGCACCATGTATCCAATCGCAAGGCTGCGCATGGGCTGCAAGCGAGTCAGAGCCTCAAAGCGGGGAGAGCTCGACAAAACTATGGCAGCGAAGGTTGCCACTGCCAGAAACGGCACCATCGCCCGCGACACCAACTCAAGATTCTTCGCTCCTTGCCGCCGGGCCCAGCCGCCAAGCCACCAGAAAATTGCAATCGGAGCAATCAATCCGAGCCACTCGTACCATTGCCAACGCAAAATAAAGTGCGCAGGCTGTCGTAGCGCGACTTCATGATAGGCGGCAGGTGGGGGATCAAGGGTTATGCCGAAAGGAAGGGCGGCGGCGAATCCAAGAGCCGTCGGACGAAGCACATCCAGCAGGACGACCCATGCGCAAAATAAGATCGCAAAAGTCGACATGAACGGATGCACGGCAGCCGCGAACGCCAGCCACAGCGCGGCTCGCACGTACTTGCGATCCAGCACGTCGGCCACCGCAAACAGCGCAGCAAATGCCGCCAGATTTCGCGGGTTCAAAAACTGATCGAGGATGTAAAGGGTAGTGCCGGCAAGAGGCAGCGTTAACAGCGCGGCCATCAGAGCAACGGCTCCCCAATGAAAATACGAAGCGTCGAAATTCCGGCTGCGTTCTGAAGCAGTGTGTGTCTGCGGAACCCCAAAAAATACCGAAGCCAGTCTCCAACTCGCAGCCAGCAGCAAGAAAATCGACACTATCTGGCACAGCAACGCGATCCAAGGCAGCGGAAGATGGGTCGCGCGCACCGACAACGCAATTAAATTGGGATATAAAGTATGCCCCGCGTGCTCCCCAAAAAACTCGGCGTTGGTGGGGAATAGCTGGGGATTCAGTATCTTCAGCACGCCCGGCAGATAAATTTCAGCATCTTCCGCATACGGATGATAGCCGTGCACCAGCAGTGCTAGCGCCGTGAACATGGCCAGCCCCGCAAAGGCCTTCAGCTTAGATTTGAAGGTAGTTTTCAGTGACTTGTGCCCTCTCACAACGGAAGCTGATTCTCGTAACTTATTGAAATAGAACATTCAAAAATAAGGATCTGATTGAAGCATCTGAAGAATACCCGCGGGTGGAAGCGAGGGTCAACGCGCCACGATTCCCCAAATCGCATCCAAGAAGCTTGACGGGCCAGTTTTGGATCAAATGATCAAATGATGAACGACGAAAGTCGAACGCCGAAGGACGAACGACGCACCTCGGCAGTTGTCTTACTAAGCGGAGGGATGGATTCCTGCGTCTGTGCCGCGCTTGCGGCACGCGACCACCAGGCAGCCGCGCTGCATGTCAGCTACGGCCAACGCACCGAAGCCCGCGAGCGGCAGTCGTTTAACGACATCTGCGATCGACTGGCAATCCACGAGCGCCTTCTCATTCGTAATGAAAGTTTGGGGGTCATCGGAGGTTCTGCGCTCACCGATCCCACAATCGCCGTCCCTGAGTCACCGGACGACGATGTGCCTGGCGCGGGCGGCGGCGTTCCGGTCACCTATGTCCCGTTTCGCAATGCCCATTTTCTGGCTGCGGCGGTCAGTTGGGCCGAGGTGCTCGGCGCCGAAAAAATCTATATTGGAGCGGTTGAGCCCGACAGCTCGGGCTATCCGGATTGCAGGCCGGAATATTACGAGGCGTTCAACGAGGTAGTGAGAACAGGCACGCGGGATGGCAACATTAGAGTTGTGACCCCGCTGATCGCCATGCACAAAGCCGAAATCGTGAGCCTTGGCCTTGAACTAAACGCCCCATTGGATTTAACGTGGTCATGCTATCAGCGCGAGGATCGCGCCTGCGGCGTCTGCGATAGCTGTAAACTTCGCCTGCGCGCTTTTCGCGAAGCGAACGCAGAAGATCCGATTCCCTACGCCGGAGTCGCAACGCAAGCGCGGTGATTTAAGCGCACTGTTGATTCGTATCAGTATCGCGTTAGCGGCAGGCACTGCTGTTTCGTATCAGGGTATCGCTTTAGCGGTACCAAATGATCTCAGAACCATCCGCCCCTTTAGGGGCTGGCAGTATAGATTCACGGGATTTGCCAGGAGGCAAGTTATGAAAAAGTCATCCGTCGTTTCCTTCATCTTCATTCTCATCGTGGGCCTAGCCGTTCAAACGGCGCTCGCGCAAACGACAGGCACCGTCAAGGGCGTCTGCAAAGACGCCGACGGCAAGCCGATCACGCAAGCTGACGTCGAATGGACCGGCGTCGAGTCCGGCCACACTTACAAGTTGAAGACCAACAACAAGGGCGAATACTTCTCACTCGGAATTGTCCCCGGCAAGTACAACGTTAAGTTGAGCAAGGATGGCAAAGAAGTCTTCCACCTCAACGGCATCCCCGTCGGTCTCGATGAGACTGACATTCCGATCGATTTGAAAAAAGAGCAGGCCGCTCAGGCGCAAGGCCAAGGCATGACGCCGGAACAGGCGAAAGCCAAGGCTGACGCCGCCGCCAAAGCCGCAGCCGAAAACAAAACTGTCGGCACGCTGAACGAAAAGCTGAACGCCGCGAAGACAGCTTCGGACGCCGGAGATTTCGAAACCGCCATCTCCACGCTGAACGAAGCAAATCAGATGGATCCGACTCGCGACCTGATCTGGTTCAAGTTAGCCGATGCATATCGCATGTCGGCGCCGAAACAGACCGATCCGGAAGAGAAGAAGAAGCGCTACGAGATGGCTTCCACGGATTATCAGAAAGCAATCGATTTGCGTGGAGCTTCCGATCAGGCAGCGAAAGATCCGGAAAACAACCTCAAGATGGCCGCCTACTACAACAACTTGGCCGAGGTCGACGCCAAGGCGGCTAAGACCGATGAATCGATCGCCAACTACAGCAAGGCCGCGCAGCTCGATCCCGCTCATGCCGGCACTTACCTTTTCAACGAAGGCGCTGTACTCACCAACTCCGGCAAAATCGACGAAGCGATCGCTGCTTTCGATAAGGTGATTGCCGCCGATCCCACCAAGGCCGATGCCTACTACTGGAAGGGCGTCAACCTGATCGGCAAGGCTACGCTGAAAGGCGACAAGATGGTTGCGCCAGACGGCACAGCAGAGGCGTTCCAGAAATATCTCGAACTGCAACCGGATGGCAAGCTGGCCCAGCCTGCCAAAGATATGCTGGCGAGCATCGGTTCCAGTGTCGAAACCGGTTTCGGCAAACAGAAGAAAGCCGCTCCCAAGAAATAACATTAAAGCCACATATTTCTGCGAAAGAAGCGGCGTGCAAACGCCGCTTCTTTCTTGCCCTTTCTACTCGGCCACCGGTTACCGAGGTCTATGGCCTATCTGTCTTTCGCAGTTGACCCGCCAGCGCGTTAGCATCAATAAATTGACGTCCTCAACCAGCCGCTCTTGGCGTCGAGGCGCAGATTTTTGGAGCAACGCCGATGGCAACCCCCGGGACAGCCCCGATCGCAATTACCTTTGACGGAATCAGCGAGACTGGAGCGATTCCGACACCGGTGCTGCTGGAGGGCATGCTCCGCGCTGCCGAAAATGTTAGCGACCTGATTTTTTCTCCGGCACGGCAGCCGCAGATAGAACTGCATGGCCAGCTGATCCCGGTGCAAATTCCCGGTAGCGCCACACTCTCCGCGGACGACACGCGCCGCATCGCCTCCGACTTGATCGGCAATAATAAGCAGGCAATCAATACTCTTCGCGAGCAGGGTTCGTGCGATATTTCCTACGGTTTGCCGGGCAAGGCGCGCTTCCGCGTCAACATTTTCATCCAACGCGGCAGCTGCGCCATCGTCATGCGGGTTATCCCGACAGCCATCCCGACATTTAACGGCCTCCGTCTTCCTTCACAACTTGGAGAAGCGGCCAACGTTCGCAACGGGATCATCCTGGTCACCGGCGGTAGCGGATCGGGTAAATCATCGACGCTGGCCGCTCTGATTGACCGGATTAACACCGAGCATTGCTATCACGTGCTTACCATCGAAGATCCCATCGAATTTCTGCATAAGCACAAGAAATCCACTGTCCATCAGCGCGAGTTGCACACCGACGCGCCGAGCTTCGCGATGGCGATGCGCTCGGCTCTGCGCCAGGCGCCGCGAGTGATCATGGTGGGCGAGATTCGCGACCGCGAGACTTTAGAGATCATTCTCGAAGCCGCAGAAAATGGGCACCTCGTGCTTTCCAGCATGAACACTGTCGACGCCTCGAAAACAGTCGACCGCATTGTCGGGACTTTCTCCCTCCCTGAACAGCAGGCCATCCGCGAGCGCCTGGCAAAGAATCTGCGCTACGTGATTTCACAAAAGCTTCTACCGAAGCGCGATGGCACTGGTCGGATCGCCGCCATCGAAATTCTCACGTCCAACGCCAGCACACGCGAGCGAATCGAGCATAGCGACCATCCAGGTAAGACTCTTCTGGACGCGATCAAAACCAGCGAGGACGAAGGCATGCAGCATTTCGACGGTGAGATCGCGAAGCTGGTCCGCAACGGACTCGTCACCCGCGAAACCGCCCTAAGTTTCGCCAGCAACGCGACCGAACTCGAACAGGGACTAGCAGGCTTGTAGCCCCGCTGAATTCGTCTTAATCGCATTTAGCTAACAGATGTGATAAGCTTCTATTGCCGGGAGTGCGTCTTGCTTCCTGCACGTTGAGACTACGGTCTCACCCGGCGTCTTACCGCCACGTAGCAGTAGGGAATTTCACAATCCCGAAACCCTCGACCCTCCCAAGGGGGCTTTTTCTTAGCGAGGGCTCCAAAGCCCGGTACCAAGTCTCATCGCCCTTCTCGAACTTCCTCCAAATCGCGCCGGCCACCATATCGGCTAGTTGAACACCTACGCTAAGGTGGGATGGTTGGAAAAAGAGACTTTCGATCAAGTGGGTATATTTCGAGGTAAAGTCCCCGCCGGCATAAAGAAGCCGTTCGTGGGCACTTCTAAACCTTGCATCATCTGCAACTCCCCGGTGATCCGCAACAATAATCCCGGTTTCTGGTCGGCCCACTAGCCTGGATAAATCCTGTAAGTAGTATTGAAAGCGCTCCGAAAGCGGCTTGTAAGTGAAGTGATACAAGTCGTGTCTATTGCCAACGGAGGGCATTTCATAAGCCGCCGCGATGCAAGCGACGCAGGCAATCGTCTTAATCGACTTCACCGAGCAAATGATTTCATACATCTCTGCGCGAATCTCATTTCGCTCTTCTTGCTCACGAAGGCGCATCGGATTATTTTCGTCATGGTTGTTAGGCGCAAAATATCTCCACTTGAGCTCTCCCCTAAGACCTCGCCTTATCTTCATCCCGATCAAAGCATCGTGGATGCGATGCCAGACTTGCTCTGGAATCACAACTCCGCCGATCACAAAATAACGGTCCTGTCCCCTTCCAATACTAGGAGGCGTCCCAGATTCGTCGACAAAAAATATATGCACGACCGCATGATACCCCCAATTACTGAGCCCTGAATGATTGATTTCCCGGCGTATCATTACTTGAATGGGCTTTCCGTCTCTTCCTTCTGCCGAAAAGATCACTACCCAAGTTTTGCCCTTCGAAGATGCCCGCCATACGGTAGAGCAACACGCGCAAAGTGTCTCTGCGAACACTCTCGACACCGTAGACCTCCTGTCGGCTCTCGGAAGAACTCTAGGGGAAGAGATAACTGCGGATCGGGATTTCCCTCCCTTCCCGCGAGCCACGCGCGATGGCTACGCTGTGCGATCTGAAGACGTCGCGAAAGTTCCCTATCAGCTGGAGGTCATCGGAGAACTCAAAGCCGGCGATGCGCCGGAT
>JBBRNA010000032.1:0-45678 GCA_038230575.1 Terriglobales bacterium | reverse complement strand
GGATCCCGTTCTTACCCCGTCGTTCTTGTCCCGCTCTAACCTAAAAACTAGCTGTAGAGACGGGGCTTGCCCCGTCTCCCATTTCAAAGGTGGGGACGTCCAATCTACGAATCCGATCAGGCAGATGACACTCGGGCTAATTTGGGACCGTTGCGGTGGAATCCCGTTCTTACCCCGTCGTTCTTGTCCCGCTCTAACCTAAAAACTAGCTGTAGAGACGGGGCTTGCCCCGTCTCCCATTTCAAAGGTGGGGACGTCCAATCTACGAATCCGATCAGGCAGATGACACTCGGGCTAACTTGGGACCGTTGCGGTGGAATCCCGTTCTTACCCCGTCGTTTTTGTCGCGTCTGAAGTTGAGATGGGAGACGGGGCAAGCCCCGTCTCTACAACTCATTTTTAGGACGAAACTTCAGAGCTTCTCGAAAAATTCGCAGCCGGAACACGAAATGTAGATTCCGCCGGGAACGCCTCGCTCACGATCTTTCATGCGCTTGACGATGCGGGTTTCTTTGCCGCATTTGGGGCATGCGGTTGATTTTGTCGTATCCATGACCTTTTTACGGTCAGCAGTCTTTGCAATCTTAGCCATTTCAGTACTCTCCTGACAGGAATGTGCCGTCGGCCCGGAAGGCTGCGGTTCTACCTGATATTTGGCATTGTCGTGTTCAGGATCGATTCGAAGCTTCGATCCCATTGATCAAGGGAACGCAGGCCATCCAACTGGACGACCTGGCAAGATCACACAGTTGCAGAAGCGGGAAGCTGTCTGCTCGCCACAGTAATTTTACATGAATTGAATACTTGCGGTTGCTCAGGTCAAGATTGCGGAATTTAACTCACTCCGCTCCGATCGCAAAATCCACGAATCAGGATGGCACTCGCAGTACGTCCAGTATCTTTGCGGCTTCTCTTCGCACCACCCAGTAGCAGCTGCAAGCCGCGCTCTCTAACTTCTCGCGGTCGGTGATGACAAGTTGCGCGTCTCTGTAGTGAATGAGCCCGGCCTTTTGCAGGATCGCAACAGTCAAGCTCGCTTGCGAAGCGCTTCTGCCAAGTAATTTTGCCAAGAGGGCTCGAGATAACGGCAATTGATGAACTTCCATTCGATCGTTGCTGAGCAGCAGCCAGCGGGCCAGCCGTTCCTCGTCCGAATGAAGACGGTTGCAGAGCGCCGTCTGGGCGACCTGGACGAACATCGCTTGGCCAAACTTAAGAATCAGTTCCTGGAACCGGCCTCCTCTGCGAAATTCTTCGCGGGCGGATGCCACCGTCATCCGAGACGCGCTGCCTGGCACTTGCACCAGATTTTGATGGGGAGTCGTTTCAGAACCGAAGAGCGCTGAAAATCCGACAGCACCCTCGTTGCCGCACAATCCGATTTCAACACTGGCGTACTCATCAGCGTTGCACAATGAAGAGACGATCGCATTTTTATTTGGGAAATAGACGTGCGTCAATTTATCGCCAAAGTTGTATACGATTTCCTCTGGGGGCAGAGTGACGGGCTCCAAATGGGGGAGAAGTCGTTCGAGAGAATCCTCCGGCAAAGCCGCCATCAGCAGGTTTTCTCTCAGCTCAGATTGATCTTTCATGCCTATCTGCGAGGTCGCACTCCTGTACTTTTTCAGTTTTAATGGCCGGACGGTTGCGGTTAAGGCCGTTGTCAATTGTCGACTATCGGAATTTGCCGAGGCCATCCTCTTCGATTGAAAATACTTAACCAAATTAAATTAAATGTTAGGAAATGGTTGGGAGAGAGTCTGTCCGATGTCTGCTATCCCTTGGTACTTACGCCGACGGTTCTACTCAGACTGATTCTTCTTTCCAGGCGTTCCTTGTTCAATTTCTCTCCTTGCTGAAAGTCCATGGAGGCTCGGAACCGAGAGGCTTCTACCAGTGGAAATCCCGCTGGTTTCGAGCAGCAGACCGGTTTGCATAGTATCGAAATGTTCGCTTAGGGTAAGTCCCTTAGCGCACAAGAATTGTTCGGCGGGAGTGGTTGCTGTGTTCGGCGACGTAAAGTTAAGCGATGGCTCGGTCCGCATGGACCGGAGGATTTTTCCAGCGCGTTAGATCTCGATTCAACTGACTTTCCAGTTTCTCGACGTCGGGACGGAAGAGTGCGTAGAGTTCGGCGACTCGCTCTCCGGGAATTTCCTGGAAGGTAGGACCGCCTCCTAGAAAAAGCTTGTGAACGCCCAAGCGTTTGGCCGCTGCCACCATAGGTCCCAACTGACGAGCCCGTGACCACTCAGAGAGAAGGGCGGCTCCTCGAGTCCAGTGATAATTCCGCGGGTGCGTCATGGTTTCTGAGGTCAATACGAACCGATGGTGCCGCTGGGTGAGAGAAATTCGGGTGACGCCGATAAAGTCGGTAATGCGGTTGATGAACTCTTGCGGGTCGCGTCGCAAGTCATCGTAAATCATCACGCAAACCTGGTTATTTCCAAGCGCTTCCTGCCATGCTGCTAGATGAAGCGAGTAGCGACCGGACTCGATCAACTCCGGATCGAGATCGAGCGCTTGATCAAAATCCCAAGGGATCAGCCCAAATGCCCGCTTGAGGCGGTAGAGAGAAATTACTCGGTCCACTGGATTGCGGAATGTGCAAACCACCTTGGCGTGCGGAATTAACTGTGCGATGCGCTCGCGCGCCACCGGCGAAGCAAAGTAAGTTGGCGCGATTTCACCGATGGGACGATCTGCGGAGAATCCGCGATAGTGGTGGCGATACCACTCAAAGCCACGATGAAAGTGATTGTCAAAGAAGCGTGTTTCTTTGACTGGATCGGCGAGCCACGCCCTATGCTGCAAAATCTCTTGCACCCATGTGGTGCCGGTGCGCGGCGGTCCGATGACGAAAAACGATGGAAGGCTTGATGCATGAGCCTCAGAAGGCTCGTGGCTGCTTGCCATCCCTACGTCCTGAACTTTCCCCAATGGTCTCAACCCAATCTTAAAAAGTTAACTATCTGCTCAAAGCTTCTTCAAACGGGCAGTGAATTCGCCAAGTTACTTCACCATGATAAAGACGAATCGAACGAAAATGAAGTAACTCTAGTGGCGCATTTGTCTTAGAGGACAAAAGGCTAGGATCGGTTGGCGGCGAAAACGGGGGCATAAATTCATTTGTTTCCTAATTCGACACTCGCATCCGCTTCGGTACGCTAGCGGTCACGGACTGCGACTTTATTTTCGCTCGCCATGGCGCTCTCTCAAAACGCGTTAACCACAGATTGCACGGAGAGCACGGGTAACCCAACTCAAATTGGCGAACCCAACGGATGTGGTTTACCCCGTGTTCCTCTGTGTACCCAGTGGTTAATATTTTGGTTTGCTCGTTCATCAAGCGTCTCGACGCTGCCTACGCGCCCGTAAAGTCCGAAAGGCAACCTCCATACTCTCGGGATTAGTAGCTCTGTTAATAAACCCCGCGCTCCTCCTCATGTGGTGCTCTGGTTGCCATTTACTGCCTCGCATCCGTTATCCTGTAGAGAACCTTATATGGCCTCTTCTACACGCGGAACTGCCCGGGATGCCGCTCCCAAAGTCGTGAAACAACAAGGAGTAAATTTTGAGCGCGAAAGCGTCTTTACCCTGTTTCGGCAATACGGATACCTGGAAGCGGAACTGAACCCGCTTGGCCTGTTGCCTCCGCAGCCGCATCCCGACCTACAAATCGACAATGAATACGCCCGCGAGGCGCGTCGGCTCTACTGCGGAACCGTAGGCTTCGAGTTCATGCACATCGCCGACCCGGAGCGCCGCCGGTGGCTTCAGGAGCGCATCGAAGCGGCCCCCGCCGAAGTCGACCAGAGACGTGCACTCGATCTCCTGGTACGCGCGGATCTGTTCGAGCAGACTTTGCAAGCGCGCTATCTCGGCAACAAACGGTTTTCGCTGGAAGGCAACACCTCGCTCTTGCCGGCAATGGACGCTGTTCTCGACGTCGCCGGAGAACATGGCGCGGTTGAACTCGTAATGGGAATGAGCCACCGCGGCCGATTGAATCTAATCATCCACCTAGCGCGACGAGCTGCAGAAGAAGTCTTTGCGGAATTTGAAGATGTCGATCCTCGCAGCGTGCTTGGCTCGGGCGATGTGAAGTATCACATGGGCGCGACCGGCGAGTATGTCACGCGCAGCGGTAAAGAGATTCGCATCCATCTTGCATCGAATCCAAGCCATCTGGAAGCAGTCGATCCAGTCACGGTAGGCCGCACTCGCGCGAAACAAGATCGCGCCGGTAAAGCCGGTGACGCCAAATTTCTGCCCGTCCTGGTGCACGGCGACGCAGCGTTCGCCGGACAGGGCATCACCGCCGAAACCATGAATTACGCCGACCTCAGCGGCTTTACGGTCGGCGGAACGATTCACATGATCGCCAACAATCTAGTTGGATTTACCACTAACGCGCGGGAAGAGCATTCTGCGCGCTTCTCGGCGCAACTGGCGAGGCGGCAATCAATTCCGATTTTTCACGTTAACGGTGAGGATGTCGATTCGGTCATCCGCATCTCGCGCATCGCGACCGAATACCGCTACAGATTTGGCACGGATGTCGTGGTCGATCTGATCGGCTACCGCCGTCATGGCCATAGCGAAGTCGACGATCCAACCGTGACGCAGCCGCTAATGTACAAGGCGATCAAGGCGCATGCTCCGCTCTACCAGATCTACGCCAAGGCGATTGGGGCGAACGACATTTCTGATCAGGCGGAAGTTATAAAGTCGGAGTTCGAAGCGGCGCAGAAAACCGGCACCAAGTTCACCAAGAAACCGATGATGCGTGACCTCCCAAAATATTGGGACAGCTTCTTCGGAGGCCGATACAAGCCCGAATACGAAGAGCCGACCGGCGTTCCGCAGGAAGAGCTCAGCGAACTGAGCAAGCGCTTGACGACCTACCCCGACGGTTTCAACATTCATCCCAAAGTAAAAAAATTGCTTGAGCAGCGCGATGAGATGGGAGCAGGGAAGAAGCCGCTCGATTACGGCATGGCGGAAGCGCTCGCTTTTGCAACGCTTGTGAAACAAGGAATTCCAGTTCGATTGACTGGTCAGGATTCACGCCGCGCCACCTTTAATCAGCGGCACTCCGTATTGATCGATATCGAGGACGAGAAAGAATACGTCCCGCTGCGCCACGTCGCCCAAGGGCAGGCCGCCTGCGACATCTACAACTCGACACTCTCCGAGGCCGGAGTGATGGGCTTCGAGTATGGCTACAGCCGCGACTACCCTGAAGCGTTGGTTTTGTGGGAGGCGCAGTTCGGCGATTTCGCCAACGTCGCCCAGGCTGTAATCGACCAATTTATTTGCGCGGGCGAAGATAAATGGAGCTTGCTCTCCGGCTTGGTATTGCTGCTTCCGCACGGATACGAGGGGCAAGGGCCCGAGCACTCGAGCGCTCGCATCGAACGCTTCCTGCAACTGGCGGCGCGCGATAACATCCAAATTTGCCAGCCCTCGAACGCGGCGCAATATTTCCACCTGCTGCGGCGCCAGGCGCTGCGCAAATGGAGAAAGCCTCTGATTGTGTTTACGCCGAAGAGCATGTTGCGGAATCCGAATGCCCTTTCACCGCTCGAAGACCTGACACGCCAAAAATTCCTGACTGTGATTCCCGATAACGAAGCACAAAATGCCAAGCGCATTCTCGTCTGCACCGGGAAAATTGGCCACGAGCTTCGCATGGAACGCCAAAAACGTGGCGACATGAGCACCGCCATCATCTTCCTCGATCAGATGTATCCGTTCCCCGAAGAGGAACTCGCGGCGGAGCTGCAAAGGCACCAATCCGCCCGGGATATTGTCTGGGTGCAGGAAGAGCCAGCCAACATGGGAGCCCTGCAGTTCGTGCTATCCCGAATAAAACGGGTTGCCGGAGAGCGTCCAGTGCTATCGGTGAAACGATCTGGCGCAGCCAGCCCAGCCACCGGGTCGGCGAAAGCGCACGAGGTCGAGCAGAAAGCAATTCTGACGCTTGCGTTTACGACGCAAGACTAATCAGGCAAGACTGAATCTGGATTGATTGATGCTGGGGTGAGTGAACTGCAAGTGTGGCTGCGGGCGACCTCGCCCGCAGAGACGATGATAGGAAGCCGTCAGCTCTCAGTGAGTTGTCAACCGAGCGGGACGGAAGCTGATGGCTGAAAGCTGACAGCGTTTCTATGGCCAGCGCTTGGCGGCGTCTTCCCAACCGGCAGCACGTGCGGGTTGTGCCCCACCCTGGGCGGCGACGACCGGAGGAACGCGAACCGGTTGCGGCGCGGCGGTAGTGGTCGCATTAGCCTTGTTGGCTTCTTGGGCTTCTTTTTCGTCGGAAAGCAAGGGGGCGGCAACGCGAAGCGCTTCCACTTCTTTTTCCAACCGGGTCAGTTCCAGTTCCTTCTGCCTTAAAACCTCATACACATTTTTCATGCTTGGCACCTTATGGAACGAGCTATAGAGCGCAGAGTATTGGTTTTATGCGTGATTTGTCAAGGAAACAGATGAAGGTGTCCAATAAATGTCATTTCCAATGTCCCGCAACGAACAGTTAGAAACGTCGTTGATCCTTAATGACTTGCGTCCAGCAGCTTGGCCCGGGACATTGCTTGTGAGATCACAAATACCGACAGAATGGTGATCGCGGGATCGATAGGGTGCCTGTATCTGGCGTGGGGGAAGACCACGTAATAAACGAAAGGGTAGAGCAGCAACAGCCAAAAAAAGAGCCATGAATCCGGACGCCCCTGCCGCAAGGCCAGCAACAAGCCGAAAAGAGTGAGTAGCGACGAGGCGGCAAATAGCGAATTCTTGACAGGCTCAAGCCATTGCGGATTCATCTGGCGCGGCACCCCATACCAGAAATAGACAAATTTTCGAAAGCTGATCACAAGAAAACGGGTGGGATTGGCTTTCATCCATGAGACAGCTTCGTCTTTTCTGGCTTTCACGTAATCCAGTTCGCCCATCTTCACATAGCGGTCGAATTCCGCGACGTCGTGCACCGGATGCAGATAAAACTGCCACGTGCCATCAGCATAGGGACCGTTGCCCATGCGCAATTCGGCACCAAAATTCGTCCGTAAAAAAACAGCTTTACCGAACACGCGCTCATTGCGGACCAGCCAGGGAGCGATGATCGCCACAAAAATAATCGAGGCCAGCGCGACCCCCGCAAAGGACCTCTTACCTCGATGCAGGCGCCGATACCAGGCATACAAACCTGACGCCGGCAGAAAAGACAGGAGAGACGGACTGTTAAGGGCTGCGATGCCCCAAACCAGCCCGAATTGCAGCCACGGCTTAATGCCATCGGAATCTTCCATCGAAGCGGCTAGCCAGAAGATCACACTAATTAAAAGCGCGGACAGGCTGGTTTCCCACATCCACTTGATATCCCAATAGATAACGTAAGGAAAAAGCGCCCAAGTCCAGGCAGAAGCGATGGCAACCTTCTCTCCGAATGATCGCCGCGCAACCAGAAAAATCGGAACGCAGGTCAGCGCTGACCAGACACTGTTAATCGTGAGGAGAACAAATGCCGATGCCCGCGAGTAGATGCCGAAAACTTTAAAGACTCCTGCCATCAGGTATGGCGTAAACGGCGGCTCCCATGCGGTTAGGCCCGTCGGAGTCTGAAACGGATTGCCGAAGCCATGTCCCGAGGCGATCGATGCGCCGATGCGTCCCATCTCCCATCCGAAGCCGAAGTTGTCTTCGGTAGTGCGCACCTTGTAAGTGTGCATGACGACGATGCAAAGCACGCGGATGCCGAAAGCGATGCCGATCATCCATGGAAACGAAGTCCGAATACACGCCCATGCCTGCTCGAACTGGGAATCTTTTCTTACGAGAGCAGCGTTGGTTGATTGCGGCGACATTGCGATCTATGAGTATATGTTGTAGACGAGCGCCCGCCGCTTAAACTGCACGCAAACACCACGAAACCCTGACAAGGAAATAAGAGCGACGCGACGATGCTCTCGCACGCCGCTTTAAGACGCGGTATGCTGAAGCCGACCCATCATGAGCTGGCTGCAAAACAGATTCGAAAAGAATTTCATGATCTCGACGGTGGACTACGTCTTTAACTGGGCGCGCAAATCGGCGCTCTGGCCGATGACTTTCGGTCTGGCGTGCTGCGCTATCGAGATGATCGCTTCCTCGACCGCACGCTTCGACATCGCCCGCTTCGGGTCGGAGGTATTTCGTCCCAGCCCGCGACAAGCCGATCTCATGATCGTCTCCGGCACAGTGACTTTGAAGATGGCGCCAGTGGTGAAAAGAATCTACGAGCAGATGCCGGAGCCGAAGTGGGTGATCTCGATGGGCGCGTGCTCTTCTGTCGGCGGCCCGTTTAATACTTACGCCGTGTTGCAGGGCGTCGATCGTATCGTCCCGGTCGATGTCTATGTGATCGGATGCCCTCCACGACCAGAAAATCTGTTCTACGCGCTGCTGAAACTGCAAGACAAGATTGACACCATGACGCTCGCGAAGCGCCCAACCGAAGTGCGCCTCGAAGAGCACATGATGGAGGACTTCAAGCGGCAGGTGATGGTGGCGCAGACGATGCAGCCGAAGTAGTTGTCAGCTGTCAGTTATCAGCTTTCAGCCGTCGCTTAAATTTGGAACGGAGCGAACTGGCGCCGCGCTGCGACATTGTCGTCCGAGCGCAGCAATTTTCACCGTCCTAACGAACTTGTCCTCTTGAGCGAGGCGATTTTTGCCGCCCCCAAAGAACTTGTCATCCCGAGCGAAGCGAGGGATCCGCAGTTTGCACCATCACGACCCCGGAGGATCATGTTCGTAAAGCTTGCGTCCGAATCAGAACTGCCCACTCTCAATCAGGCCAAAGAGTTCTCCTGCGGAGACAAAACCGTCTGCATCGCCAACGTCGATGGCGAAATCAGCGCCATGGATAACATCTGCCTGCATCGCGGCGGCCCACTCGGCCAAGGCGTTGTCGAAGACGGCAAAGTCATCTGCCCGTGGCACGGCTGGGGATGGGACGCAAAAACCGGCGAAGCCGGCCCAGGCGTCAAGGTGGCTGTGTATCCGGTGAAGATTGAGGGCGGAGACGTTCTAGTGGAGTTGTGAAACCATCTACGACGTTCGCCCGAGCCCACTAGCCGGATCGAGCAAGGTTTGCGCATCTCCGGATTCATCTGCCGCCGCGATCAATGGCAGATCGTGACGCAGGTAGTCTGCGTACCACACCGCGATTAGAAGCAGCGCTCCGGGAAAAGCGTAAATCGGATTCATGGTCGCGAAGTCTCCAATCAAGACTCCCAATCCCAGAACCGCCAGGACATTCCGCAGGGAATCGACCGCTGCTTCTCGATTCATGTTGCGAAGATTTTTACGCACGTTGAATAAGATCTTGAAGCGTTTCACAAATTATCCCTCGCATTACAAGACTTGCTCTTCACTTTCCTGCGGCGATGCGTGCTTATCGCCGTGGTCCCGCCCCTTGCGATAATGTCGCAAGGAACGGGCCACCCGTGCGTTCCATTCATTTCTACGCCAGCAATCTTAAGAACTGCGCCGGTTGTCCTTCGAATCCCGGAAACACTGTTTTCAAATCCTTGTTGCCCAGGTGTCGCGATACGACTTCGCCTAACACCGTCCGGAAGTCTGTTGTCACTGCCAGGTCGCGGCCTTCGTAGAGTTGCGATTGATCGAGACCTGGCCAGCGGCCGTAGACTCTACCTCCGCGCACCGGGCCGCCCAGGACAAACATCACGTTGGCGTGGCCATGATCGGTGCCTCGGTTGCCGTTCTCGCGAGCGGTGCGTCCGAACTCGGACATTGTTACTACGACTGTGTCTTCTCCGAGGTCGCCGAGGTCCGTCCAGAAAGCGGAAATCGCCTGCGAAAAATCTCCTAGCACGTTTGCGATCTGGCCCTGTGTGCTGCCTTCGTTGACATGGTGGTCCCACCCCCCGATATCGGCGAAGGCCACCTGTACGCCGAGGTTGGCTTTGATCATTTGTGCGAGTTGCTTGAGACTGTCGCCGAAGTGCCCCTTAGGGTAATTCGCATTTGGAGCCGGCGTGTACTTCGCGAGATCGGCGGCCTTAAGCGCTTTCACGGCGTCAAATGTTTCCTGTCCAGTGCCGTGCAAAACGCTGTCGACGGAGTGATCGTACATCGCTTCGAAGCTGTTCGACATGGGCGCGTTCGGATTGCGCCCTCCAACGCCAAACTCGTGGATGTTGTTGACCGCAACCGCGGCTTCTCTGCCGGAGAGGATGCGCGGTAACGATGGACCAAGAGCGATCGCGCGGAAGGATGAACGATCGCCGGATTTGTCGGGAGCGATATCTCGAAGAGCGCGATTCAGCCAACCATCATCGGTAATTTTAATTCCGGGTGTGCCCGATTCCATAAAATCCTGAGCGTCGAAGTGCGACCGCGTCGGGTCGGGCGAACCGGCGGCGTGAACGATAGCGAGATGCTTCTGGTTCCACAGTGGCTGGAACGATGACATTGCGGGATGCAATCCGAAGAAGCCATCGAGATCGAGCGCCGACTTTTTCGGAATGTTGATGGTCGGGCGCGTGGAGTAATAACTCGCCTCGCCATGCGGCACGACGATGTTAAGGCCGTCCGCAGCGCCGCGCTGAAAGATCACGACCAGCCGCTTTGTGCGCGTGCCGGAATCGGCGGCGCCGAATGCGGCGCGAGTGAGGAAGCCAGGCAGCGCGGCCGTGCCGACCGCGGCCAATGCTCCGTTGCGTATGAAAACTCGACGAGTGGAGGACATAAAACAGCTCCTAGCTCCTAGCTTTTAGCTAACGGCCACAGCGAATGGCCAATAGCCGCTCTGCGTTTGCTACCTTCTCTGAAACTCCGGCGACCCTAGCAGCAATCCCGTGATAGCTGCCGTATTTGGCGGACGCTTCGGGTCATCCAAACGCCGCTGGCTGATCTTCGGATCTTCCAACTGCTTGCTGATGGTGGCGTGAGTCTGCTGGGAAATATCGCCATTTAGCAGCGAACTTTCCAGCATAGCCAAACTTTGCTGCGGATCAGGCTGGACCTTTGCACCGTCCGTTTTCACGGCATCAGTTGTCATCTTCCCGCCAGCAAGATCCTCAGGATCAACTCTTACTCCTCGCACCCTTCCATTGGCCAGGCCAAGAGCAAAGTTCATGCGTCCAAGCAAGGCCGATGAGTTCACCCAGGTCTCAGCCTTCATCGAATAGCCGGTCGGCGGCTGCATGCCGTAGAGCATCATGCCCATATTGTTGAGCGTGCCCACCAGTTGCCGGGCATCGTCGACATTCGCTCCACTAGCCCGCACCGCAGAGACGACGAATTCAAGCGGCGTTTTCACTTTGGCTCGATAGGTTTCCGGAGCCCAAAACTCGGGCGACTTGAACATGGTGCGCAAAACTTCGCGAATGTCGCCATGCTTTTTCAGAAATGTTTCGGACATACGATCGACGAGCGCAGCTGGCGGCTCGTCAGAGACGAAGCGCATCGCAAGCTTCTGCGAGACGAAGTGCGCGGTCTTTGGATTTTTTGCCAGCAAATGCAGAACTTTGAGTCCTTCCTTTTCGCCGTTCTCTTTGATGCTCTGCCCTAGAACCATTTTGTCTCCCGGCTCGTGCATGCGTGGATCAAAATGAAAGTCCCCACCCTTTGCCGGTTGCTCGATCGTCCATCCGGTAAAAACCTTGGCGACTTCGGTTACGTCTTCTTGCGAATAACCGCCGTTCACGCTGAGAGTGTGCAGTTCCATCAACTCGCGGCCATAATTTTCGTTGAGTCCGCTATTCCGCTTCCCCTTCGCCTTTCGCGGCGGACCTCCATTCCGTCTCGCCCGCGAATTCCGAGCAGCGATCCCAAGTGCCGCATCGGAGTGCGGTCCAACGCTCAGCCAGTTATCGAGATAAAACATCATGGCAGGGCTCTTCGCCGTTGCAACGAGCAGGTCTTCAAACTTTCCCAGGGCATGCGGACGAATCGCATCGCGCTCGTAACTCGTGAGCAAATACCGATCGGAACCTTTGTTGATGAAGACGTTGAAATGATTGAACCAGAAGTCAGTCATCACTTCGTCAAGTTGGCGCTCGCTGTAGATTGCGCGCATCAGCTTCGCCTGCATCAGTTCGTTCGCGACAACCTGCTCTGGATTGTTGAGCGCCATCACAATTTCCTTTTGTTGCGGGCTCATGCCCTCGGTTAGAGCGTCCGCCTTCGGACCTTTGAAATCGAGTGCGCGCTGGTCTTCCGGCGACATTTGCAGAATTTCTTTTATGCGGTCATTGGGCGGCAGGTTGAGAAGCGCTTCGGTTCTTACCCGTTCCTCGCGTGGCTTGACGCTGCGCCCCGCTTTCGGCTCAGCCTCCTGTTCCGTCTCTGCGGTTGAGGCGCTCCCGGCAGAGACGGGGCAAGCCCCGTCTCTACATTTAGAGTCATTAACAGGGTTGCTAGCGGCGCTTTCTTTATCGATGTCAGTGGCTGGTGTATCGCTGGCTTGCGGGACGGACTTGGTGGCTTTTTCTTTCTCTTTGCGCTCTTGTTTATCTTCCAGGCGCTGTAATTGGGCTTCGTATATCGCACGTTCGGTTGGATTGCTCGGTAACGCCAGTTTGCCGTTGGCGACTTGTTTGATTAGCTCGTTTGGAGGGAAGTTCTCCACGATCTCTTTGGTTGGCATAACCAAAGTTCGGAACGGTTCAAGCCTCGCCCGCAATGCAGCATCCTCAATTTTTTCCGGGTGGAGCTGAAGTTCGATCCATTGATCGACGCCCATCTGTTTGACACGCTCGACGTCGCCGGGGCGCGGGCCGAAGGTGAGGCGATTCAGCGCATGAATGGCACGGCGCTGTTCGTCCATCGCGTGCGAGGATGCTGCTTTATCTTTCTTCCGAGCCTCAGCGAATTGTCCGGCCAGTGCTGCAGCGACAGCTAGGGCGGCAATGGCTGGCAGATGACGTCGGCGCAAAGGCACGTAAACCCTCCTCGGCCCTCATTAGCTTGAACCCATCGCGACAAAAAAGTTGTTAGTGAGAGGACGACCGTTATTCTAGCGACAAGAGAGCTTGGATGGCTGGGCAAATGCACATCCTTTGCTTCGCTCGGGATGCTGGAAGTCTCAAAGCGGATGGAAACCAGTTGAGAGAAGATAAGTTGAGAGGAGATAAAAGCGAGAAGCGGGATTGCACGCAAGAAGGTGTTTCTTAGCGTTTGAGTTGGGCCACGTATGCTTTTCCGCTTTGCGATTTGCGCCCGGCAGTATCCACGAACTTCAGGAATTCCCGCAGGTGCTCTTTCTGCGATAGTTCTTCTTCGGAAAACTTTACGCGCACTCCAAACGAGGGCGAGATGCGGGCGGCAGCCACTCCGCTCAGTATCACGCCTTTCACCCAGACTTTGCCATTCGCGACCCACAGGCCAATTTCTAATGCCTTGCCCGGAGGTACGGCGCTGGCCGTCTCAACCATGCACCCCCCGCGCCCGACGTTGACCAAATTTCCCCAGATTGGTTCGGCGACGCCATCCACATGAATCTCGACCGCGACACAACACTTGACTCGCTGAAAACGGCGGCGATCGGACTCCTTCTCGCCTGGGAAATCAGGTTCGAATGGAGGAGCTTCCGTGATCGGCTGTGGAGCCTGAAAAACAGATTGCGGTGCCGCCGTCACCGAGAGCGGCGCGTCAACCGCCGCCGCACGGGAAGCCACCGCTGCTTCTTTAATCTCACGCATTGCACTCAGCAGCGCTTGTTCGCGCTTTTCTGGCGCAACTTCCCGATAAGTCTGCAGCAACCTGCCGAGATGCGAGACCAGGTCAGGATCGGTCAGCAGCCTGGTCCAGTCGGACCCTTTCTGCGATTTCGATGTTTCGATCATTTGAGTGTTGCAACAACGACTGCAAAGACAACTGTTCTCGTGCCATGGAGATCCATGACACCTGTACTACATTGAACCTTTGAGCAAACGTCACGCAAGATGACCGAAGTTACTCTGTGGCGTAGGCTTTAGTGTTGCAATACAGAAAATGCGCCAAGCCTGACGCTAGCTCAACAAATTGCATCGAAGAAGCGGCAAAAAGAATCCAAAAGACTTATTATTTTCATTTCGTTAGGGAGCTTCACCGATCACATGGCTTGCGAGAAAAACAGGCGTTCCTGGCGTCGATTCGACCGTTTCACCTCTGCAGTGTTGTACCCGAGCGGCTTGGTGGCAATCGGCCTTCTGCTACTGTCGAGCGGTTTGCATGCGCAGGGCGCCCCGCCTCCTGGGGTCAATCGAAACTCGTCGTCTTCTTCGAACCCGTCAGCCGGATCAAGCCAGAGACAAACCACGAATTCGCTGCCGACCTCGCAGGTTCAAACCTCGCTGCAGAATCCGGTGTTCGGAAGCGTTCCGGAATCGAAACCTACCCCCGGCGTCTTGTCCCTCACCTTCATTAACGCGATCGATCGCGCCCTGCGGCAAAATCTCGCCGGGCTTTTGTCGGAGTACAACACCATCGAAGCGCGGGGCGAGAAGTGGCAGCAGCTTAGCGACCTGCTTCCGAACATCAATGCGGACGTCCAGGAGGTAGAACAGAAAACAAGTCTCGAAGCATTGGGTCTACGGAGCTCCCAGTTTCCCCGCACCATCGGACCGTTTTCGTATTTCGACGTGCGTGCCTCAGCCACCCAAAGAGTATTTGATTGGAAGGCGATCCAGAAATATCGCGCAGCGCGCAGCGGCGAGAGTCTAGCAAAATTTAATCTTAAGGATGCCCGCGACCTGGTGGTTCTGGCCACCGGGAACGCTTACTTGCAGGCGATAGCTGGGGCCGCACGCGCGGAGACGGCGCAAGCACAGGTGCTGACCGCAAAAGCTCTTTATGACAAAGCAGTTGCCCAGCAGCAGGCTGGAGTCGCGCCCGCGATCGACACTCTCCGAGCGCAGGTTGAATATCAGACGCGGCAGCAGCAGTTGATCGCCGCAACCAACGATTTTGCTAAACAGAAGATCTCGCTGGCGCGCATCATCGGTCTAGCGCCGCGGCAAGAATTCGAAATCGTTGATAAAACTCCGTACCGGCCATTTCAGGTCCCGGACCTCGAAACCAGCGTGCAGCGCGCATATGCAATGCGTTCCGACTATAAAGCGGCGAATGAGCGACTCATTGCCGCGCAACTGGAACGCAGTGCGGCGACCGCCGGATATTTTCCTACCGTCGATCTCGCGGTCAATTACGGCGAGATCGGTAAAGTGCCCAGCGACGTTCTGCCCACTTATCTGGTTTCAGGGACGGTGAACATCCCCATTTTTCAAGGTGGCAGGGTGCACGGCGACGTGCTGAAGGCGGAAGCGAGTTTGCGCCAGGCACGCGCCCAGGTGGCAGACGTTCGCGCCCTGATCGATCAGGACATTCAGAATGCGCTGCTTGACCTCAAATCATCGAACGATCAGGTTGAGGTGGCGCAGAGTTCGGTGAATCTTGCTGAGCAGGCATTGACGCAATCGCAAGATCGTTTTTCCGCAGGAGTCGCGGATAACCTTGAAGTCGTCCAGGCGCAGGAAGCGTTGGCTTCTGCGCACGAAAATTTGATCTCGAGTCTCTATCAAAGCAATCTTGCCAAGGTTTCTTTTGCTCGCGCCCTGGGACGTGCCGAAGAAGGGGTCCGCGAGTATCTGAAAGGGAATTAGCTTATGGAAGAAAGAAGCACTGTCGTGGACGAATCGAAACCGCGGACGCAGGGGCAAGAGGGCCAGAGTCGCGGTCCCCAAGCGCAACCCTCGCAGGGGCAAGGCCAAGGTCAAAGTCAAAGCGTTGCTCCTCAAGGCCAGTCATCGCAAGGCCAGTCATCGCAAGGGCCGCACGAGGGGCAACAACAGCAGAATCAGCCAGACGCGCATCCAGATGGCGAGTCAAGTTACAAGCGCCGGTCTGCGCTGCTGAGCAACCCTCGTACGAAATGGTTCCTGATCATTGCGGCGCTCGTGATTTTGGTGGGAGTGTTTTTCCTCTGGCGCTATCTCAGCAGCTACGAATCGACCGATGATGCGCAGATCGACGGCCACATCAATTCCGTCAGTGCGCGGGTAAGTGGACACGTCCTCAAGCTCAACGTTGATGACAACCAGTACGTTGAAAAGGGCACGGTGCTGGTCGAGATCGATCCAGCGGACCTGAACGTGGCTACCGCAAGGGCAAAGGCTGATTTTGCCGACGCGCAGGCGCAAGCCTCAGCAGCCGGCATTAACGTTCCCATTACAAACGTGAATACCGAAAGCCAGGTTAGCGGAGCGCAGGCTGGGGTATCCAGCGCGCAAGCCGGAGTGGCCGCCGCGCGGCAACAATTTGAAGCGGCCAAGGGGCAAGTCGCACAAGCCGACGCGAACAACACAAAAGCGCAAAATGATCTGGCTCGATACAAGCAGTTGATCGACAAGCAGGAAATTTCGCAGCAGCAATACGACCAGGCGATTGCCAGTTCGCAGGCTGCGGCGGCAACTCTTCGGGCCGCTCGCGCCAGCGCAGATGCTGCGGCGGAACAGATTCGCCAGGCCCAAAGCAAGGTCCTTCAAGCGGGCGCCGATCTGCGGACCGCTAATACCGCGCCGCAGCAGATGCGGGTGATTCAGGCGCGGGCGCTTTCGGCCCAAGCCAACGCCGAGCAGAAGAAAGCGGCGCTCGACCAGGCCGAACTCAACTTGCAGTACACAAAAGTTGTCGCGCCCGTAAATGGCATCGTCAGCAACCGCACCGTCGAGGTTGGCCAGAACGTTTCCATCGGGCAGGAGATGATGAAAGTCGTCCCTGTCGATGATGGCGATCTCTGGGTGACCGCGAACTTTAAAGAGACGCAGCTTCGCAACCTTCATCCGGGCCAGGAAGTGGACATCAACGTCGATGCCAATGGTAAAACCTATAAAGGCAAAATTGATTCCATCTCCGGAACCAGCGGTGCGCGTTCGAGCTTGTTGCCACCCGAAAACGCCACCGGAAACTACGTAAAAGTCGTGCAGCGTTTGCCGGTGAAGATCGTATTCAACCCACACGAGATAAAAGGCCGCGAACTGCGTCCGGGAATGTCGGTATCGCCGAAGGTTTGGAAATAAATGGGCGCTGCCGCAGCCACAATGAACGAGGCGGATTCCGCTGCCTGGCAATCGCCGGTCAATCCCTGGATCATCGCTCTAACCGTGACCCTGGCGACGTTCATGGAGGTGCTCGATACGAGCATCGCCAACGTGGCACTCCCGCATATCGCCGGCAGTCTTTCTGCCGGGCAGGACGAAAGCACCTGGGTGCTGACGTCGTATCTGGTTTCAAACGCTATCGTGCTTCCGCTTAGCGGATGGCTCTCATCGATCATGGGCCGCAAGCGCTTTTATATGAGCTGCGTTGCGCTCTTCACTATCAGTTCCGCTCTGTGCGGCTTTTCTCTCAATCTTCCCATGCTCATTGTTTTCCGCGTGCTGCAAGGCGCGGGCGGCGGTGGGCTGCAACCGAGCGAGCAATCGATACTCGCGGATACATTCGCTCCGGCCAAGCGAGGCATGGCGTTTGCCGTCTATGGTATTGCCGTGGTCATGGCACCAGCCATCGGTCCGACGCTTGGCGGTTGGATCACCGACAACTTCAGCTGGCGCTGGATTTTCTTTATCAATGTGCCGATTGGCATCATCTCGCTCTTGCTCACCCAAAGGCTGATTCAGGACCCTCCTTACCTCAAACGCAGAAAGCTGAGTGAAACTCGCATCGACTACGTTGGCCTTGGCCTGGTCGCTCTCGGCTTGGGGGCGTTGCAGGTTGTGCTCGACAAAGGGCAGCGCGAGGACTGGTTTGAGTCGCACTTCATCGTGGCGTTGACCGCCGTTGCCGTAGCCGCGTTGGTCTTTGTGATTTTCTGGGAATGGAATCACAAAGACCCGATCATCGACCTGCATCTCTTCCGTGAACGGACTTTTGCCACGGCGAACTTCCTGATGTTCATGCTGGGTTTTGCCTTGCTCGGGAGCACATTGCTTTTGCCGCTCTTCATGCAGACCTTGCTTGGTTACACCGCCGAGCGGTCTGGGTTGGCACTGATGCCGGGCGGTTTCACCATCATGATTGCCATGCCTGTCGTCGGCTTTCTACTTTCTCGATATAGCCCCAGATACTTGATGATGTTTGGGTTGTGCATGCTGTCGTTCTCGTTGTTCCACATGACGAACTTCGATTTGGGAGTCGATTTCAAGACCGTCATGTTCGCGCGCGTTTATCAGGCGTTGGGGTTGGCTTTCCTGTTCGTCCCCATCAATACGACGGCATACACAGGCTTGCCTCGCGACAAAAACAATGCCGCGTCGGGATTGATGAACCTGGCAAGAAACATTGGGGGTAGTGTCGGAATTTCTGTGGTCACCACTGTTCTAGCCCGGCGCACGCAGTTTCACCAGGTACGATTGACGGAAAATCTGAGCTCCGGAAATCCGCAGTTTCAGGCGCGCCTGCAGGGCCTGACCAGCAAATTCTCGGCCTACGGTCCCGGAGCGGCGGCGCAACATGCGTATGCCGTACTGCAAGGCAACCTGTTTCGCGAATCGACCATGCTGGCTTACATCGATAACTTCTGGTTTTTGGGAGTTGTAATAGCTTGCCTTGTCCCTTGCGTCTTTCTGATTAAGAAGGTAAAACCGGGGGGCGAGATCGTAGCCCATTAGTCCACTGTTGGCATCGAAGTAGCGACGAATCGGGGCGGCGAGACGCTGTCTGGGAGGTTCGCGATGTTTCGAATCGTAACCATAGAGCGAGAGTTCGGCAGCGGCGGTGGAGCTATTGCCTCACAACTTTCCCGCCGGCTGGGATGGAAGCTCTGGGATCAGCAACTAACCTGTGAAATTGCTAAACAGGCCCAGGTAACAGAATCGGCCGTCGCGCTCTGCGACGAACGCGTCGATGGGCGCCTCTATCGCTTAGCGAAAACATTCTGGAGGGGTAGTTACGAGCGCAGCCTTCCGCTTGCCTCCCACCATTCTTTTGACACCGATCGCATGATGACCATGGTCGGAGAGATCATGGGAACGATCGCGGAAGAAGGCAATGCGGTGATCGTAGGCCGCGGCGCGCCGTTCTTCTTGCGCGCACGCTCCGATACGTTTCGCGTCTTCACTTATGCTCCGCATGAAGAAAAGATGCGGCGCTTGCTGGCGATTGGGAAGTCGGCGTCGGAAGCAGAAGAACTCGTGGATAACGTCGATAAAGAGCGGATCGCTTACATCAAACACTATTTCAACGCCGATTGGCCCACACGCAGCCTCTACCACCTGATGATCAACACCGAGATTGGCGATGAAAACGTTATCGCCACCATCATGAATGGGATGGAAATGCTGGAATCAAAGTCGACGAGGGCACGCGAGACGACGTTGCATCGGGTCAGGTAAGCAATCGTTGATAGAAGTGATATCGAGACAAAGTGGAGTGCCGCGCGCCTTAGCCCGGCCACCCCAATCCCGCTAATGGGGCTTCTTCCCTAAGAGTCCTCCAAGACCGCCGAGAGGATTATTCTTCCCGCCAGTTCCATTTGGAATCAGTCCCTTTAACTTGCTACCCATAATCCCCTTCATGTCAGGCGTGAACGTCGGGTTGGAAGTGGTGCCCCCGATATTGACGGGAATGCCGCCCGAGCCCGCCCCCGCGACTTGCGAGAGCCCTCCGGCGATTCCGCCGCTCAAGTTGGCGAGCATCTTGAATGACAACGCGTTGCTCGGGCTTATCGTGCCGTCTCCAGTCACCGTTCCGAGCGCGGGAATGACAAGATTGATCTTGTCGAGCCGCGTTCCGTCGGGAGCGTAGCGGACGTTCGAGCTGAGGTTTTGAATCTGGGTGTCGTTCCCGGTGGATGGCTGCTTGCCGGTGAGCGCCGACAGCGCCGACAACTTAGAACCCAGATTGAAGCCGGCCAGAGCGGTGTTATTCATCTTCACCCAGCCAGAGGAAACGAGCTTATCCAGCGGGCCGTTCGAACTGATGTCCGCCGAAATGGTACCGCCTTTGAGTTGGGATCCGCTCGGCAAATTGACGCCCAGCGCCGGAAGGACGGTTTCGACGTCGTCCACTGGCATGTCATTGGCAGTCAGTTTTGTCTGGATGGAAGTTGTCTCGCCCTTCATGTTGTAAGTGCCGAGCAGTTTTGCCGCTGCCTTCCCAATAGTGATGTCGCCCTGGCTGATCCTGCCGGTTTCATCTTTCAAATTATGCTCGACCGCGAAAACCAGGTTTACCGGTTGCCCTGCAGGCTTGCCCGCGGGAACCAGTTTCAGGGAAGACGCTTTAATCGTGCCACTCGCCTTCGCGGTCTGACCGTCCGAGGTGATGGTTCCATCAAAGTCGGCCGAACCAGTTATACCCAGTGAGGGGTCGACAAGTGCCGACTGCGCGAGATCGAGCTTGCTGATGTGTATTTTGCCATCCACCGGTGTCAGAGCCGAGTCGGTCGGATTGATAGGGCCCGCTTTGCCTTCAATCTTCAGGCTGCCTCCACCGGGCAGGCCAACCGACGCGCTCAAAGGGAAAGAACCGGTAAAGGCAAAATCTCGGACCGCGATATCGACGTTTTTGTAAACAATTGGCTGACGCTTACCAGTGCTTGAGCCTACGGTGACGGTCCCATCCGTCAAGTCGAGCTTGGCGATGTTGATGTTCGAGGTCGAGTTCGTACTCGAATCAGCCGCGGGTTTCGCCGCACCGCCATTGGATTGGCCGCCAAGCGATGAAAAATTCCAAACACCGTCACGATTGCGCAGCAAAAATATTTCAGGATGTTCGATCTCAATATTAGTGACGTTGAGCTTTTTGCTGAATATCAGCGGCATGAGTTCGACGCCCACTGCCAAAGCTTTCGCCTGGATAAACGGGGAAGTGCTGAACTTTGGATCGTCCGCAATCGACAACTGGTCGGCCTTCACGCTGCCGGAGAAAATGCTGAGGCTCAGGTTGCCAACTTTGACCTGGCGTCCAAGTGCAGAGCTGAGGTTCGATTCGATCTGAGGCCGGTAGTTGTTGACGTTGATAAACAAAGGGATCGCGATCAAGAGAAGGATGATGACTCCAGCGACGATGCCAACAATCTTCCAAACAGGCTTTATGGCGGTGCTCATACTTGCCTCCAGGCGCAGTGCGCCGGTATCGACATCCCCAACGTCTAATCAGCAACGACCATTTGATGCCGCGACGCGACGAATCGGTCTAACTTCATTTCTAAGTGGGTCAGTATAACCGCTCTGCAGCGCTGCTCCGCGTTATAAGATAGCCTCAATTAATTTTTAAATGACGTATTCGCAATTGAAATCCGTTGCCCGTACGCCGGTGCGGAAGAGCTGGGCTCGTTGCAGGTGATCGAGTTCGCCAGCAGATATTCTTAGTAAAGGAGAAATTCTCAAACGTGCCAGGCTCCGATCTCTACCCGACCGTGCAGGACGAAGTATCGCGACTGGCAGGCTCATCGTCCGTGCGGTCGGCGTTTGAGCGCTTTCGCAACGATGAAGTCGAGTTTGCCAACTGGCAACTGGAGGCGACCCGCATCGCCGCCCCTCCATTCGGCGAATCATCGCGCGGCGCGTGGCTCGCCGATCGTTTTCGCGACCTTGGTCTCACCGGTGTAAAAGTGGATGAGGTTGGCAACGTCTTTGGCGTGCGACCTGGCGTTGGAAGCCGTTACGTCTCGCTGAGCGCCCACATCGACACCGTTTTCCCCGCGACCACGCCACTCAACATTCGCCAGCAAGGTTCGAGGCTCTATGGGCCCGGGGTGGCCGATAATGGGGCTGGGATCGCCGCGATCCTCGCCATCGCCAGCGCCTTGAACAAAACCAAGGTGTCGCATGGCATGCCCTTTCTTTTCATTGGCAACGTCGGAGAGGAAGGCGAAGGCGACCTGCGCGGCATGCGGCATGTTTTCTCGACGTCGGCGTGGCGCGACTCAATCGCCTACAGCGTGATTATCGACGGGGCTGGATCAGACACGGTGGTGGCCGAGGCTTTGGGCAGTCGCCGATTCGAGGTCATCGTCCGCGGACCAGGAGGCCATTCCTGGAGCGACTTTGGCACGCCGAATCCGATCATCGTGCTCGGCCGCGCGATAGAAGTGTTTTCGCAGACTCCTGTTCCTTCGTTGCCTAAGACCACTTTTAATATCGGAGTGATTCGCGGCGGAACCTCGGTCAACTCGATTCCTGAGTCCGCTTCCATGCGCGTCGACTTGCGCTCGACATCGACTACGGAAATCGATCGCCTAGAACGAGCCTTGCGGCTTTCGCTCGATCAAGCTGTGACCGGCGAAAATCGGGTCGCTGCTCAACGCTCCGCGCGCAGACCACACGTGCACAGCCAGACGATACAAAGCGAAATGGTTGAGATCGGGAATCGTCCGGCCGGTGAACTTTCTCGAGACTCGCGCCTCCTGAAAGTGATTCGAGCGGTTGACGCTCAACTCGGCAACGCCGCGCAGGTACAGAGGGCCTCAACCGACGCGAATATTCCTTTATCGCTAGGGCGCGAAGCCATCGCAATCGGCGGCGGTGGCTCGGGTGGGGGGGCGCACACTTTGCAAGAATGGTTCGACTGCAACGGAAGGGAACTAGGACTGAAGCGCATACTACTTACAATGCTGACACTATCGGGAGCCGGAGAATGATAAAGCAAATCGCTCTAGTCGTACTGGGAGTTGCATGTGGAGCCTCAGGGCAGAGCGCGAGTTCGGGCCAGCAGAAACCAAAAGCAGATCAGATTTTTTTCCATGCCAACATCTATACCGAAGTCATCGATCCTTCTGCGTCACTCGGAGCGGGTAAGCGTTCGGACGCGCTCGCTGTCAGCGGCGACAAGATCGTGGCCGTCGGCTCTCGCGAAGAAATAATGAAGTTCAAAGGGCCGGATACCAAAATGGTCGATCTTGGCGGACGCTTCGTGATGCCCGGCTTCAACGACGCTCACATGCACCTTGCAAGCGCCGGGCTGGAAAAAATGAATGTCGATCTCGTGGGCTCGAAGACGCTGGATGAATTCCGCGAACGGCTCCGGGCCAAGATCGAAACCGCCGATGCCGGGTCGTGGGTTGTCGGCGAAGGCTGGGACGAAACGCTTTGGCCGGTAAAGGTGGTCCCGACACGATGGGACCTTGATGAGGTCAGCAGCGGCCATCCTGTCTATCTAGGGCGCGTCGACGGACACATTGGCGTGGCCAATACCAAAGCTCTCCAGATGGCGAGCATCACCGTGGCAAGCCGCGATCCCGACGGTGGAAAGATCGATCGCGACGAAGCGGGTACTCCGAACGGCATTTTACGCGAGAAGGCGAAAGAAGCGGTGACTTCGATTATTCCGAAGCCCAATCCGGAAAAAAGACGACGCGCAATCGAACTTGCCTTAGCGGATCTGGCCAGTCACGGAGTTACCTCGGCGCAAGACTTTTCCTCGTGGGAGAATTTTCAAACTTACGAAGCCCTCGAACGCGACGGAAAACTGACCGCCCGAATTTCCGAGTGGTTGAGCTTCGATGACTCTGTGGATGAGCTGAACAAAAAGCGGGCATCGCATCCGGCGTCCGACAACATGCTTCACACCGGAATGCTGAAGGGCTTTATGGATGGCTCGCTCGGTTCGAAGACAGCCGCGCTGCTCGAACCCTACTGCGACGATCCGCAGAACAGCGGCCTGCCACAATATGAAGCCGAGAAGTTGAACGCCATGACAAAAGAGCGAGTATTGGCGGGATATCAAATCGGCTTCCACGCCATCGGCGACAGAGGCGTGCAGATGGCCCTCGATGCCTTTGCGGAAGCCGAGAAGGCCGCGAAAGACGCCAAAGTGAAAGCGGTTGACGGTGGCACCGATTACCGCCTGCGGGTCGAGCATGCGCAGGTCACGACACCGCAGCAAGTGCTGCGCTTCAAAGAACTCAAGGTGATTGCATCGATGCAACCAGGCCATCTACTCACCGATATGAATTGGGCTGAGTCGCGTCTCGGGCCAAAGCGCGCAGAATACTCGTACGCGTGGCAGGAATTTCTTCATGGCGGAGTAACGCTGGCATTTGGCACCGATTTTCCGGTTGAGCCAGTGTCGCCATTTTTGGGACTTTATTCGGCGATCACGCGCATGAGTCCGGATGGAACAAAGACCTATCATCCGACCCAGAAGATCACTATTGAACAGGCCATCGCCGCCTACACCACCGGAGCGGCGTTTGCAGAGTTCGCGGAAAAGCAAAAAGGCAAGCTCGAACCGGGGATGCTCGCCGACTTCATCGTTCTCGATCAGGACATTACGGCCACGCAACCGCCAAAGCTCGCGCAGACAAAAGTTCTGCGCACCGTCGTAGGCGGCAAAACGGTCTTCGAGGCAAAGTAATCCTTTCTTTGTGGGCGCTTCGCTTGCCTGCCATCAGAAGCCCCGGCGGTTTAAAATTGGCTTCGGATATCCCTAACCTTGGTTCGGGAGACCTAAGGTTTCACTTTCCTCCTCGGTGTTTATATGGCCAACCCGAATCGACAACGCACTTTCATGGTCGGCGCGCCGCTCGCCATCATTCCCGCTCTCGTTTTTCTTCCGGCAGTCATGTTTCTGATTGCCTTTCCCCAAATGACGCATGGACGCCTGATCGGGTTTTTGCTCTTGCCCCCGTGCCTGATCGCGGAAGGCGTCGGCCTGTGGAAACTGTCTTGGGCAACGGTAGAAAAGCCATGGGGAATATTCAACACGCTAAGCTTCAGCGCCGTGATGATCCTCTTGGTGATCGCAGGCTACACCGGCCTGTTCCTGGCCTTGATAACCATGCGAATGTAAGCCTCGCCGTAGAGACGCGGTTCTCCGCGTCTCCCGTGGCCAGAGAGACGGGGCGAACCCCGTCTCTACATCAGTGAAGCGGTGTCGAGATTAAGTAACATCCAATCCACTTCAACGAATGCAAAAGTAAATGCCAACACCCTGGTTTCAGCATCCTAATGGGACCTGAGGGTGATCGCAGGCTATACCGGCCTCTTGCTGCCTTTTGATAACCCTGCGAATGTAAGCCACATGCCCGAATCTGCCGTAGAGACGCGGTTCTCCGCGTCTCCCGTGGCCAGAGAGACGGGGCGAACCCCGTCTCTACATCAGTGAAGCGGTGTCGAGATTAAGTAACATCCAATCCACTTCAACGAATGCAAAGGGAAATGCCAACACCCTGGTTTCAGCCTCCTAATGGGACCTGAGGGTGATTGCAGGCTATACCGGCCTCTTGCTGTCTTTTGATAACGCTTCGAATGTAAGCCACATGCCCGACCTGCCGTAGAGACGCGGTTCTCCGCGTCTCCCGGTGGCCGAAGAGACGGGGCGAACCCCGTCTCTACAATCAGTGAGGGAATGATCCAAAGGCAACCAAATTGAAAGGTGAAACGCCAACTCTAGATTCGGCGTCTAACGTATCAGCCCAAAGCGATAATCCTCGCTTGAGGCCAAAGGTATAATAGGCACTTAAGCCATTTTAGGAGGCAATAAATGGATTCGCGCGAAAGCGCTTTGCTGGCTCGTTTTCGGGCCAACCGCTGGGCGTACACGCTTACCATCCTGGCCACGCTCACCGTGGGCATTTTGATTGGCACCGTTGTTTCCTACGGAGTGAAGGGCAAAGAGGGCCAGAAGTCGTCCGATGCCACGCCCCTTTCGATTCCTGCGCCACAGCAGCTTTCAAATACTTTTTCTCAGATTTCAAAGCAGCTCGAGCCGAGCGTAGTAAATATCAACACCGAGTCGACGCTGAAGAATCCACACCGGCGCGGAGGCCGCTCGGCCCGGCCCGATCCGAACGAAGATCAGGGTGACGGCGGCGGCGGTGGCGACGATACTCCATTCCAAGATTTTTTCGATAAGTTTTTTGGCGGCCAGGGTGGCCAAGGCGGGCAGGGAGGCCAAGGCGGTCCCGATCCGGGGTCAGTCCGGCAGCGCTCGCTAGGTTCCGGCGTGATCGTTGATTCCAAAGGTTACATCGTCACCAATCGGCACGTCGTCGAAAAGGCCGACCGCATTCGCGTGAAGCTTCAGGATGAAAATCCGGTTTCGCCCGGCCACGACGCCAAGCTCATTGGCATGGATCAGGAGACCGATCTCGCCGTAATCAAAATTGAAGTTGATCATCCTCTGCCCGTTGCCAAACTCGGCAACTCTGACGGCATGCAGGTTGGCGACTGGGTTCTGGCTATCGGCAGTCCCTTTGGACTGCAAGAGACCGTGACGGCGGGCATCGTGTCTGCCAAAGGGCGAAACATTGTTCCTAACCGGCAGTTTCAGTCTTTTGTTCAAACCGATGCTGCGATCAATCCCGGAAACTCCGGTGGGCCGCTGGTCAATATGGCGGGTGAAGTAATTGGAATCAACACCGCCATCCTCACCGAAACGAGTTCGTATGCGGGCGTCGGTTTTGCCATGCCGTCGAACACCGTAGCTCAGGTCTATAACCAACTCATCGGGCCCGAACATCGAGTCGCGCGCGGATCAATCGGCATTGAATTTTCAGCTCAACCAAACCCAGCCATAGCTCACATCTATGGTTCTGGCGTCACCGTGTCGAACGTCGTCTCCGGCAGCCCCGCAGATCAAGCGGGCCTCAAGATCGGCGACACCATCACTTCCATCGATGGCAAGGAGTTGAAAAGTGGCGACGAGTTAGTCGCTGATATCGCCGGCCGCAAGCCGGGTTCGAAGGCAAAGGTCGCATACGTTCGCAATGGCAAGAAGCAGGATACGACCATCACCATCGCCGATCGCTCCAAGCTCTTCGCCTCCCGTCTGGGAGAAGAAGAAGAAAATCAAAGTGAAGAAGCTCCGCAAGCGAGCAAATTCGGCGTGACGGTTCGTGCGATCACTGCCGATCTCGCGGATCGCCTTGGCATTTCCGTCGGCAAGGGCGTTGTAGTGCAGGACGTGAAGCAGGGATCGTTCGCCGAGGACCTTGGATTAAACCGCGGCGATGTTGTTCTTGAAGTTAATAAGCAAACTGTAAATAACCCGGAAGAGTTTACGAAGATTGAGGCGTCGATGAAGAGCGGCCAGGATGTGGTTTTCCTGGTTCGCCCCCGCGGCGGCAGGGCGCAGGATGGCACCATTTTCCTCGCCGGAACTCTTCCGTAACTTTGGACTAGACCCGGCGATACTGGCGCTTCTTCGTCATTTCGACGACGATTAAGAAGCGGCCATGATCGCCGGGTTTTTCTATTTTCGGAGAATCCGGGTTGACACCCTTTGTCCAGTCGTCTAGGGTGTGCGGCACGCTCGATTTAAAAGTTTTGGCGATACAGAATATGCATTTTTCTTTACCAACACGGCGATTCAAGCGCATTGCTTTTTGCGGTGGGTTGGCCTTGACGCTGACAGCGGTTGCCTTCGGCGATACCGGGAACGCATCCACGCCAGCGGCCAAAAAGTCCTCGCACACGGCTGCCTCTGGTTCGACGAAGAGCAAGCGGGCCTCGTCGAAGAACGCTTCGCGCGGCAAGTCAACTCGCGGAAAGAAAAGCTCGAAAAAACGTGGGCAGCAAGCGATCGACTCCAGCCGCACCCGCGAAATTCAGATGGCATTGATCCGCGAACACTACTTGCAAGGCGAAGCTTCTGGAACCTGGGATAGCGCCTCGCAGGCAGCCATGCAGCGCTTCCAGGCGGATCACGGATGGCAGTCGAAGACGACTCCCGACTCTCGCGCCCTGATTCAGCTTGGACTTGGGCCGAGTTCCGATCACTTGCTGAATCCCGAGAGCGCCATGACGACGACTCCGGCTGACTCGAAACCAGCAACCAAGCAGCCTCCGCAAGAAAACATGTCGAAGCAGTAGCAGAAGAACGCTACCTCTCCCAGCAGTAAGCCACCCAAAAATGCGTGCAAGCGAGAAAGAGCACAAAGCCTCTAACCAATAATTTGTGGCGGGAGACGGGGCAAGCCCCGTCTCTACATTGGCTGTAGAGACGCGGCTTGCCGCGTCTCCCATCACTGCTCAGTGCTAACAAAAAAGTTTCGCAGCTAATCCAGAATAGGCCGCGGAAGGTAGGGAAGGGCCGCCCCTTGAACGATTGCCCCTGGATTACCTTCGACCAGCGCTCCGGCATACTCGCTGCCCACAATTTTTTCCGCCACCGCGCGGGCTGCGGACATATTTGGAATGCGGCGCTTTGTCTCGTGCGCATCGGAGGCAAGTACGTGCACGGCTGATCTGTCGAGCAGCCATCGCGCAATAATCTCCGGACGCTCTCCCCAGAATCCCGTCAGAGAGGAGGCTGTGACCTGAATCAGGCAGCCCTGCTCGGCCCACTCCAGAATTCGAAGCGGCGTTTGCTGCAGGATTGGGTTGCGTTCGGGATGGGTCAAGATCGGGGTTAGACCGCGATCTCCCAGCCGCGTGAAGCACTCAGAAATCTGGTTCGGGACGCTGTAATTGCTCAGCTCCACCAGTAGATAATTTGTTTCGCCGATCGTGTACGTTCGTGGATTCTCCAGCGCTCGCTCGAGGTTATCGAAAGACAGGTGAAAGTCGCATCCCAGGCTGAGTTTCAGCGATGGCCCGACCTTTTCCCGAAGTTGATCGAGCAATTCTGAGAGGTAAGGGCGATCGTACGCGTAGCGATCATTGGCGTGCGGAGTCGCGACGGTGTGAGTGATTCCATCGGCGACCGCCATGCGGCACATTTCGACGGCCACCTCCCACGACTTTGGTCCGTCGTCTACTTCCGGCAGAATGTGGCAGTGGATATCGATCACGAATGTTCTTTGCGGGACTCATGCCAATCTAAATTTGCTTAAGATTTCAACTCAATCGGCAATCCTGATTAGAACATATTCAACGTGATCGCAGAATCGTTACCGACACCACGCACACATTGCCCGCGGCACTTTGCAACCTGAGCCGCAACCAGCAGATTTAGTCGATGCGCCCACGGCTGGAGGCATCCAACGAAGGTATATAAGTCTCAAATCTGGCGTCAGGCGAGTTGCCAGTTCGGCCTATCTCGTGCAGGATAGTGAGACACTTTTCTATTCCATCCATGGATTTACAGGAGCAGGTTTGCCAATGAATTTTGCGGGGGCGGCGCGCGCCGCGCTGGCACGTCACGATGCGAGCAAGCAATTCACTGCGGCTTTGGCGGTACTCTTCATCGGATTTTTCGTTTCCTGCGGCAGCAGCAGCCATTCCGGTTCTTCGACACCAAATCACAACGCCTACGTTACCTTACCCCGAACAGGCGCTGTTGCGCTTCTGCATATTGCCGGATCCACTGGTGCCATCACGATCGCCTCGGAGACGCCGCAGGTGCAGGGAGTTTCGCCAAAAGGTTTGGCGCTGCTACCGTCCAAGAAATTTTTATACGTCGTAAACTCCGGCGCCGATACGATTTCCACGTTTAGCGTTGCCGGCGACGGCAGCCTGACGCTGAGCCGGACGCCTACCCCTGCGGGAGCGGGTGCAGATCAAGCGGTTATCGATCCCTCGGGCGCCTACCTACTTGTGACCAATAATTTCTCCAACAGCGTGTCGGTTTTTTCGATTGACGCGAGCAGTGGGGCTTTGGCAGAGGTCGGTGGCTCGCCCTTCTACGCCAACAACGATCCCAGCAATATTTTGATTACCCCTTCTGGGAAGTTTGTCTATGTTTCTAATCCCAGTATTGGAATGGTGACCGGCTTTACGTTCGCGAACGGCGTGCTTACGCTCGTCCCGAATACGCCGACGTTCTCTGGCGCGGGAGCAATCGGACTGGCGGTAGATTCCGGGTCGAAATATCTCTACGTGGCCAACGCTTCGGCGCTCAACCCCAACGTGCCCACGGTCGGCAACATTTCCGGCCTCAATATTGACCCCAACTCGGGAGCGCTCAGCCCGATTCCCGGCTCGCCTTTCAGCGCCAGCCTCGGCAACGGGCCGTCTGCTCTCGCAGTCGATCCTGGCGGAAGGTTTCTCTACGCCGCCACATCGGGCACCAGCGCGTCGGTGTGGGGATTCACGATCGATCCGAGCAACGGGCAGTTAGTTGCGGTCACGAACTCGCCGTTCAGCGTTTCAGCCGGCGGATTGTTCGCACTCATCGACCCAAGTGGTAACTATCTCTACATCGGCAGCGCAACCGGCAATGGCGTTGCTGCCTTCACCTATAACTCGTCGACCGGAGCGCCGGCAGCGATCGCCGGTTCCCCGTTTTCCACAGGCGGTCCGCCGGGAATGATGGTGCTGTCGGAATAGTAATAGATACGCATTATTTCCCAACAGTTTTCATTCGGTTGCGTGGCACTTTTGTGGGGAAAAAACGGCACCCGCGTGCCATTTAAAAACTGAAAACATAGTCTTACCTTTCAAGTGAGCAGTTCTGGGGGAGGGCTGCCCCGGGCGTCGTGGATTCGCAAGAATCCTGACGCCCGTTTTATTTTGGGTGGGCGTAGTTACGGGCGAAGGTAGTAACGGGCGAGTGTGGCGACAGGCGACCGCGCCTGTCCTGTGCGGGCGAGTCGCCCGCACCCACACTTAGAGAACTGAGTAGAACTAATTGGTTGAGATGGTGAAGTTGACGGTAATGCGGGCTTGGGTTTCAACAGGCTGCCCGTCGAGCACGTAAGGCTTGAAATGCCACTGCTTGACCGCTTCCCGAGCGGCGGCGGCCAGAATTCCAGGGCCGCTTAAAATCTGAAGATCCTGAATGTTCCCTTCACGAGAGATCAGGGCACGCAAACTCACTGCGCCCTGCACTTTCATCTCGCGAGCAAGCAACGGATAACTCGGGGGCACGGAAACGGTCACCGTCTGTGAAGCCTGCGGCGAAACGTGCGCCCGCTCTCCAGCGCTGTTCGATGCGCTCAGAATCGGTACCCGAGTTATTGGAACCGATGCGCTTGGCGCTGGCACATTTGCAGCTGGAACGTTTGCAGCAGAGACACTTGTCGCGGGTCCTTTAGTGCTCTGGCCGCTGGCGCTTTGGGCGCTTGCAGCGGAAGGCGCAGTCGAACTTTCGCCCGTGTCGACGTCGACATTAATTGCGTTGCTTTTGGCGGGAACGCCTATTCGATGATTGCCTGCAACCACCTCAACCTCAAGCGGAGGCAAGGTGGCTCGCTCAGTGGTTGCCGCCATCGGAGCTTTTGGAGCTGAGGGAATGGCTGCCTTCGCCAGTTTGTGTTCACGCCCTGCCGTTGACGCCGTGTTCGAATGCACCGGCGTGACATTTCTTTTGGCTCTGCTTCGGATGGCAGCTTCCTGAGTTGGCGTATCGGGAGGGAACCAGAAATCCCAGTCCTTGAAAATCACCGCGACCAGAGCTACCAGCAAAATCCCCAACGCCATCAGCATGCGCTTACGTTGGACGTCCGCTTCGTTTACGGGAGGTGCGGCAGCCGGCGCTAAACGGTCAAGATGGTGCTCGGGCGTATCTTCCAACATATGCACTGAAAGTTCCTTGTTAGTGGGCCCGGGAGATAACCAATTGACCACAACCAATTCTCAGTAGTATGCCTTCAAGACACAGAATTGCCAAGTAAAGATTGTTGTTCTCGGATGAAAACCCTCGCCGCTCGCCGACTTTGCTGACACTAGCTCTTCGCAGGCTTGTAGTCGAGTTTATCGAGGATGCCGGTCGTGGCATCGAGAATGTCCTTGTCTACTTTGCGATTCGACGAGATTGCCTCGGCGAGTGGGATGGAAATGATCTTCGTCCCGCGTAGCGCCGCCATCTGGCCAAATTCGCCGCGATGCACCATGTCAATTGCGCCTAACCCATAACGCGTGGCTAACACTCGGTCAAAAGCGCTGGGCGTGCCTCCGCGCTGAATGTGTCCCAGCACGACGGATCGAGATTCGAACCCGGTTCGCTTTTCAATTTCTGCCGCTACTCTCTGGCCGATTCCTCCCAGGCGCGGATGGCCGAACTCATCGCGATCCGTCGAAGCGCCTTCCAGTGTCGCCAGCGCGCCGCCGAACCGCGATCCCTCGGCGGCAACCACGATGCTGAAATATGTGCCGCGATCGTGACGCTGTTTGATCAGTTTAGAAACTTCATCGATATCAAATGGGATTTCAGGAATGAGGATAACGTCGGCGCCTCCGGCGATTCCGCTGTAAGTGGCGATCCAACCGGCGGAACGGCCCATCACCTCAACCACAATGACGCGATTGTGCGATTCAGCCGTGGTATGTACCCGGTCGATCGCCTCGCTGGCCACGTTAACCGCAGTGTCGAACCCGAAAGTAAAATCGGTTCCCGCCAGGTCGTTGTCGATAGTCTTCGGAACCCCGATAACTTTGACGCCGTTATCGAATAGCTTCTTTGCAACGGAGAGCGTGTCATCGCCGCCAATGGCAATTAGCGCATCGCATCCGTTCTTCGTCAGATGCTCGGCGCACTTTTGCAGTCCGCCTTCATGCTTCGCAGGATTCGTGCGCGAGGTCCGCAGGATGGTTCCACCCCGCGCCAAGATCTCGCCAACGGTATCGAGGTCCAACTTCATCGTCTTGTTTTCTAAAAGCCCGCGCCAGCCTTCCATAAAGCCGATGAATTCATCGTTGTAGTGGAAGCTTCCCTTGCGCACGACAGCGCGAATCACCGCGTTCAGTCCCGGACAGTCGCCGCCGCCGGTCAACATTCCTATTTTCATCGGATATCCCTCAAGAATTCTCGGTCTGGATTTGTTCGTTGCGCCGCGAACACAATGTTCTCCGGTCTCACTGTTCTCTCGTCTTACTAAATTTTCTAAAAGATTATCACGTCGGTTTTGTTTGTTGAGAAACACCGCCGAACCGCTCAGGGCGAACATCCTCATCGATTAGAAGAAAAGAGCAGAAGATAAATCGCAGCTTGCGAATCGCCCCTCTTCTCGCACACAATACAATCCGTTAAATATCCCAATAACGTAAAGCGCCTTAAGCGTTAATCCTCATGCCAAAACTTTTGCGCATCATTCTCTGGATCGCAGTCAGCCTGCTGGGCGCTCTGGCGCTCGCGACCATCGCTTTGCATCGCGGGGAGCAAATCAACGCCTTATGGCTGGTGGTCGCCGCGGTCTGTACTTATGCAGTCGGTTACCGCTTCTACAGCGGATTTATCGCCGCGAAAATTCTTGCGCTTGATCCTTTGCGAGCTACTCCCGCGGAGCGGCTTGATAACGGACGCGACTTCGTCCCGACTAATAAATGGGTTGTCTTCGGTCATCACTTCGCCGCCATCGCAGGCCCCGGTCCGCTCGTGGGCCCTGTACTGGCCGCCCAGTTTGGCTACCTGCCGGGAACTCTCTGGATCATCGCGGGCGCAGTGCTTGGCGGTTGCGTGCAGGATTTTGTAATTCTCTTGTTCTCCATTCGCCGCGACGGCAAGTCGCTCACCGAGATAGCGAAGTCGGAGATTGGCCCGATTGGTGGCGTCATCGCTTACATCGCAGTCATCAGCATCATCGTAATTTTGTTGGGCGCGACCGCCCTGATCGTGGTCAATGCCCTCAAATCAAGTCCATGGGGAACGTTCACCATTGCGATGACCATCCCGATCGCGGTACTGATGGGCTTTTACCTGCGCCGCATTCGCCCCGGGAAAGTTCTCGAAAGTTCGCTGCTTGGTTTCATCCTGGTCATTGCTGCGATATTCGGAGGCCAATGGGTTTCGCAACAGCCTTCGTGGGCGGCCGCCTTTACCTTGACCGCTCCAACGCTTGCGGTTCTCATCATCGGCTACGGATTTGCTGCGTCTTCGCTTCCGGTTTGGCTCCTGCTCGCACCGCGCGATTACCTGAGCACCTTTGTGAAGCTGGGAACGATTGCACTGCTGGCGGTAGGCATTATCGCGTTCAGGCCCTCGCTGCATATGCCGCCACTGACGCGCTTTGCCGACGGTACCGGCCCGGTTTTTGCGGGAACCATGTTTCCCTTCGCGTTTATCACGATAGCCTGCGGCGCGATCAGCGGCTTCCATTCTTTGATCTCGAGCGGCACCACTCCTAAGCTCATTCGCCGCGAGACCGAAGCTCGATTCGTCGGCTACGGAGGGATGCTGGCGGAGTCGATGGTCGGGATCATGGCCATGATTTCCGCCTGCGTTTTGCAGCCCGGAATTTATTTTGCCGTCAACAGCCCGGCGGGAGTTGTAGGCCAGTCGCCCGAAGCGGCCGCAGCGACTATCAGTTCCTGGGGATTCCCCGTCACCGCCGCGCAGATGGCAACCTTGGCACACGCAGTCGGCGAGCAAACGCTTTTCAACCGCACCGGCGGCGCTCCTGCTTTCGCGGTGGGCATGGCGCAGATTTTCTCCAACACGCTCGGTGGACAGGCCGTAATGGCCCTCTGGTATCACTTTGCCATCATGTTCGAAGCGCTCTTTATTCTGACCGTTATTGACGCCGGAACCCGCGTCGGGCGCTTCATGCTGCAAGACGCGCTCAGCCATATCTGGAAGCCGCTTGGACGCACCAGTTGGTATCCATCCATTCTTTTTACCAGTGCATTGATCGTTGCCGCGTGGGGCAATTTTCTGTGGCAGGGAGTGAAAGACCCTCTCGGCGGAATCAATTCACTGTGGCCGTTGTTTGGGATCTGCAATCAACTGCTGGCAATCGTTGCCTTGTGCGTGGCGACGACCATCATTGTCAAGATGAGCCGCGCAAGCGATGGCGTGGCCAACACCGGGAACGTGATCGCCTCCTCTGCTCCGAAACGTCGACTCAGCTACGTCTTCGTTACTTTGACTCCCCTCTGCTGGCTGGTGGCGGTGACCTTCACTGCTTCCTGGCACAAGGTGCTCGATCCAAATCCGCGCATTGGATTTCTTGCGCACGCCAATCAACTAGCCCGAACAACGGCTAACCCCCGCCTCATATTCAACGACCGCCTCGACGCCGCTGTAACCAGTTTGCTGGTGGTAATGGTCACTATGATTTTGATCGAATCGGCAGCGGTGTGCGGCCGTATTATCACGGGGACCAAAGCAGCCGTGATCAGAGAATCGCCCTACGTCGCAACCAGGCTACCGTTAGAGGAGCCAGCATGACCATCAAGTGTGAAGCGGGCGCCCCCGCTCGCTACGCTACCCAAAACGGACGTAAAAGATCATTTGCTGGAGCTGAGATCGTCTCCGCAATAGTTCGCGCTTGGTCAATCGTTTCCGCCACCCTGCGAGAAATTTTCGACGAATCGGCCTATCAGCGATTTCTCGAGCGCAAACATATCCGCTCTTCACCGGCGGCATACTCAATGTTCCAATGTGAAAACAATCAAGCGAAGGCGCGCAGGCCCAGATGTTGCTGACCGGCTTGATGCGAGGCCGGGAACCGCGGCCGCTATCCGGCATTCGCGAACACACCTGCTAAACTCGCCCCATGCGCGTCCTCGGCATCGACTGCGGTACGGAGTACACCGGTTACGGCGTGGTCGATCTAGTCTCCGATCCCAGAAATCGAGACCAGTTGGTTTGCATCATCTGTGGCGCGATAAAAGTGTCCGCAAAAGAGCCCATGCCGACGCGACTCGCGCGCATTTCTGTCGGACTTCAAGCGCTGATCTCTGAACATCGTCCCGACCGCGTCGCCATCGAAGACGTCTTTTACGCCACCAACGTGAAGTCGGCTTTGAAGCTTGGACAGGTTCGCGGCGTGGCCATGCTTGCGGCCGCGTCAGCCGGACTCGAGGTAGCGGAATACTCGCCGCTCTCCATCAAATCTGCCGTCGTCGGCTACGGACGCGCTGAGAAACATCAGGTCCAGCAGATGGTGACGCGTCTCTTGAATCTCGACGAAATTCCTGAACCAGCGGATGCCGCCGACGCTCTAGCCATCGCCATCTGCCACCTGCACACCGCCGCTACCGCGGAGCGTCAAGGCGAGCCAAGGATCGTAGCGAACGGGATCGTAGCGAACGGGATCGGTGTCAATCCGATCGGTGCGAGCGGGATCCCGACTGCGACCCTTCATTCGGAGAAAAGAAGTTCCCATGCTTCGCCGAACTCCGCCCAGCATCGAAGGCCGCCCGCGATTTAACGTTGGCGCCTTTCGTCTCCAAGCCGTCCGTCATCTCCTGCAAGTTACCGTTGGCCTAGTCCTGAATCCTACTGATGAGGGCTATTTATCCGCGTGTTCAAAAGCACGCAACGCCGATAGATATATTGGCCTGAATAAAAATCAGGCTGATCGAACCCCGGCGACCGCTCGAAGCAAGCTTTAAGGCCGCCAACTTCCAACTTGAGGCGCTATGAAGATCGCACAACCATCTTTAAGAAGTATTAGTTCAACGCTGATAATGTTTTTGTTTTTTTCAACCCCGTCGAGAGCCGGCAACAAAGCCTCGTGTACCTTCCAAACTTTTCCCGCTCCCATGGGCTATACGCTCAGCCAAGTTCAGGGAATCGACGATGAGGGAGGAGTGGTAGGGCAGGTTGTAAATAATAAAACCCTGAAGTTTGTGGCTTTTACCCGTTCGGCGAGCGGAGAAATGACTCTTTACGCTGCACCGCAATCGTCGAGCACATGGCTCTATGGACGAACCGCAATCGGAATCTCTAGCGGCTTCTATCAAGACAGCGCCCACCCCGAACAGGTGCACGGTTTTCAAGTGCAGGGAGGAAGGTTCATCCCCATCAACTATCCCAAAGTGACGAATACGTGGCTCTTTAATGTCAATCAACTCGGCACCGCAGTGGGAAGTTTCAGTTCGAGTGCCACGCTGGTGAGGGGTTTTCTCCTGCTGAACGGCGAATACACGGTCGTCGCCTACCCCGAGGCGCGCACGACATACGCTTTGGCGATTAACGACAACAGCGAGATTGTCGGCACCTATGCCACTGGCCGCGTCAGCAATGGCTTTCTATGGAAAGATGGCAACTTTACCACCATCAACTATCCGAACTCAAAATTTGGAACCGTGCTCACCGGAATTAATAATTCGGGAGTGGTCGTCGGCAATCACCTTACAACCGATCGCGATCTCGGATTCATTCTTGATAGAGGAGAGTTCAAAGATGTCGGCGTACCCGACCGCGAACTATACGACGGTTGGAGGAATCAACAACAACAACGTGATCTCCGGACAGATTCACTTGGCCGATACAAGCACAATCGGATATACGGCAATCTGCCGGTAGCTCCAAGCCGGGTGGCCCATTCATTCGCGTTTTTTGAGAATGGGTGGGCGCTGCAAGTGTTCGAGGCAGCCGCAAACGCGAATATTTAAAACCTGTTCACTATAGCTGCCCGCTTGACACTAGCGGTCGCCATCGCCAATCATTGCAACGACCCGATGCACCATTTATTGACGCTGGCTCTTTTCATTTTTTCTCTCCCGATGCTTTCGGCCGCGCCGACTGAACTTGCTGCCGTGACTTTCACCATCGATTTTCCAACTTCGCAACCCGAACACTACTCCCTGAAAATTCAGGCCGACGGATCTGCTCGTTACGAGTCCAGCGGTCGGTTGTCAGCCGATTCAGACGCGACCGACAGCTTCGAGTTGGATTTTTCGGTCAGCCCGGAAATGCGGCAGAAAATTTTCGAGTTGGCGGCAAAGGCAAATTATTTTCAGAAGGACGTCGATTCCCATCATAAAAACCTCGCGAATACCGGCAAAAAAACTTTGACGTATAAAGACTCGCAGCGTCATGGGGAATCAACGTTCAACTATTCGCCCAATCCCGCCGTGCAATCCCTTACCAACTCCTTCCAGACCCTTTCAGCCACGCTCGAATGCGGACATCGCTTGCAATACGATCGGCAATACCAGAAGTTGGCCCTCGACGAAGAACTTAAGCGCATGGAGAACCTCGTAAAGCGGGACGAACTTCCGGAGATCCAGGCGATCCGTCCGATTCTTGAGCAAATTGTCGCTGACGCCTCAGTCGTCAACGTTTCCCGCGGACGCGCCGAGCGTTTGCTGGCGGGCCTTCAGGCGCGCTGACGCTAGCCGAGAAAGAACAAGGGAAAACGTCTCGGAACAACAATTGTGTTACAAAAAAGTTCCCGCCGGGTATAGGGTTTAGGCGTAACATAAGCCAAACAACGCCGTTGGTGCCGCAAGTTCCCTGGGGGTAGCATGACTATTCTTTGCCACGACCAAAAAATTTCCTTCAACTTCGGAAGATTGCTAGCGATCTGCGCTGTGTGCGTCGCGGCGCTGCCTGTGACCGCCGCCTGGGCGGATTCCCACGCTCGCATCGTGCGCCTGAGCGACGTTCAAGGCTCCGTGCAAATGAGTCATGGAGCAGGTGAAAAGCTGAGTCGCGCCTTCATCAACCTGCCCCTGGTTGAAGGTTCGCACATCAAAACGGGTCCGGACGGCCGCGCCGAAGTTGAGTTTGAAGACGGCAGCACCCTCCGCTTAGCGCCTCAAACGGAAGTCGATTTCTCGCGGCTCTCGCTTGCCGATGATGGCAGCAAGCTGAATACGGCACAACTTCTTTCCGGCATGGTCTACGCCAATGTTCATGCCGATGTTCACGGAAAGAAGGGCGGCAACAAGAGCGGAGACGAGTTCATTTTAAATTTCGCCCGCGACTCAGTCTCGGTTCCTGATGCGGCGCACTTCCGACTGGCCATTGATGGTACCAACCATGCGACGCTGGCCGTCTTCCGAGGCAAGTGCTCGGCGAAGCTTCCTTCCGGCCAATTCGATGTCCCTGACAAGCACAGCGCCGCCATTCAATTCTCAGACGACACGGTCGAGAATGAGACCGCGCAGAGTGATGGTTCTGCCACCAATAAGACAGTCGCCGCGAAGGACGATCTCGCGAAGAACAATCTACTGATCGCCAAAAATTACGCCTCCCAGCCCTCTGACGAATGGGATCGTCAGCAGAGCGAGTATCACGATCACAATGCCTCAACAACCACAGCATCCAAACTTGGGTCTCCGTATGTTTACGGGATGAGTGATCTGAACTACTACGGCAATTTCATGAACGTTCCGGGATACGGCAACGTGTGGCAGCCCTTCCTCACAGGAGCGAACTGGAGTCCTTTTCAGGATGGCGGGTGGGCGTTCTATCCGGGCGCCGGATATAACTGGGTTTCCGGCTACCAGTGGGGCTGGATGCCTTATCACTACGGCACGTGGGCTTTCGCGCCGGGTTATGGATGGTTCTGGCAGCCTGGTTTGTGGAACAGTTACGCAACGATGCCTCAGGTGGTTAATGCACCCAAGACAGTGAAGCTCCCGATAGCTCCCACAGTCGGGCGGCAGACGACGATCGTCGGCCGTGGGCTGACCGTGAACCCGGCAGGGGGAATGATCAAGGTAATGACGATCGCTCCCGGCTCGGCTGGGTTTGGAGTGCCACGCGGTTCGGTCGAGCATTTGAACAACATCGCGAAGACGGTGGATCGTACCTCGCGGCCCATCACGATCGCCGCTGCGCCGCCTGTTCCACTTTCGCCGACACCGGCAGGATTCCCGCAATCGGGCGCCAGAGGAGTGCCGAGTAGCGGCGCTTCATCCGTCGGCAACGCGCACCGTTCCAGTGGTGTTCCGCCACGGGCCCATTAAGCGGTCGAGTCAGGTCATAGTCGGGCGTTTTTTGAAGATTACTTCTGACGATCAACCAGGTAGTGGGCTAGCTCCTGCAAGTGGTGGCTGGCCTCACCGTAGGGGTCCAGTCCCGCGATGCCTTGTTCAACCAGTGCGTCTGCCTTCCGAAGCGATTCGTCTATCCCGAACAGCGCTGGGTACGTTGTTTTCTCCGCGGACGCATCTTTACCCGCCGTTTTGCCCAACTGCTCCGAAGTTTGCGTCAGGTCGAGTACATCGTCGACAATCTGGAACGCTAATCCGATCGACTGCCCATAAGTTCGCAGCCGGACGATGTCTGCTTCATTCCCACCCGCATATATTCCTCCGCTCACGACGCTCGCCGTGATCAGGGCGGCGGTCTTGGAGCGATGAATATATTCCAGAGTGGCGAGATTGGGCTTGGTGCGCTCGGCCTCGAGGTCGACCACCTGGCCCCCGATCATGCCTTCGATTGTTCCTGTCCCACGCGCGATCTCTCGAATGATCGTAACGCTTGAGGCGGGTGGGCACGGAAGTTGCGCCAGCGTTTCGTAAGCCAGAGTTTGCAGCGCGTCGCCTGCGAGAATCGCGGTTGCCTCGCCGAATGCTTTGTGGCAGGTCGGGCGTCCGCGGCGGAGGTCGTCGTTATCCAGAGCGGGCAAGTCGTCATGAATCAGCGAATAGGTGTGCAGCATCTCAAGCGCGGCACCGACCATGTCGATTCCCGCCAGTTCGATTCCCTCGGTGCCTGACGCGTGGGACGCCCCGCCCGCTCGCGATTCCGCGATCATTCGCCCCGCCTCCGTGCACAGGATCGGCCGCAACCGCTTGCCTCCCGCGAACACGCTGTGCCGCATGGCCTGATGAATCGAGACAGGAAATTGTGTAGCGGGCGGAAGCAGCGTCTCCAGCGCCGCATCGGCGGCCTTGCGCCCTTCCTCCAAAACTTTCTGCAGCATGGATTGGCAGTATAACAAGTGCTCGCGTTCAGCAGCCCCTACGCTTTAGCAGCGCTTTGCCTTTAGATCGGCACTATTCCATCACCGATTGTAGAGACGGGGCTAGCCCCGTCTCCCCGGCCACGAGAGACGCGGCAAACCGCGTCTCTACGGCAAGTAGAGGACAGGTCACTGAATTGGAAATCCTCAGGCGGCCGCGTGTTTCGCCAATCCCTTTTCGAGCGATCGCAACACGTCCGGATTGCGCGGTTCGCAGATATCGGCAGCGCCAAGAGTGATCGCTTCGGTCCAGAGCTTGTCGTCGGCCAGTCGATGTGTGCCGACGATGTACAAGTCTGGAAACTCCTGGCGCAGGCGTTGCACTTCGCCCGGCCCCGATTTTTCGAGATCGAGCACAACTGCAGTAGCACGATGTCGCGCAATCGAAGCACTGACTTCGCCGCCATCGGACGCCAGATAAACGAAAGCAAAGTGTTGGGCGAGACCTGCTGCTAGAACCTGCGCTGTGGCTTGGTTGTTCTGATAAACGACGACACTGGGTGGTTGCATAGTCCCTCCTGGGGGTGATCGAGGGTCGTTGCGATCGTTTCAGCTGCGCGCTCGTACAGCGCAGGCGTTGTCTGTTCCGTTCCGGCGAAGCTACTTGCGGAGTGGCTTCGCGGCCGATGGCTCGAACGGTTCAGCCTGCAGCTTTCCGTTCTGTTTTAACAGGATTTCTACCTTACCTTCCGCTTCCTCTAATTGTTTCTTGCAGGTTGCGGAGAGTTGCATGCCTTCTTCAAAAAGCGTCAGAGACTTCTCGAGTGGCACTTCGCCTTTTTCCAGCTCATGGACGATTCGCTCCAAACGTTCAAGGCACTCTTCAAACTTTATCAATCCACTCGCTCCTGTCTCTATTGTAATGCCGTGGCCGGAGGAATTTGTCCAGCTAAAAGCGCAACGGCTTGTGGATTTTGAGCCCCGCGACTTCCCGGATTAACTAAATCGGCTAACGCAAAGTCGGTTTGAAGGAGTTTGCCCGCTCAATCGCCTGTAAGACTAACTGTCTGAAGCTTGGAGCAAGTTCCGCCACGACTTTTACGCGATCACGGCAGAGAATCTCTTCATGATCGATCTTGACGATCCGGTAATCTTTGGAGTTGCTCCGTGACTTGATATCGAAACAGACTGGATCGTAGTCCACGTCTGGCCCCTTGCCGAACTGAATGTAGCCGGCAGGAATGAGATTCTCCGCCAGAGCTTTGTCTTTCATCATGCCTGAAAGCAGACGGCTTAAGTCGGCCCCGGGAGGGTTCGCCAAAAGAGAGAAAAGTCCGAGGTCTACCTCTGCCCACCGATATGAAAGCGCGAGTCGCTCGTAGAGAGGCGGAAAATGGGCTGGAAGTATGGCATACAGCGGCTCAAGCAATGAAGGGGACGTCTCTACCTTCGCGGGCCTCCATCGCCCATCTCCGAACTCGTCCAATTCGCCCACTCGCAACTCCCATGCGATAGGGGATATCTCACGGCGGGCGTACATGTCGTCGTCATGATTATGCTTCCCGAAGCTGGCGACAAATTGCTCGATTAGAGTGTCGTCTGTCATGAAATGTCGGCCCGGCTAAACCGATGCGGGCCGTTTCGTGCCGAGCGCCTCAAGCACGTCGACCGCGGACGAATAACGCCCTTGCGGAGCGCTGATCTGCGCCCCCTGCACGCGGTCTCGAACCGCTGCCAGCATCTCCCGCGCAATGGCAATGCCCTCTTCTCGCGCCGCCTCGGGGCTGGGAGCCCGCGTCATGCGGTTGAGAATGTCGTCCGGCACCGAGACACGAAGCTCATTCTTCATGAACTCTGCGTTGCGGGCGCTCACGAGCGGCCAAATCCCGGCAACGACCGGGATCCTAAACTGCTCGATGCGCCGCAGAAAATTCTCCAGCAGGCTGAGATCGAAGACGGGCTGCGTGACAACGTACTCCGCCCCGGCCTGCACTTTATATTCGAAGCGCTTAATCTCTTCGTCGAGATTCGGAAGCCCGGGGTTTGCACCGACTCCAATCACGAAGCCGGTTCCCACGCCAATAGGGTTCCCGCCCAGGTCCAGTCCGCGGTTCAGGTTGTGAACGATATTCACCAGGCCGATCGCATCCACGTCGAACACGGCGGTCGCGTCTGGATAATTCCCCATCTTCGGCGGATCGCCCGTAATGCAGATAAGATTTTTTATCCCGGTCGCCGCCGCCCCCAGCAAGTCAGACTGAATTCCGAGCACGTTACGATCGCGGCAGGTGTAATGCAGGATGGCTTCAATGCCGACCTCCTGCTGCATGAGCAGGGACAAGGCTTGATTGCTCATGCGCGCCGAAGCTCTGGGGCTGTCCGGAATGTTTACAGCGTCGACCCCGACCGACTTCACGAATTTAGCGCCCTCTACCTCTTTGCGAATGTCGATGCCCTTCGGCGGAACGATCTCGACCATGGTGACAAATTCGCCAGCGGAGAGCTTCGCTCCAAGGCGTGAACGCTTTGCCATCGGCAGCGTTGAGGGAGCTACAGTGTTGGAGCCGGGATGAACTCCCTCCGAAACAGGACGCTTGCCGCGAGCATCGCGCACTCGCAGGGCGGACTTCATAGCTCGAATGTGCTCGGGCGTGGTGCCGCAGCATCCACCAATCAGTTGAACTCCGGCGGCCACAAATTTTCTCGTATAGCTCGCCATGTATTCCGGCGAGCAGAGATAGATATTTCGCCCCTCGACCGAGCGCGGCATGCCGGCGTTCGGCTGCGCCGAAAGCGGCAGGGAAGTCAAAGCGCGCACCCGCTCGATCGCATCGAGCATCGCCACCGGCCCAACGCTGCAGTTGATGCCGAGGACGTCGACATTCCAGTCGCTAAGGCGCGCCGTAAAAGCGGCTGGATCAGCGCCGTCGAGGCAGTTGCCGTCTTCATCGATCGTAACCTGCGCAATCAGGGGGATCGTCGGAGCAACGTCACGGCAGGCGAGCACCGCTTGATGAAGCTCCTCTAGGTAGCCAAAGGTTTCCAGCATCAGAAGATCGACACCGCCCTCAACCAGCGCCGCAACCTGCTCGCGAAACGCGGCACGCGCCTCTTCAAACGAAGTCTTGCCCAAAGGTTCGATACGAACGCCGAGTGGCCCAATCGAAGCCGCCACCCACACATCAAAACTTTTTGCCGCTTCGCGCGCGATCTGCGCGCCAGCCATGTTGATGTCGCGCACCCGATCGTTGAGACTGTGGCGAGCCAGCCGAAAACTGTTGGCACCAAACGTATTGGTTTCGATAATCTCCGCGCCCGCCTGAAGATAATCGTGATGCACGGCGCGAATCAATTCCGGCTGCGAGAGATTCAACTCGTCATAGCAGCGATTGATGAAGATACCCTTCGCGTACAGAAGAGTGCCCATGGCACCATCGCAAAGCACCGGTTGCTGCTTCAATCGCTCAAGCAGATTCTGTGGCATCTTGATGAGGATACAAGATCGCGAGTACACCCCGCATCCCATCGCCAGTCGACGGTGGTTTCCAGCACCGGGCTGCCGTTGCCGTGATTTGGGGAGAGAAAGCTGCCATTTTGGGAAGTGGCACCACAAGCGTCAATGCAGGCAAGGTCGTCGAAGCTGGAAGGCATTGTTCAAGCAACCGTAAAATTTCTTTAGGATTTCGGAGGTTATCGAGTGGGCGAGAGCGAAGTTCCTCTGTCGAGGCCGAAGCGGCTTCTTTCCATCGACGGCGGCGGTCTGGCTGGGCTGATTCCTGCCGAGGCGCTGGTCGAGGTCGAGAGCCAGCTCGATGCGCTGACTGGCGAAGAGCGGCCCTTGTGCGAGCGCTTCGATCTCATCGGCGGAACCAGCACCGGCGCGATCCTCGCAGCCGGATTATCCCTGGGGCTCAAGGCCGGGCAATTGCGCGATTTCTATTTGCAGTTTGGCAAAGATATTTTCACCAAAGTTTTCTTGCCCGAGCGGCTCTGGCACAACTATCCAAGCGCTCCCTTGGAGCGGCACCTCAAAGATGTTTTCGGAGAAGGGACCATTCTCGGCGGCGATCATTTGAAGACCAGCATTCTGATCGTCGCAAAGAACGTTACCCTCGGGACGACCTGGTTCTTCACCAACAATCCAAAAAGCAAATATTTCCCAAACAACCGCGCAGTTCCACTGTGGCAGATTGTGCGCGCGAGCGCTGCGGCGCCCACGTATTTTCCTCCGCAGTCTATCGCGGTGCCGGATGACAGCGGCTCGCCGCAAGCCTACGAATTCATCGACGGCGGCGTGAGCAGCTATAACAATCCGTCTCTGCAAGTCTTTCTTGAAGCTTCCGACCCAAAATACAATTTTGGATTTCCTCTTGGCGTGGATAACTTGCTGCTCCTATCTCTCGGCACCGGCTTCAGCGGTCATACCGTCCCAAGCGGGAAAGCGGCGGGCTATAACGTCTTCAACTGGGCGCGCTACGCGGTCAAAGAATTGATGAACGATGCCAACCTGCAGCAGAACGTCCTCATGCGCATCATCGGGCAAGCTCCGCCCTTTGCCCCCATTGCTCCGGCGGCGGAAGAGAACGCGGCGCGCGCGACCGGGCGGCCGACAGAAAACGCGGTCGATTTCCTCGCCGCCAATACCGCCGGATTCAAGGCGCTCACCTACCAGCGCGTCACCGTAAGCCTCACCCAGGAGCGGTTGCAGGCGCTGAACCTCCGAGACATTCAGCCTTGGAAGGTCGGGGAGATGGACGCCGTCGATCAAATCGGCAACTTCCAGCGCATCGGCAGAGCCGTGGCCAAAGAGCAGATTCACATGGAGAGACTGCAAAAGTTCTTTATGTAACTCACGATCCGCCTTGGCGAAGTTTGAAAGGCCCACCCGCCGGAACTCCGATCACTTTTGCTTTGCTATAATCCAGTTCTTGCGCCCATTCTTGCATCCAAGTGATTATCCCGCATGAGGTTGGAGCTCCAGGTTTGAAGAAAATCTTAATTTGTTTTCTTGTGCTGCTACCGGCCAGCGTGTGGCTGAGTTGCGGCAATTCCACTCCCTCCAGCAGCACGCAAAGCAGCGGACTCCCGTATCGAGTACTGATCAGCAACAATGTTTCGGCAGGAAGCTTGGCAGCGGGCGTCTACGTCATCGACGCGGCCAAGGACGTAAACCCGGGCCGACCGCCGATTTCCGCGGGAAATACTCCGAACATGATGGTCCTCACGCCCAACCTCGCCGAAACTCTCGTTTTCAGCGGGAACGGAACGCAGTT
>JBBRNA010000031.1:0-46184 GCA_038230575.1 Terriglobales bacterium | reverse complement strand
ATCTTGCCAAAGCAACCGGGGCATGGAGATATGGAAAACAAAGAACGTTTCCCACATCTCCACACCCCCGGCGACCACGGACAAAGGTCGAACAAGGCGTTACACTAACATTCAACTTGGTACAAAAGATCGGTCCGGTCATGTGGCTTGTGCGTTTTGTGTAACGGAAAGGAGATGACCGAGGGCATCGTATGTATATGTCGTCCACAACCCTGTTTTCGCAGTCGTTTGACCGCAAGTCCCCACGCCTGGGAGCGTCGACGATATTTCGCAAACGGAAGCGAGCCTGCCTAATCCATCGTATTCGAACTGCTTCTGAAAAGCCTGAGTACCTGTGGCCTTTTGTAAAACGTCATTGTCAGAATAGGTGTAGGCGACGGTTCCACCAATCGCGTCCGCTATCGTAAGCGGGCGGCGAAGTGCGTCGTACGTCGTATTGACGGAAGGGGCCGTGGTGTTCGAGGATGATGGACTGGCAGTCGCAACATAGGGCATTGTGGTGCGATACGACTGGCCCATGATGTCGTAATCGGTCTCCGAGGTGTCGTAGTTCGTGGAACTTGGGCCCTGCAAATTCTGGTTGAAGATAACCCGTCCAAAACCGTCAAGACTAGTCAGCGAGTCGGAAACCGAATTGCCGCTATTAAAATTTAAGGGCCGTTTCCACCGCATTTTGACCGGCGTAAGTGATCGTTGTTTCGTTGTTCTGCTGATCGTAAACATTTGCCGGGCGCCAAAAGTTGGGGTCAGTGTAGTTGGTAGTCATAAAGTTGCCACTCTCGTCGGTGATTTTTGTGGCAACTCCGCCGGTGCAGTCCCATGCTATTGATCGGGAAAGAGTCTGCGGTTCATTGATCGTTGTAGCGAAGGAGTTTCCGCACGAACCTGAGCCGTACGCATAGGTAGTCTGAGCTAGATTTACGTCAGTCACTACCTTTGGATTTCCGGTGTCATAGTAAGTGAATGTCTTGGAAATCGACGTTGAACTGCTAGTAGAATTTGTAACGGTGGTCACGTTTCCTCGCGAACCGGATATTGTAGCTAGCTGCGGCGTTCCACTCGTTGCTGTAACTGCTGTCTGATCGTAGCCGTAGCTTGTGGAAGCGATGGTTGTGGCCGTACCAGTGCTGTAATCCTGCACCTTTACCGAAGATGGTCGATCCACGATCCCATTTGTCAAAGCTGCATACGTAATCGATGTCTTCTTAAGAAGAGAAGTCGATGGCGGCGCGGCACCAACTGTTACTCCGTAATCATATTCGGCATCAGAAGTAACGAGGCCGTAGCTGTTATATTGGAATTCCGACGCCCTGGTCTTAGTGGGGATTGAGCTGTAGATATCCGTCTGCGTAATCGGCGACGAAACAGCAGTCGTGGTACAGCTCGAGTAACTTGCGTTGTAACAATGGATGACAGTTGCCAATACGGTACTGGTTCCCTGTTTTATTTGCCGCTGCGTCTCGTAAACGTTTTGGCTCGGGTTCGCGGCATTGCCGTCTTCTTGAAAATCAATCACGGTGATGTCACTTGCAGAGCTAGTGTTTACCGGGTCCGGGGGCGAAGTTATCTGGGTCTGCCAGTGCGAGCCAGAAATAGGAGAACGGCTGTATTGCCATAGTCCTCCCGGGGTCAGGCTCCGAGTCAGCCCCGCCGCGCTTCCGTCACTCTCGATGCCGTTCGAGCCGCCGCTGTAGCTGTACGCGATTGTACCGCCGGTCGGCAGCGTAACCGAAGCCATCCTGGCGGTGACGCAATTCGTTGCATATGTTCCGGATAGTGGTGTACACGTGCCCGGCGTCTTTTCGTAGGTGAAGTGATAACTGGAACTATCCGGCAAAGTGATACTACTCACTAGCGCCTTGCTCAAAGGCCCATATTCATTAATTCCCGCTATCCCAAAACTGGTGGCTACCGTGTACTGGGTATAGTTAACGAAGTACGCAGCAGAACCGCCGGAGGGGGGAGTAAAAGTTAATTTCGTAGGGCTCGCGGGCGTAGCAGATCCGGTCTGGGTCAAGACGGGGACCGTGCTTGACAACGTGTCGAAGTATTGGCCGCTCGCGTTAGCACTCAGTATATTGCCGTTTTGATCCGTGTAGGAACTGGTACCGCCAACGTTTGGAACGACGGTGATGCCGCTTCTGGATTTAGCACTGACGCTACCATTGAAAGTAACGGTCCAGCCAGAACCGTCACCAGTAGTTACTGATACAGGCGGACCAGAAGTGTCACAGACGCTTGAATATTCTGAAACAAGCACTTTGTGATTGGTTCCCGACGGATCGGTAAACGAATTAATAATTGGACCCGGAATAATCTGTGTTTTGATCGGAGGTCCTGGGTCGGTAACGCAGTGATAATCAAATGTCTTAGTGGTGTATGAGCCGCCCAGAGCGTTGCTGTTCACCGACCAACCCCAGTTGCTGACGTTCTGAGCCCACGACGTCACACCACTACTAGTAACTGGAGCCCACACGGAGCTGTCATAACCTAGGGAATAAGAAAAAGGAGTGCCGCGCCCCGCTTTGTTGAGTATAGGGATGGCGAAATGCACATTTAGATTCCCAAGGTTGACGGTGTCAAACGGTCCGCCACCGAAGCTTCCGAACGGTGGAATTCCAGTCGAAACCTGGGCAAAGGAAGAAGCGACAAATGTCGTCAATAAAGCAAGCACACTCATGTTTAACATTTTTCGCATTGCTCTCTCCCTGATTATTGGATTGCAAATAGACTGTCCGGAAGCCCGGTGTTGATCGTTACATTTGTCGCGGTGAAGTCGAACAACGAACTTCCTTCCCAAAGCTTAGTGATGTGATATGGAACAAGAACGCCACTCACAAGCTGATAATCTGAGAAATCTATTTCGACTGGAATATCCGTACTCGCATCGTTATCCGGGTGGGCGTTAAACATGATCGAAAGAGGGACAAGCGTTGGGGCGTCAAGATAGTAGTCAACCTTGCTGGCCCTTTGCGTGAATGTCATAAATTCCGGAAATTTGCTTACTATGTATCTGTAAGACTGGATATGTTGGACCGACATGCCGTTTTTGGTTTCCAGTCCGACGTACGTGAGCACCAGCGTATTGTCGGTAGCTGCCGCCGCAAGTGAAGTCAGTGCAGGGAAAAACCACACCGCATCGGTCCAGCAACTTTGCGCAGCAAACGCGTTCGACGTCCCGGCAGCATTGATCCACGCGCCTTGGGGCGAACTGCCGGTGTTATTCCGAATCTCGCTTCTATTTCCGGCGCCGAGGGTGAGATCGATCCTGCTCATGGCGCTAGTCTTTGCATAGGCAACGACCGACCCGTTTGCTTTGTGCGGTCCGGATGTCCACGCGACGTTTCCTGTCATCGTGGCATCGCCGATTGCAACTCCGTTGGTCAAGGCCGCGATCGCCTGCGTTGCTAATGAAATAGCCTTCGGATCGCTAACCGGCGGCGGGGTTTGCGACAACAGGAACGGTGACAACAATGAAGCAAACAATAGGAGAGAGATAGGTAGGATAAGTCGACTATGAATCATTTGTCTCCTTTGGGCACGCTTCTGCCGATTATTCGCCATCCAACAACAAGGCAGCCATATGCTAGGGAAAAGATCCTGGGAGGAGAATGTCTCGACGAATGGTTTGAGATAAACTTCTCTGTTCTTAGGACTGGCCGACAATGTAGGTGACTGACATTCCTCTTGTCAAGAAAATAAAAGTTCGCGCTGCTTGTTGTTCTCTCTTCGAGTTAATCGCCAATTCATCTCTTGTTACGTTTTCGTAACAAGGTCACTTTTTATTGAAGTTCTGCAGTTGTCTCCAGACGAACGGCTTCAACCTGCGGTTGTTACTGATTCACCATTGTGCTTGTTTTGCAAATCATGGATAGCCTTTGTAAGTTTTCGGAGCGTCAGAGGTCGGATGTTGTCTTTGCCATTTTTAAACCTTCTTACAGTGTCCTCCGTAAGGTACGAGCGGCGAGACAGACGCTTGGTTGAAAACTGTTTTGCTTGAACTCGGATCCCGTCCAAATATTTCAGGTCGACGACTCTTTGGTATTCCCGGAAAGTTTCCTGCGTCGGGTCGAGGTCTGCGGCTGCGTCCATCATCGACAAGTCGGGGCCGCTTGCCCAGCGGGTAGATGCCTCCTTGCCGATGTAATGAAACTCGCCTGCGACGATGTGTCTGCGCACGAGCAGACCAATAGTTTTGCCGGTGCAGGTACTCCCATTGGGAGTGCAAAACTTCGATTCGGCTCTGGATAAAATATTTGTAATTTCGTCCTCCATCGTCCTCAGAGACAACCAGCCCGGAGGTTTGAGTGAGGTCGACGAATTCTTGTCAAAAATGTGGAATACCGCACCACTCACAACGTTGACCATTTGTCGCCCATGCACATCATTCAAGTTTTCTGCGTGCGGCATAATAAAGTATCCCTTCCACAGGGGGTCGTTGACCGTTTCGCGTTTAGGGAACGGCACCGTGACCACCGTGAATGGACGAACATCATCTTTGAAAACTCCTAGTCGCTCTAGGACCTGAGGCGTTGTAATTGGAACCGTCATCGCTGCGGGTTGCTTCAACCAGCGTGGTGGCACATGTGCAAGACCTAGTTCTCGCGAGACGACAAAGTGCCATGCCTCATATATCCAAGGCGGCAAGTTTTCTTTCCATTTGCGCCCGGTCTTTTGCTCCCAGTCTGCAATGCTGTATGGCGCTTGTAGGAATCCAAGGCCGTGGCCGGAAGGTTTGCGGATAAGCAAATTATCTCCATCCAAGTTAAACAAGGAATACAATTTCGCAGAAACACAATATGAATACAGTTGCTCGCGCTCGCCATTGGCGTTGAAGTTTTCCTTCTCCAATTTTAGAAATGGCGTTTTCAGCGTATCGCGCCACGGATTCAGGGTTTCAAACCGGTCACGGATAGAATCCACCTCAGCCCACGACAGTGCGCGAAGGGCATCGTATCCAGCTGGCACTTGGTAGGTTTCAAGTTTTTGAGGACCACCCGCGCATCGGACAAGGCCGCCATTTTTGGTCGAAATAACCATTGCGGCGTCGGTATCCAAAGCTGCTATGTGGCCGCCCGCGTCTCGGACAGAGCGCTCGACCATTGCGCAGAGCAAATGCGACCCGCCCGTCACGAGTGAAGCCAATACGGGACAAAAAAATTCGGCGGGCTGTTCCCAAACTTTTTCGTTCGGCGTGAAATAGTCCGCTCCTCCTGGAAAAACATGCAAGGAAGAGGGCGAATCTAGGTCCTTCACGTTCATTTGGCAGAGGAGTCCGAACGCGGCGCTGTTGGCTGCAACCTTCAATCCAGCGGCCAACTCTGGGTGCTTCTCTTTCAACGAAGTCCGCAGCTCAACCAACTTCACTGCCAGATCGTCGCGGAGCGGATCCACTTCGAGCTGCCCGTAGAGCTTCACCGGCGTTAGTCCGGCTTGCACTCCGTGTGGAATGACTGTTATTGCTTTCAATATCTTGATTGGCTTGCCCGTCATGAGCTTCGCGGCGAGTACGTCGGGGCCGCTTAGCCAGATCGGCTGCTTTGATGTGAGAAGATCCCATCCTAGGGTGGGGGTCGGAATTTTCACGCTTGCCAAATTTCGCGCGAATCGGAACAACGTCTTCGCAAGGCTCTACGAGCGCAAACCAGCGAAGTTTTTCCCATAGCGAAGGTTGAAAACAATCATCGAGAGTTACATTTCCGATCATGTTTCGCGCTTCAAGAGTGAAGTCAGCAAATTCCAGCCTTTCGGCGCAAAGTATTTCCCGGCAGTTGAGCCGTTCACTAATGGCCGGAAACTGCGAGTGGAAATCCATATAACTGACCGGTAGGGAGGTTTGCCGAATCACACACTCCGAACGACCTGCGGCTAGAGCACTCATGCATATTCCATTGATCTCGTCCGAAATCTTGAACTTTTCTTGCGGCGGCTTTATTCCCATTGCAGAGAAGTAGCCCTTGGCAAGCGTCGCGGGTGAAAAGCAGCGTTCGGCTGGTAGATCAACTGGGTGACGTTCGAGCTCATCTTTCAACCGGTTTAACAGTTCGAGTTCACCGATCACATCTTTCAACAAGTGTTCAATCATCGGTTTAGTCACGCGGGACACACGTTTGCGTGCTTTGCTCGCGGGAGCTCCGAAAATCTCGCAGGCGGACGACAACGTATAAGACTCGCCGGTAAGTGCCGCAGTCAGCGTCTTCAGATCGAGAACATGGACATTTGAAAATGCTTTCTCGTCTTCTTGCTCGGCATCTGCCGCCTGAGCCATATATTTGATCGGACGATAAATTGCCTTCGCGGCATCAAGGCTCTCAATCGAAATTCCGGGTTCGAAGCCACTAGGACGGATCGTGCCCGTTTTCTTATCGCGAAATTGCCGGAAATAAAATGAAAAAGCCCGCCGTCGTTTGCTAGATTTGTTCGACTTGACCGCAATCCTGCTGATCTGATTGGGTGCGTCGTAGGCAACCACGAGCGCTTCTGCTTTCAGATATTTCAGGAAAATTCTTCGACGGAACTCTTCTGATGTTCCAAGCTCATAAATACTGTCCCTCACGAAACGCTTCAGAACTTGCAACTCTTCAGGGTGACCATCACGGTGAAATAGACCGATTTCCTCCGCGACATAGTTCCCATCTTTCAATTTCGCGCATATGTAAGCACCGACAAGTAGGTCTTGGCGTCCCCCTTGCGTCGTTGCACAGTGAAAGATGAGGGCATGCTCCGGCTGTTCTACTTGTCCGGCCTTCCAATTCTCTTCTTCACAATCCATGAGAGTTGTGTGCGCACGAAAATAAAGGTCAAGTCGGTCCGCCATATCGATCTTTATTTGCTACGCCTGTATTCCCCTCAGTCTGTCGGCGCAGAATTCCAGTGCCTCCGAAAGCTTTTTCACAGCTGCCGCGATCGCGTGTCCAGTAACCGCAAGCGAACGCAGCGCCATCTCGACGGACATGATGGTGCTGGGTTGTTTTTTCATTTCGCCACCCGCAGCCAAACGCTCTTCGGTGAGTTGAGCGTGATGAAGTTCGCAGAAAGCCACGGTCAAATGGGGAACATGATTTGCTCCGGCAATATGGTCGGCCTGAAGGCAAAGAGGACAAACCTTCCTCGGTGGACGGACCCGCTGGCGTGCGGCTCGAAGGACCGTTTTGGCAGTGCGCCCAATCATCGGTCCTCAGTGGTACTGGCGTACAAATTCTCTAGGTTCAACACATCAGCGTCTGCCATATCAAGAATCGCAATTACATCGGAGAACAGTTCTTGGCCCGCGACGTGCACGCCGCGCCATCTGCTCTCGAAGTCCACGGCGCTGAGCCTACCGCGAAGGAGGTTATCGCGGTCGTGAAAAAATTCGGAGAGTTTGGTCGCGTCCCGGGAACTACGGGTGCTAATGGGTACGTCGCCCGAACTTGTCGGAAACATGAGGTTGCGTACACGCCTGTCACTCTTGCTTGCACGCACTGGCTTACCATTCGTTCCGCCGATAAGGTCACGCCCTGCATTCTTTCGGGCTGTAGGCGAACTTAAATGGTGCTTCTGACGCAATTTCGAGTATGTAGCCTCGTCACGACGCAGGTCGGTAATTAGGTTAGTAGTGCGGTCATACTCAGATTTCTCGCTCTCTGTGAAACTGGAATAACGCGGCGCGCTGCGTTTTCCTTTTTGTTGCGAAGTTGTTTTCTTCCGGGAATTGGAACGGCGACGACTCACTTGAACCCTCCTCTTTACGCTGAGCCGGTGGAACGACTCAAGCTTATTCAATATGCGAAAAACTAGAATGCACGCACAATTTAACGCTCGGGGGATTATGCCATAGGCATTCGTATAAGCCCCTTTAGTGGAATGATATACAACCCTTACAACTGAAAGTTCCCCTCGCATGTTTCTGGCACAATGCCTCTAACGGCACGTATAATAGAGTTGGGATTGGCCGGAGTTAACGCCCATTAGGGCTAGGCAGAAACGGATGGAAATGGAAGCAAAAAAAAGCCTTGACAGCAATTCGCAAAAACGCCGGGGACCGCGTCGGCAAATCCCGCCGACGACCGTCATTGGACGATCTGACAACTATCGAGAGACATTGCAGGAGATCTGGGATTCGATCTGGCCGGCGCTGTCTGAGGCGCAACGTGCGGAAGACGTTAGCAAGGCACTGGAGAATGCACCACCTTATGGCAGTGGGTTTGTTCCGTTTTCTGCAGCAATCTTTGGAGTCCTAAAGGAAAAGCGTTTTCCAAGTCGGAGGAAGTCGCGCATAAATTTCATTGCTGATTCAATCGCCGGAATACCAAACGTTAGCCCTCGCCGCTCCCGCGATATCTGCTTTGAAGAAAGAGCAAAGAAAGACGATACCCGCATCCTGCGGTACGAGTATTACGTTGAGTGTTCGTGCGGCTACGAAGGGCAGTCAAAGAATCATGCTTGCCCAAATTGCGGCGCGAAAATTGGGTTTCCAGTGAACGTGGGAAGTTTTGTGTTTTGAATACAGACGAACTGCTATCAGCAGAGGCAAGAACTTCCACCAGAGGTGGACAATTCCAATGACAGGAAATAAGACCGTGGTTCAATCTGCACACCCCCTCAATTCGGTTTCGAGAAACGGGACACTCACGTTAGTGGGCTTTGGAATTTCAGTTTCCGTCGACAAAGGACATCTAATCGTCAAAGACGGGATCGGCACCGAGCGCTCGCACTATCGTCTTCCTAGGATTGGACATCGTCTTAAACGACTCGCCATCGTGGGCTCGGACGGACTGTTAACACTGGCAGCCCTGAAATGGCTTCGCGATCAGGACGTTTCGCTTGCATTCATCGAACGCAACGGCAAAGTATTGTCTGTTGTTGGCCCGCGTGGTTTATCGGATGCAAAATTAAGACGTTCGCAAGCTCTCGCTATGAGTAACGGCGTTGGGCTTGAGATATGCCGTACATTGATCGAAGCCAAGTTGCAAGGTCAAGAAAGTGTGCTGCGAGAACTGAATTGCCCCAACACAGCGGATTCAGTTTCGCGCTTTCGGGAACGTGTTAAGGCGGCGGATAGCTTTGACAATCTTCGCAACATTGAAGCCCGCGCCGCCGCTTCCTATTTCCGCGAATGGCGGGATCGTGCAGTGAGTTGGCCTAAGGCTGATCTCCAAAAAATTCCGGAACACTGGAAATTTGTAGGGAGTCGGCAATCCCCGCTAACAGGTGGACCTCGTCTCGCCGTAACACCGGTTCACGCTATCTTGAACTATTGCTTTGCCTTGTTGGAATCCGAAACCAGACTAGCCATCACCTGCCTAGGACTCGATGCTGGCCTAGGGCTCGGGTTGCATACCGACACGGCCGACCGGTCCTCGCTTGTTTTTGACGTGCTTGAGCCGGTGCGGCCCCAGGTTGAAAGCTGGGTTATCGGTTGGATCCAGCGGGAAAGACTGCGCCGCGCGGACTTCTTTGAGACATCTACTGGTAACTGTCGGCTGCGATCTCATCTTTGTGCAAGATTGAGTGAAACGGCTCCTACCTGGGGCAAACTCGTCGGCCGATGGGCCGAATTTGTGGCCAGAGCGATCTGGGCGCGCAAATCGGGAACAACAAACGCCCGACTCGCCACACCATTGACTCAACAACACCGAAGGCAGGCTAAAGGCAATTTCGAACTGGCAATAGTGCGCGCTCCTCGACTGATGAAAACCTGTCGAGGCTGTGGAGTCGAGTTGCATGGACAACGGAAGCACTGTTCAAAGTGTGGAATCGATATATCTCGCGCCAACATGATCGAGATTGCTCACCGTGGACGCGTTGTGTCGAAAAGTGCCGAAGCGCTAGCCAAGCAGTCAGCAGCACAAAAGCGCCAGCGCGCCGCGCGCCGTGCTTGGAATCCGTCAAGTTTTCCATCATGGCTTACGAGAGAAAGCTACCGTGAGATGATCTGGACCCGTCTCGCTAAGATCGCGATCCCTCGCATCGCGAAGGCGCTTAACGTGTCAGAAGGGTATGCCTCCAGGCTGCGGAAGGGTCTGCATGTACCCCACCGGATGCATTGGGAAACGCTGGCCACATTATCGGAGCTCACAGTTGCCACTTAGCTTTACACGAACGATAGTGGCACTCGCGCGGGGTGAGGACCGCCGGCAGCCGTTGTGGACTTTGAAGCGCAAGATACTGATTGGATTATTGCCTGCGCTAGCAGAGAACCTCTGCTACGCTCAGGAATAGGAGCGGCACTTGTCTTCTCATCTGGGTCTCAGAAAAGGTCAGGCAATAAACGACGGTGGAGAAAGCGGGCTAGGGTAACCATGGTCGAAAGTGAAAATCACCGTCTCGCCCTACTGCAAACAAGCATCAGCTCCGTATTGATTCAAGACATTCCGATGTCGGAGATGCTCAGGCTCTCAGCCCAGGCCTTGGTCGAACATCTGGATGCTGCTTTCGCGCGGATCTGGACTCTGAATGAAAGCGAGAACGTTCTAGAACTACGGGCCAGTGCCGGAATGTACACACATATCAACGGGGCGCACAGCATCGTTCCCGTTGGTAAGTACAAGATTGGAGAGATCGCCCAAGAACGAATGCCGCATCTCACAAATTCCGTAATCGGAGACCCGAGGGTTCATGATCAGGAGTGGGCACGGCGAGAATCCATGGTCTCATTTGCAGGATATCCGCTACTCGTGAAAGACAAGCTCGTCGGAGTTCTGGCGATGTTTTCGAGAAGGGCTCTACCGGGTGCTGCACTTAATGAACTAGCAACAGTTTCGAAATATATCGGCTTGGGTATCTACAAAAAGCGGATTGAAGAAAGTCTTGTCGATCGTGACATTCGTCTCCGTTCCGCGCTGAACCAAAAAAATGCTTACCTTGACGTGCTCTACAAAGTTGTGACAGTGGCAGGTGTTGGCTCTGCCGAGGACTCTATCAAAGCCACGCTAGATGCAGTATGTGATTTGACAGGTTGGTCCGTAGGTCACAGTTATCTCATAGACCAGAATGACGGTAGCAGGTTCATATCGAGTACGCAGTGGATTTTGAAGCGACCCGGCCTCGAAACTTTCAAAACGGCTACGGAAGAAACAGTGCTACGCATCACCGAAGGATTGCCAGGGATGGTACTCGCGGCCGGAAAACCTGTCTGGTTATCAGATCTCGCGGATCCGGGAATTTCTCTCCGCGCGAAAAGTGCAAAAACGGCGGGTCTGACATTCGCTTTCGGACTCCCGGTACGGGTGGGACCCGACACCGTTGCGATTTTAGAGTTTTTCTCGGATTTTCCGGTTCAAACTGACCTAGATTTGGAAAATCTCATGGTTCAAGTCAGCACAATTTTGGGGAGGGCTTTCGAACGAAAAAAGGCGAATGACATTCTGCTCCAAAGCGAGGAGCGGCATCGAGTTCTGGCGGAAACCGCATCCGATGCCATCGTTAGCATCGACGAAAACGGCGACATCGTGTACGTGAACCCTTCGACTGCCAGAATGTTTGGACATGAGACGCGCGAACTTCTAGGTCGGAACGTGACCATGTTGATGCCTGGCTCTTTTCAACATAGCCATAGTCGCGCTTTTAAAACCCATGTAGAAACGGGCGTAAGGCATATGAGTTGGGATCGTGTCGAGCTCACAGCACAGCATCGAAGCGGAAGACCGTTTCCGATCGACCTCTCACTTGCCGAATCCAATCTGGGAGGCAAGAAATTCTTTACTGGAATCATTCGAGATGTCACCGAACGCAAAGATGCAGAAGCCGCGCTTCACAAACTGTCAGCACAGCTCTTGCGACTACAAGATGAGGAGCGCCGCAAGATAGCGCGAGAACTGCACGATAGCGTTGGGCAACTCTTGGCAGCGATTAGCATGAACATCGGCGTTATCCAGTCGCAATCGCGGAATCTAGACTCTCGGGGTGCCAAAGCGATTGAGGAGAATGCGCACCTGGTACGGCAAGTATCGGACGAAATTCGAACGCTCTCCCATCTTCTCCACCCCCCGCTTCTAGAGATAGCAGGTCTGGACTCTGCACTTCGCTGGTACGTAGACGGCTTCTCCGAACGAAGCAAGATTAGGGTCGATTTGGAAATCTCCACTGACTTTAAGCGACTGCCTCAAGAAACGGAACTCGCCATCTTCCGAATCGTACAAGAGTGTCTCACCAATATTCACCGACACTCTGGCGCTGAGAAAGCCACGATCAATTTACGCAACGACAGCGATCACCTCACTCTTGAGATTCAAGATTGGGGGCGGGGATTCTCAGACGAAAAAATGGTACAACTTAGGGGGGCAGGAGGTGGAGTTGGGTTCGCTGGAATGCGGGAACGCCTTCGAGAATTGGGAGGCGCTCTAGAAATAGAGTCCACGGGAAATGGGACTTTGATTCGCGCTAATTTTCCAGTCTGAATGGTAATAATGCGCGCGTTTATTATACGGCCACAAAGTCTTCGTTCGCGAGGGCAGCTTCTATCGCCTTGACCAGCGCAACGCCCACTTTAGTTTTAGCAACGTAGGCTCTAACCCCCACTCTTTTGGCTGCTTCCACGAAAGCCTTGTCCACGTGGGAGGAAGCTATGACGATTGCGGCCTGCGGGACATCGTTCTTTATCTCACGCGCTGCCTCGAACCCATTCAGTACGGGCATATTGAGATCGAGGATAACAACGTCCGGCTTCACTTCCTTAGCGGTTTTGATAGCAGTTGCGCCATCTCCCGCTTCTGCGCAGACTTCCAGTTGAGGGTGTTGCTCCAAGGTTGTGCGTAACAGTTTTCTGATAACAGCGTGATCGTCAGCAACGAGTATGCGAAGACGTCGATCTGGTAAGGCCACAAACCAGTCTCCCGCATAACATACGGAAGAACATATACCGTAATTCGTGTACGCAGTTTACAGATCCCATGAGCCAACCAGCCGTCACTTTGCTAATTGAGGCGAACTTTGGTTTATGAAACAGGCGTTTGTGCTGGGTCCAACCTGTTCTGCGAAGCATGACTGCGCAGATCGATCCACTAAAAGGTCGAAGAGATGGGGCATTTGGATCGCGGAATTCTTTTGTTAACAGACCTAGAGTTCGAATCAGCACCATGCCGCCGCACTCGAACAACGACCACCATTTCATTACGTCCTGATCGCTCGCGCGACCCGAAAACGTCCGCAGGAGGCGATTTAAATGTCGCCGTGACGCACAATTGTTGGCGCTTAACCGACCGCAAAAAAACTCAAACCCAACGCAGGCACTTGCCCCTCAACCTTAGGCTGCGCGATTTCAAATGAGCCGAGAGAGGCGTGGAGGTGGAGAAAGTTGCGCTCAGTTAATTCCTATTGTGTTGCTGATGCGTTGATTCAACGCAACTCAATTCAACGCAACGCGCCAGACCTCACACTACAGTCCCCAGGGTCGTGCCATGCTGCGCAATTCAAAAGCGGGAAGGGCGACGAGGTGGAGAAAATTGCGCTAAATAGATTTCGCCATGATGGCTTTAATTTAACTCAATTCAACTCAACTCATTTCAACGCAACTCAACTCCGTCCAGCGCGCACCAGCGCTCAACTCCACTCCACTCCAATCCAACCGGGGCCAGACCAACCCCAACACCAACCCCGACAGCAAAACCCAACCCAACCCCTCGCGTCGTTTTGACGCAGCGCATTTCAAAAAAAGCAAAAACTGGGGCGGCAGGAGAAAAATGAGATCAGTGAATTTGTGCTGCGACGGCTTCGATTAAATCAACCTGTCCGAACGCGCTTTATTGCTTAGCAAAATAATTCAACACAACTCAACTCCACGCCCCAGCGCCCAACAAATTTATATTCACTCACTCATTCACGCGTTTTAATAGGATCTTTGCTACAGTTTACTATTTAGTAACGGGGCGCGATTTGAGGGTCACTTTCCCTCTTCCCGTCAATTTCTAAAACTTGAAAGCACACGATCACTTGTTGCCGCTATAATTGCAGCCCTCAAAGGAGTTACATGCAATCCTTCATCGCTACCGTGCTGGCGTTCAGCCTGTCTCTACCCTCTTTGGCGTTGGGTGCCGATTTAACACCGCCGAGTCCAAACGCGCTCGTCGGATATTCTCCGCGCAGCAGCCAGACAGAACGCGAGTGGGAGACCAAACTTCGCGCCATCCCCGATCCCGCGAACTTGCGCGAATACATGAAGCGCTTGAGCGCGCGGCCGCACCACGTTGGTTCCCCCTATGACAAGGACAATGCGGAATGGATTCTCGCCCACTTCAAAGAATGGGGACTGGACGCGCATATCGAGCAGTTTGATGTGCTTTTCCCGACGCCGAAGGTTCGTCTGGTCGAGATGCTGGAGCCGAAGAAGTTCACTGCCAAGCTGGAAGAGCCGGCGGTCGCAGTGGATCCGACTTCCAATCAAAAGTCGGAGCAGTTGCCGACCTACAACGCATATTCCATTGACGGCGACGTCACGGCTCCGCTTGTCTTCGTAAATTACGGATTGCCTGAGGATTACGAAAAGCTTGACCGGCTTGGCATTTCGGTCAAGGGCGCGATCGTGATCGCGAAGTATCTTCATTCCTGGCGCGGCATCAAGCCGAAAGTTGCGGCCGAGCATGGCGCCATCGGATGCCTCATTTACTCCGAGCCGCAAGACGATGGCTACTCCCGCGAGAACGTATTTCCGCTGGGCCCGATGCGCCCTCCGGATGGCGTGCAACGCGGAAGCGTAATGGACTTCGCTTCCAGCAATCCTGGAGACCCGCTGACGCCCGGTGTCGGAGCGACCAAGGGCGCCAAGCGACTGCCGATCAATGAGGCGAAGAGCATCACGAAAATTCCGGTGATGCCGATTTCCTACGCCGATGCTCAGCCGCTGCTGGCGGCGCTTGCCGGGCCGATGGCTCCGGAGGAATGGCGCGGCTCGCTTCCGATTCCTTATCATGTCGGCCCTGGTCCAGCGAAAGTGCATTTAAAAGTGGCATTCAATTGGGACACAAAGCCGGTATACGACGTGATCGCAAAAATTCCCGGCAGCGTCGCTCCCGACGAGTGGATCGTTCGCGGCAATCACCACGATGGCTGGGTGAATGGCGCGGAGGATCCCATCTCGGCGCAGGTGGCTCTGCTTGAGGAAGCGCGCGGCTTGGGGCTCTTGCTCAAACAAGGATGGAAGCCGCGGCGCACCATCATCTATTGCGCATGGGACGGCGAAGAGCCGATGCTGCTTGGGTCAACCGAGTGGGTGGAGACTCACGCGGAGGAGTTGGCGCAACACGCCGCCGTTTACATCAACACCGACGGGAACGATCGCGGCGCTCTCTCTATGACGGGATCGCACAGCCTCGAGCAATTTGTGAATGGAGTGGCCCGCGACATCGAAGATCCTGAGACGAAGATGACAGTGTGGCATCGCGCCCAACTTGTCGCCATTGCAGGCGCAAAGACGGCTGAGGCGAAAAAGGAAATACGGCAGCGTGCAGACTTGCGCATCGAAGCGCTCGGGTCGGGTACCGATTTTACGGCCTTCATCGATCACCTCGGCATTGCGGCGATCGATCTAGCGTATGAGGGCGAGGATGATGGCGGCATCTACCATTCCATTTACGACGATTTTTACTGGTACACGCACTTCTCGGACACTAATTTTGTTTACGGGCGCGCGCTCGCGCAAACCGTGGGCACGTCGGTGATGCGGCTCGCGGATGCGGAAGTTCTCCCTTTCGACTTCGTCGACTTTGCCGACACAGTAGAGATGTACACCAAGAACCTGCAGAAGTTGCTGGCTGACAAGCAGGAAGAAATTCGCGAGCGCAATCAGGAGATCGATGAGGGCTTGTTCAAGGCGACGTTTGATCCGAAGCACCCAACGGTAGCGCCGCAGCGAGAGGAAGTACCGACGCACCTGAATTTCGCGCCCTTGCAGAACGCTCTCGATTCGCTTAACCGCAGCGCGAAACACTTTAAAGAAGCATCAGCGAAGCGGCAGCCTAATCTTGACGATGAGGCTTTCGCCAGCAAGCTGACTGCAGTCAACCACTCCCTGATCGACACGGAACGCAAGCTGACGAATCCTGATGGCCTGCCGCGGCGGTCTTGGTACAAGCATTTGCTCTATGCGCCCGGCGTGTACACGGGCTATGGAGTGAAGACGGTTCCTGGAGTACGTGAAGGAATCGAACAGAAGAAGTACGCCGAGGCGGAGCAGGAGATTGTGCGCGTCGCGAAAGCGCTGCAGGATGAGGCGCAGGTCATCGAGTCTGCCGCTAAAGAATTAGAGTGATGGGCGGGGCTTGGGTTTCCCTCAGGCGCTGAAGCGCCGGTCATTTTGGGCGAGATATCGGCACGAGTGGAACTCGTGCCCTTCCCCTTGGACGAACTGTCGGACGAGTGGAACTCGTGTGCTTTCCCAAAGCCGGGCCGGTGCTTGCAAACTTGGGCTGGCAGCAAGCTTCCAAGGCGTCCGACAGATTGAAATCACCGCAGCGCACAAGGGCCGCGGCAGCGCTAAAAGCCTGTTTGTCGATAGCGTGCGGGCGCTTTAGCAGAGGAGGCCGTTCGGTGTCGCGACGGTGCGTCCACGTAATTCATTTGGGAATGCAGCTGACTTGGTTATAATTTTGCCACACACAAATTGATTTAAATTCATGGACTTTGACCAGCTCATCACGTTTCTGGAAGTGGCCAAGCAGGGCAGCTTTTCGCGTGCGGGAGAAAAGGTTTTTCGCTCGCAATCAGCGGTCAGCGCGCAGATTCGGCAGCTTGAGCAGGAGTATGGAGCGCGGCTGCTCGACCGCTCGGGCAAGACGGTGAAGCTGACTCCGGCTGGGCAAATTTTATTTGATTACGCCGAACGCCTGCGACTCTTGCGAGAAGAATCGCTGATGGCGGTTGCTGATCACAGCAGCACTCCGCGTGGGACGCTGCGCGTTGGGGCGAACGAAGCAACCTGCCTCTACGTTTTGCCCGAGGTCTTTGCCGAATACTGCCGGCTCTATCCGCCGGTGCAAATTAATATTTACCGAAATTTCAGTTACAAGATCACCGAGAAGCTGGAGAACGGCTCAATCGAAGTCGGCATTCTGACTCTACCGGTACAGTCTCCAAGCCTGGAGATCCAGCCGATTTTTCGCGACAAACTCATGCTCATGGTAAGCCCGAATAATCCGCTGGCGAAACATAAGAGCGCCGCGGTCAGCGAGATCGTCAAACACCCGCTTCTGCTGCCTAAGACGGGGCACACCCGGAGGTTGCTCGACAAACTGTTTCGCCCCTACCGCGAGCAGTTACAGGTTCGAATGGAGTTGCCGAGCATCGGCATGATTAAAAGTTTCGTGGCCGCCGATCTCGGCGTGTCACTGGTCAGCGCGTCGTTCGCGCGCGACGAAGTTGCTACGGGACGAGTCAAGCTGATCGATCTGGAAGATGCCGAGCTTTATCGCGAACTTGCGTTGGCGTATCGCCGAGACCGCACGCTCTCGGCTGCGACGCAGGCGTTCATTGCCGTGCTGCAGAAATTCGCCAACGCGGGCAAAAAGAAATAACTCAGCGAGCGACACGAAGCCAGCCACAAAAACGGGGCAGCCTATCCCCGCTTACCCGCATCTACTACCTACCAGAAGCTGAGGACACCCATATGGCAGATGCTCCGAGAATCACGGTTAGCGAAGTAGGGAAACGGATGGATGCAGGCGAGAAGTTCGTATTCATCGACACTCGCAATCCGCAGGCGTGGTCGGAATCGGACACGATGTTGCCGGGAGCGATGCGATTGCCGGCTGACAAAGTCGAAGTCGAAGAGAAGCTGCAAGCACTACCGAAGAGCAAGCCCGTAGTCGCCTACTGCACTTGACCGAACGAAGGATCAAGCGCCAGTTTGGCGCAGAAGCTGCATGAACGCGGGTACGAAGATGCGTGGGCGCTCAAGGGCGGCTTTGACGCGTGGAAGCAAGCGGGCATGCCGGTGGAAAAACGAAAAGAAGCAGCGTAGGACGTAGTCCATCGTAGAGACGCGGTTTGCCGCGTCTCCCGGAGGCGGACACGAAACCGAGCGAACCGCGCTCTCGACCGGCAAGGTTTGGGTCAGCCGGAAACGGCGTACCGAACTCTCCCACAAAAACAGATGAAGCGCACAATAATTTGAATTACTATCTTCGTCATCTCAGGAGAGCAGCTTCGTGAGGAAGATAGCGGCATGCTTTGTAGTATTGGTAATAGGGGCTAGCTCGGTCGCGCAAGATCAGATCGCCGGGGGTCGTTGGGGCGAAAACACGACTCCGCCTAACGCGACCCTCGTACTTAAGGAATCAGGGCGCGAGAAATATGAAGGCAAAACGGTCATCACTTACAATCTTTTCGCCGCCGGATTTCCAAAAGATCAGGCTTATACACTCTGGACAAAGCTACTCGGCAGCAACGCCGAACCCGCTGCGGACGCGTTCATCAACTCTGAAGGGAAAATAGTTTCGCAGTTGGCGAAGCCTCAGGAAAAGATCGCTGAAGACCTGATTAATCTAAAAGTATTTGCCGGCAGGGGCGAGCCCAAACAATTCGCATTGACCTCGCTTGACGGCAAACTAAGGGCGTTTGCACAAGTTGTTCCCTTCCCAATCGAATCGACAGACAAAGCGTGCCGGTTAACTGCCGTAATGACCGGGCCGAACTACGTAGGAATATTGATAACGGCCACGGGCTTTCAGCCCGATGAAGATCTGGTTATAGTTACAAGCTCAGGACGCGAAGGCGGTCAAATAGCGGCTAAGGCGTCCCACGATGGGCGGTACGTGACTGCCTTGTTTCCTTTTGTCAAAGGCGAGCGATCCGGTGAGCTTTGGTACAAGGTAACGGCCAAAGCTTGCAAAGTCGGGGTAAAAGTTCCGTGGGGCGACGGTAGTTACAAACTCCAATAGACAAGCCCTTAACTGGGATCCCGCATCGGACGGGTCATGGGCGATGCTCGATGTGGCTGCAAAAACCGATCAGCAAGTAACTACCCTAGCCTAAATCGGAATCGAGACGCTCCGCTTATTCTTCATTCGACGAATGAGTGGGCGTCCGGTGTTGGTGGGCGAAATGCGGAGACTGTTGGCGCGTCTTCTGTTCCAACACTGGGGAGACGCGGCTAGCCGCGTCTCTACGAATTATTCTTTGAAGTCTGCTAAGACCTTCTTCCCACCACAATGTTGGAATGCCAATGCGGAACTCCGGCGAATTGCTGGAGATGTGGAGCGCGAATTACATCAGCAAATTTTTGGATGTTGGGATGCTGCTGCTGTGAGGTCGGTTGAAAGAGCGACGCTAAATGAACAGGCGACGCGCGTTACTAGCCACGATAGCCGGTGAGCAGCGCGACCATGAGGATGATAGAGAGTCCGATGGCCACAAGGCTATTGCCGCGAATCGATCGCGAACTCGCCACCCACGGGAACATTAAAATCTCAAACAGCGGAGTCAATTTTTCTGGCCAGAGCAAGCCGGCGAGTCCGAAGATCAAAGAGATTTGAAAAACGAAGCACAAGCCAAGAAAGTTCATGATTACGATTCCCAATTTTTATTTCTTTATTGGAAACCTGGGCGGGTCGGGAGGAAAGTTACGAAGGTACTGGGGAAAATTGCCTCAGAAAAGGGCTTTGGAGAGGGGATGGGCGTGTGAACCGATGGCCGATCCCCCGTTAGCGCGAAAAGCCCCATTCAGACTGGAAGACCAACGCTCCAGCCAGTCACTGGCCTCGGCGCAACTCAGGCAAAGAACCATATCACCATCATCGACGAAGCCCCGCCGATTGTGATTGAGAACCTCGACCCTACTGTTCGTTTTCGTTCGGCAAAATGTCTTTACCTGTGGAAGTGTGGGTTCCGCATCTGACCATCGACGAAATCAGACGATAGCGCTGAATTACCTCATGATGAGGATCAACGCCTGATTGAAAGATCATAACGGCGTCGGCAGACACGAACTCCTGGAAGGCAACTGCATCCCTTCTCTGTGCGACCTTCCAGACGAGTTTTTTGAGTTTGATTATTTTCCTTATAGTTGCGTTCTGTTCGCGAGAGAGCTTGATAGATGGTTTCGAGTTCTGCCGTTTCGGTTTCATGGGGTTTTGCGGCGTCGATACATGACGTAAACGAGAGACATCACTGCCAGGATCGGCAAGAATGTCGGGATCGTATATACAAGCCCTTTTACCCAGAACGTACTTAATGCGATGCCGAACATCGCCAGAATTGCGAACAGCGTGGGCCAGGGATGAAGCGGTAATTTTAGCGGCAGCGCAGAAAGTTGAATCGAACTAATCTGCCGGCGAAAACGCAAGTGTGTGATCAGAACGACACCCCAGACATAGAACATCCCTGCGACTGCCGTGCCGTAGAGCAAGAGAAAGGCATTCGTCGGAGCGAATACCGCGAGAAGAATCGCAGCCACCATTCCTGCACTCGACAAAGCCAGGGCCCGGTGCGGAACTCCCCTAGAGCTCAGACGTCCTAACCAGCGGGGGGCGTAGCTTCCCCTCGAGAGCGAGAACAACATGCGGGTGGAGAGATACAAGTTTGTGTTCGCGCTGGAAAGGGCCGCCGTGATGACGACCAGATTCATGATGCCGGCTGCAAAAGGAATACCTGCGGTTGCAAATGCGCGTACAAACGGGCTTCCGGCAATATTCGCGGAACCGATGCGATTCCACGGCGTCATGGAAAGCATGACGGTGATGGCCAGCACGTAGAAAATGATGAGTCGGTAAACGATGGTGCGCATTGCCTGAGGGATGCTGACCGACGGATTCTCAGCTTCGCCAGCCGTCACTGCGATCACCTCCACTCCCATGTAACTTGTGATGACCAGAGACATGGCAAGCCACACTCCGCGCCAACCATGCGGCAGAAAGCCTCCGTGGTTGGTGAGGTTCGCCAGTCCCACGGCGGGCCAAGGGCCCAGTCCTGTAATGAGCAAAAGGCCGACGAAAATAAAAATGATAATCGCGAGAACTTTGATGAGCGCAAACCAATACTCAAACTCACCAAAATTGCCGACTTGCAGGGCATTTATGATGACGAGAGCGCTGGAGACGAGAAGTATCCACTCCCATCCAGCGACACGAGGAAACCAGAATCCGAAATAGATGGCTACGGCGGTCACTTCAGCGCCGATGGCTATGATCTGCACCAGTCCGTAGGTAGCACGCACAGTGAAGCCCGCCCATGGACTCAAGTAGGTTTCGGCGTAAACACCGAACGATCCAGCCACGGGATGAACGACCGCCATTTCGGCGAGTGCGTACGCCATGACCACCGCCACGAGCGCACCGATCAGGTAACTGATGATGATGCCCGGACCGGCGAGCTCAATCGTGACACTGCTTCCCAGGAACAGGCCGACACCAATGGCTCCGCCGATAGCGATCATGGTGAGCTGCCGGGAATTGAGACGACGCTGGAGCTCTCCTTGTTCCGCCGGCAGAGGGGACGTGCTTACATCCGGATGCGACTCGGGACCGGTTGAAGAATTGTTCAAGCAGCACCTGACCTTTGTGACCCTGATTTCAATTCCGACTAGTGACGTGCGATGCGCTGCAAAACGTCGATGAACCTGGCGATCTCCTCCAGCGTGTTGTAGTGGACGAGAGATGCCCGAACGGCGCCGGTTTCTGGTGGAATTCCCATGCGGCGAAGCAGACGTGGCGAGTACATATTGCCGTCACGCACACCGATGCCATTTTCCGCACAGGAAGCGGCCACGCGGCCGGCTGGCACCCCGTTCAGGTTGAAACAAATCGTCGGGACTCGATGCTTGAGTTGATCCGGCTCTCGGACGCCGTAGACGGTGACATCTCCTTGCGCCGCGAGCGCTCGGAGCATTTCGGAAGACAACGTCGACTCATAGACCCGAATCGCCTCCATCGCGGTCACCAGGCATTCGCGCGAAGAAGCCGAGAGCGAATCCGGAAGCAAGCTGCGGCCCAGTTCTTCCAAATATGCGATGGCGGCGTTCATGCCGGCAACGTTCTCGTATACGAAGGTGCCGACCTCGATCTTGCCGGGGATCTCGTCGGGGATGAAATCTTCGCGGAAGGTAGGCAGCGCTTCGAGTAGCTCGCGCTTGCCCCACAGGAAACCCATGTGAGGCGCAAAGATCTTATAGCCCGAGCACACTAAATAGTCGCAGTCCCAGTCCTGCACATCGATCACTCCGTGTGGAGCGTAGTGAACCGCATCCAGAAAAACTTCCGCTCCTGCAGCATGCGCCATGCGCGAAACTTCTTTTACATTGACGATTGACCCCAGCGCGTTGGAAGCGACTGCACACGCAACTAAACGAGTGCGAGGGCTTAGCAGCGGTTCCAGATCTTTTTCGTGGAGGGTCCCATCCTCCCGCGTCTTCCACCAGCGGATTTCCGCGCCTTTGCTCTCCAGGGCGAGCCAAGTCGCGATGTTGGCTTCATGATCCAAGTCAGTGACAATGATTTCTTTTCGCGCTCCCATGATCTCGGAGAGAGCAAGGCTGACGATGCGAATAAACGAAGTTGCATTCATACCGAAGGCCACTTCGGATGGCTCGCGTGCATTCAGCAAGGTCGCTACGCTCTGCCTCGCTAGCTGAATGGACGCATCGACTTCCTGACTGTGGCGATAGCGACCACCTCGCTGAACGTTACAGGAGACGAGGTGATGGCAGACCGCATCGAGCACCGACTGAGGAATCTGCGCCCCCGCACCGTTGTCAAAAAAAATGAAGCTTTCGGCGCTATGCAAGGCGGGGAATTGCCGTCGTATCGAATCGATTGGAAAATTTGAGATGGACATTGTTTAGTGGGTTTGTATCTGCTGGTAGATTGAGGCTGCGTTATCGGCAAACGTGGCTTCGTACTTCGGGTACTGCCTGAAATCAGCGTATTTCTCCATATGAATGTCGTGCCGCACCTGTTCGAGGGTTTCGTTTTTCTGCTTCAATGCCCAGACCTGTTGGTAGAGGTCATTCAGGTAATCGCGAAACCGTGTTAACTCTGCTTTCGTAGCGAGTTCGAAGTGGCCCGGGACGACATGTTCCAACGGTAATTGCAACACCAGGTCGAGAGCATGAATCCAACTCTCGGCGCTGCCATCATCCATGGCCGGTGACGAACGGTTCAAGAACAAATCTCCCATAGAAATCGCTTGCTGTTCAGGGAAGTAGACCAAGGCGTCTCCGGAGGTGTGGGCCTTTCCAGGAAAATAGACTTTGGCAATGTATGGTTCGAGGTAAACGGTGACCTGCTCTTGAAAAGTGAGGTTCGCAGGCTCAAAGTGAAATGCTTTCATGCTTGAATCTTTTTGGAGGGCGAGGGTGCGTTCACGCGTGAAGTCCGTGCTGATTACGGTCGCCGATGGACCAATCACGGCGTTCCCTCCCTGATGATCCGGATGATAGTGCGTGTTCACGACGTACTTCACGGGCAAGTTCGAGACTTTCCGAACCGCGGCCAGCAACTTGGAGGCTTCGCTTTCGTTCAGTCCCGTGTCGACAACCAAGATGCCCGCTTGTCCAACGAGAAAAGTCGAATTTGCGCTGGCATCATTGTCTGAGATGTAGGCGTAAAGTCCTTTCCCTATCTGGCTCACGGTGGGTTCAGCGGTGGCCAGGGTAGAAAAGATGGATACGAGAAGTAGTATTCGTCGAAATTTTTTCTCAACTCCAACTTTCATCAGAAACTTACCTTCAGTGCGAGCTGAATTAGCCTTGGGCCGCCTGACCCGAGGCCGACATTATTTTGCGCGGCATCCGAAGTCGTGAAGAGAGCTCCAAAGTTAGGCGCCGCAGAAATGTTAGCCGGCAAGGCGAAACTAGGATGGTTGGTGATGTTGAAGAATTCAGCGCGGAATTGTGCGTTAGCCTTCTCGCCTATCTTCAAGTTCTTGAGAATTGAGAAATCGAAATTACGATATCCCGGTCCAACGACGATGTTTCGCCCGGCATCACCGAAGGTCAGAGGCTGGTTGTCAACGAAAGCCGCCGTGTTGAACCACTTGCTGACGGTGTGGGGGCCGGCGTTTGGATCACCGACCAGGTCAGGCCGGTCATTGCCGAGTCCGGTGCCGCTAAGCCCCTTACCGGTCAGAACCGAGAATGGTTGCCCGGTTTGTAGCGTCAGAATTCCGCCTAGCTGCCAACCTTCACCGAGCAATTTTGGAAGGCTGCGGAGCGCGGGTACATCGTAGTTGAAACTCCAGCTCAGGCGTTGACGGATATCGAAGTCCGAATTCCCACGTTCGGCCGCCAGATTGTAGTTGTCTTGCGGAAAGATGGTGGTGGCATTCGCTCCAGATCCAAAAAATACGGAAGCTCCGTCGATCGAATGCGACCACGTGTAAGAAGCCAGGAAGGAAAGTCCGTTGCTGAAGCGCTTGTCCAGTTTTGCCTGCAAGCTGTGGTAATTCGAACTGACAGAATCCTGGGCCTGGAACAACTGGGCAAAGCCGAAGTAAGGCGTCCGCACGATGCTCGGGATGTTCCCCCATAGTTGGTTGTCGTAGAGGAATTGCGCCACCGATGGAGGAATACCAAGGAGTTCCATACGCCCGACCACGGCGGGAACAGTCGGATTGCCTGGCAGCGGCGGGAGACTATCGATCTGCTGCTTGGTGATGTATGCCTGGTCGATCTGCACAAATCGCGGCAACTTGGTGCCAGTGGTGCCAACGTACGCCACGTCTAGCAGCATGCGCCCGGGCAGTTGATGCTGGACGCCAAAGTTGAAGTGCTGTGCGTAGGGTGTTCGCAGCTTTTGCGCAGTGACCGTGAGTACGGGGAATCCTGAAGGGCCGAAAGGATTTGGCCAGCTCGCGAAAGGAAACGGCGTGAAGAAGTCAGGCAGGAATGGCGGGTTGAGCATCACGTTGCCGGGAATATTCCCGATGATAGTTTCGTAGAACAAGCCATATCCCGAGCGCAACACGGTTTTTCCATCGCCGAACAGGTCCCAGGCAATTCCGATACGGGGAGCGAAGTTGTTGTGATCGCCATCGTAGATGCCGCCCACTTTGCCCTGTGTGACTACCCCAGCGGCCTCAAGGGCCGACACGTCGTTTTGGATATTCGGATTGGTCGGGTCCAGAAAAGTGTTGTAGTTCTGCGGTCGCCAGGAACTGAGCCGCCCGTGGGCTTCGTGCAGGACGGTGTTCAATTCATAGCGCAAACCGTAATTAAGAGTTACGTTGCGGCGCAGTTTGAAAGTGTCTTGCGCGAAGATGCCATAGCTGCTGTTGCTGAAGTTGCGGTGAGAGTCACCGACAAACTGCAGCGCGCCGTCAGGGATTCCCTGCGCAAAGTCGATCAGCGCATTCGGGATGTTTACGGGATTACCACCGCTATCGGTGCCAGCGACATTATCCAATCCGCTGAAGGTGATCTGCCCACTGAAAGCGAGGTCATACAGGCGGTTCAGTTGCTGGTAGCGAATATCGCCACCAACTTTGAAGGAGTGTCGTGCGGTGGTGCGTGAAAGATTGTCGACAAACTGGAAAGTATTGGTGGCGGTACGACTGGGTTGGTCGATTGCGCCACCCAGGTTGGAAATGGACGAACTGCCACCGACAAAACCTCCGGCGAAAGCCAACTGCGGTATATTGCCGAGGTTCAGTGTCGAATTTGCTGGCCATCCGGTATTGAAACCGAATGTATCGGCCTGTGGTCCGGCTTCGGTGGTGAGCAAGATGTTGGAGCGGGTAAATCCAAAGCGCGCCTCATTCAACGTTCTTGGGTTGATGACATGGGTGTACGACAGAGCGACCAACTGATTGGCTCCGCCGTCGTTCACCCCGTACCCGGGAATATTTGTGCCGCTCTGCCCCGGAGTGAACGGAAAGAAAACATCCACCCGAGTTCGGCTGTAACGCGCCGACAATGTATCGGAACTTCCCAGGTGATGGTCCACTTTCACTAGAAACTGGTCGGTGGCGTCGTGTTGCGAGGGAGACGAAATGAAATTGCCCGACGAACCTGTCAAATTTGGTTCAGGAAATAGAGTATTCAGAATCTGGGCACTAATTGGATTAACGGCAATCGTGATGGGGTTGCCGTTTTGATCGAGGAATTGGCCCTGGCGTTCGGCCAGCGTAGGTACATTGGTGATCCGAGTGATTCCAGCTTGGCGGCGAAAGCCTTCATAGTTCAGGAAGAAGAAGGTTTTGTTCTTGACGATTGGTCCTCCCAGCGTCCCCCCGAACTGGTTCAGGTGCAACGCGGACTTGGCGAAGTTCCCCTCATTAAAAAAATTCCTCGCATCCAACGCGTCATTGCGGAAGAACTCGTAGGCTGATCCATGCAACAGATTGGATCCCGACTTTGTGACCAGGTTCACAACGGATCCAGTATTTCTCCCAAATTCTGCCGAGAAGGTGTTGGTCTGAACTTCGAACTCCTGAATGGAATCGATGGAAGGTATCTGCGCAGCGGTTCCGCCGAACGAGTCATTGTTATCAATACCGTCGACCAGAAAGTTGTTGGAAGTCGACCGCTGCCCGTTGGATGAGAAACCCGATACGCCACCCTCGCCGCCTTGCTGGCCTCCTCCTCCACCGGAACTGGCAACCCCTGGATTAAGGCGCGCCAGTTGCGCGAAATCGCGACCATTCAGTGGCAAGTCTTCAACCTTCCGATTGTCGATGATCTGCCCGAGCTTCGACGTTTCGGTCTGAGTCAAAGCGGCGTCGGACTTTACTTCTACGACTTCGGCTTTCGAACCGACGCGCAGCACAAAATCGATCGTACGAATTTGATCAACGTCGACCTGAACCTCGGTTATTGTGCTGGTGGCAAATCCAGTTGCCTCGGCTTTGACCTGATAGACCCCAGTCGGGAGGCCATTGATGCGAAAGATTCCGTTGTCAGCGGTGCTGGTTTCACGTTGCAAACCCGTGGAAGGACTCGTGACCGTTACGGTCGCGCCAACGATCTGAGCGCCTTTCTGGTCCCGAATGTCTCCGACGATTCCACCTTGCGTGGTTTGCGAATGAACGTTATTGACAAGCAGTGCAGCGACAAAAGCGACAAAGAAGAGTGCTCGGTTCAACCTTGATGTCCACATACGGCCGCCCCCTCATGGGCAATTGAACTTGTCCTCAGCGTACTTGCGCGGCTGGGTTAGTCTCAGAAATCTCGTTCTTGTAGACGACACCATCCTTCATCACGAATTGAACATGTTGCAGTAGACGAATGTCGCTGAGCGGATCGCCTTTGACCGCGACCATATCGGCAAACATGCCTTCCTTAACGGCTCCGATGCGGTCCGACCATCCCATCAAGTCTGCGGCATTCGCGGTGCCGCTTTGCAACGCCTGCGCCGGAGTCAACCCAAGCTCGACCATGGACCAGAATTCGCCGCCGTTCTGACCGTGAGGATAAACGCCGGCATCGGTTCCGAGTGCGACGCGGACGCCGGAGTGAAACGCCTTCGCCATATTCTTCTTCGCTGCGGGAATAATGATTGCGGCCTTTTCCATGACCCAAGGCGGGAGGTGCATCTGGGGGGCGTTTTCTGCAAACCAGAACAACGGGTAGGAAGTTGGCACGAGATAAGTGTTGTGCTCTTTCATCAGGGCAATGCCTTCGTCGTCGAGAAAAATGCCGTGTTCAATGGAATCCACTCCTGCTCGCACCGCGTCTTTTATGGAAATAGCAGAGTGAGCATGAGTCGCCACTTTGCGGCCAAGCCGGTGCGACTCTGTAATCAGGACTTTCATTTCCTCCGGGCTGTACTGTTCGAGAAGCGGGTTATCGCCCTTCGAGAAGACCCCGCCGGAGGCGCAGAACTTGACCACGTCGGCACCGTACTTGATCACTTCACGCACACGGTGCATCACAGCCTCGGTGCCGTCCGCCACCCCTTCCGCAGAATAATGGAATTCAAATGGCAGCAGGCTGTTGTCGCAGTGCCCTCCGGTAATACCAAGAGGGGGGCCGGATACCTGCATGCGTGGGCCGATCACGTCGCCAGCATTGATCGCGTCGCGAAGGGCCACATCTGAGTATCCTTCCGCTCCCACGTTGCGGACGGCGGTGAATCCGGCAAGCAACGTGAGGCGCGCGTTCTTTGCACCGGTGAGTGCCGCGCGCGGAGAGGAAATGCCCAGGCCTTCGTACCCGCCACTCCCTGCGTCGGACGTGAGGTGAGTGTGGACATCGATGAATCCGGGCAGGAGCGTCGCATCGCCGAGATCGATAATCGTTGCTCCGGAAGCAGCAGTGGTGGTACCGCTCGAGACGGAACGGATCTTGTTCCCAACGATGACGACCACGGGGCGGTCGACCATGCGTCCGGTTGAGGGATCGAACAGGCGACCGGCTCGAACGACGACGGTCTGACCAAGCTTCGCTTCGTCGGAGAAGGCTCGCTGGGCGAAGGGATTTACCACCGCAAAAATAAGGACGCAAGCCGCGAAAATGTTTCGACAAAATCGGCCGTAGCATCTGATGTCGAAGCCCATGATTGTTTCTCCCGCCCTTGTTTTCTGCTACGACTCCCTTCCTGCAACCGTCGCAGGTGGGGACGTCGTCACCAGCATCTCCAGGTTTTGCTGTAACAAGCGGAGCACAACTTTCACGTCGTCCATGGTGTTGTAGGCGTGGAAAGAGATCCTCAACCCATCATGCCGGCTGGAACAAATCACTCCATCTCGAGCGAAGATGCGTACCAAACCTTCGGCGTCTTTGGACTGGAGGACGACGAGAGGCCCCACGCTGTCGAGTGGGGTTTTGATCTGGATCCCAAGATCCGAAGCGCCGCTGATCAAGGCCGTCGTCAGGGTGCGCACCTGGTCGGCCACGTTCTGTAATCCGAATTGTTGCAGAAGTTTTACACCCGCGATTGCGCCGTAAATGGTGGGGATCGGGGGCGTTCCCGACTCGAATCGCCTTGCGCCAGGGGCGGGATCAAGAAGCCTTACATCAAAAGCAAATGGATTTCTCTGGCCGAACCAGCCCGTGACGGTTGGTACCAGAGACTCAGCAAGGGATTCACGCACGTACATGAAGGCCAGACCTGGAGGACCGAGCAAATACTTCAGGGTGCCGGTGACATAGACGTCCACCTGCATTGTTTTCACATTGATCGGGCGAGTTCCACTGTCCTGGTAGTCATCGAGCAGCAGGAGAGCGCCGCGATCGTGCGCGATCCTCGTAATTTCGGCGACGGGACTTCGAAAGCCGTTCATGAAGCACACATGAGTCAAGGGAACGATCAGGGTATTGCGATCGATCAGTGCATCGTAGGCTTCCACCCGAATTCGATTTTTCTCGGCTTCGACAAAGGTTACGTCAGCTCCGCGGGGACGTTGTGCCAGCCAGATGTGGCCCATGGTAGGAAAGTCGAATTCGCCAATCACCACCTTGTTCCGCTCTTTGAACGACAGAGCGCTGACAAGAGCATTGACGCCCGCCGACGCGCTGGCAACCAGAGCGACCTCTCCCGGGTCCGCCCCTATAATTTCCGCAAAGAGGCGGCGCGCGGATTCGTATTGCTCGACCCAGAGATCCCAGGGAGAACCGTGCTTGTGCCAACTGGATAGGTATTCGTGCATGCCCTGCTCAACATCCTGAGAGAGGGCTCCTTGAGAGCAACTATTGAGATAGATCTTGTCCGTTAAAACCGGGAAACGTTTGCGAAAATCTTTCATGTTCTGAGTCAACGTTCCCCTCGCATTTGACGCTTTGTAGAGTTGTCGCTGGAGATCCGACACCAAGTAGTGGGCGCAAAGTTACTGCCGGCGGTGGCAGGCTGTCAAGAGTATTTTTCTCGTCTGATATTCATTGGGTATGTCAGTAGCAAATTTTAGTAACGAAACGCTACTGAAGTGTTTGCGCTGCGTTTTTGGCCGAGTTTTCAAGACAAAATCGCGGAATGAATTTCGCTACTGCGAGCGCTTTGCATGCAGAATACACACAACATTACAGAAAAATTAACAATCTGATATATCAATTAAATTCTCTTGACATCGTCAGCGGAGGGCGGTACTTTTGCCCGCGTTTGGTTAAGGAGAGCAATCATGGCCAAGGACAAGACCGCGTTTTCTGGCTTCACTTCGTTGGTTGTCATACTGGTGATTCTGGCTGTTGGCAGTTCGGTCGCACAGCTCTTTCCGGGCCGCATCACCGGAGTTGTCCGCGACGCTCAAGGGGCGCTCATCCCGGGTGCCACGGTCATGCTCTCGAATCCAACCACGGGGTTGGAGCGCACCGTCACGACTGACGATGCCGGAAACTTCCATTTTCTGGAGTTGCCCATCGGAACCTTCCGATTGACTATCACCAAACAAGGCTTTGGAACATCCATCATCACCGATATCGAAACATCCCAGGGCGTTGTCAACACCATCGATCCTGTTCTGAAGATTGGCTCTGTCAGTTCGCAAGTCGAGGTTTCGTCAACGCCCCCGCTTATTCAGACAGAGACGAATTCTACGGGCGGGCAACTCAGCGAAGTCCAGGTGCAGTCGCTGCCAATTGGTAACAGCGACTACACGCGTCTGGCATTGGTTCTTCCGGGCGTGACTCAAAACAGCAATTTTGCTTTCGCGCAATACACCATCAACGGTTCGCGATCGAGGTCGAATGGGTTCAATATCGATGGCGCATCCGACACCGATCCATCCACCTACCTGCCATCGATCAACGAGGGGGGCAATTCCGCGACGGCGGCAACGCGTCTGCCTTTGGACGCAATCGAAGAAGTCAGCGTCTCAGCGAACGCCGGCGCGGACAGCGGGCAGAACTCCGGTAGCGTCATGAACGTGACGATTCGTAGCGGAACGAACGATTTTCACGGCTCTGTGTACGAGATGCATCGCGATGCCGCGCTTGACGCCGCCAATTTCTTCGAGAATCTCGGTGGCGTTCCAAAAGCCCACTTCGTGTGGAACGAATTCGGTGGAACTGTAGGCGGCCCGATCAGTATTCCCCACTTGTACGATGGCCGCAATCGGACCTTCTTTTTTGCCGGATATGATGGAAGTCGCTTGCGCCTGGGGACGACCCTGAACGGCAATGCGCCTACTCCGGCCCAAATTCAAACGGCCACAAATTTAGTTCAGTCGCAAGGCATAACGCCAAATCCACTGGGGCTCAATATTGTAGGTCTCTATTCTTCACTTGGCCTGTCAGGCCCGTTCGTCGTGGACAATCGCGGACAACAGTCTCCGAACAGCGGGGTTCTGAAGATCGATCACCGAATATCAAACTCCGATTCTCTCTCGGCGCGATATCTCCATGGTCAAGGCGAAGACGAATATCCCGGCGGCGGGCCCGGACCAGGAGGCGGTTCGCAGTTGAATCCCTGGTTTGGTGTGACCCCTACCGTAGCTGACAATTTCGCTATCAGCGAAGTTCACTTATTCGGCCCAAGCTTTATCAACACGATTCGATTGGGCTGGAACCGATTCAGCCAATTCCAAAAGGGCCGCGATGCCAGCGTCAACCCCGCAACAATCGGATTCAACACCGGGGTTGGACCGACGAGCTATGGCATTCCTGAGATCGACACATACGGCTTTACGAATTTGGGTCTTCAGTATGGAGCTGGGGGCCGAGTCGCAACGAGTTACCAAATCGCCGACGACATCAATTGGACCCATGGCGCGAACGCATGGAGATTCGGGTTCAATTTTTTGCATAACTATTCAAATTACACGCTTGCTGGTGGCCGCGGGATCTTCTCTTTCACCGGTTCACAATTGGGCGACGGTCTTACTTCAGACACGACGCTGGCAAGTCTTGTCGACCTGATTGCAGGTCTGCCGACGCCCGGCTCCGGACTCACGCAAATCACTCGAGTGGGTAGCCCTCGCGCCAATATCGATCAGAACATCATCAGCGGCTTCGCAATGGATACGTACAAGCTGACGCCACGGCTAACGCTGGTGGCAGGGCTGCGTTACGATTTCTTTACGACGGTGAACGAATCGCGCGGACGTTTCTCGGTTTTTGATCCGAGTCAGGGGCTTGTTCAGACATCGCACCTCTACAATGCTCCAAAGGGCAATTTCGGTCCGCGCGTTTCCCTCGCCTGGGCACCAACGAGATCGCTTCTGCCAGGCCGCCAAACCGTATTCCGTGCGGGCTTCGGCATTTACTACGATACGATTCCGCTGACCAACTTCGAGGAAGGACTCGCGCAAAATCCTGTCGGCCCAACGGCGGGGTTCACGATCGTACCGAACACGCCGATTCCGTTCGATGTTGGCGTTGCAATCTTCGGCACGGGTGCACCTACACCTCCTTTCAACGTTGCGAGCATTCAGCGCAATTTGAAAACCCCTAATTCGCAAGAGTGGAATATCAATATCCAGCAGGAATTGAGTCAGCGATTTGTTTTCCAGCTGGCCTATGTTGGAAATCACAGCATTCACCAGCTCCAGCTTTTGGATATCAATCAACCGCCTCTCGGAGCAGGATACGGGCCTGGTTGCGTAAACCCTCCGAGTTTCGATTGTGAACAAGCCGCCAGACCATACAACTCCAGGTTCCCAACCCTCTCGCAGATCAACACGATCTCCAGCCCGGGATATGCCCACTACCACTCCCTGCAGGCAACTTTGAAGTCGAATGCCTTTCACGGGTTGACCTCGCAAGTCTCGTTCACGTGGTCACACAACATGGACACGGCCTCGGAGGTTGAAGATTTCTTTGGGACGAGCGGCTACGTGCCCCAAGATTCAACGAACCTGAAGGGCAGCTACGGAAATTCAGAATTCGATCAGCGGCGTGCGCTGATCATTTCTTATATTTATGCCATCCCAGGTCCTAAGACTGGCAACGCGCTTGGCTACACGCTCAAAGATTGGCAGGTTTCTGGAACTACCACGATGCGTGACGGACTGGCCACACCGCTTCTGACTTTCGGGGACGAAAGCGGAGTTGGCAACTTTCACACTCGATTCGACTGCGTCGGGCCGATTCACTATCAACTACGAGACTTCACTCAGCCCTATGCATCTGTAAGTTCGTTCTCCGATCCTGCTCCGGGTACATTTGGTAACTGTCCGCGCAATCCACTGGTGGCCCCGGGGTTGAATTCGTGGGACATCTCCCTGCAGAGAACTTTCAAAATGGGAGAGCGGTTCGCCTTCCAGTTTCGAACAAGCTTCTTTAACGCATTCAACCATCCGAATTTCGCCGAGCCTTCCCCCGATATCTCTACCAGAATTTCCGCCACAGCCGATGACGGTAGCTTCGATTCTCACTTCGGAGTTGGCGGTCCGCGCAATATTCAATTCATGGGCAAGTTGACCTGGTAATGGGCTTTCAAGACTGACGGGGGATTTGCGGATGCCTCAATTGTGTATCGTCACACTCACGTTACCAGCGATGGTTTCGCGGCTGTTGATTGTTGGTGTCGTTTTCGTCGCGTGCATCGTTGGGTCGGCGCAGACAAGCAATCAACCTCCTGGTGCGATCATTATTTCAGTGGATGCAACGGAAGCGGCGCAAAAGGTTCTTCATGCCGAGCTCTCGATTCCGTGTAACCCCGGCACCCTCACTCTTTATTATCCAAAGTGGATGCCCGCCGATCACTCTCCCGATGGTCCAATCTGGAACGTCGCTGGGCTACACTTTTCCGCCGCGGGGAAAGCGATTCCCTGGCTCCAAGACTCCGTGGATATGTATGCCTTCCATGTGGAGGTCCCTAAAGGTACGAATGCAATTACCGCCAAGCTTGATTTCCTGCTTTCAGCACCCGGGCCCACCATTGACTTCAGCGCATCGGGGACGGCAAGGCTGTTCGTCCTCATGTGGAATCAAGTAGTCCTATACCCGAGCGGTTGGCCAGCCAGCCAGATCACGTTTCAGCCCAAGCTCACGGTCCCCAAACGATGGAAGTCGCAAACGGCACTCCCCATCGCCGAACGATCGTCGGAGACGATCACCTTCAAACCTGTGACATTAGATTTACTGATCGACTCTCCCGTGCAATCTGGTGCGTATACGAAAGTCATTCCGCTGACTCCGGGTGAGAGCCCTTCCCACGAAATCGATTTGGCGGCGGACAGCGATGCGGCTCTCGAAATACCTCCCGCGGTCATTGAAAACTGGAAGCATCTCGTCAAGGAAGCGCAGGCGCTATACCAGTCGCATCATTACCGCGACTATCACTTCCTGTTGACGCTGAGCGACAACATTATGGGGCTGGGCCAGGAACATCATGAGAGCAGCGATGATCGAGTGCCCGCAAACGCTCTTTCGGATTCCAACCAACGTTTGCTTGGAGCGGACCTGCTCCCACATGAATTTACTCACTCCTGGAATGGGCAATATCGCCGCCCGGAAGGGCTCGCTACATCAGACTTTCAGCAGCCCATGAAAGGCGAATTACTTTGGGTTTACGAGGGCCTGACGACATATCTCGGCACCGTACTGGCCGCTCGCAGCGGCTTGCGAAACGCAGAGCAGACTCGTGAGCACATCGCGTGGCTTGCCTCAACCCTCGATCATCGCGCCGGGAGAACCTGGCGTTCGATGGAAAATACCTCTCGGGCCGCGCAGATTCTATATTTCTCGCCTTCTGAGTGGGCGTCATATCGCCGTGGAACCGATTTCTATCCGGAGAGCGTACTGATCTGGCTCGACGCGGACGTAACGATAAGGAAACTCTCTCAAGGGCACCGCTCATTAGATGATTTTTGCCGAACTTTCCTTGGTGGCTCCGACGTCATGCCCGCTATCAAGACGTATACCTTCGATGATTTAGTGGGGACAATGAATGAGGTTGCCGCCAACGACTGGCGAAGTTTTTTTATCGAACGCCTGCAATCGGTTGAACCCCATGCGCCACTCGGAGGGATTGTCGGGGGCGGATGGCAGCTCAGTTATAACGATGAGCCCAACCAGATGATCGCGGCGTTGCAAGCTACCCTCGGACCTGTCGACTTCACTTCCTCGATTGGTGTGATGGTCAAGGCAGACGGTACGGTGCAGGACGCAATCCCCGGCATGCCGGCGTATCAAGCCGGAATTCGCCCGTACACGCGAATTCTGGCGGTAAATGGCCGTCAGTTCTCGGTCGATGAGTTCGTTAAAGCTGTTACTGAATCCAAGGCTGGCGCTCGCAACATTCTTCTGCTGGTATCAAATGCCGGATTCGTTGAAAGCCACGACGTCGACTATCACGGCGGTCTCCACAATCCGCACCTGGCGCGCACCCAGGATTCGCCAGACTATCTTGATGAGATTCTCAAGCCCCGTGCCAGGCAATGAACGTTCTACACTTGGCTGTGATTTAATCAAGTCAGAAACCGGCTAACGAACTTTGGCCATTTAGGTAGCAATAGCTCATCAGCAGTAAGGTGTTGGAGGAATTTTGGGCAAAGTCGTAAGTCATAAGCGGACCCGCGCCCGGCGGGCGACCGGCGTTGGCGACAAACTGAGCGAGCGCGTTTACAAGGCGATGAAGCGGGATATCATCCGCGGATTTCACCCACCCAGTGAGCCTTTGACCGAGAAACAACTGGCGAAACAATACAAAGCCAGCCGCACTCCAGTGCGCGAGGCCGCACTGCGGCTGCAAGAGGATCGTTTGTTGCGTATCGTTCCCAATCGCGGCTACTTTGTAAGCCCCATTACTTTTCAAGAGCTGACCGATATCTACGAATACCGGGTTGCGGTCGAGTGCGCGGCCGCCGAGCTCGCAGCGAGGAAGGCAACTGATTCGGATCTGCTTCAGAAATTGATTGACCTTTCCGAGACTACCTACCAAACCGACAGCATTGAAAGCTACATGGAGTTCATTGAAGCCGATACCATTTTCCACGTCGGCATTGCGCGCTTGTCGCGCAATCAAATGCTGATAAGGGCAGTCCATGAAGCGCGTTGTCAGATGGAGCGCATCATGTATGCGGCAATTGACATCCGCTACTTCGGTGAGCTGCCGACCCGGGAACATCGAGCGATCATGAAGGACATCGTAGAACATAATCCCGACGCTGCCCGCCGCCACATGCACGATCACATCGTTCAGTCCAAGAGCAAGGTTTTGCGACTGACGGTATCCTCAGGCGCGCCTTAAGCCACTGCGTGGAGAAAGTTTAGTTACGAATCACATGCAGGAAGTAACGAACGAAGTTTATCGCGCTCTGCGTGAACAGTTCCACGGCCAGTTATTGCGTCCAAGCGATCCGCAGTATGAGACCGCGCGACGCATTTGGAACGGCATGGTGGGCCGCCGCCCCGGGTTGATCGCACGCTGTGCCGACGTCGCCGATGTTCAGGCTGCGGTTCGGGCGTCTGCGGCTGCAAATGTGCTCACGGCCGTGCGTTGTGGAGGACACAGCCTCGCCGGATTCAGCACTTGCGATGGGGGAATGGTGATCGATTTGTCGAATATGCGACAAGTGGCAGTCGAGCCCAAAGCACGAAAATGCCGATTCTCCGGAGGCTGCCTGCTGGGAACCGTTGATGCTGCCACTCAACAGGAGGGTCTTGCCTTTCCGTCGGGCGTTGTGTCTCACACCGGTGCCTCCGGATTGGTTTTGGGAGGAGGATTTGGCTGGCTGACTCGGCTTCACGGACTATCTTCGGATAACGTTGAAGGGCTCACGTTGGTTACAGCAGATGGCTCCCTGGTTCGCGCCAACTCGAACGACAATGACGATCTCTTCTGGGCGCTGCGAGGGGGCGGAGGCAACTTTGGAGTGGTCACCGAATTTGAAGTGAGACTGCATCCTGTGACGTCGGTGCTCATGTTTGACGCGGTCTGCACGGGGAATGACATTTCAGACCTGGTCCGGCGCTGGAGGGACTTCATGCCCGAATCGCCGGATAACTTACGATGGAGCCTCTCACTGCGTCTTGCTCCCGATGGGGTGAATGTTCCCATCGAAGTACGTGGACGCCCGGCGGTCACTCAAACCGCTGTGTGGGTTGGTGACGAGAAGAAAGGCGAGGCATGTCTGGATCATCTTCTCTCCTTTTGTAATCCAAGTGTGATAGCCAGAAAGAGAGTTTCTTTTCTCACATTACAAACGATGGCGGATCAAGAATTTCCGCATGGCCAGCGGTATTACACGAAGTCTGGCTACTGCAAAATCCTCGATGACGACACAATCGACACCATGGTGCAGTCTCTCGACAACATTCCATCTCCCATGACGCAGATTGAACTGGCCTATCTCGGGGGCGCCGCCGCGCGCGTCGGTGCAGCAGACACTGCTTTTGGTGATCGGAGTTCCCCGTTCGTGATCAACCTGCTAGGCAATTGGTTGGAAGAATCTGAAGACGGTCTCAATGTGTCGTGGGTACGTAGTCTCTTCCAATCCCTTCGGCACTCGATGACTCCGGGAGTGTATATCAACTTCATGAGCGGAGATGAAGATGACCGCGTCCTCGAGGCCTACCGCGAAAGATGGGACCGTCTCACCAAGGTTAAGTCGCACTACGATCCCAACAATTTTTTTCGGCTTAACCAAAATATCCCGCCGCAAGAAAATTAGTTACGTTGTTTTTGAAGGCAGTATTTTTGAATCCTGACGGGGTTCTAGGAAGCCGACGCCTCTTATCTCAACAGGCGCACTTTCGACTTTGAAAGCTGTCCGTTTCGTCCAGCCGTAGCAGGGCGCTCTGGCTCAACTATGATGAATGCTTCAAGGCAGACAATAGTCAAGGCCCCTTCGCCACATCATCGATTTTTGATCGCAATACATTCGCCTGCGGAGTCGTTGAAACCGGACTGCGTGTCTGCCCTCCAGAGAAAAAGGCTCAAAAGCTGGCGTGAGCAGTTGAGAACAAGACTTTCTCTGGTCCGATTTGGAAGAAAGAATTGCGTAATTGCGGCCATTTCCCATTTCGATCTCCTGCATCCACAATTTCGATTATTGATCTGGGAAGTCGGCCCACCATACGCGCTGTGGAAATTCTATTCCAGGGGGGCGGGGTTTCGAACACGAGAATCGGTCAACTCGCTGGTACCGCAATACGAGCAGTTAACTGGTAAGGCTGACTGCACTTCGGTCTTGCCGATAAGGGGCTAGCAAGGTGGGGACAGCATCGCTTTGACACTAGAATAAGAGTTAGGGGCAATTACGTTTCCGGGATGGCGTCTGGGTTCACACTACGCACGCGTGCTGCGATCTGGAGATCTCTCCTATCACGCCTTCGTCAGAAGGGCATCCTATCCAGCCATCGGTTCCAGTTGATGTGCCTATCATCGAATCCAAGCACCTTGAGCATCACATCGGGGACAAGACGGTGAGGGTGTTCGTCATACTCCGTTAATTTGAGTCGCAACCCCGTCGAGGGTGATCTCGCCGTTGTGAAACAGTCGATTGCTTAAGTGAGCGTAGTTTTGCATCGATTGAAGCGGTTGCGAACGATCGTCTTGAAAAACATGAAAGCCGTATCTGTCACGCAGGAAGGGGGTCGCGAGCTGCGCAAAATCGCCCGGGCCCCCAAAACGGTGGGTCACGATCTCTAGCGCACTAAACAGCAGATAATACGTAACGTCAAGATAAGCCGGATTCATTCGTAATACTTCAACGCATCGAAAAAATCCGGCACGAAATCCGGTTTGTTCGTCGAAAATCGGGTCTTGCAGTTTTCGCATACAAAGGTCGAGAAACTGCTGTCTAGATGCGGGTTCAAAAGTGTCTTCCATAATTCGTTGACCAACAGATTCCCTACGCGCCGCAAGGTCGAGGGTATCTGGGGCAAATTGCTTTTGAACTGATCGAGGGTAAGCCCTGCCTGTGCAGGGGACGGTCGGGACACAATTACCCAGCGCGACTGGCAGAATGTGAGTGCGGCAGCAAGATCGAACGCAAGCGCACGTGCATTTTGGTGTGGTAGTTCTGCTACAGCTGTCAAGAAAAACCGATCCGGGCCATCAGCCCGCAGAAGAACGTCTTTATGGTCCGAAAAACATGGCTTAATCGCGATTCCTGCGGCTTGTATCTGCTGAGTCATGGCAAAGCCGTAGATGCCAACATAATCCGCCATCTGACTGTACCTTTCCGGATTGTCCAGCCACTAGGGAGGAATCCTTGACTCAAGATCCTCATGTAATCTTACCGCCGGACCGCGGCCGCGTCTCCGATCAACCTCGAAGCAATGTCCTCATACGGCAGTGGTGCTACCGACGTTTTCATAACGGGCTAATTGCGCGATAGAAAGGGGACACAACCCGACAATTAGCCGCAGGCCGGCCGTTCGATTGAGGAACTCGAGAAACTTGCTTCGAAGAAAGATTGGCCGGGCTACTTCGGTGCTCCCGCTCTTGCGTCGGCTTCTCTGGGTCAGAAGATGTACAGCCAATGGCTAGCACGCAGCAGGGAAGTCATAAAGCAAGTCCTCGCTGGCGAAGACTATCGCAAGTTGCCAAGATACGGGGAGGTCTACGCGGATGATCCCTCAGACGCGGCCGCCACTTCAGTGAACCAGAAACTCGGAGACGCAACACGAAAATTGGCTGAAGAAAGTCGAAAGTAAAACCGTGCCTTCCGAGTTAGCGTCTGCTGCCCAGCTTCTGCTTTTCGCCGCGTTGTACGGAGTTGCGATCGCATCGATACGCCGACGCGATGTCGCGACGCACATGCGATACATGATCTGTATTGCGCTGGTCCTGCTGCCCGGCGGGTCTGGCAAGGACGATGGGATACTGATTTCACTTCGGCAATCTTCGTCTCAGACTGCCTGCCTTCTATTGATCGACGTCTTGCTGCTTGCACTGATCGCATTCGATCGGCGTTGCCGCTTGGCAGCACGCCCTTTGACGACCAATACCCGGACCGACCACAGTCTCCGCTACGCCTATTACGCGTTTGCCTACTGACGAAGCTCAAAAAGATTCTGGCGGAGGGTTACTGAAGGGCAGCCTCCTTAGGCGTCCTATCGTGCAGCGATGTAGGACATATGCGTTCGGAGAGATGCTAGCGGGGCGGTAACATATCAACTGGTGTTATGAGCGTCAGTAGGATTGAATTCAGCTTAAACTTAGGAGAGACTTTAATGATTAAAAGGCATTTCACGCTATTTCTGATGCTTACTTTGTCGTTGCTGACGGTAATGGCCGCAGCTCAGGATGCGGGGGAATATGTAATTCTTAGCGCGCAATATGGAACGGAGCACCGCCACGTCGATGTGACCAACACATTAAAGATTGTGGCCAGCCGTGACCAGCGTTTCCGGATGGGAAATCGGACGTTTGGAATTGATCCCGATCGCGGACGAGTGAAGGTGTTGCGCATTTTTGCGCGAGGCCCGAACGGTCAGGAGCGCATGTTTGAATATCGCGAAGGCTCGGTGATTGATGGTGCGGAATTCCGTGGTTGGGGACGCGGCGATTGGGGCCAAGGTCACTGGAGCGGCAACTGGAACGGCGAAGCCGAACGCCATGAAGAAATGGAACGCCACGAGGCTAGGGAATACCACGAGGAAGTGCAACGCCGCGATGAGGGCGAGTTTCGCATTCTAAGCGCTCAATATGGCACCGAACGCAACCACGTGGACGTAACTCACCGTCTGAAGGAATTGGCCCGGGCAGACTTGCAGTTTCAAATGGGCAACGGCACATTTGGAGTGGATCCGGATCCGGGCCGCATAAAGACATTGCGCATTTACGCGCGTGGTCCGCACGGACACGAGCGGATGTTTGAATTCCCAGAAGGCAGTTTTGTTGATGGGTCACAGTTTCGCGGCTGGGGACGAGGAGACTGGGGCAACGAAAACGATCGCTGGAGCGGAAGATGGGAAGGCGAACGCGAAGAACATAACCGGGCCGAGCGTCGCTGGTAACGTCTGGTTTAGGTAACGCGAAGACGACAATATAAAAAGTTCCCTGCTTACGCGAAAGCTTGAGCGGGGATTTTTTTGGACATCCTAGGTGGGTTGCTTCCCCGTCGCGATTCCATCTGTTCGATGCCCTGTCATCTGTAGTTGACTATCCAAATTTGTTCTTCGTTTGCGATACAGTCAACCTGAGGTCTACTCGAAAGGTGTGTGTATGAATCGGGCCCGGATGTTGATTGTAGTAATCATTCTAGTTGTGCTGGCCGTCACCCTGGCAGGTGCGTTTCTCACTCGCGGGGTGATGGCATACCTTCCGTTTTTACAAGCCAGGAAGGGGAACTGGACGGGAGCCTATGTACCGCACGGAGTTGTGGATCAGCGGCCCTGGCAGACGGCAGCAACTTTAGCGGCCTTGGCAGAGTCGGCGGAGGAGAGGGAAATCGCCCGGGACGCCGAGCGCCTTGCCGATCACGAAGTCGATCAGGCATTCTCGCAGTCGTTGAGACAGGCAAGCCTGGCAAAACCAAATCTCAGCGGTAAAGCATTGGCATTGCAGCAAAGGGTTACCGAGCTTCAGGAGACCATCAGAAACGACGAGGCTCGGATCGCATCGCTTACTCGAGGCTCGGGCACGACACGAGCGAGTGCAGTTTCCAACGGCAGCGACTTAGAGATTGCGAAGGCACAACTTGGCCTCGACCAAAACGAGCTGACCGATTCAATCGAAGACCTTGCCCGCGAAAACGGAGATCAGCGAGTCAAACTTCAGCAGGAACTAGCCGCACGACAAGCCGCTGTGAAACAGTACAAAGATGGTGCCTCTAAGGACGATGGACAAACTGCAGTCGCCTCAGCTGAAAAGTACAACACATTGGCGCGGCAGCTATCAGCTTGGCGATCGCTCCGCAGCAGGAAACAACTGATTGTGCAGGCTGAGCAGTTGGCCAGCGCGGACATGGACGCGCTGACAGCCGATCAGGCAAGTCTGAAGACAGCAGCAGCTAAAGCTGTTGGAGAATCAAGTTCCGAACGAATCGAGCGGCTGCAACGGATAAGCGCTCAGCAAAACATCCAGAGCATCCTTAACGATCGTTTGGTAGCACAACAACAGCTTGCGGCACTCTACGGTAGGTGGGGAGAGCAAGTCGAGATCCAGCGAAAAATCGTCGTTCACCTGATATTGCGTTCTCTGGCTTTGATTGCAGCGATCTGCCTGTTGGTGATCCTGGCGGGCTGGGCTCTCCAAATGGCATTGGAGAAGATGGTTCACGATCTTCGCCACAAGCAGACGTTGAAAACAGTTGTAAATTTGGGAACGCAATTGCTCGGCCTCTTGCTAATCCTGCTGGCTGTTTTCGGTGTACCGCGGCAGATGCCAACGATCTTAGGTCTGGCGACCGCAGGGCTGACTGTGGTCTTTCAAGATTTCATCCTGGCATTTTGCGGTTGGTTTGTTCTGATGGGACCAAACGGAGTCAGGGTCAGGGACTGGATAGAAATCGATGGCGTCGGCGGCGAGGTGGTACAGGTCGGTCTGTTTCGTACGTGGCTCCTGGAGACCGGAAACTGGACTGCCAATGGCCATCCTACAGGAAGAAGAGTTTCGTTTTTAACGGCTATGCCATTCGCGGCAGGTATTTCAACTTCTCCACCGCAGGACAGTGGATGTGGGATGAGATTAAGGTAACGGTCCCTCCCGGCACGGGTATGCATCCTCTCATCAAAGGAATCTACGAAGCGACGGTGAAGGCGACGGGAGCGGATGCGAAGATGGCGGAAACGGAATTGAAAAGGGTGACGCGCGAAGAAGGGTCGCCCCAGTTTAGCGCTATGCCTTCTGTAAATCTCAGGCCGGCGGGAGCTGGTGTTGACATCGTGATTCGCTATATCACTCGTGCCGGAGTTAGGGTTGAGACCCGGAATCAGTTGTTTTCTATGATCGTTGAGCAGATGCAGGGTGTTGAGAGAGAATAGGAATCTTGCCGCACTTTTGCCTCATGACTCGACGAATGGTTCGCGCTCAAGTTATGGTCGGCCAGAAGTCGGCTTCGGGGAACTTGCAGGTTGACGCTGATGAACGCCTGGCGGCAGACAAAAGTCAAGCCGCTTTCCCGCATCATCGATTTGTGATCGCAATGCATTCGTCTGCTGGAGTCGTTGAAACCGGACTGCGTGTCTGCCCTCCAGAGAAAAAGGCTCAAAAGCTGGCGTGAAGAGTTGAGGACAAGATTTTCTTTGGTCCGCTTTGGAAGAGAAAACTGCGGAATTGAGGCCATTTCCCGCGATTTGCAGGACAATGCGGGCAGATTTCTCTGCGCTTCAGACTCGCTGGTAGAGAGAGGAGTTCAGAGCTAACCCTTCTCTGCTAATCCCCTGCTAACAGGGACAAATACAGGGAATTAGCGGGTTTCAAAGTCGAAATTCTCACTCATAATTCTCTAAAGTTCACATTCTTCACTCGAAAAGGGGCATCTTCTCTAGAACCGAGCAGGGAATTATCAGGGAGTATCAGGGAACCTAAATTCCCTGAAAAGCATTCTTCAGGAGTACTTAAGGGGAAAATCCGAGCTGCGTTCGTTGATCCACCCAACTTAGCGGTAAACGGCGCCTGGAAAGTTTTTTGACAACCAGATCAGCAGGATGACGCCCGCCAAGGATCGCCTCGACAATGTCCGGGGCGAGGAAAGCACATTCCAAAGCTCGGCGAAGGTATTCCTCGCGGAGATGAAGCTTTTTCGCAACCGCTGTTCTATTGGAAACTGCTCCCGTCAAAATACTTTGCCGCCATTCATGACCACGCACGATGGCCTTCAATAGTGGAGTGATTAGAGGAGATCTTGAAGAATCGGGATCGATGACCAGCCGCATTTCGCTGCCGCAACGTTTAACGCGCCCTTGGACCGTGAGCCGGACCAAATCGTCAGTATGCACTTCTTTACACTCAGCCATTGTTTGCAGCGGCGAGCCAAATTTGTGGTTGGTGAGGAATGCTCGCAATTCGCTCTTGCTAGTTTCTACCTCCACCCTATCCGGGTAAAATGCCACACGCCGCACTACCGCTCTTACGAGCTGTCCTATGGCGGCAAGAGAAACTGTAGACCATTGCGCAGATTGTTTCATCGCAGAAGTTAAGAGTTGCTGGGTCAGATCAGGATGATCATCCGGCAGTGTGAGTGCCTTCATGACCTCGTTCGTCGATTGCAAAAACGATATCAACCTATCGGTGACCTGCCTCTCGACATCGTAGGCCGGTAGCCGGATCGACTTGCATTTCCTAGTGAGATCGTGCCCTGTGGCGCGCCGAACATAGTAACGATATCTTTTTCTGTTTTTCACCGTGTGTGATGCGATAAACCGATTGCCATTGCCATCCTGCAGTAAGCCAGACAGCATGCTCGAACAATTCGCTTTAACCCCGTTCCTTTGACCTCCATTGTCACTTCTAAATTGAGCCTGGGCGCGTTCCCAGAGTTCCCGCGAAACTATCGCTTCGTGTTCGCCCGCAAATGATTTGTCTCTATGTCGAACTTCCCCAACATAGATCGGATTTTGAAGAATCTGATAAAGGGCTCCGCGGAAGAATGAAACGCCGCCCGATTGTTTCCCCGTGGCGTTGGTCCTCTTCTTGCTCTTGATCTTTTGCTCATCGAGGTATGCTTTGAGCTTCGAAACGCATCCCAGTTCGACATACGATCTGTAAATCCGATTCACTAGCTTCGCTTCCTCCTGGTTCACTACCAGTTTTCGCTCGTTCACGTCATATCCGAGCGGCACTCTACCACCCATCCACATCCCCTTCCGCTTCGAGGCTGCTATCTTGTCGCGAATTCTTTCCCCGGTCACTTCTCGTTCAAATTGAGCGAATGAAAGCAATACGTTGAGTGTCAAGCGTCCCATGGATGTGGTCGTATTAAACTGCTGGGTAACCGAGACGAAAGAAACCCCGTGCGCGTCTAAGACTTCAACGATCTTGGCAAAATCGGCTAAGCTGCGAGTGAGGCGATCGACTTTATAAACCACGATGGTATCGACCTTGCCGTTGTCAACATCTTCGAGTAATAGCTTCAGTGCAGGCCGTTCCATGCTTCCACCCGAATATCCACCATCGTCGTAAAGGTTTGGCAGGGCTCGCCAGCCTTCCTGTCGTTGGCTGGCGATAAACGCCTGGCAGGCTTCGCGCTGAGCGTCGAGGGAGTTGAAGGACATTTCCAGTCCTTCTTCGGAGGACTTGCGCGTGTAAATGGCGCACTTGATGATTGGCTTATGATCTGAGCTCACTTGACCTCCTGGCGTTCGGTTGGGCCGACTTTATACCGAAGAAGAGTGGCCCCGACCATCGAGTCCCCGTGATCAATCGCGCGATTTCTGAAAGACTCTGATAACGAAGACCTTTGTATTCGTAATTCCCTTCTTCTACGTTCACTACGTGGACTTGATCCTTCCACTGGCGGATGAGCCGAGTTCCCGGCTTGATCGCCGGCCCGCGAGAACCGGCATCGGAACTGATTTCTATTGCCTTCGCGAGTTCGTAGAGGCGTCGACGGCACTCGTCGCTGAGTCCACCGAATTCTTGTTCCTGGAGGTGGTAGGCAAGAACGCGGACCATCAATTCCTTTCGGATTTCAAGAGGCGGATCAGCTTTGAAACATTCAGCCCAAAGCTTGCGCAAAGCCGCTTTGCTCGAAATGGGCAGTGTTGCTAGACGATCGGTGATAGACGGGTTGGGCATAATCTTCCTCAGAGAGACCATTAGCATTGCCGCTCCTTGCGCGGGAAAGTTCAAGTCAAATGTCACTTTTTGTCGAAACCTTTTTCTTGACTTCCGGTTCTTTCGAGGTTCGGGGAAGCAGTTGCTTGGACATGCCAACAGACAACTCGCCGTGTCTCAAGCTCCCCTTGCCAACTAGAATCAAATTGCGTCTTCGGAGGGACCGTGGCGAAACAAGGTTTGACACCATTCGTTCGAAAGAGGGTGAAGTTCGACGAAGCTATGTTCTTTAACTACCTCAGGGAAAATGCTAGTCCCAAACTTCGGGCTTTTCTTCGATCAATCGACAGCAGAGCCCGGGTAGAAATGGCATCCTACATAGTCCCCTATCTGCGCGGATCAGAAGAACAGTCCGTGTTAGCAGATCGCAGGCGGAGAAGTTCCAAAATTAAAAAAGCTATGCTCGTTTTGATCCGAAGTCTACGGACTTCCTTGGCGAAATATGAGGATTTGGCAAGTATTGAGATTACTGATTTCGGGCAGCTGGGTAAAAGTGGCAGCACTCTATTGCCCATTGGGCTGCCTTTCACAGACGTTCTTAAATCCGAAGTTGTCAGACTGACCAATCTATTCGATTTCTACAACAAACTGTATAACTGATTTCGCTACTCTGAAGTGGCCCCACTTCGATCGTTACATTTGGCCCCACCGCTAACCGAACAATCGGCCTACCCTGTGTGCGCAACGGACGGGGAGGACGATGGACAGGAGATGCAAGGTGGAGCTATTCGAAGAGAT
>JBBRNA010000030.1:0-46445 GCA_038230575.1 Terriglobales bacterium | reverse complement strand
ATACCGAAATGTCGTCGCACTCGGCACCGCCGTCACAACCGCGTCTCCCCAGTAAGCGCTCGAGTCCGTGAAGAGAATCGTCACCATGTCTCCCACCCGAAAGCCGTGCGCCGCGCTGGTTGTGACCGTCACCACCTGCGAGGTCCGCTGCGTCTGCGTGATCGCCACGCCTGCAAACGACGGATTCGCCGACAGATTCACCGGCGAACGGAAACTCAATCCCAACACCGTCGTAATCGTATAGTCATTCGAATTCGTCAGGTCCCCAATCTGCAAGCAAGCGCCCCGCCCCAAACAATTCAGCGACACCCCATACCCACTCAACACCGATTGATTCGCATGCAAGTAAATCGTCCCATTCACGTTGTACGAGTTGACCGAACTTCCCGGACCGTTCGCTGGAATCGTCACATTACATTGCGAATTATTGAATGTAGTCGAACCTGCACCACACGCAGCGTTCACAGTCTCTTGCAATCCCGCAGAAGCCGAACTGATTGTGTAACCGGATGGATAAGAAAAAGCGGGTGTAAATGTAATCGTGCCAGAGCTCGCTCCCGAAACACATCCGCCACCCGCACTGGTGACCGCAACTGCCTCGGTATTTCCCCCACCCGAAAGAAAGACTTGGTAGCCCGCCCCACTGGTAGTATCAATCCCTGTCGGGCAAGGAGTTAGCGTGACCGTTGCCGTCGCGCCGCTAGCCAACGTACCCGATATCGTCCTCGTCCAATTCAACGCTGTAGTGGCGTACGTAATTCCCGCAGGTGCCCCACCACCGCACGATCCCCAGGTCGAGTTACCGGTCAAACATGTGGAGGCATTCGCAACTCCCGCTCCTAACTCTGCGGTCGGCACAGCCCCGCTCACTAAGTCGGCCTTTCCTGATAGTCCGTTATCCACATAGTGCCGGTCGGCGGCCTGAGTAGGAGCGGTGGGATCTCCTGAAAGACTTAGCGGCCCAGACATCGTGTCTCCGGCCTTGGCGACAAAGGCCCCTGCTCCGACGTTAGCAACCGCTGCGTCTACGTAGCTCTTGTTAGCACCGTCAGTAGCCCCCACGGGCGCCGGAAGCGCAGGTGCTGCTGCAAACTGTTTCACTCCGGTGATCGTCTCGCTTCCGGCTAAGTGGACCACGGCAGAGTCGAGGGCGCGATTAGCAATCGCACTGTTCACATAGTCTTGTGTTATCGCCTGATTGTTGAGACCATTCCCTGGCTCTGTAAGTACCGCAGCAATTGTCGTCGGAGATACTGACCCAACGGACCAGTATTGCGTGCGAACCGTCCCGTCATCAAGCTGGAACACCACAACGTAAAAAGTGCCCGAAGGAGAAGCTCCCACATTCGGTGTGAGTTGAGCTGTGAAAGATCCTGCTGCTCCAAGCGCAACACTTAGGTTTCCAGCCGACACAACGTCACCCTGCGAGGTTTGAAACGACGGCCACGAGATAAGCACTGTCCCCGCCGCAGTCGTCCCGTCTGCTCGGTACACCGTATCGCTGATGGTGGTTAGCGCGGGCGTTTGTCCAAAGAGAACTGACGACAAGAACAGCATAAGTGGTAACATCCGCGCTGCTGAGAACACACTCACCAATCCCGGATGGCGCTTCTTTTCGGTCGCCCCTGGTCTCGTCATCGCTCGCTTCCTCTCGAACACCGATAGCCGGCCATGTCAGAACATAAAAAAAGCCGCTCAATCGAGCGGCCCAACACTTTTGTTCAGTTGGCGTTAATTATCCAGAAGTCACATTTAACCTATTCAGATCAACGAAGTGACGCACGCTGTCAACATAGACATCCGCAAAATCAACAACCGGCCGCTTGGATTCAACCAATGCCATCGCCTTTTCAAGCGGCCAATCAAGCGCACACAAAATCGCCAGCGTCATCATCGGAGCTCGATGCACCCCAGCCGCGCAGTGCACATAAACTTTCGCGACAGGATCCTCTAACGCTGCCAGGGCAAAGTCACATCCCACCCGCAAAAGCTCGGGCGGCTTCGGCAAAAAATCGTCGTCCGTCGGATTCCACAGCACCTTCACTCCGTAGGCCAGCCCTAGAGGCTGATCGTCGAATTCCTGCTGCATATTCAGAACGTGGGTGACCCCAATCTGCGTCAACTCCTCCATGTTCCGTGAATTCCAAATACCGCCGCCAAGTCCGATTCTGTCTGTCACCCAGCTTATATCCATCCGAGGTTCGAGCCGCCTTCTCTAAACATCGACAATCGACTACTCTTTTGATTTTACTTCAGCATCACCATGATCTCCCACCGCGCTCGGCTTCTCGTAAAGTCCGAGCTTGTCCATCAAGGTCTGAAGCGATGAAACATCCGTTTCTCGCGGTGCGGAGACCGGCTCCTGCATGATTCCTGCGATGCTCCAAAGAAATCTCATAGACGCAGCACTTCCTCGGCGCTTCACCGCCCGCACAACACTTTTAGTCATGTCGAGGCTCGAAGCCACAATCACATCTCTTATTTCCTGGCGCACCTTGTCGGCTGTTTCCGCCGCTGTCAAAGCAACGGCAGAAAACTCGCCTTCGTTTTCTGGAGACGATTTTTTGGGCTTAGTCATTGCGGTCCGGGCAAACACCAAAAGAAAAAGGGCCCGACCGAAGTCGCGCCCTCTTCGTTATTTGATCTATAACTCTAGGATACCAAACTAGGATATGCCGACCGCCACTTGTCGCACTTTTATTTGCTCATTGCTTTGAGGTACTTACGTTGGGATTGGCCCTTCGACCCTCTTGACAGTATTGCTCCGGTTTCCTGGTGAGAGGCAACTCCTCCATTAGTCCCGTTGCCAGTAAGATTTTCGTAAGGTCGTCCAACGCCTCTTGAAGGCATCTCTCGATTGTTCTTCGAGTACTCCCGAGCAGCCTGGCAACCTCCGCCACTGAATATTCCTCCACGACATTCATAGCTAGAACCTTCTTCTCAAAAGCGCCGAGCCGTTCGACCGCCTGCTCCATATCGGTCACAAAGATAATCACGTCCTCAAAACTCCCCATTCTGTAGGATGTAACACGAGTGCGGAAGAACTCCCTACCCAGTAGCGAAGGCAGTCTACCCACTTCGACCGACGCTCGGGCATATCGACGAAGCAGCGCAGTCGTCCTTCTGCGGTACGGCCACAACTCGAATTCGGCTCCATCCATCGGTAGATACGAAGACGGTTGGCCCTCGCCCATCAGATGCCACACCTGTGTTGCGCTCGACTGGCTGCTTGTCATACTCTTTCCTCCCTTTCCTCAACGCCTGCAAGGTATTCGATCCGAGCCGCACACATCTGCTCCCGGTCGACGGCTTTCACCCGCCGACTTTTGCCGCTCCCGCCTTCACCACGCTTCGGCAACTTCGCGAAGTGCTCCCGGCAGGAGCCACAATGCACTCCCGACTCATTCTTCAATCGCAACCAAAGCCCACCGCAACGCTCGCAATACTTCAACTCCAGGCAGATTCCGAGGTCGCCCGTTTCGCTCTCAAATTTCATGGCTATCTCCTAAACGAACTGGATACAAACAAAAAGCCCTGACCGATTTCTCGGATCAGGGCTCGTTTCTCTTACGATGGCCTGCTTGGCTATTTAATTAACTGGACTCATTTACTGCAAGCGAATCGACTTTACCGTCACAGAAGGGCGAAAGTAGCTCTCTTCATATCCTGACTTTAACACCCTACCGTTCTGCACAATCACTGTTACCTTGCCGCTGAAACGTATACCTCGCAACAAACGTTGCATGGCTGAGGAAAGTACCTCATCCGACTGAACTTTACGCCGAAATTCCCCAAACCCGATTTCGGCATTCTCCTGCAAGCATACATCTAACATGGCAGATACTCCTTCGATTCGGTATAAGTGCATTTTCTAACAATATGTCAGGATGCTATCGACCTATGTATCACTAAGTCAATATTTTTCTCCTCAACATCGTAGCTCTCGGAGCAAAGCTGTCCCGTTTTAGAGCAGTGCGGGAAAGTCATCGGGGATTGCCGATTATTGGCGGGGTGCCCGCCGTCAACTTCGTATGCTTTCCGAAAGGCCCCCTTGATGTAATGTATTTGGAACGGTGAGCCTTCGAAAGAATCGGCTACTTAGGTAGATCGGTCGTAAGTAATGACTCTTCGATCTACCCGCTGGGGCACGCATCGAAGAGGCCAAGCACTACCCCCGCTCGAACACATGTTTTTCTTCCAACTGTCGTAGTGCGTTTGCCATTTCTCCTTCGAACCGAGGGCGCTGGTCCATCAGTCCGGTAAGAGCGGTAGCCACTCGTCCATCTACACTAATCAGTCCACGCTCCGACAATCGCTGCGCACATTCAACCATTCGCTCGCCCGTGGTGTCGAGGTAGAGGGCTTCGGTCGCATCGTCGAGGTTGATCCCATCTCCTGCCGACAAACTCTGCCAGAAGGCCCTACGCTCCACCATCTTCTCGATTTCATCTTCGCCAGCCGCTCCGAATGCCCATTGTTTCAGCCTGAAGTTGTAGTGGCGGCTTGAAAAAGGAAGAGGCACCAGCTTTCCTGACTTCACAAACTCGATCTGCTTGTTATCGACCTCTTTGCGCAGAGCGTTGATGATTGGAGCCTCAGTCTCCTTCCGATCCAGCGATGGGAAAATTTCACGTAATGTCGCGGACAAATTGACCGCCACCAGCGCTCGCAACCCTGCCGAGTTTTCCAGAGTCACCACAGCGTGAAGCACCTCGAAGTCAGCGCCGGAAGTCGCGTGGCGAAAAGGCCACTGCAGTTCAAAGCTGAGCGGAAGTCCAGTGCGTGTCACATAAATAGTTTTCGATTTAGCCGACGTTGTCCCTAGCTCCATTTGCACCCCCGTACCTGAATGATTGACTGCAATTCTATCCACATCTTTCCAGCTCAAGGTCCATGTAGGGCGGACACTCCTGTCCGCCTAGTGCGCGAGCCGAACCAGTCTCCACATATTTCCAAATGCCGAAACCGTCAGCAACCCACACAAGCCAGCCCATACGATAGGACCGTATTTCGTCTGTAGCAAATCAGCGCAAACGCCGGCCGCAAACACAAATAAAAAAACAATCGCGATAAAGTGAAATCCCTGCCCCGGGAAATCAACCGCCCCGAGCCCCAATAAGGCAAACAGAATCGCCATGAATAAAGGCGCGGCATTGCCGAAGTACCGTGCTCGTTTCCATCCCGCATAAGTAACAAGTGTCACCGGTAAAGCAATCATCAATGGCGGCCCTCCTGCAAACAAGGCGTGAAATAGACCGCGATAAGAAATAATCGATACCAAAGCTTTCCAGTTGAAATCGAGCCAAACTACATGCCTGATCCCGCCAACAATGAGCGAAGGTTCAAAGCAATACGCGGCGAAGATCAAAATCGCCGCAAACATCACTGCCGTGGTCCAAATCACGACAACCGCTGATTTTCGAACCGGCGCCACCCAAATCATCCACGGCAAAATCACAGGCACCAAAACCATAAATGAAAACTGATCTCCCACCGCCAATGACATAGACAGGCCCAGCAGTAAAATCCGCCGCCAGTTCCACAACACGACCTCGCGCGGAGCGTAGAGCGTATGCGCAACCGCAATCGCCGTGAACACGCTGCCAAACGCTCCCCACACGCCGCCCATCTCTCCCAAACTCTGGGCCGCTCCCGCGCCAATGATCATCGCCGGAGAAAAGCAGTAGAATCCCAAAGCAATAAATCCGCCGGCATTTCCATAGAGCCGACGCGTTACGTACCAAATCGACGCTCCCAACATCAGGCCGAAGAAAATTTGAGGAAGCGCCGCCAACAGCGGAAAAGACAATGACAATGACGACGACGATTGCAGACTCCTCGTCGGGTTTAACAACACTCCCATCGAGCCCAGCAAATAATAAAGTGGCGATCGATCTCGATCGTACCCATCCGCTACTCGCAGATGCCCATTCCGCGCCGCCGACGGAATCCCCGAAGCCATCTCCGCTCCAAGGGCTCCCGGCGTGCCCGCGATTGGCCCGCCCTTCCACTGAACGAGTCCCGCGTAAACTCTCAATGCTTGATCTGAATCAACTGAAGAGGCCTGCAAAGCTTGCACACGCACCAGCCAAAAGCACTGCAGCACATAAGCGAGCAACAAAGCAGCCGCCCCAAACTGCGGACTACGAAAACCATCGAGATGAAGAAAGCGGCGCAAGGCACACGGAGTGTTTTACCATGTTCAGGCTGGGCACTGAGAGCGCGGATACGACTCGATCCGGATCCCGCAACTGGCTGGCACCCGACCGGAACTTAGTATTTTGGGTCAAGTCGCTACTTGGTCCAAATAATCTTGGTCAAAACAACTTGATCCTAACAACTATAGATGAGCGCAGGCGCCTAACGTGAATATCTCTGACGGATCTTCAAGCGACGGTCATCCAACATCCAACCCCCAAGCTTTGCCGAGCGGCGAAGAAAATATTCACCCTACCTCTCTGTTAGCCGCCAACACCACAGTCCCACTCCCGCCACCTCCAAGCTTAGCCATGAGTTCACACGTTGTCGTCCTTGCGCTGGGACGTTGGTCGTTGTATATCGCCATGGCTTACTTCACCTACCAAATTGAAGGATGGCTAATCGCAAACCTCAATTCACACGGCAGCAACGCCGTCTGGCGACTTATCGTCGAGTCCATAATGATGCTGGCCGCTATCCTGCCAGGTTTCGTGATGGCCAAAATTGAACATCGCAACTTTGGCGACTTTGGTCTTCCGTTCAGGCAAGCCTTCCGCAAAAATTTCTGGGTCGGCTCTCTCTGGGGCTTGGCATCTCTAAGCGTACTGATCCTCGCACTTCGGCTTACTCACTCGTTCGAATTTGGGCAGGTGGTTCTGCACGGTCCGCGCCTCATCAAATTCGCCGTCTATTACGCCGCGCTCTTTCTCGCGACCGCATTCTTCGAAGAATTCCTGCTTCGCGGATATTCGCAATGGATCTTGTCGCGAGCCTTCACGTTTTGGCCAGCGGCAATCTTCCTTTCAATCGCTTTTGGATACATTCACAAAGGCAATCCCGGAGAGGCAAAGACCGGACTGGTAGCCGCTGGATTGATTGGCTTTTTCCTCTGCCTGACGCTCCGCCGCACCGGAGACTTATGGTGGGCCGTTGGCTTTCATATGGCGTGGGACTGGGGAGAGAGTTTCCTGTACTCCGTCCCCGATAGCGGAATTCTGCTACCCGGCCATCTGCTCAATTCCACTCTGCACGGCCCGGAATGGCTGACTGGGGGCTCAGTCGGCCCTGAGGGCAGTTACATCATCTTCGTCATCATTATCGCGCTCTGGATTTTATTCAATCGCCTCTACCCCAACATCAAATACGCGACGCCATCGGCACACAATCTCGCACCTTAGATATCCAGATTCTTAACGTCCAGCGCGTTATCTTCGATGAACTTGCGACGCGATTCGACATCCTCACCCATGAGCGTGGTAAAGATCGTCTCGCACTCCGCAATGTCCTCTAACCGCACCTGCAGCAGAGTACGACGCTCGGGGTCCATCGTCGTTTCCCAAAGCTGCTCCGCAGTCATCTCTCCCAGCCCTTTGTATCTTTGGACGATGTATTCCTTGCGGCCTTCATTCAACACATAGTCAAAGAGGTCACGGGCGTTATTCTTTTCTACAATCTCCGGCTCCTTACCGCGACGCGCGACTGCCTTTCCAGTCTTCTTTCGAGCCGCGTCAGCCTCCGCCCGCTCGACCGCGCTCAGGTTCTCCTCACCTTCTTCAACCGAAACATCCGCTTCGTCGTCATTCTTTTCCGCAGAGGCCGAAGACTTTGCCGCCCGCGGCAAGCTCTCAATCACAAAAGGTGGTTCGAGATACTGTTCGATCTGCTTGAACTTCGCACCCAACTGCCTGAATTCCGGAGTCGCAGCGAGCTCCCAATTGATGACGTGCTCAGCCCCTTGAGAATTAACGAACACCAATTCCCAAAGATTGTGTTCTTCGTCAAATCGTAAATCGACACTCTTCAGTTTCAGGTCTTTCTGCAGTCGCTTCACTTCCTTTTCGAGCTTCTCAATTTTCTTGGGAGCAGTCTTCTTGTCCCCCTCAAAATCCGCCCGCTTCGCCAGATCAAGTTTAGGCAGCACAGCCGCAATTTCTTCCGCTCGCAGCCGCTTGGTTAGCTTGTCCAGAAAACCGAGATATTCGTTCAACACCGTGATGAACTTCGTCAGGGCAGCGCCTTCCAATTTCGCAGCGCCTTCTCCATACCGGACAATCAGCCCCTCCGATGCCCGCTTCACCATCACTTTCACAAACTCGTGTTCGTTCTTGATGTACTGGTGGGTCTTCCCCTTCTTAATCCCAAACAAAGGCGGCTGCGCAATATAAACATTGTTGCGCTTGATCAGTTCCTGCATGTGCCGGAAGAAGAACGTCAGCAACAGCGTGCGAATGTGCGAACCGTCAACGTCCGCGTCGGTCATCAAAATGATCTTGCCGTATCGCACCTTCGTAGGATCGAAATCTTCTTTCGATATGCCCGTCCCCAGCGCAGTGATCATGGCCCGAATTTCTTCGTGCGCCAGCATCTTGTCGTACCGCGCCTTCTCGACGTTTAGAATTTTTCCCTTCAGTGGCAAAATTGCCTGGAACCGCCGATCACGCCCCTGCTTCGCCGTCCCGCCTGCCGATTCACCCTCGACCAGGAACAACTCGCATCGATTAGGATCACGCTCCGAACAGTCCGCCAATTTCCCGGGCAGCCCGCCGCCATCCAGCGCCCCTTTGCGCCGCGTAAGATCGCGAGCCTTGCGCGCCGCCTCACGAGCCCTCGCCGCATCGATTGCCTTGTTGATGATCTTCTTGGCAACGGACGTGTTCTGCTCAAAAAACGCTCCCAGTCGCTCGTTGACCACCGCCTGCACAATGCCCGCAATATCAGAATTTAGCTTGCCTTTGGTCTGCCCTTCAAACTGCGGCTGCGGCAGCTTCACACTGATTACCGCAACCAGCCCTTCCCGGACGTCGTCACCGGTGAGGTTCTCTTTCACATCCTTGAACAGTCCCATCTGCTGCCCCGCGTAGTTAATCGTCCGGGTCAGAGAAGTTCGAAAGCCCGACAGATGCGTGCCGCCATCAACCGTGTTGATATTGTTTGCAAAACTGAAAACTGTTTCGGAATATGCGTCGTTGTACTGCAAGCCGATCTCGATATGAACTTCGTCCTTGTCGGCCTCCATGTAGATCGGCTTATCGTGAAGGGTCTGCTTCCCGCGATTCAAATGCTTGATAAACTCTGCGATGCCGCCCGTGTATTTGAATTCGGTATGCTTGGCCGCGCCCGTCTTCGAATCCGTCTGCCGCTCATCCGTGAGCGTGATGATCAATCCCTTATTCAAGAAAGCAAGTTCGCGGAGCCGCTGCGAGAGCGTGTCAAAGTTGTACTCAACCGTGGTAGTAAAGATTGTCTTGTCTGGAACGAAATGAACCTTGGTCCCCGTCTTCGCCTTAACCGCCCCAGTCTTCTTCAGCTTGCTGGTAGGCTCGCCCTTCGAGTACGTCTGCTCCCAGGTAAATCCGTCACGCCAGATTTCGAGGTCAAGCTCCTCGCTCAGCGCGTTAACGCAACTCACGCCGACGCCGTGCAATCCGCCCGAAACCTTATACGAATTGCTATCAAATTTTCCGCCCGCGTGAAGCGTCGTCATTACAACTTGCGCCGCCGGAATCTTCTCCCCATCGATGTCCATGTTGTCGACAGGAATGCCGCGCCCGTTATCCAGCACGGTGATCGAATTGTCGATATGAATCGTGACTTCGATCTTGTCGGCGTGCCCCGCCAGCGCCTCATCGACCGAGTTATCGACTACCTCGTAAACCAGATGGTGCAATCCCAGTTCACCTGTGGAGCCGATATACATGGCCGGACGCTTCCGTACCGCTTCCATCCCGCCCAGCACTTTGATTGAGTCAGCGGTGTAGTCGGCGTTCGCCGTTTTTCCACTCTTATCGTTCGCCTCGACGCCCTTACCGCGCACGAGATCGGCTTGCAATTCTTTTGTCGCCATTATGCTCCGTGGAGGACCAATTCGTCGCACTTCACCGAGGCAGCAGTTTATGCCCCAAAAGTGCCACAAGCTGTTGAATTTTCTGCTATTTAGCGTTTCTCTAAGCTTCCCTTATTTTACCACAAAATCGACGGTTTTTGCGGGCCAGAACCGCCTGCCTAATCAGCCAAATTCCAGACCGAAATTCTGGCAAAGAAAGTAGGAAGAAGACGGTCAAGAAAGTGTAGGGCGGGCGCTCCCGCCCGCTAACCACGAGAAAGACGCCCCACATCAGAACGGAACCGAGCCGCCCCGCTCACCGCGGCAAGACCTTACCGGGAACAAAATGCAGCCCATCCATAATCTCGTCGAGCTCATCTTCGCCGGCAGCGATAAATGTAAACGACATCACTCTCTTCCCTGAAACCCAAATAAGGGTGCTCTGACGCATCGTAATCGCCGACTCTTGCCCCTTAATGCTCAGCGATTTCACGAAGTCCGCGCGCACCAGCGATCGCGATTCGACCTCGATCGGATAAGCCTCGCCAACTATCTTGAACCCCTGCGCCGTGGCCACCTGGGTAATAGCCCCCACGTAGTCTTCGGCCCGCTTCAACCCGGGATAAGAAGCCGTACTCTCATAAGCAATCACAACCGCAGAGTTGACGCTGTCCGAAGTCACCTCCGGCGGACGCTCAAAAATTCCCAGTAAGACTTTAGCCTGTTCTCCAGGATGGTCTTTGGACGCAGCAACACCTTTGGTTTCGCCAGCAGCGTCTTCAGTATCAGTCTTGGTCTTGGTCTGCGCCGCCGCTAACGACTCCGTGCGATCGACCCACCCAAACGGAATTCGATAGCTGAAACCAAACTCGGCACTTCGATAGACCTGGCCATCATCGGCCCGGCTGGCAGGGGATTGAGAAGGGTGGGTTGGTCTTTGGGGGCGCGCTTGGGCGCAGCACAAACCGACCATGCCGGCGAAAGCCGCAACTACGCGAACGAACACGAATAATTTGGACGTCAATCTTCCTTAAGACTACACGCCCCAACCGCTTCCCATAGTCGTCTTCATTGCACCAGCATGCAGTCCCCGTAAGAATAGAACCGATACCCAGCCTCAATCGCGTGCCGATAAGCGCTCATCACAAACTCTTTACCCCCAAACGCGGAGACAAGCATCAGCAGCGTCGATTGCGGCAGATGAAAGTTCGTCAACATTGCGTCCACCACGCGAAAACGATAGCCCGGATAGATAAAAATGTCCGCCTCACCGCTCCCACCTCTGACTCGATCATCGACCCCATCATCGACCCCATCGATCTGATCTCCGGTCCCATCGCCGCCTCCGCCCGCCGCATACTCAAGCGTTCGAACCGTCGTCGTCCCCACCGCCACAATGCGCCGACCATCGGCTTTAGCCGTATTGATGGCGGACGCCGCACTCTCCGAAATCTCATACCTCTCGCGATGCAAGCGGTGCTCTTCCACTTTTTTTACCCGCACAGGCTGAAAAGTACCGAGGCCAACGTGTAAAGTCACCGACGCAGTCTCAATTCCTCGATCTCGAATCCGCCTTAAAACGTCATCCGTAAAATGCAACCCTGCTGTCGGAGCAGCCACCGACCCGCGCTCCCTGGCATAAACAGTCTGATAACGGCTCTTATCGTCTCCACTGTCCTCCAGCCCCACGCCCTCATCTCGTCGAATATACGGCGGCAGCGGAGTATGCCCGATCCTCTCCACGCGATCGAAAAAATCTGGCACCGCAGAGAAACGAATCCGCCGCTCCCCAAATTCCCCTCGGTCCACGACTTCCGCTTGCAACTCTGACAGAGCACCCAGTCCGTCCTCGCCGCCAAAATGTAGCGTCTCCCCCACTCCAATCTTCTTCCCCGGTCTAACTAGACACTGCCATTCGTTCGGATCTTCCTTCACCTGCCGAGTCAGCAGCACCTCGACCCTCCCCTGCAAAAAGTCACGCGAAGCTGGATTCTCAGCGCTCACTGGTTGCGCTCGTTGCCCGCCCCGCCGCCCATACAGCCGGGCCGCAAAGACCCGCGTGTCATTCAGCACCAGCAAGTCATCCTGCCGCAAAAGCTCCGGCAATTCTTGAAACCTTCTATCGCTCACCGACTTGGCGCCGCGACCCAACAGCATGAGCCGAGAGCCCGACCGCTCCGCCAGCGGCCGTTGCGCAATCCTCTCCGGAGGCAAGTAAAAATCAAACTCAGAAACCAGCATTGGCAGATTATAGGTTCGGAAGCAGGAGGCTGAACATGAACCCCACAGGGGCGGCACGTCGCTTTTTACAATTCTTGGCAGCTAAATTGTTGTAAGACCTCGCAAGCGTGCTGTAACATTGGCGCGGCAGTTCCGCGGTGTTCCTACCGCACTCCTAAATGTCAGCAAACGGCTCAAGCAACCATCGTCAGCACCGACAGGCAATCGTGCAGTTCGGACGCTGCCTGCACGAGAACGGATTGGTCGCCGCCACCGACGGCAATCTCTCCATCCGACTCGATGCCAAGCGCCTCCTCGTCACGCCCACCTGTATCAGCAAGGGTAGGATGAAGGCCGCCGACATGGTCATCGTTAACATGGAAGGAAAGCGCCTGGCCGGCAAACGCCGCGTCTCTAGCGAGATCGGCATGCACCTCCTGATCTACCGCCTGCGTCCCGACATACACGCCATCGTCCACGCTCATCCGCCCACCGCCACCGGCTTCGCCGCTTCCGGATACGACCTGAATCGCCCTCTGGTCTGCGAAGTGGTCGTGGGCCTGGGCTCGATCCCGCTCGCTCGCTATGGCACTCCCGGCACGCCCGAACTGACTGACGCCCTCGAACCCTTGGTTCCCGGCCACGACGCCATCCTGATGGCCAATCACGGAGTGGTCACTTACGGTTCCTCGCTAGAAAGTGCCTACATGAAAATGGAAACCGTCGAGCACTTCGCGAAGATCGCGCTCGTCACCCACATTCTCGGCAATGCACAGCCCCTGGGAGAAAAAGAAGTAGCTAAGCTCCAGCAGGTGCGGGATCGTTACAAAATCGGTCGCTCCCCCTCAAGCATCGCCGGAGAGCATGAATCTGTAGAGCAAGAATCAAGAGAACCGGTAACCACCCAGCGCTAGCCTCAATCTCCCCCAATTCTAAATCTCAGTCCCGCCCGAAAATTCGCCGTCAGCGCCGGATACCCCACCACCTCGTTGTAGTGATCGTTCAGCGCATTCTCCACGTTCGCGTACGCGGTAACCCGTGAGTGGATCGCATACCATCCTCCAATATCAACCCGAGCGTACCCCGCCGCGTGATCGATATTGAACCCCAGGTTCAGGAAATCCGAATCGGCTCGACGGCCCACAAAAGTGCCGCCCAAATTCGCTCCCCAGCGCGACCCCGTATAGGTGAGCATCGTGTTCCCCGAATGCTTCGGACGCCTCAAAAGCGGCTGCCCCGGCTGATGCAGTGGATCAAACGCAAACGGCTGTTTCAAAATTTCAGATGACGTATAAGTGTACGAACCGCTGAAAGAGATTCGCGAGCTAAGCTTCCCCGTTATAACCGCCTCCGCGCCTTGCGCCTTCGACTCGTCAATATTCTGATACTGCCCTGCAAACGTCACCGGATCGACAATCGCAAAATCAATCTGGTTACGGAAAAGATTATTGAAATACACTCCTGAAAGCTGGAACCGGCCACCCAGCAGTCCTTGGTCGAACCCCGCCTCGAACGCCCTGTTCTCTTCCGGCTTCAAATTCCGATTCGATAGTTCAAACGGAGGATCCGAAACAAATTCCTCCTCAAACCGCGCTTCTTTAATGCCCGTAGCATACGAAAATCGCAGCCGCGTTCCAGAAAATACCTGGCCACCCTTCAGCGTCAAGAGAGATAGCGCCACCCGCGGCACCACTTTATTCCCGAACGTCTCATTGTGGATGTATCGCACCCCCGCGATCGCCGTGAGCCGTCTCCACGTCACTCGCTGCTGCGCAAACGCCGCATGATTCAACCGCAAGCCGCTAACCGTTTGGCTAAACACAAAAGCGGGATTCTGCGAATCAAGCGTGATCGATTTGGTAAAAAAACTTCCATTCTCATCCTCAAACTCATACCCAACCGTCGTCTGCGCCCAACTCACCGGCGTGTAATCGCCCTGATACAAGAATCCGGCACGATTGATATGCGCCGTTGCTTCGAACGGACAATCCGTATACAAAAACAGCGAGTTATCGCAGCCCCTGTCCGGAATGTCATCCTCATTCAACCGCCGCGTGTTGTATTCATAACCAGTCAAGTGGTGCTGCCATCGCGCGGGAGAAGAAATCGTCAACTCCCCGCTCGCCAGAAAATTGTTCGCGCGGGCGCGCCCGTCAATATCAGGAGAAAGCAGCCGCGCCCCGTTAAAGTCCCACTCCCCCGGAACGCCAGTCCGGCTGTTCGAATGCCTCGCGCGCAATCGAAAAGCAACCCGGTCGTTCACTTGCACCCCGAAGTTTCCTCCTTGCAGCGCATTGCTGTAATTCGCGTTCGGCCCTTGTCCATTCGTCCTAAACTGATCGGCGAACGCGTTGTAATCGAAGCGCGATCTCGCTCCCGAAAGCGAGGCGTACCCATGACCAGTACCAAACGTCCCCCCATCTGCGCCAAATCGAAGTTCAGGAGTTCGCGCATTGCCGTTCCGCGTGAATATCTGTACGACGCTGGTCATCGCGTCAGATCCATAAAGAGTGCTCTGCGCACCTCTTAAAAACTCCAGCCGATCCGTCTCCGCCATCGGCACCGTGCTTGCGTTGAAAGTACCTCCAGGATCGTCGACCGGAACGCCATCGATCAGCACCTTGTTGTAGCGGGAATCTCCCCCTCGCACAAAGATCGATCCCAGTCCGCCACGCTGCCCCGCCACGTTAGCAACCGCGCCCGGCAGAAAACGAAGCGCATCAGCTTCGGAAGTCGGCTGCGTCGCCCTAATATCTTCTCCGCTCAACACCGAAACACTGCTCGCCGCTTCTTCCGTTGGAGTCGGCGTGCGAGTCGCGCTCACAACCACCATTTCCACCGCACTCGCGAGCTTGAGTTTCACCAATGTTGTAGAAGGAGGTAGTGAGGGAGATGAAGACGCCGACGAAGACGAACTCGCGACTTCGGACCAGCCCGCGTCAAATCCAGCTCGCAGAACGCGAACCCGCAACCCTCGTGCGGCATTGAGACGAAAAACAACCTCTCCCTCGCCGGACGAATTCAATATCTGAAGTGGACGATCATCGCCATCCCGATACAACGACACCTGCGCCGAAGCGACCGCCGCATCTTGGGGATCGACGACCTTGACTCTTATTTCAGCGGAAGCGAAAGATAAAGAAAAAGCTAAAAACAGAAAACATCTACCAGCAAATGAACGCATGCACGTCTCCTTTGTCTCGCGAAAGGGTTAGTGTGGAAGGTTCACGCCGGTCTCCTGGCTTCGCGAGTAAGGATGTCAGCACGAGCTGCACATCCGTCTACCACAATCGGCCTTCCCAGGTCTCCCTAGTGACCGCTTGCATTGTCCTCGCTTACAGTTGCGCGGCAGCGCGGGATTTGCACCCGCTTCCCGTAGCCACGGCACGTCGCCGTCCTACGATTGCGCGAACCAAAGGTTGAGAAAGATCAAAAGCAGCTCCGCAAATCTACAGCGCCGAAACGTTATAGTCAATTGCATGCGCTTACCAAGCTGGTCACGCCAAAAATGCCCCGCTAATCATCTGAATTTCCTTGTCCCAATTAAAGCTTCCACGGGCGCTGAAAGGTGTCTCCCAACTCGCAAAAAGAAGGCCGCTTCGCAAACATCTTTCTCGCGCTTCTGCTAGCCTATTCGGATGCCTTTGTCCGTGAGTGAACGAGTAGGGAAGCTGCGCGAAGAAATCGCAGAGATCAGCGAGGCAAACCGTCAGTACATTCTGGGTGGGAAAAAATTGATCGGAGCGTCAGATCAAGAACGCCGTATTCAACGATTACAAGAAATCATGGACGAACTGAAATCCCTAACCGACTGGAAAAAAACCTAGCCAAAAAATTTCCCAAACACGACGAGGACGAAAGCCGAAGGACGAACGCCGACAAACGAAAGCCGATCCAACGCTAGTCCGGGCATCCAAACCCTCCCCGACAACTCCCACTAATCCGAAGCCTGCACCTGCATTGTTTCCGTAATCCAAAGCTGGGCCGGAGCCCCTTTAATCGTGCGCGTAGCGGAAGCCTTAAAGCCCTGCCCCGTCGTCTCCACATCGTAAACATAAGGCGGACGGTCCGCTCGCACGCTGAGATATTTCCCCGCGATCAACTCATCGATCGAAGCGTACTTACCCTCTGAAGCCTGATACCCACGCTCCGCATTCGCGATCCCGATGAGATCATTTTTTACACCCGCAATCAGCGGAGCTTCGACACCATTCCCCGCCGACCCTGACCCCGGATCAATCGCCTTAATCTGCAGCGAGTAGAGATACATCCCGATCGCCATCGTAATAACCACTCCCAAAAATCCAAACACACGTCCCATAATCCCTCCGCGCCACTCATCGCCAAATTTCAAAATAAAGAAAGCTAAACCCTCGTCCCGAGCGTCGCCAAAATTTCAGAATCACCACCACAAAATCACCACCACAAAATCACTACCAACTAAAATGTCATCCTGAGCGAAGCCAAGATAATCGCGAAAGCGATTGTCTTGGCGAAGTCGAAGGACCCCATCTCACCGTCCCCGTTCTCAGACCCCGCAGGGAATTCTCACGATGCCCCCGCGCTCGCCAAAAAACGAGAGAGAGTTGCCTCACTCCCCGCCTCGCCTCACTCTTCACCGGCTCCTCGCCTCGATCGCTCCGCAACTCGCTTCGTTCTCGACCGGGAAGGGCACGGCGTTCAGCCGTGCCGTTTAGAACGCAAGAACATGCGGCTTTAGCCGCTGAGGTCCACTTTCTGCCGCGCAAGCACAATTGCACCGCCAAAGCTTCCAACCGGCAAGTGACTTCAGTGCAAGCGCGTTCGCGACAACCTACACAGGGCGAAAGACGAGGGACGCAAGACGAGGGACGAATCAAACCCCAGCATTCCTGGCAGAACGCCGACAAAACTTGGTGGCTCTGGAGAGGCTCGAACTCCCAACCCTCGGTTCCGAAGACCGATGCTCTATCCAATTGAGCTACAGAGCCAGACCGCCAGTATACCGCCGCCCCCCAAATTCACCACGCGTTGTACCATCGAAAAGCATGTCCACCATCCCGGAGCCGCTCACCCACAACAGCTCCCGCCTGCTCGAATTCGAGTCGCTGCGATCGTTGCTCGCCGGCTACTCACCATCCCCCTTGGGCCAACGCCGCATAGCCGAACTCGTTCCCTCGAGCAACCGTGAATGGATCACCACCCAACAGCAGCTCACCACAGAAATTCGCGACTACCGCCGAGTCGGCGGCCGCTTCGAATTCGCCGGACTCCTCGAAATCCGGCAACTCCTCGACCAATCGAAAATCACCGGCGCCGCCCTCGAGACCACCAGCATCCGCGACATCGTCATGGTCGCCGATCGCGCGTCCGAGTGGCGCGAGATCGTGCGCCAGCCCCCGGCCGCCATGCGCTCCGAATGGAAGGCAGTGTCAACGCTCTCCGCCGGCATCCACGACTTCAGTCCATTCCTGCGCGCCTTCCACAACAAGATCCTTCCCGATGGCACGCTCGACGATCGCGCCTCGCCCGAACTCAGCCGCATTCGCCGCGAGATCGAAAGGCAGAAGCGCCAGATCCAGGATTCGCTGCGCGGCCACCTCCGAAAGCTCGCCGAAGGCGGCACCGTGCAAGACGAACTGATCACCATCCGCGGCGAGCGCTTCGTCATCCCGGTTAAAGTCGAGCAGAAGCGCCGCGTCCAGGGCGTAGTCCACGGAGCCAGTTCCAGCGGACAAACCGTCTTCGTCGAGCCCCTCGAAACCATCGAGCAGAATAACGAACTGGTTCGCCTCCTCGATGAAGAACAGTCCGAAATCCATCGCATCCTGCTCGAGATGACGCGCCAGATTGGCGAGAACGCAAGCGCCATCCAAGCCGCCTCCGAAATCCTGGCCGAACTCGAACTCCAATTCGCCAAAGCCAGATTCGCCGAAGACTACAACTGCATAGAAGTAATCCTGAGCGATCCCAAAAGTGGGGGCGTCGACGACCAGTTTGGGGACGGGCGAACCCGTCCGTCCGCTTCAAGTTCAGCGGGAAAACCGACGGGAAACGAAGCTCGCCTGGCCCTCCACAAAGCTCGCCATCCATTACTGGAACGAAATCTGCGGCTGAAGAAAGCCAAGCTGATCCCCATCACCATCGAGCTCGAGCCCGACCATCGCCAGCTCGTTATCACCGGCCCAAATACCGGAGGCAAAACTGTCTCCCTCAAAACTCTCGGCCTGCTCTCCCTCATGGCCCAGTCCGGAATCCCCGTCCCCGCCGACCGCGCCGAAATGCCTGTCTTCGACGCCATCCTCGCCGACATCGGAGACTACCAATCCATCGAGCAGAATCTCTCCACCTTCTCGGCCCACGTCACAAACATCGACTTCATCTCGCGCACCGCCACAGCGAACTCGCTCGTTCTGCTCGACGAATTGGGCTCCGCGACAGACCCCGAAGAAGGAGCAGCCCTGGCCGTCGCCATCGCCGACCACTTCCGCGCCATCGGATGCATGAGCGTCATCTCCACTCACCACACCTCGCTCAAGGTTTACGGAGCAAACACAGCTGGAGTCATCAATGCTTCGGTTGGTTTCGACGAGGCCACGCTGCAACCAACCTACGAATTGAAGATAGGAGTTCCCGGAGCCTCTGCCGGAATCAACATCGCGCAGCGGCTCGGCCTGAATCCAGCCATCATCGCCGCATCCCGCGCGCGTTTGGGATCGCAAGCGCGAGACGTCGGCAGCTTTCTCGACCGCCTGCACTCCGACCTGCGCGATCTTGAAGCCGAACGCACGCGCATCACGACACGCGAGGAGGAACTCGATCGTGAAAAGTCACGCCTAGCCAACGAGGGGAAAAAAGAACAGCAAGCCAAAGTCCGCGAGATGGAAACGAAACTCGAAACTCTCTTCCGCGATTTCGAATATCACGCCCGCGAAAACGTTAATGCCTTGCAAGATCGCGCCGCGGCGCAGAAATTATCCAAAGAAGCCGAACGCCGAATCTCGAAGATGCGCCGCGAATTCCGCGAGCAATTCGATTCCACGGTAGTAGCCCACGCCACCGGAGCCGATCGCGGAGACCCCAACGCCCAACCGAACTTAGTCAAGCACGTCTCCGAAGGAGACACCGTCAAACTCAAGTCGCTGGGTCGCGCCGCGGTCGTCAAAAAGAAAATCGGAGAGAACCACTTCGACGTAGAAGTCGGCTCGATGAAAATGCGCATCCCGCGCGAAGACATCGCCGAGTTACTCTCCAGCCCTCACGACAAGAGCCAGGCACAAAACAATCCGGTAGAAGCCGCCCGTTCCCGCGGAATCACAGTGAAGTTACAAAACGAAACCAGCGACCTGACTCCGCCAAGCGAAATCAACGTGATTGGCAAAACCGTAGACGAAGCAACCGGCGAAGTAGAAAAATTCGTAGACCGCGCCTTCTTAGCCGGAATGCCGCGAGTGCGAATCGTCCACGGGAGCGGCATGGGCATTCTAAGAAAAGCCCTGCGTCAATACTTACAGCGCCACCCCCACGTAGACTCCGTAACCGAGCCCCCCTCCAACGAAGGCGGGGGCGGAGCGACGTTGGTCGAACTCAAAACCTAGGGCTGCGGTGTCGCCAAATTTTTCCATCCGCCAGTTTCTTGAGTTAGTACCCCCTCCCCCCTCCCCCCCGATCTTTTGGAATCATGAGGTTAGGCGGAGACTACCATCAAGATCTTTGAATCTAAAGAAGTTGCTGGCAAAATCTAGACAACATTGGAGTTAGATGGCGCGGCCAGCATTCTCATCGCGCTTGTAAGTCGAAGGTAGTGAGGCTTGGTAGGCAAAGTCAATCTTATTCGCGATTGTTTGAGGGCGCCGTGTTCGAAAATGGGAAGTGGATGTAGCCGAAAATTTTATAGTCCGCGTCCTCGAATTCTCCAGCGCGCGTTTTCACAACATCAATATATTGCTGACAACAGCACAATTTAGCGTCTTACAAGATCCGACGGATTTGAGCCTGGTTTTTTGAAAAGATAAGCCTTCGATGCCTTGCATTTTTGATAAAAGCGAAAAAGACCTAACCGATGAGCACGTATTTCCGGCATTCATCGGGGGCACGCTCACGATTAAGAATGGAAGCTGCAAGAAGTGCAACGCAGAGGGCAGCAGGTTTGAAGACAAAGTCGCGGCTCAGACGAAGACTGCCCGTCACATCCTTGAGGTTCCGAATCGCTATGGGAAGGTTCCGAGTGCTCCAGTCAAAATCGAAATTCCGGAAACCGGCTTGGCTCCTGTAGTAGGCCGGAGGAAGCCGGACGGAGAGATTCAGTTGAAGGATTTCGTCGCAACAGTGAAGACCGATGATGGGAAAACGATTCGAGAGGGGTTTTTTGTCACGAAAGGGAGCGCGGAGAAGTTCATAGAAAAGTCGCGCAAGCGGGGCGAGAAAGTAAAGGAACTCGACGTACCGAAAGAAGTGTCGCTGCTTTCCAACGGACGGCAGATCATCGACTTTGCGTTTTCTCCTGATATGAGAAGGATGGTAGCAAAAATTGCGTTGACCGCTGTCGCGCACCAATACGGAATCGACTACGCATGCCAGCCACAATTTGACGCCTTGAGACATTCGATATTTTCCGGTACTGGCTACGACTTGCCGATGCGTATATTTGCCAACGAGGATTTCCTCGGCGACCACATCAGGACGCCTCATCAGCATTCAGTCAGAGCTTACCTCAGCGCCGGAATGCAAAAGGGTTGGGCGATCGTGACCCTGTTTGGTGGGCTCTCCTACGTGGTCGAACTTACGATGGAATTAACCGAGGCTGAAAGTCGCAGCTTTAGCCTGTTCTTTGATATAGCATCGCAAAAAACTTTCAATCCGGTGGTGTTGTTCTCCGAGCACGAAGTCATCGGCAGAGTGTTATGTCCAGATACGATCTTTGAACGCCCTAACGCTGTTGACGCTCAGTGGTATCCAATCGTGGAGAAGTTTTGCACGGAAAATGGCATTGAGCTTTCGAGGATTACGCCAGCGGCCCCAGCGACAACGACCACACCGAACGCTTCCAAATCCACATAGGGCTGATGAGACAAATATGTCGGTTCTTAACGGGCGAGTAGGCCTGGAAGCGCTCAAGGGCGAGTGGCGGATTTATGACGGCCAAAGTATACCCATTTTCCTAGTTAGTCTTCGATCTCGAACCCAGACTATCTGGGGTCCGCTATTTCTCGCGCCTTTCGAGAAGTGGCTTTCAACTGCCGCCCTCGACATTGGCCTTTCATCACCACCTGACATGCGAGAAGTGGCGCGTACCAGGGCACCCGCACTAATTTACCAAGTTGCGGGCTTGGTAAAGGTGCCGTGGAAATCGGTTAGCGTCTGCGGGAATTGCGACGCTTGCAGTACGCCACGACGAATCTGCTTGATGAAGTCGATGTGCGGTAAGAGCGCACGGCTTGGAACTCGATGGGGGTTCAGTATGCCAACCCGTTTTTTCAATTCTTGGCGCACGATTTTGATTGGTTCCAGTAAGTCCGAATCGTTCGAGACGACGACGGCTGTGTCAAATCGGCCCAGATGTGCATCGTGCAGAAGGTGAGTGGCAAGATTTACGTCCGAGCCCTTTTCTTCTGTCTTGATGACTTGCGCATATTTTTGAGGCTGCCCCGGAGGCATGACCAGCGCCATCGTGACCTCGTGAGTGAGGAAGTGACCCAGGTGTATAGAGACGACAGGGAGTGTTCGTAGCGCTCGCAAATAAAGTTGCTGCCTCACCGGCTGGCTTGGGTCGTTTGGACGGGCCGATACTAGGGCAGTGAAATATTTGATCTGGCCGATGGTCTGTTTAGGCAGTAAAAGGCGGCAGAGTTTTTCGACATCGAGCCAACGATAAGGCGTTCCGCGGACGGCTCCATAGTAAAAATTAAAGCCGTCGATGTAGACATTCGTGGTCAGAAAGCCTCTTGCGTAAATGCAGAAGCCGCCCTTCTAACGGGGCGGCTTCGCGCCCGGACACCGAAGCGACCGGGGGGATATCGAACTTTTAATTTACCCTTTATTAGCCGGATTTTCTAGCGCTATTTCCTTCAGGCTACAGACCGGCTAATGCATCGATTTGGTTGGGGCCGGGTGGCCCAGGCTTTAGAACTCGTGGGCGACATTACGAAATTTGGCGCCCTGTTTTTCGCGCGCTTTGCGAAGGGCGGGTATGGCGATGCATGCGTTCAGAGCTTTACACCGTATGCTCGCGAAACGAAATCTCTTCTCATGCCGAGTTTCATGCACGGTCCACAATCCTGAAAAAGACTACAACAATCACTGCTGCACAGCCACTGCCCCGGGGGGCCGGTGGTAGCAAGAGCACACCGATAAAGTGCAGGTGATGCGGAGCGTGGAAGCGATGCAGGCCGCTCGCCATGAAGCTCATGATGGTGGCAGCATCGTACCCGCCCTTGCCAAGAGCGCAAGGACGGGGCACCCACTGTTCCGGATTAGGACGGTCGGAACCGAGAGGCCGAGCCACCCGCCCCCGGACACTCCTGTCCGCTGGCCTGCAGCTGATCAGGTGCCTGAGCGGACAGGAGTGTCCGCTCTACACGTGCTTGAATGGGGACGCGGCGGCCTTTCAAACTCTCTTTCAGAGCTCCGACCAGAATCGGTTTCCAGGCAGCGTGTTCCGCGAATTGCACTTCGTTTCGACACTCCGCCAGTAACGGTTACCAGCACTGCAAACCCGCGCGACGCCACCGAATGTAACGTGACGATGAATTTTTTGGGGGGCTGCGAAATCGGGGGGTTTCCCGTTTGACACTCGTCTGAAGCGGTTGTTATAGTCGAAGAGTCCCTTTAGAAGAGATAGAGACGCGGTTTCGAATTAGCTGGAATTGTCCTAGGGTCGTCCGCCAGGTCGACCTCAACGCAGCCTTAAGACCACGCCAGCAGTCCGCTATACCACGTCCCGCTGCGTTCCTCACGAACGCGCCGACACAGAGGCTATGAACTTGTTGGACGACACCGCCCGCAATCTTGAATCCAGTATCGAAACCATGACACCTTCGAATCATTCCCATTCCGGCGGCTCGGCCGTAGTAGACGCTCCCGAGCACGCGCAACCTTCACCCGCAGAACAAACTTCCGCTCCGATCTCGGAGCAGCCCAGCCAGCAGCACCCCGGCTTGAACGAAATCAGAAGAATTGACGCCAACGAAGTTCAGCCCACCAATGTTGATGATTCCGGCGATGATTTTTCCGGCATGAACGATATGGGCTCCGGCAGCGATGATTTCGCCGCCGCGCTGCACAGCTTCGAGAACGAAACCGAAGAGGCAGTAGGCGATGACCACGTCATCAAGGGCAGAGTCGTGAAGCTCACGGCCACCCACGTCGTCGTCGATATCGGAGCGAAATCGGAAGGCATGCTTCCGCTGGCCGAAATCTTCGACCATGAGAACAAGCCGAAGTTCCAGCCCGGTGACGAAATCGACGTCATGCGCGACAAAGGTATGGCAGAAGAGGGATACATCAACCTCTCCCACCTCAAAGCGCAGCGCCTGCGTTCGTGGGACGAAATCGAGAAGGCTCACAACGAGAAGAAGCCGATAAAAGGCATCGTTGTTGAGCGCATCAAGGGCGGCCTGACCATTGATATCAATGGTGCCCGTGCCTTCCTGCCCGGCTCGCAAGTCGACCTGCGACCGATCCGCAATCTGGATGGCATGAAAGGCCAGACGATGGAAGTTGCCATCATCAAGCTGAACAAAAAGCGCGGCAACATCGTCGTCTCGCGCAAGCAGCTTCTGGAAGAAGAGCAGACCGAAAAGCGCGGCAAGACCCTCGAGCACCTCGAAGAGGGCAGCGTATTGACCGGGATCGTCAAGAACCTCACCGAATACGGCGCATTCGTCGATATGGGCGGCCTCGATGGGCTGCTGCATATCACGGATATGTCCTGGGGACGCCTCACGCACCCCCGCGACCTCGTCAATGTCGGCGATCAGATTCAGGTAAAAGTCCTGAAATACGACAAAGACAAGCAGCGCGTCTCGCTCGGGTTCAAGCAATTGACTCCTGACCCGTGGCTTGACGCGGAGCATCGTTATCCTGTGGGCGCGCACGTTCACGGACGCGTCATCAGCGTCACCGATTACGGCGCCTTTGTTGAACTCGAGCAGGGCATCGAAGGCCTGGTCCACGTCAGCGAAATGACCTGGTCGAAGCGGATGAAGCATCCGTCGAAGCTGGTCAACGTGAACGACGAAGTCGATTGCGTTGTTCTGAGCGTGAACCCGACCGAACGCCGCATTTCGCTTGGCATGCGTCAGCTCGCTTCGAATCCCTGGGATTCGCTGCACGATAAGTATCCAGTCGGAGCGACGGTCGAAGGCCGGGTGCGCAACCTGACCGAGTTCGGAGCCTTCATCGAAATCGAAGATGGCATCGATGGGTTGGTCCACGTCAGCAACCTGAGCTGGACTACCCGCGTGAAGCATCCTTCGGAAGTGCTTAAGAAAGGCGATAAGGTCAAGGCAATCATCCTCGCGATCGAGCCTGACAAGCGTCGTCTCTCGCTCGGCGTGAAGCAGATGCAGCCCGATGTTTGGGATTCATTCTTCGCGCAGCATCGAGTTGGCGACATCGTCCACGGCAAGATTTTGCGCGTGGCCAACTTCGGAGCATTTGTCGGAATCGCCGAAGGCATCGAAGGCCTCTGCCACAATTCAGAAGCGGTCGATCCGAACGGACAACCCATGCACCTCGAACCCGACGCCGAGTTCGACTTCAAGATCATCAAGATGAATCAGGAAGAGAAAAAAGTCGGCCTGAGCATCAAAGCGGTAGGCGAAGAAGCCTCCCGACAGGAAGTCGAATCGTACAAGCACCCATCGTCCTCCTCTTCTTCTTCGAAGAGCACGACGATCGGCGACTTGATCTCCTGGAAACGGGCGGGCGGCGACAGTAACTAGGCTTTGCGTAAAAGCAGGAAAAGCCACCGGCGACGGTGGCTTTTTTATTTGGTATTCGCGGCGACGGGCTTTCGTCGTTCGACGTTCGGCAAGCAATGTGACAGGTACTGCCAGGTCGCGGCGGGTTCCATGTGGAACGGCCAAAGTCTTTCACCACAGGGTATGCAGACGAACACAGGGGAAAGCAAATCGGGTTACCCCGTGTTCATCTGTGTTCCCTGTGGTTAAAAGCCTTGCTCAACCGCTATGGGAAATTGACCCGCGGGTTTTATTGCGCTTCGGACTTAGCGCTGACTTTCAGGCTGACGTAGACCTCTGTTCGATCGTCAAACTGGCTGAGCGACTTGGTTCCGCTCTTGCGATTGTTGAACTGCGCGTAGACTTCGTAGTCAAGACTCGGCTGCAGCGCTGGAAAACGAAACGTGCCGTCCGGTCCAACGATGTAGGTTTTTACGGCGCGGGTATGGGTGTTAGTCAGGTACACGACGGCGTTCGGAAGGGGATTATCGCCGCCATCCAGCACTTTACCTGTCAGCAGGCGAGTCTTATCTTTTTTTGCATCACGCCCAAACAATTGCGCGGAGGAAGGACTCGAGCCCGCGATGGTCATGAAGGCAACGAGAACCATCGCTACGCTTGCCTTTTTCAAGAGTGCATTCATGGGCCAGATACCTCCGCCGAAGATTTCACACTGAGAAGATGTCACCAGTTTAAATGAATTCCGGTGTCGGCCCGTTCGTCATTCTCGATATGCACTGTTACTTCGGGGCTTGGCTTGAGATGCTTGCCGGACGGGAGCTTTACGCCTTTGACGTCCGCCCAAACGATGTAGTCAGCCTTGCCCGCAGGAACTCGTTGGGCAAATTCGCCGGTGTGATTCGAGACCAATTCCCAGCGCGGCTTTTTTTCGTCAGCTCGACGGATGTGAACCTTGATCCCATAAATTGGAACCCGGTCCGGATCCCACACCGTTCCAAAGATCAGGGCGTAAGGCTGCAGTTCCGCCCTTTTCGCCTCGGACTTGTTGCCTTCGGACTTTGGTGAGTTCGAGGCAAAAACCAGGCTGCCTAAAAGGACAAGAGACAAAACCGCTGCGCAAACGGAACCGAGACTCGAGGCTATAGCAGGGCGGCTAATCGTCATCCTCCGAATCGTCAGCGTCGGCTTTCGCGTCGTCCTCATCGTCATCTTCGACTTCGTCTTCGCCGACAATTTTTAGTTCCACTGGATTCACCGTAATCACCTCGAAGTCGGTGCCGCACTCCGGGCACGAGACGACCGCGCCTTCATCGACCTCTTCCTCGTCGATATCGAGGTCCGTCTCGCATTCAGGACAGTACACCATGATTTCCTCCCTGTTATATTTAGGGTTCAGACGAGGAAAAGGTCAAGTGGGTTCCAGGAAAATTTCAAAAAAAACGCGGCTCTTTAAATCCAGCCACTTAGCGAGCGGCCTCGCGTCCACAGTTGTGATCGCTACCGCGCTATTTTTGCCGGGAGCCAAATCCCACGCCCAGTCGGCGGATATCGACTCCGCTCCCCGGCTCGCCTCCGATCGCCACACCGATCCTCAAATCGGGCAGGCGATTCGCGAAGTTTCCCCGGATCGCATCAAGCAGACGATAGAAAAGCTCGTCAGCTTCAACAACCGCTCGACTATCTCCGCCCAGGATGCCGACTCGATCAAACAAGGCAAAGGCATCGGCGCCGCCCGCGAGTGGATCAAATCCGAGTTCGAACGTTACGCCAAAGACTGCGGCGGATGCCTCGAAGTGAAGACCGACGCTTTCACCCAACCGCCCGCCGAGCGCTTTAAAGAACCGACTCAAATAACCAACGTTTACGCGGTCCTGAGAGGCAGCGACCCGGCGCAAGCAAGCCGCATCGTGCTGGTCACCGGACACTACGACTCCCGCAACAGCGACACTTTCAACGGCACCGATGCCGCTCCCGGAGCGAACGACGATGCCAGCGGCACTGCGGTCAGTCTCGAGTGCGCCAGAGTATTGAGCAAGGCTGCCAAGACCATCAAGTTCCCGGCAAGCATCCTCTTTCTGACCGTAGCCGGAGAAGAGCAGGGACTGAACGGAAGCGAGCACTTCGCCAAGATGGCAAAGGAGCAGAACTGGAAGCTCGAAGCCGTCCTGAACAACGACATCGTCGGAGGCAATCTGGGCGCGGGTCAGGACGCTAGCGTAGTGCGCGTCTTCTCTGAAGGGCTGCCGGATGCCGCGACAGAAGCCGAGATCAAGCGCATAAGCGAACTGGGCGGTGAGAGCGATTCTGCTTCTCGCGAACTGGCCCGCTACGTTACCGACATTGGCCGCTCCTACGATGCCGGCGTCAAGCCGCTGCTCATCTTCCGGTTAGACCGCTTTCTGCGCGGAGGCGACCACTTTTCCTTCAACCAGCAGGGATTCGCTGCCGTGCGCTTTACCGAGTTTCGAGAAGACTTCAACCACCAGCACCAGACTCTACGCACCGAAAGCGGAGTTGAATACGGAGACATGCTGAAATTCGTCGACTTCGACTATGTCTCCCACGTAGCGCGGTTAAACGCGGCAACTCTCGCTTCGCTGGCATCGGCCCCCGCCCCGCCCTCGAATGCCAAGCTTGTCACCAAAGATTTGGACAACGACACCACGCTTCACTGGGAAGCCTCGCCCGGCGCGGCGAGCTACGAGGTTTTGTGGAGGAGCACCAGCGCTCCCAACTGGGAGTACGCCCAATCGGTCGCCGAAACGCGTGCAACTCTAAAGATTTCGAAGGATAATGTGATATTCGCAGTGCGCGCCGTAGACGCAGCGGGACACCGCAGCCTGCCAGTGGTGCCGGAGCCGGAGCGATAGGAACAACACTCGCCCGTCAAACTTTCCAGCGCCTGGCTTCTTTAGCCTGAAAGTCAGTAAACCGTAGATATGGCCAGAAATTCATCCGTCGAAATGGGCTTGCCGTCGTTTCGGGGAGCCGTGCGAGAAATTATCCTCGCGAGCACCGCGATTTATGTCGTCGTCTTGCTCACAGTATCGTTCGCGCCGGCGATCGGTCAGGCAATCCTTCGATTAGGGATACTGGATCCAGCCTACATCCGGGCAGGCTGGGTGTGGCAGTTCGTTTCGTATGCCTTCATGTATGTCGATCCCATCGACTTTGTACTGTCGCTGGTGGGAATCTACTTTCTCGGTTCGGCGGTAGAGCAACAGATCGGGCGCGGCCGTTTTTACGGCTTATTTTTTGGCAGCATCGTGCTGTCTGGTATTGCAGGATTCGTTCTTTCTCTCTCCGGCGTTATCGCCCAGGGCCACGCACTTGGCTCGGGAGCGGCCGCGAACGCCATTCTGATGGTCTTCTATTTGTTCAATCGGCAGGCGCCGATCATGGTGTTTCCGCTGCCGATTCAAATTCCGGTGAAGTGGATCGTGTTGTTTGCCGCGGGGATCGAGACGGCATATCTGCTGCTCAACCACTTTGCCCTGTTCTATTTTGTGATGCTGCTCGGCCTGGGAGCGGGATACGTCTGGTACTCACTGTTTCTGACACGCGGCACTTCGCTTGGCATCTCAGAACGCTTTTACGGAGCGCGAAATTCTTACTATCGCTGGAAACGCCGTCGCGCAGCAAGAAAGTTCGAAGTCTACATGCGAGACCACGACCGCAAAGTCACCTTTGACGAGCATGGAAACTACGTCCCGCCCAAGGATGACGATAGCCCGAACGATAAACCAAACGGCGGCTCCAAATCAGGATGGGTAAACTGATCGTGTAGGGCGGACACTCCTGTCCGCCCGCTTTTGACTTTGCCTTTGATTTCGATCTTAGGTCTGACTTTGGCGCAGAATCCCCCGAATCACGACCCCTCGTTCCGGCATGGTAACGACACCATAAGCGCAGCGATTTTTCTCGTTTCTTCAGGCGCGGAGTGACGTCAGCGACAACTGCAACGTCAAGAGCGGGCGGACAAGAGTGTCCGCCCTACACGTGCTTGTGCCTAGGCGCTGCACACTAAGGGAAGAATTTCTTAAACTCGGCGACTACGATTTCTGGCAAGTTCTGCGCCTGCGCTTTCCCTTTGAATCCTAGATCATGCCCGGCACCGTCGATCTTTAGCAGGCGAGTCTTGGCCGGAATTAACGGCAAAGCCACTGCCATCTCGTCGACACTGCCAAACGGGTCGCGCGTGCCATGCACAAATAGACCTGGCGTCCGCAACTTTGGAAAATGCTGGGTGCGCATTTGCTCAGGTTTTCTAGGAGGGTGTAAGGGGTAGGAAAGCAAAAGAAGTCCCGCCACCAGGTCGGGATCTTCGGCGCACAGCATGGAAGACTGGCGTCCTCCATAAGAATGCCCGCCCAGAAAGATTCGACCGGAAGCGTGCTGCCGCAAAACGGCGACTGCATTCCGCAGTCCGGCGCGGTCTTTTTCCGCGTAACCGAAGGGAGGGCCGCTTCGCTTTTGCTGGCGGAAGGGAAGGTCGCAACGAAGAACGAGAAAACCGTGCTCGGCGAATTTGTCGCTAATGGCGGTCAGCAGTGGAGAGTTGCAATCCGCACCGGCGCCGTGAGAAAGAACCAAAGCATCGCCGCTCGGAGCCGCGGGGGTGTGGAGAAATCCACGAACTTTCGGATCTACCGAATCGTTAAGGAATTCGCGCGCCGGTTGCATTCATTTAACTCGCTTGCAGAAGTCGAAATGTCAACGCGACGATTGAAAGGCAAGCGTCAACTTCAAGAACAACGTCAATTTCAAGAATAACGTCAAAGGCGGCCGGACGGGAACGTTCCCCCTTACACTAATCTTTCTTTTGGGCGGACGCGCGGCCGATGGCGATTTCCCCTACGGTATGCAGGCGCATGAAATTCGTCGCGCCGGAAGTGAGCTTGGTGCCGGCGACCAGGCCCAATACATCGCCGGCTCGCAGCAGTCCCTTGGCGATCAACTCGTTCTCTGCTGTCATCAGCATCGACTCCGCCGATTCCCACTCGTCCGCATGTACGGGGTGTACGCCCCAGAGCGCATTCATTCGATTACAAACTTCTTCCTTGCGGCTGAAAGCATATATGCAAACCTTCGGACGGTGCTTCGATAACATGCGCGCCGTATTTCCGCTTTCCGTGAAGACGGCGATTGCCCCCATCGGCAAATCCTCCGCCGCGTGCGCAATCGATTCGCAAATCGTTTCGGCAACCGAATAGCGGTGATCGTCATGGCGACGCCGCATCGGAGGCGGCAGTTGCGTCATTGCCTTTTCGGCAACCTCAACAATGCGCGCCATCATCGAAACCGTCTCCAGCGGATATTTCCCGCGAGCCGTTTCTCCCGAAAGCATGACTGCATCGGTTCCATCAAAAATCGCGTTGGCCACGTCGCTGGCCTCCGCCCGCGTGGGGCGCGGGTTGTCGGTCATGGACTCGAGCATCTGGGTGGCAGTGATCACCGGCTTGCGCCACACCGCCGCCCGCTGGATCACCTGCTTCTGAATAATCGGAATCTGCTCCGGCCGCATCTCGACACCGAGATCGCCGCGCGCCACCATGACGCCGTTTGCGACTTCCAGTATCTCCTCGAGATGATCGATGGCCTGCGGCTTTTCCAGCTTGGCGATAATCGGGACGGACTTACCGAAACTTCGCATCAGGGTTTTGGCGGCCTGTATGTCGTCCGCCGAGCGCACAAAAGACAACGCGATCACGTCGATCCCGTTCTTCAACCCAAATGCAAGATCGCGCTTGTCTTTCTCCGTGATCGAAGGCATGGCGAGAGAAGTATCCGGAAGGTTGATCCCCTGATGCTCGCGTAATTCTCCGCCATTCAAAATTTCACATTCGACATCGTCGCCATGAATGGCACGAACCTTGAGTTCAATGCGTCCGTCTGATAGGAGAACCCGCTGCCCTGGCGCAACCTCGCGCGGAAGTTCCGGCAAATCGCACGATACAAGCGTTGCCGTCCCATCTACCGTTCGCGTCGTGATTGTGAGAGTCGCACCTGGCTCAAGATAAACGCTTTTTCCGCCTTTTAGATCGCCGGTCCGAATCTTCGGCCCCTGGAGATCCTGCAAAACACAGACGGTTCGCTTTAATCCTTTCGCAGCCTTCCGGATACGCTGGATCCGGGCGGCGTGTTCTTCGTGGCTTCCGTGCGAAAAATTGAGCCGGGCAACATCCATGCCAGCGAGCATCAACTCGCGAATCATCTCTTCGGAATCGCATGCGGGGCCAATGGTGCATACAATCTTTGCCCGCCGCATGGTTGCGCAAGGGCTGATCGCAGCGCCGCTCGACGGCGACTCCACTTCACGAGCCAAATCTAATTTGTGTTCTTTCAAATTTTCTCCTAGAACTTGACGAGCTGAGAGTTGATTAGAGGCTGGCCCAGATGGCAACGCGTCAGAAACTACCGAACGACAACGTTATCCTGCGGACGCGGCACTCTGGTTAACCCGCGCGGGTAGATCATGGCGTTGAACTCGGCCCCAATCAGCACGACCAGCGAGATGATGTACATCCAGACTAACAGGGCGATGCCGACTCCGAGTGAGCCGTAGATAATGCTGTAATCCGCATAGTGCTGCAGATACCAACCAAAGAAGGCAGTAGAAAGCAGCCACAATCCGGTTGCCAGCACCGCTCCCGGCAAGACGCTGTGCCAAGGCTGGGTTCGAGGCACCGCGTTGTGGTAGATGAGCTGAATCACAGCGATACTGGTGAGGATGGCAATCAGCCAGCGAATGGCTCCCCACAAAAGTAGTATGACCGGGCCGAATTCGTGACCGATCTGAAACAGAATGCGGGTTTCGATACGGCTGCCGAAAGCGACAAGAATTGTCGAAAACGTTAGCGGTAATCCCGCCATCAGAACCAGCGAGATGGCGATCAATCGTTCCTTGATCAATCCCCAGGTTTTTGGAAGCTGATAAGCACGTCGAAATCCTTCCATCCATGAAATGATCGCGCCCGAGGCGCTCCAGATGGTCAGAACGGTTGTCGATACGAGCAGCCCCACAGGACGACTAGCGCCATTGCCGCGCAAGTAAGACAAAGCGGCCGCACTCCCAGCTGGCAGGATCGTGCCCAGGGCGTAAGAAACTTCGCGGAGATAGACCTGCCCGCGGCTGACGGTGGCTAGAACCGACCCTAGAACGAGCAAGGCGGGGAAAAAAGTGAAAATCGAAGAGTAGGCAGCTCCCTTCGCGGTAGCAAAGGCGTCATGCTCAAACGACCGCCAGATCGCGAGCCGGAACAGGCGCCAAAAGCGCCCTAGCGCCGGAGCGATAATCAGCCCGCCAGGGGTCGGCTCGGGACGAGGCGTCCGGTCCTGCGTTTGCCCAATTTGCGCCTGCGACTGTACCGCTAATGACATTCGGTTTGAAGAAGAATTCATTCAAAAAATGGCAGAAAATCACCAAAAAAGCCACTAAGAAAATGGGGGGCGACTCATCGTCGCCCCCCCATTTGTAACCGCTGCGAATTACTCCGCAGCCAGTTCTTCGGTCTCGCCTTCGTGGCGCATAAGCTCCAGTGCGCGTTCCGCATCCTCGTAGGCCTGCGAAACTTCTTCCTGCACCTTGCTCGCAGCCTCTTCCATTTCGGGAGAGAGCCGCACGTTGCGGTAGTACTCCATGCCGGTTCCGGCAGGAATCAACCGCCCCACGATGACGTTTTCTTTCAGCCCGCGCAGATGATCGACTGCTCCCTGAATCGAAGCTTCGGTCAAGACACGCGTTGTCTCCTGGAAGGAGGCAGCCGAGATAAACGAATCGGTCGATAGCGACGCCTTCGTGATACCGAGGAGCAATGGACGCCCGGTGGCCGGTTTGCCGCCATTCGCAATTGCCCGCTCGTTCTCTTCGTGGAAGCGGAACTTGTCGATCTGCTGTTCCAGAAGGAACGGCGTATCGCCCACGTCCTCGACCTTTACCCAGCGCATCATCTGCCGGACGATCACTTCGATGTGCTTATCCGAAATGTTCACGCCCTGCAAGCGGTAGACTTCCTGGATCTCGTTCACCAGGTAAGACTGCAACTCTTTCTCGCCGAGTACGGCAAGAATGTCATGCGGGTTGAGTGGTCCGTCCATGAGAGGTTCGCCCGCTTTCACGCGCTCGCCTTCCTGCACGTTGATGTGAACACCGCGCGGTACGGAGTATTCCTTTTCCGTGCCGTTATCGGCTGCGACGTAAAGCTTGCGTTGTCCCTTGGCTACTTCACCGAAGCGCACCGTGCCATCGATTTCGCTGATGACCGCGGTTTCGCGCGGCTTGCGAGCCTCGAACAATTCCACCACACGCGGCAGACCGCCGGTGATGTCCTTGGTCTTCGTTGTCTCGCGCGGAATCTTCGCCAAGACGTCGCCCGGGAACACCGTGTCGCCGTCCTGCACCATGAGGTGAGCTCGCGAAGGCATCAGGTAGCGCTTGCTCGCCTTGCCCTTGATTACGATCGCAGGCTGGCGCTTTTCGTCTGGGGAGTCAGCCACCACGTGCCGCGACAAGCCGGTAACTTCATCGACTTCTTCGTTCAGCGTGATGCCTTCCTGTAAGTCCTTGAACTGCGCCGTTCCACCGATTTCGGTGAGGATGGCGAAAGTGTAAGGATCCCACTCGACGAGCGCTTGTCCCAGTTGCACCGGACCGCCTTCGGTGACCTTCACCTTGGCTCCGTATACAACCGCGTAACGCTCGCGCTCGCGTCCCTTTTCGTCGACGACCGCAATCGATCCCTGGCGATTCATAACCACGAGATCGCCCGATTTCGATTTGACCGTCTGCAGGTTCACGAAGCGAACCGTGCCGTTGCTCTTGGCGTCCAAGCGCGACTGTTCCGAAACTCGCGATGCCGTACCACCGATGTGGAAGGTACGCATGGTGAGCTGGGTTCCAGGTTCGCCGATGGATTGAGCCGCGATCACTCCGGTTGCTTCGCCAAGTTCGACGAGACGTCCCGAAGCCAGATTGCGTCCGTAACACATGACGCAAACGCCGCGCTTCGATTCGCAGGTCAGCACGGAGCGAATCTTGACCCGTTCGATACCGGCAGCCTGAATCGTGCCTGCCAGATCTTCCGTGATCTCGTGGTTGATGTCGACGACGACTTGGCCTTCGTAATCCTTGATCTTCTCAAGTGACACGCGGCCCACGATGCGGTCGCGAAGCGGTTCGATAATTTCGCCCGCTTCGACGATACCGGAGACGAAGATGCCGTCGACGGTGCCGCAATCGTATTCGCTGATGATCACGTCCTGCGCCACGTCAACCAGACGCCGCGTCAGGTAACCCGAGTCAGCCGTCTTGAGCGCCGTGTCGGCCAAGCCCTTACGAGCGCCGTGCGTCGAGATGAAGTATTCGAGAACGGTTAGACCTTCACGGAAGTTCGCCGTGATCGGCGTCTCGATAATTTCACCCGTCGGCTTCGCCATCAATCCGCGCATGCCGGAGAGCTGACGAATCTGCTGCTTCGATCCTCGAGCGCCGGAGTCGGCCATGACGTAAATCGGGTTCAGGCCGCCCTCTTTGTCGCGACGCTGCATCTGGCCGAACATTTCATCGGCAACTTTTTCCGTGATCGCCGACCAGATTTCGATGACTTTGTTGTAGCGTTCGCCGTTGGTGATGGCACCGTCCAGATATTGCTGCTGGACCGCGATGACCTGCTTGTCGGCGTCTTTCACCAGGGTCTTCTTGTTATCAGGAATGACCATGTCATCGATGCCGATTGAGAGACCCGAGCGCGTGGCGTACTTGAAGCCCAGCGATTTGATCTGGTCGAGCATCTTGACGGTGACTTCGAGCCCGAAGCGCAGGTAGCAGTAATTCACCAACTGCCCAATGCCCTTCTTCTTCAGAAGTCCATTGATGTATGGCATGCTGACGTTCACGCCCGGAACCGCTTTCGGCAAGTTGTCATTCAAGATCGCGCGTCCAACGGTGGTGTTCAGATACTCGCGCGTCATGTTGATCGGCTCGGTGTGATTGACGTCCTGATCGTCGTAAGCCTGCGTCAGGTCGATGACCTCGCCGCTGTAGCGGAGGCGAATCGGCGAAAGCGTTTCCACCTCGCCCATTTCGAGCGCGATGATCACTTCATCGATGTTCGCGAACGACCGCCCTTCACCCTTGGCTCCCGGCTTCGCTTTGGTCAGGTAGTAGAGGCCTAGCACCATATCCTGCGTAGGAACGGTGATCGGCTGCCCTGATGCTGGAGACAGGATGTTGTGCGATGACAACATCAGAACGCTGGCTTCCACTTGCGCTTCCGGCGACAGCGGAATGTGCACGGCCATCTGATCGCCGTCGAAGTCAGCGTTAAACGCTGTGCAGACGAGAGGGTGAATCTTGATTGCCTTGCCTTCGACAAGCACCGGCTCAAACGCCTGAATACCAAGGCGATGGAGTGTAGGCGCGCGGTTCAACATCACTGGATGGTCTTTAATGACCTCTTCCAGGATGTCCCAGACAATCGGATCCTGCTGCTCAACCATCTCTTTTGCCTGCTTGATGGTGGTGCAGTTTCCCGTCTGTTCCAGGCGGTGATAGATAAACGGCTTGAACAGTTCGAGCGCCATCTTCTTCGGCAACCCGCACTGATGCAGCTTGAGTTCGGGGCCGACAACGATGACGGAACGTCCTGAATAATCCACGCGCTTGCCGAGCAGGTTCTGGCGGAAACGCCCTTGCTTGCCCTTCAGCGTATCGGATAGCGACTTGAGCGGACGGTTGTTCGCGCCACGCAGAACGCGGCCACGTCGACCGTTGTCGAACAGAGCGTCGACTGCTTCCTGCAGCATGCGCTTTTCGTTGCGCACGATGACTTCAGGCGCGTGCAGGTCCATCAGCTTCTTCAACCGGTTGTTACGGTTGATGACGCGGCGATAGAGATCGTTCAAATCAGACGTAGCGAAACGTCCGCCATCGAGTGGAACGAGAGGACGCAGCTCAGGTGGAATCACCGGCAGCACGTCGAGAATCATCCACTGCGGCTTGTTGCCGCTCTTGCGGAACGCCTCAACCACCTTCAGCCGCTTGGCATACTTCAGCCGTTTCTGCAGAGAAGTCTCGTGCTTCATCTTCTCGCGCAGTTCGACCGAAAGCCCATCCACTTCGATCCGCTTGAGAAGTTCCTTGATCGCTTCCGCGCCCATCATGGCCTTAAAGCCGGCTGGGCGGAACTGCTGGTCAAGCTCGCGATACTTCGCTTCGTCCTTGATCACCTCGCGCTCTTTTACCGTAGAGTCGCCCGGATCGATCACCACATACGCTTCGAAGTAGAGAATCGCTTCCAAATCGCGCAAGGAAATATCGAGCAGGTGTCCGATGCGGCTCGGCAGTCCCTTGAAGAACCAGACGTGCGAACACGGCGAGGCAAGCTCGATGTGCCCGAGGCGTTCGCGGCGAACTTTCGACAGTGTGACTTCCACGCCGCACTTGTCGCAGATCACGCCGCGATGCTTCATGCGCTTGTATTTGCCGCACAAGCATTCCCAGTCCGTGACCGGGCCAAAGATGCGCGCGCAAAATAGCCCGTCACGCTCCGGCTTAAAGGTTCGGTAATTAATGGTTTCCGGCTTGGTCACCTCACCATGGGACCAGCTCCGTATTTTTTCTGGGGATGCCAGGCTAATACGAATGGCATCGAAGTCAGCCACGGGGTTAGCCATATCGAATGGGCTCGAACGAAACATGTGCCTCCGCTTTCTCGTGGATGTGACGTACCCACCAGCGGCTCTCGACTGCAGTTCTCAGTTGCCGGAGCTTTCTTCTCAGCTCTAGACGCTGAGAAGAAAGACCCGGACTTGAGCTTTTGCCGCTTGCAGCGATGAGAGCGCGTCGCCGCAAGGGCTAATCATTTAAAACTTGTTCATCTAAACTTGTTCAAACTTTTCCAGCAAAACTTGTTGTAGCAAAACGTGCTTAGCAAACTTTTGAGCGGGAATTCCTCCGTGAACTCCGTGTACCCTGTGGTAAAAAATCAAAAACTTTTACCACAGAGGACACAGAGTTTCACAGGGGAAAACTAATCCGCCGCTACGGCCACCGGCTTTTTCTCGGTCGCCTTCACCAATTCGACATCCAGACAGAGCGCCTGCAACTCGCGAATCAGGACGTTGAACGATTCCGGAACGCCCGGCTCCATGGCAGCCTCGCCTTTGACGATGGCTTCATAGATTTTGGTACGCCCGTAAACGTCGTCTGATTTCGCCGTCAGCAACTCTTGCAGGATGAACGCCGCGCCGTACGCTTCGAGAGCCCACACTTCCATTTCTCCGAAACGCTGGCCTCCGAACTGCGCCTTGCCACCCAGCGGCTGCTGCGTGATCAGCGAGTACGGCCCGATGGAGCGAGCGTGAATCTTGTCGTCCACCAAGTGCGACAGTTTCAACATGTAGATGTAGCCAACTGTTACCGGCTGTTCGAAGACTTCGCCCGTGTGACCGTCGCGCAGGCTCGTCTTGCCCGAAGTCGGCAATCCAGCGCTTGATAGCAGCGCCTTGATTTCCGTCTCGCGCGCGCCGTCAAATACGGCCGAGCCCATGAACACGCCTTTGGCAAGCGTAGGAGCAATTGATTCCAATTCCTCTTCGCTCATGTCGCCAATCGTCTCGGCCAACACCGTGTCTTTGAACAGGGTTTTCAGGTCGCGTCGAATTGCTTCAGAACGGTTGTTCTGCTTTAACAGGACGTCAATCTTCTTGCCCAGTTCGTGACCGGCCCATCCAAGGTGGGTTTCAAGAATCTGCCCCACGTTCATTCGGCTTGGTACGCCGAGCGGGTTGAGGACGATCTCAACCGGCGTTCCGTCTTCGAGGTACGGCATGTCTTCCTCGGGAAGGATGCGCGCGATCACGCCCTTGTTACCGTGACGTCCGGCCATCTTGTCGCCGACGCTCAGCTTGCGCTTCATGGCGATGTAAACCTTGACAAGCTTGATTACGCCCGGCGGCAGTTCATCACCCTTGGTCAGCTTGTCTTTGCGTTCGTTGACGATCTTCTTGAGGACGTCGATCTGGCGCGAGGTCATTTCTTCGATCTCGTCGATCTGCTCGTTCACGCGCGGATCTTTATCGGCGTACTTGATGCGCTTCAGGTTTCTAGTAGAAATACGCTCAATGCCATCGCGATCAAGAATCGTGTCTTTCGTCAGCAAACGCTTGTTGGTGCGCTCGTCGTGCAGATCAGCCTGCACTTCCTTGCCGCCCAACAGGCCTTCGAGGCGCTTGAGGCGCTCGTCGGTCAGAATTCGAATCTCGTCCGACAGGTTCTTTTCGAGTTTCGCAATCTGGTTGCCTTCGATGGTCTTTGCGCGCTCGTCCTTTTCCTGGCCCTTGCGCGAGAAGATCTTCACGTCAACTACGATGCCTTCGATTCCGGGAGGGCAGTAGAGTGAAGCGTCGCGCACATCTCCGGCCTTTTCGCCGAAGATCGCACGGAGCAACTTCTCTTCCGGAGTCAGCTGCGTTTCACCTTTGGGCGTCACTTTGCCGACGATGATGTCGCCCTGCTTGATACCCGCGCCGATTCGGATCACGCCCGCTTCGTCGAGGTTGCGCAAGGTCGATTCGCTGACGTTCGGAATATCCCGCGTCACTTCTTCTGGGCCGAGCTTCGTGTCGCGCGCTTCCAGTTCGAACTCTTCGATGTGGACGGAGGTGTAGTAATCCTCCTTCACCATCTTTTCGGAAACGAGAATCGCGTCTTCGAAGTTGTAGCCGCGCCATGGCATGAAGGCCACGAGCACGTTGCGCCCGAGGGCCAACTCGCCAAAGTCGGTGCAAGGTCCGTCGGCGATAACCTGCCCCTTCATGACCCGCTGCCCCTTCTTCACGATCGGCTTCTGATTGATACAAGTGTTCTGGTTCGAGCGCTTGAACTTAGTGAGCTGATAAATGTCGCTGCCCACTTCACGCGAAAGCTGCATCGGATGATGCTCGCCTTCAACGCGTACGATGATGCGCTCGGAATCGACCGAATCGATGATGCCGTTACGTTTCGCAAGGATGACTGCGCCAGAATCGCGAGCCGTAACGCCTTCCATTCCGGTTCCGACAATCGGAGCCTGCGCACGAAGCAGCGGCACCGACTGGCGTTGCATGTTCGCACCCATCAAAGCGCGGTTCGCGTCGTCATGCTCAAGGAACGGCACGAGCGATGCGGCTACCGATACAAGCTGTTTCGGGCTGACGTCGACGTAGTCGACTTCATCACGATTCACGAGAACAAAGTTGCCTGCCTTGCGAGCGTTGACCAGCTCTCCGGCAATGCGTCCCTTGTCATCGAGTTCAATGTTCGCCTGCGCGATGGTGTGTCGATCTTCTTCCCAAGCGGAGAGATAGAAGGAGAACGGTTCGACCTCGACCAGTTTCTTCTTGCGGTCCTTGAGATCGTGATTGGTCTTCTCCATCTCGCTCTTCTCGACGTAGTCACCGACCTTGTGCGCGCTGTCTCCGGCATTGACCACGATCACGTAATCCACCACCCGAGCGCCCTTCACCTTGCGGTATGGCGACTCGATGAATCCGTAATCGTTGATGCGGGCAAAACAGCTCAACGACGAGATCAATCCGATGTTCGGACCTTCCGGCGTTTCAATCGGACAAATACGCCCGTAGTGTGTCGGGTGAACGTCGCGGACTTCGAAGCCTGCGCGCTCACGCGACAAGCCGCCCGGCCCAAGCGCGGAGAGACGACGCTTGTGCGTGATCTCCGAGAGCGGGTTCGTCTGATCCATGAACTGCGACAACTGCGATGATCCGAAGAATTCGCGGATCGCAGCCATCACCGGCTTCGCGTTGACCAGGTCGTGCGGCATTGCTGTAGACATTTCCTGGTAGACGGACATCTTTTCCTTGATCGCGCGTTCCATGCGGACCAAGCCGATGCGGAACTGGTTCTCAAGCAACTCGCCAACCGCGCGAACGCGGCGGTTGCCCAAGTGATCGATGTCATCCACGACGCCGATGTTCTTGCGCAGCTTCAGCAGGTACTTGATGGTCGCGTAAAAATCGTTCGGATCAAGCGTCCGCTGCTCGAGGCTCGTTGCTTCCTGGTTCTCGAACAACTTGATGTTGAATTTCAATCGGCCCACGCGAGAGAAGTCATACTTGCGCGGATCGAAGAACATTCCCTGAAACAGAGCCGTCGCCGTATCGAGCGTCGGCGGATCGCCCGGACGCAGCTTGCGGTAGATCTCGATCAACGCTTCCGAAGGGGTAGTCACCGAATCGCGGCGCAGGGTCTGGCTGATCACCGTTCCCACGTCGTCGCGCTCGGGGAAGAACACGGTCATTTCGACCACGCCCGACTCCATGATCTTCGAAACTTTGTCGGCAGTGATTTCCGAGTTCGCTTCAAGCAGCACTTCGCCGGTTGTCGTGTCGACGATGTCGCCCGCCGCCCACGCGCCTTCGAGATCGGACATATCGATCTCGATCTCGCTGATCTTCGCTTTCTGAATTTCCTTCAGAATCGCGGTGCTGATCTTGCGGCCGGAGTGCGCCACTTCATCGCCCGACTTCGACTTGATGCTGTGCGCGAGCTTCATGCCGAGCAGGTTGGTAGCTTTTTCGCTCGCCGGATCCAGCGTCCAGAACAGCTTCTTGTCGCGGACGACCAGGCGATCGGTCGTATAGAACGTCTTCAGAATGTCTTCGCCGGAACGCAGCCCAAGAGCGCGCAGGAAAATCGTGCCCAGGAATTTACGCTTGCGATCGATGCGAACGTAGAGCACGTTCTTCTGGTCGTATTCGAATTCAACCCACGATCCGCGGTACGGAATGATCTTTCCGAGGAAATAGGTGCGGTTTGCGGCCGTTTCGAAGAACACGCCAGGCGAGCGGTGCAACTGGCTAACGATTACGCGCTCGGTGCCGTTAATGATGAACGTACCGTTCTGCGTCATCAAAGGAACGTCGCCAAAGAAGACTTCCTGCTCCTTGATGTCGCGAATGGAGCGGTTGCCAGCTTCATCCTTATCCCAGATGGTGAGCCGCATCGTGACCTTGAGCGGCGCAGAGTAGGTCATGCCTCGCTCTTCACACTCCGCCACGTCGTATTTCAACTGCAACCCAACCGGGTCGCCGCACTTGTTACAGAAATCGGGCGTGTTGGCGTTGTACGTTCCGCACTTGTGGCAGAGAACTTCGCCCGGGTGGAACGGGTCCGTGATCACCGTCGATCCGCAATTCTTACAAGTGGTGCGGAGGTGATGCAGGCCTTTCAAGTGGCCGCATTTGCACTCCCAGTTGCCGATCGAGAAGTCGACAAACTCCAACTGCGAGACATTGCGGAAGTCGGTAATCGGAAACACCGATTGAAATACCGCCTGCAAGCCGCCGTCTTCGCGCTCGCTCGGGAGTTTATCCATTTGCAGGAAGCGATCGTAGGAGCGCTTCTGAACCTCGATCAGGTTCGGGATCTGGATGGTTGCTGGAATTTTCGAAAAGTCAAAACGCTTGCGGTGAAGACTATGGTTAGGCATTCTCTGAAGCTCCTGCTTTCAAGCAGCGCGGGGCTGCGGTACAGCGCGGAATGAGGGGCGCCATGCGGCGCCAAAATCATTGGTGGTGCGAACGGTTTTGCGAGCTTGCGAACGTTATTGCGAACGGTGACGCGAACTAAAGGAACTGCTAAGGGCGGTGTGCTACCAAAATAAGACGACGGCCCCGCAAGGACGTGTTTGTCCTCGGGCGCCGTGCGCGACGCTTAGTCTTTAATATCTTGTAATATTCCGAACCAGTTCAAAAAGGCCGTTTCCGTCCCGCCGCCCGCGGGAAAGGCTGCCATACTACTATCCAGCGACCCGTTTCCATTCCGCTTCCTGGGTTTATTTGGAGGATGCAGGTCGCCGTCGCCTCGCAGTGAAACCAGGTAAGCGGGTTATTTGTTAGATTCTACCACCGCTCGAAAGGATTCATCCACTGTTCGGTCAAATAATTGCAGGCGACGGGAAGTTCGTGTGCTGTCAGGAGTTCGTTTCTGCCGAAACCCGCCAGCCGCGCGTTTCCCGCCGCCCTGCACCAAATATTCGAGAGCCTACTTAACTTCGACAACAGCTCCAGCTTCGGTGAATTTCTTCTTGATCGTCTCCGCTTCGTCCTTGGAAACGCCTTCCTTGATGCTCTTCGGAGCGCCGTCAACCAGGTCCTTGGCTTCCTTCAAGCCCAGGCTCGTCACTTCGCGAACTGCCTTGATGACGTTGATCTTGTTAGCGCCGACTTCCTTCAGAACGACCGTGAACTCGGTCTTTTCTTCCGCAGGAGCCGCCGCCGCACCAGCGCCGCCGCCAGCCATCATGACCGGAGCCGCTGCCGCCGCCGAAACGCCAAGACGCGATTCAAGTTTCTTCACCAGCTCTGCCGCTTCGAGCAACGACAAGCCAACTATCGATTCTTCTATCTGCTGTAAATCTGCCATGTGAATTCTCCGCTTTTATTTGATAATTTGCGATTTCGCTATCTCTCAGCCGGGTTTCCAGTGCGACCAGGCATCCACCAGGCGCCAGACAACGCCAGGCTTCAACCGCGCAACCCCCGCCTCAAGACAACCAAATCTTTTTTCCGGCAAAATCCGCCGGCAAACTTGTTAAGGCTTCGAGCTACTAGCGTCGTCGCGATTTAACCGAACGCCGATAGCTGAAAGCCAGAAGCTGCTGCCCCTAAGCTTCCTTAAACTTCTTCTGCTCCACGCCCTGCCCAATCACCACCGCCAAGTCGCGCCCAACCGCATTCATCGTCGTCACCAGACGCTGCGCTGGAGCGTTCAGCATGAAGAGCAACTTCGAATACAGCTCTTCCTTCGAAGGCATGGTCGCGAGCGACTCAATCTCTTTCACCGTGATGACGCGGCCTTCGACAAGGCCCGCCTTGAAGGTGAATTCAGGATTGTCTTTCGCGTACTTCGCGAGCGCCTTCGCGAGCGCCACCGGATCGCCTTCGGTGTAAGCAATCGAGGTCACGCCGGTCAGGTCCGTCAACGCCGCTTCGACTTTCGTGCCCTTGCCGGCGCGTTCCGCGAGAGTGTTCTTCACCACACGATACTTCGCGCCCGTAGGGCGGAGCACTTTGCGCAGCTCAAAATCCTGCGTGACCGTCAGCTTCGAATACGTAGCCACGATCATGCTGGAAGCGTTCTTCAAATCGGCGCTCAACTTCTCAACCTGCTCAACTTTTCGTGCCCTGGTAACCGCCATAATCAAGCCCTTTCAAAAATCTCAGTGTGGAGACGGGCGACTCGCCCGTCCGCCAGGCATAGCCTGGCAAATCGAACTAAACCTTGTTCGCAGTCTCAATCGCAGACGTATCCAGCGAAATGCCGGGCCCCATGCTCGAACTAAGGAAGCATCCCCTGATGTACTTGCCCTTGGCGACCGACGGCTTCGCCTTGATCACGCTCGAGATTAGCGTAGTGGCGTTGTCGATCAGTTTGTCGGCAGTAAAAGAAATCTTCCCCACCGGAACGTGTACGAGCGCCGTCTTGTCCGTACGGAATTCGACCTTGCCGGCCTTCACTTCCTGTACGGCCTTGGCAACATCCATGGTGACTGTACCCGTCTTCGGATTCGGCATCAGCCCCTTCGGACCGAGCACCTTACCCAGGCGGCCAACCGACTTCATCATGTCGGGAGTCGCGATCAGGGCGTCGAAGTCAGTCCAGTTTTCTTTCGTGATCTTCTCGACCATATCTTCGCCGCCAACAAAGTCAGCTCCCGCCTCTTGCGCCTCACGAACCTTGTCGCCGCTCGCAATCACGAGAACTTTTTTCGACTTGCCAAGACCGTGCGGAAGCACAACCGTGCCACGGACCATCTGGTCGGCATGCTTTGGATCGACGCCGAGTCGCATAGTGACTTCGACCGTTTCATCAAATTTGGCGAATTTTACTTTCTGCAGAAGTGGAACCGCTTCCTGCAGCGTGTAAGGACGCGCTTCAACCTGCTTGCGCGACTTCTCAATATTCTTCCCTGACTTCTTCATCTTCTATCCTCAGTCTCCCACCGCTCAACCCTGTTTCGAAGAGCCGTAGTGTTTTCGACGTCTAAATCTGTGATCGGTAATTTGTAATTGGCAATTTAGAAACTACCTGCGCGAGCTCGCAACTAAAAATTGCATTACTAATCGCAAATCACGAATTACCAATCCTACCCAACCACTTCAATCCCCATCGACCGCGCCGTCCCGCGAATGCTCCTGATCGCCGCATCCACCGACGCCGCATTCAAGTCGGGCATCTTCTGCTTCGCAATCTCTTCAACCTGCTTTGCGGTAACTTTGCCGACTTTATCTTTATTCGGAGCGCCAGCACCCTTGGCAATCCCCGCCGCCCGTTTCAGCAGAATCGCGGCCGGAGGCGTCTTTGTAATAAAAGTGAAAGTTCGGTCGCTGAAAACCGTAATTACGACTGGTATAACCAGCCCTTCCAATTCCTTCTGGGAAGTCCGCGCGTTGAACTGCTTGCAGAACTCCATGATATTGACCTGCGCCTGACCGAGCGCCGGGCCAACCGGGGGCGCCGGAGTAGCCTTACCCGCCGCGATCTGCAACTTTACCGATCCTGTAGCTTTCTTAGCCATGATGCCTTTCCAGTACCTAATTCAATTTCGCGAAAGTCTAGGATTTTCGGCCCCCGCGGTCTAAAACACCTTGCTGTAGAGACGGGGCTTGCCCCGTCTCGCTCATCGGCGGGAGACGCGGAAAACCGCGTCTCTACGGCATAATTCTAAGCTCGCATGAATTTCAGGCGACCTTCTCCACCTGCCCAAACTCCAGCTCCACCGGAGTCGACCGCCCAAAGATCGTAACCATGACTTTCAACGTCTCGCGATCCTCGTTCACATCGTCGACAGTCCCAGTAAACGTAGCAAACGGACCTTCGCCAATCCGCACCTGCTCGCCTTTTTCAAACTTGACCTTGAGCTTCGGTTTCTCTCGGCTGTCGGCCACTTTATAAACGATGTGGTTGACTTCTTCTTCCGACAGCGGCGTGGGCTGTTGGCCCGTCCCCACAAACCCCGTCACGCGAGGCGTGGACTTCACCACATGCCAAACGTGGTCGTCCATGTCCATCTCCACCAGCACGTAGCCGGGATAGAACATGCGCTCCGAGGTGTATTTCTTGCCGCCGCGAACTTCGGTGACCGATTCCGTCGGAATCAAAACCTTGCCGATGCGATCCTGCAATCCGAAAGCCTGCACTCGAGACTCAAGTGACTCGCGCACCTTGCGCTCAAAGCCCGAATAGGCGTGGATGATGTACCACTTCATGTTCGGATTGCGAGGCGCCTCGCCTTCAGGCGTGCCTTCCGCAGGCGCGGGAGGATTGGTCCCCTCTTGCCCCGCCGCAGCCACAACCCCGTTGTTCTTTTCTTCTTTTTCCGCCATTCAATTCGCTTCTTTCGCCCGCAGCCCGAAACCTAGTGACGCGAGAAATAGTGCAACATGCGCTCCAGCGAATTGCTGATCGCCAGATCCACCAGCCAAAAATACAGCGCAAACAGAAACACTGTAATGATGACGACCGTTGTAGTCGCCTGAACTTCTTTGAGCGATGGAGACGTCACCTTCTTCATCTCCGTGCGCACATCGTGATAGAAGGTCTTGATACGCTCCGGCCAGGACCTGAGCCGATCGCCGAACTCGCCGCCCGTTGTTGCCAATGAGTTGCCCATCTTCTTCGCTTCTACTCCCATCACAGACCTGGCCTTTTCTCTCCCTCAAATTCTGGCAGGGGCGGAGGGATTCGAACCCCCAAGTTCGGTTTTGGAGACCGACAGTTTAACCGTTGAGCTTACGCCCCTAAAAATTTGTAATTGGAGTTGTAACTGGTAATTGAAAAGACAACCCCATGCTGTCGGCGCTTGAGGTTTCAATTACAAATTTCCACTCACAAATTACAAACTATTTAACTTCTTTGTGCGCAGTATGCTTGCGGCAGCGGTTGCAAAACTTCTTCATCTCCAAACGGTCGGGAGTCGTCTTGCGGTTCTTGGTCTTCGAATAATTCCGCTCTTTGCAATCCGGGCACTGCATCGTAATAATTTCTCGGGGCATTTACTCACTCCAAATCTTTTTATCGTCTTCGATCGTTACCGCAATTGTTGTAACGCGATCGTGTAGCGCGGGCACTCCTGCCCGCGCCGACTGCTTATCTGCTTCCGGCAGCGCGGACAAGAGTGTCCGCGCTACACGTGCATTCATTCTTACTTCACGATCTCGGCTATCGTTCCCGCTCCGACCGTGTGGCCGCCTTCGCGTATTGCGAAGCGCAGGCCTTTTTCCATCGCCACCGGAGTTAT
>JBBRNA010000029.1:0-52883 GCA_038230575.1 Terriglobales bacterium | reverse complement strand
CTTGCGGCTCTCTGCCAGCAATGTCATGGAGTGCATCAGATTCTGAAGCGTGACGATCCCGACCAGGTGCTGCTCGTCGACCACCGGGATAATGCTCAAGTTTCGTGACGATAGTTTGCGGAACGCGGAGGCAAGCGACTCCTGTTTGGCGGCGACTTCGAAAATACGGTTCATGATCGCCTGCACGTAGCCGTTTCCCTCAGAGCGCAGAGCTTCGAGAATTTTCTGTCGTGATATCACGCCCACCATATCGCTGCCCCGCACTACCGGAAAATCGTCCTGCAAAGTGTGGACGGCTTTTTCAAGTGCATCTTCAAGTGTGTCCGCCGGAGAAAGCGTGGCAAAATCGGTGAGCATCACTTCTTCCAGGCGAACGCTCTGAAGGACGGATTGAAATACGGCGGACCGCTCTTCCAATTGCGCTCCGACGAAAAGAAAGAATCCGACCATCACCAGCCACCAATTTCCCACCAGCATTCCCACCATCATGAACAGGATGGAGAAAATGTGACCAATGCGGACGGCGCGCTGCGTGGCCTGAATCATATCCACGCGCCGGGAAAATATCGCACGTAAAACGCGACCGCCATCCATCGGATAGGCAGGCAACAAATTAAAAAGTCCAAGGTAAACATTGACCCAAACGATGCTGCGGAAGAGCGAACTCGAGTGAACCAGCGGGTGTGCGCTTAGGGAGAATCCGGGTATGGTTGCCACCAAAATTAAAGCGGCTATTCCTGCGATCAGCAGATTTACCAGCGGACCTGAAATCGCGATACGAATGTCACGCTTCCAGGCGTTTGCTGGGTCAGGGATGGCATGCGCCTCATCGAAAACGGTCACGCCGCCAATCGGAAGGAGGATAATGCCCTTGGCAGGTATGCCAGCGCCGCGAGCCACCAGCGCGTGCCCTAACTCGTGCAATACGACACTGGCGAAGACGATGCCAACGAGCGCCAGTCCGCGCAAAGCAGCGCCCGGATCCTGCGTCGAGCCTTCCGTGCTCCACACAAAGAAGAGAAGAAAAAGAAACGTCAAATGGAGACGGATTTCGATTCCGAACAGACGCCCCACCGGGATGGACCAGCTTCTCATCGACATGCTTACCAGTATTCTATTCTGATTAGACACCGCCCGATGCCTCGACGATTCGCGAAGCAGAATCGAAAGGGCTGACACTGAAGAGGACATCTGGCGCACGGCTCGGGAAGGGCACGAGTTCTACTCGTGCCGTAAGCGCCTCCAAAACACTGCGGCTTTAGCCGCTGGTTACAAATTTATGCGCGTGATCGCTGGTCAATATCGACGTCGGGTTCTCAACTCGTTACCGGGAGACGCAATCCGCCCCACCTCCGACCGCCTGCGAGAAACTCTTTTCAACGTGCTCTGCGCCGGCAATCCCGAAGCACTGGCGGATTCAACTTGGCTAGACCTATACGCCGGTACTGGCGCGATCGGAATCGAAGCACTCAGCCGCGGCGCGAGCATGATTTATTTTGTCGAGTCGCTGCCCCCCGCTGCAAAAGTGATCGCCGCGAATTTAAAGTCGCTGGGTATTACCGCCGGCTTCAGGATCACCAATGCCAGCGCCGGAAAAACGCTGCGACAACTGGAATCGTCAGGCACGATCGCCGACTTCGCATTTCTGGATCCTCCCTACTCCGAGCACGACGAATACACTCAGACCCTAGCCGCTCTCGGAAACTCCAGCCTGTTGCGAGAGACGAGCGTCGTGATCGCCGAGCATCAAAAGCGATTTGATCCGGGCGAGGAGCATGGATCATTGCTGCGTTACAGAACGTTAGAGCAGGGCGAGGCGGCGCTCAGTTTTTATCGTAAGCACTAATATCCGGATTCATACTTCAAAGCACCAAAGCCGCATCGCTATAATCACAACGACATGGCAAATTTTCTTCCCGTTGACGAGCAACTGGCCTACATCAAAAAGGGTGCCGCCGAGATCGTCAAAGAATCAGAGCTGCGCTCGAAGCTTGAACGGTCTTTCGCCTCCGGCAAGCCGTTACGAGTGAAGGCCGGATTCGATCCTACCGCCCCTGACCTGCATTTGGGCCACACCGTGCTCCTTCGCAAGCTGAAACATTTTCAGGATCTCGGGCACACGGTCATTTTCCTGATCGGCGATTTCACCGGAATGATCGGCGATCCGACCGGGCGCTCCGCGACTCGGCCCCCCCTGACTCGGGAACAGATTGTCGAGAATGCCGAAACATACAAGACCCAGGTATTTAAGATTCTCAGCTCTGACAAGACGCTCGTCGACTTCAACAGTCGCTGGTTCTCAAAATTCTCAGCCGAAGATTTCATCCGGCTGACCGCAAAATACACGGTTTCGCAAATGCTCGAGCGCGAAGATTTTCATAAGCGCTTTCGCGACGAAAAGCCAATCGCCATGCACGAACTGATCTATCCGCTGGCGCAAGGCTATGACTCGGTGGCGCTCGAAGCAGATGTCGAGCTTGGAGGAACCGACCAGAAATTCAACCTCTTGGTGGGACGAGAGTTGCAACGTGCTTACGGACAAGAATCGCAAGTTGTGTTGACCATGCCGATCCTCGAAGGCCTCGACGGCGTCAACAAGATGTCGAAGTCGCTCGGCAATGCAATCGGCATCCACGAGCCGCCTCTGGAAATGTATGGCAAAGTCATGTCGATTTCTGACGAGATGATGTGGCGATACTACGAATTGCTGACCGACGTGAAAGCCGAACAAATCGCGGCGATGAAAGTTGAAGCCGCCAGCGGCAAAGTACATCCCATGGCGCTGAAGAAAGAACTGGCGCGCGGAATTGTTGCGGACTTCCACTCGCCGGACGCGGCAACCAAGGCGGCAGACGATTGGGCCAGGCAATTTCAAAAAGGCGGCGTGCCTGACGATCTTGAGGAAGTTGCTGTCGAGGTGGAACTCACGTCGAATGGGCAGGTGCGCCTGGCAAAACTCCTTGAAAAAATTGGCCTCGCGGAGTCGGTTGGAGATGCGACCCGCAAACTGAAGCAAAACGCGGTCAAAGTGAATGGTGTTGCGGTTACAGAGCCGATCGCAAAATTGGATATGAGTCAGCCGTTTACGATTCAGGTGGGCAGAAAGATAAAAAAAGTACGCGCGACGGTAGCAGGCGGCTCGGCTTAGCCTTCCATCGTCTTCAGACCAGGGCTGATGCGAAGCTGTGCCCCGGTCGCTTTCTGAACTTCTTCAACCGTCAATCCTGGAGCAATCTCCTCAAGCAGCAACCCTTCCGGCGTGACTTTGATATAGGCCATCTCGGTCACGATGGTATCGACCACTTTCACTCCGGTCAGTGGCAGAGTGCATTTTGTCAAAATTTTGGGCTGCCCATCTTTCGTCGCATGCTCCATAGCGATCACGACTCGTCGCGCACCAGCGACCAGGTCCATCGCCCCACCCATGCCCTTTACCATCTTTCCAGGGATCATCCAGTTTGCAAGATTGCCCAGTTCGTCGACCTCCATCGCACCGAGAACACTGAGGTCGACGTGGCCACCGCGGATCATTGCAAAGGAATCGGCGCTCGAAAAATATGCCGTCCCCGCCATCTCGGTGACCGTCTCTTTTCCCGCATTAATGAGATCGGCGTCTTCGGTGCCTTCGGCAGGATAGGGACCGATGCCAAGCATTCCGTTCTCTGATTGCAAAACAACATCAATCCCCGGCGGGACGTGATTGCCGATCAGCGTAGGGAGCCCGATGCCGAGATTGACGTAAAATCCGTCGCGCAGTTCTCGGGCGATGCGCTTAACGATTCGCTCGCGCTTGTCGGCGTCTTTTGCGATTTTAATGTCGGCTGGCATAATCGATCAAAACAATCAGCGACTGCTTATTTCTCTTCTTACCGTTCGCTTCTCAATCCTTTTTTCGTACTTTTCGCCCTGAAAAATTCGCTTCACGAAAACGCTTGGGGTGTGAACCATTTCGGGATCCAGTTCTCCCGGCTCAACTAAATGCTCAACTTCGGCAATCGTAATTTTTGCGGCCGTCGCCATCATCGGATTAAAGTTGCGTGCCGTCTTACGATAAATCAGATTGCCCCAGCGATCGCCCTTCCAGGCTTTGATGAAGGCAAAGTCGGCTTGCAGCGCCCGTTCCATGATGTAGGTGCGTCCGTCGAAATCGCGCGCTTCTTTTCCTTCAGCGACCAGCGTCCCTACTCCAGTCGGGGTGAAGAATGCGGGTATGCCCGCGCCGCCCGCACGAATTCTTTCCGAAAATGTTCCCTGCGGCACGAGGTCAAGTTGAACAGTGCCATTGAGAACCATCTGCTCTAGCAATTTATTTTCGCCGACGTAAGTGCCAATGTGTTTCTTGATCTGCCCATTCGCGAGCAGCAGACCTACGCCGAATCCGTCAACTCCCGCGTTGTTGCTGATCGTGGTGAGGTTCTTGACGCCTTTTGCGCCCAGCGCACGGAGAAGATTTTCCGGCATGCCGCACAGCCCAAAGCCCCCAACCATGATGGTGGCGCCGTCAAGCACATCTTGGATAGCTTCTTCCGCGCTGCCAACAACTTTATGCATACCTAAAGAATTCTATCCGAAAACGAGAGTGCGGTATCGCAACCGCCATGCTGGGTAGCTCAGCGGTAGATCGCGCTGGACTCTTGTGTGGGAGCGGGCGACTCGCCCGCTCCGGACGGGCGCGGTCGACCGTCCCCACACATGATTCAACTACGCTTGCGGCCCTCAACCTGCCGGCCCGGTTTCTTTCGCAGTTGATGGGCAAGTTCAAATTCAGCCGCCAATTCTCGCGAGTCAAGATTTTCGCGGATGTGAGCCAGTCGCTGCTCCAGCTTATGCAGCACATCGCTAAGATTTTTTCGATTGGTAATCGCAATATCGCGCCACATTGAATAAGGGCTCCCCGAGATACGCGTCATCTCCCGCAGCGCGCGCCCGCCAACGTCGAGTACCGGAGCATCCGGGCCAAACTCCTCCACCAGAGAAGCAGCAAGAGCGGTCGAGATCAGTTGCGGCAGATGGCTGATCCAGGCGCAAAGCCGATCATGCTCTCGAGCGCCGAGGACTCCAACTTTCGCCCCAATCTTTTCCACGCAATGGATGAATTCTCCGCGCAGCCCGGCGTGCACGTTCTGCTTCGGGAGGGGCGTAAACAGCCACGCTGCGCCGTCAAACAGGTCGGCGTCCGCAAACTCCACCCCAGCCTGCTCTTTACCAGCCATAGGATGGCCCGCGAGAAATCGATTGCCGGCATTCTTGCCAAACGATTTCGCAGCACGCTGTACAACATCGGCCTTGGTGCTGCCAACATCGGTAACCAGAGTCTTTTCCGAAAGCGAAGGCCCGAGGCGATCGATTAAATCGAGAATCGGGATCACAGGCGCTGCGAGAACAACCAAATCGCTGCCGATAACTGCTTCGGCGAGATGGGTCAACCCAACATCAATGGCACCGCATTTCTGGGCGCGCTCCAGGACCGGAGCGCGATCGCATCCGATAATTCGGCGCGCGAGCCGACGCTTCTTTAACGCCAGACCGAGCGATCCGCCAATCAGTCCGGTGCCGACAATTGTGACTTGCCTGAAGGCCATGAAGATTTAACCGGCTGCAAAGTCTCTACGCGATCTCGCGCCCGACCGCCGGAGCGAGCATGCGAAGCTGATCCATCAAACTTGAAAACTGATCGGGATAAAGCGACTGAGCCCCGTCGGAAAGCGCTTTGTCGGGTTGATGATGAACTTCGATCAACATTGCATCCGCGCCCGCTGCGGCAGAGGCCAGAGCCATCGGAGCCACTTTGTCTCGCAGTCCCGTACCGTGCGAAGGATCGGCCGTCATCGGCAAATGAGACAGCTTGTGAATGATCGGGATTGCCGAGATATCCATCGTATTTCGCGTGTGCGTTTCAAAAGTTCGTATGCCGCGCTCGCACAGGATCAATTCATAATTACCGCCGGCAAGAAGATATTCAGCAGAGCACAAAAGCTCTTCGATGGTCGCCGCAATGCCGCGTTTGAGAAGAACCGGTTTTCGTACCTTGCCCAACTCGCGCAGCAGATTGAAGTTCTGCATGTTGCGCGCGCCCACCTGGAAGATGTCAACGTACGGCAACATCACCTCAATCTGCGAAATTTCCATGACTTCGCTGATCACGAGGAGTTTGAAATGGTCGCCCGCCTCGCGCAACAATTTCAGTCCATCCAGTCCCATGCCCTGAAATGAATAAGGAGACGAACGCGGCTTAAACGCGCCGCCTCGAAGCACTCGCGCGCCCGCCTTCGCGACGAGTTCGCTGATCGTGAAAATTTGTTCGCGCGATTCGACCGAGCATGGTCCGGCCATCACCACGATTTTCTTCCCGCCGATTTCGATTCCGTTGGGAAACTTAACCACCGTGCCTTCGGGCCGAAACCCACGCCCCGCAAGCTTGTAAGGGGACGTGATGCGGTGGACTCGCTGCACGCCAGGCAGCATTTCAACTTCGCGCGGATCGAAATCGTGCGGAACTCCAACGCCGCCAAGGACCGTCTGCAGCGCCCCCGTCGAACGGTGAACTCCGAATCCAAGTTGAACCAGTTGATCGATCACGTGCTGGATCTGATCTTCGCTGGCAGCCTCTTGCATTGCTACGATCATGAGTGCGCTCGTTTCTTGTCAGCGGATCCCGTTGGCGCATCGTCCGGAACGATCTCGTGTTTCTGGATACTGCGCATCACATCCATAATTCTTTCGTAAATCTGCCCAAGATCACGCTCCGAAAGCGGCCCGGGATTATTACGCTGCACGTTGGCGATGACCTGGCGCTCGCGGTCCGGTTCATAAATGGGCAAACTCGTATTCCGTTTCAGCTTCCCAATCTCAACCGCTGCCGCCGCGCGTTCGTTGAGCAGCGCAGCGAGCTTGCCGTCGAGTTCGTCAATTTTCTTACGCCAATCGGAAATGTCCATAGAAGCTTTTAGCTGCTAGCTCTTAGCTCTTAGCTCAACCCCTGTCACTTCATGCGCCGCTGCATCGCTCTCACGCACCACCCAATTTATCGCGGAACGCCTGCCCCAACTCCCAATTGCAGTAGCCAATAGCTAAGAGCCAAGAGCCAAGAGCTAAGAGCCGCTTCCCATCAATCTCGTCACAAATTCTGCCACAGTCGGCGCTTCCCGCCCGGCGTTCTTTTCAATCGCATGGACGATCGCACTCCCTACCACTCCGGCGTCTGCGAACTTTCCGACCTCGGCAAATTGTTCGGGAGTAGAGATTCCGAAGCCCACGGCGATCGGTAACTTTGTAAACTTGCGCAGGCGCTTCACCAAACTCCTTGCGTCTCCCGTCATCTCCTGCCGGGCACCGGTCACGCCCGTACGCGCAATCGCATAAATAAATCCCGTAGACACTTCTGCGATCATTTTGAGTCGCTCGTCCGTGCTTGTGGGGGCCGCAAGAAAAATAGTGGCAAGATCATTCTTCCGAGTTTCGCGCAGATACTCACCCGCCTCCTCGATTGGCAAGTCGGTGAGCAAAATCCCGTCGACTCCAGCCATGCGTGCGACCTGGCAAAACTTCGATAGTCCCATTCGCAGAATGGGATTTAGATAGGAAAAAATCACGAGCCCCACCGACTGCGAGTGTTCGCGGATTTCCGAAGCGAGCGTCAGCACGTCCTGCACCGAAACCCCATTCTTCAAAGCCCGCTCGCTGGCACGTTGAATGACAGGCCCGTCGGCCAGGGGATCGCTGAAGGGCACACCGAGCTCAATCACTCTGGCACCCGCATCGATTGCAGCGAGGATGACCTCGCGCGTCGTCCCCAAGTCCGGATCCCCGCACGTCACATACACAACGAGCGCTGGCCTGTCTTCAAAGTGAAAGGGCATGAGTCATTGATTGTAATTGGAGATCGCCGATCGAAGCAGCTGATTAGAGCGGCGGATCGAAGCGCCGAAGTGAAGAAGTAAAGAAGTAAAGCAAAGCAGTAAAGCAGTAAAGCAGTAAAAGTGATCAGCCTCTGTTCAACAAATCAAGCCTGTCCTCCTGAGCGGAGCGAAGGACCTATGCAACTCGCGCTCTGCAATAAACTTGCGCCTGTGCCTCGCCCACTTCAGCACGATCCAAGGTCAACGCGATCGCCGCGATAAGCAAAGTCAGTCGAGCTTCAAATTCTCGCGCATGATGCCAATGTCCTTGTCACCGCGTCCCGAAATATTCACAATCATAATTTCAGACTTCTTCATCTTTGGCGCGCGTTTCACGGCCTCGGCCACTGCATGGGCGGATTCGAGCGCTGGAATGATGCCCTCGGTCCGCGCCAGCAACGTGGTTGCAGCAAGCGCTTCAGCATCTGACGCGGGAACATATTCGGCCCGGCCCGTGTCTTTGAGCATGGCATGTTCCGGGCCGATCGACGGATAGTCGAGCCCCGCAGAGACGGAATGCGTCAGTGCGATTTGCCCGGACTTATCCTGCAACACGTAAGAATATGTTCCCTGCAAAACTCCGGGGGATCCTCCACGGAAGCGGGCGGCGTGATCGCCTAAAGCATCGCCACGGCCACCAGCCTCGACTCCGATTAATTGAACTTTTTTGTCTTTAATAAAGTCATAAAAAATTCCGATTGCATTCGAGCCACCGCCGACGCAAGCGATGATCGCGGAAGGTAGCTTGCCTTCAGCCTTTTGAATCTGAGCGCGCGCTTCTCTTCCCGTAACGCGATGGAAGTCCCGAACCATGGTGGGATAAGGATGCGCGCCCAGCACGCTGCCGAGCAGGTAATGCGTGGTGCGGACGTTGGTGACCCAATCGCGCATCGCCTCGTTGATCGCGTCTTTCAGGGTCTTCGAGCCCGAGTCGACGCCGCGGACCTCAGCTCCTAGCAATCGCATGCGGAAGACGTTGAGTTCCTGCCGCCGCATATCCTCGGTGCCCATGTAGATGACACACTCAAAGCCAAGCAAAGAACAAACTGTCGCGGTGGCAACTCCGTGTTGACCGGCACCGGTTTCAGCGATGACGCGATGCTTCCCCATGCGCTCAACCAGCAACCCTTGGCCAAGACAATTGTTTATCTTGTGCGCTCCGGTGTGAAGCAGATCTTCTCGCTTCAAGTAAATCTTCGCGCCGCCTAATTTTTCCGTCAGGCGGCGGGCGAAAGAGAGTGGTGTGGGTCGACCGGCATAGGTCTTAAGCAAAAGATCGAGCCGCTCCTGAAATTTGCGGTCGCACTTGGCTTTTTCGTACTCGCGCTCAAGTTCATCCAGCGCAGCCATGAGCGTCTCAGGGACATAGCGGCCGCCGTAATTACCAAAGCGTCCGGCAACGTTCGCGGTCGATGAATTCGTTTTTAACGGAACTTTCGTTGTAGAAGCGCTGGCCATCTCTAATTAGCTTTCTTTTTTGATTTCTTCAGGACTCTCTTCTTAACTCTCGTCCATCGCCCGCACTGCCTTCATAAACGCTTGGACCTTTGCAGGATCTTTCTTGCCCGGCTCTCGTTCCACCCCTGATGAAACATCCACGCCCCACGGATGGAGGACATGAATTGCCTCCTGAACATTTCCTGGATGCAATCCCCCGGCAACAATCAGTTTACTAACGCTGTTGATCACGCCTGCCCAGGGTTGAACGCGCTCCCAATCAAACGTCTTCCCCGTACCTCCTCGTGTTTCCTTGCTGGCCGAGTCCAAAAGAACTCCGGAAACAACGCCGGGCCGAAAGCCATGTGTCTCCAGAAACAAGTCGCCATTCTTGGCTACATGAATCTTGTGAACTCGCTTGCCTTTGTACGCTTCATCAGGCTCAACTAACCCAGCAGCAACCGGGTCCCAACCGACCGACTTCTGCCCTGGAGCGTCAAAAATCTTCGCCAGATAACAACGGAAAATCATGGGACGCTTCGAGCCATTCCCTCCAAATGAGGCGTACAGCTTACGGCTGAACTCCGTTGTCTCGTCTCCACTCAGTTGCACCGCCGTCAGTCCGGCTTCTTGCGCCGCGTTGCATACCTGCGCGACCGTCTCGTTTACGAACACGCCCACTTTTTCAAGCTTCTTTGGCAGCTCAGCAATGATGGAGGCTGCTGCTTCGACCGTGACAAAACGCTTGCTGCGCTTGTAAAAGACGAATCCGACGGCGTCCGCGCCCGCGTGTGCCGACGCCAGAGCGTCGTCCACATTCGTGATACCGCAGATTTTGACCCAAGTCATACTTCCACCGCTCAACTTCGTTACTCTCTTATCTAACAATGTCGTGCGACTGGCAATGATCGTCCAACTAAGCTAACTGCTTACCGGGCTCTTCGCTTGCTCCAGCAACGTTTTAAGTTCATCGCCGGGACTCGCTGCCCGCATCAGCGATTCGCCAATCAAGAATGCGTCGTAGCCTGCACCTCGCAGCCGAACCAGGTCAGCGCCCGATTGGATGCCACTCTCCGCTACTCGGACACAGTTAGAAGGAATTTTTTCTGCAAGTCGCAGCGCGGTGTCGAGTGTAACTTGAAAAGTTCGCAAGTTACGGCTGTTAATGCCAATCATCTCGCAGCCTGCGTCGATCGCTCTCTGAAGTTCCTGTTCGTCGTGCGCCTCGCAGAGCACGTCTAAGCCATGCAACTTAGCAGCTTTACCCAGACTTATCAGTTGCGGCTGCTCGAGGGCTGCGACAATCAGCAGGATGGCATCGGCTCGGTTCGCTCTCGCCTCGATGATTTGCAGTTCATCGATAATAAAGTCCTTGCGAAGGCAAGGCAGCGACGAACTGGCCGAAGCTTCGCGCAAATTGCGCAGAGATCCCTGAAAGAAATCTTCATCGGTCAGCACCGAGAGCGCCGCCGCTCCCGCCTGTTCGAGCTCTCGAGCCAGTTCGGATGGCTTGAAGTCAGGGCGGATCAACCCCTTTGAAGGCGAGGCTTTTTTAAGCTCCGCAATGATCGCTACTCCATCTTTCGATACTTGGCGAAGTTTGTCCTGAAACCCTCGGGGGGAGTGTGCGGCGGCCGCCACTTCTGTCTCTCGCTGCTCAGAAGAAGAGAGATGCGATCGACGCTCAGATAAACGGCGGCGGGTAGCCGCGACAATCGACTCCAGGGAAGTGGGCATACAGAAGTGTTAATTATACGGAAGCTATACGGTTTTGAACGTCTGGGACCTTTCAACCACAAGGTAAGCAGAGGAACGCAGGGTAAGCAGAATTGGTGTCCTCCGTGCCCCTCGGTGTACCCTGTGGTTAAAGAACTTGAAGATGCTCACAGCGCCTGCCCAACCTGCCGCTCACTCAGTTTGCAGCACACGGGCAGCTTCCCTAACGCTCAGCCGCCTGCCCGTTGCATTCTCAATCACTTTCTCCCACTGGAACTCTTTCTGACTCATCGTCACCCTCCTCAGAGGGTGACAAAGTCTCGTTACACTCAGCGGCTGACATTATCTTGGAGCATCGACAACGTACCGCAACGATTATTGACCCGACTTCCCGCAAGATGTTATAAACAAATGCTTCGTGCTGGGGCATTGAAATCGAGATGTACGCCGACGCACAAGTGTTTTCCGACGCGGCCAAATCGGCACTCCTCATAAAAGTTCTACCTTGCGGTGGAAGCGCGTTCGGAGCGTGATGTGACTCGGGCAATGTGCGAAATCGCCTGAGCAAAACACACTGGCTTAACCCCTTGAACGATCTTTAGGAGGATTTTTGATGCGCACTATTCACGCCAATCTTGCGTCTGCCGGACGCCGGTTCGCGAAAACTTCAGCCACCCTTGTAACCCTGTTGATGCTCGCTGGCTTCGCCCTGGCCCAACCCGCCGCACAAACCGACGAGGCAGGCGGCGAAGCAGCGCTGAAGTTGCCCGATCTTTCTTCGGTCTCGTTCCTCGGCATCGATGGGCATCGCCTCCTGATGATTGGTCTCCTGTTCTGCGTCTTCGGGCTCGGCTTTGGCATGGTCATCTTCATGCGCCTGAAAAATCTGCCCGTGCATCGCTCCATGCGCGAAATCTCGGAACTGATTTATGAGACCTGCAAGACCTACCTGCTGACGCAGGGCAAATTCCTGATGCTGCTTTGGGTCTTTATCGCCGTGATCATCGGCGTGTACTTCGGATGGCTGAAGCCCGTGCCCGGTAAGTCGGTTGCGTTAACGCTGCCGATCATTCTTCTTTTCAGCATCATCGGAATTGCCGGCAGCTACGGCGTGGCCTGGTTCGGTATCCGCGTAAATACCTTCGCTAACTCCCGTACCGCATTTGCCTCGTTGCCGGGCAAGCCGTTTCCCGTCTATCAGATTCCACTAGAAGCCGGTATGTCGATCGGCATGATGTTGATCTCGGTTGAATTGCTCATCATGCTTTTGATCCTGCTATTTATTCCGGGGGATTACGCCGGACCTTGCTTCATCGGATTTGCCATCGGCGAATCGCTTGGCGCTGCTGCATTGCGTATCGCTGGCGGCATCTTCACGAAGATTGCCGACATCGGCTCCGACTTGATGAAGATTGTCTTCAAAATTAAAGAAGACGATGCCCGCAACCCCGGTGTCATCGCCGATTGCACCGGAGACAACGCTGGCGACTCGGTTGGCCCCTCCGCCGACGGATTCGAAACCTATGGCGTTACCGGCGTCGCCCTCATCACTTTCATATTGCTGGGCGTGAAAGATTCGAACATTCAAGTGCAATTGCTGGTCTGGATTTTCGTCATGCGCATCATGATGCTGATCTCCAGCGCATTGGCGTACTTCATAAACAGCGCGGTCGCGAAGAGCCGCTATGGCAACTCCGACAAGATGAACTTCGAGACTCCCCTCACTTCTCTGGTGTGGCTGACCTCGATCGTTTCCATCATCGCGACCTACATCGTTTCGTACTTCATTATTCCGAATCTCGGCGGCGATACCACGCAGTGGTGGAAGCTCGCTTCGATCATTTCCTGCGGAACGCTGGCGGGCGCGCTCATTCCGGAACTGGTCAAGGCATTCACCTCGACCGAGTCCCGCCACGTCGAAGAAGTGGTTACGTCGTCGAAAGAAGGCGGCGCTTCTCTTGGAATTCTTTCAGGCCTGGTAGCGGGAAATTTCTCCGCTTACTGGCTGGGTCTCGCCATGGTCGCACTCATGGCGCTGGCGTATTTGTTCAGCGGCATGGGCCTTGCGGTCGCGGCCACCATGATTGCCGCGCCAGTCTTTGCTTTCGGACTGGTGGCATTCGGATTTCTTGGCATGGGTCCGGTTACGATCGCGGTTGATTCCTACGGCCCGGTTACGGATAACGCTCAGTCTGTTTACGAGCTATCCCTGATCGAGCAGGTCCCGAACATTCAGGCCGAACTGAAGAAAGACTTCAACATAAACGTTAATTTCGAACGCGCCAAAGATTTGCTGGAAGAAAACGACGGCGCGGGCAATACCTTCAAGGCGACCGCAAAGCCTGTGCTCATCGGAACAGCAGTCGTTGGCGCGACCACGATGATCTTTTCCATCATCATGGCGCTGACTAATGGACTCACGACGAACGTAGAAAAGCTTTCGCTGCTTCACGCTCCGTTCTTCCTCGGCCTGATCACCGGCGGAGCGATGATCTACTGGTTTACCGGCGCATCCATGCAGGCCGTGACCACCGGAGCTTATCGAGCAGTCGAGTTCATCAAGGCAAACATCCATCTGGAGAACTCAGAAAAGGCCTCTGTTGCCGACAGCAAAAAAGTCGTCGAAATTTGTACGAAGTACGCGCAGAAGGGTATGTTCAACATCTTTCTCGCGGTCTTCTTCGGCACTTTGACCTTCGCCTTTGTCGAGCCTTTCTTCTTTATCGGTTACCTGATCTCGATTGCTATCTTCGGGCTCTATCAAGCCATCTTCATGGCAAACGCCGGAGCCGCATGGGATAACGCCAAGAAGATCGTCGAAACCAAGCTGAAGCAGAAAGGCACTCCGCTGCACGATGCCACGGTCGTTGGCGATACGGTAGGCGATCCTTTCAAAGACACGTCGTCGGTAGCGATGAACCCGGTCATCAAATTCACCACTCTCTTCGGATTGCTCGCAGTTGAGCTGGCCGTCTCGCTAACCCGCGATCAGGGAGTTAACTTTACCCGCGGACTGGCGTTGGCTTTCTTCGCCGTGTCGGTGTTCTTCGTCTACCGCTCGTTCTACGGAATGCGGATTAGCTCGGAGTAAGCGCAACCAGCAACCTAAGCCTCATTCAGCGAATGCCGTCCCCTCAAAAGGACGGCATTCTTATTTGCGATGTCGCGTACGCTGGGTCCGGAGCTGGATATTTAACCACCGCAGGGTACAAGCCCCGAGTTCTATAATGCTTCTGATCCTTGACCCTTCTAGATCCAAGTCGTGATCGAAGCAGAACCTCCGGACGCAGAAAGGCCGTAATCACCCTCGGGGCGGCCGCTTTCCTGCTGCTGGCGATCATGGTGTCGCAGGCTTCCTTTAACCTCAAATTCATCAGCCCCGACAGCAACGAACAGCTTCTATTCTTTGCCGGACTAAGCGGCCTCATCTTTTTCGCCTTCGTCGCCCTCACCGTCGTCCTCGGTCGTAATCTTCTGAAGCTGTATGCGGAGCGGCGGGAAGGCGTTGCAGGTTCCAAGTTTCGCACTCGACTTGTTGTCGTAAGTCTTCTTTTATCTTTTCTCCCAGTTATCGCAATGTTTTGGTTTTCCTACGGACTGATGAACCGTTCCATCGACAAATGGTTCTCACAACCGGTAGAAGAAGTGCGCGCCGACACTGCGGCGATGTCCGCTTTGCTGTACGACTACGCCGGACAAAATGCCGCCTCGGAAGCGCAATCTATCGTGCAGTCGACTGAATTCCAAAGGGCCTTCGCGCTCAAGAATTTTTCTCAGGTGGAAGCCGAACTTCGCGAACATATTCCGACGCTTCAGGGTGGATTCGTCCTCGCCATGACCAACGGTACGACGGCGGTAAGTCTGAATGCGCCCGCTCGGTGGGCGCAAATGCAGGATAAATTCCCTCTACAGGCCGCGATCCGGGCAGAATACCCGCACTTCCAGTGGGAGAAAACTGACTACATTATTGCCGCGGCCGCTCTCCCCAATGGCGAGGTCGTTGTCGCGTTACCTCTGCCTCCCAAATTTGCGCAAACCGCCCAGCAGATACAAGATAGCCAGAAGCGATACATCGAACTCGCTGCCAAAAGAAAGTTGTTCCGCCGGACTTACATTGGATTTCTCCTGCTGCTCACGGTGGTCGTCCTGTTCGCGTCCACCTGGCTCGCGCTTCTCCTCTCCAAGTTGGTGAATCGCCCCGTAGCCGCGCTGGCCGCCGGAACTGCGGCGATTTCGAAAGGACAACTCGATTACCGCGTCGACATTCGCGCGACTGATGAGTTGGCGGAACTGGTGCAGTCATTTAACAGCATGGCAGAGCAACTCGAATCCAGCCGCTACCAGATCGAAACGTCGAGTCTAGACGTCAGAGCGGCCAACGAAGCCCTGGAACGTCGTCGTCGGTATATCGAGACGGTTCTCGAAAGTCTTCCAACCGGAGTCATTTCAATCGACGCCGCCCGCCGTGTAACTCTCGCGAACGCTGCGTTCTCTCGATTGTTCTACGTCGAGAGAAGCGAGCATCTCAATCCCGCGGCATTGGTCAAGATGCCGCTACGCGACATCATGCCCGCGGAAGTTCTGGACGATCTGGAACCACTTTTGCGTCGAGCAGATCGCATGGGGATGACAGCGGCCAACATGGAACTCGTCTTGCCCGGCGCCAAGTTAAATGTGGCGGTCACAATATCCGCGCTTCGCCACGCCGAAGAAGGCGCCGGCTACGTTCTGGTGTTCGAAGACTTGTCGGAATTGCTCCGCGCTCAGAAGCAGGCGGCGTGGCGCGAGGTTGCGCGACGGGTAGCGCACGAAATCAAGAATCCTTTGACGCCGATTGCGCTGTCTGCTGAGCGTATCGACCGGCATTTAGCGAGGGGCAACGCTCCTGACGCAGCCTCGCTCGAGATTATTCGTAGCTGCGCAGAAACAATCCGCAATGCAGTGGAAACCGTTCGCAATCTTGTCGATGAATTTTCAGTGCTGGCGCGCTTTCCCGCTTCGCGCCCGCAGACCGCAAGCTTGAATCAGTTGGTCGAGAGCGCCCTCACCATGTTCAACGGTCGCTTGGATGGGATCGACTTGCGCACCGACTTGGCTCCCGATCTGCCCTTGGTTATGGCGGATCCAGAAGCGATCAAGCGCGCCATTGCTAACCTGGTCGACAACGCCGCCGAAGCCATGCAAAACGCGACTTTAAAAGAGATTTCGATTTCGACTTCGCTCACCTCAAGCCGAGATGCCGTCGAGCTCGTCGTATCCGACACCGGGCTGGGCGTTTCCCGTGACGTGAAAGAGCGATTGTTCCTGCCTTACTTCTCCACGAAACAGCGCGGTACCGGATTAGGCCTAGCCATCGTAAGCAGAATCGTGGAAGACCATCGGGGATCGATAAGAGTCGAAGAGAACAAACCCATCGGCAGTCGATTCGTGATCGAGCTACCGGTAGTATCTGAGACGATCATCACTCCCGTCAGCGCGAACGCAGCAAGTTAGTTTTTAACCATGCCGAATATTCTTATCGTCGATGATGAACCCGGAATCCGAGAGTCCTTAAGCGGAATACTCGATGACGAGGGATACAAAACAACCATCAGCCCAAGTGGCGAGGATTGCCTCGAACTGCTGCGCAAAACGTCATTTGACGTAGTCCTGCTTGATGTTTGGCTGACAGGCATCGACGGGTTGGAAGTGTTGGAACGAATTCGCGCTATGGAGAATCCTCCAGAGGTCATCATGATTTCTGGGCATGGAACCATCGAAACCGCGGTGCGAGCGACTAAGCTCGGCGCCTACGATTTTGCGGAGAAGCCCCTCTCGCTCGACAAAACGCTCATTCTCGTAAAAAATGCCGCCGAAGCGCGACGGCTGCGCCACGAAAACCTAGACCTGCGAAAGCAACTGCAAACCAAGAGCGTGATCGTCGGCGATAGTGTCCCGATGAAAGCGCTGCGGCAGCAGATATCGCTGATGGCCCCCACAAATGGCCGAGTGCTGATTTACGGCGAGTCGGGCACAGGCAAGGAATTGGTAGCGCACGCGATCCACACTCAGAGCCCCCGCAAAGACGAGATGTTTGTCGAGATGAATTGTGCGGCTATCCCCGAAGATTTGATCGACAGTGAATTATTTGGACATCGCAAGTCGTCGTTTCCCGGCGCAGCGTCCGACAAGGAAGGCAAGTTCCTGAAGGCCGATCGAGGAACGCTTTTTCTCGACGAGGTCGGCGACATGAGCTTGAAGACACAGTCAAAAGTTTTGCGCACCCTGGAGCAACAGCGTTTCGTGCCCGTAGGAAGCGATGATCCCATCACCGTCGACGTCCGCGTGATCGCCTCTACCAACAAGGATTTAGAAGAAGAGATTGCGAAAGGTAATTTCCGGGAAGATCTTTTTTACCGCTTGAACGTCGTCCCATTTGTCGTACCACCCTTGCGCGAACGAAAAGAAGACATTCCGTTGTTCGCCCGGCACTTTCTGAAGGAATTCGCTTCCGCCTACGGGCGCAGGCCTCGCGATATCACCGATGATGCCATCGACGTCTTGATGCGCTATTCGTGGCCCGGAAATGTGCGCGAGCTTCGTAACGTCATCGAGCGCATCGTAATCATGAATCCCACCACCACAAAATTTGAACGCAAACACCTTCCGCCGCTCGTTCATCGCGACGGCAGTCGGCGCGTTGCGGGGAGCGAGGGCTCGACGCTGCACCAGGCGCGGGCCGCCTACGAGCGCGATTACATCTTGAAGAAATTGGATGAAAATCACGGCAATGTGAGCCGCACTGCGGAAGTTCTAGGGCTGGAACGTAGCCATTTATATCGGAAGATGAAAAGTTTGGGAATCGCGGGAAAGGAATAAATTATTTTTTGGCCATACGAATCTCAGTGCCGTTCTTGTGAAACTGCACTTCATCCATTAGCTGGTTGATCAAAAATATGCCGCGCCCGTGATTGGAGTATAGATTCTCTCCCTCACAAGGATTTTCAATTTTGGTTGGATCAAAGCCGCTGCCAGGGTCGCGCACCACAATGATGATTCCCTTTTGATCGTCGCAGGCGACATCGCACTCGATCAGCTTTGAAGGGTCGCTCTTCGCTCCGTGCACAACAGCGTTTGCCAACGCTTCGGTCAGAGCCAACTCTATGTCGTCTTCGCTCCCTTTAACACACATCTCCCGAATCGCATTCATGACGCTCCCGACGACAGGATCGATCGCATCTCGATCGGCGAGAAACGTAACACTCAACTTGGGAACTAACTTTTCGGCGTTGATGGTAGACGCACTCTGCGGATTCTCAGGAGGTAAAGGCGTATTTGCCATTTAGGGCGGAGCTCTATGATCCAAACCTTCTACTTGTAAGATGCACAAGCAAGCTGTCAGATTTTAGGGATTTGCCGGAGAGTATGCAAACTTATTCGCAACTTCATTACGTCGTTCGATAGAAAACTTGGTTACTAAAGAGCCATTGCGATCTAAAACATGGCAAAGATTGATGCTTGCACTCACAACGGATCACCGGAGGGATCGTCTGACGATCCGCCGATCTGCTGCAATTGACGTCGCCAGTCAAGTTCTTCAACGAAATTACGCGAGTCGCGCCATCCCGCCTTAATTTTTACAAAGAGCTCCAGGAAGACCTTGCTCCCCACCATCTTTTCGATATCCAAGCGAGCGGCCGTCCCAATTTTCTTGAGCATCTGGCCACCTTTACCCAGAAGAATTGCCTTCTGTCCGTCTCGCTCGCAAAAAATCACCGCCGCGATGCGGGTCAGACGCGAGCTCTCTTCAAACTGCTCAATCAGCACCGACACGGCATGCGGTACCTCTTCATGCGTCTGCATAAGCACGTGCTCGCGAATGATTTCGGCAGCCATAAAGCGTACCGGCTGGTCGGTAATTTGATCATCAGGGAAATATTTTGGCCCTTTAGGCAGTGCCGCGAGGACGCACGCCAATAATTCGACCAATCCCTTTTTCTTCAGAGCCGAAATCGGGACTATCTCTTTGAAATCTTGCAGCGCTTGAAACTGAGAAATTAGAGGAAGCAACTTGCTCTTGTCGGCTAGCAGGTCGATCTTGTTTAACAAGAGAAAGACGGGCGTTCCTGCCTTCTTCGCCAGGTCGAGAACGAAAGAGTCCTCTCGATCCCACTTCCTTTTGGAATCCACGATCAGCAGAATCAGTTCGCACCCTTCAAGCGCCTCGCGAACCTCCGACATCATTTTGCGCCCGAGCGACGAACCCGATTGATGCACGCCCGGAGTATCAATCAGAACAATCTGCCCCGCGTCACGTCCTTTTTCTTTAGGAACATTGATGATCCCCAAAATTCGGTTACGCGTCGTCTGCGGCTTCGGCGAGATGATCGCAAGCTTCTCTCCCACCAGCGCGTTCAGCAAGGTGCTCTTGCCTGCGTTCGGGCGGCCGAGGATGCACACAAAGCCGGAATGAAAGGACATATTGAATAGGTTACAAGGTTTTGCGGTAAGGCATGAGCTATTCGCCCGTTGGCGTCGGCGAACCACTCTCTCCGTTTTTTAAGTACGTCCCGTTGCTCAGCGCCAGCCGAGCTTTTGCGAAGTCCCCCGACTTGCTTCTCCAGTTAGAAGACAGGGTTCCAATCGACCAGAAGATTGAGAAAGCAAAAAGAATCTTGGCACCCGGAACGTCCGTCCGCCACGCATAAAGCGCACCGAGTGTCGGAACTATAATCGACGCCGTAACTCCCGCACACCACATCGCCGCCTTGGCACGCGGACCCGCAAGCTGCATCGACGATTTTTCCGTCTGCACCCCAAAGAACGGTAGGTGCTCGAAGATCCATCGCAACAGACCGGGATATCCCTGCGGGTTGCCAGTTCCCCCAACCGTGTAGCGGACGAATCGAATACCGACCATTCGACCCACCGCCCAGTGCGCGATTGCGTGGCAACAAAAATAGATGGAGACCCATGCCGCCGCCGCTAGCATGAACGACAAAACGGCAGGCCGAACCGAGCGCGCTCCAACAAGTGCTAAACAGGCCGCAGCCAAGCCCGCTAGCTGAACGGCATTCCCGGCGAAGATTGACAGGCGACCGAAAGTATTTCTCTTTGGCAAGCCTGCTCCTAACGAATCACGTGAATACGAATGCCAATCTCGAGATTCTTCCACGCGCGGTCCGAAGTGTAAACCGGAGCGCCTAAAGTGAGAGCGAGCGCCAGACACGCTCGATCGCCAAGGGATAGGCCAAGTGAACGAGTATGCGCGACGAGGTCTCCCGCAATTCTCGCTTGTTCCGGGGTGAATGGCACCGTTTCGCGGACTACCCCGCTTGCCGCGGACCAAGCCTCGGTTGGAGGTACACCCAGTTGAATCAATTTTCCATGGACCTCAGCCAGGTTGACCGCGCTGATTACGGCTTTGCTTAATATTGAAAGAGTGAGTTTGGCGGCGCCAGTTTCCTGTTGGAGTACCGCCAACAGCGCCGAAGCGTCTACCACCACCCTACTCACGTTTCGCGGCCTGTCGACGCTCCGCAATCAACTCATCCGCCAACGACCTGCCCGCCTTGGAGTGTTCGCGAATTAATCGCTGGGCCCGTTCGATCCTGCGCTTCATGGTCGTTATCCGCAGTTCGCCGTCTTCAACTCTCAGGATGATCTCATCTCCAGGCTTGATTCCGAGCGATTCCCGATGCGCAGCAGGAATAACCACACGGCCATTCTGATTGAGACGTGCGCGGATTTCGGGCGAGGTGCTCATGTCGGAGATTATGACACTATTTTGTGAACATGTCATTTTCTTTGCAAAGTGACATCTGTCACACAAACGCTACTTGCAGCAGCCCGAGACTACCGAAGTTAGATCAGGTTTAACTGTTTGGGTTGGGCAATCGAAATCCGAACTCGCTCGACTCTCCGGTCGGTTGATTCGAGAACTTCGAACTTAAGGCCTTCGTCCTCGACCACGTCGCCTTTCTTAGGGATTCGACCTGCGATCTCGCTGACCAGACCAGCTATCGTCGAGGATTCGTGGCCTTCAGGTCGCAAGCCGAAGAGTTCGTCCAGTCGATCGACGTCCATGTTCCCTGGAACAACGTAGGAGTGTTCATTCTCCCGCACCACTTCGGCTTTTTCGTGCTCGTCTCCAATTTCGCCGACAATTTCTTCGACCAGGTCTTCGATGGTCACCAACCCGGCAACGCCGCCATACTCATCGACGACGATTGCCATGCGGACGTTGCTGCGTTGCATTTCCCGCAACAGATCGCTAACCAACTTGCTCTCTGGGACGAAATAGACATCTTTGCGCATCAAGGTCGCCACAGTTCGCGTACGCGCTTCAGAGTCAGGAACCTGCAAAACGTCCTGCGTGTGGAGAATGCCTCTGATGTGATGGATCGATCCGTCATAGACCGGCACGCGCGAAAAAGGCCTGACGCGCAGCAGGTCGACGATCTGCTCGACTGTGTATTCGGACGGTACGGCCACCATCTCGGGCCGCGGCTTCATCGCTTCGCGCACCGTCTTGCCGCTGAATTCCACCACCGATTGAATCAGGTCGCGATCGCCTTCCTGAATAATCCCCTCTTCCTGGCCAGCCTCAATGAGCGCGTCCACCGCTTCGGTGGAACTCTCGGGCTGCGCATCGGCGTGCTCGCGGGTAAGCGCCGTGACCGACTGACAAAATCCGAGCACCAGCGTCACCGGAAGGACGAGATAAATCAGAATACGCAACGGCACAATGAAGTGACTTAGCCATCGCCCGCTGGTACGGGAAAAGAACACAAAAGGCAAAAGTCGATTGAAGGTAATGATGATCAGGACCAGACTCAGGGTGGCCTCAAGCACTTCATAGATGCCCCAGGCGCGGTCCCGAAAAACCGTGAAGCCGACAATCATGGCGATGGCAGCGGTAACGAGTTGCGTCAGGATGGCCATCGACAGCGAAGCCCGAGAGCGCGGCACACCCAAGCGCGGCTCAACAATTTGTTCGAAAGAATCGATGTTGTCTTGAAAATCGCGCGAAAGAAATTTGCCGATCTCCTGATACAAACGGTCCACGTATGAAACCAGAGTCAGCAATCCAAAGAGCAGCACCAGGGCGATCCCAGCGCCGGTCATCGCGAGCGCTTTCGGGATTTCGCAATTTTCACTCTATGTTTCGATGAAGAGTTTTCTCCGGCCTCGCTGCGTTCAATCAAACCTGTGGGGAGTCGGAGCTTTGCGCGCAGTGTCCCTTCCAGCTTTGCCATCTGACCTTCATCCCGTTCGTGATCGTGCCCTGCGATATGCAGTAAGCCGTGCAGCGTGAGAATTTTGATTTCGTCGGCCGCCGAGTGACCCAAAAGACGCGCATTCTTCGACGCAATATCACAAGAGATTGCGATCTCTCCGGCAATACTCACGTTCCCGGGTCCGGGCTGATTGCGACTCCCGCGACTCGCCTCCTCACTAGGAAACGAAAGCACATCCGTAGGCTTGTCCTTCCCTCGAAAGCGGCGGTTGAGAGATCTCATACTTGCACTGGAAGTGACGAGCACGTTCACGGTTCCCTTGAGCCGCGCTGCGCGCCGGGCGCGAGTCAAAAACCGGTCCAGCGCCAGTTCGCTAATGCCGGTAACGCGCTTGTGAAAAATGACCAAGTGTCTCCAAACTGCCCCAAACCACCGCAGTCGAATGACAGCGCTGTCGTCAACAGCAATGATATCCCGAACACTAACTCGCCTATGCAACTTCAAGGTCGCACTTGCAGGGGTCAGAGCTCCGGCGCGCTGGACGACAGATTTTCCAGGGGCCACGCTGCGGCTGAATCTAGTTTGGCATCTGGGGCTCTTCTGCTGCCGGCGAAACTGGTCTCGCTACCACCGGCTTCGATTGAATCAAGGGCAACTGTTGCTCCGCGAGTCGCGACTTATGCTCATCGTAAGCACGAATGATTCGTTGTACCAGGTGATGGCGCACCACATCGCTCTCGTCAAAATGCACGAAGGCAAGCCCATTGACACCTTGCAGAATGTCGACCGCTTCAATCAGCCCGCTGCGCCGCGCGTTGGGCAGATCAATCTGCGTAACGTCTCCTGTGATCACGGCCTTGGAGTTGAATCCAAGACGAGTGACGAACATCTTCATCTGTTCCGACGTCGTATTCTGCGCTTCATCCAGAATAACGAACGAGTCATTCAAAGTTCGCCCGCGCATAAACGCGATGGGCGCAATCTCGATGATGTTTTTTTCGAGGTAACGCTCGACGCGTTCCGGATCAAGCATGTCGAAGAGCGCGTCATACAGCGGCCGCAAGTAAGGATCGATCTTCTCCTGCAAGGTCCCCGGCAAAAAGCCTAGACGCTCGCCCGCCTCAACCGCCGGGCGCGCCAGGATGATGCGATTGACTTGCTTGTTCAACAGCGCCGAGATCGCCATCGCCACAGCAAGATAGGTCTTGCCGGTTCCGGCCGGTCCAACTCCGAACACCATGTCATGGTTCTCGATCGCTTCCAGATAGCGGCGCTGGTTAGGGCTTTTCGGCTGCACCGTGCGGCGTCCAAAAGAACGCTGTCGTCCAGCTTCGGCAAGCCCGCGCAACGTCGCATTCGGATCCCCCACCACTACGCGCAACATGCTGGTCAGGTCGCCATTAACGAATTGATGGCCAGATTTGCGCAAATGCTCGTAGTCGGCAAACAACTGTTCCGCGCGTGCCACATCGCGCGGCGCGCCCTCCAACTCAATGCGGTTCGAGCGGAGATCGATGTTGATGTTCAGGCCGTCTTCAAGCACATGTAGATTTTCGTCGCGGGTACCGAAGAGAGTTTCAATGTTAGGGCTGAGTTCAATATTTTTTTTCATGCTTGTTTGGGATGGGTACGAGACGCCGCCTCCAGCAGCCAGTTCGGGCTAATGGTTCGATGTGGGCTATAGAGAAGGGGTTTCCAGCCGGATGGCAGTTCCGCCGAAACACGGTTTTTGGCACGCAAATAGCTAAGTGAGGAAGAAGTGTGAAGCGAATTGCGCACCCCGATTACGGGGCGGTTACCAACCATTTGAGAACAGCGTAGCGCGGTTCGAACGGGCCGTCAATGGCGAGAGATTCACGCAACTGCAACATTTTCAACAGCCCCTCCCCGGCACTGTCACCCTAAGCGGAGCGAAGGACTTATGCAACCCGGCAGTGGCAAACGGCAAAGGTCTTGCGCAGAGGTCTCAACGACATTTGCATGGAAGCGAATCACAGACTTGTAACTTTTGCCGCGCCGCCGAATCGAACATACATAGCCCAAGGAGAACGCCATCATGAATCAAGGAAATCAGAGTACGAAGTCGGGAAGTCTAGCCATTGCCTTGATCGCTGTTGTCATTTTAGGGGCCGCGCTAGGTGCACGCCGAGCCATCGCCGCAACCGCCAGCCCAACGCTCCCGAATCCGACGGCCGATGCCAAGCTCTCCCCCAAGTCCGGTAGCGAAACCACAGTTTTCGCCGGGGGCTGTTTCTGGGGAGTCCAGGCAGTTTTCCAGCACGTTCATGGCGTAAAGAGCGCCACCTCGGGATACTCCGGCGGCGCATCGTCAACTGCTGAATATGAAGTAGTCAGCACCGGGCAGACCGGCCACGCCGAGTCGGTGCAGGTCGTATTCGATCCGTCGCAGGTCACCTACGGACAGTTGCTCAAAGTGTTTTTCTCCGTCGCGCACGACCCGACCGAACTGAATCGCCAGGGCCCGGATAGCGGCACCCAATATCGCTCCGCCATCTTCTATTCCAACGACGAGCAGAAACGCATGGCTGACGCCTACATCGCGCAACTAAGCCAGGCGAAGACATTTTCAAGTCCAATCGTGACCCAGGTCGTTCCCCTCAAAGCGTTCTATCCGGCGGAAGACTACCACCAGAACTACGCCACTCTCCATCCCAACAACCCCTACATCGCAATCAACGACGCACCGAAGGTCGATCATCTTCGCGAGCAATTACCAGAGCTGTATAAAAAGTAAGGCTGTCTCAAGAGCCTAGCTGTCTTTGCGATAAAGCAGATTTCGCATCGCCTCCCGGCGAGCCTCGTTAGCCCCTTTGTCACCCTTAAGACTGTCGCCTCCAGCGCCCCTTGACGCGGCCTCATCAGCCTCCGGAGCGCTGCAATCCGGACAACGATTGGCGAAGCCCGGCTTACCAGGCTTCAGTTCAAACTCTTCCGAGCAAATCGCGCAAATTTTGATTGGGAACGCCATCACAGATCCATGATACCGATTCGTCCTTCCCGGCGCCCAGTGAATCCACCCATGATTCAAACTCGCCCGAAATCCTCCGAACCAACCCGCTGTAGAGACGCGGTTATCCGCGTCTCCCCCGACCGCGAAATCAAAGTGTCACCCAATGACAATTTTCTACGACCGTGAGTTCGTATGTGCAGGTTCACGCAGCGGTCTATGAATTTCGCTTGAGACGCGGATAACCTCAGTCTCTACGGCGAATTAATTCAAAATCACCGACCGTGGGGAATTTCGCAACGCGAATTCCTTTAGGTTCAGCGACGTGATCCGCGTTCGCGACTCAAGTTGCTTCTCTCCGTATGACAAGAGATTGTAGTGTTCAATATTGATGTCGGAATCTGCCTGCAGTTTTAACTGCCACTAATTTCTCTCAATAGCCGCTGGGGCAAAGCGGCAGTCTAACTGAAAAATCACCGCGACCTTGTTTCCAATCGCTTTGCCCATGACGGCGCATCATTTTTTAGCGCTTGAGTCTTTTCGTCACCCCACACCTCTGACAAAACTTTCCCCGTAGCTACGTCGTAAAGTCTGTAATCACCGACCTGCGGACCATGTGTTCCTCCCCAAACGATAGCCAACTGTTTTCCGCCTGGGAGAAACATCCAGTTCCACGTCATCCGCTCTTCAAAAGAATGGAGGACTTTTCCAGAACGGAAAACGACTACTTCGAGGGGGACGGAATACGAGGTACCGTAATTCTCCACTTGAACTGCCCATCCCAGCGTTTTCTTATCGTCCGCAAGCTGTACCTGCGAAAACCCGACCTCGTTAAACACGCTTTCTTTTTCCGTGCTCTTTTTCAAAGCAGGAAGTCTTTGGATGATATGCGTTCCGTCGCTGTAAATGATGTGAAGAGGACCGGTTTCATAACCAGAGCCGCGCTCAGCTTCTTCAATAAAAAAATTTGTAATCTTCGCGGTTTTTGCAGGTGGGTCAGGGTCGGCCGTTTGCGCCGAAACAGCGAGTCCCAGGCAAACCGCAGTCAACAGCAAGTTAAAGACCATGCAAACGGCGGACGCTGCCGAGTTGTTTTGCTCATCATCATTGGGCAAGGCTACACCTCACTTCCCAAACCATTAGGCAACCGCAAGCGAGATCCCTCAAGTCCGCGCCGAAGAACGCCCTCATTGCAGGTCAATGACAAATCGTAGCCCGGCCTAGAAAGCGATGGTTCGCCCGCCCGAAAACCACCCGTAGAAAACAAGCGCTCTGTCATCCTGAGCGTAGTAGAAACTTCGCAACGCGAAGTTTCCCCGAAGTCAAAGGACCCCATGTCAGCCGCAAAGTAGAAGCGGCCATGCGGGGAGTTCTCACGAAGGCGCGTGTATCGTGAGAATTCCCTGACGTCGCAGAGATCGCGGAAGACGTCGTGGAGTCCTTCGGTTCCGCAACTTGATCTGCGTTCGCGTTCAGTTGCTTCTCTCAGGAGATAAGAGGGTTTGGGGCGCTTAATGAGTGCGATAGGGCACTTTGTCCACCGCCCCGCTAGCCCAGACCGCCCGCTCCTGAGCCCAAGCTCTTAACGCCGCAATCTCCTCCGCCCGCGTAACCGACAACGGCACCGTCGAAGATATCGCCCCGAGCAGATCATCGTTCCGAAGTTCCTGCTTCCCCGCGAAAGCCGCATACAAAGCCGTTTGCACCGCCGATTCGATCTCCGCTCCTGAAAATCCCTTGGCCGCCGCCGCTATGCCATCAAGGTCGAACTTTTGCGGATCACGCTTTCGCTTGGCCAGTTGAATCGATAGCACCTGCTTGCGCTCTTCTTCATTCGGAAGATCGACGAAGAAAAGTTCATCAAAGCGTCCCTTGCGAATCAGCTCCGGAGGCAGCACGGTGACGTTATTGCACGTGGCGGCGACGAACACGGCGGGCTTGCGCTCCTGCATCCACGAGAGAAACGACGCCAACAGGCGCGACGACACGCCCGCATCGGCCGACGCCGAATCAGGCCCGCTCCCGGCGAAAACTTTTTCCAGTTCGTCGATCCACAAGACGCAAGGCGCCAGGCCTTCGGCGACTCGAAAAACTTTTTGGATGCGCTTCTCCGTCTCGCCAATAAACTTGTCGTACACCGCGGCCGTATCGAATTTCACGAGCGGCAACTCCCACTCTCCGGCCACCGCGCGCGCGCACAAGCTCTTGCCGCATCCCTGCACACCGAGAATAATCACGCCCTTCGGAGGCTCAAGCCCAAACTCGGACGCGCCGCCATCCCACGCCCCGCGCCGCTGCGCGAGCCAGTGCTTCAGATTATCGAGGCCGCCAACGCTCGCCATGGAGTCGGTCGTGTCGACGAACTCCAGCATCTCCGAACGCTTAAGCGCGGCCTTTTTCGCCTCAAGCACGTCGTTGATGCACTCTGACGAAAGTCCCGCGCGCCCGACAATCGTTTGTGATACGGCGCGCTCGGCCGCCTCTTCCGTCAGTCCGCTGAGATTCGCGGCCACGGCATCAACTCCACTCGAATCCAGCTGCAGTTTGAGCGCGTGCGTCCCAGCCATCCGCGTATAAGTCTCGCGGATAATTTCGCGCAGGCGATCGCGGTCGGGCAGCGGCAGATCGAGAAATTCAACCAGGCTCGCGAGTTCTTGCGGCATCTCGATGGCCGGCGCCGTCAGAATAACTGTGCGCCGGTTGGTCGAAAATTTCTGCCCTACATCCCTCAGTCGTCGCACCACGACGGGGTTATCCATGTGCCGGTGAAAGTCCTTCAGGACGAACACCGCCTCCATGCTCATGGTTTCGAGATTCGCAAGGGCCTGCACCGGATCGGTCGTGTTGTACATGGCGCTTCGCGGAGCACTCGCAGTATCGCCTACCGAGGCAGCAATGGTTCGGGGCGGGGCCGCAGAAGCATTACCCGATCGCACCAACCCGTCAGCGATGGTCCATTCAAAGATCGGCAAGCTGAGATCGCCACACGCCTGGCGGATAAGCGCGAGCGCACGCATCTCCTCCACCGTCTCCATAATGACAATGGGAGTCGAAGAGTTGATCAGGATTTTCAGGCGCTCGATCGCACTCATTGCGAGCTCTTATCCATTTGACCCGGCGTGACTTGCTCCCGTAGAATACAGCTTCGGTTCCCACCCGAACATCTTCCTGGGTAGTCCGGGACAACAAAGGTAATCAGCCACATGGCAAACCATTTTTCGGCGCTGAAGCGCGCCCGTCAGACCACGAAACGCACCGCCCGCAACCGGGCCAATGCGTCAACATTGCGTACCGCTCTCCGCTCGCTGCGTGAGGGCTTGGCCAAGGGCGACAAGACTGCCGCCGAACAGACTTACCGCGAGACAGTCTCGGCTTTGGATAAAGGCGTCCAAAAAGGCGTGCTGCACAAGAATACGGCTTCGCGCTACAAGTCGCGTCTGTCGGCACGGTTGGCTGCGCTGAAATAGTCCACAGGCGGCACTTCACCCTGATTCCGCAGAGTGCCCCGTTGGAAATACCCTGGGGTACCGAAACCGTTATCGGAACCCGCCGAACGGGAGCTGCAATTAATCCTTGACCGCAATCAGCCGTTTGCTATACTTAGCCGTTCTCGGGACATGTGAACTTACCCTAACGGTCCTTTTGAACCTCCGCTCAGGTTGTTGCAACTCCTTAAGAATTAAGCAACTTTCGGGTTGGGCGGGGCATCTATTTGAGTAATTCTGGCAAAATCCCAAATTGCATCTAGCCCGAATTGATGCTGGCTGTCCGTTTTGCAAGACCCCGTGGGGCGGGGGGGATGTTAGCCTACATATTTCCTTTTAAGGAGACTCACCCAAATGCGTTCTGATCGTGTTTTTGACGCGCTTCATACCCTGCGTAACCGCTACATGCTGTGCCAGTTAGCTTCAAAGGCGACGCGCAAGTTTCACAAGCCGAATACCCGTATTCAGGAGACCATGAACCAGGTTCTTGACAAGATCGCAGTCGCGGAACGTCACGACATCCTGAGTGAACCAGAGAACTTTGCCGAAGCACAACGGCGAGCTGCTTAAGCAGCTCCGCCGTGTGCCCGCACGGCGGCAAAGCATCCCCGCGAGAGAACCGCGAGAGAAAAGACAATCCCTCCCGAACACAATCCAATCCCTGTAGGTAACCTATGACAATTGCTGAACTGAAAGAAAAGAACATCACCGAGCTGACCAAGATCGCCCGATCTTTGGAGCTCCCCGGGGCCAGCGGCCTCCGCAAACAGGACCTGATCTTCAAGATCTTGCAGGCGCAAAGCGAAAAAGAAGGACACATCTTTGCCGAGGGCGTCCTCGAAATCCTGCCCGACGGCTACGGCTTCTTACGCTCGCCCGATTACAACTACCTTCCCGGCCCGGACGACATCTACGTCTCGCCCTCGCAAATCCGCAAGTTCGACCTGAAAACCGGAGACACCATCAGCGGCCAGGTTCGTCCGCCGCACGAAGGCGAAAAGTATTTTGCGCTCGTCAAGATTGAGGCCGTCAACTTCGAGTCTCCCGACGAAGCCCGCAACAAGATTCTGTTCGATAACCTGACGCCGCTGTATCCGCAGGAGCGATTGAAGCTCGAAACCGTGCGTGAAAACCTCAGCGCCCGCGTCATGGATCTCCTGACCCCGCTCGGCAAAGGCCAGCGTGGATTGATCGTCTCCCCGCCCCGCGCCGGCAAAACCATGCTGCTGCAGAACGTGGCCAACTCGATCACTACCAATCATCCGGAAGTCGTCCTGATGGTGCTACTCATCGACGAGCGCCCGGAAGAAGTCACCGACATGCAGCGCTCGGTCAAAGGCGAAGTGATCTCCTCAACCTTCGACGAGCCCGCAGCGCGCCACGTACAAGTAGCCGAAATGGTAATCGAAAAAGCGAAAAGACTCGTCGAGCACAAACGTGACGTCGTCATCCTTCTCGATTCGATCACGCGTCTCGCTCGCGCCTACAACACCATCGTCCCGCCCTCAGGCAAAGTGCTCTCCGGCGGCGTCGACTCGAACGCATTGCAGCGCCCAAAGCGCTTCTTCGGATCAGCCCGCAACATCGAAGAAGGCGGATCGTTAACCATCATCGCAACCGCCTTGATCGACACCGGTTCGCGTATGGACGACGTCATCTTCGAAGAATTCAAAGGTACCGGCAACTCAGAAATCATCCTCGACCGCAAACTGGTCGACAAGCGCACCTTCCCGGCGATCGACATCCAGCGCTCCGGTACGCGAAAGGAAGAGTTGCTGATTCCAAAAGAAGACCTGCAGCGCATCTGGGTACTAAGAAAAGTCCTGAACCCTCTGTCCCCAGTAGAAGCCATGGAATTGCTGATCGAACGCCTGGCCAAAGCCGGTTCGAACAGCGAATTCCTAGCCAAAATGAGCCAACTCTAAAAAAAAAAGTAAAAATAGGGTGGCCCGCTCCTTGCGTTCTTTGCAAGGGGCGGGTGCAGGCAGCATTCAAGCAGCCGGCGGTCCAACCCGCATCGACATCACAGAAGTATCGTTAATCCGAACAATCCCCGTCTGACCATAAAAGTAGTCCCGAAAACTGCTCCACTCCCACTGTTCAGGACTTTCAACCAACCCCCGTTTCACCGGATTGCGATGCATATACCGAAGCTTCTCCACTCGTTTCCGTTCGCTCCAAACATTGAAGTCATAGAAGCGAGGCTCCCAGACATGAACGGGCTCGCGGAGACTGTCAGCATCGCTTCGCTTCAGTCTCGGGCGCTGCAAAACGTGCTGCGCAAACCGCTGCTTCAAAACCTGCATAGCCTTTGACGGATCTCCCACCTCCGGTTCGCTCATCAGCAGATGAAAATGGTCAGGCATAACGACGTAGCCCAAGACGATGAAGCGATACCGCACCCGCGTATCTTCCAGGATGCTGACGAACCGATCTCGATGCGACGTAGAGTCTAGCCAAAGGTTTCGATGATACGTACTGCAAGTGATGAAATGCGCGTGCCCTGTCCCGTAGTAGCGTCTCAAGCCGTCGGGCATTGGCTGAGAGTATTCGAGATGGACGGCGAAGTATGTGATGGCGCTCACACCCGCCCCTTGCAAAATGCGCAAGGAGCGGCCCACCCTCATCTTTTATTTTTTTACCCTTTCTGGTCGAAGGCGAATGCATTCTCGAAGCGCTTCGTAGGCTGGTTTCGGGCGATATTCTTTGTCGAAGAGGAGCGCTGCCCCTTTTTTATTTTTTGAATGCGAGCCGATCCACGAATATTTATCCGTGAATCCCCAGGTCTGAATCGCCGTACAGCCTGGCGTCGACGCGCACGCCTCCACGATTTGTCGATAAATTGTTGCTTGGGTTTCGAGATCTTCTCTGCTTGCTTCCCCCTGCGCGTCAACCGCTAGAGCGACGTCCAGTTCCGTGATGTGGACTTGCAGGCCGATCGCCGCGAATCTTCTTATATTGGCATCGATCGACGCGATATCGGGGTGCAGATCCTGAATGTGCATCTGAAATCCGATGCCGTCGAAGGGCACGCCGCGGCTTTTGAAGTCGGTCGCCATGGCGAGAATCGCGTCTGATTTTGCGTTGATCGTTTCCGCTTCCGCTTCGTTGTAAAACAGAAGTGCTCGCGGATCGGCCTCGTGCGCCCATCGGAACGCTTGCTCGATGAAATCGTAGGGCTTCTTTCGCTTTCTCCGCGAATCGGCGAGAGGATCTTCGGCCTGTGACTCAATTCCCGGCTGATCGCGCCAAATCGTCCTTCGCAGGCGGCCTTCGTTCACTTCGTCAAAGGCCTCATTCACCACATCCCATGCAAAGATTTTGCCGCGGTAACGGCCGACTACGGTCTTGATGTGTTCTTCCAGAATTCGAGCCAGCGCTTCGGAGGTAAAGTGCCCATCCGTCAGCCACCCAGGATTCTGGCGATGCCATACCAACGTGTGTCCACGAACCTTCATGTTGTGAGCGGCGGCGAATTCTACGATCTGATCTGCGCTAGAAAAGTCGAAACGATCGCTTCTCGGATGCACAACCTCCCACTTGAGAGCGTCTTCGGCTTCAACCATGTTGAACTCGCGCGCGAGGGTCGATGCATATGCGGCCTCCGACAGATGTTCGGGTCTGACTGCCGTGCCGATGAGCAGGCCTGATTTCTCGGCTGCGAATCTTAGAGATTGCGGCTCTTGCACCGCGGGCTTCTCGGTGTTTAGGCCGACGACGAAAGCGGGAATGGCGAGAACAAGGATCTGCGTTCTGACAAAACGAATCGGCACTCGATCATCGTGAAGCAGGCAAGTACGGTTGCAAAGGACACTCCTCACAGCGCGGTTGTGACTTTAGGCAATAATTCTTCCCCACACCGACAATCAGGCCGTGCATCTCATTAAAAATCTGCGCTTGCTCACTCCGTTTGGCGCGGCTAACGCGTGATGGGACATGACAACTTCCACGTCGGCCGGAATCAACCATGCTCTTTTCCGTCTGACCGGAGACCGGGGCCGCTTCGCGCATCACGTTTGCCTCGAGAGCCCGCTCACAGAGCGATCGAATCTCTTCGTAGCTGGTACTTGAGTCAATAATTTCATGCCGCTCAAGGACTCGCTTCGTGTACGCGTCAACAACGAACACATCATGATTGCCGGCGTAGAGGAGAATTGAATCTGCGGTTTCCGGTCCCACCCCGTCAAGCGCCAGCAATTCAGAGCGAAGTTCAGAAGTCGGCCGTGCGAACATTCTCGATAACGATCCGCCATATCTATCGTCCAGAAAGTTAACGAACAATTTCAGGCGCTGTGTCTTTTGCCGGAAATATCCAGAGGGTCGAATGAGCTTCTCCAGGCCGCTTCTCGGTGTCCGCCTGATCCCGTCGATCGTCAGTAGCGTGGCTCGCCGAAGATTGCTGAGTGCTTTCTCCACGTTTGTCCATGACGTGTTCTGCGTTAAATAAGCGCCGACGATCATCTCAAAGCGTGAATGAGCAGGCCACCAGTTTTGGCACCCCCACGCGGAATACAACACCTGATAGTAGGTACGAACTGCCTTTTCTTTGTTTCGCTCGCTCATTCTGCAATCCGTCGTTCTCTGCGAGAGTTCGCCTAGTACCAAAGAACATGGTCGCCGGGGCGGTTACCCATGCGTAATCGCCAATTTATGGCACAAACCCGAACTTTCAGGGACGTAACCCGATCTCCCCGCGAAGTACAGGTACCTAAGTTACTTTTGCGTAATCCCCGTTGCGTTGACAATTTGTGTCAGTGCGATAGCGCCCCAGTTGGGCACTATGTCAGCTTCGCACTGATCCCGGGCTTTTGCCGGACTACAGGAGAGATATGTCTCAGCGGCTAGGTGACCTGCTCGTTAAGGAAAAGGTCATCACCCAAGAACAGTTGGAGCAGGCGACCAAACTCCAAAAGGAGAACCACACTCGCCTCGCATCAGCCTTGGTGAAATTAGGTTTCCTTTCGGACGAAGATGTCACCAACTTTCTCTCGCGGCAATACGGCGTTCCCGCCATCAACCTTTCATATTTCGAAATCGATCCCGCAGTCGTAAAACTCATCCCGTTCGAAACTGCGAAACGCTATCAGATTCTACCGCTCAGCCGCGTGGGTGCCTCGCTCACCATCGCCATGGTGGATCCGACCAACGTTTTCGCGATGGACGATATCAAGTTTATGACCGGCTTCAACATCGAGCCGGTAGTCGCCTCCGAGAGCTCGATTGTTGAGGGCATCGACAAGGCCTACGGCACCAGCAAGGAAGAAGAACTCGAACAGGTGATGCAGTCCATGAACGACATGGGCGAGTCCACCGATATCGAGGTGCAAGCTGAAGAAGCCCAAACTGAACTCAAAGAACTTGAGAAGGCTGCCGACGAAGCTCCCATCGTCAAGCTGGTGAACCTCGTGCTCACCGACGCAGTAAAGCGGGGCGCCAGCGATATTCACATGGAGCCTTACGAAAAAGAATTCCGCGTCCGCTTCCGTATCGACGGAATTTTGCAGCTCATCATGAATCCGCCACTGAAGCTGAAGGATGCAATCACGTCGCGCCTGAAGATCATGGCGAAGCTCGACATCAGCGAAAAGCGCTTGCCGCAAGACGGTCGAATCATGTTGAAGATGCAGATCGGCGGCAAGAAAAAGCAACTCGACTTCCGTGTTTCAACCCTGCCGACTCTGTGGGGCGAGAAGATCGTGCTCCGCTTGCTCGATAAAGAAAACCTGCGCCTGGACATGACCAAGCTCGGCTTCGAGCAGGAATCGCTGGACAAATTCCAGAAAGCCATCCTGAAGCCGTACGGCATGGTGCTGGTCACCGGGCCAACGGGATCAGGCAAGACGAACACTCTCTATTCCTCCATCTCGCAATTAAACCAGCCGGACACGAACATCATGACCGCGGAGGATCCCGTCGAATTTCAACTCGGCGGCGTGAACCAGGTGCAGATGAAGGAGCAGATCGGCTTAAACTTTGCCGCCGCGCTCCGTGCTTTCTTGCGACAGGATCCCAACATCATTCTGGTCGGTGAAATTCGAGACTTTGAAACCGCCGAAATCGCCATCAAAGCCGCGTTGACCGGCCACCTGGTTCTCTCAACCCTTCACACGAACGGCGCTCCAGAAACGATTACACGTTTGATGAACATGGGCATCGAGCCCTTCCTGGTTGCGACCTCTGTTCACTTGATTTGCGCGCAACGACTGGTGCGACGAATCTGCAAAGACTGCGCCGAGCCGGTTGAAGTTCCGCAGCAAGCCTTGCTCGACGAAGGCTTTACACCGGAAGAAGCAAAGACCGTTCAGATCATGAAGGGCAAGGGCTGCGCAACCTGCAACAAGACTGGCTACAAGGGCCGCACCGGATTGTATGAAGTGATGGAAGTCGACGACGAGATCCGCGAACTGGTGCTCGTCGGCGCCTCCGCACTTGAACTCAAGAAAAAGGCGATTGAGCGCGGCATGATCACCCTGCGTCGCAGCGGGTTGATGAAAGTGGCCCTCGGTTGGACCTCGCTCGAAGAAGTGGCCCGCGAAACGATTCACTAGATTCAGTTGAAGACGCACTAGGAAGAACGGCAAGAGGAAAAAGACTTATGGCACTCTCACTCAGCGATCTGCTCCGCCGCATGTTGGAAATGGGCGGCAGCGACTTGCACATCACCACCAACTCGCCGCCGCAAATCCGCGTGCACGGTCACCTGGTGCCGCTTGATCTCCCGCAACTGACGCCCGCCGAGACCAAGCAACTGGCATACAGCGTCATGACCGATTCGCAGAAGCACCGCTTTGAAGAGAGCCTCGAACTCGACTTCTCGTTCGGATTGAAAGGCCTCGCCCGTTTCCGTGCCAACGTCTTCAATCAGCGCGGAGCATCGGCTTGCGTCTTTCGTCTCATTCCGTTCGAAATCAAATCGTTCCATCAACTGGGATTGCCGCCGGTCGTCAGCAAGCTTTGTGACAAGCCTCGTGGACTGGTGCTCGTCACCGGCCCTACCGGCTCCGGCAAATCGACCACGCTCGCGGCCATGATCGACAAGATCAATACCGAACGTCACGAGCACATTCTTACGATCGAAGATCCGATCGAATTCGTGCACATGAACAAAAACTGTCTCGTGAACCAGCGCGAATTGCACTCCGACACCAAAAGTTTCACTGATGCATTGCGCGCCGCGCTTCGTGAAGATCCAGACGTGGTGCTGATCGGCGAAATGCGTGACCTGGAAACCATTGAATCCGCCCTGCGAATCGCGGAAACGGGCCACCTGACGTTCGGCACTCTGCATACCAACTCAGCCTCGTCGACCATCAACCGAATCATCGACGTGTTCCCGGCGCACCAGCAGTCGCAGATTCGAGCGCAGCTGTCGCTGGTTCTCGAAGGCATCATGTGTCAGAGCCTGGTCCCGAAGAGCGACAACAAGGGCCGTGCGATGTGCATGGAGATCCTCGTACCAAACGCCGCCGTCCGCAACCTGATCCGCGAAGACAAGATTCACCAGATCTACTCTGCGATGCAATCGGGCCAGGAGAAATACGGCATGCAGACCTTCAACCAGTCTCTTGCCACCGCTTATGCCCAGAAACAGATCACGCTGGAAGTGGCGCTGACCCGTTCCAGCAATCAGGACGAACTGCAGGAAATGATTTCACGCGGCGCAACACTCGCCAGCAGAAACCCTGCGCCGCTGGCGAAGGGCGCGGTACCGACGAAGAGATAGTTGGAGTTCGAAATAAAGGGCAAAGTTCGCTGTCTTGTGACTTTCGCCGAGCGGAAAAGTAAGAAGGACAAAGGACCAGAGGCTTAAAGGAGAATTTCAATGCCGGTTTTTACATTTTCAGGAAAAACAGCTTCGGGCGAGAAAATCCAGGGAGAGCGCACAGCGTCCACCAAGGACGCGCTGGCGTCTCAATTGCGCAAAGAACGGGTCACGCCCGGCTCCATCCGCGAAAAGGGCAAGGAGTTCGCCCTCCCAACCTTCGGCAGCGGCAAGGTCAAGGTAAAGGAAGTCGCGGTGTTCTTCCGCCAATTCTCCGTCATGATCGATGCCGGCTTGCCTCTCGTACAGTGTCTGGAGATTCTGGGCGCGAACCAGGAAAATCCCACCTTTCAGAAAACGCTGCTGGGCGTTCGAACCACGGTTGAAGGCGGCGCCACACTCGCCAACGCCATGCGCACTTTCCCCATCGTGTTTGACGATTTGACGACGAACATGATCGAGGCCGGCGAAACCGGCGGTATTCTCGACATCATTCTTCAGCGCCTGGCGATCTACGTCGAAAAGGCAGTCAAGCTGCGCGCGGCGGTTAAGTCGGCCCTCATTTACCCGGTCTCGGTTGTCTCGCTCGCCATGCTGATCGTCGCCGCACTCCTGAAGTGGGTCGTACCAATTTTCGCCAACTTGTTTGTCGGATTAGGCGTCGCCCTTCCGCTTCCAACCCGCATCGTTATCGGCCTTAGCGGCTTCGTCGGGCAGTTCTGGTGGTTTTTCATCGTCGGCGGAGTTGGCCTCGTCTATGGAGTGAAACAGGTCCGTAAACATCCGAAGGGTCGCTACGTATTCGACGCCATGTTGCTCAAGCTGCCCATCATTGGCACCTTGCTTAAAAAGATTGCGGTCGCACGTTTTACCCGAACCTTGGGCACCCTGATCACCTCAGGCGTTCCGATTCTCGAAGGCTTGGCCATCACCGCCCGCACCTCGGGTAACGCAGTGCTTGAAGAAGCCTTGATGAAGGTTCGCAAGGCAATCGAAGAAGGCCGCACCATCGTCGATCCGCTTCGCGAATGCGGAGTGTTCCCGAACATGGTGACGCAGATGATCGGCGTCGGTGAAGCCACGGGTGCAATGGATTCTATGTTGCAGAAGATCGCCGACTTCTACGAAGACGAAGTCGATTCGGCAACCAAAGACATGTTGGCGATGCTTGAGCCGGTCATCATCGGGCTCCTCGGCGTCACCATCGGCGGCATCGTTATTTCGCTCTACATGCCGCTCTTCTCAATGATCGCCAAGCTGGCGGGATAGTTAAGCCTGCTGCGGTCCACCAGACTCTCGCTGCGGGCACGACCTCTCAAGTCCTGGGGCGTGCCTCGCGGTTCCAGTTCCAGTTTCGACGCGGGCCTCGTGCCTCGCAGCATTGACCGACTGAATTCATGTATTCCATTACTGATGAACGAAATTGGCTGACTTGGCTGGTCAAGGTTCGCGTCCTGATCTTGATGGTCTTGCTCGCCATCGAGCTTTCGATCCTGCAGTTCACGCCGAGGCCGCTGCCCATCCTGCCTTTTCTCACCGGCATGATGTTGTGGTTTGTACTGTCGCTTTTCTTCGTCTTTCTTGTTTCCGTCTGGAAAGAGCATCGCGTGCAGGCCATGGTGCAGGTGCTGGCCGACCTGTTCATGGTTACGCTGGTGGTGCAGGTCACCGGAGGCATCGACAGCTCGCTGAACTTTCTCTATCCGCTCGTGATCGTAGTCGCCTGCATGCTTCTGCCCCGCGCCTGGGGATACCTGAGCGCTGCCCTCGCATTCATTTTATTCGGAACAATTCTGGAGCTCGATTTTTACCTCGTCATACCTTCCTACTCCACCTCACATCCCAAGCTGAAGGCGTTGCAGGTTGTGATGTTTGTCAATTTGTTTGCCTACTTTGCCATCGCTTACCTCGCGGGCTTGCTGATGAACAAGCTGCGGCAAGTCGACGTGCAATTGAAAGACGCGAGCGGCGCTCTCAAGAACCTGCAGGCGCTTCACGAAAATATAGTGCAATCGATGAGCGGCGGAGTGATCACTACCGCCCTCGACGGCCGAGTGACGTTGGTGAACCGGGCCGCGCAGCAACTTCTCGAATTATCCGAAACCGAATTACGGGGCCGCAGCGTGGGCGACTTGTTTGAAGACGCCCTGCCGCATTTTGGAGCGACGCGCACTGACGCTGAAGTTCGTTACAAAACATTGAATGGATTCCGCAAGACTTTCCGCGTGATGGTGTCGGCGCTGAATGTTAGCTCGAGCGGCGACCTCGGATTTGTCTACTCTTTCGACGATCTCACCGAAATCCGACGCCTGGAACGCGAAGTCCGCATGCAGGACCGACTTGCGGCGGTGGGAAGACTGGCAGCGGCAATCGCCCACGAAATCCGTAACCCGCTCACATCGATTGCCGGTTCCGTGAGCATGTTATCGGAAGCGCCGGCGCTGAATGCGGAAGAAAAACACTTGCTGCAGATCGTGACGCGTGAGTCGGAACGCCTGAATAACATCGTCACCGATTTTCTGGCTTACTCCCGCGGCAAGCAATATCGATTCGAGCGTTGTGATCTGATCCCGTTGCTCGAAGACACTCTCACTTTGCTTCAGCATCGGCTGACGGCGGAGAGTTCCAGAATCCAGCTTGAACGCGAATTCTCGGACGCGGAAGCATGGGTGCTCGCCGACGGCGACAAGCTGAAACAGGTATTTTGGAATTTTTGCGAGAACGCCTTGCGCGCGATGAAAGTCAAAGGTGGAAGGCTGACCGTGTCCCTGACTCAGCGCGGCACGGATTGGGAGATGAGCTTTTCCGACACCGGGCCCGGTATCAACCCGGCACAGACGGAAAAAATCTTTGAGCCCTTCCAATCAAATTTCGAGGGTGGCACCGGGCTTGGTTTAGCGATCGTCTATCAAATCGTACAGGCTCACGAAGGCAAGGTCTGGGCGCGTTCACAACTCGGAAAAGGCGCGAGCTTCGTAATACGGCTGCGGCGGGTTGATGCTGCGATCGTGTCGGAGCCCGCCTCCGAAATAAGCATTAACGCCTCAACCGCTCAGGCTTCGCCAGCTTCCGCGGCGTTCTCGGTAAAGGCCGGAGGTGGATCGCATGGGTAAGATTCTCGTCTGCGACGACGAGCGCTCCATCTGCGAACTCCTCGACATCGCCCTGCGCCGCGACGGGCACAAGGTCGAAACCGTCACTGGCGGTGACGCCGCCCGCAGCAAGATCGATAGCGCGCTCTTCGACGTGATTGTCACCGACATCAAGATGCCCGGGGTGGATGGCGTCGACGTGCTCCGCCACGCGCACCAGATTTCGCCTGACTCCGCCGTCATTCTGATGACTGCCGTCGACGACTACGAGGCTGCGGTCGAGGCCGTAAAGGCGGGCGGAGCTAGCGACTACATCCGCAAAAGCCCCGGCCTTGTCGACGAAGTGAAGCTAGCCATCGCGCGGTCTCTCACGAAAGTTTCTCTTACGCGCCAGAATTTTGCGCTGCGCCGCGATGCCGCGACTCGCAATTCGCTGGACAATATCGTTGGTTCCAGCCAGGCCCTTGAAAAACTCAAGCAGACAGTCCGCACCGTAGCCACCACCAGCAGCACGGTCCTTATTTATGGCGAGAGCGGAACCGGCAAAGAACTGGTCGCCCGCGCGATTCACACCTGCTCGCCTCGCGCCGGGGAGAGTTTCGTTTCCGTCAACTGCGGCGCATTCCCTGAAACTTTGCTCGAGAGCGAACTCTTCGGCTACGTGAAGGGCGCTTTTACGGGAGCCAACCAGAACCGCCGCGGCCTTTTCGAAGTTGCCGATCAGGGTACGATCTTCCTCGATGAAATCGGCGAGATGACCATGCCCATGCAGGTGAAACTCTTACGGGTCTTGCAGGAGCGCACCGTCCGTCCGGTGGGAGGAACAAGCGAAATTCCGGTCGACGTCCGTGTAATCGCCGCAACCAATCGCGATCTCGACCGCCAGGTTTCCGAAGGCACTTTCCGCGAGGACCTCTACTACAGGCTGAACGTAATTCCGATTCGGGTTCCGAGCCTTCGCGAGCGCAGCGACGATGTCCCGTTACTGGCAAATCATTTTCTGAAAAAATATGCTCCTGCGGCCGGCAAGGCCATTCACGGACTTGATGCCACTTCACTCGAAGCCCTTTGCGGCTATGACTGGCCGGGCAACGTCCGGCAACTTGAGAACACCATCGAGCGCGCCGTCGCGATGGAGGCGACAGGCGAACTGCATGTTGAGCTGCCCGCCGAGCGCGCCAAGGCCCGTGCCGTGGCAGCCGGGGCGGAAAGCGCTCCGGTGAGCTCCACAACCACCGCCGTCTTGCCTGACGGGGTCAACATGGAAAACTATGTGGCGCAAATTGAGCGTGCACTGCTTCAGTCCGCGCTCAGCCAGACCAACGGCGTCCAGGTTCGGGCTGCGGACGTTCTGGGCATCTCCTATCGATCGTTCCGCCACCTTATGAAGAAGTACGAACTCTAAAGCCCCTCGACATCGATCGATATTCGGGACCCTATCCGCATTAGGACGAGTCTTCTGCCCATTTTCTCGGCCCTTCGATCACTACCCCCCACCCCGATGCTCCCAAGTGTCCCTGCCGCATCCGGATGTTGTTGTCATACCGGGACTTGCATATCCGCATAAGTGGTTGTTTTTGAACGGGGTGGCTGAAATCAGCCAATCCAAATCGCGAAACTTTTCTGCCTTTCCCGCGTTCAAATATAAGTAGAAGCGATGGCCAGCGGTCGATAGACCGGAGCCGACGCGAAGAGATGTGGCGAAGGGGACCTGGGCAACCAGATCCGAAGCCGGAGGGGGTTCAAATGCGTTATCTGAAATACGTTGCGCTGTTGGCGGTTCTGATGGTGCCACTCGCATATTCGCAGGCTCAGGTTGGGTGGAGTGTAGGAGTGGGCGTGGGACCGGGCTATGTTGGAGTTGGACCGTCCTACGAATACGGGGCGGCTCCCGTATGTGAGTACGGATATTACGATTACTCGCCGTATAACTGCGCGCCTTACGGCTTCTATGGCCCAGAGTGGTTCAGTGGCGGCATCTTCATCGGCGCCGGCCCGTGGTATCGCTCAGGCTGGGGCGGCTATGACCGCGGCTATTACGGTGGCGGAGGCTACTACGGTGGCCGGGGCTACTACGGCGGCGGATATGATCGCGATCGATCCTACGGTCGTGGATATGACCGCGACGACCGAGGGTATGGCCGTGGCGGATACGGCCGTGGCGGATATGATCGCGACCGCGGACACGAGTGGCGTGAGCGCGGCAACTCCGGTGGTCACGACCGCGACGCCGGACATGAGTGGCGTGAGCGCGGCAACGCCGGTGGTCATGACCGCGACGACAATCGCGGACATGGCAACGGCCACGCCTACAGCGGTGGCGGCTACAACGGTGGCGGATCGCGCGGCGGATATCAGGGCGGCGGGTCCCACAGCGGCGGCGGATCGTACGGTGGCGGCGGGTCCCGCAGCGGCGGCGGATCGTACGGTGGCGGCGGGTCCCACAGCGGCGGCGGATCGTACGGTGGTGGTGGATCCCGCAGCGGTGGTGGATCGCACGGTGGCGGTTCGCACTCCGGCGGTGGACACAGATAAGTCGATTGCTACCTAACACTTGGTTGTAACTGCTGGCAGCGTTAAGCTGCCAGCTTTTTTTCTTTCTCCCCACTCAGCGACCGGCGCGCCTATCCCCAACTCCCAACTGAATTAACGATTCCTGCTCTAGCCCGTCTAAGATGTTTGCTGGGCATACCCTTCGCCCCCGTCCTTGCTGGATGAAAAATGCAGTCTTAAACGGCGCCCCGACTCCTTCCATCAACGCCATCGCCTCGCCGTGGCATACGTTCGCGGTCCTGGCGGCCATCTTCGCCCAGTCCATAAGGGCCTATCTTCGTGCTGACGCGATGCGCTCTGATTTGCACCTCGACCGCATCAAGCTCTACGAGCGAACCATCCTCGTAGAGTGGCTGATGTTTGGACTGGTGCTGGTCGGCCTGTGGCTCTACGGTTCATCCCCTCTCGCGGTTGTAGGCGAACGATGGCGCTCTCTAAAAGACTTTCTGCGAGATATGGGAATAGGATTTTTATTTTTGATTACGACAATCGCGATCACTTCGTTGTTTGGCCACGACAAGCCCGCAGATCGCGCCATCAGTTTCCTGCTTCCACAGAGCAAAACCGAAATAGCTCTCTGGATATTGGTTTCACTTTCGGCAGGTATTTGTGAAGAGGCGGTGTACCGGGGATATCTCCAGAAACAGTTTGCTGCGTTCACCCGGAGCGTTCCGATCGGCATTGTTGTGTCGGCATTGCTGTTTGCGAGCGCGCACTCGTACCAGGGACTTAAGCGGGCGACATCGATTGCTCTGCTAGGGATAATGGCCGGAGTACTGGCCCATTGGCGTGGCACTACTCGTCCGGGCATGAGCGCCCACGCTCTGCAAGACACGCTAGGCGGACTGATCCGGCGCTGATTTTCCCACCAGCATCATGATCCATAGCGCTGGCCAAGGCGCGACTTGTGGCGATTGACGCCATGTTCGGGTAAAATTGTCGAGCCCTCGTCGTCGATCGAATCTGTAGAATTACAGATTCGCCATCTGACCCTATTGCCATATCCCGAGGTGTGTCTTGAAGTTCATTCTCTCCGCTCGTATCGCGCTACTCACTCTATTCATCCTTCTTATCTGCGTAGTTGCCACAAGGGCTTTCCGCGGCGTGAGTGTGCAGGCTGCTCCCGTCTTTCACGGCGTTCTCACTTATCACAACGACAACATGCGCACCGGCCGCAATCCCGCGGAAACTGCTCTCACCCTGAGCAACGTAAATTCGACGTCGTTCGGAAAGTTATTCGTTGTACCTGCGGACGGGAAGGTCGATGCCCAGCCTCTGCTTGCCCCAAACATCAGCATCGGCGGAGTGCCCCACAATGTTTTATTTGTCGCCACCGAGCACGGCACGGTGTACGGGGTTGACGCGGACAATGGCACCAGCCTCTGGCGCATAACTACCTTGAAATCCGGCGAAGCGCCCTCCGATAGCCGCGGATGCGATCAGGTGACTCCTGAGATCGGCGTGACCTCGACTCCCGTGATTGATTTGACCGCCGGACTCCACGGAACGATTTATCTCGTGGCCATGAGCAAGGATTCCAGTTCGAACTATCATCAGCGATTGCACGCGCTCGATATCACCACTGGAGCCGAAGAGTTCGGCGGTCCCGTCGACATTACAGCCAGGTATCCCGGAACCGGCGATAACAGTTCCGGAGGAAATGTGATCTTCGACCCGAAGCAATACAAAGAGCGCGCCGGGCTTTTGATCATCAATCACGTGATCTACACATCATGGGCCTCGCACTGCGACATTCGCCCATATACAGGCTGGATTATCAGTTACAACCAGACGACTTTGACGCAGCAGTCCGTGCTCAATGTCACCCCGAATGGCAGCGAAGGTGCGGTCTGGGCGGCCGGAGCAGGGCCGGCGGCTGATTCGGGCGGGAACATTTATTTTCTCGACGGCAACGGCACCTTCGAAACGACGCTGACTGCAAGTGGATTCCCATCCAAAGGCGACTACGGCAACGCGATCATGAAACTTTCAACCACGAACAAAGTTCTGGCTGTGGCCGATTACTTCAACATGTACAACACGATCAGCGAATCGAATGCCGACGAAGATCTGGGCTCGGGCGGAGCCATGGTGGTGCCGAACATTAAAGACTCCGGGGGAATCGTGCATTCTCTCGTTGTAGGCGCCGGGAAAGATATGAACATCTATCTGGCGAATCGCACTAACATGGGAAAATTCAATCCGACTAACAACAACAATCTGTATCAGGAAGTGAAGGGCGAACTGGGCGGCCAGGTTTTTTCCGCGCCCGCCTTCTCCAACAACCGAATTTATTATGGTGCTGTCGGCGACGCCATCAAGGCGTTTTCTTTTAACAGCAGCGCCATGCTCAACTCCACGCCCAAATCCGCCACCAGTACCCGCTTCGCGTATCCCGGAGCGACGCCGAGCATTTCCGGCAGTCTGGCCAGCAACCTGATCCTTTGGGCGACCGAAAATACTTCGCCGGCGGTACTTCACGCTTACAGCGCCAACAACCTTGGAGTGGAGTTATACAACTCTAACCAGGCGTCGGGTGGACGCGACAATTTCGGAAGCGGAAACAAGTTCGTCACTCCAACCATCGCCAACGGCAAAGTGTATGTAGGAACGACCAATGGCGTTGGCGTGTTTGGGTTATTGCACTAGGCGTTCGCATTAGAGACGACTTGCGGGGAAGTTCGCTGTAGAGACGGGGTTCTCCCCGTCTCTTCGCGTTCAGGCTCTCACACAGCAACCCCCTCCAGCATCACGATTGCGGCTGCGGAGTTGCTCCCGAAGCGTTAGGCGCACCGGGGCGGCAACGCCCTCGCATTCCGTGGCGGAATTTCTCTCGTTCGTCGGGCGTCATGTGCTCCCAGCGCTCCCGCATGCGCCGACGGATGTTCGAGCCTCCACGGCGGCCGACGCCGTGTCTGCCGAATCCGCCAAACAGAATTCTGCATAGCGCCAGCAATCCGAGAGCCTGCCAGAATCCGATCTGACGCCAGCCGAAAAGCGGCGGCAGGAGCCAGTTCCAGAGGCGCATCACCAATTCGCCGCCGATAAAGCTGAACGCGATCATTCCCACAACCGCAGCCGGAGCGATTAAAAACCATTTTCTTCTCATAAATTTTTCCTCGTTATTTCCTTCCGATTCCACATCTGGAAGCCAATCTCGCTCGCTTCTTCAAAATTCAGATCTTCGCACTTCATCTTTCTGTCATTTCGTCGTGAATCGCTTGTAGCCGTTCCCGAAGTCGCAACACTGCGTAACGCTTCCTTGACAGGAGCGTGTTAACACTCACTCCCGTATCCTTCGAGATTTCCTTGAAGCTTCGGCCTTCGATTTCATGCGCCAGGAATACGTCACGCTGTTCCTCCGGCAGTTCATCGACAGCCGACTCCAGTTCTTCAAGCAAAAGATTTCGGGCATAAATGGCTTCCGGCCCAGCATCTGGAGAAGGCAGCAAATCTTCAAGTTGAAGAAAATCTCCGCCGTCATCTTCGTTGGCAACGCTGCCGCTCAAACTCTCCGGCTTCTTCTTGCGAAACAGATCGGTGATGCGATTGCGCGCCACCCGAAACAGCCATCCGGTCACGTGCTCAATCGGCATCAGTAGACGGTTCGCCTCGACCAACTCGTAGAAGACGTCTTGCAGAACATCTTCAGCGTCCCGCGGATCGGGCACACGCCGTCTTATGAAATTGCTTAGGCGCGGCCGTTCCCGTGCGACCACATCGGTGATCCGCTGGTCCTCGTTCCGCTCGATCGACATCCGCTCCAGGCTTGCCGTGTCCTTCATTCAATTGTGTAGACGGATTGGGGGCGCAAATATTGTAGTTGTTAGACAAATAAGGGGAAAAAGCCCGGCGTTTTTTAAGATGACCAACATGGTCATGTCCGCTACAATGTGTAGATGAAGACAGTCAATATCAGCGATTTGAAGGCTCAGCTGAGCGCCCACATCCAGCTGGTGAAAGACGGTGAAGAAGTGCTGGTGTGCGATCGCAATAAGCCGGTGGCCCGCATCGTGCCCTGTCATCTAACCGATATGCCGGAGCGGGAACGGCGCATGGTAGCGGATCGCGCGATGGCACCTCCTGCCAGGAAGCGACCTCATTCTTCATCGTGGCCAGAACCGCCAGGCAACGTTCCCGATAAGATCGTGCACCAAACTCTTCGTGGCGAGCGAGAAGATCGCTGATGCGCACCTCGGCTTTTTGGGATACGAGTGCCCTGGTTCCGCTGTGCGTCCTGCAGCGCACGACGCCGCGATCGATTGAACTGTACGATTTGCACGATGTAGTGGTCTGGTGGGCTACTCCCGTCGAAATTGCCAGCGCCCTCGCCCGACTCTTGCGCATGGGGCATCTTGGTCCTGCGGACTGGAGCAAGGCTGGCAAGTTAGCCAAAAAACTCGCGGATTCTTGGTCGGTAATGCAGCCGTCCGACCGCTTGCGAGCCAGGGCAACGCAACTCGTAGCACGCTTCGACCTGCGTGGCGCAGACTCATTTCAGTTAGCGTCAGCTTTGGAGTGGTGCGATGACTCGCCTCAAGGTCAGGTGTTTTTGACTGCCGACAGTAAGTTAGTCGAGGCAGCGATACTCAGTGGCTTCGACGTCCCGTCGCTGCGATCATAATAATGCGGTCATAACAATGCGGTCATAACAATGCGTCGCGATGACTAAACCCGCCAGGTCGTGACTGCGGCAACTGAGACCGCGATCTCCAAATTTCTCGTCGCCCCGATGAGAGCTTGAGATGACTTAAGATGAGAAGTTAATCAGAGGTTCGCAAGGACAACTGAGGAAGACTGAGGAAGCAATGGCCGCGCTGATCGACGCAATTGATGTGAAACGCAAGACGTTCTTCGAATTCGAAAATATCCCCTTCGTATGTCTGGAAGCCGTAGTTAACACTCCGACCGCTCGGGGCGGTCAAACGCTGGTGCGCCTGAAGATGCGCAACCTCCTCACCAATGCTGTCTTCGAAAAGTCGTTTAAGGCCAACGACAAGTTTAAGGATCCCGATCTCCAGTCCGTTCCAGCCTCCTACCTTTACAGCGACGGCGACGGATCGCACTTTTTAGATCAGGAAAGCTTCGAGACTTTAACGCTCCAGAACTCGATGGTCGGAGATGCGTTGGATTTTCTGGTCGACGGCGCCATCATCGAACTGCGGAAGTTCAACGGCAATCCAATCGGCATCGATCTGCCGATTTTTGTGGAATTAAAAGTTGCCGAAACCGAACCAGGCGTCAAGGGCGACTCGTCAAGCGGCACCGTAACCAAGCCCGCAAAACTCGAAACCGGCCTCGAGATTCGGGTCCCCCTATTTATTAAGGAAGGCGAAAAAGTGCAGGTCTCGACCGAGAGTCGAGAATTCGCGGGCCGCGCCTGAGTTTTCCGGCCGCGAGATAACCTGGATTTCAGTTCCGACTTAGTGCTGGTCGAAGAGAATTTTGTTGTGGTCCGGATCGAACAAGACTGCATACGCCGGCCCGGTCGTCTTTTCGTCCGCTTCAGTCTCAAACTTGAAGCCCTTGCTCTTGAGATCTTTCTGCACCGCCCTCACGTCTTTCGGATTGAAGGTCAGAGCGCCCGGGCCAGTCTTAAACTGGGTGAAAAGCCCAATGATGGCGTCGCCCTTCTTCAAGATCAGCCAGCCTTTTTCCGGATCGCCGACGACGCGCGTGAACCCCAGCTTCTCATAAAAGTTTTTGGACTCCGTCATATTGCTCACACCGAGACTGACGGAAAAAGTGCCGAACTCTTCTGCTTCTGAAAATGCCATCACACTTACTCCCACAAGTAAAAAGATTGTTAAGATCATCGATTTCATAGTGTCTGCCTTTGCATTGCGATAGGATTACCCGCGGGACTAGCCCACCTAAAATTTCTACCCATGTTACCGCAACTCACTAGACGACTCTTCGCCGCAGTCATTGCCGCCGCTGCCTGGGTCGGCCTCATCGTGCAGTTCTTCGTAACGTACTCTATCACCGCTTCCATTCCGCTGACGATCTGGATTCTGCTCGCGTTTTTCACCATCCTCACGAATCTATTGGTTGCGGTGCTGTTCACGCTCGTTGCTTTCAATCGTTCACCGCTGCCTTCCGAATCGATCATGGCCGGCACAATGCTCTCAATCGCGATGGTCGGCATCGTGAGCGCAATTTTCTTGCGTGGAGCGCTGGAACTCTCAGGCGGTTCGATACTGGTGGATAAGTTGCTCCATATCGCAACGCCTACCCTGGTCCCTCTGTATTGGCTTTCTTGCGTCCGAAAAGGCGATCTTAAATGGCGAAACCCAGTGCTATGGGCGATCTACCCTCTGCTATATCTAGCCTACGGTATGACACGCGGTAATTTGACGGGGAAATATGCGTATCCATTCTTGGACGCTGGAAAACTAGGCTGGCAACGAACCGCCTTCACCGCCCTCATCATCTCGTTAGTATTTATGACTTGTGGATACGCCGTCGTTTGCATCGACCATCTGTTCGGGTCTCCCGCGGAACGCACATCTCAACCAGCCTAAGCCGTTGATAACGATACCCAATTGGCAATCGCCATGCAGCGAATGTCGACGGCATAAATGACTTCCGAATGAAATTATTCACAAGCGACATACCCTGTAACTTCCGGATAAGCGGCACATCCTATGCCCCATGCGCGAGCGCTAAACGCTTTCGCATTGGAGACGATAAAGATGGTAGGTGTTGCAGTTAACTTAAAACGACTCTCGCGATTGGCCGGACTCGCCGGCATGCTGGCTCTCGCGGCCCTCGCATCCACTCAAACAGAAGCCCAAACGAACGATACCGATTTGCTTCAGGATTTACTCGCCAATCCGACCGCAACCAGGGGCACCGTTACCTTCCCGATTGTCTTCTGTTGGTATAAAGGATTACCCGCACTCTATATTCAGACCGACGCATCAAACCCGGCGGTTGCCGAGCAACAGAAAGTAAATCTTGTGCCGCGACTGGCAAACGCCATTCATGCTCCAAATGGCGGAGCAGTCGACGACATCTACCTCATCACCAACTTCAAGCAAGGTAACGTAATCCCGTCAGCACCGATTCCCGCAGGTCCAAAAAATACAAACGCAACCTACACGCCGCTGTGGCAGGTCACAAAAGTGACGTGGAAGAGCGGAACGGCTCCGCGCATTCTGAAGTCGGAAGAAGAAGTTCTAGGCGCAAGAGACGACGGAGAAGTGACGCTGACAAAAACTAACATCGTGCTGAATTGCCCGGTAATCTACACCCCCCAAGGCGGAAAGTTGCCATTGGTCAAGATCCACCTCGATAACTAAGTCGCGACCGGCCGTACGGTCGCTCGTATACATCCAACATTCGGCTTTTTAGCGTACAAGTAGAGTGCTACACAACTTAGTGCTACACAACTTAAGGAGAAAATAATGAATAAAATATCAGGCTGTATGCTCATGCTGGTGCTGGCTTGTTCGATGTCAGCGATGGCGCAATCGGGCTCGTCCAGCGATTCCTCAATGAAACACGACAGCATGTCAGGCAAGTCCATGTCGATGACCGGTTGCATCGGCGAAAAAGACGGCAAGTACATGATGATGGACAAAAAGCACCCAGACGGCGTTCAGCTGATGAGCTCCGAAGATCTCAAGCCCCACGTCGGTCACAAGGTGAAAGTCACCGGCATGATGGAAAAGTCGGATGCGATGGCCGGCGACTCCATGAAATCAGATGACAAAATGAAATCTGACGACAAGATGAAGTCAGATGACAAGATGAGCCACGACAGCATGAGCCACGACAGCATGGGCCACGACAGCATGATGGCCATGAAAGTCAGCAGCATGAAGATGGAATCAGAGAAGTGCGATATGTCGAAGCTGAAATAACAATCAAATAACCAGTTCTACCCCAGGAGAGAAGAGCGAATCAGGCTTCTCTCCTTTTTTCCGCTTACCACTCCCGTGAATCTGGATAGGTCGCCTCTGCGCTGCACGATATTTAAGATTCAGCGAAGTCAGCTGGACCGCCTGTTCTTATCAGGCGGTGAAAAGAAAATTCAAGCACCGATAATTCCGTGTAGCGCGGGCACTCCTGCCCGCGAGGGGCCATATACGAGCCAGCGTTTCCGGCGTAGAGGTGGGTGTCGAAACCATTACAGAATCAGAAAGAGGACAGAAGCCCCTAAGTGCTCGATGATCATCAAATCCCACTATAAAATCGCGGGAGTATACTTCGGCCGTCAGAAGTTGCCTACCCGCCACCCTCAGGTGTTATAAGTTCAAAATCCAAGACCAAAGCGGTCGGGTCATACCTCGGCTGTTAGATGTTGGCCACCCGCCGACAACTCATGCGGGAGTCGGGTATATCTCAACATCCTGTCCAGCGTTTTCTCGATGCTGAGGCCGTCCATCCGACTACGCGCGCCAGCTTGGAACTGGCTGTAAACCGACCGGAGAAGGGAGCCAAGCGTAGGGGGAAACCCAGTCAATCAGTGTAATCGCGATATTTCGTCGTCAACAATCCGTTCAGGACCCGTCGATGGCCCCAGTTTCGTTGACCTGTTCGTACCATCAACGTAAGATTCACCTCGGTGATCTGTTTGCTTGGTACGGGAAGTGGCCAGCGCCGCATCCACCTTACTCCCCCGCAGGAGCGGCCCCCGTGAAACACCTGAAAAGGACAGCCTATGAGAGTTCGTGTTGTTGCTTCTCTCGCACTCCTTCTCGCTAGTCAGATCTTAGCTGCTGCACCGGCAAGAAAATTATTCGATGTCTCGCTGGAGGACGTTCCAGGCGGAGGCCGTGTTCTCAACGTAGGGTTCTACGGGAAACTGCCGCCTCCAAGCGTCGTCGACAAGATCCTCCGAGAATCACTTGAACATGCGATCCTCGTTGACCCAAGAGTCGATATTCTCGCGACGGGATTTCTTGGGGAAGATGTCTTGAGTAGTAATCAGCACTCCGGTTCACTCGTATACAAGGCTAGCCAGAAAAAGATAGTGACTTTCGATGAATATCACGGAGTTCAGACGTCGACATCAAGCACCGCAAGTTACTTCGTCGAAGTTCAGGAAGACAAAACATTTGCCGGAATAAAGCCGGAAAAGAAATGGCTTTCCGTGACGATCGTCTTTTCACCACATCCCACGCGAGATGCCGCATACAATGCCATCGCTGCTGAAACTCAGAAGCTCGCCGCGAGAGGTCTGGACATCAATGTATATGTGAGTGAAGGAAACCCGAAAATCAAGACCTCGTGGATGCAGATGAAAGACAAAGACGGCGCCTACGTGTTTGCTGAGTATGACGCGGCAAGTAAGAGGATTACACGAAAGGGGCAATTGCTGAAGCAGTTGCCCTAAACTGGGCGCGCCCATCTGTTCGCTTTTTCGGAAGTCAATGAGTGTAATGGCGATTTATCGCCAATCGGCAATCCCGCTCCGGGAGGATGGGAGGTCGTATGAAGGTTGCCGTTCGCGGTTCTTAGCGTAATCGCGATTTTTCAACAACTGTGAATGGAGTGGTTTAAGGCTTCGTAAGTTCTTGGGCTTCTTTCGCGGTGACGAGAATCGGCCTACCGCCTTTGGGTGGATGGAGAACGACGACAATTTTATCGCTGCACTCCGGGCCAGCCCAGCCATAATAGTGTTTGAGATTATAACTTTTCGATAAAGATACTGATAGAGTTGCGGTTCCACCGGGCGCACTACTAAGCCTGTAGACGTTGAATGGGTCGTATGTCAGAAGCCCATTGCCCCACTCCTCCGATAGGCACGGATACCCGACGATTTCAGTGAGACCATCCCCGTCTAGGTCGCGCACCTCTTTTAAGCCGAGTTCGGTACGCTGAAGCACGCGACGTGTATCACCATCCTTTGAAATTTCCAGCACGTCCAGAGACCCGGGTGAACTTGCGTACACATAACCAACCAGAAAGAGCAGAATTCGATTTGGGCTCGCTCTGAGAGTGAGCACATACTCCGAACTCACGAGATTCTTGTTCTTTTTCACTTCTGATGTCGCGTCAGTGGCGTATTTGACCCACCCGGTTTCATTAATGAACACGGCAGGCGTTCGCCCAGGCACTTGAACAGTGACGCGGGTGAAATCTCCAGGATTTTTCCACGAGAAGGGAACGCTTAAGACAACCCGAATATTGGGATGGCTGCCCGAATTGAACGTAAACTCCGAAACTTGACGCCAATCTGTTTGTGCCGTTGCTGCGCGGGCAAACAGAATTAAAATATAGAGTAAAAGCGCATGGGCCGTCGCTTTCCACATTACTCAGTGTACCGCTGGGTGGGCCACCTGACGATCAACTGTGAACCATTCTTGCGACCAGCTTGCGCCGCTGCGGTGATCGAGCAACACAGAAGCGTCAAGAGAAGCAGACTTGGCTTGGCAGTTTTGGCATAGTTAGCGAAAACAGGCGATTACGCGTTTTGACCGGCAGCCAGCCTGCGCTCACGCTCGGCAAGGAAAGGCTGCTTGGAGCGCACGAGTCACGAGCACAAACGTTCGCAAGTGAGCCATCTCGGGATGGGCCCGCATGTACTTGAGGGCGACCGTAACAAGATGCCCGGCTGCCACATCGCTGTCTGTGCAATAAAGCGAGGAAGGAGACTCGCCCTGCCCGAATTGCTGAACCGATAGAGGTTTTCGTTGGTTCCTCGCCACAGATAAAACGCTGGGCTTTCTACTAGAACGGGCGGTAACCGTTTTCTTCAGCGCAAGCAAGAAGCACCGCCCTGGCAGTCTCCGGGCCCAGCTTT
>JBBRNA010000028.1:0-59315 GCA_038230575.1 Terriglobales bacterium | reverse complement strand
GTTGAAACTCGGGGTGAAAATCTACTCCTATAATGATCATTGTTCCGCTCCTTTCTCCCGAGCCTTGTTGGTTGGCATTAGCAACCACCAACTTTACTCGGGTGTCGGAGCCGACGTTGTCATGGAATCAATTTCACTCATGACTTCGGAGGCAATCAGGAATCAAGCTGTAAGCCGCTGAAAAATAGACTCAAAGCCGCCGGGCACCAGTAAGAAAAATCGAAAGGCGTCGTCTAGGGCCGACCAAATTTTATTTCCTATTTTTCTCGGACGTGTGCATCCCCGTTAAGAGTGACGCTTAACACCAGTCCAGCCCCCAGCCCCCAACGGGGGCGTTTGAGCGACGGGTCTTTTCGCTATCGCTGAAGCGATAGCCTGATACGAATCCTAAACTGTTGAGAGAAACGAAAAGCACCGCAGCGCGTTGCGGGGACTTGCCGCGTCGGGCTTGTCGCGTTGGGCTTGCTGCGTTGGACTTGCTGCGTTGGACTTGCTGCGTTGGACTTGCTGCGTTGGACTTGCTGCGTTGGACTCATCGCGGTGGCTCTGAGCGTATGGACCTGAGCGCAGGGATCGAGTTGCCTTAGCAGGCGGACGCAAATGAATCTCCACAAAAATTATTGTTTTCATCAGGAAATTCTTCTTGTCTGGCGCATGAAATTCGTCTCTGGCGCATGAAATTCGTCTCTGGCGCATGAAATTATCTCCTAAAGGTTTGACTTCGAGCGCCGATACGTAAGGCTGCGGGAGAGCGGTAAGTCTCCCCTGATGAGGTCAATAATGAAGAGACAGGGTTACTCTCTGAACAAATTGATGTTGGGTGTATTCGTGCTGGCAGCGCTTTGTACGAGTCACGCGCAGTATGATGGCCCAATCGTCAACGTTTCGATCCCGTTCAATTTCAATATTGGCGCGCAACGGTTTGTGGCTGGAGATTACAGCTTCAAGCCCTTGCTGCCGCACACAATTACCCTGCAAACTCGAAGAGGCCACGGTCTTACGAATGCCAGCAGTATTTCCGTGGTTTCGCGAGACGCGCCGAACGCAACCACAGTAGTTTTCAATCGTTATCTCGATCGGTATTTCCTGTCCGAAATATGGGTGCAGGGAAATAATGATGGCCAGGCATTCATCAAGTCTCCTGTTGAAAAGGAATTAGCCAAAGAACTCGCTGTTCCTCCCATCCAGGTCGCGCTCAACGTCGGCTTCAACCACTAACCAACTAACCCAATCTCCTAAGATGCCCGCGTCTTTTTTTCTGGAGGCGCGGGCAGCGTTTGCACGCTCCGGCCAGAAAAATTTGTTGGCGATAGGAAAACAAGGCCCTTCTCAAATCGTGCCGTCACGCTTAAGCCGCCAGGAAGGCGGGTCCTCAGCGGCTGAAGCCGACAATCGTCCTCTCCCGGCGGCACGGCTAAAGCCGTGCCCTTCCCCTCTTGGTCAGCCCGATAGAGAACTTGACCTCGAGGCTCGGGTTGAGACTTCTAATATCGAGGATCGGGTTGAAACTCCTGATATCGAGGCTCGGGTTGAGAACCTGATGTCGAGTCGCTCTTCAAGTTTGCGCGATTTGTGCGCCGCTGTTCCTTGTTTCATGCTCTTGCGCTAATCGTAATCTCCACGTCCCTGGAGCTGAGAGGAAGATTCGGCTGGTGTGGAACCGAATTTCCACGGTTGGCATCCAAAGGGGTTGAACGGCAAAAGGATTCTGGGCGAAGCACTTTCCGTTCCTTGGTGTCTGTTTTTTTGCTTGCCCCCACTTTATTTTCAGGAGAACTTTATGGCTAAAAAGCCCACTACGAGCAATTCACATCGAGCTTCGGCGCAACCTCATTTCTCCCAGCGAGCCCGCGAACTTCAGGCGTTCGGCACTGTCACTAACACCATGCCGCTGCAACTGGAACAGAAGGTCCGGCTGGAGATGACCGAGCAGCTTAACCAAATGCTCGCCGATACCATGACTTTGCGGGATCTCTACAAGAAGTCGCATTGGCAGGTTTCTGGCGCAACCTTCTATCAGCTGCACCTTCTTTTCGACAAGCACTACGAAGAGCAAAGCGAGCTGGTTGACACCATCGCGGAACGCATTCAGCTTCTCGGCGGGATCAGCATAGCCATGGCTGGTGATGTGGCGGAACTGACGAAAATTCCGCGGCCTCCCAAAGGGCGTGAAGAGGTTCCGGTTCAGCTGTCGCGGTTGCTGGACGCACATCAGGTCATTCTGAGCCATTGCCGCGAACTTTCCGAGCGTGCCGACAAGCTTGGAGACGCCGGCACCAACGATATGGTCGTCAGCCAGGTTCTTCGCACCGGCGAACTGCAGGTCTGGTTCGTGAGTGAGCATTTGGTGGAAGCTCCGCTGGTGGAAGCCGAAGACGAGAGGGAGTCGGCTTAGGGCGATCTCGGAATAGAAGTTAAAGACAATTAGTGCTGCGCGGGCTGCGAAGCCCGCGTTTTTTTGTGCTTATGTGGGGACGGGCGACCTCGCCCGCTCCCACACGTGGTCTTTAGGAAAATGTTTCGGATTATCTACGCGGAGAAAGTATGTGCAGGATTTGCTGCAGTTCGTGCCGCAGATGGGCGACGTTTACTCCTGAATTCATTGGGAAAGGAAGCGCCGACTGCGTTCGATCGGACTTGATTTCGTCGCGCAGTTGCACCCGCGCTCCGGCGATGGTGAAACCGTCTTCGTAGAGCAACTTTTTGATCCGAACAACAGACTCGACGTCGCGCTTGCGGTACATGCGCTGGCCTGTGCTGCTCTTGACCGGCTTGAGCTGCGGGAATTCGGTCTCCCAAAATCGAAGCACGTAGGCAGGAAGGCGGCATAACCCAGCTACTTCGCCGATGCGGAAGTAGAGCTTGTCCGGAATCACGATGTCGGACGGTCGGGGGGCTTTCTTCGTCACTTTTTTTCGCAGGGTCATGGAGGCCGTTTCCGTACTCCTTACGATATACGCGTTTTTAGCACGATCCGCGTTTCGGAACAACCACCAAACGGGGCGCTGAGCCCTGAGCCGCAGCCGTTCGCCGCCGCCATTACAAACGAGTCAGCACAGAAAAAGCCGCGCTGCTGTCGAAGAAAAGCCTCTCAAGAGTGCTCCTCTTGAAAGGCTTTGGGGGAATTTCTTAACGAGCATTGGGTCGATTAGTGTTTCTTTTTCTTGGCGGCTTTCTTCTTGGTTGCCATGTCGTGTTTCCTCCGTTTGAGCGATTTGTTCTCCCAAGGTTGTCGTGAGGGCACCTTGATGCCCGAGCCACCCAATTCATAGTGTGAGCAGCCTTGCTACCACACGATATTGACATGCTCATGTGAATTGTCAATAAGAATTTCACCCCAGACGGCTCTTTAGTGAAGCGCGTGCAGAAGCGAAAACTTTCTGAAACGCGCTCGGGTCCGCGCGCGGAACTTAGGCGGAGAGGGGGCCGCGATGCGTGTGCGATAATTTCAGCTGAGAATTTATGGCTGAACATAAAGTTTTTTGCGCGAAGTTAAAACAGGAATTGCCCGGGCTTCCCGAGCCTCCCTTCGATAGCGAACTGGGAAAAAAGATTTACGACAATGTCTCGCAACAGGCTTGGGGACAGTGGATGGAGCACTGCAAGATGTTGCTGAACGAGTACCGTTTGAATCCCGCGCGCAAGCAGGATCAGGAAGTGATCGTAGCTCAGATGGAGCAGTTCTTCTTCGGCGAAGGCTCCGCGCGCCCTGCCGAATATGTTCCTCCTACTCACTAGGCGGCCTCCGATTTGGTAGCGGCGCGCTGCGGATTGGGCCTCCAGGTTCCCCGACGCGACTAGTTACTGGTCGGTTACTCTCGTTCGCGCAAATTCTCTCTTTCATCGCCCCGTAACAGTGTTCGTGAAGAATTAACATGTGGTTGCTCAGAGCTACGACACGCTGATCCTCTCGGATTTGCATCTCGGCGCGGAGATGAGCCGGGCGCGCGAGGCGCTGCAGCTTTTACGCACAACCGACTACCGCCGGCTCATTCTTCTCGGCGACATCTTTGCCGATCTTAATTTTGGACGCCTTAAAAAAGAACACTGGAAATTTCTCGGTTTCATCCGCAAGCTCTCGAACCCCAAACGAAATATCGAAGTTGTGTGGGTCGAGGGCAATCACGATCACGGCCTGAGCGACATCATGTCGCACCTGGTCGGAGTCGAGGTCTACCAGGAATACCAGTGGAATTATCAAGGCCTGCGTCACATTGCGGTTCACGGCCATCAGTTCGATGGCTTCGTCGTACGCAATGTGCGCGTGAGTTACTGGATTGGAACCCTGCTCTACCTGCAACTGCAGAAGTTTGATTCGAAAAATAAAGTCTTCACCCGCTTTCTGGATCGCATGGGCACTCGCTGGCAGCGCCTTTCTCCCAAGGTTGCCGAGGGAGCTCTCGCCTATGCCCGGCGCCACCATGCCGCTCGCATTTTTTGCGGCCACACGCATGCCGCGATGCAAAAGAGTGAAGCTGGCGTCGAATACTTCAACAGCGGCAGTTGGATCGATGCCCACCCCACCTACATCGCGATCGATGAACAAGGAGTGAAGATTCATGAGTACAACGCCGAGTTTGATATCGATCGCGACGAGGAGTCTGGTGAAGAGGCTTTTGTCGATAGGATGAACTTCGATGAGATAAACGATGCCGACAATCCGCAGACAGAAAGCGATGGCAATGCAGTGATTGTCGGAAGCGAAGAATTCCAGTCGAGCCCACGATTCTAGTCCGCGAAAGGCGAGGTGCCTTGTGCGCAAACTGACGATTGTTTTTCACCATGCGGGCGGCGGCCACAAGAGTGCTGCTGAGGCACTCAAGGCCACGCTTGTTAGCCAGAAAGATCCGTGGGACGTTCGTCTGTTGGATATTCAAGAGTTGCTCGATCCGCTGGATCTGATTCGCCGGGCAACGGGCATCCGCATTCAAGACACCTACAATCTCATCTTGCGGAAGGGCTGGACGCGTATCACGCCGCAGTTGCTGGTGATTTTGAAGGGAACGATTCGTGTTCACCACGGGCCCATCGTGAATGCCCTGCGCGCGTATTGGAAACAGAATGCTTCGGATGTGGTGCTTTCCGTTATCCCACATTTCAATCGTGAAATTGCGGAAAGTCTTCGCGCAGGGAAGGCGCCGATTCCGTTCGTAACTCTGATCACGGACCTGGCGGACTATCCTCCACATTTCTGGATGGAGAAAGAAAGCGAATCGGTGATCGTCGGTACAGATCGCGCCCAGGCACAAGCAATCGCCACGGGGCTTCCGTCCGAAAACGTATTTAAAACTTCGGGAATGATTTTAAAGCCGCGATTTTATGAGCAGATCGAAATCGATCGCGTCGCAGACCGCAAGAGTCTCGGACTGGAAGCGCAATGTCCGACAGGAATTGTGTTGTTTGGCGGCCACGGTTCGAGAGTGATGCTCGACATCACCAAGAAACTCGATGCCGCAGACAGCGGAGTGCAACTGATATTGATGTGCGGACATAACGAGAAACTCGCTGCAGAACTGAAGAGCCTGCATACTAAGAAACCGATTGCTGTGGTTGGATTTGTGAACAACGTCGAGCATTACATGGCGCTGGCGGATTTCTTCATTGGTAAGCCTGGCCCTGGATCGATCAGTGAAGCGCTGCATCTGCATTTGCCGGTGATCGTGGAATGCAACGGAGCGACCTTGCCGCAGGAACGCTACAACGCCGCATGGGTAATCGAGAACGAGTTTGGCATCTCGATACCAAGCTTCAGGAGAATTGCCCCGGCGGTTCGCCTTCTACTGCAAAATGCAAATTTCACCAAATTTCGACGGAATGTTTCGGGCTATTCAAACCGAGCCCTCTTTGAAGTGCCGGCAATCCTGGAAAATGTGCTGGCGAAGAGTTCCAAGGCAGGCCTGGTTACAATTCCGCCAGTTGCTATGAAACGTAGCGACGGGCGGGGCGTCGCGTCGGATACGTCCGGGCAGAATTAGACTTGTTTGTGCTATTGGTAAGCGTCGTCGTTTACCACAGGGTACACAGAGGACCACGGGGGACGGCAAGATCGCTTTGATCTTTTTTCTTCTTGAGTGGTTCTTTTCTCGGTATTCCCCTGTGTTCCCTGTGGTAGAGGGGTTGATCTTCAATGGAACAAAGCCGAAAAGACTCCGCCGACTCTCTTGAAAAATCCTTTGTGATTTCGTTTTGAGGCGTCATCAGAACTGGCGACCTGACTACCGCTTCCGTTCGAAGCAGAGTGGGATGGAATGACGACGGTAGCGGCTTGACCTGGAGGCGGGTTGAAAATCTGCACGTTCGTTTCTTCCGGCTTTGTCGGAGGCGGGCCGCTGGCGTGGAATACTAACGGCGCTTCGATTTGCACGTGCACTTCAGCACTCTGGGGCGGCGCAGCTGCGGGCGGATTCGGCGAAGGGTTTTCTCCAGCAGACGGGCGCTCGACTTGAGCAATCGTTTCAGGCGAATGTGCGGCCGGAGTTGGCTGCATGGCCTGTGGCGGCATCGGACCATGATGCGCGGCGCGCAGCGTAGGCTCCCGCCGGACTGGGCATCCGCAATCTGCGGGGCTTGCGGGATCGACATGATCGAGTTGTCCCCCGCGAAACACCAGCTGGTCACTCGACTTTACCTGATAGATGCGGTCGCCCAACAATTCAGAAACTACCGCGGGCGAGTTATTGCCCGTTAGAGTTCGCACGCAAGTGTCACCACGGCTATTGGTACTCACGGCATAATGAAATTCGCCCGGACCGGAAAATACGATGCGAAAATCGGGCGTCATCACTGTGTCGGCAGAGTCATCCAGCGCGAAATGCGCTTCAAGCCCCCCCAGGCCCATGCTGAGCAGCAAATTGTGCTGGGTGCGTGAGGGGGTGACGCCGAGCGTCGTCCCTGGGCAGACGTGAACTTCGCCGCCGCTCGAGAGATGGAGAATCGTGGTATCCGCTGCGGCTGTGAAGGAGTTGCCGCCGATGCCTCCGTCGCTCGAAATTTCTACCGGCCCAGACGCACGCACGGCGATGACCGCAGGTGCGGGCGTAGAAGACACGCTTACAACGTTGGGAGCTACGAAGGGCGAGTTACTGCCAACCGAACTTTGTCCGAGATGAATGACCAGTCGGTTGCCCGAAGCGTCCCATCTGGCGGAACGAGGGCTGAGTAAGTCAACTACGATCCGGGCGACCGGAGGGTTCGCGCGAAATTGATCGGCGCGCAGAGCGGTGATCTCGTTAGCCTGAACTTTGATCTGCCGGGTGTGAGCCTCCATCCGTGCGTTGGGCAGATCTATCACTATCCGATCCGGAGAAGTAATGGCCTGAACGGTCGGAACCACGGGCTTGGTGGAAAGAATCTCAACCGCCTGGCCGGATTGCTCCTGAATCACTCGAAAGCTGGTGATCGTCGAGGGAGCACTCTTAGCCGCAGCGAGGGGAGCTGAAGTTGTAGCCGGATGCCTGGGGACGTATTTAGTCGCGGTCTGCGCGCAGAGCGGCACTGCCAGTAGGAAAACTGCCCATCCACGGCTTAAACGCAAACTTGGCCAGAGCGCGTGGCGGGAGGCTGGCCGCAATAATGAAATATCCGACTGCAATCTCACTGAGGGGCTCGGGTGTTAGTGCCAACATACCATTTTAACGATGGGAAATAAGCAAAAAAGGGACGGCGATCCCCTGTTCTGAACACACCTAGGGACGTAGTACTTAGGAGGAACCTGAGCTAGGAATCCGCCAGAAATTCGTATTCGTCGATGACAGCGGCCACCGCCATTTTGCTGGCTGCGCCACCTTCAACGCGCACCACGCGGCCTTTGCAGCGCACGCGAATGCTTTCGGTGAGGGTGATTTCTGGTGGCAGAGTCAAAGTAAAGTCGATAGGAGAACCGGCGGTGATTGCGGAATCCACGTAGAAGCAGATGCCCCGGGCGCTGACGTCACGGGTCTGCGCGGACTTCTCTTCTTCTGTCTCTCCATAGCGTACGGCGACCGGCAAGCGAAGCGCGAAGCGCCGCGTGGCGCGTTTATCTTTTTCTCTGTCTTCTCTTCCCGCTTCGCGCTCGGTGCCGCGATCTCGGTTTTGATCCTGCTGCGCTTCGGCCATTTATCCTCCCGCTAACTACTTTCGGGAACCGCAAGTAAGCATGTCAAGTAGCAGAGAAGCTGTCAAGGAGGCAGGGATGGTCTAACAAACAGATCTGAAGGTAGCGCCGCCGTCTCGGCGGCTGTTCGGTGGGCGTCCTCGCCCACCGCGCGCGTGGCGCTCTCCGACGCTGAGGGCGCGACGCCCTCAGGACAGCCGGCAAGATGCCGGCGCTACTGTAAAAGCAAGGGAAGTTAAGTTGAGATTTGAAGGTAGCGCCGCTGTCTCGGCGGCTGTCCGGGTGGGCGCCCTCGCCCACCGCGCGTGGTGCTCTCGGACGCTGAGGGCGGGACGCCCTCAGGACAGCCGGCAAGATGCCGGCGCTACTCGAAAAGCAACCGAGATTAGCCGACCGTGGCATGAATGTGGGTGTGAATGTATTCTGGCTTGCCAGTCGTTCGGCAAGTTCAGGCGGAGGTGCGTTTGCGCGGGTTGAAGGGAAAGCGAGTTTTGATCACAGGGGGCGCGAGCGGCATCGGCGCGGCCACCGCGGCGCGTTTTCTGGAGGAAGGCGCCGACGTTTGCGTTCTTGATCGCGACGCCGATGGGCGTAAAAAGATTGCTGCCGAGTTACCTGCGCTGGCTGGAGTGGTCGGTGCCGACGTTTCTGATCTCGAAGAAGTTAAGGCGGCCTTCGGCGAGGCGCTGCGAGTTATGGGCGGTGTTGATGTTCTGGTTAATAATGCCGGCATTAGCATCCGGCACAACTTCCTCGATATCACCCCGCAGGAGTGGGACCAAGTGATTGCCGTGAATCTTACCGGCGTTTTTTACGTGGCCCAGACTGCCGCCCGCCACATGATGGAGCGAGGCAGCGGCGTAATTTTGCAGACCGCCTCGACGAATGGCGTGATGGGGTATCCGTTCTACGCTGATTACAATGCGACGAAAGCGGGAGTGATCGAGCTCACGAAGTCAATGGCTCTAGAGCTGGCTCCGAAGGTGAGGGTTTGCGCCGTAGCCCCCGGTTACGTGCTAACTCCTATGCAGCGGGCTGAATACACCGATGAAATGCTGGCGGAGGTGAATCGCAAAATTCCGTTGCGCAGGCATGCGCAACCGGAAGAGATTGCTGCGCTCTTTGCCTTCCTCGCTTCGGACGACGCGCAAAACATCACCGGCCATGTCTACACCTGCGATGGTGGAGAGACGGCGGGAGGGCTTGCCAGCCGCTAGCGATGCAGCTCTCAGGAAAAGTTGCATTGATCACTGGCGGAGCGTCGGGGATAGGTCTCGCTACCGCGATTCTTTTTGCTCGAGAGGGCGCATCGGTGGTTGTGGCCGACTTGAACGCGGGCGATGGCGCACGGGTGGTATCCGAGATCAATCAGGCTGGCGGCCGGGCGATATTTCAGGCGACTGATGTCTCAAAGTCGGAGGATTGCCGGCAGCTGGTTGCGGTTGCTATCGCTGCTTACGAAAAGATCGACATTCTATTCAACAACGCAGGCATCATAAAGCGCGCGACGGTGGTTGAACTCGCGGAAGAAGACTGGGACCTGGTGATGGCAGTGAACGTGAAGTCGATCTACCTTTTGTCGCGCGAGGTGATTCCGCACATGGTGAAAAGCGGAGGCGGCACTATCGTTAACACTGCCTCCGGATGGGGCTTGGCAGGCGGTGCGAAGGCCGCTGTTTACTGCGCATCCAAAGGTGCGGTGGTGTTGCTGACGAAAGCGATGGCGATGGATCACGGTCCGCAAAAGATCCGAGTGAATTGCGTCTGCCCCGGAGATACGGACACGGCAATGCTTCGAGAGGAGGCGCAACGGTTGGGAGAAGACAGCCGGCGGTTCGTCGCCGCTTCCGCAAACCGTCCGCTCGGCAGGGTGGGGTCGCCTGACGAGATTTCGCAAGCAGTGCTGTATCTCGCGAGCGATGCGTCTTCGTTCGTCACCGGAACCACGCTGGTCGTTGATGGCGGTGGCCTGGCGGGGATCTGAAAGATTTCTCAAAATGAGTACAAGACCTACAACGACTAGCAGCAGAGAAAAATCACGCGAGTGGTATGAGCACGCGCAGCGGTCGCTTGTTGAAGGAGTGAACTCTCCATCGCGGGGAGCGGCAGTGTTCTCGCCTGGACCAGTCGTGCTGGAGCGGGGACGCGGAACGCATGTGTGGGACCTCGACGGAAACGAATACGTCGACTTCATGATGTCGTTTGGCGCGTTGATCCACGGGCACGCGCATCCGAAAATAGTTGAAGTCGTCTCGCAGGCGATGGCCGAGGGCTCGCACTTTGCCGCCTCCACCCCAGCAGAGGCGGAGGCCGCCGAGCGAGTGGTGAAGATGGTTCCGACGGCAGAGGCGGTACGCTTCACCAACACTGGAACGGAAGCGACCATGCTAGCCCTGCGTCTGGCCCGCGCACACACGGGACGGACAAAATTCCTCAAGTTTGAGGGCCACTATCACGGTTGGTACGATCCGTACTGCTTGAACGGAAACAGCCATCCGGCGCAGGATCTCGGGCCAAGGGAGAACCCGGCGCGCTTCCCTGACTCCGAAGGAATTCCGGCGTCGGTCCTAAACGACGTCGTGCTGGCACCCTGGAACGACATCGAGACGCTGGAGAAAATTCTTCGTGAGCACGGGCCGGATATTGCTGCCATTATCACCGAGCCGATCATGGCAAACATGGGCTGCATTCTTCCAGAAGACGGATATCTTCAGAAAGTTTGCGAACTGGCGCATGACTACGACGCACTCTTTATTCTGGATGAAGTCGTGACCGGCTTCCGTTACGCCCCCGGTGGCTGCCAGCAATATTACGGATTGAAGCCGGACCTGAGTACTTTTGGCAAAGCGCTGGGAGCGGGTTTTCCGGTAGGCGCGGTGGCCGGGCCGCGCGAGATTCTTGACCGGATGCGATGGGGCAGCGAGATGGTTTTGCATTACGGGACTTTCAACGGCCATCGCCTCACGATGAAAGTGATTGCGGCGAATTTAGATTTACTCATGGCTAGTGGCGCGGCAGTTTACAAAAAAATGTATCAGACCGGCAATGCGGCAATCGAAGGGTTGAAGGAAATTTTTCGCCGCAGGGAGATTGACGCCATTGTGCAGGGCTTTGGGCCCATGTTTCAGATTTACTTTACGCAGCGCGAGGCCATTCGGGATTATCGCGATTACTGCGAATACGTGAACACAGCGAAATATTCTCGATTCGTTCACGGGTTACTCGACCGCGGAATTTACATGACGCCTTCAAATGGTCTGCACTGGATTATCTCGAGCGTCCACGGCGCTCCGGATGTTGAGACTTTATTGGCTGCTGCCGACGACGCTTGTGCGAGTCTCGCGTAATGGCACCGAGTAAGAAGGCAATCGTTTTCCTTGGCGGCGGCAGAATCACTTCGGCGATCCTTGCTGGGCTAAAACTCGCGAAGCACGATTACAGGCTGATTGTGCATGATCGCAATCCCGATAAGCTTTTGCAGTTGAAACGGCGTTATGCCGTAGCGGTTGAGTCGAGCCTTGAGCGAGCGCTCGCGGACTTCGATATCCTCGTCGTCGCGGTTCGCCCCGGGTCGATGGGCGAACTTCTCGGCAGTCTGCAAAAGTTGTCGGGCAGCGAAGCGAAAGAATCTCGTCACGCCGCTAGGCCGCTGGCCATCAGCCTGGCTGCTGGAATCGCTCTTCGGTCATTGAGCAAACTCGCCGGACGTTTCACCTGGGCGCGTGCCATGCCGAGTCCGGTGGGACGTTTCGGCCGAGGGCTTACGGCGGTTACATTTTCTCGCGAACTACCGCCGCGCGATCGCAAACGAATTAAAGATTTGTTTGCCCTCATCGGCGGGGTGGTTGAGATTCCGGAGAGCAAGTTTGACGCTTTTACCGTCACTTACTCAAGCAGTCATGGCTATCATGCGCTGGCAGCCTTGGCAGATTCCGCGCATGCGATCGGGCTTGATCGCGAGACGGCGCTGTTGGCGAGCGCCCACGCTCTGGCTGACGGAATACTGGCTTGGCGCGAGGGCGAGGTTCCGCTGGAAGAATTGCTTGAAGAGGCCGCAACCCCAGGCGGCATCGCAGCCGCGACTTTAAGGGCGATGGATGAGTCCGGGTATAGAAAGTCTGTGCGGCGAGGCGTCGTGGCGGGGCTTCGGCGGACCCGCCAAATGCGGGCGAAATGATTTTTTTGGGAACCGATGACAATACACGAACGTATCCGTCTAACAGAACAAATTACAGCCGAAGTGTGTGCGAACCACTAAATTCACAAAACTTGATGGAGAAATTGATGCGATTTTTAATCCGTATGCTTGCCGTAGCCCTTCTTGTGCCGGTCGGTTTTGCCGCAGCTTACCCTCCCGCTGATCTGGAAACGCGGCGGAAGGCACTCAAAGATCTGCTGAGTGAGCGATGGGAATACTCCATGCGCACCAGTCCCATCTACGCTTCGATCCTCGGCGACAAGCGTTTCAATGACAAGCTTGACGACTTTTCACAGAAAGCCATCGATGACGATCTCGAGCAGACGCGGCGAGATCTTGATCGCTTCGAAGCGATTGATACCACCGGGTTCCCTGATCAAGAGGCGTTGAACAAAGAACTCATGGTGCGAGATCTGCAAATCAGTCTCGATGGGGCTCGCTTCAAGCCCTGGGAGATGCCGGTCAATCAGGGCAACGGCATTCACATCGATGCCCCACAACTCGTCGGGGTGTTGTCGTTTGCCGATGTCAAGGATTACGAAGACTACATCGCGCGCCTCAAGGCGCTGCCTGTTCTGTTCGACCAGAATGTCGAGCAGATGCGCAAGGGGATGGCGGCCGGGTTGATGCCACCAAAAATTCTTCTCGAACAAGTTGTCAGGCAGGCGAATGGAATTGCGACCACGGCCACGGAGAAAAGCCCATTCGCGCATCCCTTTGACAAATTTCCTGACAAGATCGCAGAAGCTGACCGCAAGCGACTGCGCGAAGCGGGGCTGGCGGCAATCAAAGATTCCGTGATTCCCGCCTATGTGAAGTTCACCGCATTCGTGCGTGACGAATATGCTCCGAAAGGGCGACCAGAGCCAGGAGCGTGGTCTTTGCCGGATGGAGATGCATGGTATGCCTTCCGCGTGAAGGAAAGTACCACCACAAATTTGTCTCCGGCAGAGATTCACCAGGTTGGACTCGATCAGGTGAAAGAGATCGAAGTGCGCATGCTTGAGGTTGTACATAAGCTCGGATTCAAAGACCTGAAAGCTTTTAAGGCCGCGGTCGACGCAGACCCGAAGCTTCACGTGCATTCTCGCGAGCAGATTCTTGATCTCTACCGAAAATACGAAGACCAGATGTACGCGAAACTGCCGCAGATGTTTGGGCGTTTGCCGAAGTCGAAACTTGAAGTGATGCAGGTGGAGGAGTTCCGGGAGAAAGAAGCCTCAGACGCTGCTTATGTTGTGGGCGCGCCGGATGGATCCAGGGCCGGTCACATCATGGTCAACACCGGCGATTTCGCCAAACGCACGGTGCTTGATATCGAAACCACTGCATACCACGAAGGCGTCCCCGGTCATCACATGCAGATTTCCATTGCGCAAGAGTTGCCAGAGCTTCCGCTCTTCCGACAGCACGAATACTACACAGCGTTCACCGAGGGTTGGGCATTGTATTCCGAGCGACTGGGCAAAGAAGTCGGCTTTTACCAGGACCCCTACAGCTATTACGGGCACTTGCAGGATGACATGCTGCGGGCAATTCGTTTGGTGGTCGATACCGGATTTCACTACAAGCACTGGACGCGGCAGCAGGTGGTCGACTACTTCCACGAGCATTCGACTATCGACGAAGTTTCGGTGCAGAGCGAGACAGACCGCTACATGGGCTGGCCGGCGCAAGCTCTTGGGTACAAGATCGGACAGCTTGAAATTCTGAAAGATCGTCAGTACGCAAAAGATCAGATGGGAGACAAATTCGATCTCCGCGGCTTTCATGACGAAGTGCTTTCGGGCGGGGCGTTGCCGATGGATGTGTTGAGCGCTCGCATTCACAACTGGGTGGCCCGGCAGAAGACGCAGGCATCGGTCCGGTAGCATGGAATAGTTAGCGGGTGTGGGAGCGGGCGACCCCGCCCGCTCTGGACGGGCGAGGTCGCCCGTCCCTACACTAAAGCCGTCCCCGCACCAACCTTCTCCACGTTGACGCTCTTCGCCTAACTGTGCAATCTGAGTCGCGGCAGACGCTATAATCGGCAGCGATGGGGCGACTCGTTCGAATGTTGCTGCTGGCGCTTGTGCTCTTGACCGTGGCGCTCGTATCGGCGCTATTGTCGATGCAACTGGCAATCCACGGGCATGAGGTCGCAATTCCAAGAGTGACCGGAATGAACCCATCTGAAGCCGAGCGCACTGGCGCCGCTTCAGGTCTGCAAGTGGTTGTGGAGCGCCAGTTCTACAGTCCCGATGTTCCAGAAGGAAAAATCATGACGCAGGTGCCCGCGCCGGGCACAAAGGTGCGACGCGGCTGGTCGATTCGCGTGGCTCAAAGTTTAGGGCCGCAGCGGGTCGCGATTCCCGATGTGACTGGAGGCAGCGAGCGGATTGCAGACCTAAATATCCGGCGCCGCGGATTAACGATTGGGTCGGTCGGCCATCTCGACTTCCCCGACGGAGCGGTCGATCGCGTCGTTTCGCAGAGTCCTCCGCCAAATGCGAGCGGGGTATCTGCTCCCAAAATCAACTTGCTGGTCAGCGACGGCCCCGATCCCGTGGTTTACGTCATGCCTAACCTCACGGGCCAGCCGCTTGGCAGCGCTACCCTGGCGCTTCAGGATGCGGGGATGAAAGTTGGACGGGTGAACATGCAGACTTCGCCGCTACCTTTTCAGCCGCCTTCATCCAACGATCTGCAGGCGGAGCCGACGCTTCCCTCTCTCGGCTCGCAGCCGAGCGCGGCGAGCATGGTGGTTGCTCAGACTCCGTCGCCGGGGCAGAAAATTGTCAGGGGCAGCACGGTTAACTTCGAAGTTCGCTAGCTGACGTTTTTCGCTCAATCAAAGCGGCGAAGAACCCATCACATGGGTGGACGCCAGGAATTGTTCTTAAGTAAGATCCTTGAACGAGCGACGGTAAATTGTCGGCCACAGTTGGCGCAAGCTCTCCAGCCTCACGTAGTCGATCCAGTTCAGGCTCGATATTAAGCACGGCAAAATTGGTCGAGTCTCCGCACGCAGCTTTCACGACGGCTTCGTTTTCCTCCTCTTCGAGCGAGCAGGTGGAGTACAAGATTCGACCGCCCTTCGTGAGTTGGTTCATTGCGGATTTCAGGATTGCAACTTGTTTGGCTTGAAGATCCGCCAAGTCCGATTGTTTGAGGCGCCATTTTATTTCCGGATTGTGGGCGAGGGTTCCAGTTCCCGAGCAGGGGACGTCTGCAAGTATGCGCTCGAAGCGGCGCGAGAAAGGCATGGCAGAAGAGTCGCCCACGACGATCGACACGTTGCTTTCGCGGTTGAGTCGCTTGAGGAGGCGCGCGCGATGAGGATGCAGCTCCATCGCATACACGCGCGTTTGCGGATTGCGGTGGGCTATCAAGGAAGCCTTGCTGCCCGGCGCGGCGCAACAATCAAGAATCGTGGCACGAGTAGACTCAGGAAATGCGGCAAGCAGTGCGACGAGCTGCGAGGCTTCATCCTGAATGTAAATATCGCCGTCGCGAAAGCTTCGTGTTTGCGTGACATCTCCCGCGAGCACACGGCGAGCAGACGAAACGATCTCGCCCGGCGACAACGTCACGCCGTCGAGGGCAAGGTCCTCGGCGGCAAGCTGCTTATCAGGCGATTGGCGGCGAATACTGATTGAAGTCGCGGGAACACTCTGATTGTGAAGGCAGAGTTTTTGTGTGGCCTCCAGACCGTAACGTTTGACCCAGCGCGCGACCATCCACTCCGGGTGTGCCGCATTTCGAGCGAGCGCGGGGGGATCGGCTGAGCGTTGGATTGCGCCTATGTGATCGTGAGCACTGATAGTGTCAATCTTTCTCAAGACCGCATTCACAAAAGACGCAGCCGACTTCTTCTTCGCACTCTTCACCAACTCGACACTTTCGAAGATCGCTGCACGGGCCGGGACTTTGGAAAGAAATCGTAACTGGTAAGCGCCCAAGCGCAACGACGTAAGGACTTCAAGATCGAGGCGCTCGAGTTTCTGTGAAGACGAAGCGCCTAGCTCCTCATCCAGCAAAGAGCGCCAGCGCAGGACTCCCATCACAAGTTCGGTGGCCAATCCGTGATCGCGACTTGATAGCTTCGAAAGCGGCTCCGAGTGCAGGAGTTCACTCGCGTATGAGTCGTCCCGCTCGACGCGCAAGAGAATCTGGAAGGCAGCGGTGCGGGCGGGAGAGGCGGGCATCCGGCTAAAGCCCGAGGCGATCGCCGGAGCGAGGCCGATATCCGTTGATAAATTCAGAGGTAGTCATGCGCCGCTTGCCCTCGAGTTGGACCTCGATCAACTCGAGCGCGGAATCACTGCCGGCGCAACCGACCAGTAAACGTGAGTCCTCCACCGCAATTTCTGCGGGCGCGAGCTTCTGCTCCCATCGAGTTGGCTGCACACTACGCGCTTGCAGCGTTTTTGCTTTGAAGGTTGTGTAAGCGCCCGGCCACGGCTGGAATCCACGAAATCGATTCGACAAATCTTCCGCGCTTCGATTGAAGTCCATCCGGCCATCTTCTTTCGTCAAAATGGGAGCCAGGGTTGCCTTCAAGTTGTCCTGAGGAGTCGCGCGCACCGTGCCCTGATCAAGACGAGAGAGGGTGCCGGCCATGAGATGAGCGCCTATCGCGGCGAGCCGCGGGGCGAGCGTCTCAGAAGTGTCCGTCGACTCAATGGCAAGTTCCTGTTGCAGAAGTATGTCGCCGGTGTCGAGGCCGGCATCGATCCGCATGGTGGTCACTCCGGTTATCGACTCGCCGTTTGCGATTGCCCATTGAATCGGCGCGGCGCCGCGATACTTCGGAAGAAGCGATGCATGCAGGTTGAGGTTTCCGAATCTGGGGAGGCTGATCATCCACTGAGGAATGATGCGCCCATAGCCTACGACGATGATCGCTTCCGGCGAAATTGCGGTGAGGCGGTCGCGGAACTCTGTGTTGCTCTTGATCGCTTGCGGTTGAATAAGGTCGAGCCCGAGCCGCACAGCCGATTCTTTGACGGGAGAGACGGCGAGCTCCATTCCGCGACCGCGAGGACGGTCGGGTTGAGTCACGACGAGCGGGATGGTGTAGCCGACTTCCGCAAGCAGTTCCAGCGTGGGGACGGCAAATCGCGGAGTGCCGCAGAAAACTAGATTCATAATGCTGGCCGACTTGTTGCGGCGGCGATCATCGTCAATCGGCTACCATTCGCCCGCTTTGACGAGCTTTTTAATCTTGCGTTTTATTAGGTCGCGCTTGATTCCGCTGATGTGGGAGATGTAGAGCTTGCCGTTAAGATGATCGGTTTCGTGCAGGAAGGCGCGGGCCAAAAGCTCTTCGCCCGTGTGCTCGAAGGTCTTGCCGGTTAAATCCTGGGCTCGAACCGTGACAATCCTGGCGCGAGTCACGTCCTCGCGAAATTCCGGAATGCTCAAGCACCCCTCGCTGCTGCGCTGACGGCCTTCTTTGTGGATGATCACGGGATTAATCAACACAAGCCTAGCGTCGGGATTTTCCTTGAAGGTAACGTCGACCACGGCTATGCGTTTCGATACCCCGATCTGTGGCGCGGCTAATCCGACCCCTCGCGCTGCGTACATCGACTCGAACATATCGTCGGCGAGCTTCTTCAGGTCGTCGTCGAAAGTCGTGATGTCCGCTGCCGGAGTTTCAAGCACAGGGTCGCCGAATTTCACTATAGGGAAGATCATTTTTTCAAAAGTTTTTAAGCTGGCCCAGATAGCCGTCAAAATTTCGCTTGGTCTCTTTCATGGAATCCCCGCCAAATTTCTCGAGCGCACAGCGCGCCAGGGTAAGCGCTACCATCGCTTCACCGGCGACGCCGGCTGCCGGGACAACACACACATCCGAACGTTCGTAGGCCGCTTTCACGGTCTCACGGGTGGCAAAGTCGACAGACTGCAACGGGCGTCGCAGCGTCGAGATCGGCTTGAGGTATCCGCGGACTCGAATATCTTGCCCGTTCGACACGCCACCCTCGATGCCGCCGGCATTGTTGCGGGTACGCGTGAAGCCAGAGAATCCGGACGCTTCCTCGTATCCAATCTCGTCATGCACCGCCGAGCCCGGCGAATGCGCCGCCTGAATCCCGCTGCCAATCTCTACAGCTTTCACAGCCTGAAGCGACATCACCGCAGCTGCTAAGAGCGCGTCGAGTCGCTCATCCCACTGCACATAACTTCCGAGACCGGGCGGAACTTTATGCGCCACCACCTCGAAGACTCCACCCACCGAATCGCCGTTGCGCAGCACCTTGTCGACTTCGGCTTTCATGCGTTGTTCGGCTTCGGGATCGGCGCAAGACAGCAAAATCTCTGTCTTTCGCGAGAGCGGCTCAATCTCCTCCCACGCAATCTCGCGATCGGCGATCGATGCGGCGCCCACGGCAATCACATGGCTAAAGACTTCGACGCCCAGTTCGCGCAAAAATAATTTTGCCAACGCTCCAACCGCGACTCGCGCGGCAGACTCGCGGGCCGAGGCGCGCTCCAGAACGTAACGCGCTTCAGTGAAGTCGTACTTCAAGGCTCCAGCAAGATCGGCATGCCCGGGCCGCGGAGATGCCACACGCTTGTGTTTCGCCGGATCGCCGCTCTCAACCGGCAGCGATTCTTTCCAATTCTGCCAGTCGCGATTCTGCAGAGTGACGGCAATCGGCGAGCCAATGGTCTTGCTATGCCGCACTCCCGACAGAAAGTGAGCTTTGTCGGTTTCGATTTTCATCCGGCCGCCGCGGCCAAAACCTTGCTGGCGGCGCCACAGCTCGTGATCTATGAACTCCTGATCGACGACCAGGCCGGCGGGAAGTCCGGAAAGAAACGCAACCAGGGCTTCGCCGTGGGACTCTCCGGAAGTGAAATAACGAAGCATGTAGAAAAGGCATTGTAAATGGAATGCACTGCGATTGGGCAGTTGACAGGGTTCTTAGAATCGACCTGGACAGGTGAAGGCTGATGTCGGCCTACAGCTGCAATGCTTTCACGAGAGAGACGAGGTCCGGAACTTCGAGGTCCGCCTTCTTATCAGCGTCGCTCGCGATTGAAGTCGTGACTGCTCCGACTCCCGGCCGGGCAGAGTGTCGATTGACCCATGCGGTCGCGATCCCGAGAGATTTTGCCGGGACAACATCGTGATAAACGCTCTGGGCGGCATGCAGCAGCTGATCTGGAGCAATAGCGAGGGCACGGAGTGCGAGCTGGAAGTTATTGAGAGAGGGCTTGTAGCTTCGCGCCTGCTGCGCGGTAATCACGGCGTCAAACTCAACTGCGAGGTGCTTGCGCGTCTCCGCAAAAAGCTCGTCATCGATATTTGAGATGATGACCAGCTTGTAAGTCTTTTGGAGTTGGCGCAGGGCTTGAACCGTATCCGCGAACGGACGCCAGTTCGGTATCGATTCATGCAGCGAGCGCAGCTCGGCGTCACTCGCGTCAAAATTAAATTTGTGGGCGAAGCTGCCAACGACGGACTCGAGCACCTCGCGGTAGGTGCGATAGGGGCCGCTTTCAGCTTCCGCTTCGTATTCTCCAAAGAGCTCGAGAATGGATGCGCCGGAGAGGAGATGGCCGTGCTTGGCAAGAAGGTTTTTTATCACGGGAATGATTCCCGCCTCCCAGTCGATCAGCGTGCCATAACAATCGAAGCTGATCGCTAGAAGGCGGGAACGATTCATAGAGTTATGAATTCCGGGGCCCGCGTACTCAGACGATATGTACCTCGAAGGGCGCAGCCGTCGCATCGCGGCCTTGCCCTGAAAATTCTCAGCAAATCTTCTCAGCGCTCTACTGACTTTGCGAAAGCCGCAGGGACGACTTCAATTTGAAGCTGAGTGCGGACTCGGCGGGGAACGTAATTTCGCCGTTTCCTGTCAGAGCCGACCCTCCGACTCCCGCGCCTGCCCCGGCTGCTGCTCCGATGGCGGCTCCTTTGCCTCCGCCCGCGATGCCGCCAATGATTGCGCCGAGAGCGCCTCCGCCACCGGTCATAACCGCGGTGCGTTTGCCTTTACCTTTCAGCTCAGTCGTGAGCGGAGAAGTCGATATCCTGCGTTCCGCGCCATTGACGTTGACCGAGGTAAGTTGAAGTTCCAGCAGCGCTCCACCTTTGAAGCGGCCCAAAGGTTTCGCATCGACCACAGTTCCGCGGACGGTCGAGCCCCGAGGAATAACGGGGTTTCCATCAACCGTGATATCGCGGGATAAAGTCGCCCGGAAGGTCTGTCCGGGAGTGCTGATTTTCGATCCCACTGCTTCGCCTAATCGAACCACGAGCGTAGTACCGCGAGGCACCACGACAGGCGCGGGCGGAGGCGGCGGAACGTTGCTTGCGTTCGCGCCTTGCCCGGTGGCATTTGAATTCATGTTGTTCGCGCCGGAGGCGTTCGATCCGGCCATATCGGATCCGGCATTGTTTGATCCGCCATTGTTTGAACCGGCAGTGTTCGAGCCTGCGGTGCTTGAGCCGGCAGTGTTGGAGCCGCTGGTGTTTGATCCGGCTGTGTTCGATCCGGACTGATTTTGCTGGTTCTGGTTTGCATTGTTGACTGAGTCATCTGGCTTTTTTGAGCATCCAGAAAGGCCGACCAAGAGGATGGCAACGAGAGATAGAACGCGAACATTCATGGTTACACCCCAAGTATGAATTGATGAGGAACTTCCCGAACCTGAAATTTAAGCGGAGGGGACGTAAAAATGCAACCCGTCAACGGGGGTAAAAGAAGTATTAAGTCTTCTCTTCAATTGCGAGCTCAATCGCCGGAGCAATAGCGGTGCTAGATTCGGGGTCGGCAATCGACTCCAAAAGCGTGGCGGGCGCGGCATCTGCCTTGATTGCCGGCTTCTCCCCTTCCATGAATTTCTTTGAATTGAGAAGCGGCCGTCCCATGGAAGCGTTGTAGCTTGTCCATGCGCTGTCGAAGTCCGCTTCGCGTTCAAATTGGGCGCGCATCGCTTCCATTTTTGAGTCGAGATCATCGAGATAGTGCAAGAGCAGGGCCTCGGGGAACATGGGCAGCTTGGGCGACCCGAATTCATATTGCCCGTGGTGACTGATGATGAGGTGCTCGAGCAGAGTTTTCAACTCCGCGGGGAAGCCAGGGAAATGGTCGAGTTTGGATTGAAGCATTTCCAACTCGATCACCATGTGGCCCAAGAGCTGGCCGCGAGTGGTATAGGAAAAGGCGCGGTTGTAACTTAGTTCCTGGATCTTGCCGATGTCGTGAAGAAAAGCGCCGGTGAGAAGCAGGTCACGATTCACTTGCGGATAGTTGCGGCACATCAGATCGCAAGAACGACAAAGCGAAACGACGTGATCGAGCAGGCCCCCGATATAGGCGTGATGCAGGGTTTTCGCGGCCGGAGCGTTGCGGTAACGCTCGGCGATCTCGGTGTCGGCCATGAAGGATTCAACGAGCGACTTCAAATGTTGGTTCTGGATCGACGCGACAAATTCGGTGAGTGTTCTCCAGAGTTCGCCAATGTCTTTCGTTGTCTTGGGAAGGTAATCGGTAAAGTCAATTTCGCTTTCCGCCATGCGGCGCAGTTTGTGGATGGTGAGCTGAAAGCGATTCTTGTATTTGTTGATGAGGCCTTTGATCTTTAGAAAATCGTCTTGCTCGAAGCCGGCGATAAAGTCGTCGACGTTGTCCCACATTTTGGCTTCGATTTGGCCGCTGCGGTCGGCGAGGATGAGCGCGAGGTAGGGCTCGCCGTTTTTCTTCGCTTTGACCTGTTTCGAGGCCACGACGAAGCTGGAGGTGATGACTTTGTTCTCCTGATGACAGCATTCGGAGATAAAAAACTCTTTCATGTGCCTCCGCGAATGTGACCAGCGCCTAAAGGCGCTTCCTACGCTTTTTTAGCGGGACGCCTGAAGGCGTCCCCTGATACGAATCTTTTTGCTTCGCCCGGAGGCGTGCTTTGATACGAATCTTTTTGCTTCGCCTCAAGGCGTGCTTTGATGCGGATCTTTCGCTCCGCTTGAAGCCATGCTCTGCCGTAAATCCTTCTTCAGCTTGGCGATGTCTTCTGGCAAGCTAACGACGCCGAGTTCAACAGGGCAATCTAGAAGACGCCAAGTTTCTTTTTCTTTTTCAGTTTCTTGGCGTTTGATTCTTTGGCGGTGGTTTCTACCGGCTTGGTTTGCTTTGCGCTCGCACCGGAATCCACGTATCCGTTCTTGATGTCGATGTAGGCCTGCTCACGCAGCGTTCCTAAAAAAGCGCGCAACGCGGGTTGCAACTTTTGCATATATAGAGCGTCCTGAATCTTCGGCTCTATTTCTTTCATGGTCGGAATTCCGGCGCTGGTGTGCTCGGAAACTTCCAGAATGACGTAGCCTTGCTTGGTGCGGATGACATCGGTGGTCTCGCCTGCCTTCAAGGCGAAAACTTTGTCTTCGAGTTCCTTGGCCAGCGTTCCACGCTTGAAGTAGCTCAGATCTCCTCCGTCTTTTGCAGAGGGGCCGTCTGAATTTTTCTTTGCGAGGTCGGCGAACTTTCCGCCCTTGTGAATTTCTTCCAGCAACGAGTCGGCTTTCTTTTGTGCAGCGGAAAGCGCGGCTTCGTTCTCGGCGTCGGTCGGTGGTTCGGGCTTCCCTGCGGGAGTGGCTGCCGGATGGGTCGGAGGCTGCGGCGCTACCAGAATCTCGCTTAAGCGAATCTGCTCGGGCTGCTCCATCTCGGATCGGTGTTCATCGTAAAACTTCTTCTCGTCTTCCTTCTTCATTGACAGCTTTGAACCAACTTCTTGCCCAATCACTTTCTGGGTCACGATCTGGTTGCGCATGTTCTGCTTGAAGTCTTCGTACGACGCACCTTGCGCCTCGGCCGCCTTTTCCAGTTCTTCCATGGTGCCGAGATTCATCTGCTTGCGCATTTCATCCAGCCGCTTGATGAGTTCGGTGTCGCCGGTGATCCCCAGGTCCTTGCCCTTTTGCAGCAGCAGTTGCTGGTCGATCAAGTCGCGGAGAACGTCGCGCTGCTTCTCGGCGAAAGCGCGGTCGGCGTTCGTGCCGTCCTGCTGCTGGACCTCCTGCTTCAGTTGGTCGCGGCTGCGGACGTATTCCGTGCGCGTTATGATCTGGTTATTAACGCGAGCGATAATCTCTTCGACGACAGTATCGGCGTTCGAGATCGCGGGAAGGGTCAAAACGCATGCCGCTGCGAGGAACGAGGCAAACCGTATCTTCTTCATCAGGGTCCAGTGAAATCCTTATTGCGATCGAAAACCGGGAAACGCCCGTTTTCCGGGGATTCATTTGAGTGCACTCTTGCAGTTATTTTACGCCGTCGACGGGCTAGGAGCCAACCGAGCGCGGGCCGCGGCGGGTCAAAGTCAGCACGGTCATATCATTGCGTTTTGGGGCGCTCCGTTCGAACTCCTGCACATGATCGAGAATGCGGTGCGAAAGTGTCCGGGATGAGTCCGGCGATTGTTGCAGGGCGTGCTTCACGCCATCCAACCCGAATTCTTTGTGTTTCGCTTCCGCTTCGATGACGCCACGGGAGACCACGACCAGTGACGCGTTCGGCTCAAGGCCGACAATCCGGGCGTCGGTCGGAGCCAAAGAGAAGAGACCGAGCGGCAGTCCGGTGGCCGGTAGATCAATGGTGCCCTCGTCGTCGTGTAAAAGGGCTGGAGTGTGGCCGGCGTTCACGTAACAAACCGTGCCGAGTTCTTCGTTGTAGCATCCAGCAAACGCAGGACAGCTGCGAACGCCTTTGGCGGCATGCATAATTTCGAGGTTGAGCCGGCGCGAGAGTTCGACCATCGCATCCGGTTCGTTGAGTTCGTCAGCAGAGAAAAGTTCCTGGGCAGAGGATCGGAATGACGCTTGGGCGGCCTCGATGATGGAGCTATTCGTCTCGCGCTTCCCGGCCACGTCAAGCAATCCGAAAAGAAAACGAGTCGGACTGACGCGGACAAAGTCGTGAAGATCGCCGCACGAACAACCCAGGAACGAGACCGCCAGTTCGGCGCCGTTCAGCGAGGGCGTATCCACCTGAATGACTTCTGCGGCTTCTTCGACCACCGGACTGAATCCGAGTCGTGCCAGTAAACTTGCCATGACGGGCCGAAAGTAACATAAAGATGGGGGCGGAGCAATGAGAGAAAAGTGGTGGATGAAGAGGGGTTCTAAGGCCGCCGGGCTTTCACAAAACGAGGCGGTGGGGCGACTGACCTACTCGCCGTATTTCTCCCGCAGGGAACGGGTCATTTCATCCTGTAGCTGGGGGTAGCCGGTGTGCATGGTGGAGCGCAGTGCGGCTTCGGTCGAGCTGCCCTGGGATAGTAGTTGGACAATGCGGCTGACCTCGGCCATGCCATAGCCGTCGCGAATGTATTCAGCCGCGGCCAAGGCTTCGGCGTAGGCGACGTTCGCTTCGGAAGCGGAAAAACTGATGAAGCTCGCTTCCAGCAAGTTGAAAGGAATTTCGTTTCCGCTGGCGAACAGGCGCGCCAGTTGATGTCCGCTGGAGTTGGACGATAACCCCTCCTCTAATTGAGCGACGCCCTCGTTCAGCCAGGTTGGGCAGCGGTTCCCTGACATTTCGGCGATGAAAGAGTGCGTCAACTCATGTTTCAGGACGCGAGCCAGGGCCGGGGTGACGCTGCCAACGCCGCTTACAGGAATTCGGAGCTTGCCGTCGTTCACGGCGCTCGTCCAGGCAGGAGCGCGGGTTACATCGAAGAAAGCCTGCTGCGTATAAAGCGTGACCGCGATGGTGTTGCGTGGCTCGTAGCCGAGGTCGCGTACCAGATCGTCGTAGTCGGAATCGAGCGCGGCGAGCAGGTCGCGGCGAAAATTTTCGGAGGTTTGCTTGCCTTCGAAGTGAAGATTGAAATGGGTACTTTCGCGTTGAGAGAAATCGGATTCCACCCTGGATTCGCGCTCGGCTTTGGCGAGATACTCTTTCACCGTTGGATCGGGACGCAGGGCTAGCGATTTTTTCCAGGAGCGAATGGCGTCCGGCGTGTGGTCGGTGGCGAATTGCACGAAGCCGAGCATTCCGATGGCATCCGCCGAATTGGGAGCGACATTGGCCGCGTGCTGAGCGTAAGGCAAAGCTTCAACCGAGTGACCGGTGCGCATAAGCGCAGCGCAGTAATAAATAAGCAGGGTGGAGTTGTCGGGCTGTAGGCGCAGAGCCGCTTCGAGGTAGCGTTTGGCCAGGGGAAAGTTCCCTTGATCGGATTCCTGTTTCCCGGCGAGAAAGTAGGCGGTGGTGGCGACGTCGGGATTGGAAGAGCGGGCGAGACTGGCGAGCGCATCGGTATCGACTTTTCCGTCTCGGATGACCTTGGTCGCTACATCTGCTTCGTTGGCGAATGATGGCTCAGCGGCGGCGATCTCAAGGGCCGGTCCATTAGCTCCGCTTGCCCCGGCGTGGGCCGGTGCGGAGCCTCCCGCATCGATATGGTCGACCGATGCACTTGAGATCGAGTACGTGTCATCGCCAAGCTGATATTCAACGTGCTCTTTCGTTTGTCGAACTTCGTCCGCCCAGATGGTGCGGCCATTCTTGAGGTGAATGACGTCCGCCGCCGCTGGCAGGGCCGGTAAGAACGCCAGGGCTAAGATGAAGGTGAGGGCTCGCACTCGGCCGATTTTAGCAACGGCGCGGAGCTTGAGTAAGGTGACTAAGGTGTTGTTGCTTGATCCACCGCTATCCGGCCGGCGGATGCTGCACAGTTTGTATCCGTAACGGGAAGAAGTGGAGTTGGTTGCACCTAAGTTACGCTGTCATCCTGAGCGGAGCGAAGGACCTATGCACTTTGCCGGCAGCGTTGCCGACACAAGCGAGTTGCACAGGTCCTTCGCTCCGCTCAGGATGACAGCGGGCTCGTTATTAGGTGACAAAGATCTGGCACAAGTTCCTCGACCACAAGCGATAGCGGCATCCAACAAGAGTAGAGTGTTGACCAAGATGTCCGTCCTCGTGCGCGTTAAGTGGGCTGCCTGCTTTATGCTTCTGGCGGCGACCGCATCTTTCGCTTCCGCTGCTGATTTAAATTGTCCGCAAACGACGAGCGCTCTCTATTCCCGCGTTCGCTCCGTGGGCCTAGACCCGCAACGCGTTTATCAAGTTCGCGAGGCTTCGATTGATCGCCCGAATCTGCACCTCGATTTTGAGGATGGCACCCTCGCTTTCACGGAGGATATTTGTGGCCGTATCACCGGGGCGTTTTTCGAGGGCGAAGGCGAGATCCGGCTACGTCCACCGAACCGCCGGGAGCGTGGCTCGCTGAGCCTGTTCACCGGAATGGCGATTCTGGTCGAGCACTTCACGTCAGGATATTTGCGGTTCAACGACGACACGGCGGCCGTTCTCAAGCCGTTCCTTGCCCCCCTTCCTGAAGAGTCGGACTTTTTCAAGCGCTCAGACGGAATGGCCCGAGAGTTGGCCGAGTTCGATGCGCTCCGGTTGTTGCTCGATTTCAGCCACTTCCTTCCTTCGACGACAGCTGGCGCGGCCGAGCCAAAGCTTGCGCCCATGTTGCACGCCCATTTAATCGGCACGAACCTGGGCGCATTCGAAGTCTTTTTTGATGCGGCAACCTCCGAGCCCATCTGGGCGGGCCAGCCCCGGTTAAAAGACGGCACCTTATTCTTTGATATCTGGACGGCGTTTTCGACCAACGCGCCATCCGCACCGAGGCCGGCGGCCGACGCGACCATCACCAGTTTCAAGATTCGCGCCTCGGTCGAGCCACCGACGATACTGCGGGCCTCGACAGAAGTGAGCGTGCGAGCCCGCACCGGAGGCGAACGTACTCTGCTGTTCGAACTCTCGCGTTACCAGAAGGTGACCTCGGTCGAGAGCGGAGGGCATGCGCTCGACTTCATTCAAAATCCTGCGAGAGAAGGGACACAACTGCAACGCCGGGGAAACGACCTTATCGCTATCGTTTTCCCGGAAGCGCTGAGGCCGGGCGCTGAGGTAAAGCTCAATTTTGTCTACGCCGGGGAGGTACTATCCGACGCAGGAAACGGGCTGCTGCTGGTCGGCGATCGAGGCACGTGGTATCCGAATTTCGGCTTGAGCCCGGCGCGTTTCGATCTTGAGTTTCGCTATCCGCAGGAGTGGACACTCGTTGCCACCGGGAAGGCGTCGTCGCCAGAGACCGCCAGTACCAGCAGAGCAGATACGGGGGCCACTGACGCCGCGTCCGCAGGCTCCCAGCATCCCGCGAATGCCCCGCCCGGCAAGGTGTCGCGATGGATTTCCGAGCGGCCTATCCCGGTCGCGGGATTCAATCTTGGCAAATACGTTCGGGCGCAGGCCAATCAATCCGGCGTATCGGTCGAGGCATTCGCGAATCGCGGTGTAGAAAAGTCATTCCCAAAAGCGCCGCCTCAGCTCACCGAGCCTTTTCCTGAACTGCAGCCACGATCTTCGCAGCATTCCGAGAGAGCGGTGTTAATTGCGCCGCCGCCTCCCTCTCCTGCCCGCAACGCGCAGGCGGTCGCCGACCAGGCCGCAAAGGCGATCACCAATTTTTCGCGGTGGTTTGGCCCCTATCCCTACGGCTCGCTCGCTCTGACGCAAATGCCCGGCAACTTCAGCCAGGGATGGCCGGGATTGATTTTTCTCTCCAGCTTCGCCTTCCTCAGCCCGCGCGAGCAACTCGACCTGCACATGGATTCGCTGCGCAGCGTCCTCGACAATCAGGTGCTGGTGCATGAGACGGCGCATCAATGGTGGGGAGATTTGGTGTTGTGGACGACCTATCGCGATCAATGGATCGCGGAGGGGTTGGCTAATTATTCGTCGCTCTTGTTGTTGGAACAGCAGAATCCATTGCAATTCGAGCAAGTGCTCGAAAGCTATCGCCGCGATCTGAGCAGCACTGACAAAGAAGGCGCGCGCCTACGCGATGCCGGTCCCGTAACCCTGGGCCAAAGGCTGCAGTCTTCGCATTTCCCCGGCGGTTATGACACGATCAGCTATGAGAGGGGAACGTGGCTCTTTCACATGTTGCGCTGCATGCTGCGTGATTCTGCCGCTCATAGTTCCGGGGCTCTCAGCCGGTCGCGAGCTGAACGCAAGGGTAGCGTGACCAGTGCAGACGAGCCCTTCTTCCACGTCCTGCGAAAGGTGCGCGATCGGTACGCGGGCAAGAGTATCTCCACCGAGGAACTAGTGCAGGCGTTCGAGGAAGACTTGCCGCGCCCACTTTGGTACGAGCATCGCCCCAAATTGAACTGGTTTCTTGAAGGTTGGGTGAATGGGACCGCAATTCCGGAACTTTCTGTAAGCGATGTCCACATTGCGGAGAAGAATGGCGTGACCACCGTCACTGGTTCAATCGTTCAAAGGGACATACCAGAAGATCTTGTCACTGCCGTGCCTGTCTACGGTGTTAATGCGGCAGGAGCGCTGATCTTTCTGGGTGAAGTGCTGGCAGATGGCGCGGAGAGCGGCTTTCGGCTGACCTCTTCGATCGCGGTTCACAAAATCGTGCTTGATCCCAGACACACAATTCTTTCCGCAAAGTAAATTCATCGCGAATTCGGCGACTCCGCTTGCTCACCATCCACCCGTCCTGTGCATTTCCCGTTACCCTGGGCGACGGGATTGCAAGAAAAAGATCATCGGGAAGGTGAACGTGGTGATCCTGTGAACTTTCAAAGAAACTACATTCTTGGCAGGCCCCGGAGAAAAATTCTTTTGGTCGAAGACCAATCGCAAGTGCGGCAGTCGACCGCGCTGGTTCTCGAAAACGCGGGCTTCGATGTTTTCACGGCGGAGTATGCCTCGGAGGCGATGAGAATCTTTCGCGAAACGCCCGGCATTGAAGTGGTGATGAGCGATCTTGAGCTTCCCGGGGCGAGCGGCCTGCAGTTGCGCGAGACCCTGCGCGAAGAAGCGCCCTGGATGAAGGTCCTACTCACGACCGGTCACATTCGTGAACACGAGCTTGAAAGCCCAGAGTCACTGACTTACTTCCTGGCGAAACCGTATGCGGCGCGTGCCCTGGTCGCAAAAATTGAAGAGATGTTGACGCCGTTTGTGCTGGCAAAGGCGGCCCAAGCAGGCTAATGAGACTCTCTCGCGGCGGCTAGAGCTTCCGCGAGGAAATCTTTGTTGGATGACTGGCGGGGTGAGCGGGCGCACTCACTGCGCTGAGAATGCGATTGGCGATTTCAGTCAGAGGCGCGGTTTCGCTCAAGATGCCGCGATCGTGGCAAGCTCGCGGCATCCCGTAGACGGCGCAGCTGGCTCGGTCCTGTCCCAGGGTATAACCACGTCGGGGCGCAGTGAGTTGATCTTCGCAAGCGCCTCCAGCCCGTTGTGCGCCGTCCCGATGACACTCAGTTCGTCGTCGGATTCGATCATCCGCGATAAAGAAGCGCGCATGAATGAACTGTCGTCCGCGATGAGCACCGTGGTCTTTCGATCGGCTGGGATAGGACACATGCTCCTATGAATATCGGCCTCTCCCAAGGCCCGCTTTAGCCGGGTCGGCGAACTGGCTTTGTATCGGGGCATCGCTTCAGCTATGCCGCTCAGCTGAAGCAAGCTTCAGCCGGTGCGCGTTTCCCGCGATTTGGGGGTTGGGAATCCAATCTGCATTTTCTGCCATCACTTGCGGCGGTTATAATCCTCGATTCCCTTCAAAGATTTTGGAGAAGCCTCGCAAGGAGCAAGAATGAAATTGGAAGGAAGAGTCGCGCTAATCACCGGGGCGTCGCAAGGGATCGGCCATGCGTGCGCGCTCGCACTCGCGCGCCATGGAGCCCAGGTCGCAGTCGCCGCGCGCAACCGCGAAAAGCTCGATGCACTGGTCGCGGAGATCGCGAAGGCGGGCGGCAAGGCCTCTGCCTATGTCATCGACGTGAGCGACGAAGAGCAGATCAAGTCCGGAATCAAGTCGGCCATCGGAGAATTCGGCAAGATCGACATATTAGTCAACAACGCCGGCATCACGCGCGATCAGCTCTTGATGCGAATGAAGCGTCCGGATTGGGATGCGGTCCTCTCCACCAACCTGACCTCCGCCTACCTCTGCATCCAGCAGGTCATCGGATCGATGCTCAAGCAGCGCTGGGGGCGCATTATCAACATCACCAGCGTCTTCGGGCAGATGGGCCAGGCCGGACAAGCCAACTACGCGGCATCGAAAGCCGGATTGATAGGCCTGACCATGGCGATGGCCCGCGAAGTTGCGTCGCGCAACATCACCTGCAACGCGGTCGCTCCGGGATTTATCGAGACCAGCATGACCGCCGCTCTAAGCGAAGAGTTTAAACAAACAGCCGTTAAGTCGATTCCGCTAGGACGAGTGGGAGCGCCCGAGGACGTTGCGAGCGCGGTGAGTTTTCTCGCTTCGGACGAAGCGTCGTACATTACCGGACACGTGCTGAATGTTAACGGCGGGCTGCTGATGGGGTAAGAAGCCCCTTAGAGTAATCTCACGAAAGATTGTCATCCCTCACCTAGTTCGGGACAAAGTGGCGCGGGTGTTTTGCTCTCGCCCAGAATGACAATTCTGTTTTAAAGTTAGCGCACGTCGCGGACTACCAGGATCATCCCCGGCCGCAGAACTGCAATGTCGCGATTGTCCCGTTTGAGGGCGGTGACTGAGGTGTTGTAGGAACTCGCGATGGAGTATAGCGTTTCGCCCGCTTTCACTTTGTGGTGCAGAACGGCGCTGGCGGCGGTTCGTGCGCTTGCTTCTTGCTTGGCGGCTGAGCGATTCGCGTTGCGGGCTTTCCGCGACGATTTGCTCGGGCGATCGCTTGCGACTTGGGTATCCACTCTGGTCGCGGTAACGGGGAGATGAAGATAAAGAACGCGGCGTCCAGCCAGGTTGTCGCCTTTCAGCCGGTTCCAGACACGCAGCATTTTTACCGAAACGCCGAAATTTTCTGCGATCGATTCGACCGTGTCGCCGTGCCGAATCTTGTAATGCGTGGTGGCGTGAGCGTAGGTCGAAGTGTCGCTCTCTTTGCTCGCCGCTACGGGGATGATCAGGCGCGTATCCGGTGGAAGGATGCCGTTGGTTGTCTCGTCGCCAAGATCGTTCGCTTCGGCAATGGATTTCGAATTTGTGTGATAGGTGCGCGCAATCGAGGCCAGTGTTTCGGTTCCCTGCACGCGGTGGTACCGCCACCAGACTCGCTTATCGGCGGGAATGGAGGCGATCGCAGTTTCAAATTTCTCAGCGGTGCCGACGGGCAGGTGCAGATCGAAGGAATGATTCTTCGGAGTCGTCAGCCGCAACAGGCTTGGATTGAGATCGAGCAGATCGCTGGCGGATACGTCCACGCATTCGGCAACTAAACGCAGATCGACGGGATAGCTGATCTTTACCGTGTCGTAAACCATCGGTTTTTCTTTCACCACAGAATCCAATCCGTACTGCGCAGGATTCTTCGCCATGATGGTGACGGCCACGATGATGGGAACGTAATTGCGAGTCTCTTTTGGAAGCACGTTGCGGTTGTAGAGCTCCCAGAAGTCCGCATATCCGGTGCGCTTGACGGCTGACTGTACCGTTCCCGGGCCTGAGTTGTAGGCGGCCATCGCCAGATACCAGTCTCCAAACTGGTTGTAGAGATCTTTTAGATGGTGCGCTGCGGCTCGAGTCGCCTTCTCGGGATCCTGGCGGTCGTCGACCCACCAGCTGCGCTCAAGTCCATAGCCCTTGGCGCGGCTACCCATGAACTGCCACATACCGCGGGCGCCTACGCGCGAAACCGCCAGAGGATGAAAGCCCGATTCCGCTTGCGCCAGATAAATGAGTTCTTCCGGAACACCCTGCTCGCGAAGCACCCGGCGAATCATGTCTTCGTAGCGTCCGGAGCGGGCGAGGCCTTGCTGCAGAGTGCCGCGTCCGCGTCCAGAGAAATGATTGATGAAGCCAGCAACCTGATCGGTCATCACAAGCGGCAGATCGGAGTGGGTGATCTTGAGCTCGGCTTCGGCCTTCGCTTTCACATTCGCGTCGGCGGTTGGATTCAATTCGTTCGCCTCGTCGATCGGGGCCGGTTCTGATTTTTGTTCGGCTTCGGTGCCGTCGCCTTGCGGCAAGGTCGCGAGTTTGACTCCGTTCACGCCTTCGAGGACGCGATCGAGTTCCTGCTGCAGGCGCTCATCCGCATGAATGTCGAATCCGCTCTGCATGAGCTGGTTGAAGGCTGCGTCGTAATCTTGTTTCGCGGCGTCGAGATTGCCGGCACGGTAATTTTCCTCGCCCGACTGGCGTTTCTTCTCCGCAGCGGCAATTAACTCCGAGACAGGATCGGTTGCCGGCTGAGGTGGCGCGATCACCTGCGCTGCGGGTGAAGCCGGCGCGACCGCGGACGGACTGGCCGGTTGCGAATTCTGCGCGGTCACCTTTGGTGCGCTCGGTGCGTTTTGGGGAGCGGGTTTCGAGGCTGCTATGGCTGGGGCCTGGGCGCGCGCTGGAGGCTTAGCGCTTGCTGCCTTCGGGGAACCGCTACAACCGGAGGTCGCAAGCAAAGCCGCCGCCAGTGGAGCGGAGAGAATGATCGTCAAATACGGGTGGAAAGAAACCCTCATATTCTCAACGTTGCCGCAACCACTTTGCTGCGACCACTCTGGACGCGAAATCGGCGTCCCTTCTGCCATGTCAGCTTCTACTGGTGAGATGTTACTATCGCAAAAATCGTTGGGTCAACGCTAGTCGGTACAAGACATTGGACGTTACCTTCGACACAGGCCGAGCCATGTTACCGCAGCGCCGGCGTCCTCGCCGGCCCGAATCCCGCCGGGACGGCGGAGCCTTTCGGAAAGTTGGAGAACTCGAGAAATCGCGAGTGGACGAGTCGGGCATCGAGGGTTCATCATCGAAGCGAATATGAAAGCTATTCAGATACAGCGAACGGGCGGTCCCGAGGTCATGGAACTGGTGGAAGTGCCAGTTCCGCAACCGAAATCCGGCGAAGTCGTAGTCCAGATTAAAGCAGCTGGCGTCAACTTTATCGACGTCTACAACCGCGAAGGGAGATACAAAGCTCCGCTGCCGCTCATCATTGGGCAAGAAGGAGCAGGTACGGTGGTGGCAGTTGGCCCCGACGCCGGTTCGGACAGAGAGACAAAAAAAGATGCAGTAAGATTTTCTGTCGGCGATCCCGTCGCGTACGCCGGAGTGATTGGCAGCTACGCCGAATATGCGTTAGTGCCGGCTGATCGTCTCATTAAAATTCCCGCCGGTGTAAGCGAGCGCGATGCCGCGGCGGTGGTGTTGCAGGGAATGACCGCGCACTATCTGACGCACGATACTTATCCGCTCAAAAAAGGTGACACGGCGTTGATTCACGCGGCGGCTGGCGGGGTCGGATTGTTGCTGGTGCAGATGGCGCACAACATCGGAGCTCGCGTGATAGCGACGGTTTCGACCGAAGAAAAAGCCAAGCTGGCGCGCGAAGCCGGAGCCGACGAGATCATTTTTTACACGCAATCCGATTTCGAGGCAGAGACGAAGCGACTGACCGATGGCAAAGGTGTGCATGTCGTGTACGACTCCGTCGGCAAGACTACGTTTGACAAAGGCCTGAATGTGCTGCGCCCGCTCGGCATGATGGCGCTGTTTGGAGGCTCGAGCGGCGCGGTGGCTCCAATTGACCCGCTGGTGCTGACACAAAAAGGATCGCTCTTCCTAACCCGGCCGTCCCTGAATAGCTACGTGATCACTTCGCAGGCATTGCAAGCCCGAGCCGATGCCGTTCTGGGCATGCTTCGCGACGGAAAGATTAAGCTGCGAGTCGCGCATACGTATCCGCTGGCCGACGCGCAACAGGCCCACCGCGATCTCGAAGGCCGCAAGACCACCGGCAAGTTACTGCTGTTGACGTAGTTTTGCCCGTGTTGGGCGGACGCTCTCGTCCGCTCGCTCTTGATCTTGATTTTGATCTTGCTCGGACTTGCCCCGTTTCGCCTCAGACACCGAGATGCGAGGAAAAAGCGGGCGGACGAGACAATCCGCCCACACTTGTTTATTACTTCTTCGGGCGTGAGTAGGACTTCAAATAGGATGGATACTCGCGATCGCAACGCTCGTCGCGAATCGCCTCGCCCACATGCGTGTCCAGGGGAATTACGCCCGCCCATGTGGGAAAAGAGTAATCCTCGTCATCATCGATTGCGGGGCCGACGCGAACTTTTGCTGAAAACTCATTGATCGGAAGCCGCAATACCGATGTTGCTTTCAATTCCTTTTCGTTTGGCTGGCGTGAATCGTCCCATCTTCCAGGAATAATGTGCTCGCTCAGCGAGCGCAGGGCAGTCAGCTTCTCCGCAGGTTCACTAACCAACGTTGCCGTGCCGAGAACAACTACCGAGCGGTAATTCATCGAATGATTAAAGATGGAGCGAGCCAAAACCAATCCGTCGAGCAATGTGACCGTGATGCACACCGAAATGCCCTTGTCGAGATTGCGCAGCATCCGGCTGGCGGCCGACCCGTGGATGTAGAGCACATCGCCATCGCGGCCGAATGAAGTGGGAATCACGTAGGGCTGTCCTTCCACGGCAAAGCCAACATGGCAGAGAAAAGCTTCATCCAGAATCGCGTTGGCCGCGTCACGGTCGTATACTGCGCGCTGAGGTTCGCGCACAACTTTTGTGCGGGTAGTGGGGTTTGAAACTGAATTGTCGCTGGTTGACATGTGGGCGGGACTTCCTAGGCAGGCGCCAAGAGTGAGTGAAAAAGAATTTTAGCAGATGCGGTTAGCGGGGCTCGCTTCGAAAGTCAGCGCCAACGCCGGGGCCAGAGCACAGCGCAAGTCCTCTTCGTAAATTCCTGTTGATTGAGAGATCACTATGAGTTCAGGTCAAGCTGTTTTTGTGGTTAGTTCAGGTCTTGCAGTATTTCTTACCCTGGGAATCGGAATCGTGGCCGGGCTGCGGACCATGACTGCGCCCGCGGTTGTCGCGTGGGCGACACACCTCGGTTGGATCGACCTTTCTGGCACTCACATGAAATTCATGGGCTCGATCATCGTCGCGGTGTTGTTTACCTTGGCGGCGCTGGGTGAATATGTCGTGGACACGCTGCCGGGAACGCCTGCGCGCACCTCGGGTCCGGCCCTCACGGCCAGAATTTTCATGGGCCTACTCTCGGGCGCGTGTCTGGGCGTCGCGTGCGGCGGTGCGGCTTGGCTAGGCGCGGCATTAGCAGCGCTAGGTGCTGTCGCTGGAGCGTTCGCTGGCTATGAGGCTCGAAAACGGATCGTCAAGACATTCAACGTGCGCGACCTGATGGTCGCGATTCCCGAAGATCTACTTGCGATCGGGCTAGGCCTGCTGATTGTCGCTCGATTTTCTGCTCGCTGAGCCTGGACGCCACTCGATGCTCGGCTTGTGTCTTGCCTTTGTCGCTTAACTTTCTCAACTTTCTCTCTCAACTTTCTCTCTCAACTTTCTTTCTCAACTTTCTCTCTCAACTTTCTCCCTAAAGTTTGTCTATAGTCGAACTATGTCTGATTCTGAGAATTACGACGCCATCATCATTGGCTCCGGGCAGGGTGGAACTCCGCTGTCGGCCGAGCTCGCGAAGGCTGGCATGCGGACCGCTCTCATTGAACGCACTCACATCGGCGGCACATGCATAAATGAAGGGTGCAGCCCGACGAAAACAATGGTGGCCAGCGGCAGGGTTGCTTATCTCGCGCGTCGAGCGGCGGACTACGGCGTGCATACGGGCAAGATCTCTGTTGATTTGAATAAAGTTCGCGAGCGCAAGCGTAGTATTGTCGACCGCTTCCGGAATGGCACGCAAGAAAGTCTGGCGAAGACCGAGAATCTTGAACTGATTTTCGGCGAAGCGAAGTTTACCGGCCGAAAAACTGTTGCGGTGCATTTAAAAGATGGCCAGTCGCGATCGCTGACAGCTACACACATTTTTATCGATGCAGGAACGAGGCCGTCGCGTCCCAAGCTGGAGGGCCTCGAAAGCGTTCCTACGCTTGATAACGCTTCGCTGATGGAACTGGACGCGGTTCCCGAACATCTTTTGATTCTTGGAGGCGGCTACATCGGCCTTGAGTTTGGCCAGTTATTTCGGCGATTTGGAAGTCGCGTCACCATCGTCCAGTCGGCGGCGCAATTGCTGGTCAAGGAGGACTCCGATGTCGCCAAAGCGATCACCGAAATTCTGCGCGAAGATGGTCTCGAAATACTGCTAAAGGCGAAGGCGGTCCGCGTCGGCAAGGTGGGATCCGGAGTCGAACTCGAAATCGAGCATGAAGGCCGGTCGAAGACATTGATGGGATCGCATCTGTTGATCGCGACCGGCCGCGTGCCCAATTCGGATTCACTCAATCTTTCCGCTGCTGGAGTTGAAACGGACGACCGTGGGTTCATCAAGGTGAACGATCGACTGGAAACCACCTCCAGCGGGGTGTACGCGATTGGCGACATCAATGGAGAACCGGCGTTCACCCATATTTCATACGACGACTTTCGGATTCTGCGGGACAACATACTCCACCAGAAAACCGCGACCACTCGCGGCCGCCTCGTGCCTTACACCGTCTACATCGATCCGCAACTCGGGCGGGTCGGGCTTTCTGAGGGCGAGGCACGCGATCAGAAGCGAAACATCCAAATCGCGAAGATGCCGATGACGTCAGTCGCGCGCGCCTTCGAGACTGACGAGACACGCGGATTCCTGAAGGTGACTATTGATAAAGACACCAATCAGATTCTGGGTGCGGCGATGCTCGCGGTCGAGGGTGGGGAGATGATGTCCGCAATTGAAATTGCAATGATGGGGAAACTGCCGTACACAACTCTCCGCGAGGGTATTTTCGCTCACCCTACTTGGATGGAGTCGCTGAATAATCTGTTTAAGAAGATGGAAAGCGGGAACTGACTGAGACGGCTGGACCTGCCTATAACAGTCCGCCGGTCTTCACGGCTAATGTGCTGAGCGCCATCTCCAGTTTGGTGATCGCCTCGCCGAGTTCAGGATGAGTGCCGAGCCTGTCTTGCAGGTCTTTTAAAATTTGGTGAGCGCTGGCGACGTGCTCGGCGGCATGGTTGGGATCTTGTTGCGGTTGTGCTTCGGGAATGTCTGGCATGTCGCCTCCGCTTCCACTCCATATTAATACCGAATCAGCGTGGCGAGAAGAATTGCGTCGGCGACTAGTGTTCTGCGATTCAGGCTCAGAGGGCCGAGCTTCGCTCGGCCGGACGGGCGGGGTCGCCCGCCCCCACACTAATCCCGTCCCCGCTTAGCGGAACTCAGCTTCACTTTTTCTTCTTTTTTTTCTTTTTCTGTTCAGGGCGGCGGGCTTGCTGCTCTTCGAACACGGCGAACTGAATTTTTTTCTCGACTGGATCGATGCGGTCGACCAAAACCCGTATCCGATCTCCTAACCCGTATGTCTTTCGTGAGTGTTGCCCGATGATTTCTCGGGTGTCTTCGTGATAGTTGTAGCGGTCGTCGCTCAAAGTATTCAGCGGGACCAAGCCTTCAACGAAAAGGTCGGCGAGCTCCACAAAAAAGCCGTACTTGGTGACGCTGATGATGAGACCATCGAAATCTTCTCCGATACGGCGCTCCATGAATTTAACTTTTTTCCATTCCATCAGTCCACGCTCGGCTTCATCGGCGCGGCGCTCGGATTGGCTGGATTCATCGGCGATATTGTGAAGTTCTTTGACCGAGATTGGCCCGCCGAGCGGTTCGAGCGCTTCCTGATGAGCGTGTCGATCTCGCCGCTTCGACCAAGGAGTAGCGCCGGCATCCTGCCGGCCTGATAGCGGGCCATCAGCCCGCAGATTCCCTGCGCCATCGTTCTTGCGAGAAGATGCGTCGAAGCTGGAGTGTGCGTGCATGATTGCCGGCGGGACGCCAGCGCTACGGTCGGGAGCGTTCTGGTTGCCGGCGGTGGTTGCGAGAATAGACACGCCCACCGGCACTTCGCCGTCGAGCCGTTCCGGCGATTGACGCAAGACCTGTTTCAGGATGCGATGGACGATCAGATCGGGGTAGCGGCGGATGGGCGAAGTGAAGTGTGTATACGTAGTGGCGGCGAGCGCAAAGTGCCCGTGGTTTTCTTCCGAATAGCGCGCTTGTTTCAGCGAGCGCAGCATGAGAAAGCTTAAAATTCGTTCTTCCGGTTTGCCGGAAATCTTGTCGGCCAACTTTTGATACATGCGCGGCGTGATGTGGACTTCTTTCGGCACTTCGATCTCGCGCGTGCGCTTGCCAGTGCCGCGAGCGGCGCGGCGATCGGCTTTCATCTGCACTCGCTGAATCGGAAGCGCGCCCACCCCCAGCGAATAGCCAAAAGTTGCGGCAATCACTTCGAAGTCGTAAACACGCTTGGCATCCGGCTTGTCGTGAATCCTGTAAAGCGACGCGATGCGTTTATTTTCGAGGTAGTGCGCCACGCACTCGTTCGCTGAAAGCATGAATTCTTCAATCAGGCGGTGAGCGAAATTGCGCTCAGATCGCGTGATGCTCTTCATCAATCCATATTCGTCGAACTCGATCACGGCTTCCGGTAGATCAAAGTCGATTGATCCTCGACGCTGGCGCTTGCGATTGAGAATCATCGCCAGGTCGCGCATGCGTCCAAAATGTTCGACTTGCGCCGCGTACTCGCGGACGGCATCCGCATGGCCTTCAGACTCGGCGTCAATCACGGCATTCACCGCGGTGTAGGTCATGCGGTTGGCGCTGCGAATCACGCCTTCATTCACTTCGTATCCAACGATCTCGCCCTGATGACTGATCTCCATGGTGCAAGAGAGCACGAGGCGGTCGACGTCGGGCCGCAAGCTGCAGATGTCGGTCGAGAGTTCAAGCGGGAGCATGGGGACCGAGCGGTCAGGAAAATAAACACTTGTCCCGCGCAATCGAGCCTCCCGGTCAAGCGGTGAACCCGGAGTTACATACTGCGCGACATCCGCGATGTGCACTTGCAATTCGAAATTGCCGTTCTGCAGTTGGAGAACGTGAACCGCGTCATCGAAATCGCGGGCCGTCTCGCCATCGATGGTCACGATTGGAAGTTCGCGATAATCGCGGCGGCGGAGTAATGCGGCAGGAGGAATGTCGGGGTTGATCGCTTGCGCCTCTTCGATCGCCTCTGGAGAAAATCGATGAGGCAAGTGAAACTTGCGGATCATGACTTCGACGTCGACGCCGAAATCATTCTCCTCCCCAAGAATCTCGATCACGCGCCCGCGAGGGCTCTGGGTTGCGCTGGGCCATTCGGTAATTTCCACGTCGACAACTAAACCTTCCAAATCCTGTGACGCGGCGTGGACTGCGGCCTCCTTGCCAATCACGCGATCGCGGCTCTTCTTTTTCTGCGCTGCTTCGGGTGTCTCGTCTGTCTGGTTCGTCTGCGGAAGTTCCTTTCCCGGCGGGATCAGAATTTCCTGTGTAACTTTGCCATCGATTGCCTTGACGTAGTTGTGGCGAGGCCCGTAGTGAAAAATGCCAACAACCGTCGGATGGGCGCGGGCGAGAGATTTGATGATTCGTCCGTCGGCGCGTCCATCGTTGCGAACATTCGAAACTTCTACGAGGACGCGATCGCCGTGCATGGACGATCCGATCGCGTGCGGAGGCACGAAAACGTCGCCCGCCAGACGCCCTTTGAGACTTCCTTCGAGAGACTCTGCCTCGGGGATCACGAAGCCATAGCCATCGCGATGCATGGTCAACCTCCCGACCAGGAGATTGCGGCCTTTATGTAAAGGTTCGGAATGCTGTCGTTTGCTCACGATGATTTGACTGTTCTTCGCTGCTCTTCGCTACTCATGGCTGCTCATGGCTATTCCTAATGAGTGTAACGAATCGCGACTTACGCGGTGGGAGTGCTCCAGGCGAGCCTGACTAGCGTTCATCTCCCACTCCCAGGCAAACTCGCTGCGGCGATCAAAGTGGACAGCCTCCCTTGAACAGGAGCAGAATGACGACTGTCAGCCTTCATGCGTCCACACTCATTAATCCCCGTACCTCCCTGTCGTGGGCGGTACACAGTCATTCTCCCAATTTTATTTCTGACGCTGGTAAGCCTCGTCCACGGCGCAGACCCGGTTAAGGCTTTGCCGCCGCGCTTCCGCGATTGGCTGCGCAAAGACGCGGTTTACATCATCACCAATGAAGAACGAACTGCTTTTCTCTCGCTTGCAAACGATGATGCACGAGATAAATTCATTGATCGATTCTGGGAAATACGCAATCCCACTCCCGGATCGCCGGACAATCCGTACAAAGCGGAGCATTACCGCCGCATAGAGTATGCGAGCCAATATTTCGGACACTCCTCACACACAGAGGGGTGGAGAACGGATATGGGGCGCATCTACATCACGCTAGGGGAGCCGGCCCAACGACAGAAATTGCTTGGTCTCCAGAAAATCACGCCGATGGAGATCTGGTTCTTTTCAAATACCAGCCGCGCGTTGCCTCCTTTTTTTTACGTCATCTTTTACCAGCGGGATTTGATGGATGAGTTTCGACTCTACAGTCCGTATAGCGATGGGCCGGAAAGACTCATCACGGCGGTTGCCGGACCGTCGCGGCAAAATGCGCTCAGCATTTTATCGAGTGACGCCGGCAAGGATGTTGCTCGCGAAACCCTGAGTCTCCTGCCTGACGAACCGGTCGATTTCACCTCTGGATCTGTGAGCTTGCAGTCTGACGTACTTCTCGGCACGATTAAAAATCTCGCGAATAATCCCATCTACAAAGACGAAATTGCGATGCGCCGAAGTTTGCTCGAAGAGGTTACGCATCGCATTGTCATGGACGAAGAATTTTTAGACCTGCTCACCGTCGCCCTTCGAGATAGCGCCGGCAATACCAATTTGCATTACCTGGTTCGGCTTAAACAGGCGCGAGATTTCACCGTGGGCAACGCCGCGAAGGGCGGCCATTACTACTCCCTAATCGCGTCGGCGACGGTGCGAGACATGAACGGGAAAATCATTTTTACGGACGAGAAGAAAATCTCCGAAGCGATCGCAGACCCTGAACTCGACGCCCTGAAAGGAAAGTTGTTCGGCTATGAAGGAATTCTGCCGCTCCCGCCAGGGAAGTACAAGCTTGAATTCCGCCTTTTGAACGTGCTCGGAAATATCGCTTTTCACCGCGATGAAACGGTTGTAGTTGCTGATCCTGCAGCTAGTGCGCTACAAACTTCAAGCCTTGTCGCATTCTCCGACGCAAGGATGATCCCTCCGCAAAGCGCCCAACCTGTGCCGTTTGGCGGGGCAGGAGTAAAGTTCACGCCACTGGCTGGACAGGAAACGACGCTCGTCCAAGGCCAGCCCTTGCGATTTTTTTATCAAGTGTGGTCGTCATCTTCGGCTGCTACCCTGCGATCGGCGAAAAAGTTGAACGCAGAATACGTCTACGGGCGGCTTGGTGACCCGGGTGGCGCCAAAACAATCCGCGACGAAGTCCCGCTTAATCAATTGGACGCGGGCGGGTCGATCATCAACGGTAAGCAAATTCCAACCGAGGAACTCCAACCGGGGAACTACCGCCTGGCAGTGACGCTGCACGATCCGGAGAACGGAGCAAAGTCATTTGCGACGTTGAATTTTGCGGTGAACCAGACCCAGGCTGCCGCGCCATCGTGGGATGTGGTTTCCGATCAAGGGGATGATGGCGTCGCCGACTATCGCAGAGCGTTGTGTTATGCCGCCCAGGGCGATAAGGCTGATTCGGCAAAGTGGTTACAGTCAGCTCGCACCCGAAATCCAGGCAATGAGCTGATTCGAAACAAGCTTATCGAGACTTATTACGACCAACACGATTTCGCCAAGATAGTCGAACTTTATGGTTCCAACGGACTGACGGCGTCGACCGACGAGCAGACGATCATCCGGATCGCGGACAGCTTCGAGAAATCGGGCGACGTGCAGAAGGCGATCGGAGTGATGGAATCGGCCATTCACATTAATGCTGAGAGCGGGTCGATGCTGCTGGCTCTGGCCGACTACTATCGCAAGGCCGGAGAAGCACAAAAAGCAGCCGCCACCGAGCAGAAGCGGCGTGAAATGATATCCAAGCATCCTGAGTCGTAGTTGGACGCTCTTATTTAGACGCTCTTCCCGCAGCGCTCTTCCCGCAGCGCTCTTCCCGCAGCGTCCCTCGACCTTTTCGACCTCTGCCAGACCCTTCCTGATTCCATATTTAGCTTCCTTCAAATCTATGAAAAGTTGAACGTTGCCGAAATCAAAACTTCGCTTATATGGCTGAGAACATGAGACAAATGTTCTGTTATAGTTCGGCCTCGCGATTGCACAGGTAGGACTTCCAGACCATTGGATTTTCCGATAAAACGGTAGCAAAACAGTTGTAAGCGAGGACCCTCGAGTCCGGACGGAGGCAGTATGAGTAAGGTTTTCCCAGGTGTGTTGCTGCTACTGCTGTCAGTTGCTGTGGTGGCTCAGGAGTCTACCGTTAAGGGAAATCTTGGGGGCGTCGTCTCCGACAAAACGGGCGCAGTCGTGGCTAAAAGCAAGGTGACGCTGACCGGCCCGACCGGCACCCGCAGCGTGACCAGCGACAATCAGGGCCGCTTCATGTTTGAGCTGCTTGTGCCCGGATCCTATTCCGTCCGAGCCGAACAGCCGGGGTTCAAGGCTGTAGAGGTACATCAGGTGGAAGTTTTCACCAACCGGACCTCGACCGTGTCACTAGTCGCGGAGCCCGGCGCAATTAGCGAAACTGTCGAAGTTTCAGCAACCTCCGAAGGCGTAGACGTTGCCGCCACCAAGCTTGAAACAAACCTGAACGACACCTTCTACTCGCAAGTCCCAGTGTCGCGCAACGTGACTGGCCTTTTCTACGCTGCGGCGGGCGTGAACGAGGGTGGCGGAACAGGCTCGGCGAATCCCTCGATCGCAGGTGGCAGCGGTTTGGAAAATCAATATATCGCCGACGGCGTGAACATCACCGATGGCGCTTTCGGCGGAATCGGAGTGTTTTCGCGCAATTACGGAGCGCTCGCGACTGGCATCAACCTGTCGTTTGTGAAAGAAGTCGACGTGAAGACCGGCGGCCTGGAACCGCAATACGGAAAGTCAACCGGTGGGGTGGTCCAGATCGTCACGAAGTCAGGCACCGATCACTTTCATGGCGGAATTAGCGGTTACTTTGGACCGCAACAATTCGAAGTCGCACATTTGAACCCGGATGCCTCTGGAAGACTGAACCAGCAAGGCGTGGCTTACCACCAGGCAGAATGGGATATCGAAGGTGAGCTCGGCGGACCGGTCCCGGGCTTGCGGAACAAGCTTTTCTTCTTCGGTTCGTTTAATCCCACATGGAATCGCCTTTACGACCAGTTCGCGCCACTGCACGACGTCAGCGGCTTCCCGGTCTTGGGCAACGCCGTGATCCCGCAGATCAGTTATGACTACGCCGCCAAACTCACCTTTAAATTGACCGATAAGCACGTCATTGAAACTTCAATCTTTGGTGATCCTACTCGCGAGACTAGCGCGGGCCCGAATTTCACACTGGCCTCGATCAATACCACGGGCTTCAGCAAGGTAGCGAACGGGACCCGCAACTGGGTGCTGCGCTATAACGGCACACTTTCGCCGACCTGGCTGGTAAGTGCCTCGCTGTCATGGGGACACAACTATCTGAATGAAACTCCAAATTCGCCCGGAGTCTACCAAGTCACCGATAACACCGGCGCTGGTGATGGCACGTCTGCTCTTGGATCGTTAGGAACTCCGCTGACTGGCATCTACAACCGCCAGGGTTTGGGCTATTACGAGAATACGCAGGGCGATAACTGGGGACTGAGCTTCGACACGCAGAAAGTATTCAATGGACTAGGGCAACATTCCGTCAGCGTCGGCTACCACTATGAGCGAAACCGATATTACGGAACCCGGCAGGCGACTGGCGGCGGCTACCCCATTCCTCCGAGTTTCCTGGCGGGTTCAACGCTGTGCAATCCTGCCTGCCCGACCAACCTCACAGACTATGCGGATTCGTTCCAACTCGATCCGGCCGTCAACTGGGGTTTTGACGGAGGAGTAGGAGTGTTTGACAACGTTCCGGGAAATGGTTCCACGGAAGTTGTCCTGATTCAGAATAGAGGGTTTTTCAGTTCGCCAGCATTCGATTCTCACGGGCGCTATCACTCGGCTTACGCCGGGGACTCTTGGGCGATCGGACGCCACATCACGATCAATGCCGGTTACCGCTGGGAGCAACAAGAGATTCAAGGCATCAAGTACACCGATCCGCTGTCAGGCCAGACCAAGCAGGCGCACTACACATTCACCGACAATTGGTCTCCCCGGTTCGGATTAGCCATCGATCCTTTCGGCGATCGTAAGACGAAAATTTACGGCAATTTTGCTCTCACGAGCTATGCCCTTCCGCTTGATGCGGCCATTCGCTCTTTGGGAAATGAACAAGACGCATCGTTCCTTTTCTTGCAACCGCCCTACGTAAATCCAAATCCTGGGACGCCTTGCAGCAGTTCAAACCCGTGTCAACTGGCAGCTAATCCCGACGGCACCATCACTCCCGCGATCGATGATTCGCATGCCCTCTCGCCATATTTTTCCTTATCTACGGCGCCGGGCGAAGCGATCGCACGCGGAACCAAGATGACGTACTTGCAGGAGTATGTTGGCGGCGTTGAACACGAATTTCATCACGGCATCGTAGCCAGCATTCGCTACCAGCAGCGGCGCTTGCAAAGAATCGTCGAGGATATGTCTGGGGTTTCGCCGGAGGCGGCGCTAATTGGAATCGCGCAGCAGTTCGAGATTGGTAACCCCTCACCCTCGCTTGATGTTTTCACCAATACGAACGAAACCATCCTTCCCGCGGGTACCGCAAACACGACGAATTGTCCGAGTGGGACGTTTGGACCTAACACCAACCCCTTCAATGGAAGCATGGCTGATGTTTGCATCAACAACCCGGCGACAGCAGGCAATCCGGTTCCCGATGGCCAGTCTGACGGCTTTGCCAAACCGGTGCGAACTTACAAAGCGGTGGAGGTTGAAGTCAGCAAGACTTTCAGTAAAGGATGGCAACTGCGCTCGAACTATCGTTGGTCAACGCTGGCCGGAAACTACGAAGGCGCCTTCCGCAACGATAATGGACAGAGCGACCCCGGCATCAGCTCGCTGTTCGATTTCACGACCGGAAGTTTAGGGCTGCTCGGGAACCAGTTCGCGATCGGCTTCCTGAATACCGATCGCCGGCACATTTTCAATAATTTTGTCAGCTATGCGTTTTCCAGCGGATTTCTAAAGAATCTCACGCTTGGAACTTCGGTTCGCATCGTAACCGGAGTGCCGATCAACGACCTGCGAGCGCATCCGGTGTATCAGAATGCCGGCGAGATTCCGTTCGGCGGTCGCGGTGCGCTAGGTCGAACTCCAACCACCGGCGAAGGCGACTTGCACGCGGAATACACGTGGAAGCTGGGCGAGACACAAGCCATCCACTTTGGCTCGGATATGTTCAACATCGCGAACCAGAAAACTCAGTTGCGGGTTGACCAGTTCCAGGATGCGGCACTGAACAGTCCGAACCTCGACTTCCTTCATCCAGTGGGCAATGGCAACATCGGGATTTCACCCGCTCACCAGCGCCCGTTCAACGCGCGCTTGTTTGTGAAGTGGATTTTCTAGCGAACACCCGAGAATAGCCGTCGATCGGGTCGCACAACTCACTTGCTATTTGATCGTAGCACGGGTATGTTGTCGTGTTTATGTGTGTAGCGGCGGCGGTCGCGTTGACGGCGCCGGTCGAGGAACGATATGAAGTTGTTGCGCCCCGCCTGCCTGCTTCCCCTCTCTTTTCTTTTTTTGCTGTTCCTACAGCCATTCACCCTTGCTCAACAAAGCCGAACGGTTGCCACATCTTCAACTCCATCGACTTCGCTTATTTTTACCCCGGCTTCCTCCTTCGGTAATGGAGCAAAGGGGATTGCGGTTGGAGATGTGAATGGCGACGGAAGGCCTGATATTGTCGCCAGTCTGGGATCAGGGCTGCTGCAGGTATTCCTGGGTAATGGCGACGGCACTTTTCAGCCATCGGCCACTTACAGCGCTGGGAATTTGGGTTCTGGCGGATCGCATGTCGTGATCGCCGACGTGAACGGAGACGGCAAGCCGGATGTAATTGCTTCGAGCTGCGACGACTGCGCCCAAACTGGTGTCGTTGTCCTGTTGAACAAAGGGGACGGCACTTTTAATCCTGCGACCAGCTACGTTGTGCCGGGAGAACCACTGACCGGGTTAGCGGTTGTAGACGTTAACAATGACGGCAAGCCTGACATCATTACGTCGCATTCGTTTTCGGGAGGCGTAGCTGTACTGCTAAACAATGGAGGCGGAAGTTTTAGCCCATCGTCGGTCGTTTTGGACGAGCAAGTCGTTTCCCTCGCGGTAGCAGACATGAACGGCGATGGATACCCCGACCTGGTGGTCGATGCTCAAAATTTAGGCGAGAACCACGTCTCGGTCAGTCTGGGAAATGGGGATGGGACGTTTAAGCCCGGCGTTACCTATGGGAAAGCAAGCTATCCGGAACAGCTTTCGGTGGCGGATCTGAATGGCGACGGCAAGCAAGATGTAGTGCTGACCGCCCTCCCGATTTCATTGGGCCACAGCATCGGAATCATGCTAGGCAACGGCGACGGAACTCTTAAGCCAACTGTGAGTTATGGGCCAGGCGGCTCATTCGACTCCTACAGGGGCAAGCCCATAATTGGCGATATCAATGGTGATGGCATACCTGACGTGATGGTCACAAATGAAGTCGGAGCCCTCTACTCACTGTATGGCAAGGGAGACGGTACATTCCGATTTGGGCCATCGTATTACGGGTTCGCCGCCGACGGATCTTCGACGCTGGTAGACATCAACGGAGACGGACGACCTGATTTGATCACTGTTGTACCGTTTGTCGCAGATATTCCAGCAATTTACGTGTTCTTGAACAATGCAGCCGCGCCACCCACAATTACGAAATTGGTGTCCGACATAAATCCTGCGAATCGCGGACAAACCGTTACCTACACCGCGACGGTAACGGGCAGGCCCGGCGAGATAGTCAACGGGTCGATCGCATTTCAGGAGGGCTCTTCGTCCCGCGATGGCTTTGCCCTCCTGGCCACGGTGCCGCTGACCGACAATAAAGCTACCTACTCAACTTCCTATACCCGATCATATTTGCTCGGTCCAGAGGTAGTTACCGCGCAATACGCTGGCATTTTTCTGACGCATGAAGGGAGCCAAAATTCGATCACCGAATGTATTCGTTTTAGGTCAACAAACACCGTTGTGACCACTTCAGGGTCTCCGTCAAAAATCGGCGAGCCTGTTACATTCACAGCGACTGTCGGCCCCCCAGGAACAATCTCGCCGGCCCCAGTGGACTTTTATGACGGGTCTAAGCTGATTGGAACCGTGACAGTGTCGAACGACAGTGCGAGCTTTACCACGTCATCGCTCTCGGCTAAGACACACTCGATCAGCGCGGTCTACACTGGCTCTTGCGACCTAAGAACCAGTCGCGGATTAGTTACACAAGTTGTTGAGCCCTAGCAATAACCGCCTGCCGCTTAGGCAGTGTTTGTTGCGGCCAATGGATGTGTTCTCGTGAGTGCTGGTTTGCAACCGGGATGATGGTTTCGCGACAACGAGTCGGAATACGCCGCTGGCTGTTCGCTTCATTGCTTGCGTTTTATCTCGTCCTATCCGGGATGGCTTCGCGTGCCGACGCTTCGGGTGCAGTCAACCTTTCGGGTACGGTGACTGGTGGTTCCGGAAAGCATCCCATTTATGTTGCGTTGTGGGATGCGCAAAGCTTTCTCCATAAGCCGGTCCAACAAATCCGCATTGAGCCGCAGGCCGAACGTAAATTCCATTTCAACGTTTCAGCCGGACGATGGGCGCTGAGTGCCTTCGAAGATGTCAACGATAATGGCGTCCTTGATATGGGTGTTTTTGGCCCGAAAGAGCCAAGTGGCTTTTGGCATCCATTCCACGCATGGCGGCGACCTCGCTTCGACGACGTCGCAGCATCCATTGATTACGACACGTCGGATGTAGAAATCAAACTAAGCGGGAAGTAGCCCTCCTGCAATCTCCACTGTTCTCTTCCTTAAGCCGGCCGAAAGGGGCTCGCGAACGTGCATTTCTATTACCCGTCGGAGTTGTATGACGAACTAGGCGTCGCCGCGGATAAATGATCCCTTAGGCGGCCCAATTTCGCGGACGACTTTATTCCCTCCGCGAATGGTGAAAAATCGACCCCCCGCGACCCGTGGCGCGTTATGATTCATCACCCTCTGACATGGAAAATTTCTCAAGCACCGGGGCAGCTCGGATAGTCGTCCTTACGAACGACGAGTCGATTAAAGAGGCAGCGCAGGAAAACCTGGCCTCCGATTTTCACACCACCTTGCTTGACGCGGCCGACGGCTTATTGTCGCTGCAAAATGAAGTTTCTCTCGCGGCCATGATTCTTGACCTCGATGTTGAGGTTGATCCGGAATCAACGCTTGAAGTTGTCATTGAACTGCGGAAGCACGACGAAGACCTGGTGCTGATTGGTATTGCCCGGTCGCTGAGCAAGGGGGTTCGGCGCAAATTTCTCGCGGCCGGGATGGCCCGATGTTTTCAGGCGCCGGTTGACTTCGAGGAGGTCAACAAGTTCCTGCATATGGCGCTCGACCAGCGCCATCGGGATATCGAAGGCCGCAAGATTCGGGAAGAAGCGCAAAGCCGTTACTCCTTCGGCGAAATGATTGGCGGTAGCGAAGCGATGCGGCTGGTCTATGAGTCGATTTCGCGCGTGGCTCGTGGCATGACCACAATTTTGATACGCGGCGAAAGTGGGACCGGTAAAGAACTGGTGGCGCGTGCGATCGTGGCCAACAGCAGCAGGAGCGATGAAGCTTTTGTCAGCGTCAACTGCGCCGCGTTGCCCGATGCCTTGATTGAATCCGAACTGTTTGGCCATGAAAAGGGCGCTTTCACGGGTGCGCATGAATCGCGCGCCGGGCACATTGAAATGGCCGACGGAGGAACCGTCTTTCTAGATGAGATCGGAACGCTTGGCTTGGCAATGCAAAGCAAGTTGTTACGAGTTCTGGAACAGCATACGGTGCAACGGTTGGGCGGGAAGATGCCGCGCAAGATCGATTTTCGCCTGATCACGGCGACCAATGAAGATTTGGAAGAGGCGGTTCACGCGGGAAAATTCCGCGAAGACCTTTACTACAGAATCAATGTAATTCCGATCCTCCTGCCCCCACTGCGCGAGCGCAAAGACGACATCGCGCTGCTGGTCGATCACTTCCTGCGTTTCTATTGCGTCGCGAACAGCTTGCCGCCTAAAACGATCGACACTGACGCTCTCGAGGTTTTAGAAGACTACAGTTGGCCGGGGAACGTTCGGGAACTGGAAAATCTGATGCAGCGTCTGGTTTTAATGGTTCCAGGACAGGTGATTTCCGTAAAACATCTTCCTCAAGGAATTCTTTATTCGAGTTCAGTGAAACACGAAGCACTGCTGATTCCGGAAGAAGGAATTTCATTCGATGACGAGATGGCTCGGATCGAAATGGCTTACCTTCAGGCGGCTTTGCGACGAACAGAGGGGAGAAAAGCAGCGGCAGCGGAACTTCTGGGAGTGAATGGGCAGCGGATGAAGTATCTTTGCCGAAAATATGGCCTTTAAGGTTAAAAACTAACCCAGCGGAGGTTAATTTTTAACCAAAAGCGTACAAGGTCTCTTTTATGCTTTGAAGGTTCCAAGGTGCGTGTCGCCGCAACTTGTTCATTCTTATCGCTAAGTTATTAGTTCCCCACTTGGAGGGGGTTTGGCAACTCCCTTGCTTTAGGTAAAGGCAGACGCGCGGAACACACAATCCGCAGTCAAAATCGACTAAAACTTTATCCGGAGGAATTACAATGAGCTTCGAAAAAAGGTCCCTGATCAACAATATGGCAGCCACCAAGAAGGCCATCATCGCCACGTCGCCATCCAATCCCAGCGTTGGCAACAAGGTCACATCGAAGAGCGGAGTCAACGTCAGCAAGGGTCTCAGCAAGAGCCTGAGCAAAGGCCTGAGCAAGAACCTCAGCAAGACGATGAGCAAGAGTATGAGCAAGACGATGAGCAAGAGCACCCGCTAAGCCGGAAATCCAAAGTTATCAGCATGGGCCGTGCGATCGAGAATCGCATGGCCCTATCTTTTTTGCGGCTGATCTGCCGTGCTCACCAGATTTTTCTCCGAACAAAGTCGCTAGCACTTCTCCAAGCCAAGCCTAGGGCACTTCGCCGCTCCGTACGTATCTTCGCAGTCCCGCTCATCCCGTAAACTAACTCATTTCGCGGATTCGCTAGTTGGACAGTGACCGCATAGTAATGCGGCGGAGCCAATCCCTTATATTCCGTTTTTGCCTGAAGGCCGGCTTCGATTTCTGACGATGACATGGCGATGTCGCCAACAACGCCCGACACAGTGCCGAACGATGAATCAGGCCGGAGACTCACTCGTTGCCCCTTTTGCACGTCTTGTATTTCGGCTTCGGAAACGAAGAGACGGGCGCGCAGAGAAGAAAGATCCGCGATTTCGACGGCTATCGCTCCGGGTGATAGACGTGACCCCAACAAGCGTTCCGGCAACGAGCTCACAACGCTTCCTGAGATGGGGCTTCGCAGTTCCAGTTGCTTCAACTTCTGGTCTAACAGACGCGAGCGTTCAGTTTTCTGCTGGACTTCCTGCTGTGTGGCCGCCACTCCTGAATAGCGTGTCTGCGCATCGGCAAAGTTCGAGTGTGCGCGTTGCAGGTCTGCCAGCGCAGACGCTTGCTGCGACTCCAAATCAAGGTTGCTCAAGCGCAGGACCGCGGTGTCTCGAGCCACCGCCTGCCCCTCGCGGACCAGGACTTCGGCGACCGTTCCGGGAACCTCGGCTCTGATCATGGCGCGCTGCGTGGGTTCGAGGATAAATCGAGCGCGGACGGTGTTGGTGAAGAGAGGAATCGCGAGCAAAATGAGTGCCGCGACGGCAAAGCTTGCAAGAAAAGTTCGGCGGCGGAATAGTAAATCCCGCTTCTCGGCGTACACAGTTCGCATAAATTTTCTCAAGCGGATGATCCTTGACTTGAAGATCAGAAAGGCCACAATGGTCGTCGGCAGGAACGCCCATTCCGGACTGAAATGCCTGAAAATGTTGCCCACTAACCTCGCCGCGGCATAAAGCAGCAGGTAGCTGTAAACGCCGGAGAGCACTGAGTAGGGAACGAAAAACCAGCGAAGAAGCGGCCGTACATAATGAACTTCGACGGGCAGGTGAAAGATATTTTTCTGTATCCAGCCCAATGTCAACGCCGTTGATCGCTCTTTGATGCCATCGATTCCCAGTGTTTCTGACATCACATAGTAGCCGTCGAGCTTCACCAGCGGATTAAGATTCATCAGAACAACTGCAATTCCTGCGATCAAAATTACTTTATAAGCGAGATCGTGGATGGCGCCGCCTGGGGGAGTTCCCCACCAAACTACAGTGGCAACGGAACATATGAACAGTTCCGTCCAAATCCCAACCATGCAGGTGACCACACGCTGAAAGCGATTTGCGTATACCCAGACCTCGGTGACGTCGACAAAAAAAGCGGGCGTTAGATAGATGAGATGAAATCCGGTCCCGTGTACACCACCCCCATAGTGCTTACAGGTGATGGCGTGGGCTGACTCATGAAAGAAAGCCATGATGAAAAATAAGATCCAAAACTCGCCGAGATCCGCGGCTGACTTATCGGTGAATGTGTAGTACTCCAATGTGTCCACACCGATCTGGGACCAGTGGGTCACGAAAATACAGGCGGTGAAAAAGAAAAGAACGAGTGTCGCGATCGTGAACCAGGGTGAGAAGAGGAACCGTAGTTTTTCGTGAGCGGTGTCTATCCATTCATCAAGGTCCCATTTCGCAACCACGATATGCGCCATGTCGCCGGCTTTTGTTTTTTTCTGCTTCTTGCGCTGGTCGCGCAGCTTTTCCATCAGCGCGGCGTTTTTTTCCTGAGGAGACTGATACCAGAACCTGGTGTCCTCCATCATTTCGGCGAACATGCGCACATCGTCGGGGCTCGCCTCGGTCGCGGTTTGACTCACGAACTGCGCGGCGATTTCTTCATAAGATTTCTGACCGTCAAACAGGTGGGCGAGTTCCCATTGCTGTGGAGTCAAGCGGAAGAGGTTCGTCGATCCGGGTACATGCGCGAGAATTACCGGTTCTCCCTCCTCGATATGCTCTCGTCCCACCAGCAATGGGTCTATTCGAAAGATTCGAGTGTTCCGGGTTGGCGCCGTTAACTCGGGAAGAACATCAAGAGCCTCGGCAAGATTCATGGTAAGTCAGGAACGCGGATATTGGTGGTCATGCCGGGCCGCAGGTCTTTGGTTGGCCCGGAGAGTTGTGCGAGTACCTCGACGGTCCCGCTGGAAGGGTCGATTACAGGGCTGATCGCGATAACTTTTGCGCTGTACTTCGCAGACTGAGATTCCGTCGGGCTGACCTCAAGTATTTGGCCTCGACTAATCTTGTTGGCAAAGTGCTCAGGCAACGTAAACTTCACGCGTAGCGGCGAGGTTTCGGTTACCCAAAACATGCGGTCACCTTTGTTGACCTGCTGCCCAGATCGCACATAGCGGCGCGCCACGATTCCTCGAAATGGAGCGCAGATTCGGGTCTTATCGAGTTCCAGTTCGAGCGAATGCTCGGTTTGCTGCGCGTTAATTAACACTTCCTGCGCCCGCTTCACATCCCACTGATCGGATTCTGCCTTGTAACGCGCGTGGTCGTACTGCTCTTGAGTGATGAGCTGAGCTTCCCACATTTTTTTTGCGCGGGAGAAATCCGCTTCCAGGACCTTCGCCTCCGCTTCCCAATTTTTGAGATCGGCGGCAGCTCCCCGCGTGCGGGCGCGGGCCGCGTCGAAGTCGGATTTCAGCTGCCTGCTATCCATGGTCGCGAGAAGCTGGCCTTGCCGAACCGCGAGTCCAGGTTCCGCGTGAACTTCCGTGACAATTCCATCGCGCTGGGCGGCAACATCGATTTGATGTTCGACAATGAGTGGCCCAGAGGCAAGGAAAAAGCGGTCGCGCTCGGGTGTAGAAGCCGGAACTGGCGGAGTGGAAACGGCACCATGCGCCGCGGCCGCCTCCGCAGGCTGCGAATCGTTACACGCACTCTGCAAAAAGATGAGCCCCGGCGCAAACACAACCATGGCTAGAATTTTTAAGCGTCGTTCTGAGTTCCACACACGCGAGTCCAACATCTTTTCACCAACCGAACCATGACCAGAGTTTTGAATAGAACCAGAGAAATGAGCTCCGAAAAAGTACGTACCCCACGGGGTGCCAGCCGACGGAGACTTTTCCGCGACCCTGCATGCCCGGCCGCAAACGCCCATTCGCATTGGGGACGTCAACGCGAGCGTAGAAAAACCGGTTATCGCCATCAGCCTGGCTCTTTGGACTAACGAGGGCGACGTGGCCGCGAAACGTCTGCGTCGGAAAGCTCTCGACCTTCACCGCGACGGCATCGCCCACATGCACCAGGGAGACTTCGGACTCTTCGATGGCCACATCCACTCGGGCCTGCGAGCTATCCTCAATTTCTGCGAAGGTATCCCCGGGTGAAAGGTGCCGGCCAACAAGGTCCTCCACATGTGGAGTGGCAATTGCGCCGTCCATCAGAGCACGAAGGTGAGTACGTTCCAGACGCTCCTGCGCGCGCTCTACTTCCGATCGCCGAAAATGCGCCTGCGCACTTTCGACGCCAGCCTGCGCCCCGTCATTTGTAGAGAGGGCATGATTAGCCTGCATCGATGCAGTGTCAAACTTTGACTGGGCTTCTGCCAACGCCGCCCGATAGTCCCAATCTTCGAGATCTGCGATCGCATCGCCTCGTTTTACGCGCTGCCCTTCGCGAACAAAAATCTTGCCGACGACGCCGTCAATTTCCGGCTGAACCTGGATTGAACGAGCTGAAGCAACGGTGGAAGGACCATCCACGCGCATTGGGATCGGGAAAACGGCCAGGAAAACAGCGACCGCTGCCGCCGCAAGTACCAAAAGAGTGCGGCGGCGCTTTTCAAGGGCGAGAAATTTTTGTTTTCTTTGCAGCATCGGGCCTAACAGGCTGATGAACGGAACCTCCTTATATAGCGAGGCATTACGCACAGCTACCGTCGCCTGCGCGGCGAGAACTCGAATCATCTCGCGATGTGCTTCGCTCAAGAAATCGGGATCTCTACTCTCGAAAAGCAATACCCCCAGTCGCCCTTCGTCATCACTCAGAGGCAGCGCGTAGAGGCCGCGCATTCCGGTGTCCCGAAAATACTTTGCGAACGGGACCTTCGACGCCTCGGAAGGCGCGCTGATATCCCCACCTTGCTCGGGATCTCCATGCTGGGCGAAAAAAGCAGCAGTGGTCTGGTCGGAAACGAAGGGAATTACTTCCTCCAGTTGGCTCACTTCACGGACGCCGAAGTTGATCTGCTCCATGCCCGAAATGGCCTTCAGTCGCAGCTTGCCTCGCTCGTCAAGTGCGATCGACGCCCGCTCGTACGGTATTACGGCGCTCGGGGTATTAACGACGGCTTGCAGCACGCGATCCAGGTTAAGCGTGGAGGTTATTTCAGCACTCACCTGCACCAGAGTTTGTAGAATCTCGACTTTTCGTTCGGCTTGCAGCAGACCAGCATTGTTCAGGGCGATGGCAGCCGTTTCACAGATCGCATTCAATAGAAAGAGATGATCTTCATCGTAAGGCGTCCCATCCATTTGATTGATGCATTCAATTACTCCAACCAGCTTTTCTCGGGCAATTAACGGGCAAACAACCACGGAGAAGGGGCCACCTTCCACGCCGGATGGATTACGTTTTTTAAGGAGTTCGGCACTGTCGTCATCGATATTAAGGAGCAGCGGCTCTCCGGAATTGGAAACGTCAGCGATAAAGCCTTCACCCGTGCGCTGCGATGAGTTCACCGCCGCGGTGGGATCGTACCCCGTCTGGTGCATCAGCAACAGTTCGTCCTGATCTTTCACGAACCATAGATTCACTGCCTGCGCCTCGAGTACGTCGCGGATCTTGGAAGTGATAAGCGGCTTGAGTTCTTCCATCTCAAGGGTGGAGCTGAAGACCTTCTCCAGGTCGTAAAGCTGAGTCAGGCGGGATATCGATTCAAGCTGAGAGTTTCGTTCCTCTTCATACTGGATCGCACTGACAAATCCGGGAGCCGCTGAGTTAACCAGTTCCGACAAAAGCTGCAAGTCAGCATGGACGATCGGGGAATCGAAGGAGGCGACTTCCAGAGCGCCCACGAGATCCTCATCGACGCTGATCGGGACGTAGGCCAGGGAAACCAGGGTGCGCCGCGCATGGAGGTGAGAGTAATCTTCGCGGGTCAAATCCTTGCCCGAAAATAAACGTGGTTCAGGTTGCTGTGCCAGAGTTCCTAAATGGCCTGAGTCGATCGCTACTGTCGGCCCATCGAGACGAATCTCTCCGGCAGTTGCTCGCACTTTCCATTCGGGCGGATCGTCGGAAGTCAGCAGGTACACAACTGCGGCTCGTCCGGAAGCAGACTCGGCGGCGTATTTCGCGAGCAGCATCGCGCGGGGCACAGATTCGTGCTCCCTGAGCATTGCGCTCAGGACCCGGGCCGAGGCCTCAATCGATTCAGGCTCATGCATTTTTTGAGAACTAAGTCGTACGAGCACAAGTTCAGGAGCGGACGGGGAGGATAGCGGTTGACCTCAGATAACTCACTCAACCTGAGCCGAAAACTGTAGCAAACAGGCAAGGGGCTGTCAATTGATACAATTCGTGAGGCCGCCAACACGCTGGCGCGGAGATGAGGAAACAGATGGAGATGACGGTACGCAGGCGCTCGGACGTACAGATTATCCAACTGCGCGGGACGGTTCGACTTGGCCAAGGGGTAGATACTTTTCGGCAAGCGATTGATGACGCCCTAAACGCCGGAGATGTGCGCCTGGTGATTATTTGCGATGAAGTTCCAATGATCGATTCGAGCGGCATCGGCGTGCTGGTGAAATCGCTGAGTGCAGCGAAACAGCGGGGAGGCGACGTTCGATTAGTAAATCCCTCTAAGTTCTTCATTCAAACTCTTCGGCTCATCGGGGTACTGAATCTATTTGCCGTATTCAACGACGAAAACGAGGCGGTCGCCTCTTTCACGGGATAGGCTTTGAGCTCTGCCAGTTCCCCATTCTGTTTTCGATGTCGTTGCCGATCCGTCGACGTCGCGGCACCCATAGATCACGACACGAGAGATCACGACACATCTGACGTCGAAAACAAGTTGGAGAGATAGCTAGCTCGCGAGCGTGCAGCCGCTCGCGCTGGCAAGCGACGACAGCGCCGCCCACCAAGAAATATCTGGAGCAAATCTGCGATTCAGGCTGCCGCTCGCCGCACAGCAACCGATGGCAAGCGACTCTGCTTTAGAGGGACGCGGAAGTCCTTTTCAAAACACTCGGGGTGTGCGACTCGGAACTGTACGGGAGTGCTAGCTTTTAAAAGCGTGGGTCGATGACAAAAACAGCAGGGAACAAATCTTTCAGTTTGCATTGGGTGGCCAGCCCCAAAACTGGTGAAACGAAACTAGCACGGTGGACTGCGGTAAACAAGAAGGAATTAATCGGAAACTTCGGACGGATGAACCGTTGCTGCGACTCGCAGAATCTGTAGGCAGCCGGACCTGTAAGCCGAATTCTGTCCGCGGCATCGCTGCTGCGGGACGGTCATTCCTCTGGGCCAAGCATTACTGCTTGGCTCAAGCGACCTACCCGGAGGTTCTGACGCGCCGAGCCGGCACGCTTTTCTAGCCGGCCCGAAAGCTGGCTGGAAAATCCCTCCCTATTTGGTCTTGCTCCGTGTGGGGTTTGCCCTGCCCGCTGCATTACTGCCGCGGCGGTGCGCTCTTACCGCACCTTTTCACCCTTACCTCGGCCTTGCGGCCGGGGCGGTATGTTCTCTGTGGCACTTGCCGTCGAACCGGCTTGAACCGGCCCTCCCGGACGTTATCCGGCACACTGCTCTGCGGAGTTCGGACTTTCCTCCCGCCGCTCTTCGAAAAGAGCAACGAGCGACCGTCCGGTCCGGCTGCCAACCAGATGATTATAACGTGTAGGGCGGACACTCCTGTCCGCCCCTCGGCTGCCATCAAATTTAATGGTCGATCTCGACTGCTAGACTATTCGTTGTCGAGAGTCTCGCGACAAAAAGCCTGAGCGCGCCGATACTCGATACCAACATCCACGCAGATTCACACGGATTCCGCGGATTCACAAATTGACCAACGCGTTTTAAATCTGAAAGCCGACGGTCGCAACGCAACCTTCATGACAGCCTTGCCCCTGCCAAAAATATTCGAAGCTGTCGCCGCGCTCGGAACTCTTAGCAGCCTGGTCTTTTATCTTCTTTCGGCGCTCGGCATCGCAAGCTTTCTTCGCGCCCGGCAGAAAATGCTGCAAAAGTCTTTGCTGCCTGACCAGAAACTGCCGCCGATTTCTATCCTTAAGCCGCTAAAGGGAGTCGATCCGAACATCTGGGAATGCTTCTCCAGCCACTGCGAGCAAAAGTATCCTGAATTTCAACTCGTCTTCGGCGTGAGCGACGCTGACGATCCTGCCATTGAAATCGTTCGGAGGCTGCAAGAGACGTATCCGTCCCACGCAATCGAGTTGGTCGTGTGCGGGCGATCGCTTGGCACGAACACGAAAGTCAGCAATCTGGTGCAGATGCTCGCCATGGCGACGCACGACGTGCTGGTCGTGAATGACAGCGATATTCGAGTTCCTGCGGACTACCTCCGCGACCTCGCCGTCCCGCTCGTCGATCAGAGTCTCGGGCTGGTGACGTGTCTCTACTTCGGAGTGCCCAGCCCGACTCTCGGGTCGCGCCTCGAATCCCTTAGCATCAGCACTGACTTTGCTCCAGGAGTGCTGACCGCCAGGCTTCTTGAACGAAGATTGCGCTTTGGATTGGGCTCGACGCTCGCATTCCGTCGCAGCGACCTACAGGCAGCGGGAGGATTCGAAGGCCTGCTCGATTATCTTGCCGATGACTACGAACTCGGACGACGGATCGCGGCCAATGGAAAACGCGTCGAGCTCAGCGATGCCGTGGTCGAGACATTTTTGCCGCCTTACAATTTCAGACAATTTATTTCTCACCAATTGCGCTGGGCCCGAACCATCCGTGACGTTCGCCGCTGGGGATATACAGGGACACTGCTCACCTTCGGATTGCCTTGGGCGCTCGCGGCGACATTGATTTCTCGCGGAGCAGCATGGGCTTGGCTGCTGTTCGCCATGACTGCCTTGGCTCGGCTCGCGTCGGGATATGCAGCGGCGAGCCTTGTGCTTGGCGATCCATCGTTTGTTCGGAACGTCTGGCTCTTGCCGCTGCGAGATCTGCTCGCGCCTTTTTTCTGGATCGCCAGCTTTATGGGAAACAGCATTCGCTGGCGCGGCGACACTTTCACCCTCAAAAACGGAAGATTGACACGCGCTTCGTAGCGCCGCCGTCCCGGCGGCTGTCCGGCGGGCGTCTCGCCCGCCGCGGCTGAGGGTCTGTAGTGCCTGAGAGTCTGGAGTGTCCGAGGGGCTGCCTCCCCCGATGCTCTGCCGCGCTGAGGGCGAGGACGCCCTCAGGACAGCCGGCAGGATGCCGGCGCTACGGGTTCAGCGCGGACTTGGCTGACGCGACTTTCCCCCTTTTTCTGGATCGCCAGCTTTGTGGGAAACAGCGTTCGCTGGCGCGGCGACACTTTCACCCTCAAAGACGGAAGATTGACACGCGCTTCGTAGCGCCGCCGTCCCGGCGGCTGTCCGGCCGGCGTCTCGCCCGCCGTGTCTGAGGGTCTATAGTGCCTGAGAGTCTGGAGTGTCCGAGGGGCCGCCATCCCCCGATGCTCTGCCGCGCTGAGGGCGAGGACGCCCTCAGGACAGCCGGCAGGATGCCGGCGCTACGGGTTCAGCGCGGAC
>JBBRNA010000027.1:0-59423 GCA_038230575.1 Terriglobales bacterium | reverse complement strand
TTTTAAGTCCCGTGCGTCTGCCAGTTTCGCCATCCGGGCTTGCTGTTGAAAAAGTGTATCAGTACGGGCTTCTGCCGAGTCGAGAACTAATCGTTTTCTGACTCGAAGCTGCCGAGCCTGGTTTCGCTTACGGTTAATCCGCTGAGCGCTGCATCGAGCGCGGAATACTTCGCTCCGTATTGCTCTTGGAAATTGTCGAAGTCTTCCGCTCTCTTCCAGCGGTCGATGGTTATAAAACTATTTGGCTTGGTCTTTGAATGAAGCAACTCCGTGCCTTGATAGCCTTCGGCTTGACGAAAGAGTTGGGCCCACTTGCCTTCGCTTCCGTAGGCGCGCAGAAATTCAGTCATCTTATCTTCTCGCACCTCGAATTGCCAAAGGATGGTGTGCACGCGGCATTCTCCTTGTTGCTGTTTGTCTTGAACAAGCATTGCTTGGATGCATCCGAACTGCAAGCGCCAAGGGCCACTTGGCGTGCACAGCTAGCAAGCTTTGCGCTTCTCAGCTATATTGCCGATGGCAACTTCTAAAACGAATTTACCAGGAGGCTCGCCCATGCGATGCCAGGCTCGAATCTATTCGCTTCTCGTCATTTTCTTTTCAGTCGCTTCTTTTGGACAGGCACCCGAGCCAGCTTCGGCAGCGCCGTCATCGGTCGAGAGCCGCGTGGATTCCATGGTCAAGCAACTCAGCCTGGAAGAAAAGATTGATTTGCTTGGAGGAGTCGATGACTTCTACGTCCGCGACATCAAGAAGATTGGGTTGCCTAGATTGAAGATGGCAGACGGGCCCATCGGAGTTCGCAACTACGGACCTTCCACTGTTTTCGGCGGCATCGGGCTGGCCGCTACATGGGATCCGGAAATGGCTCTACGAATTGGTACCAACATTGGCAAAGACGCACGCGCACGCGGCGTCCACTTCATGCTCGGGCCGGGAGTGAACATTTATCGCGCCCCGCTCAACGGACGCAACTTCGAATACTTTGGCGAGGATCCGTTTCTTGCGTCGCGCACCGCGGTTGCCTACATCAAGGGGATGCAGAGCCAGGGGGTCAGTTCGACCATCAAGCACTTCATGGGAAACAACTCCGAGTTCGACCGCCACAACACCGACTCGATCATTGACGAGCGGACGATGCGGGAGATCTATCTGCCCGTGTTCGAAGCGGCGGTAAAAGAGGCGCATGTGGGCGCGATCATGGACTCCTACAACCTCGTCAACGGCCTGCACATGAGCCAGAACGGGGCTCTCAACAACGACATCGCAAAAAAAGATTGGGGTTTCAACGGCATCATGATGTCGGACTGGACTTCCACCTACGATGTGGTGGGTATCGCGAATGGCGGGCTCGATCTGGAAATGCCTTCCGGGCTATATTTCAACCGCGCTCGTTTGTTGCCTGAGATAAAGTCCGGAGAAGTCAGCGAGGCTACGATCGATGACAAGGTACGGCGCATTCTGCGCACAGCGATTCAATTTGGCTGGCTCGATCGCAACCAGACCGATACATCGATCTCGCTTTTCAATTCGGAGGGCAACCGCGCCGCTCTAAAAGCGGCGCGCTCGGGCATGGTTCTGCTCAAAAATGACGGCAACATTCTGCCGCTCGATAAGAGCCGGATCAAGTCGATCGCGGTCATCGGGCCGGACGCCTATCCCGCTCAGGTTGGAGGCGGCGGCAGCGCCGAAGCTAAGCCTTTTACGTCCGTGAGCTACTTGCAAGGTTTGGCAAATTATCTCGGCGGCGGCGGCGTCACGGTGAATTACTCGCGTGGAATTCCCACGCTGCAAGACATGGCCAAGCAAACGGATTTTTCTGTCGACGCCAGCGGCAGCACGCGCGGGCTCAAGAGAGAAGTATTCAACAACGGAGAAATGCACGGCTCTGCTATTTCTACCCGTACCGACAAATATCTCATCTATCAACCGGCACAGAACGAAGGCGGAGCCGACAGCGACACGTCGATCCGTTGGACCGGATACTTCACACCTGCAACCGCAGGTGAATACTTAATATTCGCGCAAGGACCGGGAGAAAACGGCGGCTATCGCCTCTATATCGATAAGAAGCTGGTCATCGATAACTGGAAGCAGTGGTATGCCTTTGTCAGCGCGGTACCACTGAAGCTTGCAGCAGGAAAGCACCAAGTTGAATTTGACTACTACGCGCAGCACGGATGGGGCAAAGCGACTTCCAGCCTCGGCATTCTGCGTCCGGATTCGCTGGTGAGTGCCGAAGCAAAAGCCCTGGCCGCGCATTCTGATGCCGTCGTACTCGCGGTCGGGTTCGAGGCCGACATAGAAGGCGAGAGCGGCGACCGCGAGTTTCAACTTCCTCCGGGGCAGGATGCATTGATCAACGAAATTACTGCGGCCAACAAGAATACGGTCGTAGTTTTAACTTCCGGCGGCGGAGTCGACATGGCGCACTGGATCGATCATGCGCCGGCGTTACTGGAGGCCTGGTATCCGGGACAGGAAGGCGGGACTGCGGTAGCGCAACTTTTGTTTGGAGAGGCAAATCCTTCGGGGAAGCTGCCGATTTCGATTGAGAAGCGCTGGGAAGACAACCCGGTTCACGATAGCTACTTTCCCAAAAACTACGAGAAGAGCAAGAAAGTCACTTACAGCGAAGGCGTGTTTGTCGGTTATCGCGGGTACGACAAGTCGGGTACGAAGCCCCTCTTCCCTTTTGGCTTCGGACTTTCGTACACGACGTTTACCTATAAAAACCTGACCAGCACCGCCGCATCCGCAGATTCCGTGGCGGTGGCGTTCGATTTAACGAACACCGGCAACCGTGCCGGCGAAGAAATTGCAGAGGTCTACGTTGGAGACAAGCATGCGCCGGTTCCGCGTCCGATGAAAGAATTGAAGGGGTTCAAGAAGGTAAACCTGCAACCGGGCGAGACCAAGCATGTCGAGATCAACCTTGATCGGCGTGCGTTTTCTTTTTACGACGTCAAGAGTCACAAGTGGACGGTAGCGCCCGGAGATTTCGACATCTATGTAGCGCGCTCTTCGGCAGAGATTGAACTTACGGGCAAGGTGGCCATGCAGTAGATTTTCAGCCCGTCGGCACGCGCGGGAGGGTTCGTATCAGGGGTGGCTTTAGCGATGCTGCCATCCGTCGACTCTAACAGCGCCTTTAAGCGGTGCCCCCGCGATCATTCTTATCCGCTCCGGTTGCGTTGACCTTCACCCATTCTCGCGACGTGGCTGATCGAGCCAGCGCTTCCAAAACGCGCTCGACTTCGACCGCGTCATCGGCATTGACGTGGAATTTTTCTCCGCTCGCCATTGCCTGCAAAAAGTCCCCGATGGTCGCGATAAATGGATGCTCGTATCCGATCGTATGCCCGGGCTTCCAGAAGGTCTTCCAGTAGGGCTGATCTGGTCCGGTGACGAGAATGTTTCGAGTGGCGCGCAAGTTCGCGGTCTCGGTCGCGTCGTAAAAATTGAGACGGTTCATGTCGTCGAGCGAGAACTTGAGCATGCCTTTCGAGCCGTTGAGCTCGAATGAATTGCTATTTGCGTTTCCAACGCCGTAGCGGGTTGCTTCGAGAGTGCCGATGCTTCCGTTGCTGAAGCGAACCATGGTGATGGCAGCGTCATCCACATCGCGTCCAGCGGCGAAGACGTGGGTCATGGCGCTCAGTTCGATGATCGGGCCATTGAGATACAGCGCGGTGTCGATCACGTGAGACAGCAGATCTCCCGCGGCTCCTGTGCCGGACGCGCTGCGCTGGTAGCGCCATCCCGAGGCTTTTGTGGGGTCGTTGCCGGACTGATTCAAGTAGAGAGCTCGATAGTGATAGGGCTGGCCGGTGCGTCCTTCGTCGATCAACTGTTTGGCAAAGGCTATGGCGGGAAGGCGGCGATAGTTGAACCAAACCAGATGCGGCACTTGCCGCAGAGCTTTCGCCATGCGCTCTGCCTCTTCGAGCGAGGTTGCCAGCGGTTTCTCGCACAGGACGATCTTCCCTGCTTCGGCGGCGGCAATCGCGATGGGCGCGTGCAATGCGTTCGGAACGGCGACGTCGATCACATCGATATCTTTCCGGTCGACCAATTTGCGCCAATCGGTTTCTGCTTCTTCCCATCCCCACTGCGTGGCGGACGCTTCAAGCTTCGCCCGATCGCGTCCGCACACTGCCTTCAAGTGCAGTTCGTAGGGAACATCATAAAAATGCCCCACTTGCCGGAAGGCGTTGGAATGCACCTTGCCCATGAACCCAGAGCCGATCATGGCTACGTTTAATTTTTTTCTTGCGCCGCTCGTCTTTGCCATTGCTATCTCAGGTCGCTGTTCGTGCGATTCTCGTAAATGGAATATTTGGAGACCACTACTTTTTTCGCTCCAGGGACGCGCGATCCCATCCGGCGCGATTGGCGGCCGCTTCGTAGGAGCTTTGCGCAAACTCCAGAATTGCATTGGACGGCGACTTGTCGCGACGGACGTCATCGTACATCAGCAAAAATTCATGCATTTGTTTTGAATAGGCGGCGCTCGATGGGCGTATTGTTTCTTCTCCAAGGCCCGCGGGCTCGGGTGCGGCGTATGCGTACAGCGCTGGGCCCGCGACTTCCCCACCACCGGGCCACCAACCAATGCTGATGCACTCGTGCGAGTAGGCCTCGGACGTGATGACGCCTTTTCGGGCCGGAGCCGGCTTTCCATTGAAGCGAGTGCAGCAGAGGTCGAAACTTCCCCAGAAGAAATGCACGGGGCTGGACTTTCCGATGAAACCTGCGCGAAATTCCTGGAACGCAATTTCGGTTGAAGCCAGAATTCGCCACAAGCGATTGGCATAAACCGGATCGTAAGACGAATTAGTTTCGTCCTGGTCGAAGGGGATTGGATTTGGAATTTCTTGCGGCTTCAAGTTGATTTGCGGCTTGATGCCATCTTCGGCTAACAATGCAAAAAGCTCGCGATAGAAAGTGGCCACAGACTTGGGCGCAAGATCCATGCAGCGCTCTCGATTCGATGTTTTCGAGACGAGCTTGTGGTGAACGAAATCAAATTGAATTGCGAACGAATTTCCCTGGTACGGAATTGGGGAGGTCGTGAAGCCGTTGGTCGTCACGTACAAAGCCACGTTCCACCAGTGATTTTGTTTCGGAGCAAGCCCTAGACGTATTTTGCCGACGATTTGCGTCCACATATGTAAAGTTTTGAAAGTGGATTCCCACTCCGCCATCGGCAGTGCGGGCCAAAATTCTTCGTTGTGATTCATTGCGTGCTCCGGGGTCGGTCTTTTCGTGGGGGCCCGAATTCGCGGGGCCGGTCGGGGTAACCAATAGCGTTCGGTTACTTCCCCATATTACACGTGGTTCCGAGGGGAACATCGCATACAACTTTTCCCCTGGCTTCGGGTTTCATAGTATCGAAAGGGTGCAAGGGGAGGAACTGGTGAAACCATCAAGTATGTTTCGCAATATACGCATCGTCGCATCGACGGCAGCCCTTTGTCTTTCGCTCGCCGTGGTCGGACATGCGCAGGATCGACCGTATCCGCAAGATCAGCCGCCTGCTCAAGACCGTCCTTATTCTCAAGATCGAACGGATTCGCAAGATCGAACGGATTCGCAAGATCGTCAGGGGCAGCAGGGAGATCAGGACCAGTCGGCGGGTGCTGACCAACGCGAGAATAACGGCGTTAGTGCCGGAGGAAACTGGCTGGAGTTTTCGTCTGACGACGAGATGACGGGCTCGAAGAAGGTGCGCTTCGAACTGCAATCCAACAATTATTTTCGCGAGGATCCGAATTACCGGCCGCGCGTGACTCTCTACTGCCAGGCGGGCAAGTTGAAGGTAGCCGACTTTAATCCGGGCGTCAGGCTGCCTCCACCGAATCGACCTGGCTTCTGGGGGCAACCGCAACTCGAAGTGCAGGTGCGTCTCGACGACGTGAACTATTACAAAGGTTGGAACTGGGCGGGTGGACGCAACTTCCTGTCGATGGACAAAACTACGGTTCGCGGATTGCTGCGCGCTCGAATTTTTAACATCGCAATGAGAACCCGGAGCGGCAGGCAAATCGCTGAATTTTCTCCCGAGGGCATAGACCTGAGGCGGGTTCGCGAAGCTTGCGACGTAACTCCAAAGCGGCCCTAGCTAATTTTTTTCAACCTGCTGCCCTGCCGAGCGAAGCGAGGGATTCCTATTCCCGCCGCAACAACCCCAAGAATAGGAATTTCTCGCATCGCTCGGGATGGCAGCCTTCAGATTTTGTCCGCACGTTTCCCCTCTTGCTAAATTAGTGCGTTTCCCCTACCACGGTTATTTTGCTGTCGGCGCGAAATTTCTTGTAGTTGCTATATGTCTGCTCGACATCATCGTCATAACTCTTGAACAACGCACCCGGGCATCGAAATGAAATTGCAGGCGCTGGGGTAGCCATACCTCATCGTTGACTTTTGTCAGATCGATGATCAGGTGTGTGCCCTTGTGAATCCGAGCCAACGCGAAGCCGATCGACAAAGTATCGATGGCAGTCATATCGATCTTGACCCACTGCAAGTCGGCTTTATTGATCCAGATGCGCCCCTTGAACTTACTGAGCATCCTGGCGCCTTGACTCTTTGCGTGATAATCGGGCCTCGGATCGCCTTCGAACACCCAGGCTTCTTTCCCATCGACCGTCTCTGAACCTAAGAGACGAAAGGTGAAGGCATCGGCGACCTCGAGCACGAACTTGCGGTCTTCTTCGCGATCCTTCTCAGCCTTTTGAAGGCGCTTGCGGCGATCGCCATCGGATTCGCCCTTGCGCTTATCGATGATCTTTTGGATTTTGTCGTCTTCCTTCTTGGCATCATTGGGCGACAGTGGCTTGTTGTCGCGGCTGGTGACGCGCGCCACCTGTTCGCCGTAGATCGCAATGATTTCGGATGTCGAGGTTTCGATTTTCTTTACGGCTCCACTGGAATCGAGTAGGTGGCGTTCTACGCGCTCGTCGTAGGTGTACTCGCGCTCCAATTTTTCGTTTTGCAGGTCGTTCTGCTCAGCCCGCTCGAAGAGCTGGCGGATCTGTTCGGGCGACACCAGGCCGTTTGCGTCGGTCTTCAAATTAATAGCTGGCGTTGGCTCGAGGATAGGAGTGGTAGTTGCAGATTGCGCCCAAGTCAACGACGAAAGGAATAGGAGTGTTGTAATCGCCACAATACGCATATAGATAAATTCAACGGATAACGTAGGGAAAATTCACTTTTCGGCTCGCTCTAAACACCCAGCCCTGAATGACCGCCGGTCGAGGCGATGCAATCGCTTCGCTTGCGCGGAGCTGATGAGCCGATAGTGCGAAATTGTCAGCAGGTATTCCGCGACGAACCACACCGGCTTTTCTGACGTCATCCAATTCTGCGAATCAAAGCGGCGCATATTTACCGGCCGCGAAAAGGTTCGCAACGTCCTCTCCGCACGAAGGTTGAAGTAAGAATCGAAATAGCTTAGCGCAAGCTCACGCAGAGAGCGATATACCGGCTCGCGATAGCGGCATCCTGTGTAATTCGATTTGGCGATCGCTCCCCAACAACCTTTGACTTGATAGACCGCGATGACGTGATCGGTGTCTCGCTCGGCTTCGAGGTCGAGAATAAGGGGTGGGTATCCGATCACGCGCAGCGCCGCTGCGGCAAAAAGCGCACCTTCGTAGCAATGGGATGCCTTTTCTCTCAAGACTCGCCGCGGCGACCACGCGCTCGTCGCAAGGTGATAGGGCATGTCGTCGAGAGCCCGCTGAATGCCATAGGGAGTCTTCATGCCGCGAAACTTTCGCAGTTCAGCGTTGGTGAAGCCCCAGGTATTTGTAGCTTCTGTCATAACGGATGCTTCGTCCGATCGAGTCAGATAGGACTTCCCAGAAGTTAACAAGACGCAGCGCGCTTGGGAATATTGCTGCGGGTGCGGCGTTTGATTACACGACCCGCTGCGACATGGCTTATTGAAAGATCTCCCCGATCTCACGAGGAGCGTCGACCAGCACGTCCGGGGCAATCTCGGACAAAGTGTGCGGAGCAAAACCGTAGCTCACGCCGCAAGTCCACAGTCCGGCGTTGCGTCCGGTCATAACATCCACCGCGGAGTCGCCGATCATCAAGGCTTCTTCGGGCAGCACTCCGGCCTCATCGAGAAGGGCCTGCACTCCCATCGGGTGGGGCTTCTTGGTGGCAAAGCTGTTGCCGCCGTAGATGCGAAAAAAATGGCTGGAGAGCCCGAATGCGCGAAGAATGTCGCGCGAGGGATTGACGGGTTTGTTTGTGAGCACAGCCATCTTACGGCGGATCGCCCGCTGGTCTGTTTGGGCCAAGCCATGGTCAGGGCCCTGGCGTGGCGGTTGCGACAATTCGGCGAGAACTTCGCTGACTCCTTCGTAAAGAGTTGTGTGATCGAGTTTATGCTGGCGGTAATACGTGAGGAAAAACTCGAGAGCCGAGTTCAGAACGCTCTCTTGGGTCCCTTCGCCTACCGCTCGTTGCATGAGGGCGGGCGCACCGTCTCCGACATAGCTTGCGATCACGTCGCCTTCTAATTCTGGGCGACCAATGTGACGCAGCGCCGCATTGACGGACTTGATGAGATCAAGGCGCGAGTCGATCAGCGTACCGTCCAAGTCGAAAATCAAAAGGCGAAGGCGTTCCGGATCAAAGCGCCGCAAGAAGCGAACCATGAGTTTCCAGAATAAACGATGCGGAAATTTACGTTGTTGACCTCGGCGAAATGATTGCCCGGCTTCGGCAGTTTGCTTCTGGCAAGTTGCGCAGGTCCTTCGCTCCGCTCAGAATGACACTTTTTGTGGTGAAGCGGTTTGCGGGGGGAACTTGCCTGCCCAAGCTGGGCTCGAACTTGCTTGCCCAAACTGCTGCCTACTTTCTAGCCAACCCTATTCCCAAAATCCTCACCCCAGTTACAATAGTGCGGGGTTCAAACTCTCGGGGGTTCCGAAGGCAGTATGGCTACAACCAAAGTCGATCCCAAGCTTAACGAAAACAATGCCCTCAAAAAGGCCAAGACGTATCAGGGCCTGACCAGTCAGCAACTCATCGATGCCTATCGGGTTATGTTCACCTCGCGACGGGTTGATGACCGCGAAATCCTATTAAAACGCCAGCAAAAGGTATTTTTTCAGATTTCCGGGGCTGGGCACGAAGCCATGGGTGTTGCGGCCGCTTTGGCCCTGAAGTCGAACTACGACTGGTTTTATCCTTATTATCGTGATCGAGCTTTGTGCCTGGCTTTGGGAGCGACTCCGTACGAAATGCTGCTGGGAGCGGTGGGAGCAGCGGACGATCCGTCGTCCGGTGGACGCCAGATGCCTTCGCATTGGGCTTTCAAGGCATTTAATGTCGTGACCCAGTCGTCGGCGACTGGAACCCAGATTCTGCAAGCTGTCGGATGCAGCGAAGCGGCCCGATATTTCTCGAAGCATCCTGAGTCTGCGAAGAAGTTTCAGGGGGATTATCGGCAGTTTAAAGACGTGCAGTTCAAGGGCGATGAGATCACCTACGTCTCGCTCGGCGACGGCACCACCAGCGAAGGCGAGTTCTGGGAGGCGTTGAATACCGCGTCCAACAAGCGTTTGCCGGTAATTTTCTGCATCCAGGACAACGAATACGCGATTTCGGTTCCGGTCGAAGTGCAGACTTCGGGCGGAAACATCTCGCGCGTTGTGTCAGGCTTCCCAAATTTTCATTTTGAAGAGTTTGACGGTACCGATCCGGTTGTCGCTTACGCCGCATTCAAGCGCGCCGCGGAATACTGCCGCGCTGGCCACGGTCCCGCGTTCGTCCACGCTCACGTGATTCGGCCTTACTCCCACTCGTTGTCCGATGACGAGCGACTCTACCGCCCCGATGCCGAGCGGCAGGCAGACGCCACGCGTGATCCGGTTCCGCGGCTTCAGATGTTTCTCTTGCGTGAGGGCATACTCGACGAAAAGGGAATCAACAAGATCGAGAAGGAAATCGAAGAGCAGATGCAGATCGATACTGATCGCGCGCTCGCCGCCGCCCTTCCGCAGCCGGAGACGATCTACAACTTTGTTTACTCGCCGGATCTTGACCCAACATCGGACGCATTCGCTACCGAGCCGGTGGTTGCCGCGCCAGAAGTCGTGGCTGAGGGCAAAAAACCAGTCGCGCCAAAGACGATGGCCGACTTGATCAATCTAACCTTGCGCGACGAAATGCGTCGTGATGAGCGCGTTGTCATATTTGGCGAGGACGTCGCAGACTGCAGCCGGGAAGAGTACATCACCAGTAAGCTCGTAAAAGGCAAGGGTGGAGTTTTTAAACTGACCTCCGGCCTGCAAATGGAATTTGGCGGCGATCGCGTTTTCAACTCTCCGCTGGCTGAAGCGAATATCATTGGCCGCGCCACAGGTATGGCGACGCGCGGCATGAAGCCGGTGGTTGAAATTCAGTTTTTCGATTACATCTGGCCGGCAATGATGCAGCTTCGCGACGAACTGCCTACGATTCGGTGGCGCTCCAACAACGCCTTCTCGTCGCCGCTCGTAGTGCGCGTGGCCATCGGTGGCTACCTTACCGGCGGAGCTATTTACCACTCGCAGTGCGGAGAGAGTATCTTCACGCATACTCCGGGGATGCGCGTAGTGTTCCCATCGAACGCGCTCGACGCGGCGGGATTGCTGCGCACTGCGATTCGCTGCGATGACCCGGTTTTATTCCTCGAGCACAAGCGACTTTACCGCGAGACCTATGGCCGCGCTGCCTACCCCGGTCCCGACTATATGGTTCCGTTCGGCAAGGCAAAGGTAGTGCAACCTGGGACGGACTTGACGGTCGTGACTTACGGAGCGGTGGTTCCGCGCGCTTTGCAGGCGGCGCAAAAATTGGAGCGTGAACATCAAGTCAGCGTCGAACTAATTGATCTTCGCACTCTAAGCCCGTTCGATTGGGATTCGATTGCCGCGTCAGTCAAGAAGACGAACCGTGTGTTGATCGCCTATGAAGATTGCCTGAGCTGGGGATACGGAGCTGAGATCGCAGCCCGCATCGCGGATAAGCTTTTCCATCATCTGGATGCTCCGGTGAAGCGGGTGGCGGCTACGGATACGTTTGTCGCGTATCAACCGATACTTGAGGATGCAATCCTGCCACAGGCGAGTGACTTGTTCAGGGCTATGAAAGAGTTGGCGGAGTTCTAGAAGCTCGCTTGTATTACCGATCTGCGTTTAACACGCTTAGATCGCCTCGATATTGTCGGCGCTCAACGCCTAGTCAAGCGCCCTACGCGCCTGGTTTAAATGAACGGTAATCTTTTTCTCTGTGGGGTTGACGTTTGCGCTATCGCTGAAGGTTATCGGTTGCCCGATCGCCTGACTTCCTTTCTGCCAAACATAACTCCCCATGGGCCGCCATCAAAACAAATCAGGGCAAAGGCGATCGCCATCAGGGCCATAGGAAATTCGAAGCCTCCCTGCCCGGTTAGTCCGTGTTTGAAGTGCACTTTCCAGATTGCTACCGCCATCTCGATAAAGAACGCGAGCGAGAAGAAGCGGGTGAACAGCCCGAGCACGATTCCAATCCCACCAAAGAACTCGGTGCATGCGGAGAGGTAGCCCATCCACGGCGGCATTCCGAGCGAGCCGACCATATCCATATGGTGATGGAGGCCTCCATTTATCTTGGGATATCCATGCGCAAATCATGATCGCGCCTAACACAAGCCGCAGCGCGAGCAAGGCGAACGGTTGCAGGCGATTGAGTGACTCCACATTTACCTCCGGAGAGTGAGAGCGGTATTAAGAATCAAGCGGGAAAATTTACCAGCTCGAGTAGGCTTTACCGTCGCTGCCGATCTGGCTGGATCCGCTGTGAACGCCGATGATACCACCCGTATCTTTCTGGTCGAGGGTCATGATGGTGCCATCACCCTGCTCGGGTTCCCAGGTATCGACGCTGCCGGTAATATCCTGGGGGATCTCTTTTATGTAGCCGGAACTACGCAAATCGTCGAGCGATTGCGGCGGCTTTTGCTTGTCCTGCGTGTACTGGTAAATGACGTGGTTCAAGGTTTCGAGATTGCTCCGCAGATTATCTTCGCGCGCCCGTGCCATGGTGTGGCTGTATATCGGTATGCCGATTCCGAGCAGGATCAGAATGATCCCGATCACGGCCATCATTTCGATGAGGGTGAAACCGCGGCTGTCGCTTTTTTGCTTGCGGAGAAATTTTGCGCTTCGAATTGGCGACATCTAGTGAGTCCAACTGGAATAGGGAGTGCCATCGCTTGAGGTTTCGTTGGAACCGCTGTGCACGCCGCCGATTCCCGCCTGGTTTGCGTCCCACGCGTTTTCGGGATCTTCGGGATCGGTAATCCAGGTGTCGGTCTTGCCGGTTATGTCTTCTGGAACGGACTTCAAATATCCGGGCACCAGATCTTCAAGCGATTGCGGAGCTTTTTTCTTGTCCAGCGAATACTCCTGAATCAGCTTGTTCAGGGTAGCCAAATTCTGATGCAGCTTCGCTTCCCGCGCCCGGATGATGCTTTGGTTGTACATGGGCAGCGCAATCGCCAGAAGGATGAGGATCATGCTGATGACAACAACCATCTCGATCAGGGTGAAGCCGCGGCCGCGGAGTCTTGCGGTACGCGCGGCACGGCCACAAATGCTGTTCGGAAGGCTGCCATTGCCTGGCTCGCCGAGTGAGGGTTGGAACATCATCTACCAGTCCTTATATTTCGTGCCATCCAGAGCGGTCTGGTCGGATTTGGTGAAGACGTCGAATACATTTTGGCCACCCCAGGAATCGGAGGTGGGGTCATCCTGCATGGAACGCATGCCCCACTCTTGCTTGGTCAGAGGGTCGACTGGGATCTTCCGAAGAAATTTGAGTTTTTTGCCACCAACATCGACACCTTTGACGAGTGTGTCGAGGTCTGGCGGATACCCTTCACTGCCGACTTTGAGTTGGAACGCTCCACGGTCGGCGGCGTCTTTATAACGATCGATGGCGTCACGCACCATCCATAAGTCGTATCGCAGTTCGTGCTCGCGCTCGCGGTAGACGGCGTTCTTGGCAATCGGAACTGCGCCGCCGACCAGGATGACGAGGATTGCCGTCGCGACCATCAATTCGATGAGCGTGAAGCCGCGCTGCGAGCGACGGGTTGAAGGTGCGAATGCCATAAATACTCTATCGTCCGATCTGCGGTTTTTGATCGCATGCCGAGTGCGGAAAACTGGCTTCCCGGCGTTGGCGCTATTGAATCGTGATCGCCGCCTGCGCTCCGCTCATGGAAATCGGCTGCATGCTGGGGTCGCGCGCTCCGCCACGGGTGATGCTCAATGCGGATTGTCCGGCGGTCTTGGCCATAAACGTTATGGTCACAACCGCGCCCTGGCCAGACACTCCGCCAGCTCCCGGAGGCCGCGTTGCGGTGATCTGCAGCGTGCCGCTTGTCGGGTCATCGCGATGGACGAGCGCTACCGCTTGCCCATCCTGCGAGAGAAATCCGCCATTTGAAACGTTGACCACCTGCAATTGATTCGGGTCGTAGTTCATCTGCACCGGAACGGAATAAATATTCTGGGCACCAGATACGAGGACATTCACGGTGAAGGTCGAGCCTTTGGCCTGCGTAACCATTGGGGGATCGAACATAAACATTCCGGCTCCGGCTTGCGCGGGAGCGGTTTGTCCCGGAGGAATATTCTGGGCGGTCGGATTCGGACTTGGATTCGGGTTTGGCGCGGGGTTGCCGGGTGCGGGGGATTGAGGCGCGGGCGACGTGCCTGCCGCTGGGGCAGCGGTTGGCGAGCCGGCTTTCGAGTTCGTACGCCGCAACACAAGCGCGTTCGCCGTGCCGACATCGAGCATATCGGAGCCGGTGCGCGAACCTTCAGGCCCGCGAATGATATGCGGAATCAGGACGAAGACGATTTCGTTCTGCTGATGGTCGGCGTTGGTTTGCGAGAACAGATATTTGAGAATCGGAATCTGCGCCAGCCCAGGAATTCCGGTGAGTGCCCGTGTTTGCTGGTCTTCCATGATGCCGCCAAGCAAGTTGACCTCGCCATCTTTCAGGCGAATTTCGTGTTCGATCTTGCGCTGCCCAATTACCGGCTGGTTAATACCGCCGATGCTAACGTAGGAGGTGACGGCAGAGACATCGAGGGACATTTTTAGGGAAACTTCGCGTCCAGCATGGACTCGCGGGGTGATGTCGATGTTAACGCCAACGTCAAGGTATTGAAATTGTGTATTCACCAGTGGGTTAATGCCGACGCCGCCAATACCGGGTTGGAAGGATCCGGTTGCAACCGGGACGCGGTCACCGATTTTCAGCGTTGCTTTTTGTCCGTCGAGCGCGCGGATTTGCGGGTTCTGGACGATCTTTGTGTTGGTATCACTCAAGAGCGCGGTGGCTGAGGCCTGCGGAATCGTCACCTGAAAATCGGTGGCGTTCAAATTTGCAATCTGGTTCAAGCTGATGCCGTTGCTTGAGGACGAGGTTGGAGAGGTGGTCGTCACTCCGTTCGTAGTCGTGGTGGTCGGAGTGGTCGTGTTGATATTGTTTTGCAGTTGAACCGATACGCTGGTTGGCGGATTGATTCCGAGCGTATGCATTTTGTCGCGGCTGACCTGCATGACCGCCACTTCAACCAGTACCTCAGGCTTGGCCTTGTCGAGATCGTCGACTAATTTCTGCGCCAACGCCATCTGGTCCGGAGTTCCGCGAACAACGATGGCCCCTTGCGATGGCAGTTGCTGAATGCGACTGACTTCAAGAATGGTGCGCATCGCATTCACTACATCCTGCAATTCGGTGGGCTGGGAGAGATTCGATAAGTAGAAAGTTTTGATGACATTTTGTTCCAGCTCTTTGCGCTTCGCGGGATTGTCTTGCGCGATGAAGATCGTATTCGGCGTCACTGGACGCCAGAAAGTCTTGGTCTCGAAAGAGATGATTTCAAGAGCATCTTCGAGGGTGACACCGTTGAGTTCGATTCGAACCTGACGCGGCGTGTAATCGGGATCGAAAAGAACGTTAATGCCGGCCAGCTTGCCTACCGTCTCGTAAATGACGTTTGCCTTCTCCGTGACCTTCAGGGTGATAGGCACATTCGAAATGGCCGCGAGTTCGACCGGCCCCTGCGCCGATTCCAGCCGGCGCCGCAGTGGGGTGCCGCCCGGCCCCATGGACTGTGGCCCCGGATTGGCGACCTCTTTGATCATCTGTTCGGTGCGCTTTAACTCCTGCTGCGCAATGAAGGAGGAAGGATCGATGTCCAGGCCTTTCTGGAACTCGATCAGCGCTTCGTCGAGCTTGCCGTTATCGCGCAAAATCTGGCCGCGATGGACGTGCGATGCAGCGGCGTAAAACTTGGAGCGCTCATAGGAAGCGCGATACTTCAGATCCTTGGGCCTGATGTTGTAGGCCTGCTTGTAATAGTCGAAAGCCTGCTCGTAATTCTGGCGCGCCTCGGCATCGACGCCTTTATCCCACAGCACCCGTGCCGAGTCGACGCTCTTGGCCAGCACCGGAAATTGCACACATAGCGCGACAACCGCTATCAGAACCGGAAGGATCGACCGCTCTATCCTCATACTCATCAAGCAATCCTCATCAGAATCTTTCTCTCCGGCGGCTCCGGCTGAAAATTTCGACAAACGCGCGCAATGGCCGAGACCAACCATGGCCTGAACTTCTCTGGGAAAAGTACCGGAAAATCGGATTATAGCATCGTGGAAACACCGTCCGAAGTGATTGGTAGGGCGATGTTTACACTCATTGGTACACGTTCCAAATGCGATCTGCACACACCTCGCGTTGGCCCTGTCCAATCGGCGACAGGATGGCGTTGTGCGGTCAGAACTCCCTCATGCATTCGTGGTACTTTCTTTCTAGCCTCTTACCGTTATGGCCAAGCAAATAACCCATCAAACCCAGTCCAACAAGGAGAAAAGTCCGCGCCGGCAGCCCACTGCTTCCGGAGATAAGGATGCCTCAGTCAATAGGAACGCCAGTTACAACTACTTCTTGCTCGAAAAATTCGAGGCGGGAGTGGTTTTGACCGGAACCGAGGTCAAATCCGTCCGCACCGGGAAGACTAACCTTAAAGACGCCTACGGACTGATTAAAGAAGGCGAACTGTGGCTGCTGAACTGCCACATCAGCCCTTATGACCATGGCACTTACGCGAATCACGCAGCGCTGCGGACACGTAAGCTGCTGATTCACAAGGAAGAAATTCGTAAGTTGGTGGGAAAGACGCAGGTCAAGGGATTGACGCTCATCCCTACCCGCATGTACTTCAAGAACGGCAAGATTAAAGTGGAGTTGGCGCTCGCCAAAGGCAAACAGCAGTGGGACAAGCGGGAGACCGAACGTCGCCGCACCGCCGATAAAGAGGCCCGCGAGGCAATCTCGCGGGGACGCAAGCAGGGGTAGTTAATCTAGCTATCTCTTCCGTTGCTGACGGAGTGCCTTTGGAGTGTCTGCTGGTGTCTGCTGGAGTGTCCAAAGATCAGGCAAACAGAGCAGGCAAAACGTTGGCAACGAAATCGACTAAGAAGTGTCCGACCATGTTCGAAACCAGGTCACGCCGCCAAAGGTAGAAGGCCGTCAAAATCCCCCCGATCACGAGTGCGATCAGAACGTTAGACCAACCGCCGGTCCAATGCGCTACCGCGAAGATTGCAAGCGGAATGGCGCAAGCAGCGAAGCGTCCGACGCCGAGTTCGGTCAGGCGTTCGAGCGCATATCCGCGGAAGAATAATTCTTCCACCACGCCAGCTCGAACCACCACGAGAGTGACCAGCCAGAGCGGAAGTTTTGCGAATGACTGCGAGCCCGGGCCATGGCCGTATCCGGTCATCATGGAGAGTGCCGCGGCGGGGACGAGACAGGCGATCGCGGTGACTAGTCCCCAGACAATCGACTTCCAGGCTGGAGAAGTTCCCAGACCGATCGAGGTCAGCGGCCTGCCTTCGGCACGACGCACCAGCCAGATCAAGGTGGCCGCACTTGCAAAAATGCACGCCTCGCGGGCCAAGGTGAGTGCGACTCCTGGTTCGGGCGAAATCGCTCGAAAAGCTTGCCGAATAACAATCATCGAGAACAGCGAAATACCGAGGCCGAGCCAGGTCGTCGTTTTGCTGGCGGTTTGACGTTCGAGTACCAGTTCATTCTCCATCTTTTCTTTTACGAAATAACGGTTGCGAAAGTTCCTCGCGGGTTGCGCGTTTCCCCTGCCGGGTAATACGAAGTTGAAACACGTGACCTTAGTCATTTGCTTGCCCCGGTAGTGGCTCGGAGTATAGTGGGATGACTGTTGAGGGCGGAGATTCGATGGCAACCTTGTCAATCAGCTCTTACGACTTTATCTCTCGGGAAGTAGCTCGAGGATTAGCCGGATTACCTCGCGTCGATTCAGTCCATTACATTGCCGGAGAGAAGTCTTTTGGAGTGTGGATTCGCCTTTTCGACGCGGCGGATGAGGGCGACAGAGCGAACGTCTATCGATTCGAAGATCAGATCTCCCAGCGATTCCCGAGCATCGTTTTTGATTTCCATATCGTTGCGGTTCCGGTGGGCCGAACAGTAGAGGAGATTTTCTCTACCGCGATTCCGATCTTTCAGCGGACAAGCATGTAAGTGCCAACCGCCGCAGAACATCTCGCGAGAGCGCAAAACAACCTACGATTTGCCAGGTCCTTCGACCTCGCGACCACTCCCTATCTGGATTGGGTAGTCGCCGCTTACTTCTACGCTGGGCTGCACCTGATCGACGCTTTGTTGTGGGAGAAAGATAGGATTGACCCACCTTCGCACGAAAATCGACGCGAACACGTCAAACAGAATCGTACCTTCGAGGCATCGGCATTGAAAATCGAAGCTTAAAAGAAATAGCGAAGATGCGCGGTACAATTTAATCACCATGACAAGCAATAAGCTTGAACGGTCGATCATTCCGCTCTATCAAACAATAGAAAATCACATCTTGCCCCAGCTTTCCCCTCGCTGAGTTGCGCGTTGCCCCTTCCTCCATGGATACTGAAGTCATTCATCATGAAAACAATTCTTTCTTCCTTCTCTCCTTCGCAAATCGAAACTGATTGTCTGGTAGTGATTGCGCTTGATCGCGCCGAAAAAGAGGCTTCCCAAAAAACCGGCGATAAAAATAAGGGCGACAGGGGCAAAAGTAGCGCTAAAGGCCGATCGGAGAAGGAACCTGCCGCTCGAGAAAAAGCGACGCCGGCGGTCGAGGTGGCTGACGGAGCCGTGCTTGAGGCGGCTCAGGAGGTGCTCTCCAGCGGCGAAGTTACCGGACGAATGTTTGAAACCACGCTGATTCATCGCCCCGCGGGGCTTCAGGCAAAACGTCTGCTGTTGCTTGGGGGGGGGAAGGCCAAGAATTTTTCTGATTCCGAGTTGCGTAAATTGGCTGGAACGGCGGTGCGCACGCTGAAAGGTAAGGGCATCCGCAAGTTCGCCTTTGTCGTCGGCGGCGGTGGTGGAGGGAACGTGCCTTCTTCGAGCGCGGTCACCGCCATTGTTGAGGGCGCTTTCGTCGGCAACTTCGAGCCTGATTACTACAAGAGCGACCGCAAGGACCAGAAGATTGACGAGATCACGATTATCGTGGAAGGCGGTGGGAAGAGCGATTCGCGATCGCTCGAAGCCGCGCTTGAGACCGCGCAAATCGTGGGCGAGTCGCAGAATTTTGCCCGTGATCTGATCAACGAGCCCTCCAACCGCATGACTCCAACGATTCTTGCGGAGCGCGCCAAGCAGATGGCTGAAGAAGTCGGGCTGAAGTGTGAAGACTATGGCGCCGACAAAATCAGGCAATTGAAGATGGGAGCGTTTTGGGGAGTGGCCCAAGGATCCGACGAGCCTCCGACGCTGATTGTGCTGCGCTACGAACCCGTGGGCGAAGCTCCGAGCGGTGCGGCAAAAGACGTTCACATCGGCTTGGTCGGCAAGGGCGTGACGTTCGACACCGGCGGCATCTCGATCAAACCGGCTGATGGCATGGAGAAAATGAAGTACGACATGGCCGGGGCCGCGACCATGATCGGCGTGATGCGGGCGATCGCCTTGTTGAAGCCGAAGGTGAAAGTGACCGCGATCGTTCTGGCGACAGAGAACATGCCGTCGGGTAAAGCGCAAAAGCCGGGAGATGTGCAGATCGCGATGTCCGGCAAGTCGATTGAGATTATAAATACGGACGCTGAGGGACGGTTAATCCTGGCGGATGGGTTGACTTACGCACGCCAGCTTGGCTGCACTCACCTTATCGACGCCGCCACTCTCACGGGAGCAGTTGTAGTCGCGCTTGGCTACGTCAACGCCGGAATTTTTGCCAGCACCGACGAGATGTACGATCGCTTCTCCGCCGCCAACAAACTGGCCGGCGAAAAAATGTGGCGTTTGCCGCTTGACGACGAATACAAAGAGACTCTCAAGTCGAATATTGCCGACATGGTCAACGCCGGAAGCCGCTACGGCGGCGCAATTTTCGCTGCTATGTTCCTGAAGGAGTTTGCGGAAGACACACCGTGGATACACCTCGACATCGCGGGGACAGCGTGGATGGAAGATTCGAAACCCTGGATCGCTAAGGGTCCATCGGGAGTTGCGCTGCGGAGTTTGGTGGAGTTTGTGAAGGGTTGGACAAGTTAACCTCAGTTGCACCGAGAACTGTTGTGTCATCCTGAGCGGAGCGAGTGGATGAAACCGAAATCCTGACGGTCACCTGTTTTTTGGCGGGCAGACAATGGGAATCACTTCGCGGCCATTTCGTTTGTAGATGCGAAAGTCCTTTTCATCGACCGTCAGGACTGGTAAATCAGGGTGCAGTTCGCTCATGCGAATCAGGCACAGGTCGGCTAGATCCGGCGTTCGGTCGCGATAGCGCACCGCGAGCGCATGGACCTCCTCAAAGTTTTTGCTCAGATCAAAGGAAATTTTGAGAAAACCATCTTGAACGAGGTCGAGAACCTTGTCCGCCGCTCCGAGTTGAAAGGCCGCCTCGCTGATGACGGATTCGCAAGTCAAAAGCGGGTCGGTCACCCTTCGCGCGATCTCAAGCGCCCACTCATGATGATTGTCGGAGCGGTTGAGGAACGCGACCACAAAGCCGGTGTCGGCGATGGCATTCATTTCTTCGAATAGCCCTTGCGAGAAGAAAGGTCGGGCGGTCCGCTGATCGCCCCGGCGTGACGAAGGAAGGCCTTATTTCCGTTCTCCCGCTTGGCGCGCTCCAATTCATCGCGAATCAACTGGCTGATTGGCCGTCCCGATTTGCGCGCGGTTGTCTTCAACCACTCCGCCAACTCTTCTGTAAGCCGCACCGTCACAGTGTCACTCATATTTGTCGATTGTAATACATTTCTGACGAAGTGTTTTCCTCTAAACTGAATCTAAATACTGTGGATCTTCCCCAAAAAATTCGTTCCCTGCCCACCTCCGCGGGCGTTTACTTGTACAAAAACGCCGAGGGCGAGGTCATTTACGTCGGCAAGGCGAAGAACCTGCGCTCGCGGGTGGGCTCATATTTTCATGAAGGACGCTGGGAAGATGCGAAAACCGGGACGCTGGTTCGGGAGGCGGTCGACGTCGATTACATCGTTGTCGCCAACAATAAAGAGGCGCTGGCGCTTGAGAATCACCTCATCAAGCAGAAGCAGCCGCGTTTCAACATATTGCTGCGGGACGACAAGACTTATCCCTATGTGAAATTGACTTTGGGCGAGCGTTTTCCGCGCGTCTATGTGACGCGCCGCTTGCGAAAGGACGGCAGTGCATACTTCGGGCCCTTCTTCCCTGCCAATCTCGCGTATCGCATTGTCGACCTGATTCACCGCCACTTTCTCGTTCCATCCTGCAAGGTCGATCTAACGCGCTATCACCCGCGGCCATGTCTGCAGTACTACATCAAGCGCTGTCTTGGACCGTGCGTAGAGTTGCTCACGACGCCCGAGATTTATTCCGAGGCGGTGCGCGATGTGAAGTTGTTTCTTGAGGGACGCCAGACTGACCTGGTGCGTTCACTGCGCGATCGCATGGCGGAAGCGGCCGTGGCGCAGGAATTTGAACGCGCCGCCAGATATCGCGATCTGATCTCCACGGTCGAGCAGTTGCAGGAGAAGCAGCGCATCGCCTCCGCCGAGGGCGACGATGCGGATGTTTTTGGCTATCACTTCGAGAATCAGATGCTGGCGGTGAACTTATTTCACATGCGCAGCGGGAAGGTATTAGACCGAAGAGAATTCTTCTGGGAAGAACTGCCCGAGTTCGCGCATGTGAGTGATGTGGATGCGAACGGCGATGCGAATGTGGTTGTAAGTGTGGAGACAGGCGACCTTGCCCGTCAAAGCGAGCAGAGTTCACTCTCCACGTCCACTGACAGTTCGCCCGAGTTGCAAGAGCAAGCCGCGCCTTCCTACGTTCCGCCTTGGACGGGCGGGGTCGCCCGTCCCCACACTGAACAGTTTCATCCGGGAGAGTTTTTTTCGGCATTGGTAAAGCAGCTTTACCTGGGGCAGCCCTATGTTCCGCGAAATATCTATGTCCCGGTTGACTTCGAAGATCGCGCTGAACTGGAGGACGCCCTCAGCGATCAACTCGCGAGCGAAGGCGGACGGGCGACTCGCGTTTACATCACCGTCCCGCAGCGTGGAGACAAGCGCGAATTGATTTCGCTCGCGGGCGCAAACGCCAAACAGTCTTACGACCAGCGGTTCCGAGTGATGAAGCCGAATGCGCGCGCCATTCAAGAGGCGTTTCAGGACGCTCTGGCGCTTCCCGAATTGCCGAAGCGTATTGAATGCTTTGATATTTCGCATATTCAGGGAGCCGAAACGGTCGCGTCAATGGTGGTCTGGGAAGACGGCAAGATGAAGAAGTCCGACTACCGCAAGTTCATCATCAAGACGGTTGAAGGTGTCGACGATTTTGCGAGTATGCGCGAAGTCGTCACTCGGCGCTACAAGCGGATCTGCGAAGAGAAAAAGCCGATGCCGAGTCTGGTTCTGATTGACGGTGGCCTTGGTCAACTCCACGCGGCAGCGCAAGCGCTGGAGGCACTGCAGATTATCAATCAACCTCTGGCGTCGATCGCGAAAAGAGAAGAGATCATCTATGTCTACGGGCAGGAGAGCGAACCGGTGGTGCTCGACCATCACAATCCGGTATTACATCTGGTGCAGATGATTCGCGATGAGGCTCATCGTTTCGCCGTGACCTTCCATCGCAAGCGCCGACAGATTCGAGATCGGGCTACCGAGTTGCGGGAGATTCCGGGTGTGGGCGAATCGACAACAAGGCGTTTGCTTGAACACTTCGGAAGCCTGCAAGCCGTAAAACAGGCCGACGTGTCTGCGCTGTCTGCGGTCGTGACCCGCTCGCAAGCGCAAGCGATTTTAGATCACTTTCACGGCGTGGAGAGTCGCTGATCTTGCAGGGCGGACGCTCGCGTCCATCCGGTTTCGACCTGATTTCGTAGTCAGGTACTTGCGAATTTAAAAATCACTTCAGCACCAAGTCAGAATATTCAGGATGGGTGCGCAAGAAACCCGCGACGAAGGGACAGACTATGTCGACTTTCATGTTGTTTTCACGCGCCCAATCGAGAGCTGTCTTCGATAGAGTGGATGCGATGCCGCTCCCGCGCATAACTTCGGGAATTTCGGAGTGAAGAAGAGCCAGGACATTTCCGGCGATGGTGTACTGCAGGGTTGCTACTTTGCCATCGCGCTCTAACTCAAACTGGCCTGCGGTGACTAACTCTGCGGGGCGCTTGTTGGTCTTGAATAACTTCATCTCGCTGTATTGAAATTCGTACGATGCCGACTTCTGGGGTATCCCATCCTTGCGCAAAAAGCGCGCAAGAATGGGCCACCCGCTACATTACTTTTGGAGAATTCTGATCGGCGGCTTTTTGGTCGTCGCCGTGGATTATGCCGTCATCTTCGGCATAGAAAGAGCGGTGTTCCGCGTCCATTTGTTTGGGCGTCATGGTCAGGATAAAGCCGTTGCTGCTGCTGTCGGGCTTTGAGGCTCCGTGATGGGCCGGTTGGGGCCGGGCGTGAAAGCTCACGGTGTAGTCTCCGCGTTCGGTGGACGCTGCCATCCGCTTGGTAAAGGTGCCTGTCCCGGCTAACGACGGAAGCGAGGTAGCGTATTTTTCGTGACGTTTCTTGTACTCCCGCTGGGCCCGGAGCACGACCCGCATGTAGCCGAGCGCCTGTGCCTCGGAATCGGAGTGGGCGGGATCGCCCTTGAACTTCGGCTGATACGCAGTGCCGGAGGCTGAAGTTTGACCCCATGCCGGGCTTGCTACCATGAACGCCGAAGCCAAAATAGCCGCACCAACCTGCCGGATCCACATTTTTGCCACTTAGCCTCCGCTGACTTGAGCCTTCAGGGGGTTACCCCCGTAATTTGATCGCGTGACGAATTGTTTCAATTCTCGCTTGCTTCAGGCAAGCTTTTATAGCAAGCAATCCTAACAGGGAAACTCGAATGAAAGCTGCCGTCGCTAGAAAGCCGTTGATCCGTGTCGCAGTAGTGGAGAGCGATCCTTTACGTTTTGTCGGATTTCGAGCACTTTTCGACACCGAAGCCGATCTTGAGCTCGTCTCCGCGTCGCTGGCAGACCTGGGTCAGTTACAGGGCATCGACATGGTGCTGCTCGGCAACCGCGGCGGCCAGAACCTTTACGACATCATGGCCAGCATGAAGGCGATCCGTCCCGATCTCCGCATCATTGTGACCGGTTCGGGTATGGATGAAGAGAGCGTGCTGAAGGCGATCGCGGCGGGCGCAAAAGGCTACGTCGATGAAGCGGCCTCAGCAGGCGAATTTATTCAGGCTCTGCGCATGGTTCATCAGGGTTCGGTTTGGGCTCCACGCCGGGTGCTTTCGACTTTTATTGAGCGAGTCAGCTCGTCGCCGGGACGCATCTTCCCCGCCGGACGAATCACGTTTACCGACCGCGAGAAAGAAGTATTGGAGATGCTGGTTGCGGGACGCTCGAACAAAGAAATTGGCTCGGCCCTGGGAATTGAAGAACGTACGGTGAAAGCTCACGTCGCGAAGTTGATGCGCAAGGTCGGCGTGCAGAACCGCATCGCTCTGTCGGTTCACGCGATTACGCATTCGCTGGTTACGGCAAAATAGTTCTTGAAAGTCTGGCATCCTGCACGCCGCGCAGGATGCCAATTCACTTTCCGGTATGCACCCAGAAGCACTTCCTACCTGGCTGCCAAGATAAGAAAATAATCCATATCATCCGCCTTTACGAAGTCGTAGCGCTCGATGACTTTGAAACCCGCCCGCTGCGCCTCATCAACTACAACCTTTTCCGCTATGCCGTGATCTTCGCCATTCCCGTTGCGATCGATGATTCCCACTCTCGCGTTCGGAGCGAGCGATTCGTGAAGATGGGTGAGCAACGCAATCGGATCGGAGACTTCGTGGTAGGTCTTCAGCATTAGAACTGCCTGTATTGTTGCCGCCGGGAGCATTGCGTCGTCACTCTTGCCGAGAATGGTCTTCATATTTGCAAGGTGTTCTTTCCCGGCACGCTTCTCGATGTATTCGATTGCTTTGGGATTAATATCGACAGCATAGACCACACCGCTTGGGCCGGCACGCTTCGCCGCACGCACAGTAAACCATCCCGAGCCGGCACCGATATCGGCGACAACGCTTCCCGGCCCGATCTTCAAAAGATCCATGACTCGATTGATCTGGAGCCGGTCTTCCCTGCCGGGCGAATCGAAAATTGTAAGGTCGCCGGTGTAAGGTTTGCTGGTCCTTCGCGGCGCAGGTGTGGTGGATTGAGCGCTAGCGGCCGGACTTAATGACATTGCCGCCGCAAGGGCCGCCGCCAGAACTCGAACAACGGACAGAGATGAAGAAGTCTTGCCACTCAGCTTGAATGTCGCCATGAACAGACGATAATCCGCTGCCCATCCACGTGCAACCGCGAGGCGCGCGATGCCGCCGGGTCGCAAGCGTTTTGTAGAAAAGCAATCCCGGCAGGTTACTAAAGTACAGTGACCCTCGTAATCTTGTTGGTTCTCCGGAGCTGCCGCATACTCGCTTCACCTACCACAGAACCTGGGAGACGGGGCTGGATTCGGAGATTAGGGTCGCCGAGATCAGCCCCGCATTTTTTTGTTTCCCAGTCTCTCGATCACAAACTCCCAGTCCCAAACCCAAGGCAGAAAACTTACGTCGGTTGGACCCGACTCACTCTGATCACTCACCCTTCCGCACACTCTCGCGGCATCGAATAGAATCGTAGGCAATAAAAACTAAGGTTCTACTAGCGAGGCCCGATGCGACAATCTTTTGTTCTGCTGCTGCTCGTTTGTTTTCTGACTCCGATTCTTTCGGCGGATGACGACGATCTTCCATCTTCTCGCCGTCCCGCGACCAAGTCTGCCGGCCGCCTCGAAGCCGCGGGTAAGGTGCTCGCCGATATTCAGGGCGCTCCGGATCAACGCATTCCTGAAGAAGTTTTAGGATCGGCAGAGTGTGTGGCGGTTGTACCTTCGCTGCTCAATGGTGGTTTCGTCGTCGGCGGGCGCTACGGAAAAGGTGTGGCGAGCTGCCGCACGAAGCAAGGTTGGAGCGCTCCCGCATTCTTTACGATCGGCGGAGGCAGCTTCGGCTTGCAGATTGGCGGTCAGGCCAGCGACCTGGTCATGTTGATCATGAACAAGGGTGGCATGGATAACCTTCTCTCCAGCAAATTTAAACTCGGCGCCGACGCCAGCGCAGCAGCCGGTCCGGTGGGACGGCACGCCGCGGCCGACACCGACTGGAAAATGAGGGCCCAGGTGCTTACATACTCTCGTTCGAGAGGACTGTTTGCGGGCCTCGAACTCGGGGGCGCGGTCATCAAGCAGGACGACGGCAGCACACGCGAGTTCTACGGAAGAATTGTGCCCTTTGAAAATTCGCTCCGCGGCGAGGTTGAACCGCCAAAAGGCTCTTATCCTTTTTTGAGCACGCTGGCCAAGTGGGCGCAGCAGGCCGCGAAGTAAATTCATTAGTCAGAATGGCGGGTTCCACGTTTCTAAGTCCGGCTTTGGGCTGGACGCGCGTCCCTGTTAACTGAAATCTAAACTCTTAAGTGCGTGAACGCCTCGAATACGCTCTGGTCTGGCCCTGGGTGAAGCTTCTGGGCATGCTGCCGCGTCCTTTGGCGCGCGCTGTTGGCATCGCGTTTGGGCTCGCGATCTACACGGTCCACGGGCGTCTCCGAAAAGTTGGCCTTCGCAACCTGACGATTGCCTTCCCTCAGAAGTCTGTCAGAGAGCGGCGTCGCTTGCTCCGCGGGGAATTCATTTCTCTCGGACGGCAACTTGCTGAAGTCTGCCTCTTCCCGCGGTACACCCGCGAGAATGTGTCGCAGGTAGTTATTTATGAGGGCTTCGAAAACTTCGAACGCGCTTATGCCCGAGGCAAAGGAGTTTTGTTTTTAACCGGGCACATCGGGGCGTGGGAACTATCCGCTTTCGCACATTCTTTGCAGGGGCATCCGTTATCGATCGTCATGCGGTCGCTGGATAATCCTCACGTCGACGCCTTGTTGCAGCGCTACCGCACCATGCACGGAAATCGCACGGTGGATAAAGACGATTTCGTGCGCGGCCTGCTGTCGGCGATGCGGGAAGGCGAGACGGTCGGCATTTTAATGGACACCAATATGACGCCGCCGCAGGGCGTCTTCGTAGATTTTTTTGGGATTCCCGCATGCACGGCCAGCGGCCTCGCGCGGATTGCACTGCGCACCGATGCAGCGGTCGTGCCTGGATTCACCGTATGGGATTCGAAGTTGCGGAAGTACATCTTGCATTTTCTGCCATCGGTCGAACTGGTGCGAACTGCAGACAACGAAGCCGACATCGTCGCCAACACCGCAAAATTTACGAGCGTGATTGAAGAGATTATTCGCCGTTACCCTGATCAGTGGCTGTGGGTCCATCGCCGCTGGAAGACGCGTCCGCCCGGTGAGGCGTCGATGTACTGATCCGCGCCTTTTTGAGTTTGCTGATCCGCCCCATCAAGGGTGAGATGGGTAAAGTGTGGGGACGGGCGACCCGCCCGTCCTGCGCGCGAAGCTTGACCCCTCTGTACACCGCCATCTGAGAAAGCGACAATAGAAGCCCATGAAGCACAATGTGGCTGATCTAGCCGAGAAGCTTGGCTGCCGTTTTATCGGAAACAGCTCCGCCGAAATAACCGAACTTTCCAGTTTGCACGCGGCTGGTCGACAGAGTCTGGTTTTTGTAGAAGATGCCGAGCGTTTGCAGACCGCTCTCAACTCCCCCGCCGCCGCCATCATTGCGGGGGAATTCGCGGGCGAATTTTTCAGCAACAGTTCTTCGGGGCAAAAAAGCGTCTTAATCAGCAAGCAGCCACGGCTCACATTCGCGCGGGCGGCAAGGCTTTTCCAAGAGAGAAACGATAGTGCCGCAATTCATTTTTCGTCTGTAGTTTCTGCTTCCGCCAAAATCGGAGAGAACGTAAACATCATGGCTGGGGCGGTGATTGGGGAGCGTGTTTCGATCGGCGAGGGGTGCTGGATCGGTGCACATTCGGTCATCGGCGACGACGTTGATTTAGGAAGCGACTGTCGGATCGATGCGAACGTTACGATCTACCCGTCAACGAAACTTGGCGAGCGAGTCGTAGTGCAGTCCGGAGCAGCGCTCGGCAGTGCCGGCTTCGGTTATGTTCGTGACTCGGAAACGGGACGCTATGAACAATCTCCGCAAATCGGACGACTGGTAATTGAAGACGATGTCGAAATTGGAGCCAATACCACGATAGATCGGGGAGCCCTCGACGAGACGCGGATTCGCCGAGGCGCAAAAATCGACAATCTCGTTCACATCGGCCACAACGTACAGATCGGAGAGAATGTAGTCATCGCGGCGCAGACGGGAATTTCCGGTAGCGTCACGATTGAAGATAACGTCGTCATGGGCGGGCAGGTGGGAATTGGCGACCATGCCAGGATTGAAGCGGGAGCTATGCTCGGCGGGCAGTGCGGCATCTTGCCGAAGAAAGTTTTGCGCGGGAATGGAGTTGTGTTTTGGGGAACTCCGGCGAAACCGGTGCGGGAGTACCTTAAAGAATTGGCGTTTCTGGCGAGAGCGGCGAAGAAGGGGCGATAGCTTTTGTGCTCGACTCGAGCGATGGAAACCATTCGTAGATTCTTCGTGCAGGGCAAGATGCTGGCAGGGTTGATAACTTTTGGCTGGCAAAGTTACGATTAAAGCGGTGTCCTCTGTGGTTAAAAAGGCACTAACCACAGGGGACACGGGGTTACACAGGGGAAGCGCTAACAGATAGTCATAGCATGCCCATTCTTGTCATTGGCGGACATTCGCGCAGCGTTGGTAAAACGAGCGTCGTGGCAGGCATCATTTCTGCCCTTCCCGATCTTCACTGGACTTCGATCAAGATTACGCAGTATGGGCACGGCATCTGCTCTGCTAATGGCGAAGCTTGCGATTGTGTGACGGCCGATCATTCTTTGGCGGTGTCGGAGGAGAGAGATCGGGCGGGCGGCTCCGATACTTCGAGATATCTGGCGGCTGGCGCCGATCACTCATGGTGGGTGCGTACGCAACAGGGGCAACTTGCGGAAGCTATGCCAAGAGTCCGCAAGATTCTGGCGGGCGCTCAGAATGTGATTATCGAATCGAATAGCGTGATGCGATTTCTAAAGCCTGATCTTTACCTCACTGTCCTCGATCCGGAGACCGCCGACTTCAAGGCTTCGGCGCAGACTTTTCTCGATCGAGCGGACGCCGTTCTGCTGCACGCTGCTGGAAATCCGAGCGAACCGTCGGCCTCCCCAGCTTCGTGGGAAAGAGTTTCACTCAAGCCGGTGCTGGATCGCCCGATCTTTGAGATCACGCCGCCGAACTATGTGACCCGGCAGGTGGTCGACTTCGTCAGAGAGAGACTGAGCCTGATCGCAAAGTAGTCGCAGTTCTCTGGTTGGTCTCTGTTTTTTGTCGGCCAGAGTAGCGATCAAATATCTTTACAAGCCTGATATCCACTGCCAGCGTGCAACCATTTAGAGGGCGCAATGCTTCTCACCTTTACGGCGCGTTTCGCCCGCTCAGCTTGACAGCGTATCTGTTGGATGTAAAAGTACTTGTTGGTTTAATCCCAGTATTCTGGTGACAGGTACGCAGCCGCTTTCGAACGGCGTCGAGCCGCAGCGGTGTTGGTGTGCCATCTTGTTCTCACCCCGCGAAATTGGGAAATCGGAGGAGCTTAGTGAATCGGAATTACCCTGTGTCGGTTGGAGGTTCGGTGAGACGTGCAGCGAAATCAATAAGAAACGTGGCGAGCGGGAACAGTTCGGCAAACAAGTTCCGCGTAGTATCGTTGGCAGTTCTCATCGTCAGCGTCGCCAGTCTTGCCCTTTATTTTTCAACCGGCGTGAGGGCTGCAAAAAGCTCGTCGTCTTCAGCCAATTCGGCAGCCGATAAAGCTCGCAAAATCAGCGCCAGCACTCTTTCCCTTCCGCTTTTCTTTGAGCCGAATCAGGGCCAGACCGCGCCTCAGGTAAGGTTTCTCGCCCACGGAGCAGGTTACGGATTGTTTTTCACAGGTGACGAAGCTGTTTTGCAACTTCACAAAACTTCCGCGCAGACGCGTCCGGCGGTTGCGAACGGACTTGCGAACAACGATTCCAGCGCCGTCATCCGCATGCATCTTGATGGAGCCAACGCTTCCGCCGCCATTTCCGGCGATAAGGCGCTGCCTGGCAAGAGCAACTACTTCATCGGCAAGAATCCCGCAAACTGGCATCGGGATGTTCCACAGTTTGCCCGGGTCCAATACCGAGCGGTTTATCCCGGCATCGATCTTTTGTACTACGGCAACCAGGGTCAGCTTGAATATGACTTCAGCGTCGCACCGCAAGCCGATCCAAATCAGATCGCTTTGAGTTTTAAGGGGGCATCGGCTCGTCTTGACCAGACCTCGACGCCAGCGGGCGATTTGATACTTGCTATTGGAACGGGCGAAGTCCGTTTCCATGCGCCCAAGGTTTATCAGTACTCGCGTCAAGGTACAGCGAAGAAAGAAATCGCCATCGCTGGAGCTTTTCGTCAATTGGCGGGCAACAAGATTGGCTTCGAGATCGGTGCTTACGATCACAGCAAAGAACTGGTGATTGATCCGACACTGAGCTATTCGACCTATCTCGGAGGGAGCGGCACCGAGAGCAACGTAAAAGTGGCGGTCGATTCTGCCGGAACGATATATGTGGCGGGCTCGACCAACTCGACCGATTTCCCGGTCGTTCCCCTCGGCAATTCGGCCAAGACGGGTACCGAGAATATTTTCATTTCGAAAATTAATCCGACGCCCGCGGCTGGAACTTCCGGACTCGTCTATTCAGCATATGTTGGCGGTAATGGAACGGACGTTCTCGCCGGAGTGGCAGTAGACGCGGGCGCGAATATTTATCTCGCCGGGTCGACTACTTCGACGGATTTTCCGACGACGTCCAATGCGTTTCAGACGAATCTGACAGGCTTTCCCGCGGTCTCCCACGGGTTCGTCAGCAAATTGAGTTTGGGGCTGAACTCCATCTACGGACTCACTTATTCAACTTATCTGGCGGGCAATGGCACCGACGTTGTCACCGGCCTTGCTGTCGACACTAATCAGAACGCATACGTGACCGGCGACACAACTTCGAGCAATGCAGCGAGCAACGCCGACGGATTTCCCGCCACTCCGAATGGTTATCAAACCGTTTCGAATTCATCAGGGAACCCGCAAATTTTCGCGAGCAAGATCAACACTACGGGAAGCGGGCAGTTGAGCATGCTCTACTCGACCTACTTCGGCGGAGGAGTTCCGGGTGGGACGACAGCAACTGGAGGCGGCATCGCCGTTGATCCGGCTGGCAGTTCCGTGAACATGTACATTACCGGGACTACCAATATGCCGAAGGGGCCAGGGCCAAACAACGAGCCCGGATTCCCGCTGCTGAACGCGCAACAGTCGTGTCTTGACGAAGCGAGTACGACCGCATGCACGCTCACGAATCCGAATAATACTGACGCTTTCGTGGCCAAGATCAATCCAAATCAGGCGTCGACGGCGAGTTTGGTGTATTCCACCTATTTGGGTGGTAGCGGAAACGATACCGGCAATGGAGTCGCGGTCGATACGTCCGGCAACGCGTACGTGACCGGCTCGACCAATTCAACCAACTGGGTTTGTACCAGCTGCGTCGGGGGCTTTCAGACGGCGTACGGTGGTGGCACGACCGACGCTTATATCGCGAAGGTTGGCAACATTGTTGGCTCGACCTATCCGCTGAATTACTTCACCTACATTGGTGGAAGCGGTGACGATGTCGGCAATGCCATAGTTGTCGACTCGGTGCAAGCGGCACATGTCGCTGGATCAACCACATCTCCTACCCTGCCGGTGACTGCCAACACAGTTCAGAGCACTAATGCCGGGGGCCAGGATGCCTTCGCAGCGTCAATCTCGACGACTTTGGCTGGCATGGGCGCGGGCGACCTTCTGACTTTTCTTGGCGGCAGCGGAACAGACCAGGGCACTGGCGTAGCGGTCGATGTTTTCGGAAGCACTTACATCGCGGGAACCACCGCGTCGGGCAATTTCCCGATTACTGCTGCAACCGCTGTTCAAACGGCGCTGCATGGGCCGCAAGACGCTTTCGTCAGCAGGATCGGCTCGACGAGCGCTCTTACCATCTCCATTCCGACGACCAGTCCTGCACCCAACCCGGTGGCAGCGGGAACACAAGTTGCGTTCACCTTTAACATCACAAACACGTCGACGGATGTCGCGAACTTGATTGTCTTTAACGCGCTTGGACTGCCAACCAGCGGACTTACAACAACTCCCACCGCCAAGGTGACCAGTGGCTCGGGAAGTTGCGGAACGGTGCAGGGGTCGACTATTTCCTGCAACATCCCGACGCTCGCCGTGGGCGCGGTCGCGACTGTCGAAGTTGACCTCACTCCGGCGGTACCGGTCTTGAACAAAACAATTTCGATCTCCGGTAACGTCAGCGCCAACGGACTGCCAGCGGGCGGAGCGGTCGCTCAGCCAGCCGTCAACGTGGTCGATTTCACAATCAGCGCCTCGCCGAGCGCACTGACTATCAACGCAGGCGACACCGCTGCGTTCCAGGTTATTTTCACTCCTTCGAGCCCTCAGGGATACAACGCAACCATCACTCCCAGCGAGACGACGTCGCCTGCGATCGTTACTGCGGCTACGCCGACTTTCAATCCGACTACCGTAACGGTTTCTGGAAGTGGCCAGCAGACGACGACATTAAGTATTCCGACCGTTGCCAGGCCTGTGACAACCGGGAGCTTGAATCACCATGGCTCTTTCTTTTCGGCGCGCTACGCGACATGGCTCCCGATCGGAGGGCTGAGCCTGGCGACTCTCGGGATTGGGCTGGGCAGAAAACGCCGTCGCTTGTTGATCGGGTCGGTTCTTTGTCTGATCGCGGGCGCCATCGTCGTTCAGTCGGCGTGCGGATCTTCCAGTTCCACCAATACGACAACCGGCGGAACACAGGCGGGGACTTACATCGTGACGATCAATGGCACCGCGGGTTCGAGCGCGTCTCACACCTTCCAGGTGCAATTGACAGTCAACTAAAGCAATAGACGATGCGTGGACGGGTGCCTCGCCCGTTCCGTAAAAACGAGAGCCGGACGACGAGTCCGGCTCTCTTACTTTCTGTTCGAGTTTGCAAGATTTCTTTCCTACCGGCCCTCAGGCAGCTTCGCTCGAAACGACTTCACCACGACCTGGTTTGGCTGCATTCCTACTGGAATTATCGTCAGCAAAGAATATTCGGAAGGTTCGAGCTTCTTGTCGGGCTCGCGTTTCTGGATGATTGCGACGTCGCCCGACCCGGAGTCGAGCACGAGCAGATAATTCTGGTTCTGCGAGAGCGCGAGGCCGTCGGGGTGCGTTCCCACTGGAAGATAGGCAATGATTTTGCCCAGGTCGATGTCGTAGACAGCGATATTGTTCGAGCCGAAATTTGAAATATAGAGGCGAGAATTGTCGCGAGAAATCAGACCTCGTGTCGGCTGATTGCCGACGAGATAACTGCCCGATACTTCATTCGGCGTCGTCTCGATCATGGAGATGCTGCTGGCCTCGAAATTAAAGGCTACGATTTCTCCGCCATCGGGCTTAAGAGCCAGGCTGACGGGAGACTTCCCTACGTCGAGGAGCGCCAGAAGCTTGTCGGATTGGCTCTCATTTTCTTTCTGGCTGTCGCTGGCGTTCTTGTTTGCGACCCCCTTAGCTATCGAGTGTTTCAGGGCTATCGTCGCCACCTGCCCTGATCCTGAACAGGAGATGAATGCCTTGCTCGAGTCGGGCAAAATTGCGATGTCTTCGGGATGAATACAAATATTGATGGATGCACGGACAGAGAGGCGATCGGCATCAATAATCGATACAGAATTACTGTTTCGATTACTGACCACCACCGTCGATCCGTCGGGTGACACACGAGCGAGGCCGGGGCTTCCGCCGACATGCAGAGTGCCGGAAACCGCACGCCGATCGAGATCAAGCACGGAGATGCTATCCGAGCCGGAGTTGGCAACGTAGGCGCGATGGCCATCCGGCGCTACGTCGATGAAATAAGGATGGCCATAAACGCCGATCGTGCCCACAACTCTATTCTGCTCGGCGTCGATCACGCTTACGTTCGATGAGCCGGTGTTCACGACATAAATTTCATTACGCTTTGGATTGGCCGCAATTCCGGTGGGATCGGTTCCGACCTGAAGCGTGCGATACGGGCGAAAGCTGCGGAGGTCGATGACGGTGACGGTGTTACTTTTGCCGTTGGTGATGTAAGCGAATTCGCGGTAGAGCGGACCGTACGCCGGAAGCGTGCTCTCCTGAAAGTAGTACCATCCGGCGGCGAGCACGAGGGGCACGACGACGGCAATGAGGAGAATTTTTCTCAAGGAACTGTGCTCGGTGAATTATGTTCGGAACTTCGGTCAGAACTGTGCTCGCGAAAAGGAAGAGACTACCAGAAAGGCTGCGCTTATTCGTGCCTCAATCAGCAGAGCTGGCCAGTTCAGCGCGACGTTTGGCAGGCTGAGGAACTTCGCGCTCAAGCACTGCCGCAATCTGCCGAACCTGCGTCATGAGCGCATCGAACTGGTCCGGGAACAATGACTGCATGCCGTCTGAAAGAGCTGCATCAGGATCATGGTGGACTTCCACCATCAGCCCATCCGCTCCGACCGCAACTGCTGCCCGAGACAACGGCGTGACTTTATTACGCTTGCCGGTGCCATGACTGGGATCCACGATGATCGGCAGGTGGCTCAAACGCTGCACGGCGGGAACAATGCTGAGATCGAGCGTATTGCGGGTATGGTCGGCAAACGTTCGCACGCCGCGTTCGCACAGGATCACGTTGTAATTCCCTTCGCTCATGATGTATTCGGCCGCCATGAGAAATTCTTCGAGCGTCGCCGAGATTCCACGCTTCAATAAAACCGGCTTCTGGGCACGCCCGGCGCGTTTGAGCAACGAAAAGTTCTGCATGTTGCGGGCGCCAATCTGAATGACGTCGGCATATTGGTCTACAAGGTCTAGCGACTCGTAATCGACCGCTTCGGTTACGATCAAAAGTCCAAACTGATCTCGAATATCGGCCATGATCTTAAGGCCTTCTTCTCCCAATCCCTGAAACGAATACGGAGAAGTACGGGGCTTGTAGGCGCCGCCGCGGAAAAACTCGGCTCCTGCGTTCGCAACCCGCTCTGCCGTCTTGAACGCCTGATCGCGAGTCTCAATGCCGCATGGGCCGGCGATGATGGCGAGTTCTTGCCCTCCGACAGTGACGGCGCTATTGGGAAATCGAACGATTGTATTGTCCGGCTTGGTGTCGCGGCTCACCAGCTTGTACGGCTTCGAGACGCGGATGACTTCCTGCACGCCCGGCATCTCTTCGATCGAACCGGCCTCGACCTCTCCCTTATTTCCGGTAATGCCGATGGCGGTGCGTTGCGCGCCTGGCATGGCGTGCGGGCGATAGCCTAAAGTCTCGATTTTCTGGCAGACTGCGCGGACCTGCTCTTCCGTGGCCTGCGCTCGCATGACGACTAACATTGACTGGACACCCCGAATGTTTAAGTTTAGCGGTTGGTGGGATAGAGGGCAATGAGGGCGGCGAGTGGCGGAATGGGAGAGCTGATTTTTCGGTGCAGGTAAAGCGAGGGGTCTGGTGCACGTAAAACGAGGGGCCAAAACCGTGGTCTTTGGTGCGGGGATATGCCTTCGATTCGTATCAGGGCATCGCCTCAGCGATGCCGCAGACAGAGATGAAAATCAGGCTTTAGCCGCTGCGTGTGCCGCAACGCTGCGGCTGAAGCCTTCCAAAGGAACACGGTTCTTGGCACGCCCGAAGGCGTGCCCTGATACGAACCTTCGACGTTCAAGCGCTGCGCATCTATCCTCGCGTTATTTTCCATCTTCCCTAATCTGAGAAAATGTTGCGACTACGAAGGCGTTGAAGAGTGGCGACATGCCATCATGGCGTCGCAGCGCATGGCTAGATGGCAACGCCGAGGTGGCATGCTATGATCTTGTCCCACTAGTGGACTCAGTATCCCAATCAGTTCCGCCGCCTTCTAAACCGCTTCGCGTCATCGGAGCGATGGCGATGCTCGTCGGATTTGCCCACGCGTGGCTGGGGGCAATGCATTTCACTCAGCACCAAGTGAATGCCCGCGCATTCGAATTTGCTTTTGTCGGAGTGCTCATTCCGCTGCTGATCGCGATCGCCATTGCGGGCAGAGCGCGGCATCGTGACTGGAACCGAGTAGGCTTGTGGTTCCTGCTCTTGTCGGTGATCATTCTGCCGTTCCTAACCCACGTCAAGCTGGCGGCTTAAATTGTGACCGTGTCTCTCGTTACCCTATAATTTACTCGAGTATCTTTACTTATCCGTGAATCTGGAAATCAAAACTGTGAGTACTCCCCGCGACGAGCGCTATAACGCGCAGGCCGTCGAACAGAAGTGGTCTGAACGCTGGCGGAGCAACTCTTCGCTCTATGCCGCCGAGGCGCATCCCACCAAGCCGAAGTATTACGTGCTGGAGATGCTTCCCTACCCTTCAGGCGCGCTGCACATGGGGCACGTCCGTAATTACGCCATTGGCGACGCTCTGGCTCGCTACATGTGGATGAGCGGATACAACGTGCTGCACCCTATGGGCTGGGATTCCTTCGGATTGCCCGCCGAGAACGCGGCGATCAAGAACAACACTCCGCCGAGGCAATGGACGCTCGGCAACATCGCGGCGATGAAGAAGCAGATGAAACGCCTGGGCTTCGCCTACGACTGGTCGCGCGAAGTTACGACATGTCTGCCTGACTACTATCGCTGGAATCAGTGGTTCTTTTTGAAGTTATATGAGGCGGGGTTAGCCTACCGCAAGAAGAGCCGGGTGAATTGGTGTCCGCAATGCGCGACCGTGCTGGCGAACGAGCAGGTTGTCGGCGGCATGTGCTGGAGACACGAAGACCAACCGGTCGAGCAGCGCGAACTCGAGCAGTGGTTCCTGCGCATCACGAAATACGCCGACGAACTCTTGCGCGATCTGGACAAGTTGCAAGGTTGGCCGGAAAAAGTCCGCACCATGCAGCAGAACTGGATCGGCCGCAGCGAAGGCACCCAGGTCGACTTCGATCTCGGAGGAACAGTTGGCGCGGCAGGTTCGACAATTTCTGTTTTTACAACTCGCGTGGACACGATCTATGGCGCGACCTCGATTCAACTCGCTCCGCAGCATCCGATCATCAGCGACATGATCGGTCGCGATGCCGCATTGCGCGCTCAGGTCGAGGAGTTGATTGCGCAACAGCGCCGCGCCCGGGAGACAGGCGATATCGGCAACATCGAAAAGCATGGCGTCTTCACCGGACGCCTCGCGAAGAATCCATTCAATGGCGAGGCAATTCCGGTATGGGTGGCGAATTACATTTTGATGGACTACGGCACTGGCGCCATCATGAGCGTCCCCGCGCACGACGAGCGCGATTACGAGTTCGCAAAAAAGTACGGGCTTGAGATTCGTCTGGTCATTCTGCCGTCGAATATGGACGAAGAAGAGACCATGACCGCCCCACCGCTGCCATACACACCAATCGACGGGATGCTCGTGAACTCCGGTGAGTTCAGCATGCTGAGCTGCGCCGACGCAATCAAGAAGATGACGCAGCGCGCCGAAGAAAAGGGTTTTGGTAAAGCGACAGTTACCTACCGCTTGAAAGACTGGGGCATCTCGCGCCAACGCTATTGGGGCACTCCGATCCCGATGGTGTATTGCGATAAGGACGGGCTGGTTGCGTTAAATGAAAAAGACCTGCCGGTTATTTTGCCGGACAATGTTCCGATCACGCTGGCGGGAGGTTCGCCTTTAGCAAGTGTTCCCGAATTTCTGAATACCACTTGCCCGAAGTGCGGCGGCCCGGCCCGACGCGAGACCGACACTATGGACACGTTCGTCGATTCGTCGTGGTATTTCTACCGCTACGCTGACGCGAGGAACGATAAGGCCCCGTTCGACGGCGCGAAAATCGATTACTGGTTCCCGATCGACCAATATATCGGCGGCGTCGAACACGCCATCCTGCACCTAATCTATTCGCGATTCTGGACGAAGTTCATGCGCGATATGGGGCTGATCAAGAATGACGAACCGGTGCAACGCCTTTTCACTCAAGGCATGGTGATCAAAGACGGCGCCAAGATGTCGAAGAACCTGGGCAACGTCGTATCGCCGGACGAAATGGTGGCGCGCTACGGCGCGGACGCGACCCGCATGTACAGTTTGTTTGCGGCGCCTCCAGACCGCGATTTGGATTGGCAAGAGTCGGGCATTGAAGGGATCCAGCGATTTCTCGGCAGGGTGTATCGCTTCTATCTGAAGTATTCCGTAGAGACGCGGCTCGACGCGGCTCCCGCAGGATCTGTGCCGCCGTCCGGGGAGACGGGGCAAGCCCCGTCTCTACAGGCAGAGCCGTTGTCGAATGAAGCGCGCGCGCTGCAACGCAAACTGCATCAGACGATCAAACGCGTCACCAGCGACTTTCAGGGACGCTGGCACTTCAACACCTGCATCGCTGCGATCATGGAATTGGTCAACGATATTTACGGGGCCGAGACCGCATTTACCGATGGGCGAATTCCCTCTTCGTTGATCGGCGAGTTGCAGCGCGACATCGCTCTATTGCTCGCCCCGATGGCCCCCTACATTTCGCACGAATTGTGGGAGATGGCAGGCGAGACGAGTAATCTGCTGAAGGCTCCGTGGCCGAAGTACGAGGCGGCGCTGGCGGCGGAAGATGAGATTGAGATTCCGGTGCAGGTCAACGGCAAGTTGCGCGGGTTGATTGTGGTTTCTAGCGAAGCTGGCGATGGCGACCTGGAACGGGCGGCTCTCGCTGATGCAAAAGTGCAGGCAGCCATCGCGGGTAAGCAAGTTGTAAAGAAGATCGTTGTGCCTAAAAAAATGGTCAATATTGTGGTGCGGTAGAGGGCAACAAAAGCTGACTACCACGGGGTACACAGAGGAACACAGGGGAAGGCCAGAACCCGGTTGGTTTAGGTTTCCCCCCGTGTTCCTCTGTGTACCCCGTGGTAAACGCTTTTGAACTCCGCTTGCACGAGATGCGCCCCGTCTGAGAAACTCATCAGTGGAAACCCAATCAATCGTTGTCCTCGATTTCGGGGCGCAATATTCGCAGCTTATTGCGCGCCGCATCCGCGAACAAAAAGTCTTCTCTGTTGTTCTTCCCTACAACGCGTCCCTACAGGAGATTCGCAGTTATTCTCCAATGGGAATTATTCTCTCCGGCGGGCCGTCGTCGGTTTACGACAACGATGCTCCGCTCGCCAACAAGAGCATTTTCGATCTTGGCATCCCCGTGCTCGGCATCTGTTATGGATTGCAATTCATGGTCCATGCGCTGGGCGGCAAGGTGCGTTCGGCGTCCAAGCGCGAATACGGGCATGCGCAAGTCTCAATTTCGCATTCCAAATCGCAATTATTCCAGGGACTACCGCCGACGCTCTCCGTCTGGATGTCACACGGCGACGAAGCGGAGGAGCTGCCCGCCGGATTCCGACTGACCGCGAAGACTCCGAATGCCGTTGCCGCGATCGAGAACGCCGAGAGAAAAATGTGGGCGGTACAGTTTCATCCGGAAGTTCACCACACTCCGCTCGGGACCGAAATATTACGAAATTTCGCAGTGAACATTTGCGGAGCCAAGCCATCATGGACGCCGCAACACTTCATCGACGCTACGGTTGCACAAGTGAAGCAGCAAGTCGGCAGCGGACGAGCTATCTGCGCGCTTAGCGGGGGAGTCGATTCGTCAGTCGCTGCCGTCCTTGTCGATCGCGCTATGCGCGACAGCACCGGCGTATCGCGTCTAACCTGCGTTTTTGTAAACAACGGAGTGTTGCGGAAAAACGAATTCGAAAAAGTGCAACAGAATCTGCGTGACAATCTCGGATTGCATCTGGTCGCCGTCGACGCTACCGATCGCTTCATGCAAAAACTGGCGGGAGTAACCGACCCCGAGAAGAAGCGCAAGATCATTGGCAACGAGTTCATCGAGGTTTTCGACGACGAAGCCAAGCGCATACTTGCTGAAGAAGGCGAAGTGGAGTGGCTGGTGCAGGGCACGCTCTATCCCGACGTGATCGAATCGCGCTCGGTGCGAGGGCCTTCGCAGATCATCAAGTCACACCACAACGTCGGCGGCCTGCCCGACAAGATGAAGCTTAAGCTGATCGAGCCGCTCAAAGACTTGTTCAAAGATGAAGTCCGGCGCATCGGCCGCGATCTCGGCATGCCGGAAGAAATATTGCAGCGGCAGCCATTCCCGGGACCCGGGCTCGCAGTGCGCATTCTGGGTGAAGTCACAAAAGATCGCGCCGACCTGCTGCGCGAGTGCGATGACATCGTGGTCGGCGAGATCAAAAAGGCTGGTCTGTACCAGAAAATCTGGCAGTCGTTTGCGGTGCTATTGCCGGTGATGTCGGTCGGGGTGATGGGCGATCAGCGCACTTATGCGTACACCTGCGCCGTCCGCGCCGTGCATTCGGAAGATGGGATGACGGCAGATTGGGTTCCACTACCGCATGAGGTGTTAAAGACAATTTCGAACCGGATTGTGAACGAAGTGCGTGGCGTAAATCGGGTGGTGTATGACATCACTTCAAAGCCGCCGGGGACGATTGAGTGGGAGTAAGAACAGAGCGATTTAAACACTAGCGGCGGCTTGGCATTTTCAGGTGTGCACCACCCGCAAGCCCAACTCCCTCTCAAACGGATCGAAGTCGCGGTCGCGATGCAATAGCTGGTGTCCGTGTGACAGGCAAAACGTCGCGATCCAGCAGTCGATTGTTTTACGGACGGTGAAGCCGCGTTGGCGGAGGCGGCGATAGTTTTCAGCCGCGGCCATGGCTTGATCGATGCCGCCGGTGGAAAATACGTCAAACGCCAGGAGTTGATCTCGTATTCGTTGGAACTCAAGCGGCTGGCGAATGCCCTGCATAACCTCACACAAAATCATGTCCGTCAATCCCATTCGGCGTGACTCCATCTGCCGGTCAAGCCATGACGACTCAGGATTCACCGTCCCGCCCAAGTAGTCGATCCAAACGGTTGTGTCCACGATCACCATCATTACTCACCCGTTGTTGCGGCCGAGGCGAGACTCGTCGAGATTTTCCTCCCATTGAACCTTGCCCCTGAACCGCCTCATCCCAATCTGCGAGCGTGTCTGAATTAACAACCGCAGCGCGTCTTCAACAGTTGCCTTCTTGGTGCTGGTTCCGTTCTTCTCCATTGCCTTCCGCATTAGATCGTCGTCGATATCGATGTTGGTCCGCATGGCGTTCGATCCCCTTGATGTGTACGATTATACCATTTATGTGTATGCACAAACGATCGCCTGCTTATGCCATCGTCCGGAAGACAAGGAACCCACACACACTTCCCCCTTGCGTTGATGATTCCCCACCCTACCCGCTACCATATCTCCATGCCCGTAGATACCGAAGCTCGTCCGTTCACCTATACCCGCATTCGCGCCCCGCGCGGCACGACGCTCTCCTGTAGAGGCTGGCAGCAGGAAGCCGCCATGCGCATGCTCATGAATAATCTCGACGAGGACGTCGCCGAGCGGCCGCAGGATCTCGTCGTGTATGGCGGGACTGGCAAGGCGGCGCGAAATTGGGATTGCTACCACGCCATCGTGAACTCTCTGAAGAAGCTTGAGAACGACGAGACCTTGCTCGTGCAGTCAGGCAAGCCGGTCGGCATGTTCAAAACGCACGAGTACGCTCCGCGCGTCCTGATCGCCAATTCAAATCTCGTCGGGCATTTTTCCAACTGGGAGAAATTCAACGAACTCGAGCGCGCAGGCCTGATGATGTACGGGCAGATGACCGCTGGCTCGTGGATTTACATCGGATCGCAGGGCATTGTGCAAGGCACTTACGAGACTTTCAGCGCAGCAGGCGACAAGCATTTCGGCGGAGACCTCAGCGGGAAATTGATCGTCTCGGGCGGCATGGGGGGAATGGGTGGAGCGCAGCCACTGGCGGCCACTATGACTGGCGCGGCGTTCCTTGGGATCGATGTCGATGCTGAACGTATTAAGAAGCGCCTCAAAACCGGCTATTGTGACTTCCTCGTCACCACGCTTGACGAAGCATTGCGCATTCTGAAGAATGCGGTGCGCAAAAAGGAGAATGTTTCGGTTGGTCTGGTGGGCAATTGCGCTGACATTATTCCGGAACTCGCCGAACGCGGCGTTGTCCCTGACATCCTCACCGATCAAACTTCGGCGCACGATCCCCTCAACGGATATATTCCGAATGGCATGACGCTCGAAGCCGCGCTTGATCTGCGCAAAATCGATCCAAAGGCATATCAGGAGCGTTCGCTTGACGCGATGGCGAAGCACGTGGAAGGCATGCTGCGCTTGCAGAAAATGGGATCGGTCACTTTCGATTACGGAAACAACATTCGGACTTTCGCCTTTCAGCGGGGCGTGAAAGATGCGTACGATTTTCCTGGCTTCGTACCGGCTTATATTCGTCCGCTATTCTGCGAAGGCCGCGGGCCGTTCCGCTGGGTCGCGCTTTCGGGCGAGGCGTCTGATATCGCGGTCACCGATGATCTGGTGCTCGAACTTTTCCCAGAGAATCGCAGCTTGCGACGCTGGATCGAATTAGCGCGCAAGAGAATTAAATTTCAAGGTCTACCCGCCCGGATATGCTGGCTTGGATACGGCGAGCGGGCACGCTTCGGGCTAGCGATCAACGACCTGGTGAAGAAAGGGACAATCAAAGCTCCCATCGTGATCGGCCGCGACCATCTCGATTGCGGTTCGGTCGCTTCTCCGTTTCGCGAGACCGAGAGCATGAAAGACGGCTCGGACGCGGTCGCCGACTGGCCCCTGTTGAATGCTCTCGTCAACACCGCAGCTGGAGCTTCGTGGGTTTCGATCCACAACGGTGGTGGAGTGGGCATTGGCTATTCTCAGCACGCCGGACAAGTCATAGTCGCCGACGGTAGCGACATGATGGCAAAACGCATTGAGCGCGTGCTGACCGCGGATCCCGGCATGGGCGTCATTCGCCATGTTGACGCGGGATATGACGAGGCCAAGGAATTTGCCGCCAAGTCGAATGTGAAGTTGCCGATGTCTCCGGGTTCAGACACCTAGGCGGACGACAAAGGTCGTTCGTTGATTGCTCGCCTTGCTTACCTTGCTTACCCTGCTTATCCGGGCGGTCTGCTAATCTAGCGCCTTGACTGCACGTCTCCCACAATACGTCACAACGCAGCGCGCTCTCCTGCTGGCAAACATCGGTCAGTTGCTTACGTTGCGTTCGACCGCCACTGGCCCACGACGTGGCGCGGCCCTTGCTGATGTTGGCATCGCGCAACATGCGTCGGTACTCTGCGTGGGCGGAAAGATCGTCTCGGTCGGCACCACCAAAAGTGCGCTCAAAGATGCGTGGATCAAGAAAAATAAAAAGAGGATATCCGAGATCGACTGCGCCGGCCGCGTAGTCGTTCCTGGTTTTGTGGATTCACACACTCATCCGGCCTTTATCAGTCCGCGCCTGGTTGATTTTGAAAAACGGATCGGCGGATCGACCTACGAAGAAATTGCTGAGGCTGGAGGAGGCATTCGATCGAGCATCAGCGGAGTACGCAAGGCTAGCAAGAATGCGTTGAGCAACGAGATCGGCGCTTCATTGCGGCAGATGGCTCTCCACGGCACGACCACGGTCGAAGCGAAATCGGGGTACGGCCTGAGCTTCGAGTCCGAGATTAAGTCGCTCGAGGGGATTCGGGCGGCCGCGCGCGAGTGGCAAGGTTTCGTTACGGCTACTTTTCTGGGGGCGCACGTTGTGCCGCCAGAGTATCGGGGGCGGTCCAAGCAGTACGTTGATTTGATCTGCAAGGAAATGATTCCGGCGGTCGGGAAGCGTCGTCTGGCGAAATTCGTCGATGTCTTTTGCGATCGCGGAGCCTTCGATTTAGAGGACACGATCCAAATTTTTAAAGCAGCAGTGCAAAACGACCTCGCGGTTCGCGCCCACGTTGGGCAGTTGACTGAAACACGATTGGCGCCGCTGCTTCGTTACCGCCCGTCATCGCTCGATCACATGGACTACGTGAACGGCGACGACCTGCGTGCGCTCGCTGCCTGCGACACGATCGCAACTCTGGTGCCGGGAGCGAATTATTTTCTCGGTACGGAGCGCTATCCCAACGCTCGCCGTTTGATCGACGCAGGAGTTGCGGTCGCTCTCGCAACCGACTTCAACCCCGGCTCGTCGCCAACGCTCAGCATGCCGATGGCGATGTCAATAGCGTGCACGCAGATGAAAATGTCGCCCGCCGAAGCAATCACGGCATCCACGATTAATGGAGCGTGGGCGCTGAACCTCGCCGATCGCAAAGGCAGCATCGAGCCGGGAAAAGACGCTGATCTCGCCGTGTTCAATGTCAACGACTATCGCGAAATTCCGTACTGGTTCGGCGTCAACCGCTGTGCGATGACGATATTGAACGGAGAGCTATCGATGTCCAAAGCTCTTTAGGCAGCGGAAAGTGCCGGCGTTGCATTTTGAGTGGAACGCGGTAAGTTGTTATAATTCGGAAGTTCTGCACCAGTCCCAGCGCGTCGATTGTCTTGCATCGCGGCATCCCGACCAGTGAAAGCACACAAGCGGACTTTTAGTCGCGTTGCAGCGTCTAAAGTGGCAGTAATTATAGTCGGATGCAAAATGTGGCCAGGTAGCTCAGGTGGTAGAGCGCAGCCCTGAAAAGGCTGGCGTCGGGGGTTCAACTCCCTCCCTGGCCACCATTATTCCAAAATACTTAATTGCATCTGGGGACGCGGTGCAGCCAAAATCACCCACGGCCGATCACCACGCTTAGTGAATGAAGTGGTGAACCGTGTCCTCGTTGTCCCATGGCGTCGATCATCTCGCCTGAGCCTCCATACGTTTGTGTTGACAGAGTTACGCAGGCCAGTGCCCTTCTGCCAAAACTGATGGAGCTCGCTTGAAAATTCGGATCGTCATAACGAGTACCACGTCGGCCGATCCAATCGGCCGCCCAGCATGCGGCCGTTTCCAACCGCACCGACGAGGGCGAGGCGCTAGGCAAAAAAAATCAAAGTTCCCTGACCATTTCTCCTGTTTACCGGGAGCGACTAGCCTCGGGTTTTCTCTTGTTGTCCACCCACGCGATGCCTACAACAGTTCATCTACCAGCGATGTAAGGCCCGAAAAGCGCTCATCGTAATCCTCCTTACTCTTAAGTATTACGTTGTGTGCTTCTTCAGGCCCGTAAATATGAGTGATCTCACACGCCGATCCTTTTACTCCGGGAGCTTGCTTGCAGGTCAGAAAATAGTGCATCAGCCGATTGATCATCGGTTTTGGGCACGTAGAGATATCTGTCAGGCTTCCATAGACGGCATCGCCTTCTAGAACAGCCACGATCTTGTCATCCGCTTCGTCGCCATCAAGCATAGCCAGTCCGCCGATCGGGATCGCTTGCAGAAGAATGTCGCCGTGCGAGATGGTTCTTGAGGACGCAAATGTCTAACGGATCTTCGTCTCCGCGAATGCCGCTACGACCGATGCGGGCCGATGCCAGCGACGCGACGCGGCTGCCGCAAAAGGTTTGGGGAACCAATCCGTAAAGAGAAGGACAATAATTAGAGAACTTCTGGGCACGATCGACCTTTAAATAGCCGGTCGTTTTCTCGATTTCGTACTTCACCGTGTCGGTGGGAACGATCTCGATGTAGCACGTCACAATATTCGGTGCTTTATCGCCCATCGAGATTCCGTGCCATGGATGAGGTTTAAATAGAACTTTCATGACTTCCCACAAAGGCTGCTTAATTGTTTCCGGCATGGCGAGTACTCCTTGTATCGGACTGGGTTTTGGAAGGCATGGTGATATGGACGGGAAGGTTGACTTCGATGAAAGCGCGACGTCCGAGTTGCTTATACAAAATGGCTTCCAGGACAATCGCGTTGGTATTCAGGTTCCGAGATTTATTTGTCGCGCCATTATCGAACCGGCCGGCATAATATCCGGATGAGGGTTCGCTGAGATCTTTCACCGCATCAAAAATTTGTCGAGCGTAAGAGTCATCTTGGATCGCGAACCAGGCGACCGCCGCTTTAGTGCTTATGCTTTTTAATTGTGGATACGGCTTGCCAGTGACTCCCACACAGACCCAATCCTGTCCGTTAGCCGAGATCGTGTTGTAGACAAACCACGGAGCTTCACTCACTGCATCTTCGCTGACTACGGTCAAAATCCCTTCCCGAGCCCAGCGCTGGCGCTGCACCTCGTAGACACCTTTTTCCAGACGATCGAATTGTTGATCGATTGAGCCGAGTTCCATGCGAGAGAGAACAAACGGCTCGCTCGTCAAAAAGGCCGGTTTTCTCGTGTCATGCAACAGCATGAGGTTATAGATCGGAAACTGCTTCGCGGCTGAGTATTGAAACGGCTTCTTCAAATGATGACCCCATAATCCGAAGCCAGTCGCCGCATATTGCTCGTAACCAAGGCGACCCTCTTGTCGCAGGTGTTCTTTGCTTCCGGTGAAAAGTGCCCCCTGCAATTCGTCTCCCTTCAGCACACGCGAGAAGTTCCAGGAGTCCACGATTTTCCGTACGGGATCTTGGAACTCGGGATACCATTTCGCGATAATCTTTAGCCAAATCAGCAATCGGCCGAGATCGATCGCCGACCATCCGCTCCCTCTCGAAGACGATTGGGAGTGCGTGTCCAGCAGCGCCATGGTTCGGATGTCATACTCGCGGTTTGGCAGTTCATGCTGGTAAAGAGGCATGCGCGTGAGAGACTGAAGGACTTGCCGCATCTGAGTGATGAACTCTTCGCGTTTGATGAGTTCCAGCCGCTCGGCAGCGACTAGCCCGGCCAGCCCGCTCGAGATGTCCCACATGGTGGCATGTGGATACCCAAATACCGAATCGAATAGACCAGTCGATGATTGCTGCGTAACCCGAAAGTATTGCCATGCACGTCTTGCCATCTGGATTTCGGATTTGCTCAAGTTCGGGGGGACGCTCTTGTCTTCTACGGGCGCTGGAGCTGGAGTTTGATCAGGAACCGGAACAATTCCTCTCCGCAACCGTGGTTCTTCGTTCTCGTCGAGTTGGCTGGTTGCGGGAGACTGGGGCAAGGTCGTAGTCTGCGTTCCAGCAGGAAGACCGATTATTAAGTGCAAGGTGATGATCGCAATCCACTTCTTGCGAGAAGCTTGATACTGCGATTTGGGATCACTTGTGTCCATCAGGCTTCAGGCACTCGTGCCGCGGTTTGTAGGGATCTCGAGTCCACAATTCGAACAATCCAGCCGTGTCTTCGGGGTGATAAATTTTGCCGTCCAATTGATAGAAGAGGGACTCTAAAACCATGGCGTTAGTTCTTAGCGACATAAGACGCTCGTATCCACCTGTTCTTTCCAATCGACCTTCGTACCATCCCTTGTCGGCCTGATAAAGGTGATCAACATTCTGCGTCAGGACGTCTGCGTAATGGGTTTTCCAAAGTACGCGAGTGGGAAACACGACTTGGGTGGCCACTAGAGCTTGCCAAGGCAGGGGATCCCCGGTTGGGGAAACGGTGTTCCACGGATACCCTTGCACAAAAATTGAATCGACCACATACGAAGGAGATACGCCGATACGATGATCGCTTCGGGCCGTGATGATCTTTTCCCGCTGGTAGCGGAGTTCCTGCACTTGATAGGTTTTGCGCGCCAAGTCAGCCGAACGTGCGCGAAAGGAACGCTTCGACGCGTTGGGTTCGTCGCCAGGTCTGGTCCATGCAAGTTCGAGCCCCGATAAGAGTGACGGCAGGCTGACGATTGGTGCCAGATTTCCGGTGATGCGCTCGTCGCGGGCATCGCGCAACAAGTCAACGCCGAAGAGCTTCACGCGTTCGGAAGGAGCGAACTCCAGTCCTCCCCGGGCATTGAATCCCCAGCTTTCGAATCCGGTGGCAGCGTATTGCTGGTATCCCAGCCGCGGATAGTTGGAACGCTTAATGCCACTGGCCGAGACATCGCCCCGCATGAGGTTGCCGCCCTCATCCAGCGCGGCACAAACATCCCATCGCAAAACTACGCGATCGATATACTCGCTGAATTCTGGGACGCGCTGGCGGGTAATTCGCAGCCATAGAAGCAAACGCCCCACGTCGAGCGCTGACCATGAGCCGGTGGTCGCGTTGCCCAAGTCATTCACCGGGAGCCTTGTCTTGGTGTCATATAACCGGTTGGGCAGAGCTTCCCCCACCAGAGGCATCAGGTTTAGGGTGTCGAGCAATTTGGAAAGGCGCTCGTCAAACTCCTTCTCGTCAACCAATTTGAAACGTCGCGCCAGGACAATAGCTTTATGTATTCAATGAGTTCGTGCATCGAAAATTCAAGATCGACCAGGCATGAGCTATTCAAGATCGCCATGCGTTTCTAACGCCCAAAGAACGGCTTGTGCAAGATAAGTTCGCTCGGTCGAAAACAAAGCGCACCGTAGTTTTTGCTTACACGCCGACATATTTTGCCAGGAATGCAGGCGTGGGACAACAAGAGAGTACGACCACGGCACGACCCGTGGTTCGTGGTTGATACCAAGCGACCAGCCGCCTATTTGGACTCAGGAACTTGGCTCGTTGATGCGGGCGACTATGACAGTGAAGGAAGACCGGAGCTTGTCTTCTCGATAAACCGCTACAATCGCGGTGGGTACGAAATCTTCTACAACGACTTTAAGAAACGCGCAGTATTCGGGCTGAAGCGGCGACCCCAAAGCCGTAAGCGGTTCCGTTCGCTGTATCAACTGTGAAGGGGAAGCGCGGCGGCCTCTAAAGATTTGGGGCCGCTAAGCAATTTCCGGTTCAGCGGCGACAATCGCAATCTCGACTTTAAGTTCACCCAGGACGGGGTGGCGCGCGGTGAGTCGCACTTTTCCGGGTTCTTCTTTCGCTCGCAGCCAAATGGCAGCGCTCCCGCCGACGAGAACGCACGGGTTGTCGCCAATAATCTCTGCGGGGCCATCCAGTTTTATAGCGATGGCATCGTTAGCGAGAGAGCGGATCGCTCCAAACTCGTCAGTGACTCGGAAGACGACGCGAGTGCAGTCGGAGCCGTCGGCGATTAAAGTCGTATCGTCGGGAAGAACCTGGAACGATTGATCAATTCCCTTCCCCGAAAAACGCCTCTCTATCACTTGTTTGCCCCGAATGTAGCCCTCTATCAACAGGTCTCCCCAGGCATCGTGGAAGGGCTCGAGGCGAATGACAAATGGAGGATGGCGCAGGCTCCCGAAGTTCTTGACGTCAGGATCGGCCTCGGCGATGAGCGTGCCGTCGATGTACATCTTGATGTGGTCGCAATTCGAGCAGATTGCGGCAGTCGTGAATCCGATCGACTCGTCGCCGCGCGCCCAGCGAAAGGCGGGCTCAAGCACGATCTCTTCTTCCGGTTCGCATTGTGATCTGTAGAAATGTGCAGCCGGCTTCGGCTCACGGAATATGTCGGCGATTCCGTGATAGCAGATGCGATCGCCGGATCCGAAGTCGGAGTGGGTGTTGTAATCGAAGGCGCACCATCCGATTCCGCCGGCATATTGCGGGTTCGATGCCAGTTGGTTGTGAATGCGAGCGTGACGAAACATATGCTCGGTGAGCCGCTCAGTATTGTCGATGCTCTTGGTCGGGAAGGTGTGGCCCACAAACTCGGTATTCAAATAGAGCGGATGGTTCGGTGGCCGCAGAGGAAAATCGAAGTCGTTGACGGTAAACACATCTTCCAGGAGCTCTGACTTGGCAAAGTTGCGAATGCCGCCGGTTTGACGGCTTGGGTCAAGCTCGTGGGCAACCGCGTTAGTGCGGGCGTAGAAGTCATGGTCGTCCGCCGACTCGTTGATACGCACTCCCCACAACACAATCGAGGGATGATTCCAGTCGCGACGAAGCATGCGGCGGACGTTGTCGATCGAAAGCTCCTTCCAATGCTCGTCACCGATGTGTTGCCAACCCGGAATCTCTTCCAGCACGAGCAGCCCTAGTTCATCGCAGGCGTCGAGAAAATGGCGCGATTGGGGATAGTGCGACGTGCGCACGATATTGCACTTGAACTTTTGGCGAAGAATCTGAGCGTCGCGTCGTTGCACTCGACGCGGCATGGCTTGTCCCACAAAGGGGAAGGTCTGATGACGGTCAAGGCCACGCAGCTTGATCACCTTGCCGTTGAGTTCGAAGCCGTGGTCAGTAAAACGAGCTTGGCGGAAGCCGATGGTGCGAGCGTCTTCGTCGACGACTCGCGCCCCAATTAGCAGACGCACGCGCACGACGTAAAGTTTCGGATGCGCGAGATCCCAGCGCTCTATCGATCCAAGATTACGCAGGCGCACCGTATGCTTCTGCAGCTCATCGCTTCCTGTCGCGGCTCCAACGGATTTTCTTGCCACTGCGAGCGCGTGGCCGTTGTCTTCGAGCGAGACCTCAAGCGAAACCTCTGCTGACACACTGTCTTTGGGTTCTCGAAAATGTTGCACGAAGCAACCAACTTCGACTTCTGGATTCCCGCTGACAACGGCGATTGGCTGGGCGAAGATATTTTCGATGAAGCTCGAGGGAACAATGCGAAGCGAGACTTCGCGATAGATGCCGCCGAAGGTCAGGTAGTCAATCTGCCCGCCGAACGGTGGAATATCAGGCCTTTCGTTGGAATCGACTGATACAGCGAGAACGTTCTCACGGTCAAAATCGACGTGTTCGGTCAGATCAAAAGAAAAAGGAGTGTAGCCACCTTTGTATTCGCCAATACGGACTCCGTTGAGCCACACAGTTGAAGCAGTCATCACTCCTTCAAAATCGATGAAGACATGGCGGCCCTGGGCTTCACGAGGCAACTTGAAATGGCGTCTGTAAACGGAGACGAACTGGTAGAGCTTGTCGTCAAAGCCGTGCCAGGGCAGCCGAACGTTGCTATGTGGAATGGCGACGCGCTCAAAAGACGAGTCGTCGAAGTTCTTCTCGAAAGCGTCAGGCGAGGCTGTACGACTGAAGCGCCAGTTCCGATTCATCGGAAGAATGAGCCGGCCACTTGGTTCTCGCCTCGCAGAATTCGGGCGTTGAGGGAAAGCCCTTTCCGTAATCATGCCCGCTACCACGGCGCCGGTCGCGGTTAGAAATCTTCGTCGCTGCATGGCTGCTCGCTTTCCTGAAATATTGCTTGGCCGGTCTCGCCAACGGCCTTAGTCCGAGGATTCTTCTGGCGCCTCCCTGAGCAGAGCGGCTGCCGACTCCGGCGAGATGTCTCGCTGTGGGCCGGCAAGCATCTCGTAGCCGACCATGAATTTTCGTATGGTTCTCGAACGCAATAGCGGCGGATAGAAATGCGCATGCAAATGCCACTCCGGATGCGGCTCACCGTCGGTCGGGGACTGATGAAATCCCATCGAATATGGGAACGAAGTGCGGAAAAGTTTGTCGTAGCGAGAAGTAAGCTGCTTGAAAATGGCTGCGAGCGCTGTGCGTGCCCCGTGATTGAGCGACGCTACGTCACCGGCGTGTTGCTTGGAGAGCAGCAGCACTTCGAATGGCCATACCGCCCAGAACGGCACCACAACTGCAAAATGCTCGTTCTCGGTTACCACCCGCGTTGCTAACTCTAATTCCAAACGGAGGTAGTCGCAAAGCAGGCACGCGTCGTGTTTTGCTGCGTATGCTTTTTGGGCAACGAGTTCCTTGCGCGGCTCGTTGGGGATCGTTTGGTTGGCCCAGATTTGTCCATGTGGATGCGCATTGCTGCAGCCCATCATCTCGCCGCGATTTTCGAAAACCTGTACGTAGTTGACGTAAGGTAGCGAGCCAATTTCGGAGTATTGTTCAGCCCACGCATCGACGACACGGACGATCTCGGGTACGGTCATCCGCGAGAGGGTGAGATCGTGACGTGGAGAAAAGCAGATGACCCGGCAGGTTCCCGCCTCCGACTCAGAAATCAGAAGACCGCTACCGGACGCGTCGCCGGTGAATGGCCTGACGTCGGGTTTCAACGCGGCGAAGTCGTTCGTAAAAATGAATGTAGAAGAATATTTTGGATTTCTCGCGCCGCCTGCCCGCTCGTTGCCCGGGCACAAATAGCAATCTGGATCGTAAGACTTTGTTTCCGGATCGTGCACGGTATCAACATGGCCTCCCCATGGCCGCTGCGTGCGTTGCGGAGAGACTAAGACCCAGTCGCGGGTGAGGGGATTCAATCGGCGGTGTGGCTCCGCGAACAAGATCGCTTCTTTATCCATAGCTTCAAATCTTTATTTCGAAATTGTGTCACCTTGCCCGCGGAATAGAATATCGCCGCAGCTGTTACGTACCCGTCGCCCCTTGCGCGGGCCGAACTGCTGCTCCCTGAACCGCTTCACAGATGTAGACCGAAGGCGCGATGCCGGTGGCGTTCTCATACTCTCGAGCGAGCGTTGCCTGACACTCTCCTGCCAAATCGGTGCGGACCAGATTCACGGTGCAGCCACCGAATCCGCCGCCGGTCATGCGAGCGCCGTAAACGCCGGGAAGTGTTGAGGCGATCTCGACTAGTGTGTCGATCTCTTTGCAGCTCACTTCGTAATCGTCACGCAAACTCGCGTGTGATTGATACATCAATTGGCCGAACAAGTGAGCGTCGCTCGCCTTGAACGCGCTCGCCGCGTCCAGTACCCTGCGACTCTCGCCTACGACGTGACGGCAACGACGATATACCTGTTCCGGCAAAATTTGCTTGAACCGTTCGAGATCGCCGATTATAACGTCGCGCAATGCACCAATATCCGGCAAATGTTCCTGCAGCAACTTCACACCGGCCTCGCAGTCGGCACGGCGCAAATTGTATTCCCCGGAAGCAAGTTCGTGCCGGACCATACTGTTGCAAAGAAGGAGGCTTAAGCCCGGCGGTATAGGTAGCAACTCGTAATCGAGTGAGCGGCAGTCGAGCATGAGAGCGTGGGAAGCGGCGCCGAACGCCACGATGAACTGATCCATGATGCCGCAACGGGTGCCGACATATTCATGCTCTGCGCGTTGGCAAAGTCTGACCAGTTGCAATCGGGGGACGCTCAATGACGACACTTCTGCCAATGCCAGTCCGACTGCAACTTCGAGCGAAGCCGAAGAGCTCAGCCCTGCTCCGAGGGGAACGTCGCCATGGATTACGAGGTTGGCGCCGTCCAGCTTGTGTCCGGCTTCTTGCAGTGTTGCCGCTACTCCGCGAACGAAATCGCTCCAGTGGTTTCGTGGCGGCCCTGACAGATCGTCGAGCGCGAAAACGACTTCTTCGTTGTAACGATCCGAAAACGCGGTCAGCACTGGTTCCGGTCGTTTGGCTGCGGCGATCCAGGTATAAAACCCAATCGCAGCCGGCATCACGAAGCCGTCGTTGTAGTCGGTATGATCTCCAATCAAATTGACTCGCCCCGGCGCGACGAATAAACGGGAACTGGTACCGAATTTTTTACGGAATAGAGAAGTTAGTGACTCGGCGATCAAGTCGTGATTGGACACATCGGAAGCATTATCCATCATTGCCGTAGCGTGACTGCGCTTGAGCGAGCCAGCTTCATGTAAATACTCACCCAATATGCGGGAAGCAGTAGAGTGAGAAATTTGTCCTTGAGAAATGGCTTGCCGACTCGCTACACGGAGAAATTCTAGCAGCCTTTGAGCGGGGGAACGTGAAGCGACTAAAGTGAAGATGCGACTCGTTTTCTTGTTGCAGACGGGCGGATCGGAGCTCGGAGCTTTTACGCCGGGCTAAACCGATGTGGGCGGCCTGAGGTCTTTATTCTCGTACATCTTCCGATCTGCGCCGTCGAGCATTTCGTCCAGGCTGTCGCCATCCTGCCACTCGGCGATGCCGATGCTGAGGCTGATACGAAAGTCTTCAAGGTTCTTGGCGTCGGTCCATTCTTCGATCTTGTCATTGATGCGTTCGAAGACCACGTGTGCGCCGCTCGCGGTTGTGTCCGCGAGGAGGACGAGGAATTCATCTCCACCATAGCGCACAGCCGCGTCCGAACCGCGGATTGAAGATTTTAGAATTCCTGCAATCTCCGCCAGCACGAAGTCGCCGGTCAGGTGTCCGAAGCGGGTGTTGATCTGCTTGAAGCGGTCTGCGTCCACCATCAAAAACGAAAGTGGAGTCTGCCGCCGCTTGGCCTGGTTGATGAGTCGCCCTGCGATGTCATCGAGCGAGCGGCGGTTATAAATTTCCGTGAGAGGATCGATGAACGATTGCTGCTCGACGACCTGTTTTTGCAGGGTGACCGATATCAAGTGTTCTCGCAGGCGGCGTACTTCAAAACGCTTCGTCACCAGGTAAGTGTTGAGTAAAGTGAGAAGTACAAATAAGCCAATTACCAGCGGGCGCGAAATTGTCAGCTCGAAGTGAACCGAATCTCGGTTGAAGGCCGCGCGGAACAGGAGAGCGAGCAGTCCGGCACTCGCCAGCATTCCCGTCAAAGCAACAATGAACCACAGCTCCCAGTCGCGCTTTTCGAGGCGCGAGAGCTGTTTGCTGACGTGCGACAGGCTGCTTTGGCTGTACATCAACATTACTTCGCACCTATTCCAAGAGATTACGTCTGTCCGAACGGCGGTGCACCGGTACCTAAGTAACTGCTTTTTTTTATTTCTCGCGGAATCGTCCGAAATGCTTGAATTTGCGGGTTTGTGCGCTCTGGGACACTTGCGAGCCATCGTGATGGACACGAACTCCGGTAACCTCGCACCTTTTGGAGGGCCGCGACATACTACATCAACGAATGCCCTTTATCTCCCGATCCGATGTACGTCAGCGGCCTGCGAGGCACAAGTTGACCCAGCCCACACCGGCAGTACTGCGTTTTTCCAGCGGAACTCGAGTGAGGGCGAAATTGCAAGTGATCTCGATCACGGGTGGTTTGCTCTTTCTGTCGAGCCCGATCGATCGAGGTTCGCTCGCAACTTTAATGTTCCTGACCGATACGGGAGCAGTTCTAGGCACCGCCGAAATGCTGATCCCGATCACTACAACGCTACAGCCGTTTCGCTTCGTTGCAATCGGCGATGACGCCCAGGGCCACATCCGCCACTCGGTAAAAACGGGAGCAGAGCAGACGCTTCGGGACCGGCAGTCGATTTATTACGATCGCGCCTGGTAAGTAAGAAGCGATTCTCGTATTTCGTAAGGCGCACCGAATCGTCGCAACGCAATTCCCTTCTGGCCAGAATGGAGCGAGAGCCGTCGTGTCTCGCACAAAAGCAAAAATTCTCTGTATCGATGACCACTGGAACGCGCTCATCGGACGCAAGATGCTGCTGGAAGAAAGCGGCTACGAGGTATTGGAAGCGACGGGGGGCGATGAGGGCTTGAGGCTCTTCCGCAGCAACGCCGTCGATGCTGTCGTGCTCGATTATCAGATGCCCGGCATGAATGGGGACGTCGTTGCGGCCAAGATGAAGCGCATCAACTCGCACATTCCTATCATGCTCGTCTCGGGTCATGGTCCGCTGACGCAAGACAAGCTACGCTTCGTGGATACGTTTCTCTCTAAATCTCAGTCGCCGGATACTCTGCTATCGACGCTTCATGGCTTGGTCGCCAGACCGAAGCCGTTCTTCCATCGATGGCTTGATCATTGGAAGGTCCGCAACCAGGGCGCAAACTCGTAATTTCGATCTGCGAAATTCTTCGCCCCAAGATTTAATCGACTTTTCACGGCTTGGTCCACGCTGCGAAACTAGTATGCCAATACCGATTGTTTATATTTCGGTAAACTAGTGTTATTAGTCTCGTCACCCTAGGGGAACGCTATGGACAACCGAAGCGCCCGCCTCTTCTACCTGTGCGTCTTGACCCTGGCTTTATCTTCGTGCGGTGGCGGCGGCAACAGCGCGAGAAGCGGATCACAGGATGTTGCCTTGTCGAATCTTTCGGTGGCCACATGGCACTACGACAACGCGCGAACCGGTGCCACTCTTAATGAAAGTTCTCTAACTCCCGCAAACGTAAACTCCGGAACATTCGGGAAGGTCTTCATCTTGCCGGTGGACGGCGCAGTCATCGGCCAGCCCCTTTATTTAGGTAGCGTCCCGGTTGCCGGGAAGGGAGCGCATAACGTCTTGTACGTCGCGACCCTGCATGATTCTGTTTATGCCTTTGACGCGGATGGCACAAGTTCTTCTCCGCTCTGGACAAAGAGCCTGCTGGGTTCTGGAGAGACAACGGTGCCGATGTCGGTCCAAGGATGCCAGAATGTCACGCAATGGAACGAAGTCGGGGTCGTTTCGACTCCGGTCATCGATACGGCCAGCGGCACCATTTATGTAGTCGCGAAGAGTTTGTCGAATGGATCGTCTGTGTTTCGCTTGCATGCCCTCGACGTGAGCTCCGGAGAGGAAAAGCTGAATGGCCCCGTGCAAATCTCCGCCAGCGTGAGTGTTGCGGGACTGTCCAGCACATTCAGTGCCCTGGCAGAACTGAACCGGCCGGCCTTGCTGCTGACGAACGGCCACGTGTATTTGGGTTTTGGATCGAACGGTTGCAACGCCTTCAACCCGCACGGCTGGGTGCTCTCGTACAACGCGAGCACCCTCGCGCAAGAAGGGGCGTTTGCTACGACTCCAGGAACAAATCTCGGATCGATCTGGCAAAAGGGAGGAGGATTGTCCTCCGACGCGGCGTACAACGTGTATGCCGAAGCCGCTGAAGGCATCTCGATGCCTGGAACTAGCTTCGCAGACAGCATCATCAAGCTCACTCAATCCGGCACACAGCTATCTGCATCCGATTGGTTTACTCCCTACAATCAGGATTTTCTACGAGCAAACGATCTTGACTTGAACACCTCAGTTTTAGTGCTTCCCGACCAGCCCGGCCCTTTCCCGCATCTTGCCATGGGATCGGGAAAAGAAGGAACGATGTATTTGCTGAACCGCGACAACATGGGTCAGTACTGCCCAACCTGTTCGATTGGAGACGTGCAGATCGTGCAGGAACTTGCCGTGGCGGCTCCGTACACGGGCTCGCTCGTTTACTGGAATTCCATGGTGTACACGACAGGGGCTGGATCGCCGATTTCGGCGTGGTCGATCAACAACGGATTACTGTCACCATCGCCGGTCGCGCAGACCGCTCCCGTAGGGGGCGGACATTCTCCTGTCGTCACGTCGAACGGAACGTCGAATGGTGTTCTCTGGCAACTCAATGGCACAGCCTTGACTGCCTTCGATGCCTCCTCGTTAGCGTCTTTATATTCTTCCTCCCAAACCAACGGGCGAGATACGCTTCCCGCGCTGCCCCACTTTGCTCAATTGATCGCCGTGAACGGCAAGGTCTACGTGAGCACGAACGACGGCGTGATTGCTTTCGGACTCTTGCAGCACTAGGGCTATCACGGTCGCGCGAATCCCTGGCACATCTTGACTGGCTCCTGGGCTTACATGATCCACCCGGTGCTGGTTGATGCGGTTGTGTGGTAGGTTTCGATCATGTCTCCCTTAAAGTACGTTATGACCGGACCAAACTTCCCCGACCCGAATCCAATGCCGTCGCCCGAACCAGTTATTCCGCCGGTGAGAGAGCCTGGCGACGATGTGGGTATTCCGCGGTCGCCGGTGATGGACCCGAACGATCCATCGGAGCCCAATCAGATTTAGTCCGCGGTAATTTGCCTTACACTTGTTGAGCCTTGCAGCGTGGCATAATTCCCCGCTCGGATGGGTTTGGCAGAGGCCGATTGCGAATGCTGTTTGAGAATAGATTTGCGTTGGTTACTGGTAGTTCGCGAGGCATTGGGCGGGCCATCTGCCGCGCTCTGGATGCTGAAGGCGCTCAGCTTCTCGTCTATTATCACCGCGACCGTAAGGCGGCCAATGAAGTCAGCGCTGACTTGCGATCTCGGGCTTCGATTTTGCAAGCTGACCTTGCTTCCGCGGATTCCATCGCTGCCATGATCGAAACCATCGACGACCACAGCATCGATATTCTGGTCAACAATGCCGGGATCTGGAAGCCTAGTCCGCTCGGTTCCTCGAGCGAGAAACTCGTGGATGAACTTCTCGACGTCAATCTCAAAGGCGTCTTCTGGATCACGCAGGCTTTGCTGCCAAAGTTGCGCGATGGCGCTTGCATCGTGAATATCTCCTCGACTGCGGGGCGCGTGGGAATCGCGGGAGGACGAGGTCTTTATGGGGCGACGAAAGCGGCGATCGATTCGCTCACCAAAAGCTGGGCGCTTGAACTGGCGCCGCGCAAAATTCGCGTGAATGCGGTGGCGCCCGGCTATGTTGAAACCGACATGACTGCCGACTACCTGTCGGATCCCGTAATCCGGTAGAACGTTCTCGATCGCCATCCGCTGGGACGGCTTGGGACTGCGGAGGATGTAGCCAAGATCGCGGTTTTTCTTTGTTCCGACGCGGCCGCATTTATGACCGGTCAATCTGTGAACCTCAGCGGCGGATTCGTCATATAAGAGCGCTTTCTCCAGTGGATATGGGCCGAAAAGCAGATCAAAGGTAGACGATGACCTTCCGCGCTTTTAGGACAATGTCCTTTAGTAATTAGGATTCAGCGGTATTGAGCGGCCCCCTCCAACCGTGGAGAATGTGAATACGGAACAGCGATGCTGATTCGTAAAAACCTCCTCCGGAGTATGAAAATGCACACCCACGAGACCTCACTTAAGATTGTCACGGCGCTGCTGAACGTTCAATCCAAGCCAGCGATGCTGGCGGCGTTAGCGGCAATGGTAACGACAAGCGGAACTTGCATCGAAACCACGATCGATAAGACGAATCGCGTTTACGACCGCTATTTCGCGCCGTCAAAGTAGCGGGCTGCCCCTCAAGGTGCGATGGAAGGGGATGGATGCAGCGCTGCTGAAGCGATGCCCTGATGCGAACCAAAGGGCGTGGCCCACTTTCCCGAAATGCTTTTCGCGTGGATTAATTTTTGAGGGGTACCTCGTCGTTGCATTTTTGCAAGGACGGTACGATGCCGCTTGCACGACGGGGTTTCGGGGCGGTCAAAAGCCGGCTCTGCACGCGGCATCGCGCCCGCCCTTCGCAAAGTACGCGAAGAACGGGGCACCCACTTTATCGATATCGCCGACGAATTCAAACGCCTCGGCCCACCCGCCCAGTTCACTCCAGAGTAGGGACCACCCCAGTGATCACCTAACAATTTTAGGGACATGTTTACGCCGGACTGAGGGCGATGACGCCCTCAGGTCAGCCGGCAAGGTGCCGGCGCTACAAGTGCAATTTTTGCCGGCTTAGTGTGGCGAGGCCCGCCATGCACCCGTCACTCGCCGCCTATCTTCCCTGAAAACACGCAATATAAAAAGACGCCCACTTTCAGGTAAGTTGTGGTTATTGAGATCACGACTTACTGAAAGGGGCGCCGTTTTATGGAGCAAGAAAAGTATATCGGCATGGATGTTCACCAGGCAACGATCTCGGTGGCCGTCATGGACAGCCGGGGCAAGCTCATCATGGAGTGCATTTTGGAGACGAAGGCAGCCACCATTCTTGAGTTCCTGCGCGGGCTGCGCGGAAGTCTATCGGTGACCTTCGAGGAAGGGACTTCGGCCGCCTGGTTGCATGATCTGCTGAAGCCGCACGTGAGCCATCTCGTGGTGTGCGATCCGCGCAAGAACGCTTTGTTGAAAGACGGCAGCAAGAGTGACCGGATCGATGCACGCAAGCTG
>JBBRNA010000026.1:0-59527 GCA_038230575.1 Terriglobales bacterium | reverse complement strand
TCTAGAAACAAGGCCGCGATGCTGAAGAAGGCCGAAACTCCAGAAGCTGTAGACATCATCACCCCGGAAGAGGCGATTAAAGATCCCTTCGTCCTCGAATTTCTCAATCTCAAGGATGAATACTCGGAGTCGGATTTGGAAGAGGCTCTCATCCGACATCTGACCGACTTCTTGTTGGAATTGGGAGATGATTTTGCCTTTCTTGGCCGCCAACGGCGACTGCGGCTCGACGATTCGTGGTTCCGCGTCGATCTACTTTTCTTCCATCGTAGATTGCGGTGCCTTGTAATCGTTGATCTCAAGGTCGGCAAGTTTAGCTATGCAGATGCAGGACAGATGCACCTTTACCTCAACTTCGCGCGGGAGCACTGGATGAAACCCGGCGAGAATCCTCCGGTCGGTTTGATTCTGTGCGCAGAAAAGGGCACAGCCGAAGCTCACTACGCTCTCGACAATCTGCCGAATAAAATACTCGCTGCAGAGTACAAGACGATTCTCCCCAACGAGCAAATCCTCGCCAACGCGCTCAAACGCTCTCGCCTCTTCCTTGCAAACTCCGTTTCTCAGAAGCGACGCTCCAACAAAGTCCCGCAGAATAAGTAGGTACCGGAAGCTGTTTGGCGCAGCTTGAAGGCTATACCACGCAAGTCAATCGAACTGCGACAATCACAAAGCACCCACTAGCTTTCTGTCTCGCTTAGAGCTTATCCGTAAATAACTATGGTCTGGGCTCGTGCAGATCAAGGTGGCAGCAAGTGAGAGTAGTGCGCGAAAATGTGGCGACAATCTCTTTGCCGTACGCAGCACGTTAGCTACCAAGCACTTCCTCAGTAACCCGTTTCCGATCTTCCAGTAAAGAACGGTTAAACCCACATTGACGACGACCGTCGTCTCACGCCGAGATTCGACGATAAGAGCGCGAATGTCCTTCAAGATTTTCGTCGAATGGATGAAATCGTCTTTTTTCATCAAAGCTCCCTTCGTCCAACTTCCAGGCAATATCCATCACAGCCAAAGACCGTCAATGATCCTTCCCAGAAGCATGTTGTAGGGAGGCATTGCCTCCCTGTCTCCGGCCCTCAGGTCCTCCTCCACCCTCCAAAGCGGGCCTTTCCCTCCCGCAACGCCCACCCTCATAAGCAAGACCGAGACCAAACGCATCTTCCGCGCTTCGCGCCGGCAAGGAAACCAAGCCCTCCTGCGGCCTGAGTGTACCGGGACATGCGTTGCGTTTTGGACCGGGGACATCCGTTACAAGTGCCTTGCGAAGGGTAGGCCACCGATTTGCGGCTTTTGTACTTGTCTTGGTATTAGTTTTTTGAAAACCTCGGCTCACCGCCGTGGCCGTGGGAATGTGGTAATCCTGAAGGGATTTCCAAAGAGTGTGGGAAGGGTGGGAAGCCGCGCTTTATGGCTTTCCATGCTTTCCACACTCTGTCATTTCCATGGTCAGCTTGTGCTTCGATGCTTGCGGTAGGGCGCTTGCAGGTATGAACCTCAGTTCCGTCGCGTCGAACTCGCCCAGTTCGATCTCTCGGAAATAGACCTTGAAGATATCCTCGTCGATCTCTTCGAAGCCGAGGTCTTCAAAGGCGACGACCTGACTGATAAATGCGCGGCCCTTGTGCCAGCTGATGTCGCCGCTTCGGTTGACACGCCTGACCTCGAAGCCTTTTCGATAGTGGAACGGTAGAAGCGTTCGCGGAAGCATGACCGAGCTACGATGGTAGAGGCTCGCTGGCGTTTCGTTGTTGAGGCCCTCATGCGGCCGCTCATGGTTGAAGATATGCCGGAAGCGGTCGAACTTTTTCTGCTGCAGGCGAAGTGTCAGTGCCGGCGGATTCGTCGTGTCTTCCTTGAGAGTCCGGTGCATGCGTTCATGCCGCCCGTTCTGCTGCGGTCGGCCCGGCTGGATTCGTTCATGCACAATCCCCATCTTCGTCCAGCTCAGAGACAGCTTGGACAAGCCGAGCAGGCCAGTGCCAGCGAAGGGCGCGCCGTTGTCGGTGCGAATCCGTGCAGGCATCCCGTACTCGCGCATGGCAGCTTCGCAAACGGTCTTCACCTGATCAAGGTCCATCCGCGAGACAGTCTGGCAGCGGATGAGGTAGCGGCTGTGGGCATCGGTGATCGTCAAGGGATCGCACCGCGTGCCGTCGCCGGTACTGAAGTAGCCCTTGAAGTCCATGCACCACAACTGGTTCGGCGCAGTCACTTTAGAGAACGGCTCCGAGTACGGAACTGTTCTACGCTTCTTCTGCTTCGGGTTGGTGAGGCCCGCCCGTTTGAGAATATTGCCGAACGTGCTTGCCGCTGGCCAACTCACGCGCGGTTGGAGCTTCTCCAGGCGGGCCTTCAACTTCCTTGCTCCCCAACTTGGATGCTTGCTCCGCAGCGCCAGGATCGCGTTTTCAATCGCCTCCGAAGTGGCGTGGGAGCACCCATGAAGCTTGCTGCTCAAATCCAGCAGCCCCTCAGGCCCGGCTTCCTTGTAACGGTTGATCCAACGGTATCCAGTAGGCCGGGACACACCGAACTCACGGCAAAGATCCGATAGCGTTAGTTCGTCCTTCTGGTAACTCGACAGAAACTGCAGGCGTTGATCCACGATCCGACTCTCTTTCCAGGGCATACCGCATCATCGTGCGTAAGACCAAAGCCGAGGAACCATCGGGGTTCCAGCGTGCTGTAACGCATGTCTTTGGTCTGTTTTGTAACACAAGTGCTAAGTACGCTCAGGGACTCCGTCCCTGGCGCGCGCAAGAGGCACCCTAATCTTCCGCGCTTCGCTTGTGCAGACCTTCGCTGCGCTCGCCCTCCACTCCGTTCCGGGTAGGGAACCCTCCTCTTGCACTTGCCGCCCCTGCTGGCGTGGGCCAGGGCCAAGGCGTGTTTGTGAGCAAACACAGCACAGCCATTCAAAAACGGAGGAACCACCCAATGAACACCACCAGCACCGTTACCCCGATCAGCGAAAACCCCAAACAACCGCAGCAACGGCAGACCGCAAAAGACATCATCGCCGCCAACGTCAAGCTGCTTATCGAACAGTTGGAGGCCGGACACTCGGAAGGTCTCACCGCTTATCTCACCGCAATGGGACGCTTCCATTCGTACTCTCTAGGAAATATTTTAGAGATCGCGAGGCAATCCCCAACGGCCACACGCGTAGCGGGGATGTACACGTGGAACCAGCTTGGACGCCGCGTGAAGAAGGGCGAGAAGGGCATCCGCATTCTCGCTCCCATGATCGGCATTCGCAAGAAGAAGGACAGCGAAGCCGCAAAGGACATCACCCGGCAGAACGAACCGGTATTGGTCGGATTCAGAGCGGCGTTCGTGTGGGACGTGGTGCAGACGACTGGGGCTGACCTTCCGCAACTTAAGGAACGCTTCTCTGGCAACGTCGGAGCCTTCCGGGAACGGCTCATCGACTTCATCCTCAGCCGACGCATCGAGCTTGAGTTCAAGGAATCTATCGCCCCTGCCTTTGGCATGTGCTACGGCAACAAGATCGCCATCCTTCCCGGCCAGAGTCCTGCCGAGGAGTTCGCGACATTGGTGCATGAGACGGCACATTCGATGTTGCATTTCACCGAACGCCGAACGGCAACCACCAAGACGGTACGCGAGACTGAGGCAGAAGCAATCGCCTTCGTGGTGGCAACCACCATCGGCCTTGACGCAGGAAAATCCAGCGTCGAGTACATCCAGCTTTACCACGGCAACGCCGCCCTATTGGCCGAGAGCTTGGAAGTCATTCAGAAGACATCCGCCCTCATCCTCTCTGCCATCGAGACGGAACAGGTTGCAGCCAAGCCGACCGACACCACAGCAACACAGGCCATCGAGCCAGAGCTTGCGGAGGTGGCCTGATGCAGACCATCCTTCGCATCCTCAAACAGGCCGGAGGTTGGCACCACGGCCTGTACCTCAAAATCGAGAACCCGCCTTATATGGCGTTGGTGATCGAAGCAACCGACGAGTCAGGCCCTTGCGGACTCCCTGCCATCTCTGTCTGTCATTACGGCGAACGAAACGGCGACCTCATGCGCGACCCCGAGATGTGTTTCGAGCTTGGATTCGCAGGCGGGCCACACCTGAACGTCTTCTATTACAGGAACGACTATGTACGCGTGGAGCAGTGGAGCCGCACTATCGTACGCGATAGCTATGTCTATCTCATCGGATTGCATCAGCAGCACGAGCGTTTCGCTAAGGTGTGGGACAACAACCTGCGATTGCAGGGTTTCGCCGAAGCCTTCGAGCGACAGCAGACCCCACGCGCCTAAACCTTTCCCGCCACGGAGCGGATGGGAAAGCGCGTCCGCTCCACAACGTCCATGCAAGCAATCGCACAAGGAGAGCAGCCATGCAGAACAGCAGCGCATTCCAATTTCTCGCCATCGATACTATTCACGAGTCCACCACCAACCCACGCCGCACCTTCGATGAAACCAAGTTGTGTGAACTGGCAGAGTCCATTAAGCAGCACGGCCTCATCCAGCCGATCACAGTTCGCCCTAACAACAGCGGGTTTGAAATTGTTACCGGTGCCAGACGTTTCCGGGCCTCTCAGATCGCTGAAGTCTTCTCCATTCCCGCCCGCATCGTGGACATTGACGATGCCCAGGCGCAAGAGTGGCAATTAATTGAAAACAGTCAGAGAGTTGACGTTCACCCTTACGAGGAGGCACAGGGCTTCCAGCGTTTGCTCGACCTTCCCGGCTATGATGTCTCAACTTTGGTCGAGAAGTCAGGCAAGAGCGCAAGCCACATCTACGCCCGTCTGTCTCTCTTACAACTCATTCCCACAGTGGCAGAGGCATTTACGCAGGAACGCATCACCGCCAGCCACGCTAACTTGTTGGCGCGTCTTCCGCAGGAAGCCCAGGCGACAGCCTACGAGCAATGCTGGCGCAAGGACTGGCAGGACAAGGAGCCGCACCTTTTACCCGCCAAGCACCTCACCGCGTGGATACAGGCCAACCTCTATCTGTCTCTCGCGGATGCGCCGTTCGACCGCGAAGACCCCACCCTCAACCCCGCTGCCGGAGCTTGCATCACTTGCCCCCGTCGCAGCGGATACAACACCACTCTTTTTTGCGACGTGCAGGGCGACCAGTGCCTCGACGGCTCCTGCTACCACAGCAAGGTTGAGGCATTCCTTGACCGGGAGATTGCCGCGCATCCCGGCCTTGTCCAGATCGAAAACGGTTGGCGTAATCCCAAAGAACAGCGACCCGGAGCCGTGCAGCGTGGCCACGTTCGAGAGATCGAGGCTATGACCGACAACCCCGACGCGGAACCAGTCATGCCGTGCGGAGCGGCCAAGGCTGCCATCGTCGTCTACGGCAAGCAGCTTGGCCGCAAGTTGACCGTTTGCGCCGACAAGCATTGCCCGGTGCATGACCCGCAAGCCGCAGCCGAAGCAGCCGCCAACCCCGCCCCGGCAATGGCACCCGCGCCAGAGGCCGAGACGGAAGAGGAAGCCGCCATGCGTAAGGCCGAGTTCGAGCAGCGCCGAGCGGAGCATGACGAAGAGCAGCAACACAGGGAGGAGGAACGCAAACAGCAGTTCGAGCGGGAACAAGCAGAGCACGAAGCCGAGCAGACACGCCGCGACGCGTTGCGTAAGAGCCGGGATGTTACGTTCGAGCACATCGTCCTAAACGCCCCCGCAGCGTTCAGCCCCGCGCAGTTGCGCGTCTTGCTCCGTGCCATCGTCAACCTTGACCCCTACACTTTTGCTGACGATCTGGCCGACGACCTAGCAGAGGATCACGAGAACGAACAGCGCACCGCAGAGGAGGTACTGCTATCCACCATTGACAGCCTCACAGACGACGGGCTGACTGGGTTTGCCATCCGGCTTGCACTTGCCGGACACCGAGGCATCCCACGCGAAGCCGAGTTTGACTTTCTCACAGAAGCGGAGAAGGTGTTCACGCCACTACTGCCGCCGCCAGAGGAGGGAAAGCCAAAGAGGACCAAGAATCCCACCCCCATCAAGGCAGCTTCCAAGCCAATACAGAAGGCGCAAGCCAAGATTCCAAAACCATCGAGAAGGAACATCGCAGCGTAGATTCAAGGCGGGAGCCTCTACCGGAGGCTCCCGTTCATTTCGGCGAGCGGGGGCCGCTCCTTCCCCTGCACCCCTCCCCCTCAAAAAGCAGGAGACGTTCCGAGGTCGTTACGGAACTCCTGAGGTGACTTTCCGTTGGAGGGCGATTCAGTGCAAATGACCTCTGGAGATGGCTGAGTCGCAGCTTCCTCTCAGCTTTTCTGGAGTTCCTGGGTCAGTTTCAGTGCACCAAGGACGTTTGTCATGCGCTTCAGGTTGTAGGCCATCACCGCGAGGCCGATCTCGATGCGTGCTCCGTTGCGACCTCGGAGCAAGAGGCGAGGATGGCCGAAGATGCGGTACTTGATTGTGGCGAAGGGATGTTCGACGGTCGATCTTCGAAGTCTCATGAGTGCCGGCGTAGTCCGTGCCTGCATCCTCTCCAGGGCTTCTTCGTACAAGTGCCGCGTCATGGTTCGCCTGGCAGCTTGCGTACATTTGGATTTCAGTTCGCAGCCGCCGCAGTCCGAGGCGGCGGCGGCGTAGACCGTGTACTTGTCTTTTACGCGAACGGCTTTGCGCCGAAGCGTCTGGTTCGCAGGACAGAGATAGGTGTCGGTTTCGGCTTGGTATCGGAAGCTGCTGCTGGTAAACATCAAGCCTCCACTTCTGGTGTTTACTGTGCGGGCTGTGCGTGCGTGAGGCACGATGCCGGCGGCTTCGCAGTTCGCAGCCTGCTCTCCATTGGAGTAACCGGCATCCGCGACAACATGGAGCGACTTGACTTCAAGCGCTGCTTTCGCGGCTTCAGCCATAGGTTGCAAGCAACGGTTGTCGGCGGCATCCAGAACTACTTCATGCGCAACGATAAGGGCGTGCTCGGCATCCACCGCACTCTGGAAGTTGTATGCCGGCAGCGTGCTGCCGCGCATGAGCATGAACCCAGCCTCCGGTTCAGGATTTTGTCTGAGCTTCTCAAGTGCTTCCTGCACCGCAGCGGGGTCGATGCTTGCCTGCGAGTCTTCATCAACTTTTTCCATGCTGTCCAAATAACGCTGCAGCTGGAAGCGTTCGCGAGCAGTCTCGATGCTTGCGACGGCGCGGAACTTCGACCCGTCGATGGCAACCCATTCGCCGCGTATCAGCCCACAGCTCCGGGCGAACTGAACAAGCTTCGCCCCGGCCGCGATCACAGCCTCGCGGTGCATGCGCCGGAACTCGGCGACGGACTTGTGGTCTGGATAGAGCCGACCCAGCAGCCACATCAACTCGACGTTGCGCCGACACTCCGCTTCGAGCCGTCGCGACGAGCGTATCTGATTCAGATACCCGTAGACGTATAGCTTCAACAAGTCACGCGGGTCGTAGCCAGGACGGCCAGTGTCCGCTGCTTTGGCTCGCTCGAAGCCAAGCTCCGACATCGCAAGACCGTTGACGAAGGCATCGATCACACGGCAGACATGATCCGCGGGAATCAGGTCGTCCAGCACCACTGGGAACAATGAACCTTGTCCGCGACCATCACCCAGCACATATCCCATAAAGACGCCGCCCCCGCTTCTAACGGCATCGTCTCATCTGCTCCTGTTTAAAACTTCCGAGTTTCGTAACAGGCTCGTTCCCCCTCCTGCACCTTCCCCCGGTTACCGCCCGTATAAGCACTTCCGCGGTATGGTCAGTGAAGCTTTGCAGGCTACTGCTCTGAGTCTTCAAAGAGCCTCTGGGCGGCGGTTTCAAGTCCACCAGAACCTCGGTCTCGGTTACAGGCAGGTATTTTCCGGAGCGCAGATACCATGTCACCACTTCCCGTCTCCACGAGTCAATGGGCAGCCGCACGGCGCAAAAGGTTCCCTCGGTTCTTTATCGTCCAAAGCGTCTTGCTGTATTCATGCAGGTGACCAGAGCGGCGGGCGTTCCAGTTCCCGCATGTCACTCGTAGCACGGATGCACTGTCCCATTGTGCTCATGCATTCACTGCGCTAGTTCTAAGGCACCCGTGGAGAGCGACTCCCGGCACCCTCGCCAAAGAAGACATCAAATGAATGCACCGAGGTAGTGAGCCATACTGCACAGCGTTTTCGAACAGGCGGCAGGATACTTAGATAGCAAATTGAATGCTTGAGCATCGAGGTATCCGTTCACTATGAAGAACGTGCATGGTGTGTCGGCATGAAGGACCTTAGAGACGTAACCCTTTATCCCTTGCTCTTCAAGCCCATTTTCCAGCACCGGATTTGGGGAGGACGTCGTCTTCAAAGCCTCTTGTCAACCGTTCTTCCTGATGACCCCTTAATCGGGGAGGCCTGGCTACTGAGTGATCGTGAAGATCTAACTAGCGAAGTCACAGAAGGTCCGCTGCAGGGAATGCATATCCATCAGCTGATAGAAAGATCTCCTTCGGAAATGTTGGGAAATCTTGCCTGGAAATATAAGCGGTTTCCCCTCCTCCTCAAGTTCCTGGATGTGCACAAGAGTCTTTCTGTCCAGGTTCACCCCTCGGATAAACAGGCACTGCAATTGGATGATGGTGCACACGGCAAGGCCGAATCGTGGGTAGTGCTCGAAGTTCAGGATGCAAGTCGCATCTACGCAGGGCTTGCGAGCGGGACCACCGAAATGGAGCTCGCGCAAGCCGTCACAGCCGGTACGCTCCCGGAGCTTATGGCGAGTTTTGTGCCGCAGGTGGGTGACGCAGTGATGGTCAGCGCCGGAACCGTTCATTCGTTGACCGAAGTCGTCGTCTTCGAGCTACAGGAAAACAGCGATACGACATACCGGCTTTACGACTGGAACCATCTTGATCCTGCAACGGGCGAACCTCGCCCACTTCAAGTAAAGCAGGCGTTGGCCTCTGTTTCGTTCCCACAGAGTCCAGTACAGCCCTGGAGAACTCCTGACTCGGAAGGGACCGAGTTCCGTGATCGAATCATCTCTTGCGAGCACTTTGAAGTCTGGCGAATTCGGAGCAGCGATCGATATTCCGTCGGCTCTTCACAGACTCCTCATGTGCTTGTGTGCCTCTCGGGTAGGGGTTGCGTGTCTCATGGCGGCACCAAGTATCCGTTCAGTAAGGGAGATGTTGTCCTTCTTCCCCCAGCGTTGGGTGTGTGTGCCTGCACCGCAGAAGGCGCAGTCGTATTGGACATCTCGGTTCCAGATGGAGCAAATGTATGAAGAAGTTGATCGTGTTCGATCTGGATGGGACGCTGGCGCCGAGCAAGTCGGCGATCGACCAAGGAATGGCCCGTCTCCTTGATCAGCTTCTGAAGGTCGTGAAGGTGGCCGTGATCTCAGGGGGCGGCTGGCCTCAGTTCCAAAAGCAGGTGCTTGCTCATCTGGCCGGTGGCGACAGTCTCAAGAATCTATCCTTGCTTCCGACGTGTGGAACGAAATTCTTTCAGTATGGCGAATCCTGGAAGGAGCTCTATTCAGAAGACTTCACGCCAACGGAACGGACAACGATCCTGGCGGCGCTCAATCAGTCAGTGGACAAGGTCGGCGACAAACCCGCGAAGGTCTGGGGAGAAGTCATCGAAGACCGCGGAAGCCAGATCACGTTCTCTGCGCTGGGCCAGCAGGCTCCGCTTGAAGAGAAGAGCAAATGGGATCCGGACTTTAAGAAGCGTAGAGCCATCCTGGCGATTCTCACCCCATCTCTGCCTGGCTTTTCAGTTCATATGGGCGGCTCGACCTCGATCGACATTACCAAGCCCGGCATAGATAAGGGCTATGGAATTCAAAAGCTCCGCGATACGCTTGGAATCTCGGTTGCAGAAATGCTCTTTGTGGGGGATGCGCTTTTTCCCGGCGGAAACGATTATCCGGCTATGCAAGCAGGCGCATTTGCGATTCGCGTCGACGGACCCGGTGAGTCAAAGAAGGTGATTGAAGCGGTCATCGGCTGCCTAGGGCAGATGGCTCAGCCGGATTCGTCGGAGACCTCTCAATGAGCGGTTTTCGATTGACAAGAATTGGGAAGATCATGGAGCCCCGGCCTGGAGACCCGCTTGAAGTGGAGGGTGTACTCAACCCCGCAGCAGTCCGCAGTCCTGATGGCCATCTGTATTTGTTCCCGCGTCTCGTCGCTGCGAATAACTATTCTCGAATAGGCATCGCCCGTGTCGTCTTCGACACAAAAGGCGACCCGATACAGGTTGAGCGACTGGGAATCGCACTGGAGCCTGAGGCTGAGTATGAGTTGCGGCCCGACGGTGGGGGAGGGTGTGAGGACCCGCGTGTCACCCATGTGCCCACTTTAGGCGTTTACATCATGACTTACACCGCGTTCTCGCCGCGAGGACCTAGGATCGCGCTTGCGACATCAAAGGACCTTTTTCATTGGGAACGCCTGGGACTCGCCCACTTTGACGCTTATGACGGCATCTCGTCCGAAGACGTGGACGACAAGGATAGTTGCCTCTTTCCGACTGCCATGATGGATCCCGGAGGAAAGCCCTCGCTTGCATTGCTTCATAGACCATTGTTTCCCGGTACACGGCCAGCCGAAACCGCCGCTGCCGGCCCAGGACGCACTCTCGATTTGGGCCGCGAGAGTATCTGGATTTCATACTGGCCCTTGAGTGCAAGTGGTGGGCTGGGTGACAGGACACTTCGGTTTGTCACGCACGAGCGCCTGGCTACACCAATTGCTCCATGGGAGAGACTGAAAATAGGAGCGGGCACTCCTCCCGTACTTACCCAGCATGGTTGGCTCATCATGTACCACGGGGTAGGCGGACCTCCGGGTGCTGGAAAGACCAATCAGCATCTTCGCTACTGCGCAGGTGCAATGGTGTTGAAGGCAGGCAAGCCTACTTCCATCGTCTATCGATCCGAAGAGCCACTGCTTACGCCAGACATTCCTGAGGACCGCCATGGCATGCTAGCGGACGTCGTCTTTCCAACCGGGATCGACCGGCGCGATGATATTGGACAGCCGAACAGGTTCGACGTGTACTACGGGATGGGTGACCGCGCGATCGGTGTTGCAAAGCTTGATCTCCCTGACAATCTGCCGGCGGAAGCACTGAACGATCCGCCAACGGCAACCGTCTGACCGGGCACGTCGACTTAAGTGAAACGAAGCAGAAAGTGAGTTTGCAAATGATAGAGCCGACAGTAGACCTGCCGATTGCGCCAGAAGCGATGGACTACCGCAAGAGCTTCCAGATCGTGCCGGGTACACACGTCAAGCTGAAAGACTATGAGACCGGTTCTAAGGACAAGCACGAGCAAAAAGCCGCAGCACTACTGAGGATTGAAAGCCTTGGGTATGCAATGGATAAGCTGCAATTTCGTCTGTATGCGGAAAAGAAGCGATCCCTGCTCATCTGCTTGCAGGCTCCGGATGCGGGTGGGAAAGATGGCGTGGTCCGCCACGTCATCGGAGCGATGAACCCGCAAGGCTGCCGTGTTCAGAGTTTCAAGCAGCCTACGCCAATCGAATTGGAGCATGATTTTCTGTGGCGCATCGAGCAGCAGGCACCTCGGCGCGGCGAGGTGGTGATCTTCAACCGTTCTCAATATGAGGATGTCCTGATCGTACGAGTCCATGACCTTGTGCCCAGGAAGGTCTGGTCCGGCCGATATGAAGAGATCAATGAATTTGAGAAGCGCCTTGCCGACAACGGGACCCACATTCTCAAGTTCTTCCTGCACGTCAGCAAGGAAGAACAGTTGAAGAGATTCAAGAAGCGACTGGATGATCCCGATCGCCGCTGGAAGATCAGTGAAGCCGATTACAAGGAACGGAAGTTCTGGGACGCCTACGAAAAGGCTTATGAAGATCTGCTGACAAAGTGCAGTACGAAAGATGCACCCTGGTACGTGATTCCCGCAGACCATAAATGGTTTCGCGATCTTGCCATCTCGAACATTATCGTTGATAGCATGCAAGACCTTGGGATCGAAGTCCCGAAGCCAACTGTCGATATCGCCGATATCAGGAAGAAGTACCATGCGGCTGCTCAGAAGGCCGGCAAACGAGGCTAGTGCGGCGAAGTCTGCTGGATTATCTGGGGTGCAGTTGAGCTTCGGTATCTTCCTGCCCGGTATTCACTTCGAGCCATGCCAGAAGGCCGCGAATACTTCCGGTTGCCAATGCAATAGACGAATCGCTGGCGCCGTAATACAAGTTGATCGTGTCTCCGTCCGCGCCGATCGTTTGCCCGCAGGGAAAGACGACATCCTTCACATCTCCGTTTCGCTCATAGTCGGTCTCCGGCCCGAAGACCCAGGAGTCTCCACGCTGTAGACAGACTCCGGGATTCTGGAGATCAAACAACGCTAGACCCAGGCGGTAAATGCTGCCCGACGCCGTTTGCCGCACGCCGTGATAGATCACGAGCCAACCCTTTTCGGTTTCGATTGGCGGCGAACAGAGGCCGATCTTATTAGCGTCCCACCACCCGCCGCGCCGCGCCTGCAGCATGATGCGATGATTGCCCCAATATGTCAGATCTGGAGAGGAAGACAGCCACATATGGGCACCCAGCGTTGTGACCGGACGGTGGATGAGAGTCCAGAAGCCGCCGATCTTGCGCGGGAACAGGGCGGCATCTTTATCTACAGGCTGCATCACGACGCCACAGCGCTCGAATGTTTTGAAATCTTTCGTCATCGCCAACGAAACCCCAGGGCCGCCGCGCGAGAAGGAAGTATATGCAATCGCATATTGCCCCAATTCGGGAATGTAGGTGATGCGCGGATCTTCGATTCCCCATATTTCCTCAGGATGCGACGGACTCGGCAACATGGTTGGTTCGGCATCAATCCGCCAACCATCTACCCCGTTCTTTGAACGAGCGGCACACAGATGTGACAGCCCTCGACGATCCTCGACGCGGCAGAGCAATAACGTCTGGCCATCCTCCAGGCGCACAGCCGCCGCATTGAAGACGCTGTTGATGGTGTAGGGCCAGTCGCGCCGGCTGAGGAGAGGATTGGCTGAATGACGAGTGAAGAGCGGATGGTCTGCCCGCGCGACCGCAAAGGCCGGCGCTGTGACGGACGCCTCTGGGGTTGAAGTTGGAACCAATGTCGTATCCACGGAACACCGCCTTCGGGTTAAATCGTTTCGCATCTGTAGGAGGGCATCTCTTGCATTTCCAGAAAAGCCATGAGGTAGGAAAGGGTTGATTCTGCGCCCTGGTTTTCGTTGACCCGATCGGGATGAAGCCCGTCTCGGCATCCTCCTGTGGTTGGATCGTAAAGGGCTATCTGCAGATCGTTTTGGCCGAGGAACCAGCGGAAAGCGCACCAAGCTTCGTCGAGCCATTTCTTCTGCGCGGTAAGCCGATAGGCTTCCAGGCAGGCGGAGATAGTGGCGCAAGCCTCCACGGGCTGCTGATCGAACCGCGCTTTCTCGCTGCCTCTGGTGAAGAATCCGTCGGAGCCGATTGGCACAAACACATCGTCGCCCTCTCGATGTTGATGAGCGCACAGCCACTCGAGAGACTCAAAGCCGACTTCCTTCATCCGTTTATGGTCGAGATGCCAGCCGACACTGAGGAGCGCCTGTGAGAGCCGAGCATTGGAGTAGGAGAGGCTCGTTTCAAACCAGTTCCATTCGGTGGAACTGCTCCGCTCGTAGACGTCCAGGAGGCGCTCGGCAAGCAGCACGCGTGCATTTTTAATCATTCGATCCCCTGGAAAGCAAGCCAGGTACGCCTGCATACCCAACAGACAAAACGCCCATGCCCGCGGGCTGGTGAAGGCATGGGTTGCCTGGACCGCATTCTCAAAGAGCCTTCCGGCGGCACCCCGCAAGCCCGCGTTTTTTGAGTGACAAAGCACGGTTCCCAATGCCCACAGCGCCCTTCCATGGCTATCTTCGGAGCCGACATTTTCCAGCCACACCCGGTCGTACCCGAGGAAGTTCCTGAAGCGGCCAGTTTCTGGATGCAGTGCCAGCCACAGAAACGCCGTATAGCGTTCGGACAATTCTTCTGTAGCACGCGCCTCGCCTAAGTGCGTTTTCTGGAGCATCGTCGCGACGATGAGCGCCCGTGCATTGTCGTCGGTGGTGTAGCCTTCGCGAAAGTTCGGGAGGGAGAAGATCGCATGTTGCAGCATGCCCGTATCGTCCGTAAGGCGGCGAAGGTGGGTCAGGTTCAAGGGTGGTAGAGGATGAAGCTCAGGGGTTGACATGGAACTCAACACGGGTCTCGGACGCAACGTCCGCTCCAGACGAGCACGCTGAAAGCTTGCCATGTAAGCGCGGGCAGTTTCGTGCCATGTAGTTCCACGGGAGTACAGGTAGGCGTGTTTGCGCATCGCATGACGCTCTGTCTCGTCATCAAGGAAGGCAATGGCAGCTTTGCCGAGAGCTGCGGGATCGTCAAAAGGAACCAGAACCCCTCGCTTGTCGGCAAGCAACTCCCTGGCATGCCAGTAAGGTGTCGAGATGATCGCTTTGCCTGCCCCAAGTGCGAGAGCCAAGGTGCCAGAAACGGCTTGTTCTTCGTGACGATACGGCGTCACGTAGATATCTGCGGCACCCACATGCTCAATCAATTCCTGTGCGCTTACGAAGCGGTCATGAAAGATGACGTGATCGGAAACACCAAGTTCTTCCGCAAGTGCGAGCAAGCCGTTCCTGTACTTTTCGCCTTCCCGCCGCTTAAGGTGCGGATGAGTTGCCCCCGAAACCATGTAGACCACGTTCGGATGTTTTTGGAGGATCGCCGGGAGAGCCCGGATCACGTTCTCGATGCCCTTGTTCGGAGAGAGAAGCCCGAAGGTTAGCATCACCAGCTTGCCTTCCACGCCGAATCGATCCTTGAAAAAACTCGGATCTGTGAACGGAAGGTCCGGAACCCCATGAGGGATCACGTCTATTTTTCCAGTAGGAACTCCATAAACTTCGTGCAGCAGCGATGCTGAATGGTCGCTCATGACGATCAGTCTGTCTGAGCGCTTTGCAATTTCATCGAGCACTGCTCGCTGATCTTTATCCGGGGTGCGCAGTACGGTGTGCAGCGTAACAACGAGCGGCATCGTCAACTTACGGATAAGCTTCAGTATGTGGCCGCCGGCCCTGCCCCCGAAGATGCCGTATTCATGCTGCAGGCAAACAATATCGTTGCCGTTGAAGTTCAAGAATTCGGCGGCACGCTCGTACGACGAAGGATCCTCCTGATCGACTTCCAGCCTCACCCGTTCCGGATACTCATAGTGACTTTCGGGATCGTTGACGGGAATTGCGAAAAGACTGGCCGTGCGATATTCAGCGGCGATTGCCGCACACAGGTCCGTTGTGAAGGTCGCGATGCCACATTGTCTGGGTAGATGATTTCCAATCACGGCGATGCGAGTTGGCAAAGGAAACAGAGACGTAGACTGTGCCAAGAATGGTCGAGGTTCGACGATGGCAAGTCCTGCCGTATCTCTGAATTGCCTGCGTACTGATGGTTGGGTCATGGGTGGTCTTTCCACCCTCATTTAAAGGGCTCAGACATGTGAGCAATCAAAAGCCAAGGCTCGCCCGAAGGCATCTATTGAGCCGCCTCTTCAGCGGTAAACCGAGCGTACCTGCTGATGAGGCACGAAGTTGAGTCATAGTGCTCAGAACCCATGAACTGTGTGTGGCAGGATTCTGTAGTAGGAGGAAGCGATATGTCGAAACCGAATAGCTTCCGAGAGACGTATCTGATCAATGAAGACACAGCGTATAGCGGGGCAGACGATGTGCATGGAGGAGGTGGGCAGCTAAGCCAAGGCCGCCTCCATCGTGGCCGTGTTGTGTGGCTGGAGCGGGATCCTTCGCCGCAAGCGGAGAATGGGACTGTCCCCGTGTATGCGGAAGGTATCGGGGTAATACTGCTTAACACCGGTTTTCTTGATAGGGCGCGGCTTCTACGGAACAGAGCTTGAGTGGCTCAGTTGAGCCCGCGCCGCTTAAGCGAGATTAGCCCACTCCCATAGTGCGCAATAGTGCACTTTTGCTCAGAACCAGAGACATACGCGTGGCTACAATCTATCGTAGATCGGACAGGTGTATGACGAGATATCAACGAGTAGACCTGACAACGAGTGGACCTGATACCGGGGGGCCGAGTGAAACGGCCGACACTGGCTTCAATTTAGTTCGAAGTTCCCGACGGAGCCCGCCGTCAATATCGCCTCCAACTCTTCATCAAAGAACTCCTCGGCTTGCGGGATGATGGACCGCAGCAAAGCCGTCGAGTAAATGACGCATCTGGCGTCCGAGAAAGTGAGGAGAACATCTCCTCCGTGCAGCGTCTCCGCATGAATCACAGTCGGTTCTATAGAAGCTCTCATGTACCAAGTGTAGGAACCACGCTGATTGAGTTCAGCCTTGTGGAGAACAAACCGGATGTTAAAAATAGTTCGAGAAAGTGCATTGATGGGCCCGGATTCTTACCGCAATGTCATCCTGAGAAATTTGGACGCCGAAACAATCGCTCGTCTGCACCTGCGTCCCGTTAAGCTGGAGATTCGGCATCCCCTGGAAGAACCTGGAGAGCCAGTAGATCACGTCTTTTTTCTGGAGTCCGGAATCGCCAGCGTTACCATCCGTTTCAGGGATGGCTTTGAGGTTGAGGCGGGAATGTACGGACATGACTCGCTCAGCGGCATATCGGCTTTCATGGGAACGCGTGGCAGCCTCAACGCGTCCTATATCCAGATAGCAGGACACGGCTACTCATGCCCCATAGAGTACGCGGCCACTGAGTTCCGGCTTGGCGGCCGCTTTCATTCGCTAGCTCTCCGCGCTGTTCAAGCCCAATTTGTTCAGTCGATGCAGAGCGCCGGCTGCAACGCCCATCATGAGATTGAACCGCGTCTAGCAAGGTGGTTACTTCTCTGTTCGGATCGGACCGAAACCAACTCCTTCGCGCTTTCGCATGAATTCGTGGCTACGATGCTCGGCGTCCGGCGTTCAAACGTGAGTATCGCGGCGGGTAACCTGAAGAAACGCGGGCTCATCCAGTACACGCGGAACAACATCCATATCTCGGACCGTCCCGGCCTTGAGGCCACGGCTTGTGAATGTTATGAGGTACTTCGCGATTACCTGCGCAACTTGAGCCAATATGATAGCGGGCTCAATAAGCCCGCCGCTTGACACTCAATCGAAAATACCCTTCACTGTGTCGCCTGAACAACGTAGTATTGCAGTTGCGATGATTCGCGCCTTGTAGCACAACAAGGCGTCGAACGGCATCGGGAGCATAATCCGGTGAAGCCCGTTACGAAAGAAGCGTTTGACCCGTCCGAATTTCTGTCCCACGCTGGTCTCGGACGAAGAGTGGTTCAGCTTAAAGCGAAGGGCGTTTTCTTTTCGCAGGGGAACTCAGCAGACTCGATTTTCTTTCTTCAGAAGGGACAAGCTCGCCTGACCGTTGTCTCTCAAGCGGGCAAGGAGGCTACGATCATGCTGCTTGTGGCGGGAGACTTCATTGGGGAGGAGTCCATTGCCGCCGTGCCAGGACTGCGGCTTGCGACAGCGACAGCAACCACGGCTTGTACGGCCTTGAAGATCGAACGCAAAGCGATGATCCTTGCGATCAATCAGGAACATGAACTCTCCAACGTCTTCATGGCATTCCTGTTGGCCCGTAGTATGCGGGTGCAGGCAGACCTGGTGGACCAGCTGTTCAACAGCAGCGAGAGGCGGCTTGCCCGGATCTTGTTGCTCATGGCTGAGTTCGGCCAGCCCGGAAAACCACAAATCCTTATCCCGCCCATCACGCAGGAAACGCTAGCCGACATGATCGGGACAACACGGTCCCGCGTGAGCTTCTTTATGAACCGCTTCCGAAAGCTTGGTTTCATCGAGTACAACGGGCGCATCCACGTTCACAAGTCGCTCCTGAATGTCGTCCTGCATGACGGCCCCGCCGGTCAGAACGCAGTCAGTGCATCTTTAGTTGACAAGAAGAGGGACAAAACCAAGCCAGCCAAGAAGTTGCTGATGCCGTCGTCCGCCCCTGTATAAGCTGTCAAGCCTCACGTTTGCGAGAAGTCTCCTCCGCTGGCGTTAATCGTGGCAGCACGTTGCGATCGCCTGCATGATCAAAGGCAAATGATCAAGCACCGCGAATTGTTGTGGCCGCAAGCCGGCGACCAGCTCAACGCGCGCATCGGCTGCGTCGTCGCCCGCATGCAATGAGACCGTCGACAGAGTGCCTTTGATCCGAACACAAAATGCCTGAGTCGAAACCGCGAAGAAATCGCCTTTAAGAATCGCCGTATCAGGTATATCGCACCACGCTTCGCGAATGTCGAACGGACGATTGTAACTGCGTCTTCCGACAGGCGTTACCTCAGCTGCGGTGAGGATGTCCTTAGAGATCCCCGTCTCTTCCATCGCCTCCCGTAAAGCGGCGGTGACTGCTTGCTCGATGCCGAAGCCGCCGTCGCCGTCGCCGTTGGGAATTGGGTCGAGAAATCCGCCCGGCAAGGCTCTGAGGCCAGCTCCCGGATTATTGCGCCGAGTGATTAGAACGACATGCCCGGCGCAATCGAGCAATACCGGGTCCGCAGCATGACGCAGATAGACTGAGACACGCTTGCCGTCCGGCATTATGATGAAGCCCAACGCGGCCGCAGCTTGGCCAGGCTCGTCGGCTCCGAAGTTCCCGGCCTCGACGCGACGAACAATCTCCTGCTGTAGCGCAGGGTCCACAAGCATGTGATCTTTAACAAAAACGGTCATCATCAGAAATCGACCTTTGTCCTGAATCCGCGAGCGATCGCTCGATGCCCGCGAGGCACTACCGGCGATCTGGCGCGTTTCCTTGGAGACATGTTCAAGCGGCTTTCAAGAAACTGCTCTTTGATGCGATACAGGCCATCAGATCGGTCCAGGATTTTACAAATGACGCGGCGCCGTCCTTTAGCAACTGGGCGGCAAGGGCTTCCGTCTCTATGCCAGCCTTGGCAAACTGGTCCAGTGTGTCACGGACGCTCGGAGGTTCGACATCGGTTTCTCCGTGGTCAGCAAAGGCCTTCAGGGTTCCTTCCGGCATGGTATTGACTGTGAACGGCACCGCCAGCGCTCCGACGTAGAGCGTGTCCGAGGCCTTCGGGTCCTTTGTGCCCGTACTGGCGAAGAGTAGACGTTGAGCACGGGCTCCGGCGTTGAATGCACGCTGCCATCGCGGTTGGTCCAGGATCGAGCGGTAGCTTGCAAGGGTCTGCCCAGCGATTGCGATGCCAAGCTTGTTGTGTAACGTCTCAGGGACTTTGCTTGCAACAGCGACATCCCAGCGGCTAACAAACAGAGAGGCCACAGAACCAACGTCTGGATTGAAGCCGGCCGCGATGCGCCGTTCGATCCCCCGTAGATATGCTTCAGCCGCGGCAACGTATTGGCTCGCTGAAAACAGCAGCGTTACGTTTATTGGGTAACCCTGGAAGATCGCCTCTTCGATCGCGGGAAGTCCCTGTTTGGTGCCGGGGATCTTGATGAAGAGGTTAGGGCGCGCCGCACGGGTGTGAAGCGCCTTTGCCGCAGCTAGGGTACCAGCAGTGTCATAGGCCAATTCCGGAGAGACTTCGAGCGAGACCCAACCATCTACACCATTGGTCGATTCGTGGATAGGGAGGAAAAGATCCGCAGCCTGTCTGAGATCTTCGATTGCCAGATCGAAGAACAAGTCTTCTCCGGATAAACCGATCTTTAGCTTTTGCTGGATTGCGTCATCATAGTCACTACTGTTCTTGATGGCGTGGTCGAAGATGGTAGGATTCGAGGTAGCCCGGTCACAGACAGATCTTTGATGTAACGCTGGAGAGTTCCGCTGTTGAGCAGACCGCGGGTGATGTTGTCGAGCCATAGACTCTGGCCCATCTCATGCAGCTTTTGTGTCGCTTTCATTGGCTCTCCTGTGTTCATTCTGTTGTTGGTCTGTGGTTGGTTCTCGATGGCCTCTACCTTCGACACTCTGCGGCGATGACGTGGCGTGCCACTGAAATGTGCTGCGAGGAAGGCCTCGACCAGTTCCCACGCAAGTCCCGAACCGATCACTTTTCCGCCCACACAAAAAACGTTCATATCGTCGTCTTCAACGCCTTGATGAGCGGAGAAGACATCGTGGATAAGCCCGGCACGCACTCCGGGAACCTTGTTCGCAGCGATTGAAGCGCCGATGCCGCTCCCACACAGCGCTATCCCGCGCTCGACCGCACCAGTAGCGACCGCCTTCGCCAGAGGGATGATGAAGTCGGGGTAGTCGTCGGCGGGATCAAGTTGATGCGCGCCAAAATCCACGACCTCGTATCCGCTGCCGAGCAAGGCGGTCTCCAACTGCTGCTTCAACACAAAGCCACCATGGTCGGAGGCAATTCCTATGCGCATCATGACTTAGTTGGATGCAAGTGCCGACAAAGGATGATGAGCAGTACGGCACAGTGCGTCAGGCCATCGCGTGCCATGCTTGTTGTAGCTTGTGCGTGAAGCCGTTATTGCCTCCAAAGAGCAGCGATGCACTTCACGTCAGGCACATGAGATTGACGGGCGATAGGGCTGGCACACTGCCCCGGTCAGATTGCTAAGCACCAACTCTCGGCCCGGGGGCAATCTAGAAAAGATTGGAGCGGGAGGGAAACCGGAGACCAGGTGAGAGATCCCAAACCCGTACCAAAACAAAAACCCGAACCGCCACCTAGTAGTACGGTGCTAGGAATGGACGCGCTGAAAGAATTGGCGCTCAACCTTCATTGGTCTTGGAATCACGCGGCGGACGAACTTTGGGAAGCCCTGGACCCATACCTATGGGAGATGACTCAGAATCCCTGGGTGATTTTACAAACGGTTTCGGGAAAGAAGGCGCAAGATCTGTTGGCTACGCCTAAATTTCAGGGACTCCTGTCTTCCTTGCTACAGCACAAGCATCGGTTCTTCTCGTCAGATGCGTGGTTCCAAAAGCAGCACCGCGGCGTTCAGCTCTCATCGATAGCCTATTTCAGTATGGAATTCATGCTGACCGAGGCTCTTCCGATTTATTCCGGCGGACTCGGAAATGTGGCCGGGGACCAGATGAAGGCGGCCAGCGATCTTGGCGTTCCCGTGGTCGGTGTTGGTTTGCTTTGGGGCCAGGGGTACTTTCGTCAGGACTTCGACGCAGAGGGTAGACAGCGCGCGCTGTATCCGGTGAACGATCCAGGGCAGTTACCAATCCAACCGCTTCGCCGGCCAGACGGTGAGTGGCTTCGGCTACAAATTCAACTGCCAGGCGCAAAGATATGGCTTCGCTGCTGGGAGGTCAGCGTCGGCAGAACGAAGCTCTACCTGCTCGACACCAACGACTTCGCCAACTCGGCCGAATACCGTGGAATCACCAGCGAACTTTACGGTGGCGACCCAGAGATGCGGCTGAAACAGGAGATCGTTCTTGGTATTGGGGGCTGGCGGCTGCTGCGTGAGGTCGGTCTGCATCCCGAGGTATGCCATCTGAATGAAGGCCATGCGGCTCTCGCTGTTCTCGAACGAGTGCGCTATTACATGGCGGACCATCAGGTGCAGTTCGACGTTGCGTTGGCAGTTACCAGAGCAGGCAACATGTTCACGACACATACTGCTGTTCCGGCCGGCTTCGACCGTTTTGAACCCGAGCTTGTGCGGAGATATCTCGGACACTATGCGGATCAAGAACTCGCAATTTCAATGAAGAGGCTACTCGCCTTTGGCAGGCAGGATGCGGACGATGATTCGGATCCCTTCAACATGGCCTACCTTGCCCTGCGAGGGAGCGGCCAGGTAAGCGGGGTCAGCAAACTGCATGGACAGGTGAGCCGCGCGATATTCCAGCCGTTGTTTCCGCGATGGCCGCAGGAGGAGGTGCCAGTCGGTTCCGTGACGAACGGCATTCATGTTCCGACGTGGGATTCAGCTGAGGCCGACGCGCTGTGGACCAAGGCGTGTGGTGCGGACCGCTGGCGGGGCGATGAACCGAATGTCGACCGGGTGCGCACGTTGACCGATGCTCAGTTGCGGGAGATGCGCAGCGCGGCAAGGCAGCGAATGATTGCCCAGGTGCGTCGTCGTTACGCACGACAGCTCGCGGCGCGGGGTGGGCCTCAGACCGATGGTGGCAGCCTCTTCAACGCCAAAGTTCTCACTGTGGGATTTGCACGTCGCTTCGCGACCTACAAGCGGCCCGATCTTTTGCTCCACGATCCTGAACGGCTTGCTCGGCTACTCACCAACACGCAACGCCCTGTGCAAATGATCATCGCGGGCAAAGCTCATCCAGAGGACCTGCCTGGACAGGAGCTTATCAAGCGCTGGAACGATTTCATCGATCGGCCCGATGTGCGGGGACGTATTGTCTTCCTCAGCGACTACGACATGCAGATGGCGCAGGAGTTGGTGCAAGGGATGGATCTTTGGATTAATACCCCGCGACGCCCCTGGGAGGCATGTGGCACGAGCGGAATGAAGGTGCTCGCCAATGGAGGGCTCAACGTCTCCGAGTTGGACGGGTGGTGGGCAGAGGCGTACACGCCTGCGGTCGGCTGGGCCATGGGCGATGGACGGGAACACGGCGCCGATGCGGGGTGGGATGGTGCTGAGGCGGAAACGCTATACGGTCTGCTGGAGCAGCAGATTGTTCCAGAATTCTACAATCTTGACGAGAACGGGAATGCATCCAGATGGCTTGCCCGAGTTCGGGAGAGCATGGCGCACCTCACCCCCCAGTTCTCCGCCAGTCGGGCCATTCGAGAATATACGGACTGCCATTACCTTCCTGCCGCCGCTGGTTATGCGCAGCGCGCAGCGAACGATGGTGAAGAGGGCGTCCGTATCTTGCAGTGGCAAAGCAGCATCGCCACTCAATGGAATACGCTTCACTTTGGGGACGTGTCCTCCGAAACCAAGGATGGACAACATCAATTCAAGGTACAGGTAATTCCGGGAGGTCTTCGTGCCGATCAATTTAAAGTGGAACTCTACGCCAGCCCAATCGAGATGGATGATGCTTCCGAAATTGTAAACGTAAGTGCATTCTGCACCGATGCGACGGGTGCGCTCCTCTATTCCGTGTCCTGCCCGGCAACGCGTCCCGCCGGTGAGTACACCGCGCGCATCGTTCCTGCCCATACGGGGGCATCTGTGCCCCTCGAAGCTTCGCAGATTCTCTGGCAGCGATGAACACAGCGGGCCCTATCGATTGCGGAGCGGTCATCAGCGCCCCTTATCCACTGGGGGCAACTGTCTGTCCTGAAGGAACCAACTTCAGCATCTTCTCGGCAAGCGCTCACGGCATGCAGATCGTCCTGTTCGATCATGCTGACGATTTATTCCCAGCTCGAACAATAACACTGGACCCGTTCCGAGACCGCACGTCGCATTACTGGCACGTCTTCTTGCCCGGAATTAAGCCGGGACAACTCTATGGCTATCGTGCTGATGGCCCCGCAGATCCAGCAACCGGCCAGCGGTTCGACCGCCAGAAACTCTTGCTTGACCCATACGGCCGGAGCATATCCGTTGGGCGGAATTACAGCCGGGCCGCGGCTTGCTTGCCTGGAGATAATGCTGCTACGTCCATGAAGAGCGTAGTGGCGGACCTCTCGTTGTTTGATTGGGAGGATGACCATCCTATCAATCGCCTCTACCGCGATACAGTGATCTATGAAATGCATGTGGCAGGCTTCACCCGTGATCCATCCTCGGGAGTGGCTGCTGGCCATGGCGGCACCTACCTTGGACTCATCGATAAAATCCCATATCTACAATCGCTTGGAATTACAGCCGTGGAGCTCTTGCCCGTGTTCCAGTTTGATCCATCCGATGCGCCATCAGGGCTTTTGAATTACTGGGGCTACGATCCGATCTCCTTCTTTGCGCCGCATCTCGCATACGGCACGAACAGCGACGATCCCCTGGGGTGCCTCGACGAGTTTAGAACGATGGTGAAGGCGCTTCACCGCGCGGGGATTGAAGTCATCCTCGACGTGGTCTACAACCATACTGCCGAAGGCGATGAACGCGGTCCAACACTCTGCTTCCGCGGCCTCGAAAACAGCTTCTACTACATGCTTGGTAGCGATAAAGCCACGTATGCCGATTTCACCGGCACTGGAAACACTCTGCAGGCGAACCACTCTGTGGTCAAGCGTCTCATTCTCGATAGCCTCCGCCACTGGGTGACGGAAATGCACATCGACGGCTTTCGCTTTGATCTCGCATCGGTATTCTCTCGCAATGACTTTGGCCAGCCAATGCTCAACGCGCCGATCATTTGGGAGATCGATTCCGAACCTGTACTTGCGGGCACTAAATTGATCGCGGAAGCGTGGGATTCTGGTGGGTTATACCAAGTAGGCAGTTTCGGGCAGGACAAGTGGAAGGAGTGGAACGGAACGTATCGAGACGACGTACGCAGCTTCGTGAAGGGTGATTCGGATACAGCGTGGAAGCTTCGCGAGCGACTGATTGGCAGCCCCGATATCTATGTTCCTGGAGACCGCCCGACCGGTCAAAGTATTAATTTCGTCACCTGTCATGATGGATTCACGTTGAACGATCTAGTGTCTTACAACGCGAAGCATAATGACGCCAATCGCAGTAACAATCAGGACGGGACGAGCGCCAATTACAGCTGGAATTGCGGTACTGAAGGAGATTCCACCGATCCGGACATAGAGTCTCTACGCATTCAGCAGATCAAGAACTTCTTCACGCTGAGTCTCCTTTCGGTCGGCACGCCCATGCTCTTGATGGGGGATGAAGTGAGGCGCACGCAGCAAGGCAACAATAACGCATATTGCTGGGACAACGAGATCAGTTGGTTCGACTGGAGCCTGTGCAAGCCGAATGCGGAACTCCTGCGATTTGTGCAGCAGATGATACGGATTCGGTTGGGCTTCGATCAGGAGATTAAAGGGGCTCCAGTTCCCCTTGAAGAGTACCTTCAAGGCGCGAACATCGAGTGGCACGGGACCAAACTTCTGCATCCGGATTGGGGCCATGACTCTCATTCCATCGCGGTGTCGTTGCACAACCATGTCCTGAATCAGGTGCGCTACATCGCCATCAATTCCTTTTGGAAGTCCCTTGAGTTTGAACTTCCAACCTTCAGCGATGCGTCTTCGCGATGGATGCGCATGATCGACACTTCATTGCGCGCTCCATCCGATATCGCTGCCGTCGGGCAGGGCTTCGAGATCGACGCTCCAACGTACCTCGTCAAGCCTCATTCGATCATCATGCTGCATCATGTAACCCGGGATGCGAAGTAGTGACGGCGGATTATCCAACGTTACTTGTTGGGCTGTTGAGGAGCCGCCGCGCGAAGGATGGCGAGGAAGTCGTCGGCCTTCAGGCTTGCGCCACCGATCAGGGCCCCGTCCACGCCCGGTCGGCATAGGAACGCTTCAGCATTGTCCGGAACGACGCTCCCGCCATACTGGATGACGACATTTGCTGCTGCTTTACTGCCAAAGATATTCCCAAAGCGGGTCCGAAGGACCGTATGCGCATCTTCCGCTTGCTGCGGAGTGGCATGGTGAGACGCATTGCCGATCGCCCAAACAGGCTCGTATGCAATGCTGACGCGCGTCAGGTCATGAGCGGGCACATTGGCGAGTCCCAGGCTCAATTGCCGGTCAATCACCGATTCGGTTTGGTGAGCGGTCCGCTCCGCCATTGTCTCGCCGACGCACAGAATCATGTCTAAGCCGCAGTCCAGAGCCAACCGGACTTTTTGGTTGATGAAAGTATCTGTCTCGCCCATTGTGTGACGGCGTTCACTATGACCAAGGATGACAAACTTACAGCCGACATCAAGCAGCATGGTTGGGCTTACCTCACCTGTGAAGGCACCCTCCTTTTCGGGGTACATGTTCTGACCCCCGAGCGCGATCGTGCTGCCACTGACAATCTTCCCAACGAGACCCAGATATGGAAATGGAGGGCAGAGGATTACCTCGACTCCGCCCACGTGAGCCATGCCTTCAACAATACCGGTGGCTAATTGCTCGGCTTCAGCCGAGGTCTTATGCATCTTCCAATTGGCAACGATAGACTTTCGACGAACAATCTCAGTCAAGTGGCACCCCGGCAAGGACCGAGAGTAAAGGGCTCATGCTGTCTTCACTTTCAAATTGAGCGTTGTATTCCCCTAAGCGTGCAGCCCGATCGCACGTGGCGCGATGATAAAGGGCTTGCTGGGCTTCCTCTACGTTTGCCTGCGAGCCGTGCCAAATCTCCAGCGCCGGCTCCTGGATGGCGCGGCCGTAGGAGAATGCCAGCGCCCAGGGTAAGCGAGACTTGAATCGAAAATTCATAGCATTCAGACGTGCCGACGCAAGGACGCCGCTTTGTCCGCCGGACAAGAAGGCAATCCCCGGAACAGCAGCGGGCACGGCGCGTAGAAGGCAATGCACCGTGGCGTCGGCAACCTCTTCTACCGATACCTGCGTGAAGCAGGCGGAGCCCGGAAGCACCATATTCGGCTTCAGAATCATGCATTCCAACCGCACTCTTTGCGCATGAAGTTCGCGAAATACGGTGCGAAGCACCTCTTCCGATACCTGGCTGCAAGTCGACAGTGTGTGCGTTCCCTCCATGAGCACCTCTGGCTCGACAACCGGAACCAGTCCGGCCTCCTGACAAAGAGCTGCATATCTAGCCAGAGCGTGAGCATTGGCCTCGATACATCCCGGCGTTGGTAAGTTTCGCTCGATGGAGATGACCGCCCGCCATTTTGCAAAACGGGCACCCATCAGCACATACTCCGCCAAGCGCTCTCGCAGTCCATCCAACCCCTCTGTAACCTTCTCACCGGGGAAGGCAGCCATCGGCTTAGCTCCTGTGTCCACCTTGATGCCAGGGATGATTCCGATGTCAGCAAGTGCTTTGGCAAATGGAACGCCATCGTTCGTCTCCTGGCGAATCGTCTCGTCGAAGAGGATCGCTCCACTAATCGATTCGTTTAGACCCGGCGTATTGACGATTAGGTTCCGGTATTGACTGCGAGTCTCCGCAGTCTGTGGGATCCCCCACTTGGCAAATCGTTTGTTGCAGGTTCCAGTGCTCTCGTCAATCGCCAGCAATCCTTTGCCGTTGGCGACCATAGTGTGCGCGGTTAGTTCCAGAGAATCGATATTCATTTGCCGACGTTCCATTTCCAGTTCTGGATCTCTGGCATGTCCTGTCCGTGAGCGTCGATAAAGTGTTTGTGCTCGATGAGCTTATCCCGCATTTGCTGCTTCAGGTAGTCACCTTTGGAACCGAGATTCGGTACGCGATCCACAACATCCTGAACCAGGTGGAAGCGGTCTAGATCGTTCTGTACCCGCATGTCAAAAGGCGTCGTAATCGTGCCTTCTTCCTTGTAACCGCGGACATGCAGATTGCGGTTCGTCCGAGCGTAGGTAAGCCGATGGATGAGCCAAGGGTATCCATGGAAACCGAAGACGATGTGTTTGTCTTTCGTGAAGAGGGAGTCGTAATCCTTCTCGGTCAAACCATGTGGGTGTTCTGTACTGGGTTGTAGCTTCATCAGATCGACGACGTTAACGACGCGAATCTTTAGCTCCGGCAGATGCTCACGCAGAATGGAAACTGCCGCCAGGATTTCTAGAGTGGGGGTGTCTCCGCAGCAGGCCATCACTACGTCTGGCTCGCTGTTTTGGTCGTTGCTGGCCCACTGCCAGATACCGACTCCTTCCGTGCAATGGATCACTGCCTCATCCATCGTGAGCCATTGTGGAAGAGCGTGCTTACCTGCAACCACTACATTGACGTAATTTCTGCTGCGCAGACAATGGTCGAACACGGAAAGAAGGCAGTTGGCGTCGGCCGGAAGGTAACAGCGCACGATGTCAGCCTTCTTGTTGATGACGTGGTCAAGAAATCCGGGGTCTTGATGCGTGAATCCGTTGTGATCCTGCTGCCATACATGCGAAGCCAGAAGATAGTTCAGGGAAGAGATATCGCGTCGCCAAGGCAGTTCTCGACATACCTTGAGCCATTTGGCATGCTGACTGAACATCGAATCGATGATGCGAATGAACGCTTCATAACTGTTGAATAGCCCGTGTCGTCCCGTGAGGAGATAACCTTCTAACCAGCCTTCACACTGGTTTTCGCTCAGCATGGAGTCGAGCACCCGTCCATCCGTCGATAGAAACTCATCATTACTGAATTCCCGAGCATCCCACTGACGGTTCGTGACTTCGAAGACCGCCTGTAAGAGATTCGAGACAGTTTCATCCGGACCGAAGACACGGAAGTTGCGCTTGTCCTGGTTCAGTCTGGCAACATCGCGCAGGAAGGAGCCCAGCACGAGGGTATCTTCGATCTGCACGGCACCTGGTGCGGTCACCGTCACGGCGTGGTCGTGAAAGTCCGGCATGCGGAGGTCGTGAAGAAGAATGCCGCCGTTAGCGTGTGGATTAGATCCCATACGCCGTGTGCCCTTCGGTGCCAACTCGGCCAGTTCCGCGATGAGCCGTCCCTTCTCGTCGAAGAGCTCCTCGGGCTTGTAGCTCTTCATCCAGTCTTCGAGGAGTTTGACGTGATCGGGATGCTGCGGATCGACGAGAAGTGGTACCTGGTGCGCCCGAAAAGTCCCTTCGATCTGTAGACCATCGACAAACTTCGGCCCGGTCCAGCCTTTGGGTGACTTCAGGACGATCACCGGCCAACGCGGCCGAGTCGTATCGTTGTTGTCGCGTGCGTTTGCCTGGAACTGCCTGATGTCTTCAATGGCCTTGTCGATGGTAGCGGCCATCAGCTCATGCATCATTTCCGGGACATCCCCTTCGACAAAATAAGGCGTCCAGCCGCAGCCCCTTAGGAACTGCTCCAACTCCTCATGCTCAATGCGGGCGAGAACGGTTGGATTGCTGATCTTGTAGCCGTTGAGGTGCAGGATAGGGAGCACCGCTCCGTCAGTCTTCGGATCGAGGAATTTGTTGGACTGCCACGAGGTCGCCAACGAGGCCGTCTCCGCCTCGCCGTCACCGATCACGCACGCCACAATCAGGTCGGGATTGTCGAATGCAGCGCCGAAGGCATGGCTGAGGGAGTATCCCAGCTCGCCGCCTTCATGAATCGACCCAGGGGTAGTAGGCGCGACATGGCTCGAGATGCCTCCGGGAAATGAGAACTGCTTGAAGAGTTCTTTGAGGCCAGCTTCGTCCTGAGTAACGTTTGGATATACCTCGCTCCAAGTGCCTTCAAGGTAGACGTTGCCCACGATCGCGGGGCCTCCGTGGCCGGGACCCGCGACGTAGAACATGTTCAGGTCATATTTCTTGATGACTCGATTGAGATGCACATAGATGAAGTTCTGACCTGGCGTTGTACCCCAATGCGAAACCACCAGCGGCTTCACATGCTCCAGCCTCAGCGGCTCTTTCAGGAGCGGATTCTTGTACAGGTAGATCTGCCCCACCGATACATAATTCGCAGCCCGCCAGTAGGCATTCATCTTGCGGAGTAGCTCCGGTGAGAGCGTGTTGGCAATCTTGACCGTCTCTTCGTTACCCAGCTCTTCGGGTGTCTCGTGCAGCAGGTCCGGAATGAGCGTATCGGTTGGCATTTTCTAGTTCTCCCTTTTCGGTTCAGCAGCAAGAAGTTGGTTGATTGTTTTTGCGATCATGAGTTCTTCGTCCGTGGGAATCACGCGAACCACAATACGGCTGGCTTTCGTCGAAATCACGCTTGCATTCGACGCATTCTGCTTGATATCGATTTGAATTCCAAGAAATTCCAGCCCCTCGCAAATGCGAGCTCGGACCACGGGAGCGTTCTCCCCGATACCGCCGGCAAAGACAAGAGTGTCCAGGCCGCCCATCGCTGCCGCAAACGCCCCAATCCATTTCTTAACCTGGTAGCAGAACAGAGCAACGGCTTCGGCTGCTCGCATATCCAGACTTTCTCGCTCCAACAGATCGCGCATGTCCGAAGTGGTTTCGGAGATGCCAAGCAGACCAGACTCAGAGTTGACCATCGTATTGAAGTCCTTGGCGCTCATCTGTTCTGTTGCCGCCAGATACATTACTAGCCCTGGATCGAGGTCGCCGGAACGAGTGCTCATGGGAACGCCGGAGGCCGGCGTGAAGCTCATGCTTGTATCAAGAGATTTGCCGTCTCGCACTGCAGCCAGGCTTGCGCCACTGCCGAGGTGTGCAAGAATAACCCGACCCCTCGCCGCTTCTGAGCCTGCTACCCGGGCGAGTTCCTCAATCAGGAAGGCATATGACAATCCGTGAAACCCATATCGCCGTACCCCTTGCGCCTCATAGCGGCGCGGTATAGGCATCAGCTGTGCTACCCGCGGCATGTCATGATGAAAGGCGGTATCAAAACAAGCGATCTGAGTCAGGTCGGGAAATCGATTGCGAGATGCTTCGATCAACTCGATCTCCACCGGTATGTGTTCAGGATCAAAGAGGCTTAATCGATGTAGCTCAGCAATCATATCTACGGTAATTCGCTGCGGCCTGTGATACTTGGGACCGCCCTGCAGCACGCGATGACCTATTGCTACCAGCGCTCCTCTGTCGCTGCGTTTCTCGATGCAATCCATGAGCATGTTAACTGCTATCGTGTGATTGGATGCCGCGACTGGCCGCGAAAAACTGTCGTCCGAATTTGCGGCTTTCACATGGAAGACTGCGTTCGGAGATCCGATCTGATCGATACCCCCTTTCAAAAGTCGCTCGAGTGATGCGCCCGCCTCGAAGAGTGCAAACTTTATGCTCGACGATCCGCCGTTGACCGCGAGAACGCACGGTTTAACTGGTTTCATGGGTAGGCCCTTCGTCCATCTTCAACCCGAAGGTGGCCAGTTTTGCGCAAGTGGATTCATGGCCCTCATGAAGAATGCCGCGAATCCCGAGGTCCTCCGCGATTTTGACAAACATCGGCGTGTTATCGATGAAGATTGCTTGCGTTGCGCGCGTTTGGGCGAGGTCAAGTGCAAGCTGAAACATCCGAACGTCAGGCTTGCGCATGTGAACAAAGCAGGAAGAGATAAACGTGTCCACAAATTGGTCGAGCTTGAACTTGCGGATGCGGTAAGCATTCACTTCACGAGACTCATTGCTGACGACAAAAATCTTGAGGCCGTATCTAGCCTTGAGCCTGGTGATCAGTTCTATCATCCTGGGGTACGGAGTCGATTGGGCAAACATGAAGTCGCGAAACTGGCTCCGAGTGAATGCTCGTTTCTCGTAAAACACCACCCAGCCCAGATATTCTTCAAAGGTGAGCCTGCCCTCTTCATGCGTCTCGAAGACCAGACGATGCCGCTCATCCATCTCCGCCCAATCCAACTTGAAGTGCTTTGCCGCCCTCTTGCGGGCGAGATGATCCCATCCGTTGGTAAGCAATACTTCGCCAACATCCACAAACATCGTTTGAATTGGGAGAGCTTTCTTCATGGTCCCCTGTGAGAACTCAATCTGTGAACAGTGCTGATGCCGTTGCTCGCCAGACTTCAGGCGACCGCAGCAGAAGGAGTAGCTTCAACCGGCACGGGCACTACAGAATTGATCTCGCCCGACGGATCGCTTTCAGGAATCGGAGCAGATCGCCCAGTGGCAGTTCACCACAACATTGGCTTTCTTCTAGTAATACCCACGCTCAATATCCAGTCTTCCAGATTCGCCAGGGAAATGATGAGCAATCGGATACGGTGACTCTGGTAGTTGGAATTGATTTAAAGTGGGGCTAGTCGAACTCCGTCCCGCATCGTTCTACAGGACGCCTGGTCTCAAGCCTTGGCGCGAACTTTAGGTTTTCGTAGTGCCTCGAACCCGGCGATCACATCGAACAGTTCTTCGTCAATGGATGCCTGACGAACGCGATGTAGCGTCCGGGTGAGGTCATCCAACATGCCTTCGATATTCTTCTCTGCACGCTGCATCGCGGCAAGGCGACTGCTGTTTTCGCTTGCAAGGGATTCGGCGCACGCCTGAAAAAGCAGAACGAAAAGGTAGTCACGAAGAAAGGCTTGAAGGGCCGTAGCCACCCCGTCGATCACCTCAGGCAAACTTCTGGTAGGCCAGGGTTGTTCCAGAAGCTTTTTGCGCCAGGCATCGTCGAGCGGCAGGAGGCGCTTGCAGACAGGCTCATAAAGGTCTCCCGCTTTGGGGTGGTTGTGGAAGACGTAGACCTCCACGACCTTGCCCGCGTCCACCGCAGCGCCGATGTCGACGAGAAGTTGACCGACAAGCGAAGTGATCGCGTTGACCGAGTTGGGAACGGCCAGCCTCTCGTTTGCGCTGATGCCGGCATTGAGCAGCAGCGCGCGAGCGCGATCTCCCACGGGCCAGAACAGCCTCACCTCCCCGGGAGTGGACGTCAACGTCTTGGTGGCGAAGTCTACGACGACCTCATTGAAGCCGCCGACCAGACCTTGATCCGAGCCGAAGATGACAGCTCCAATCAGGGGCTTTACGTTTGCCTTGCTGGCGGTGACAGGGTTCGGCCCAGCGGCACGGAAGCAAGCAGATAGCGCTAGCTCGAGCGTCCGATAGTAGTCGTCAAGCGACGCGACCGCTCTCTCGTACTGAGAGATGCTCGATGCCGCAAGCGCTTTCATGGAGCGAACGACACCTTGGAGGTCGCTCGCACCCGAGATCTTCTGCGCCAAGCTCTGGGCTGTGTCGCTCATGACGCAAACTTCGCTGGGGTGGTCTTCGCGGGAGCCGCCGCCGGTGCCGGGTCTTTAGGCGGAGGTGCGGGTTGAAAAACTTTGAGGGCGTCTGTCGCCAGGTTCGATAGCGCCTTGTGATCGTCATCACTTAGCTTGTCCGCAGAGGTAAGGCGCGCAGCCATCTCCTTGTCCAGTTTTGCGGTGGCTTGCGTCAGCGCAGCTTCGGCATCCTTGACCTTTTCAAGGGCCACGGCGTCGAACAAGCCGGCGGAGAGTGCGAGTAGAACGACGATCTGATTGATCATCGAGACAGGTTGCGATTGCGCCTGCTTTAGACACGCGCGGATGCGTTCGCCGTGATCGAGAGTCTTGCGGGTCGATTCATCGAGCCGCGTGCCGAACTTTGCAAAAGTCTCAAGCTCTTCGAATTGCGAATAGGCTAGTTTCAGACCTTTTGTCACCGCGCGATACGCCGGGCGCTGCGCCTCACCGCCAACCCTGGAGACGCTCTTTCCTACATCGACTGCGGGAAGAACTCCCAATTGGAAGAGAGTTGGGGAAAGGTACACCTGGCCATCCGTGATGGAAATAAGATTTGTCGGGATATAGGCTGAGATGTCTTCAGCTTCGGTTTCGATGACTGGGAGGGCAGTGAGAGAGCCGCCGCCGCGTTCCTTGGTCAGGTGAGTCGATCGCTCAAGCATCCGGGAATGAATGTAAAAGATGTCGCCGGGGAAAGCCTCGCGTCCGGGTGGCCGCCGGAGCAGAAGAGACAATTCGCGATAGGCGCGAGCGTGCTGTGTCAGATCGTCATAAACGATGAGCACATCACGTCCCTTTTCCATGAAGTATTCTGCGATGCTTGTCGCCGCATACGGTGTCACATATACCAGGCCGGGTGCAGCTTCGCCTTCGACGGCCACGACTACGGTGTACTCCATGGCACCCTTTTCCTGCAGGTTTGCCACCACCTTGGCGACGGCGGATGCGCGCTGGCCAATAGAGCAATAGACGCAAACGACGTTCTGTCCCTTCTGGTTCAGGATGGCGTCGATCGCGATGGCCGTCTTCCCGGTCTGACGATCACCAAGGATAAGTTCCCGCTGGCCGCGACCGATGGGGACGAGTGCGTCTACCACCTTCAACCCGGTCTGCAAAGGTACATCCACCGCGGCCCGATCAAGGATCGCAGGTGCGGGACGTTCCACCGGTAGCCGGGCTTCCGTGACCACCGGACCTTTGTTATCGAGCTGGCGTCCAAGTGAGTCGATGACTCGACCTAACAGGCCATCTCCAACTCCTACATCCATCACACGGTGGGTGCGTTCCACTTCATCGCCGGCATGGAGATGCTGATAGTCTCCGAGCAAGACCACCCCGATCTCGTCCGCATCAAGATTGAAGGCCATGCCGAGCAGTCCACCGGGAAAACAAATCAGTTCTTCGTATCCGACGCCCGGTAGTCCAGAGACGATCGCTATACCGGTCGAAACCTCAACCACGGTGCCCACTTCACGAAGCGTCATCTGTGGAGCAAAGACAGCCGTCGCCGTGCGCACGTCCGCGAAGGCGCGGTCCACCGCAGTTTGAATCAGGTCTGGAGGTCCGTTCACTTGGCCTCTGGCTGCGTGCTCAGCAGCTCTCCAACCTTGGCATCGAGCGAGTCCAGATAGTTTGCAATCGTCCAGGAGATTTTCTGTCCGCCTGCCGTCAACTCGATCCCGCACACGCCATCCGGCGTTGTCTCGAACCCAATATGCACGTCCGCCGCAAAGGTTTCATTGATTGCGTTCTGAATGGCTGCCTTCTGATCGTCAGGCTGTGCGAAGGTACTGCGCACGATAGCCGGGTCGCTCGAGGCCTTGATGGCATCGCCCATGGTCGTCTTTGCTGGGCCATCCATCTCGCGCAACCGACGCGTAAATACCTCCGCAATCCGTGCCTCCAGGCTCACCGTGGACAGATCGTTCAGTGTCTTTCTCGCGATACCGAAGACCTCGCCGGCCGCAGTGCGTGTGATCTCTTTGCTCAGGCGTGCGTTATCGTTCTTCAGTGTGTCGGCGCGCTGGGCCCGGGCTGCATCTTCTTCCTTTTTCGCCTCATCGAGAAGCCGGTCATGCTCCGCTTTCGCGTCATCAGTAGCTTTGGTCAATAGAGTGTTGCGTTGTTCGTCGATGGCTTTGTTCTTTGAGTCGAACTCGTCGTGTTCCTTCTGAGCATCGGCCTGTTTTCTTGTTGCGTCGGCGAGTTGGTCTGCGATGCGCTTTTCTCTCGCGTCGATGGCGGCGAGTATGGGCTTATAGAGAAAGTGTTGCAGTAGCCAAACGAGAATCAGGAAGTTGAGAGCCTGTGCGCCGACGGTAAACCAGTCAATGAGCATCGTTATTTTCCTCCGGCATGGGCAATCACTTCTTTCCAGAATGGGTTGGCGAAAATCAGGATCATGGATACGACAAAGCAGTAGATCGCCAGGGATTCAATCATTGCCAATCCCACGAACAGCGTTCTCGTGATGGTGGAAGATGCGTCTGGTTGTTGGGCGAGCGAAGTCAATGCAGTCGCGACCGCCTTGCCTTCAGCCAATGCCGGACCGATGGAGCCGATGCCGATGGTCATGCCTGCGGTGGCAATCGATGCCACGGCGATAACGGTTGTGCTGTCCATGATTTCTCCTTGAATCGTATTTACGCTTTTGCGGGTACTGGTTCGGGCGCGGACTTGGGATTAGGCTTGGGCGTGAGGGTGGCAGCAGCGATGTATACGCCTGCCAGAATCGTGAAGATGTAAGCCTGAACCATCCCGGTCAGGAGGCCGAGCGCAGTCATGAAGATGGGAAAGATAAACGGTGTGATGGTGAGCAAGATGGCTACGATCATGACACCGCTCATCATGTTGCCGAAGAGACGCACCGCCAGCGCCAGCGTGCGTGATAGTTCGCCGATGATGTTGAACGGCAACATGATCCAGGTTGGCTGGGTATAAGTTTTCAGGTAGCCCCAGAGGCCTTGCTTGCGAACGCCAAAGATGGGAACCGCAAGGAACACGCATAGCGCCAAAGCTGCAGTCGTCGAGAGGGAACCGGTCGGTGGCCGATACCCCGGCAACACAATGCAAAGGCTGCACAGCGCCACAAACAGGAAGAGCGTGCCGAGGAAGGACAGGTAAATTGCAGGCTGATCAAGGCCGACATCTTTGATTTGCTGCTCCAGCGTGGTGACGATAATTTCAAGTCCACTCTGCCAGCGAGAGATCCTTCCCTCGGTTACGAGCTTGCGCGTGATAAGCATTGCGCCGAGTGTCATCACGAACATCATGACCCACGTTGTGACAATGGTTTCGTTCAACACGACGAAGCCGTGTCGCCAGAAAATCATCTGATCCGAGGTTAGATTCATCGCGCCTCTCCATTCTGTGGCTGAGCTTTGATCATCAAGCGGTCCTGTAGGACGAATCGCTTTACGATTGTGCGGCCAACGATGAATCCGACCAAGCACAACACCAAACGAAGCCAACTTCCTTTGCCAACCAGGTAAAAGCCACCCACGGCTAGAGCTGTTCTGAGCAGAAGACTGCCAGCGAAAAGAATCCCCGGCTGTCTGGAGGTCGCGGCACTTTGGACGGTCCACCATAGGCCGGTGAAGAACATCATCCCAATGCACAAGCCGGCAAGAAGAGCGAACGCGAAGAGGATCATCACTTCTCCCTGGGTTCGCCTGAGTCGTCCTGCATGAGATGCGACTGCTCCGATACCCATCGCCACGCGTTGGCACAGCCAATGCAAAGTCCGGCTACCAGTAATGCCAATGTCCACGAGTGACCACCGGGATGACGGCGATCGATCCACATTCCTACGAGTGCGCCGACGACAGTTGGCACAGCAACAGACCAACCGATTAGGCCAGTCATGCCCAGACCAAACCACACATCACCCGATCCACGGCTTTGAGCTCTGAGCTGGCGCACTGCTTTTGCACCTACCTGCTGTGCGAACGATGCATCTTCGTCGGACGGGCTCCGCGGGTTATCGCTCATGTTGTAACTCCAGAAAGCGGCTAAGAAAACCACCCTCCATCTTGTTCAAAGCTGTCTTCACCGAAGCGTCCTCGGTATCGTGTTGCATGAGTTGTTGCTTCACCTCATCATGCAGATGACCGAGATCTGATCCCGCAATGGCTCTACGCACAGAGACGAGCACCTCCGCGCCAGCCTTCACCAATACCCCCGCGTCCACGCCGAGGTACACCGTTCCGCGATCCGCGCAATCATAGGTGAATATCCCCGGGACAAGTGCCGCAACGCAATCCAGACGATGGGGTAGAAGCTCAAAGGAACCTTCATGGCTCTCCGCCACGATTCGGGACACTTCGGTAGTGTCGACGAAGATTCCGGTCGGAAGCAGAAGTTTCAACGTCATGCTCCGACCACCCCTTCTGGCTTCGAAGGCTGTGCGTCCGGCTTCTTCTCATCGTTTTGCTTCTCGTCCGCGTCTGGCTTCCTCTCCGCGTCTGGCTTCTTGTCTGGTGCCGGCTTCACAGCCGGATCTGGCCCCGGAGTGTCAGGCGGCTTGCCGTCAACCTTGGCGTTTGCGTCAGGCCTTTTCGCCGGCGGCTTCTTTGCCTGGTCGATGGAGCCGATCATGTAAAGCGCGCTTTCCGGGTAATCTTTGAACTCATCCTTGAGAATGCGGTCGCAGCCATCGAGTGCGTCTTTCAAGCTGACCGATTGGCCCTTGATTCCGCTGAATTGTTCGGTGGTGAAGAAGGGTTGGGTCAGGAAGCGTTCGAGGCGCCGCGCACGGGCCACGACGCTGCGATCCTCGGGCGACAGTTGATCCAGACCAAGCATCGCTACGATATCTTTCAGCGCCTCGTACTGGGCCAGCGTCTTACGGATGTCCTGTGCAATCCGATAGTGGCGTTCTCCTGCGATCCCCGGCGTCGCCATGCTGGAATTCGATTGCAGGAGATCGATGGCCGGATAGAGACCTTCCGCAGCACGCTTGCGAGAGAGCACAATTGACGCGGACAAATGCGAGAACACATGCTCGGCCGATGGATCGGTCAGATCGTCAGCGGGCACATAGACCGCCTGAATCGAAGTGATCGCGCCCGTCTTCGTATTGGCAATACGCTCTTCAAGCGCGGAGAGCTCCGTGCTCATGGTGGACTGATAACCGAGTCGAGACGGCATCTGTCCCAGGAGCGCGGCTACCTCCATTCCGGCCTGTATGTAGCGAAAGATGTTGTCGATCAGAAGCAGAACATCGCGGTGCTCGTCATCGCGGAAGTACTCGGCCATCGTGAGGGCGGCACTTCCAACCCGCAGCCGTGTGCCGGGCGGCTCATTCATCTGCCCATAGAGCATGACCATGTCGTTGAGAACGCCCGCGTCTTTCATTCCGCGGTAGAGCTCCTCGCCTTCGCGGCAGCGCTCCCCGATGCCACAGAAGATGCTGACGCCCTTCTGATGTCCGATCATGTTGTGAATTGCCTCGGTAAGTAATACCGTTTTGCCGACACCAGCACCCCCGAACAGTCCTGCTTTGCCGCCACGCTCCAAGGGCACAAGGACATCGATGGCCTTGATCCCCGTCTCGAAGATCTCCGCCTTGGTGGATCGTTCGGACAACGACGGCGGCGCACGATGCACCGTGCGCCATTCAACGTCGGTGGGAGTTGGCTTTTTATCGATCGGATCACCGAACACGTCGAACATGCGTGAAAGGATATTTTTGCCGACAGGCACCTTGAGCTGCGATCCACTGTCTTCCGCTTCCATTCCCCGAGCGAGCTCTTGCGTCGCGGTCAGTGCAATGCCTCTCACACTATGCAGATCGAGCTGTTCCATCACCTCGATGATGACTTGCTTCTTGGTTCCCGTATGAAGTACGGAGTAAATCGGCGGTAAGTCTCGCTCAAATCGAACGTCGACAACCGTTCCTCGAACGGCGACGATTGTTCCGCAATTTGGTATGGTCAATGTTGCGCTTCGGTCTAGATCAGCAGGTGCGTCGGCCGGTGGTTCTTCTAAAAAGGGCATTTCGATGATCCTGACGGGGGAAACGGATTGAATCCCGAGGTTTGCATACGTCACCGCCGAAAGACAGCTATCGGTCCAGTATCCATTCTTCGATGGGGCGCAATCTGAGCAAATCTGCTCAGGACGACGCGGGATCGTCAAATCCAGTTTCGTTCTGAGGCGTTCGGATAAGCGTTCACCCTTGTAGCAGCCCTTGGTTTTCAGCGCTTGCTGCACATCCCCGCCTGCGATGTTGACGCCTTCGTCGAGGAGTTAAGCAAGAGCAAAGCCACATTCGCAACCTTTGCTTGCAACTGGCGAAACCGAAGTGAGACATGCTCAACTCACAAGACAATGACGGCGGAACCTTCTTCGGTCTCATCCTTGACTGCAACAAGGGCCTTGTTCGCATCTTCAAGACTGAAAGCGGTAGCACGAGGCTGAATCTTCAATTCATGGGCAATCTTGAGGAAGTCATGCGCGTCTGCCCGGGTCATATTGGCAACGCTGCGTATCTGCCGTTCGCCCCACAGCAGCTTGTCGTAATCGAACGTTGGCATTTGATCGAGATGAATGGCGTTGATCGCGACGACACCACCCTTTCGAAGAGAGGACAGTGCATCGATAACGACTTTCCCACTCGGCGCAAATGTGATGGCTCGATCCAATTCGACAGGTGGACGATCGGTCTCCTTGCCAATCCATTTCGCGCCGAGCTTCGCAGCGGTATCTCGATGCGACTGGCCGCGCGTGACGACATAGACATCGCAGTTCCAGGATTGCAGAACGGGAATCGCAAGCGTCGCCGAGCTACCGAATCCGAAGAGGCCAACGCGCTCCCCCGGCTGCACACCGGCGACACGAAGGCTGCGGAAGCCAATGATTCCGGCGCATAGTAGAGGCGCTGCGTGCGTCGCACCAAGCCCCGCGGGCAAGGGAATGACGAAGTCCGAACGCACCAGCACGAATTCCGCATAGCCACCGTCCACCGAATAGCCAGTAAACGTCGGGTGATCACATAGATTCTCCATGTCGTGCTTGCAGTACCAGCAATCGCCATCCACGCCGCCCATCCAGGAGACGCCAACCTGAGTTCCGACCGGTAGTTCCGAGGTGGCGCCCTCGACAACCTCGCCGACTATCTGATGACCAGGAATCAGGCTGGGTTTTAGCGGCGGTAGATCGCCTTCAACGATATGCAGATCCGTGCGGCAGACGCCACAGGCGATCACGCGTAACAGAACATATCCGCTTCTCACTGTAGGGCGTGGAACATCTTCGATGCGAAGGTGATCTCCCGGCAGCTTTCCTGTCTCATCGAATATTGCGGCTTTCATCCTTCCAGCATTGCATTGGTTGAGGGGCGGGGATGTATAGCCTTGCTCACCTGGAACCTTCGCGGTCAGGTGCATGCGAAAATACCCAGGCGTCTTTTCGACTCTGCCGCGATCAAGCCTAGTGAGTCCGCAGCGAGGTCAGGCTGGTTGTCGTCGAAATTCCTGGCTTCGATGCGACCGTCTTATATAAAACGACAGCCTGAGCACAAGAGACCAGCTTTTGTCGGGGTGTGAGCCGAAGATTATCTGGCTCCCAATTGGAGCGAGGAGATGTCATGCTGCGAATGCCGGTTGCAACGACTGCTCAACTACCCGAAGCATCACTGGCTGGTATCAACCCTGCGAAGCTAGGTCTTGTGCTGATCGAGCCGATCGACGCTTCTTTCCCAGATCATCGTTTTCTTGTATCAAATGAGAGTTACCGGGTCACGTCCGTGCGAGATACTCGCGAGCTCGCTTTGCTCGGAGCGGCGGAATCTTTCGCCGTAGCCCTTATAAGCGACACCCTGGGGCGTATTAACTTCGTTGCCGCCGCTCGCTCGGTGCGGAAACAATGGCCCACCGCGCGAATTCTCATTCTCGGGCGGGCTACCGTTATTCTGGAAGATTACCTTTACGATGAAGCGCTCCCGCACTCCTGCGGTCAGCAAGAGCTTTGCGACACCCTCAGCAGAATGACCCGTCAACGGGTCCAGGGGCGGCCTTTCATCGTCACAACACCCGCTTCAGAGCATGACTCCTTGCTCCGACGGCAAGTAAGCTCCGCCGACGATTCGCGCATGTCGAATGTTCCCGAGCGGATGACCCAAACACGGTCTGGACTTCGGCCGGCGGTAAACGCTCTACTTTGACGCTGCGCTATCCTGGCCGGAACGCTCCCCGAGCGTATGGCGAGTTTCGTGCCGAAGGTGGGTGACGCTTATTTACGCTGCCGAGAGCTGCTTCGCTTTTCTCATCCTCACCGCTGGCGTATGTTTCGCGTCGAGTTGCACCGGACGAGATGCCCTCTCCTCTGGAAGCCGATCATGCAACACTACGTTCAGCAATGACTTGTGTACATGAATACGACCGTTGTAGGTGATGTACCCGAGCTGCCGAAAGTTATTCATGAACTTGCTGACGCGAGATCGCGTGGTTCCGATCATCTCGGCAAGTTCCTCCTGTGTCACTGGAGGAATCATCGTCTCCGGTTCGCCGGGCGTGCCGAACTCGGCCATGATGAGCAGTGTTCGAGCAGGGCGCTTTTCACTATTGTTGAACAGTTGATCAACGAGATCTTCTCTGGTTTTGACGCCGCGAATTAAGACGAACTTCAGGAAGATATCGGAGAATTCATGCTGTTCATGGAGCAGCAAAACCATCTCTTTACGGCTTAGTTTCAGGGCTCTGCATGTTCCGATGGCGGTCGCTGTGGCATCATGGACACCGGCACCTCCCGCGAGCGATTCCTCGCCTATAAAGTCTCCTGGCAACAGGATTGTGACAGTTGCTTCTTTCCCCCTTTGAGACACAACCGTGAGTTTGACCCGTCCCGAATCAAGGAAGAAGATTACATCGGCCAGGCCGCCTTGCGCGAAAAAAACGTGCCCGGCTTTGACCTGTATCATCCGATGGGCGACACCCGCCGCCTGCAGGAATCGCGCGGGGTCGAACAGAGTTCGATTCGTGCCTGGCATTGGTTTCTCCATGCCACTGCGCTTTCGGTGCTATTAACGGCAGGGGCCCATCCACACTTAATATATGAGTGTCTTACAAGTGACATAGGCCTGTCTGTGTCATATTGCTCACATTCCCGGTTTGGGCAGATTGCGCACCAATGCGCAGGACTCGACCGCCTTTCCGCACTGACCTGAAGCATGTCATGCGTGGCTCGAAAGAGTGGGCCTTTATGGCTCATCGTAGATTCGACGGCCATTCCGTGCGTAAGCGATCGCCGCAACGCATTCAACAGCTGACGACAAAGGTCGCGCTGAGTCCAATTGCTCAGTACGAAAGCATTGGAACTGGGAGACTTGAGCCAGAACGTGATTCCATTCGTTCAGAAGAGAGTGTCCCTTGAAAACGAATGCCGCACTTCAACAAGACGTGATCGCGGAATTATCTTACGAGCCCAGCATTGATGCGACAAACATTGGCGTCGTTGCTAACGACGGAGTCATTACCTTGTCGGGGACGGTTCCTGGCTACCGGGACAAGGAGGGCGCAGAACACGCAGCAGAGCGTGTCTGCGGGGTAAAGGCGGTCGCGGACGAGACGACCGTAGATTTGCCGGTCTTTCACAAGCGCAACGATCAGGAAATCGCACTAACGGCGGTCAACGCGCTGAGTTGGCAGGTAACTGTACCTGAGGGCGCTATCAAGGTACGTGTCGAGGATGGATGGCTAACTCTCGACGGTGAGGTTGAGCAACAATTTCAACGCACCGCCGCTTATGATGCGGTCCGTCAGCTCCTGGGAGTGCTCGGGGTGGATAATCTGATCGTTCTCAAGCCGGCGATTGACGCGTCTGATTTGAAGAAAAAGATCGAAGATGCCTTCAGGCGCGCGGCGGAGGTGGATGCTGCCACTATCGGACTGACTGTGACCGGAAACCGGGTGGAGTTGACCGGGAAGGTAAGAACGTGGGCAGAACGCAATGAAGCTGAACGTGCGGCCTGGTCTGCCCCCGGCGTGTGGCAAGTCGAAAATCATCTTCAGATCGCAGTTCAGTAACCCTTCCCAAGTCTTCGAGGTGAACACATATGACGACCATCATGACTGATCTGGTCTCCAGTCAACGTTCTCACGCATTGTGCGGTCTATCGCTTACTCAACTAGAGGCAACGCTAGTCGCTGCGAATCTTCTACTAGCAGCTTGGCAGACGACTACCCGATCCGATTTCAAGCGTGGACCCGTGAGGCCGCGTTCGAAGGAATCCCGTAAGCCTATAGAAGGGACTTTGTGAAGTAGGTAATCGGTCCCACATTCTTTAGCCTTGCGTGGGCAAGCCTGAATTAGTGCAGAATCACAACGAAATTTACGATCTTCGGTTGATTGCTGTCGAACTGACTCAGTTTTCGCACCTTGGATCTGGTTCCTCGGAAGTTGACCCACAAGCGGTAGTCGGTATCACCGTCCAGACGCTTGAAGCTGTATTTGCCGTTACGATTTGTGATGTACGAGACTACCCCCATCGTTACGCTGTTCTCCGCTTGAACCACCACGCCGTTGAGTGGTTCGTGCCGACGGTCTGTTATGGTCCCGGACAGACTCCTCGTTCCCATTTGTCCGATTGCCGGGGGGGATTAGAGAAGCAGTGAAGTCAGAAGGCCCAAAGCGGGCAGACAACGCCTCGCCATTTGTCGATTCATCATTACACCTCGTTACACTTGATTGCTAACGCCAAATCGCAGATCGCCCCATCATCCTGTAGGCCACCTCGCTCAGATTCCCATGTACTCGGGGGTGTAGTCCTGAAACAATCCATGTCCCGGGTGGATCAACCGGAATGGCATATCTTCGTCATGCTTAAGCATTTTTACCCAATGCCATGCGTGCGAAAGCTCTGAGGACTTGAAATAGATTGTCTGAGCTTGGAGGGCCGCAGTCGCAACAAGCAGCATGCTGGCTACCTCTTCCCAATCACTGGCTCCAACTATCGCAAGCCGGGCAATCTGAGCGGTGTACCGTTCCAGAAATCGCATCTCATTCCAACGCGCCTTCCAGTCGGCGCCCTCCATCTTGCTTAGATCGGCTAGCACGCCAATGGGCTTCTTGTAGTCGCCGATCATGTAGTCCAACTTTGCTGTGAGATCAGTCGTATCAGCAGCCGTCAGTACACCGTGAACGGCAAATCCGAATGCCGGACCTCTCGTCTGCTGCAAATGTTCAATCATCGTGGATCTCCGATTGGTACCGTTTGACTCTGTTAGCAAGCAGGATGAGTAGGGAGCTATTAGCCGCAGTATCGAAGTTCAAAACCCCGGCGAGCTGGAATTGAGGAATCAAGAACTTCCAGCCCACTCGGTGTTGAGCGCTATGCAAATACTGTCTCTCCATGCACAGTGTAAGAACTGTGCTGAGTGCCTTCAATGATCGCCTTCGCGTGATCTACCTGCTCGGGCGAGCCATGAACGATCAGGAGGAACTTGTCTGTTTTCAGGGCGGTGTCGTACTGCAGCACACTGTCCTTAGGGATGCCGATACTCACAAGGGCCGCACCGATCGCACTGACGCCGCCAACGACGGCTGCGCCTTCAAGACCGGCGATGATCCAAGCGACGAGTGGGCCGGCCACGAGTATGGGTCCAATGCCCGGGATAGCGAACATCGCTGATCCGAAGAGTAAACCCCAGAAGCCTCCCCAAAATGCACCGAGCTTGCCCCAGTACTTCATACGATCGCCCGCGTTGTAATAGCCGACGACGTGTTCATCGGTATGTGTGTCTTTTGCTGCGATCGACAAGCTCTTCATGTCGACACCAGCTTCCTGGAGTTCCTTGATTGCAGCTTCGGCCTGCCCGTGTGTGCTGTACACGGCAACTATCGAGTTCATTGTCGACATATCTTCTCCCATTTGTACAAAGCGATAACCGCAATCAAGAGTTCGTTTTCACGGCCTCACGTTCAAGTGTCCTCCTCATGCCGGCGGCATGTAGAGCTTTAGGGCTCACTTGAAGGGATCCTCGATTCAGAGCGATTGCACATAATGGGCGCGCCAACGGTTGTGTGTCCAAGGGCTCAGACAAGCCGATCACAATGGAACAAACTGGAATTGAGGTGATCCAGTGCTACAGATTCTGAACGTACTTGTGGCTGCTTTTGGGGGAGTTTTCTTACTGTCGATCTTCAGGCGGACGGATACAAGGGCCCTGATTCCACATCAGATTAGTGAGGTCCAGTCGGAGAAGCATCGCCACAGATTTCGGACTTTAGATGACGTTCGGATGCTACGGTCCAGCAAGACCGAGACTGGCGGTTCCGTTGCCTGAACGAACATTCCGCTACCGCGTGCTCATCGTTGACGATGAAGTGGTCTCCGTCTCTTGGGCAAGAGCATCCTAGAGTCGCAAGGCTACGAAGTGCATTGTGCAGAAGACGGCTTCGAAGCCTTAGCTGCACTTAAGATGGCGCTCCCGGACATAATCATTTCGCATCTGCAGATGCCGAACATGAATGGTTTCGAGTTCCTGTCCGTGGTTCGGCAGCGGTCTCCGGTCGTGCCGGTCACCGCTATCTCAGGGGAGTTTTCGGGAGTATCAGTGCCTGAAAGCGACCCGCGACCATAGTCATCGAAGATGGAGGGCTCCGGTGCATTGAAAGATCGCCATATCTCGCCGCAAGCGTAATCCCAACTCCCAACATCATGACAGTGACAAGCGCAACGGACACCAGTTGCACCCTGGATACGGAGTCGCGTTGAACCTGCTCCATCCCTTGCATTGGAACCTGCGCGTTCGGGATGCCATGGATAGGCACTTCGGAAGAGTTCATGCGTGACCCTCCCTTGCCTAGAGCGCGCTCCGTTCCCATGCCGTGCTTGAGGCCATGTTTCACGAGCCACCAGTTGACCGGATAGGCCAACACAGCACCCACCAGGCACGCGAGAGACATAACAGCCCAGAATCGGCCCGAGGTCGGCTCCATAGCTCGCATGTGGCGCGACATCAAAATAACCATAATGGGGATCATTCCTGACATGACTGCGTTCATGGACAGCCACTCGGATAGCCATGTCTTTCGGACAGCGTGTCCGTAGGTGCCCCCAAGAATATCCTTCATGAACAGAGCCTGGAACACTAAAAGACCGAAGCCGAACCCGGCGACATACTCGACAATTGTGTCGATGCCCATCGGCAAACCAAGAAGAAGCGTGATAGAAGCGGCCACAATGATGCCTGTAGCATCACCGGCGAGACAATGAATGGTGGAGCCCACGGATTGCTTCCATAGAGGGGCAACGAAGGTTTCATGGGTGCCGGGGGCGGGCTCTCTGCACGAGAACCAATAGACAGCAAGGGCAACCGGACCCGTATACAGTGCAACCAGGACCCAACCCCACTTCATGACCTTCATCTCTGGAGTTCTGGTAAACAGATCATAGGCGATATAAGCCACCGATGCGGCAGTAGAAGAGAACCAAATCGTGAGCCCAAGGTCAATCGCGCTCATATACTTCCCGGTATCCCGGCGATGGTGAGGAGAAACGCGCATTCCTCAAGAGCTTGCACATCATGCGTAATCCCCTTGTCCATCATAAGGATCTCTCCTGCGCTCAGATGTAGCGTTTGCTCTTCGAAAAGGTGTACTTCAATTCTCCCCTGAATCACGGAAATCGATGTCCGACCTGATACGCGATGCTTGCTCATCACCGTCGTTGCCTTCATTAGCACGAGGACAACGGTAAAATCTGGATACTTGGCGAGAGTTTCTGAACGATGTCCAGTTGTCAGTTGCCATGTCGGCGCGTTCTTGAGTTTCTCGATCTCGTACCAGACATTCTTCAATATGACTGGCGTTGAAAGTTCAGGTAGACGCGGCACTTCGGCGCAGTCTTCAAGCGGTTCGGAGGTTTCATTAGAAATCATCGATCCACTTCCGTTTTACTGAGCACATCGTTCATCAACCTTTCCGGAATCAAAAGGTTGTTAGGTGGCGTATCCAGACTTGCGGGAGATGCGAGTTCTAAGGGTGAATGAGCGGCCTAAGCCCTCAACTCCTACCCGCAGCAACATCCTCCGCTGCTCGAATCCTTCGTAGCCCCAAGCTTCAGGGCTTCGGCGGGATTCTTGTCGAACTTGGCCTTACAGCCGCCGCAGCAGAAATGGTAAGTCTTTCCGTTGTATTCCGATGAACTTCCTGCGCGGTTGGGGTCGACTTGCATCCCGCAGATAGGATCAGTTTGCGTCGTCATTGATTGCGTGGCCATATTAGCTTCTCCAGTTCTAGCAGTTCCGTATCAAACACCAGCTTGTGCGCCCACTACAGCCTCCGTCTGGTCAAAAGAACACAACGTTCATGTATTGCCGCCAAATACGCTGTTTCTGTGGGCGATGCGATCAGCCGACATACACGTCAGGTCGGCAAATGGGGTACATTCGAGAGATGTGGTTGCGTTCGGCAATGACGAGCTTACTGGCAGCGATAGTGCTGTGCGTATCTTGCTCTGCTTCCACATGCGCGCTGAATTGCGAGATGAGCGGACTAAAGTCCATCGGTCACGCGGTCAGCGCCCACAGTTCAGCCGCAATGGGCGAAGCCGTTCCTGACCATTGCGGGCATGTTGCTGTTCCACACGCAAAGTCCGACATGTCTCGTGCTAATCACGGCACCCAGATGGGACAGCGGTGCGAGAGCAAACTTTGTGCTCAGGATCAGGCACCAGCTCTCAACAACGTCGCCTACCAACTGCACCAGCCGACCGCCGTTATCACCACAACCGTCATCGGGTCAGGCGTTCACATTGTTGTATGGCTACCGAATCACGGTGGTTCTGATCTACTCCCGAAACCCCCTCCAAAATACTCCGACGTTCTGCGTCTCTAAGTCGCGCACACCCCGCCAGTCGTTGCTCACAACATCGGCCAGACTGTGTCGCGCCTCGTATTAAGGCGAATTTCGAGACTCTCTGTGCCAGTGAAATCACCCAATGGATTCACCGTCCCAGGAGTTTTATATGGCAAATCGTCGTAACTTTCTGCAAACCGCGTTCGGAGCCGGTGCCGGCCTGTTCGCCTCCCGCGCAGCAGCCGAACGCACAACGCATTCGACCAACACTGCAAGCCAGGTAGCTCCACGCGGTGGATACCAGGGAAACAGTAGCGGCTCGCTCTCGAAAGTGGACTCGCACAGTGGAGCAGTCGCTAACACTCCAGTCGTAACTACCGACCTCGGCGACCTACCCTTTGAAATGGAAAGCGACGTCAAGGTTTTCCGTCTGACCGCTCACGTCTTCAAGAGGCAGATCGCGCCCAACAAGGCGATCGATGTCTGGGGTTATAACGGCTCCGCACCCGGCCCTACGATTCAGGTCACCCAGGGCGACAAAGTTCGTGTCATTTTCAAAAACGAATTGCCCGAAGCGACGTCCATGCACTGGCATGGCTTCGAAGACGAGATTGGTAACGACGGGATGCCCGGTATCAGTCAGGAGCCTGTTCGTCCCGGCGGAACATTCGTCTACAACTTCGTCATCAAGCAGGAGGGCACGTACTTCTACCACTCGCATATGGCGATGCAGGAAATGGCGGGGATGCTGGGTGCCTTCATCATGCACCCACGGGTTCCATATCTGCCACACTGCGAGAAAGACTTCGTAATCAGCTTGCAGGAATATGCAGTATTGGCCAACTCCACAACCCCTAACACGATGATGATGGAGTTCAACTGGCTCCTGCTGAACGGCAAAGCCGGACCGTCATCCACGCCGCTCATCGTCCGGCAAGGTGAGCGTGTTCGCGTACGCTTCATCAACCTCGGCATGGACCACCATCCGATGCACATACACGGACATACCTTCTACACCACAGGAACCGAAGGTGGACGCATCCCCGAAACGGCATGGTGGCCCGGCAACACGGTACTTGTTGGTGTCGCCCAGAGCCGCACCGTCGAATTTGTCGCGGATAACCCCGGTGACTGGATGCTGCACTGCCATCTGCCTCACCACATGATGAACCAGATGAGTTCGCAAGCCGGTCCGATGACGAGAATGGCTGGCTTCCCGGAGGGAAAGGGTTTGCGCGGCGATGACAGCCACGGCCGTTTGACTTCGCGCGGCGAGAATGGCGATGACATGCGGAGCATGAGCGATATGCCGGGTATGAGCAAGAAGATGGAGCCTTCGGAACCGGCGACCGACCCCTCCGTTCCGTCGGCTGCGCTCGGCGTGGGAAGGCCGGAGACCGCTCATGACGGACCACTCGCCAACACGCAACTGGACGCCGGCATGATGGGCATCACGAACGAGCAGGCAAAAAAAGGACCGAAGCTGAGTGATTTGCAGCAGCGGAATCTCGATGCCTTGGATATGGGTGACGCCAGCATGACGGCACAGGATAACGAGACCTCGCCAAGTGCGAACAACGTGCCGAACTTCCCGCAGGACGCTTATATGGAAGGGCCCATGATGAACATGGATCGGCTTGTAGACAAACCTGAAAACTTTGGACTAAGGCCCAACTGGAGTCGATTCATGCAGGGGATGATGACGTTTGTACGCGTTCTAGCTCCGGAGCAGTACGACCAGGTGGTCGCGGCCATGCGCGATGCGAAAAGGCCGAATGACCCCTATGCGTCGATCTACGCGGCCAGCACCGATCGAGCACGGGGCTAGTTGGCAGAAAATCCCGAGCGCACCCGACATAGGCCGCACCCTCGCCTCCGACAGCCGAAACAAGAACCGATTCAGGAGATACAGATGAAACTCAAATATATGGCGATGGGCATCGCACTTAGTCTCGCCGCCTGCACACTGCAGGCTCAGCAGCCGATGCCGGATATGCCCGGCATGAAGATGGACCCCCCGAAATCTACACCGCAACAATCAGCTCCAGCGAAGGCCGCGACTGGGCCTCTCAAGCCAAATCGGACCCTACAGCCGAACAACCCAATGTCCAGCGACATGAAAGGCATGGACAAGGATTCTAGAGATGCCAAGGCGAAGGCCGCAGCCGCCAGCGTGGAGCAATCTGTCCAGCAGCAGGCGGGACAGCCGCAGACGAAGCCTGCACCCGACAGTGACGCAAGCTCGATCAAGGTGCCGATCCAGGAATTGCAAGAACCGGAAGCTTTGGAGTTCCACACGGGGAGTGATCTTCCGGCCCCGGAGTTGCTTGGGGACGTCGCCAAACGAGATCCGATGACGCTGGAGCAGTTTCTTGCGCTTGCCGACAAAGCCAATCCCACACTCGCACAAGCGCAGGACAACATAGACCGATCCCGTCAACAGGCCAGGCAGATCAGCCTCCCGCCCGATCCGATTGTCGGGTACAGCGGAGACCACATCCGGGGCGGCGAGTATCACGGTGGAGAGCAGGGAGCATTCTTTACACAGGAATTCGTCCTTGGACGCAAACTCGCGCTTCGTCGAGACGTCTATCGCGCAGAAGGAAAATCGAACGAGTACGCACTTGAGGTTCAGCGGGCGCGCGTCCATAACGACGTTGCCCAAGCTTTCTTCGATACGCTGGCTGCACAGCAGTCGGTGGTGATTCACAACCGCTTGCTCAAAGTCGCCCTCGATACCGATACGAATACACACGAGCTTTCCCGCGTTGGGCAAGCTGACGCAGCAGCGATCCTGACAGCAGAAGTTGCGGCCGAGCAAGCGCGAATAGACTTCCTGAACGCTCAGCGCATGTTCATCGCGCACTTTGCGCAACTGGCAACATATGCCGGCCAACACTCGCTCCAGATACATCCCCTCACGGGCAGCCTCGTTGAGCCGCCCAACTTCAATCCTGAAGAATATGTGCAGCGCGACGTAGAGGAGAGCCCTCTGGTTAAGCAGGCACAGGCGAACGAGACGCTTGGCGAAGCGCGTCTCAACGACGCGAGGCGGGAGCGCCTGCCAAATCTGAACATCACTGCCGGTGAATGGTACTCCGGAGAAGAAGTGAAGAGTGGAAAGAAAGCAGGCTTTGAGAGCTTTGTGCAAGCGGGCGTTCAGTTGCCGCTTTGGAATCACAATCAAGGCAACATTGACACCTCGAAGGTGCTGCTCGACCGCGCCCACAGAGATGTAGAACGCACAAAACTCTGGACTCGCAATCAGACTGAGCCGCTTGCGCAGGAGTATTTGACTGCGCACTTTACCGCGGAACGCTACCGAACCGAGATGATTCCGCGAGCGCGTCGCGCGTACGAGTTGCAGGTGACGAAGTATCAGCAGATGGCACTGGAGTACCCAGCCGTGCTTGTCGCGCAGCATCTGCTTTTCACACTGCAGCTTGGCTATACCGAGGCGCTCAATCAGCAGTGGCGAGCGGCCATCGCGCTACAGAATTACGCGTTGATGAACGGCCTAAATGAACCCGTCAGCACGGGTACGGATTCAACCACCATCAACCTTCCGACGGCACCAGGAGGCAACCAATGATGCGCAAACTTATCAACCTGTGGGCCGCAATTGCTCTGGTCGGAGTGGTGGCGATTGTCATTACCGGGGTGGTCCTTTGGAGCAAAGGCTTCAGCTCTCGCCCGGAGCCTTCCCGCCTAGAATCTAGCGTTGCGATGAAGTCATACGATAGCTCCGTTCCAGAACGCTTTGCGACCATGAAGAATCCCCTGGAAGCAAAGGGAGTGAACCTCATCGAGGCAGGAGGCCATTACGAGGAGCATTGTGCCGTCTGCCACGCCGATAACGGCGGCGGCGAGACGAAGTTCCACGGCATCATGAATCCCCGTCCCACAGACCTTCGTTCTGACGACACGCAAGAGATGTCTGACGGGGAACTCTACTGGGTAATTAAGAACGGTGTGCGCTGGTCGGGAATGCCCGCCTTCGGTGAGCCGGGTGATGATGACGAACATGTTTGGAAGATCGTTGCCTATGTCCGACACCTGCCGAAACTGACCCCTCAGGAAGAACAAGAAGTAATGCATCAAAGTGAAGAGCCGATGGACCACGACGAGAACTCACACGACCATTCTCATTGAGGTTGATTGAAAGATGGGCTGGAAGGGGCAATGGGCTAATGCTGGAACAACAAGGAACTTCTACAGAACGGGAAGCCCGGCTGACTACGCAGCTGCTTGAACAACGGAGCGCCTTTTTGCGCTTTCTAACAGCAAAGGTCGGTTCCGAAGCGGCAGAGGACATACTGCAATCCTGCTACCTCAAGCTGGTCGAGAACGGACCACAGCTTCAGAAGGAGGAAAGCATCGTCTCATGGTTCTACACCGTCCTGCGTCATGGGACGGTCGATTATTACAGGAGAAACGCAACGCGCACCCGCGCCCACGAGCAGTTCGCGGCCGAGGCTCCGGTCAGCTACGAAACGGAGTGGAAGGCAAACATCTGCCAATGCCTGCCAGGTGTTCTCAAAACGCTCAAGGCCGAGTACCGCGACGCCCTGCAAGCGGTGGACGTGCAGGGGCGGTCTGTCGCTGAGTACGCGACCTCGCAAGGCACAACTCCTAACAACGTGGGTGTTCGCCTTCATAGAGCTCGCAAAGCAGCGGCGAAGCGGCTGACGCAGGTCTGCGGAGCCTGCGCGGACCACAAATGCCTCGATTGCACTTGTCGGAAACCAGAGGTGTAAGAGATTGCCGTGGCTTGCGTCTTTAGGTTGGAAAAGGAGAACAACCTATGTGCTGCTGTGGAACTAAACCTAAGACCGAAACGAAAGGCTCTGTCACCGACGTTGTTTGTGGAATGCAGGTCGATCCTGCGACCGCCGCCGGCACGAGTGAGTATCAGGGCAAGAGGTACTTCTTCTGTGGAGCCGGATGCAAACGCAGTTTCGACGCCACACCCGTGCAGTACGCCTGAGCAGAAGAGATCAGACGAAACGCTTCCTTGGGTGCTCAGCTATCCTGAGCACCCAATTTACCCTTTGCAACTAAGAATCGAGCGACATGACTTCCCCTGAGACCTTGGCCGAAACATCCGTGAAAGTTGTTGATCCCGTCTGCGGCATGAAGATTCTGGCCGAAAAAGCTGCGGGTAAGCAGGAATACGACGGGCAAACCTACTACTTTTGCGGGCAGAGCTGCATAGAAAAATTCAAGGCTAACCCCGCCAGCTTCTTGATGCCGAAAGAGAAACAGACCGCCGTACCGTCAGTGCCCAAGGCGGGTGGCTATACCTGCCCTATGCACCCTGAAGTTCACAAGGATGGTCCAGGAGACTGCCCGAAGTGCGGCATGGCGCTCGAACCCGAGACCATGAGCGCGCCTGCCACTAAGACCCAATACACCTGTCCCATGCACCCTCAAATCATTCGAGATGAGCCAGGGAACTGCCCGATCTGCGGTATGGCGCTTGAACCAATGACTGTCACTGTAAACGAGGCCAATCCTGAACTCGACAGCATGACGCGGCGATTCTGGATAAGCGCAGCCCTGACGCTGCCTCTGCTCGCCATCATGGTCTCCGATTTCCTGCCGGGCCATCCGATCCAGGGACTTCTAAAAGGTTCCTTGCTGGGATGGTTCGAACTCGCCATCGCTACCCCAGTTGTCCTTTGGGGTGGCTGGCCCTTCTTTCAGCGAGGGTGGGCGTCCATCGTAAGCCGCAACCTCAACATGTTTACCCTCATCTCCATTGGGGCCGGGTCTGCCTACCTCTACAGCCTCGTTGCCGTCTTCATGCCGCAGTTGTTCCCTGCGTCGTTTCGAGACATGTCTGGCCAGTTGGGTCTCTACTTCGAGGCATCAGCCGTCATTACAGTTCTAGTTTTGTTGGGCCAGGTACTGGAATTGAAGGCGCGCAGCCAGACGAGCGGCGCTATCAAGGCGCTGCTGGGCCTCACCCCCAAGACCGCTCGGCGCATCTCTGCGGACGGCCAGGAGCAGGATGTAGACCTGAACCAGATTCAGGTTGGCGACAGCCTTAGAGTTCGTCCGGGCGAAAAGATCCCGACAGACGGGGTGTTGACTGAAGGCAGTAGCTCGGTCGATGAGTCGATGGTCAGCGGCGAACCGATTCCTGTCGAGAAGGCGAAAGACGCAAAGGTCATCGGCGGCACGATCAACGGCACCGGCAGCTTCGTCATGAAGACCGAGCGCGTAGGTGCCGACACACTTCTCGCGCAGATCGTGAAGATGGTCAGCGAAGCACAGCGCACAAGAGCGCCAATTCAGCGGCTTGCGGATACCGTAGCCTCGTACTTCGTTCCAGCGGTACTCGCATCAGCCGTCATCACCTTTATCGTATGGGCGATCTATGGCCCGCAGCCTCACTACGCCCACGCTCTCGTCAATGCGGTCGCGGTCCTCATCATCGCCTGCCCGTGTGCGTTGGGACTTGCAACACCTATGGCAATCATGGTGGGTACAGGTCGCGGTGCCGGAGAAGGAATTCTTATCCGCAATGCAGAGGCCTTGGAGATTCTGGAGAAGGTGAACACACTGGTTGTCGATAAAACGGGAACGCTGACAGTCGGCAAGCCGGTACTCACCGAACTGGCACCAGCCGAAGGCTTCGATGAACCCAACCTCCTCCAACTTACAGCGAGTCTAGAAAAGGCCAGTGAACACCCGTTGGCGGCGGCGATCCTCGCCGCAGCACAGGAGAAGAAAGTCGAGTTGCTACCGGTAGACGGCTTTCAGTCCGTGACCGGAAAGGGTGTGACCGGAACCATACAAGGCAAGAAGATTGCCATCGGCAACGTCGCACTGATGAGCGATCTCGGAGCATCGACAGATGGTCTGAAAGAGAAGGCCGAGGCTCTTCAGGCCGAAGGCCAGACCGTCATGTACGTTGCCTCTGACGGGCGCTTCGCCGGCTTCGTCGCCGTCTCCGATCCGATCAAGGACTCGACCGCCGAGGCAATCGAGCAACTCAAAAAGGAAGGCATCAAGGTCGTCATGGTGACTGGCGACAACCAGAAGACGGCCGCAGCCGTCGCAAAGAAACTTGGCATCGACTTCGAGGCGGACGTACTTCCGGAGAAGAAAGCAGAGGTAGTGAAGAAGCTGCAGGCAGCCGGGGCCATCGTCGCCATGGCTGGGGACGGCGTCAACGATGCGCCTGCACTCGCCCAAGCGCAGGTTGGTATCGCTATGGGAACGGGAACGGATGTAGCCATGGAAACAGGTGGGATCACCCTCATCAAGGGCGACCTTCGCGGCATCGTCAAAGCCAGAAGGTTGAGCGAGCACACGATGAGCAATATACGGCAGAACCTGTTCTTCGCGTTTTTCTATAACGCGCTCGGTGTGCCCCTAGCTGCGGGCGTCCTCTATCCATTCTTCGGGCTGCTCTTGAGTCCCATGATCGCCGCCGCCGCCATGAGCTTCAGTTCCGTTTCCGTGATTGCCAATTCGCTACGGCTGCGAAGCGCGAAATTGTGAAGATACGAACACAATGGCACCTGGCCTGCTGCCCCTCTGGCGCAATCACGCCTGTGCAATTTGACTCAGAAGCGCGCCGGCGATGACTGTAGCCTCAACTTCATGTTGCAGTTGGACAATTGCACGTTCGCCGTCAGACCGGTTCTCGGGTCAAGTGTCGGCCATGTGGAAGCCTAAAAGCAAACCTCAGTAATGCCGAACAAGGGAGAACACTGACATGAATCTGAACCTGAAAAGCCTTCGGGCTGTTGCACTTGTGGTCGTAATCGGAACATCGTCTGCGTTCGCGCAGCAGGCTGTAACGCCTCCCCCGCAAAGCGGCATGATGCAGGACAAGATGGCCGGCAAGGGCGACCAGAGCACGAAGATGATGGCAATGCGTGAAAAGATGATGGCGGACATGAAGGCCATGGGCGCAAAGATGGATGTAAAAGTCGCGGCCATGAACGCCGCGGAGGGCCCGGCCAAGACCGATGCAATGGCCGCCGTCGTCAATGAAATGGTGTTACAGCACAAGCAGATGATGGCCAATATGGACACCATGTGCAAACAGATGATGGAAAATGTGGCGCACCCCGACGCGCCGATGAAGGGCATGGACATGGACAATCCCCCAGTTAGTACCCCGAAGTAATTTGAGGATCAGACCGGCCACGGTCAGCAAACGAGTCTCGGCGGGTTCGCAGCTCATTTAGCATGGGTGTCATTTGTGGCGTGCTTACGTATCCAATTCTTGAACGATTGGATGGGGGAAGAGGTGCGCTCGGTATTCATAGCCTTTCAGAAACCAGCACTTTGGGAACTCTTGAAAAGGTGAGAAAGCCTTCCCACTATCTCGTGTTCGCCCCGGTATCTCGGCGCACAACGGTCGGAGTATCCGGCCACTTTTCGACGCCGGGTCGGGCATCGACCAGCTGCCGCGCCGACAGCAATTAGTCGCTGAGAGCTTGGCCCTCTTCAGTCCGCTCTTGTGAAAATTGGGCTATCAGGTGTGTCGTCCCTGCAATAACGAGCATCTACCGTCTGCTTCACCCCAATGCACACGGATAATTGTGTCCCATCGGTGAACACCAGCAGCACCTCGCGACCGTACGCCGGATCGTCATAGACGGTCAGCTCGGCAACGGACTTACCGACAACCTCCGGAAACTCCATTTTCGCGTGTTCCATCACTGCCGAGATCCTCACTTTCTGACGACTCAAGCGTGTCCCTTATTAGGGGATTCGTCAACCATTACCCAAACATCAGGATGTGACAGCAAGAGCAAAATCGGAGATCCGCCGGTCCCGCAAGGGACGCAACGCCGATTTGCAGGCCTACTACGATGGCTTGTTGGCCAAGTTGATTTTGGCGAGAGAGCAGAGCGGGATGACTCAACGCGAAGTGTCCTCGAGGCTTGGTATGGCGCACTCGTTCATGAATAAGTGCGAGTCGGGCGAGCGGGCGATCGACGTAGCGGAGCTGTGGGCCCTCGCAAACATTTACGGGAAGCCCATCAGCTATTTCGCTCCCGATAAACTATAAAGCCAACAAGCCCAAAGAATCACTTTTCTGTTGAATCCTCAACGCGTATGCCCCGATCCTAAGGCAGGAATGGGCAACGTCATCTGGGGCGGGCAGAGTACCGTCTTGAGCAGCTTGACGTACGTTCGGACGAACTCGCTCACCAGCTTGGACTTGTTGTCGGCACGGGCCGCCATATGCACATCCAAACACAGATCAGGCTCATCCAGGTCACGCGTGATAAGTCCTCCGTGGGCCACCCTCATCGCGCCCGCCTTCGTCAGAAACGCAACCCCGCCGTTCTTGTGCACCAAGTGACCTGCTTCCTCTGCACTCATCACATGGTGGAGACCGCGTGGCTCGACGTGGCTGGCGTGCGCGTGGTCGAACAAGATGTCGTAAAGCGCAGGGTGTGTTCTGCGATCGAATACGATCCAGCGCTTACCAGAAAGGTCTTCGACCTTGGGATGCTCTTCTGCGGCAAGAGGATCGTCCTCGGACATGAGCAGATGCAGCGGCGACTCCATCAGTTTCGTTGTGGTGAGCCTTGGATTGAAGTCAGGATGTGTGATGAGAGCGAGGTCGAGTCGGCCACTCAACACGTCGTGTGCCAACTCTGGCGCGAATGCGCTATGGAGTTGGACTTCGAGCTGCGGGTAGAAGGGCAAATCTACAGAGAGCAGCGCGTCGCTGAGCAAAGGATCGATGTATTGTGACCGGCCAATGTTCAGGATTGCTTCGACATTTTGAGCTACTGCCTTCGCAGAATAGCTGGCCCGCTCTTCGTGCTCAAGCGCGAGTTTTGCCTCTGGAACGTACTTCCGTCCCGCATCCGTCAGACTCACATTGGCTCGGGTTCTTTCGAAAAGCTTTCGCCCAAGACGCTCTTCCGCATCCTGTATGGTTCGCGTCACAGCAGGCTGACTAATGCCCAGCCGGCGCGCGACCTTGGTGTAGCTCAATTCCTCAGCCAGCATGACGATAGCTCTCATGTGGCGCAGTTCCAGTGACTGTTTCCGCATGGCCCAGCTCCCCTTACCCAGCTCGAAATGGGTGAGCAACGGCAGCTCGTGCGTACATTCTGCTACCGAGTGTACGGATTATCCACAGGCACCACAGCTGTTGTCAAACTTGATTCCTTCAGATTCACCTCATCAAAGTGCGTTGGTGACAAATGGAGTGACGCACTAAGTTGCGCCGCTTATGCGTGCTACGCATAAGTAATAGCTCGTAAGTTATTGGACAGGGGTGGTCCCCCCGAGTGACCTTCGAATCACCAAGGAGGTCAGCGATGTACGACGAGAAAAAGCCCCCCGCATCTGAACGCAACCTGCCGATCCTCGGCAGACCAGGCGTCGAGCCCCTACTTGACAGCCACAAGGCCGCGGCACTGCTCGACGTGCATCCCCGCACTCTGCAGCGGATGGTCCAGCGAGGCCAGATCGCAGGCGTCCAGGTAGGCAAACTGTGGCGCTTTCGCGCCTCCGCAATCGACCAATGGATCGACCGCAAACAGGCCAGCTAAAGACGCACTTATTGCGTCAAAATGCCCGTTTTTTCTGGCGATTCACAACCTAATCGACTACCCTTGATGCACGCCATTAGTGCCGTGAGTCAGGGAGGAAAACCTTGAAATCACGAGCATATTATCAATTCGGAAGTTTAACCCTCAAGAAGCGGGCGAAGAGCGCAGACGTTTGGGAGTTTCGGTACTACGAGGACGCAGCAGGGGGAGGGAGAGCACGCAAGGCTCTCTTCATCGGCACGACCGATATGTACAAGACCGAAGCTCAGGCCCGAAAAGCCGTCGAAGCGATTCTCCTCAACCTCAATGCTGAAAAGCCCATGCACCATCTGGGAACCGTGACGTTCGGCGGTCTCTGTGACAGGTACATCGCGGAAGAGTTGCCGGAACGCTACTCCACGCGGAAGTCGTACCTGTCGAACATCAACCTGCACATCAAGCCGCGCTGGGGTGATTACCTCATCGGGGCGATCAAACCGATGGCAATCGAAGGTTGGTTCAAAGAGATGGACAAGTCTCCCAAAACGAAGGCGCATATTCGGGGCGTGATGCACGTCATCTTCGAGTGTGCGGCGCGTTGGGAGCTCTTCAATGAGCGGCGCAATCCCATCGGGATGGTGCGTGTAAAAGATTCGACGAAACGGCGCAAGCGGCCAATGATCCTCACCAACGAAACATTCCAGGCTGTTCTGGCGAGTTTGCCTGAACCGTACCGGACGATGGTCGTAGTGGCGCAATGCCTGGGACTTCGCGTAAGCGAAATCACAGGCTTGCAGTGGGGTGATCTCGATATCGAGCATCGTCAGCTTCTCGTTCAGCGCAGCGTCGTGAACGGGCATGTAGGCGAAGTAAAGACCGAGTACTCCCACGATCACGTGCCGATTCATGCGTCTCTGCTGGAGGTACTGCTCGCCTGGTGCGAGAAGTGCCCACGGACCGAAGAAGGATGGATGTTTCCGAATCCACTTTCGAACAAACCCTACTATTCGACCGAGATCCAGAAGCGCTATCTACGCCCTTCGGGATGCTGCGTCGTTCCATGTCCGACATGTGGCGTGGCAACCGGCGAATGGTGCGTGCAGGATGGCCCCACAGCCAACGGCAAGAGGGTTCTCATCCATGCCGCGCGCAAGGCCGATGCAGGGAAGTTCGGTGACATCGGCTGGCACACGTTCCGCCACACGTACCGTTCGTGGCTGGACGAGACCGGCGCGCCGATGAAGGTCCAGCAGGAACTCATGCGTCACGCCTCAATCCAGACGACGATGAACGTCTACGGACAGGCTATGCCGGAGTCGAAAAGAGCAGCAAATGGAAAGGTTGTCACGATGGTGCTCCAGCCCTTGCGGGCGAGCGCCTAAACTGTCAATTTTCTTATTGGGAGTAAATGGGAGTGAATCTGATTTACGGACTCACTCTAAGTTATTGATTCTTTGGTTGCGGGGGTAGGATTTGAACCTACGACCTTTGGGTTATGAGCCCAACGAGCTACC
>JBBRNA010000025.1:0-67938 GCA_038230575.1 Terriglobales bacterium | reverse complement strand
GGGCTCAAACGCCGCCCCTTCCTCTGCACTCCATCCCGGCTCGGAACCGCAATTCTTCCAAAACCGGACACCCATCCTTATTAATGCGGGTGGGGCCAAATGTAATGAGCGAAGTGGGGCCAAATCAGGTTGTCAAAAGCAGTACTGTGATCAGGGTTGGCTGGCGGGGTTTAGCTAGCTTACTGAAGTGCGGTCGGGACGCGGAATCTTACCGATCGTTGTGGGAGCTCGCGCAGGACTTCGCGGCGTTCAATCCGCACACGCGGTTCACCGTGATCGCAGGAGGGAAGCGGCGCGAGTGGACGGCAACCCAGCCCGAGTGGCGCAAGTGGAGGACCTGCGACCAGACTTCGGCGCATTGGTACGATACGGAGAATCTGACGGAACTGATCGGCGCCTACGTCCGCGTAGGCCAGCGGCGCACTGTGCGCGACTTCGTCGGAGAATTCGCGGGCCTGAGCGGAACTCAAAAGCGCGCGGCCGTCAGCCGCGAGGCCGGACTTGCCGAGATGCATCTCGATGATCTGGTCAGCAATGGACGCGTGGATCCGGGCAAGGTCGAGCGCCTGCTCGCATCCATGAAAGGTCATTCCAGGCTAGTCAAGCCGCAGCGTCTCGGGATTCTGGGGCAGGAGCATGTCGTGCACGCGATCCAGTCGCACCGGGCTGCCGGAATCCACTACGCCAGGCAGGCTGGCACAGATGAGAACGGCCTGCCCTATGTGCTGGAGGTTGGCTTCGGAGTCAAGGGGGACGGCCCGCGAAAGCTGCTTTTCGGGCTAAATCACTCCCGCGTCATCAATGTTCCTTCACAGCATCTCTGGAACATCCTCGCCAATTGCCATGTTCAGGTCTTTGATCCGGTGGTCGTGTTCGTCCATCAGACCACGCCGCGCTTGTCGTTCACCGACCAGGGCAAGGGCACGATCAACAATTCGGCCCGGATCGAGGAAGTCACAACCAGGCTTCTAACCTCGGTCACAAAGGACTTCGCGAAGGAGAAGCGTCGTGCGGCCCGTCGTGAGCGCCAGGACGAACTGAGCGCCGTGCAGGTAGAGCGGCTGCGCTCGAGCATCAAGAAATATTCCGAAAAGCAGCGGATCAAGAAGGCCGCCTATGCCGCGATGCCGGAGGCTTACCGCCGGGCTTCGGAGGGGATCGAGACGGCCAACGCGCGCCAGGTTATGTACCAGGCCAGGCCGCTCGTCCTAAAAGCGACCGGCGGCAAATGCTGGAAGAACAGCAGCTACTTCACGCAGGTTCTGTTGCCCGACTACCAAAAAGAGCACGAGGAGGAATGCGCCCACTGGGACATCACGTTCGACGCCAGGGGCCATTTGCGCGAGCCACACGTGGTCGTAAACGTCGACCTCGGAACCGTCGGAGTGCGCAACTACGTGGCGTCGTGGCAAGACGGGACAAAGACGACGCTAGAGAGTCCGCCGATCCTCGACACGCACCCCACCTGCGGCCCCATGAACCGCTACAAGTACGCGCTCTTCATCGAGAAGGAAGGCTTCGACACGTTGCTGGCCCGCGCGGGAATTGCGGAGAACTACGACATAGCCATTTTTTCGTCGAAGGGCATGTCTACGTCGGCCACCAGGATGCTTGTCGACAAGCTGTCGCAGGCGGGAGTCACTGTCCTGGTCGCGCACGACTTCGACCGGGCCGGATTTCTGATCAGACACTATCTCTCTAGTGATAGCCGCCGCCACCGGTTCGCCGCGCCGCCGCGCGTGATTGACCTCGGCTTGCGCCTCGTCGACGTGAAGAGGATGGGTCTGCAGAGCGAGCCGGTGGAGTACTCACAGAACAAGAATCCAGGCAGTGCGCTCGCGCAGGTCGCCGGCATCACCGGGGCGGAGATCAATTTCCTGATCCGTGAGCACGTCGCACAAGGCCGCTGGAGGGGCGAGCGCGTCGAGCTGAACGCGATGACCTCGCGACAGTTCATCGACTGGCTCGAGGCCAGGTTCCGCGCTCTTGGCGTCATCAAGGTGATTCCTGACAAAGACACCCTCCAGCATGCGTACCGAAGAGCGGTGCTGTATGCCTGCATCAGACGCGCCGCAGAGCAACTCACCGAACAGGCGCGCGATGAGCGGATCGAACCACCGCCTGATCTCAATACGCGGATTGCCAAACTGCTGCGGGCGAAGCCGTTTCTCTCATGGGATGAGGCGCTGAATCAGATCGTCAGCGCTATAAACAACCAGTCGCCATAAACAACCAGCCGCCATGAGGAGCACCGGTACGAACACCTGTCGAGGGCCGTCTGGGATCTGTAGCCCAGTTGGAGGCCGGCGGGAAATCCAGTGGTGAAGAAGATCGTTCACTGACGCAAATAGACGTCTATTAGACGTCTATTAGAAGATCGTTCACTGACGCAAATAGACGTCTAATAGACGTCTATTAGAAGGCTATTAGAAATGCTAACGCAGGGTCCCATTGACAAGCTCGATGTTCGTATACCGAGGGGGACAAACCTCGTGCGGATACTTGACCGTGAGCTGCGGCCTAGCAATGCCAACCGCTCTTCTCTCGGAACCGCGTTTCACGGAACTAAGTATTACAGTCGGGTCGCGGACTTGCGGCGTTACAGCCTAAGGTCGATTCTCTTTTTCGATCAAAAGGATAGCGGGAACCACAAATTAGAAATCGTTGGTACTGGCACCATGCATCTTTCAGACATCATGTTTGAGGTAAAGCGCGTATTCGAGTTTGATCCCATGGAGGCTGAGATCATGCGAATCGATTTTGCAGTAGACGTTTCCGGATACACCGTCGAGTGGTTCCGCCAGAACGCGCGGGTTGCGCGAAAGCGATACACCTCCGAATTCAACCGATCAGTATCGGAGCGCAAGCGAGTCGAGACGCTTTATTTCGGGCAAAGGCCAAACTTGTTCCGCGTTTACGACAAGACGGAAGAAAGGCGTGTCGAATACGAGCGTCTCCATTCCAGATGGAACGGACGCGATCCCATTCCTACCTTTAAGGAGCGATACGGGCAGCGAGAGGACGACATTGTCACTCGTATCGAGCGCCAGTATGGTCGCGCGCGAGTTCCGAAGGCGATTAGAACGCTGGGACAACTACAGAACAATGCTGCTCACTTTGACCCTTATGGGCCGTTCCAGTTCTTACCGAACACCATCTCCGACGAATGGGTAAACGAGCTTTCCGGCGATAAATTCTTAAAAGGCCACGGTTGGCTGAGGCTGCGTGAACAGTATGGAGCACATCAAGCGAAAAGACTTCTGGATAAGAAGAGTTGCCGCAACACCAACCGGCTGCTGGCTGAGCTCACTATGTCAATGTCTGCTGATCGCGCTTCAAAACCGCCAGACCTTTTAGCAATTTTCAAGGAGGCGATTATCCAGCAAGTGAGCGCATGAGAAGCCCGAGGGGCTAATGATCACCACAGGCGCACCCGTCAGCTGGGTTCGGCCGGATAAAGCCGAGCATCACGCATGTCCTGAGTTTTTATCGGTCCGGATTTATGAATCCTCGACTTAGCTCAAAAGAAATATCGCCTATAGCGCGTGTAACAGCGGCTGCGTATCGAAGTTAGAATCTTTTTGTCCGACTGGTGGATGAACCTGCGGTCGTTCACGGTCGCTAAGAGTGAAATCCTGAATGACTGTGACACTCGGCACCGAGATCGAACCGTTTGTGGACGCCAACCGGGCGTCTGAATTCCTTGTGATCACGCGCCGCCACTTGCTTGAGATGGCACGTGCACGTGACATCCCCGCCCATCCCATTGGGCGGGGCAAGAGGAAGACATGGCGTTTTCGGCTTTCCGAACTTGCGGAAGCGATCGCCGCCGAAGCGCCTTACGGTCTCGCCTCCAAAAGGGATATCATCGACGCTGGCAGTCCCCGTAGCCGAAAGGAGCAATCCGATGGCTAAGGGGTGGTTTCGTAGGAGGAAGGGCAAACTGGTGTACTTCTGGTACAACGCGAATGGTGCCGAACGCTCGAAGGTCGTAGGGCTCGACACCATGACTGACGATGAGGGGTGGCTGAAGGTCGGAGGACTTGGCTTGGATAAACTGGCTGGCAAGGCCGACCCGACGACAGTCACCTTTGGCGAAGTTCTTCAACATTACCTCGCTTACGGTAAGAACAAGACAGGTGAAGATAAGGCGCACTCCAGCAAGAACACGGATGGGCGCAACGCGCGGCTTCACCTAAGCCACTGGTCGGAGTACGTGGCCAAGGACATCGAACCGCTCGAAATCCAAGAGTGGATCGACAGACTGTCTAAAGGGCTGCGCTCCAAACTCAGGAACATGATGTCTGCTGTTTATCGCCACGGCCAGAAGTTCCGCATGATCCCACGGACTGAGGAGTCCAATCCCATGAAGTGGGTCAGCGCCACGACGGTCTCGGATTACGAGGCTATCAGTCTGAGCCCAGAAGAGTCGTTTGCAATACTGGAACGGATCAGCGATCCTTTGGTGCGTGTGTTGGTCATCGTCGTAGCAGTTACCGCCACTCGTATCGGAGAAGCTCTCGGACTCATGTGGTCGGACATTGATTGGAAGAAACTGAAGATCAACATCCGACGTGACTGGGTTGATGGCCAACTCGGGCATCCGAAGTCAAAGGCATCTAAAGCTCCAGTGGAGATGCACGAGACGCTCGCGACTCTGTTGCAGGGGTGGCGTCAAGAAACATCGTACAGCAAGGACTCGGATTTTTTGTTCCCGTCGTTCAAGCTGCACGGCAAGCAGCCTCGGCTTGGCAGCATGATCGTGCAGGACTACGTCAAACCTGCGGCTGTCGCTGCTGGCGTCATCCCCGAGGATTGTCCGAGATTTGGGTTTCACAACCTGAGGCACGGGCTTTCCACATTCCTGATCGAAAACGGACACGACCCGGTGGTGGTGCAGCGTATGCTTCGCCAGTCGCATGTTGCCATGACGATGTACTACGTGCACAACAGCCACAAGGCGAGGAACGCCCAAGCCCAATTCATCGAGCGTTTCCTGCCGAACGGTGGTGCTGTAGCCGATGTGGAAGAGCAGGATGACGATGAGCGGGTGCCAGTGCGGGTGCAGTGAATTGAAGTGAAACGCGCAAGTGCAGTAGAATGTGAGAACGGGCGGGAGTAACTCAGTGGTAGAGTGCGACCTTGCCAAGGTCGAAGTCGCGGGTTCAAATCCCGTCTCCCGCTCCAGTATTTCGAAGCCCCGCACCGGCGAGGGCTTTTCGTTTTAGCAGGATAGCTCTGCTAAGTTTCGTGTAGTTTTAAGCGGGCAAATGGCGCGGTAGCCAAGTGGTAAGGCCGAGGTCTGCAAAACCTCTATTCGTGAGTTCGATTCTCACCCGCGCCTCCAACCTTTTCCCCGCCAATTTAGCCGCCAAAGCGCCGAAATTTTTTACACTCTTGCCATCTCGCGGCGAAGTCCGACGAACGTGATACCATTCCGCGCACGATGGTGGAAGAAAAGATTCGCGCCAACTTCGGCGGCTTGGTCGCTCATGCGGAAGTCGCCATTTACTCCATCCTGTCTGTTCTGTTGATCGTCACCGCGCTGTCAACACTTGCGAATTCCGGCAAGATGCTTTGGGATGGCCTCCGCCACTGGACGATTGCGGCCGAGACTTTGCGGGTGCTCGATCAACTTCTCGTCGTGCTGATGCTGGTCGAGATTCTGCACACGGTCCGCATCTCGATTCGTTCGCATGTCCTAGTGACCGAGCCATTTTTGGTTGTCGGCCTGATCGCCTCGATCCGGCGAATTCTCGTGATCACCCTGGAGGCGGCCAACCTCACGAAGGGCGAAGCCTTCGCAGGGCAGGGCGCGAATATATTTCGAGCCAACATGTTTGAATTGGGATTGCTCGGAATGCTCGTGCTGATTCTGGTGTTTGCGATCACGCTCTTGCGGCGGTGGGCTCCGACCACCGGAGAGGGTGAAGACGAGTGAAGCAGATTTCAACTTCCGAGGAATGTTCCCGACAAAAACGTAGCCGATTTTATCGTTCCCTCTTCAGCAATTCATCTTCGGAATAATTCAGAAGCAGTTTTGCGTGTGCGCGGAGGCCCTTGGCAATTGCGATGACGCTGAGGATAGCTCGAATCGTGTCGGGATCTTCGGTACGCGCAATTTTTGTGGCGCCAATTTCGGCAAGGTCATGGATCGAGAGAAAATATTCTTCGCTCAACCAGTCTGGCACATGAGGATTTTTGTTCTCAGTGCGGGCCAATTCGATGATGGCCGTTAACGCATAAGCGTTCCAGTCAGGCTCAGAGGCTTGTCGAGCAATCGCTACTATCTGTGGCACTGACGCGTACGACGCGTCTCCCACATCGCCTTGGTGGTGCAATTCTTCCCAAAGCTCAAACCACGCCGTTTCGGAATGTTCTTTGTGTTGAAGTTTGACGAGCGCGCGGCGCGGATCAAATGGAGTTTTATAGCCCCCTGAAAGGCGACTCCATCTTTCATCTGCGAGTTTATGCATTGGTCACAACCGGGCACACACTGCTTTCGTCTGCGTGTAGAGTTGCAACACGTCCTTGCCCATCTCGCGTCCCCAGCCGGATTGTTTGTATCCTCCGAATGGAAGGGCGGCGTCAAACACGTTGTAGCAGTTGATCCAGACCGTGCCTGCGCGAAGTGAGGCCGCCAGGCGATGCGCTTTCGAGATGTCCTTCGTCCAGATCCCGGCCGCCAGGCCGTAGATGGTACTGTTGGCGCGGGTCATCAATTCTTCTGGATCATCGAAGGGAACTGCGGTGACGACGGGGCCAAAAATTTCTTCCTGCACCACGCGCATGTCATCTTTAAGATTCACGAGAACGGTGGGCTCAACAAAGTACCCTTTGCTATCGCCCATCATCTTTTTGCCTCCGGTAACAGCGGTCGCGCCCTCGGACAGACCAATCTCAAGGTAGTTGCAGACGCGTTGCAACTGCTCTTCGGAGACCAAGGGACCCATGGCGGTCTTCGGCTCAAGGCCAGAACCAACATTGATCTTCTTCGCCTTGGCAGCGACTCCCTCGATCACCTGATCAAACACTGAGCGCTCTACGAACAGCCTGGACCCTGCGCAGCAGGTCTGCCCTTGATTGAAAAAGATGGCGCTCGCCGAGCCGGAGATGGCTCCGTTCAGATCGGCGTCTTTGAAGACCACGTTTGGAGATTTGCCGCCGAGTTCGAGCGAAACCTTTTTCAGGTTGCCGGTCGCAGCGTTAACGATCAGCTTGCCGACTTCGGTGGATCCAGTGAAAGCGATTTTGTCGACTAAATCATGCGCCGCCAGCGCTGCTCCTGCCGTCTCGCCATATCCCGGGACGATGTTGACGACGCCGTTCGGGAATCCGGCCTCGACGAACAACTCCCCGAGAAATAGTGCGGATAGAGGTGTCTGCTCCGCTGGCTTTAGAACCACGGTGCAGCCGCAGGCCAGCGCTGGAGCGAGTTTCCACGCCGCCATGAGCAGCGGGAAATTCCAGGGAATAATTTGTCCGACTACTCCGACCGGTTCGCGCAGGGTGTAGGCGAAATAGCTCGAGTTTGCCGTGTGCGGCATGGAAATTGGAATTGTCGTCCCTTCCAACTTCGTCGCCCATCCCGCCATGTAGCGGAACATGTCGATGGCCAAAGGAACGTCGGCCGCACGTGCCATGGTGAGCGGCTTGCCGTTGTCGAGAGTCTCGATCGTTGCGAACTCTTCCAGGTGCTGCTCCATGAGATCGGCCAGCTTCCAGATCAGCTTTCCTCGATCGGACGGCGTCATCTGCGACCATGGGCCGCTGTCGAATGCTTTTCGCGCCGCTTGTACGGCGGCATCGATGTCCTGCCGATCGCCCTCCGCGACCTGCGCCAACACCTCGCCGGTTGCCGGGTTATAAGTCGGGAAAGTCTTGCCGGATGCGGCATCCAGCCACTTGCCGTCGATCAACATCTTGCGTGGCTTGGAAATAAAATCACTGACGCGTGGATCAATCTGGATCGGAGAAACTGCGATACCCATACATCCTCCTGAAAAGTTCGAAAACAAGAAAGGCCGTACGATTTGCGGACTTGAAAAAATCTTAGTCCCGCAGTCCGTGGAAGGCAACCCGGGGGGGTAGGGTGAACGCCTGCGGCATCATCATTACGTTGTGGTTAGTTTCTCCATCAAAGTGCAGCGAGCCGCCTCTGAATGAAGAAGAAATACACAGCCACTAAAACCAGGAGAAGTCCATTGAAGCCAAGTACTACGGGAGCGGTAAACACGGGGACAAGCCAGCCCGAGAGCAGGTTGCCCAAGGGCATGCCGCCGCGAAAAGCGAAACTGTAGACGCTCATCACGCGGCCCCGCATTTCGTTGGTGGTGATCAACTGAACGAGCGAATTCACGGTGGCGAACACCGCCATCATCGACGCACCCACAATGACAAGAAACATCTCACTCAACCGTAACGATTTCGAAAGCGCAAACCCCGTGATACCCGCTCCCAGCATCGCCAAAGCAAACAGGGCGACGCGGCCTTTCCTCTTCATATTGCCGGCGGTTGCGATAGCAAGCGATCCAAAAATAGAGCCCATCCCCATCAGCGCAAGAAGATTGCCATACGTTTCCGGGCCGCGATGGAAAATATCTTTAACGAAGACTGGGATGTACGTGCGCATTGGCATGCTGAGCCCGGTCATGCAGAACGCGAGAATAATGAGGGCCTCCATTGAATTCTGCTTCCGGGCAAATAGAAGGCCTTGCTTAAGGCTGTCGAACATCGTCTGATTCGTCTTTACTGGCAGGAAGCGGGCAGTGATCAGGGACAAAGAAATGATCGGAGCAAGAAACGAGAGCGCGTTGATCCCAAAGCACCATTTCTCTCCTAGGTGCGCCAGCGCCTGACCAGCGAGTGCGGGGCCAACCATGACGGCCACATTGAACTGGATGGAATTTAGAGCAATGGCGTTCGGCATGTCGTCCTTCTCTACCAGCGTCGGAATCAGCGCCTGATAGGCCGGACCGCCGAAGGCCTGGGCAAGTCCGGATACGAAAGACAGACAGAGAATGTGCCAAACGTGAACTGCTCCGGTCGCGACCAGGACCGTAAGCAGCGCCGCTGTTGCCATTTGCAGATATTGCGATCCCAGCAGGATTTTCCGACGCTCCACGCGGTCGGCTACAACTCCGCCGATCAACGAGAAAAGAAATATTGGAAGGCCGCCGAGGAACTGATCGAGCGCCAGGAGAAACGCCGAGTGGCTGAGCCGATATATTAGCCACCCCTGGGCGACGATCTGCATCCACGTGCCGATGCTCGAGGTGCAGGCACCAATCCACATCAGACGAAAGTCGCGATATTGGAATGCTTTAAAAACCCGGCGGAGCATCGTTTAGCGTTTGGAGGTAAAGAAAAAGCGTAACACGTGGCCTCTCTTGTTCGACGAAGCAGGAGTGAATTGGTTGCCGAAGCGTCCTCGGATTCATGCAACTTTCTTGATCGTCAGTTCGCTTGTTGGAGGAGAGCAGTCGATGCGATTCGTTTTCCTGCGAAATCCGACACACAGATTGAGAATGGAGCTCGCGGGGGCCCCAGTATTCTCCATCAATCGCTGCCGCCTCACTTCACCACGAGTCGAGTAAACGGGAACACGTATGCCTGTAGCGTGACCATGATGCCAACCAATGCAGCGAGGGCAATGCTGTGGAAGAACACAAAACGGAGGATGTCGCCTTCGTGGCCGTACCATTCGGTTGCGGTGCTGGCTACTACGATCGATTGCGCATCGATCATCTTTCCCATCACGCCCCCGCAACTGTTAGCAGCAGCCATCAAAGTTGGCGAAACTCCCACTTGTTCGGCCGAAATTCGCTGCAAACTTCCGAAGAGCACATTGGAAGAGGTATCGGAGCCGGTTAGCGCGACGCCGAGCCAGCCAAGCAAGGTTCCGAAGAAGGGATAGAAGATTCCTGTGCGCGCAAACGCAAGGCCCATCGTGGCATCCAAGCCGGAATAGCGAGTAACGTAGCCGATCGAAAGCATGGCGGCTATAGTGAGCAATGAAAATCGCACACGCATCAGCGTCTTGCCGTAGACCTGAGCCAGCTTCCACGGCGTGAAGCCCATGACGAGCCCGGAAATCACTGCGGCGATCAGAATGCCCGACCCCGTAGCCGTCAGCCAGTTCAGCGAGAAAACTGCCGCCTCCGCCGTTGGTTTGCGCACGACCGGAGGAACGCGCTGGACCATCTTGTCGAGGCCCGCGACGGAATATTTTGGTGCGGAAATTTTATCCAGCTTTGCCTTCACCGACGGAAGTCCCCAGGCAAAGACGAGCGCGCTCAAAATAAGCCACGGCACCCAGGCCCGGGCAACGCGCGATCCACTGTGCTCGTGGGTGCCGCGCGCCGCGCGCACTCCCTCGTGTTCGAAGCCCCAAATGCGCTTGGGATGCCACTTCAACAGGAAGGCGGTGAGGGCCGCCATGGAGATGACGGCAGAGATAACATCAACCAGCCAAGGGCCGTGATAGTTAGAGACAAGATATTGGGGCACAGCAAAAAACACCCCAGCCACCAGAATTGCCGGCCAAATTTCTAGCATGGCCGAGAAGCCCACGAAGGCCCAAATCAGCCAGAACGGAACCAGAACAGAAAAGAACGGCAAAATGCGTCCGGCCTGAGCGCTCAATTGCATCAGATTCAAGCCGGTCACAGCCTGCAATGCGATTAAGGGAGTTCCGATAGCACCGTAGGCCACCGGCGCGGTATTGGCGATCAAAGAAAGACCGGAAGCTTGCAGCGGTTTAAAGCCCAATCCAATTAGGACGGCGGCAGTGACGGCGACTGGAGTCCCAAAGCCAGCCGCGCCTTCAAAGAACGCACCAAAGCTGAAAGCAATCAGCAGCAATTGCAGACGGCGATCTTGCGTGATGCCAGTGAGACTATCTTGCAGGACTTTGAAAAGGCCGGCCTCAACCGTCAGTTGATATAAGAAGATAACGTTGAGAATGATCCAGCCGATGGGAAAAAATCCGTAGGCTGCGCCCAAGACCGCCGTCTTCCCCGCCAGACCAGCAGGCATCCCGAAAAAGATGATGGCGCACAAAATGGAAGTCGCCAGGCCTAAGAGTGCCGCGAAATGCGCCTTCATATGCAAAAAGCCGAGGCTGCCCAGTAATACGACCACCGGCAAAGCCGCCACCATCGCCGAAAGCCACCAACGCCCCGTGGGATCGTAATTCTGCTGCCACGGACTGGACCGAGGCGAGACCCTCAGGATCACAACCGCCGCAATGATGGCCGCTACGATTCCACTGAGCCATGTTGCGATGCTTGCCGGAGGAGGCGATGGCTTCAAGACCGGGACGACGGGAGAGGCCACTGAGATTCTCCTGATGCAGAAAGGTCATCTGGACCAAGGGCCTTTTCGCCCGCGCATACTAACACGGCTCGATGAAAAAGCTAAACGAAAGCCTTCGGTGCGCCAAAAGCCGCTCCGGGCGGGGAATGTACCCGACCATCCATATGCATAATTTTTCCTGTCTCTCACCCGAGTGCCGGTAACTCATTGCAACGGCCTGTCGCTCAAACCCGACGGCATGGCTTGCTAGTTGCATTAGTTAAAACATCGTAAGTCGTAAAAGGTAAAAGACTTACTAAAGTAACCACTTGGGGGATTTGAAATGTCACGCCGCTTCCTGCTTCCTGTTGTTGTTGCTTTTCTGGCCACGATGTCTTTCGCCGACTCAACCGTCAATATGAAGTTTCTCAATCCCGGAAATAATGCTTCCGGGGGCTACTACACATATCCGTATTACTTCTCAGTGAATGGCGGCGCCCCCAAAGCTATGATGTGCGACGCCTTCATGAATCACATTTCGGAGGGCGAAAGCTGGAACGCGCACGTGACCGGACTGCTCTCCGGCAAGGGCCTGTTCGGCAAAGACTTCACCGACTACAAGGCGGCTGGACTGATCTTCATCGGGATCACGAACGGAACGATCAGCGCTACCACTGGGAACTGGGCAGTTTGGAACCTGTTTGACAAAGGCGTGACCACCGACGCATCCGTTCTCGCTCTTGATAAGGCTGCATTGGCTGCTGCAAAGTACGCACCAGCGAGTGAGTTCAAAGGACTGGCACTTTACACGCCAGTTGGCGCGAGCCCTGGATACGGCCCGCAAGAATTTATCGGTCGCCGCGCTCCGATCACCACTCCTGAACCAGGCAGCCTCACGCTGCTTGCGACGGGCCTCATCGGAATCGGTGGCATGGTACGTCGCAAATTGAGCATCTAGTTTAGAATTTTGCCTCCAAGACCGGGTACCGCATACCTCGTCTCCGAAATGCTGTGCCGCCATCAGCGAAAATCTGATGGCGGCTTTTTTCTTTTGTCCCCGGTCCTCACTCGTTTGCAATTTTCGGCTATTACAGACGACAATCGCAGAGTGACCAGCACAAGCTTTTATCAGAAACCACAGGCCGCGGATCCTTTTCGTCCAGGCGCACTGGTGATTGTGACCTTAACCAGCCCGCGTGAAAAATACTGGGGGGCGATTCTTCATCTCTCAGGCGAAGGGCTCAGTCTTCGCGGGGTTGACGTGGCATCCTTCGATGACTTGTCGGCGCAGATCAAGAATGGCGAGCCATTTACCTCTGGCGTCATTTTCTTTCCCATGCATCGATTGGAGCGGATGGAACTTGATCTCCCCGAAGGCAACCTGCTTTCGCTCTCGCAACGTTTCGCTGAGAAGACGGGTCAGGATCCAGCGCCTCTTCTGGTTAGCGAATATCTGGAGGAGGCGGGGCCGCAAGGCGCCGGAGATGAGCGGAAGTGAAACTTCGGCAACTGCTAACGGCGCCAAATCAACTGACGATGCTGCGGATGATTTTTCTTCCCTTCATCGTGATAGACCTGGTCAAACATGATTTCAAATGGGCGCTGGCGCTCTTTCTGCTAGCAGGGATAAGCGACGGACTCGACGGCTTGCTGGCGCGAACTTTGCATCAGCAGACGGTGCTCGGTCAATATCTCGATCCGATTGCAGACAAACTCCTCATGAGCACCATGTTTCTCGTGCTCTCCATCGAGCGGATGGTCCCGTGGAAATTTACGGTGATGGTGTTCAGCCGAGATGTGTCTATTTTGCTCATAAGCGGCGTGCTCTTTACGATCGCCGGTTTGCGGGACTTCCGCCCCAGTATTTTCGGGAAGGCGAATACCTTCGCTCAGGTCGGAGCGGTATTCTTCGTTATGTTGTTTCTGGTAAAGCCCATTGTGCTGGTTCAAGGCCTTTCCAAGATTTTCTTGCGGGCGACGTTTATGTTTACCATCGTCTCCGCCGTCCACTATGCAATTGTCGTCCAGCAGCGCCTGCACAGCCAGCCTAGGCCCGCGCTAAAGGCGTAACGCGATTCTTCTTGAAGCCGATCCTGGCCTTCACTTTAAAGTCCCTTCTCACTATCGATCGCCCTCCGTGACAAGTCCCTATCCAGTTAGGGTTCCTACCGTCGATCAGCGTTCGCTGGTCTTAGGGAATTGGAATATTGGCTAACCGAAGCCGCACGCCAGCGAATACAGCAATTTTGGAGCGCCACCATCGCATGCAGTGACATAATTTGGCACTTTGATTTTGCCGCGAAGATCCAAATGTTTCTGGCGATTGACAGCAACTTAATTTCAATTTTCCACTTCAAACTACCATGTCGTCTGTCGCCTCGGAGCCACTGGAAAAGCAGAGAAGTGTGGCCCAACGTTACCTGGGGCCATCCAAAAGCAAATGGCTCGTTGCCGTGCTGGTTTCGATCTGTTTACTGATCGGGATTGCTGCGCTCGCAGTTGTCCACTATTGGCCCTTCAGCAAATCGGCGATATTACAAAACCTGCGCAGCGCAAGTGATAGCGACGTCTCAGTGCGTGCTTTTCGCGAGACTTATTTCCCTTTCCCGGGTTGTGTTCTTGAAGGGCTCGTGTTTCACCACGGGAACTCCCAGCTCATCACCATCGACCGACTGACGATTCGAGCCACCTACACCGGCTTGCTAGCGCAGAAAGTCAGCAACATGACGGCGGATGGGATGCACATCGTTATTCCTCCGTTCGGAACATCGCAAACCTTTCAGACGCATCGATCCCCAATCACGATTGATGAGATTGTGGCCAATAACTCCACGTTGGAATTCATGCGCAGCGATCCCCGTGAAAAGCCTCTCCACTTTAATATCCACGAGGCCTCGCTAAAAGATGTCGGATGGAAGTCGCCCCTCACCTACAGGGTAAAAATTAGCAATCCTGAGCCCCCCGGCGAAATCACTGCCAGTGGAAAATTTGGCGTGTGGGACGAATCTGACCCGGGAAGCACTCCTGTCTCAGGCGAATACAAGTTTGAGCACGCCGACCTTGGAATATTCGAAGGCATCTCGGGCGAACTCTCATCCACAGGGCAGTTCGATGGCAAGCTTGCCCACATCGACATCGCCGGCACAACCGATGTTCCAAAGTTTGAGGTTGACCATAGCGGCCACCCGATTCAGTTGAAAACAAAATTCACCGCTTACGTTGACGGAACCAACGGCGACACCTTTCTCAAGCGCGTCGACGTCGATTTCTTGAAGACCCACATCATCGCGGAGGGGCGCGTCGCTGGCTCTAAAGAACAAAAGGGAAAGATCGCGATTATTGACTTTAGGTCGTCGAAGGCGCGCATTGAAGATTTGCTTCGTCTCTTTGTCAAAGCCGATCGTTCTCCGATGTCCGGAAGTGTAGTACTGCAGGGTCACACGGAATTAGCACCCGGAGATGAGCGTTTCCTCAAGAAAATTAAATTGCGCGGCGGCTTCGGCATCTCCAATGGAGAGTTTTCGGCGAAGACACAGGAAGGCGTCGACAAACTCAGCGCGGGAGCGCGCGGGGAAAGCGACAAAGAAAAGAATGACCCCCAAACCGTCCTTAGTGACCTCAAGGGTCAGGTCAATGTCTCCGGTGGAAACGCCAGGCTCTCAGGTTTGACCTTCAATATTCCCGGCGCTGCCAGCCGGATGGATGGAAGCTACAACCTCCTCAACCATAAGATAGATCTCCGCGGCCAGTTACGGGTCGATTCGAAAATTTCCAACACGACCACCGGCGGCAAGGCATTCCTTCTGAAAATGATGGAGCCGTTCTTCAAGAAGAAGCGCAAGGGAGAAGTGGTTCCGGTAAAGATTTCAGGTACCTATGATCACCCGCAGTTTGGGCTTGATTTGAATGATGAAAAGGCAGAACACGTAAAGGCTCCGTAGGGCGTTGCCGCGGGACCTCAGGGTAGGGCAAGTCATAATACTCTCGCTTCCGGCCGCATCCCTAGAACCTGAAAAGATAAGAAGCCTTCACGAAGAAATTACGACTGTCATTGAGCAAACGGCCGTTTGCATCGTGATTCAGGCCACCAAGGCCGTCGGGGGCCAGGGGCAAGCCAACGTTTTCCAGGTTGCTGTTGTACCCCACATAGAGCGCGGTGCTCGGATGAACAAGATAAGTGATCAGGAAATCCGCGTTGAAATTCTTAGATGTTTGGCGGTAGGTGAATGCCGGATTCGCGAGGACTGCGTTGTATTGTCCAATGAAGCGAAACGACAACTCTTTGGTGAACTGGTAATTCCATTTGCTGCGGAGGATGTGGTTGTTAAAACTTCCGGACGGACGCAGACTCGGAGCCTCAGGAAACGGACAAGCCGGACACTCCCGCAGCCGAAAGAGAATGTAGGTATTGTCGATACGCAGGGATCGCGTTGGCCGTACGGTTAGCGTTACATTGGCGCTGGTTCTTCTTGCTAGAAAGGGGAAGATGTCGCCCTGCGGATCGTAGTTCACGCGGGTTCCGAACCGGTAATCGGCGTGCAAGGTTACGGCGCGAAAGTAATTGGAATCGATCGAGAATTCAGTTGTATGGCGATCGTATTTTTCGATCTGTGTCAGCACGGGAAAGTCTTGCGGCCGCAGGCGTTCCATTTCTTTCGCGTATAACGCGGTAATCATGGTCTGACCGACTAATTCCAATTTAAAAGCTGGGAAATATCCGGAGTTGATGAAATTCCCTTCGTGATCGAAGATGTGAAAAGTCTCTATCACGGGACCGTAGGAAATCAGATGTTTCCCTTCCGGTCGGAAACTATATTGCAGGCGTTGATCGATACTCTGAATGTCCGGTTGTGGGTCGAAGCCGGTCAGCGTCCGAAAGTTGGGGCTTCGGTCGGAGTAGTCAAAAGAATAATTCAGCTTCCTGCCATCTCGCTGCAGCGTAGCCTCCGCGGCCGTTCCGGCTTGATATGAGCCCGTGGTGTTGAAAGAACTGAATAACTCGTCGCTGGGATTGATGGTGGCGCTGATCGCCGCCTGCAGGTTTGCTACCCAGTGGTCGTTCAACTTAAAGCGCCCATCGATGCTGCCAACGCGATTGAAGAATCCATTCACTTCGCGATCGGCATAAAGCGCGCCGATTGTCGACTGGCTCCCGATGTCTCGACTGACGCGCCCGACAGCAAAAAGAGCGTGCTTATTGAACAACGGATTGTCGGGCGAAACTTCCTCGCTTGGAGAAGCGGTGTCAGCCACGAGCATCCCCACGGCCCAGGGGCCGTCTTTGCCGGTGAGGCGTACTCCCCATTTGGGATCGACGATTCGGCGCGTGAAGACCAGATTGATGGGAGTTTGAAAGTAATTTGCGTTTTCCTGGAAAAACGGCCTCGTCTCGGGGAAGAAGACTTCGAAACGCTGGTTCACTGTGATCTGCGGTTGGTCCGATTCGATCTGGCTAAAGTCAGGATTGATCGTAGCGTCGAGGACGAACTTATCTTTTAGGACGACTTTGGCATCGAGTCCGGCCTGCCCGAACGCGGCGCGCTGCGAGTAAAAAGGCTGATTGGGATCTCGCAAGTCGGGCTCTTTAAAAGAACGAAAAAGCCCGTAAGGAATCAGCTGCAAATTTCTCCCCGGCGAAATGCGTTCCAATCCGTGGGCCGTGCCTTCCTGGTTTAACCGACCGGTAATGCGGCTCGAATAGGGAGGCCAGAAGGTGTCTTCGCTGGTGCGAGGCATTTCGCGATTTAGAATGATTCCCCAAGTCTGAAGGTCGCTCGAAGCAAATCGCAAACTGCGAAACGGAATCGAAAATAAAACGACAAAGCCGCGATCGGTCACTTTGCCTTCGGTGTCCCATACTGTATCGAAAGAAAAGTCGAAGTCGGATCCCTCGGTCCACAACGCGTCGGCCTGCACGCCAAGCGGATTCGACATAAAGGAGTAGGCGCGACGGTGGTCGTGAAAAGTGTCGAGCATGATCTCGACCGTATCATCGCTGAATATATCTTCGCGCCTCGCCAGGTGGGCCCGCACTTTTTCAGGCTCGCTATCGAAACAAACAAAGACGGAGTAGAGATTTTTATCGTCGTAGCCGAGATAGATGTCGGTGCGTTGCGACGCTGGAGCCCCATCGCTCGGCGCCCGCTGCGTCAACTTATCGACCTTGGTCAGTTTCCCCTGCCAGCGCGGGGGCAATTCCATGGATAGGAATTCCTCGAGACGCGGAGGAGAATCAATGCGAGGGATGTGGATATTCCCAAACTCTGGGGTTTGAGCTAATAGGCCAACGCTCAAAATGGCGAACGAAAGCAGTAGCACAAGATTGCGGAAAGTCGTTAGTTTGAATGGCATCAGACAGAATTCTTACCGTTAGACGTTGTTGGTTTAGGATTGTGAGCATCCTTTGCTCGGGGAACCGCAGTCGAAGCGAGTGGCGCTTGTTCCAATCGCAGTAATTCTGAGAGTGTAACCAATCAGTGCACCTCCCGCTTAAAACTTGTTTGATCGTGATTGCTGCTGCAGGCCTCATGCTGTCCGTCGGTTTGATTTGGCTGCTGTTTTACTCCCGAGACTTGCCCGATGTGAAGACACTCTCAGCATTTGCCCCTACATCGCAAATCCAAGTTGTCGATTTCTGTTCGAAGACAGTGTCCACGGCAATTCCTTATGAGTCGATCGGCAAAAATTTACGCATTGCCCTGAGCGTAGCGGAAGGTGGAGAACATGGACTCGGAATCTTCTCCAAAACCTTTAGAGGTTTTAGCAGTGGAATGCACCCGCGAATTGCTCCGTTGTCGTGGCAGGTTGCCAGGACTATGTTTTGCGAACCTTCTAAGGTGCTCAATCGACAGTTAAATGAACTCAGAGTGGCGGTGCAGTTGGAGCGGCATTTTTCTCACCGCGATCTCTTCACCATTTACTCCAACCGACTTTCGCTCGGAACCAATCTTACTGGCGTGCAAGACGGATCCCAGCGTTTTTTTGGCAAGGATGCGGATCAGCTTTCACTTGCGGAGGCAGCACTACTTGGTGGAATGGTCAAAGCCCCCTCCTACTATTCCCCACTCAACCATCCCGATCGCGCCGTGAGGCGTCGCAACGAGGTGATCGACGCGATGGCACAAGCGCAGGCGGTCGGTCCGCTTGAGGCACAATCGGCGAAAGCAAGTGCGATTAATGTCGCAACCCAGCAAGATCAAAATCGCGAAAAGTAGAATGTTCAACCACTTCTATGAGTAACGACAACTCTAGGCTCAAGTTCCGTCTTCAGCCAGCGACCTCGCTTATACTCAGGCTATGTTTCAAAGCATTCTCGCCATTTCCCGAGCCCTAATTCTTGTTCTCGCCATCGCGGGTGCCCCATCCGCCACATCTCATCCCGACTGGATCGAACCGTTCTCCCCCTTCCACATCTCCGGCAACCTCTACTACGTCGGGAGCAAGGGCTTAGCGAATTATCTTATCGTCACCTCGCAGGGGAACATTCTAATCAACAGCGACCTTGAAGCGAACGTGCCGATAATTCAGGCAAGCATTGAGAAACTCGGATTTAAATTTGAAGACACCAAAATTCTTCTCATCAGTCACGCCCATTGGGATCACGACGGCGGGAGCGCCCTCATCAAGGAGACGACGGGCGCCACCTACATGGTGATGGACGCTGACGTGCCCGTGGTGGAATCAGGCGGCAAGGCAGACTTTCAATACGGCAACGATCCTGCAACTTTCTATCGTCCAACCAAGGTCGACCGAGTCTTGCACGACGGCGACGAGGTGAAACTTGGAGGCACAGTACTCGTCGCCCACCTTACTCCAGGTCACACCAAGGGTTGCACTACTTGGACGATGAAAGTTACGGAGGGCGGCAAGACATACCACGTTGTTATCGTCGGCAGTCCTAACGTGAATGAAGGCTACAAACTCGTCGCAAATTCTGCGTACCCGCACATTGCCGAAGACTACGAGCGGATGTGGCGAGTGCTGAAGTCATTACATTGCGATTTCTTCCTTGGGGCGCACGGCGCGTACTTTGGTCTCGAAGAAAAATTCCCCAAGATGAAAAAGGGTGGCGTAAATCCATTCATCGATTCTGAAGGCTATAAGAAATACGTCGCTCAAAAGGAAAAAGAATTCCGCTCGGAATTAGCAAAACAGAAAAGTTTGCCTCGATAGAGGGCGCGTAGAAGGAAGTGAGTATCCTGCTTCCGAGCCTTCGTAGCCGGCAAAAGGACGCTTCAAGCAGAGGTTTTGGCGTCGAGGAGAGCGGAGTGCGGATGCCCCTCCGTCTCCAAACCATCCGCTCGAACCCGAGGCGGCCCAAGTTCCACCTTTAAAATCATTTACAAACAAGCTGGTACCGGTTGGGCGGATATGAGATCACCTCTCGGCCTCGATGTTATCCTCCTCGTCCATGCTGTCAAAAAATGAGTCGAGGACGGAGCGCAATGGAATTGAACAAGGCTGTCGACTGTTTGCGGTGTCGGGCCCGAATGGAAGGCGGATACGTTGCTGACGCAACTTATGGTGGGCAATTGCAACAGAACTGGTCTCCGGGAGAGCCTCGACAGAGCTTCTGGACAGGATTAAAGACGGACAAAGGCCACATTGTCCCGATTTTTACCTACCGTTGCCCGCAGTGTGGATACCTGGAGTCCTACGCACTCCCGCAGATCACCTCGGAACTAAAATAATGCAGGCAGAAACTTGCAACGGTGTCAAAGCGTATCTTACCGTTGCGAGCGATTTGACCCAATTTCAACCCCGCCCATAAAATAATGAATTCGGCTTAACTCCTAGAACCCATTCATGGCATTGCGCCTCTTTAACACTCTTTCAGGGAAGATCGAAGATTTTGAACCCATCGACGCCAACCGCGTGCGGATGTATGCCTGCGGGCCAACCGTTTATGACTATGGCCACATCGGCAATTTTCGAACGTTCATTGCTGTCGATCTTCTTTACCGATTTCTGCGGCTGAGTGGATATGAAGTCCGTTATGTCATGAACATTACCGACGTAGACGACAAGATTATTCGCAACTCCGCGCGCGACGGGGTCGGGGTGCAGCAATACACCGAAAAATATATTCAGGCATTCCTCGAAGATTCAATCACGCTGAATATTGAAAAACCCGTGTTCGTGCGGGCTACGCAACACATCAACGCCATGGCCGAATTTATTGCCAAGCTGGAGAAAAAAGGCTTTGCCTATCGCACCGAGGACGGCTCTTACTATTTCCGGATCGCGAAATTTCCCGACTACGGCAAGCTGTCGAAGAAAGATTTCGCGGGAATGAATGACGGCGCGCGAGTTGACGTGGACGAGTACGAAAAAGATAGCGCCCGCGACTTTGCCCTCTGGAAAGCTCCAAAGCCAGGTGAGGCCTCATGGGATACGGTGATCGGCCCGGGGCGTCCGGGTTGGCACATCGAGTGTTCAGTCATGTCGATGGAGGAGCTTGGCCCCAGTTTTGATCTGCACGCCGGCGGCGAAGACCTGATTTTTCCGCATCACGAAAACGAGATTGCTCAATCCGAATCGCTGACCGGGCAGAAATTTGCCCGGCATTGGTTTCACTCCCGCTTTCTGCTCGTCGAGGGGCAAAAGATGTCGAAGAGTCTCGGCAACTTTTTTACGATTCGTGATCTCGTGCTGAAAGGCTACCGACCGTCTTCGATCCGCTGGCTGCTTACGCAGGTTCCCTACCGCAATCAACTGAACTTCACGTTTGATGGCTTGAAGTCGGCAGCAAGTTCGGTTGAGAAGCTGCGGAACTTTCGCTTTCGCCTGAAGAGCACTCAATTCACGGCGGGCAGCAACGCGGCCATGCGCACGTTGGCAGAAGAGACCGTCACGCGCATAAAAAGGAGCCTCGAAGATGATTTAAATACGGCGGAAGCGCAGGCTGCCATTTTCGATATGCTTCGCAAGGTGAACTCGACGATGGATGCGGGGGAAGTGTGCCAGGACGACGTGAAGCCCTTGTTGGGAGCGCTCGAGAATTTTGACTCGATCTTTGGAGTGATGAACGACGACGATCAGCCCAAGATGCGAGCAATTTTGGATTGGGCGCGTACCGAAGGCCGCGAGCAAGACATCAGCCCGGAGTTGCTGGAGATCGCAGGCTCAACCCAAGTGACGGATGAACATATCAATCAAAAAGTGGCGGAGATGGAAGCGGCGAGAAAGTCCAGGAACTTTAAATTATCAGACGCGACCCGGGCTGAGCTAACAGCCGCTGGAATTCTGGTTGAGAACACCAAAGATGGAGTGCGCTGGCGTAGAAAGTGAGGACATTGGTAAATTGTGATTTGTAATTTGTACTTTTTAAATTGCAGATTGCAACTTCCCCACGCTGCATTCAAAAACAATTGCAAATTCGAAATTACAATTTACAAATTCCAGATGCCTTCCCTTGACGAATATCTCCGCGAAGCAGAGCAAGCGCACGGTCACCTTTGCGCCGGGCAGATTCTCGGCGTCCGGATGGCGATGTTGGGTCTTGAACAATTGGGCATCGACGATCCTCGCGGCAAAGATCGAAAGCGCCTGGTCACATTTGTCGAAATTGATCGCTGCGCAACCGACGCGATTGCCGTCGTTACTGGATGCCGTCTCGGCAAGCGGGCGTTGAAGTTTCGCGATTGGGGCAAAATGGCGGCAACTTTTGTCGACGTCGCGAGCGAGAAGGCAATCCGCATCGCCGCGAAAGAATCCTCAAAAGCCTTAGCGCGCACCTTGTACCCGGAAATTGAAAATAAAAATCAGCAGCAGATGTTGGCTTACCGGGAGATGCCGCCGAGCGACTTATTTTCCAGACAATGGGTGAAGGTTTTGCTGCCTCCTGAAGAGTTTCCAGGATACAAAGCGGAGCGCGTTGTTTGCACAAAATGCGGCGAAGGTATCAACTTTCACCGCGAGGTGTTGCGCGAGGGTCGCATGATTTGCCGCGCATGTGCAGGGGAATGCTATTACGAAACGCTTTAAAGCGCGAGCAGGTCCACAGCCCACCTCAATACACCGCTGCTCGGCACTCCACTACGAACGCGATTTTGATTGCTGATAGGCGTGCGCTACACGAAGCAAAGTGGACTCGTCAAAGTGACGCGCGAAGAGCTGCAGTCCGATCGGCAATTTTTCACTACTTTCGCCGCAGGGAACCGAGATGCCAGGGATGCCCGCAAGGTTTGCGGTCACGGTGTAAATGTCGGCAAGGTACATCGCCAAGGGATGAGCAGACTTTTCGCCGAGCCGAAACGCGGTCGTAGGACAGGTCGGTGAGGCGATCACATCGACCTGTTTAAACGCTTCCTCGAAATCGCGAGTGATTAGAGTTCGAACTTTTTGCGCTTTCAAGTAGTAGGCTTCGTAGTATCCGGCGCTCAGGGCGTAAGTGCCGAGCATGATGCGACGTTTCGCTTCACCGCCGAATCCGCCGTCACGCGTCTTGCGGTACATCTCAGAAAGCGTGCCCGATTTTGCTCGGAAGCCGTATCGGACGCCGTCATAGCGCGCCAGGTTCGACGAGGCTTCCGCAGTTGCGATGACGTAGTACGTCGAAATCGCGTATTCCGTGTGCGGCAGGCTGACTGGGATGATGTCGCACCCGAGCTTGGACAATTCCTGAATCGCGGCGTCGACCGCGGTGCGGACCTCGGAGTTGAGTCCCTCGCCAAAATATTCTTTCGCTACTCCAACTCTTAAGCCTTCGACTGGCTTATCCAATTCAGCCACGTAGTCCGGCACCGCAATATCCGCCGACGTCGAATCCATGGGATCGCGGCCTGCGATCGTGCGCAGCAACAACGCAACTTCCGCAACCGTTTTGGCAAAAGGTCCGATGTGATCAAGCGAGGAAGCGAAGGCGATGAGGCCATAGCGAGAGACCCGGCCGTACGTCGGCTTCAAGCCAACCGCACCGCAAAACGAAGCAGGCTGGCGGATCGATCCTCCCGTGTCAGAACCGAGTGTCGCGATCGCCATTCCGGCGGCAACTGCGGCGGCCGATCCGCCGGATGAACCTCCGGGGACGCGAGTCGTGTCGCGCGGATTGTGCACCGGCCGGTAGGCGGAGTTCTCGTTCGAAGAGCCCATCGCGAATTCGTCGCAATTGAGCTTGCCCAAAATTACAGCGCCAGCGGCCTCAAGGCGAGCAACGGCAGAGCAATCGTAGGGAGGAATAAAGTTGTCGAGAATTCTCGACCCGGCGGTTGTGCGTACGCCGGATGTGACCATCACATCTTTGATAGCAATCGGAACGCCCGCAAGCGGCGGCAACGGCTGACCCTCGGCTGCCATCTGGTCGATCAGACCGGCCTGCTTCATGGCCCGCTCTTCGCAAAGAGTTAAAAACGCCCCGATCTCTCCGTCCAGCTTGGCAATGCGATCGTAAAACTCGCTCGCCAGGGCCGTCGCCGTGGTTCGATCTTCTTTAATCGAGGTGCGAATGAACTCGATCGATTCGGTTGACGTAGTCATTTGCGATCGATGGAAGAGCCAGACGCTTCTGCGGTTGGAGAATCCAGTTCCGTGTTAAAGACCTGTCGGATCTCGCGTATCGTTTCTTCTTTATCCAGGCCCTTCTCCGCCAGCGCGTTGGCAACGTGACGGACCACATCGGTAAGCAGAATTCCCCACGCCATACGTTCTTTATCTCCCCAGCTTCCGACCTCCAGACTGCAATGAAGGTCATTGTCGGCAACCCAGGCACGAACAACTTCGCGCGCTTTTTTGTCCGATTTCGCAGCTGGGGGAATCGGTAATTCGTTCGGCGCTACTTCTGATTTCTGCTTCTTATTTTTCATCTTTGTCTTTATCGTTCGATGACTTTAGGCACTTCGAAATATGTTCCGTCCGTATCGGGAGCGTTTCTTACCGCCGTTTCGTGCGCCAACGATTTGCGGAGACCTTCTCTGACATCTTCGCGAATGGCGTATCGCCCGCTTTCGGAACGTGCGGGATCAACAGCAAATTTATTCGAGACCTGAGACGTGGGAGCTACGTCTTCGGTTTTCAATTCGCCGAGGCGGTCGATGTGGCCGAGGATGGAGTTGAGATCGCGCAACATGGTTGCGCGCTCCTCGTCATTCAATTCGAGGTTAGCGAGGTCGGCAACGTAGGCTACGTCTTTGTCGGTGACTTTCATAGGCAGCGGCTGATGGAAGTCGAGGCCTCAAGCTTTTAGAACAAACTCGATTCGCTTCACCGTCGCACTGGAGAATTTGTTGATCATCGCCAAATAGCGGGGAGCAAGACTGGCAAGTTCCCGCCGCCAGCCTGCGTCGGCCACTTCAATGCGCAAAATTCCATCAATGTAATCGAGCGTTCGCGTGCGATCTGCCACCGCACTCCCGCAGGCAAAGGGCCAAGCGAGCAAAGCGCTTTGGCTGGCAGGCGCGCGTCGGATGGAGTTCGCGACGATGGCGTTCAGGCCGGAAGCAGCATGATCCAAAATTAGTCTCCAGCGGAATGCAGATTCGGAAGAAGCGATTGTAGCACCGGGAAATTTTGCGGGGATACGCTGCCAGCCCTGGTTCCGAAACTGCAGATCCCTCGCTCCGCTCGGGATGACAATCAATTCTCAATGTCGTCAACTCGTGTTGGTTAACTCGTGTGGTCAACTCGTGTTCGTCGACAGACTCCGTCGAAGTTCACGCAGCCAAGGCTGCCTTAGCGCGCTTCTTCTTCAGCTTCCTCAAGTGAGAGGCTGAGTAGAGGCTGCCACGGCAACGCTTCGAACCGCAGCGGCAGGGCGCGTCGTCCTCACCGTCATACAAGTTGTAGTCGTAGGTCAGTTCTTCTCCCGGCGCAATATCACGCAGCGCAATCACCCACATTTTTCCGCGGATCTGATCGGTTTCGCAGTTTGGGTGGCAGGAGTGGTTGATGAAGGCGGCCACCCCGTATCCGTCGATAATTTTCTTGCCGCCATCGAGACCAAACAAATATGTATTCGGAAAATCATCGTAGAGGTCGTCGGCTTGGTCATTGTTCAACGGCAGGCCGACGTACTCGAGAAGGCGGGTGCCCTTGCGAATTGGGCGCGTGGTGTAGCACCCATGAGAATGAATGTTGGATTGGCGAATGATCAGGGCCATAACGGTCTTATATCTTTAGCACAAGATGGAGAGAGCTTTCAGCTTTCAGCTATCAGCCATCGGTTTTTATTTCTCTCATCGAGACTTGATTTTACTGATAACTAATGTTCGATGGCTGATAGCGCTCCCCACCACCTGCTAAAATCCTGGGTCGGAGAGTGCAACTATGGCACCCAAGCATCCGCCCCGCTTCTTGAAGATTGTCGAGGACGCCAAAAAAAGAATTCGTGAGATCGATGTCGACACGGTCAAATCTCGACTTGATCGAGGCGAGAAAGTTGCGCTCGTCGATGTTCGAGAAGACCGCGAATATGGCGCCGATCATCTACCCGGTGCGGTTCATCTTGGCAAAGGCATCATCGAACGTGATGTCGAAGAGAAGTTTCCAAACCTCAATGCCGAACTGGTTTTGTATTGCGGAGGAGGGTTTCGATCAGCCCTGGCCGCCGACAACCTGCAAAAGATGGGGTACACAAACGTGGTATCGATGGACGGCGGCATTCGCGATTGGCGCGAGAAAGGGTACCCACTAGAAAAGGGCGCTGAATCGCGAAGCTAAATGAGTGCTTAAAATACGCTGTTGTCTCAAGCGGCGCGAAGGACCCTTGCAACTCGCGCGATGACCGCAAAAAGCCAATCCCGCGCGGAATAGGGCTATCGCGGTTTGCATCCCACCAGCATCTCTGAAAAAATACAAACATTGGTTCAAGTGGAGTCCCTTTAATGTCTCAAATTGGAAGCTTCGCGCTGATGCTGGCGCTTGGCCTCAGCGCGTACTCGTTTCTCGCTGGCTTGCTGGCATTATTTGGAAAGGACGCGGCCTCTGCTCGCCTCGGCGAAACCGCGCGCCGCGCCGGAATCGCCACCTTCGCCGCCGTCGTGCTGGCGGCTATTGTCCTGGTGGCCGCGGCTTTCAGCGACGACTTCTCCATCGCCTACATCTTCCACCACAGCAACCGCGACCTGCCCGCCGCTTACAAGTTTGCCGTTCTTTGGTCGGGGCAGGAAGGCTCGCTGCTGTTCTGGTCTCTGCTGCTCGCCGGTTATGGCTTCGTTCTTCGCCTTCGCTATAAGACCGATCAGCGCCTCTTCGCCTACGCCTCGATGATCATCGCGTCGGTGCAGGTGTTCTTCTTGTTGATTCTCAATTTCGCGGCGCACCCCTTTGCTGTTATGCAAGGCGGCCTTCCGCCCGACGGTACGGGCCTCAATCCCCTGCTCCAGTATCCGGAGATGGTCATTCACCCTCCTATGCTGTACATGGGCTATGTCGGGTTCACCGTCCCTTTCGCCTTCGCACTGGGTGCGCTGATCATGAATTATCCCGGCGAAAAATGGATTCAGATTACTCGCCGCTGGACGATGGTGACCTGGTGCTTCCTCACCATCGGAGTTTTTCTCGGAGCGCACTGGGCCTACTCAGTACTCGGTTGGGGCGGCTATTGGGGATGGGACCCCGTAGAAAACGCTTCGCTCATGCCATGGCTTACGGGCACGGCGTTTCTGCACTCGGTGATGATGCAGGAAAAACGGGGCATGTTGAAAGTCTGGAACATGGTACTCATCTTCGCCACGTTCTTGCTTTCGATGCTCGGAACTTTCCTGACGCGTTCCGGTGTGATCAGCTCCGTTCACGCCTTTGCTCAGTCTTCCATCGGAACCTGGTTTCTCGTTTTCATCGCGATCGCGATCGCGGTTTGCACATATTTCCTTATAAAGAATCGCGGGCAACTCAAAAGCGAGCACAAACTCGAAGCGCTGGTCTCGCGCGAGTCGAGCTTTCTGTTTAACAATTTGCTTCTACTTACACTCTGCTTCACCATTCTGTGGGGAACGTTCTTCCCGATCATCTCTGATTTCGTGCAGGGCCACAAAGTCACGGTTGGTGCACCGTTCTTCAATCGCGTCGCAGTCCCTGTGGCGCTGCTGCTTCTTCTTTTAACGGCCATCGGTCCTCTTCTGGCGTGGCGCAAGACCTCGATTGACAGCCTGAAGCGCAACTTTCTTTACCCCGCCATCGGCGCGCTCGCAGTCGGCGGCATGATGATGGTTTTCGGCGTACGCCCGTGGGAAGATCCGTCTTACTTCTACGCCGTGATGGCGGCGATTCTTTCCGCCCTCGTTCTCTTCACCGTGATCTCCGAATTTTTGCGTGGAGGGCGCGTCATCGCCGGCAAGACTGATCAGAATTTGCTTTCCGCCATGTATCAACTCTGCCGCCGCAACACGCGCCGCTACGGCGGATACATCGTCCACTTCGGCGTGGCGCTCGTCTTCATCGGCATTCTCGGCACTCCCTTCAATAAAGAAGTCGAAAAAGAGATGGCATTCGGAGACAAGATCAACATCGGCCCCTACACGCTGGTCTGCCAGTCTTACACGCAGGACGACAATCCAAACTTCAGCAACGAGTGGGCCATCATCAACGTCTTCCGCGATGGCAAGCAGATTACGACCATGTATCCGGAGCGCCGCTTTTACAAATCAAGCGGCCAGCCGCAAACGCTGCCGAGAATCTATCCCAGCTTTAAAGAAGATTATTTTCTCGTAGGCGACGTCTATCTCGTCTACGAAGGCAAGAACGAAACTACCGGACGCCCCATCATCAAAGCCCACATCAACCCTCTCGTTCCGTGGATTTGGATCGGCCTGATCATCATGGTTTTTGGCACGATCGTTGCGCTCGTTCCGAACGCCGCCGTAGCACGCGTGCCCGTTACATTGCCAGTGCGGACTCCAGTGCAGGCAGGAGCAGGCGACTAATGCATTCCGCGCAGCCTTCTCGAAAACAAGCGCCCAAAGAAAGTAGCGCCGTCCCGGCGGCCGTCGTGGGGGCGTCTCGCCCGCACCGGCGAGGGCAAGATGCCCTCGCGACAGCCGGCAGGATGCCGGCGCTACTCTTTCGTTCCCTGCAAATAATGCTGGTGTGCGCGACGCTTTTCATTTTTCTAGGCGCAGGTGACGCCGACGCCCGCTTCAAAGATCTCGGCCACCGTATGATGTGCGCCTGCGGTTGCGGACAGATTCTGCTCGAGTGCAATCACGTCGGCTGCACCTATTCCGACAAAATGCGCAACCAGTTGATGGCTTCGATCGATAAAGGCAACAACGACGACCTGGTACTGCAAGGTTTCGTGCAGGAATACGGGCCAACGGTGGTTGCTGCCCCGAGTGCAACCGGCTTCAACCGCATTGCGTGGATCATGCCCTTCCTCGCGCTGGGCATGGGCATCACGTTTTTGATTTATGTTGTCCGCTCCTGGAAGAATCGTCCTGAGCCAGCTTTGGCCGACGGCATCGTCATTCCGCAAGGCCGGGAACTGGACGACCTCCGCCGCAAAGCAAGAAGAGAGACCGACCTATGAAGTTTGAGTGTGAAAAGTGCGGCGCGGGTGCCCAAGCCCGCGAAAAGCCGGAAGTAAGAATAAACTCACGGCGCGCAGGGACAGCCTGATGATCCTCTTCATCTGCTCTGCCGTCACAGCGGCCGCCCTTTACTACGTTTTCTTTTTCCCCGGCGAAGTCTACGCCGGAGAAGAAAAGACGCGGCTCGGCTACCTCCGCGAACGCAAGGAAGCTGTCTATGAAAACCTGCGCGATTTGAATTTCGAATACAAAGCTGGCAAGGTTCCTGACGCGGACTACCAATCGATGCGCGCATCACTTGAAGAGGAAGCGGCAGCGGTCATGGCGGAGATTGGGCGGTTGGAAGTGCAGACAAATCCAGTAGTGTAGAGAGTTCGCCTACTTTTTCCTTCTAAGGAGCAGTCTTGAAAGTGTTCGCCTCGCGAGCGGTGTCTGTTACGTGCTTTTTTTTGTTTGTAACCCTCTCCGTGTCCGCCCAGACCCTGACCGGCACCGTCACCAACGCCACCAGCAACAAGCCCGCCGCCGGAGACGAGGTCATCCTCATCAATCTCACGAACGGTATGGATGTGGCTGGGAGCACTAAGGCCGATGCCAGCGGTAAGTTTAGCTTCACGCTCTCGGGACCGACCGGCCCGCGCCTGATTCGCGCTGTGCATCAGGGAGTGACCTACCATCAACTCGCTCGCCCCGGCACGAATTCGGTGGACATTAACGTGTACGACGTCGCGACGAAAGTTGTCGGACTTAGTGTCACCGTCGACGTACTGCGCTTTCAGACAGACAAAGGAACGCTTCAAGGCGTGCGCACGTTTGCGGTTAACAACAATTCAACTCCACCAAAAACGCAAATGAACGATCACAACTTCGAATTCTTCCTGCCGCCGAATTCGAAGATCGAGCAGGTCGAGGCGCGCGCTCCGAATGGACAGCCTATCGCGGCAGAATCGGCTCCGCAAAAGGAGAAGGATCGCTACTCGGTTCAATTTCCGCTCCGTCCGGGCGAAACGCAATTTCAGGTGGCATTCACTCTTCCTTACTCCGGCAAGATGACGATCGATCCCAAACCGATTTATCCCTCTGAGCATTTCGTCGTAGTCGTCCCGAAGACAATGCAATTTGCCGCCGCAAATCCAGCTGTCTTCGAGTCAGTAAAAGATCCGACGCAGGGTGACAACCTCATGGAGGTGGCGCGGCAGGCGAAACCCGGGCAGTCGCTCGGCTTCACGCTTCAAGGTAACGGAACGATTGTCGAGCCTCCCGAAGAAGGCGCAAATGGAGCCCAGCCGGAGCAGCCTCAAGCCGGCCCGCCAGCGGCGCAGGCACGTGACAATCGCCCCGGAGGAGGTTTAGGTGCTCCGATTGACGCGCCCGACGCGTTGCAAAAATATCGCTGGCCGATTCTGTTTGGATTTGCTGTCCTGTTGGCAATCGGAGGCTGGGCGGTGACGAAGCGGCAACCCGTTCCTGCTGGGGCAGCAGCGTCTTCAACCAAACCTGCTGTGAATTCGACGGCGAGTCAGACAATCGCGGGCGCGACCACTGCAGCCGCGGCAGCGGCGCGAGCTTCGGCGCCGGTTTCTACCCCATCCACGGGCAACTCTTCATCTTCATCTTCAGCTTCGGCATCAAGATCATCGATGCTGCTGGAAGCGCTGAAAGAAGAACTCTTTCAACTTGAAGTTGAGAAGAAGCAAGGCAAGCTAACTGCCGATGAATACGAAAAAGCTAGGGCGGCGCTCGATCAAACCTTGGAACGGGCGTTAAAGCGGCTGGGGTAATTTGCCGGTTTGAGGGCGAGCCCACACACCAGCGTGCGACGGCACGTTCGAGGTCGTGCTGAAGGGGAGTGCGAGGGCGCCCGACCTGCACTATCGAGGAGAAGAAACCCGAAGGGTTGAACCAACTTAGCCCAGCGCGCCAGCGCTGGGTACGATGCGAACAATCACCGAAGTCCCGTAGGGACGACCCATCCGCCCCCCGAACCGAACCGAAATCCGCCCGCATCTAATGTTTTGAAGCACCGAGGCCACTTATGTCTAGCAACATCATGAAAACCGCATTCCTCTTTACCGCCATGACGCTCTTGCTCATGCTGGCTGGCCGTGCCTTCGCGGGTCAACGCGGAATGCTGATGGCGCTCATCTTCGCCGCCGTCATGAACTTCGTCGCTTATTTCTTCTCCGACAAAATCGCTCTGGCCACCTATCGCGCGCAGCCCGTCTCGAGAGAAGAACTGCCGCGCGTTTACAACATCGTCGAACGTCTGGCGCAAAAAGTTAGCCTGCCAATGCCTAAGGTCTACGTCATCCCATCCGATTCGCCAAACGCTTTCGCCACCGGACGTAATCCAGATCACGCATCGGTCGCGGTTACGCAAGGCATTCTCGGACTGCTGAATGACGAGGAACTCGAGGGCGTCCTCGCACATGAACTAGGACACGTTCGCAATCGCGACATCTTAATTAGTTCGATCGCAGCCACCTTGGCTGGCGCCATCACTTACCTCGCCTCGATGGCCAGGTGGGGAATGATTTTCGGTGGAATGCGCGGGGAGCGCGACGACCGCGAAGGCGGCGGTATCGCAGCTATCGCCATGATGTTTCTCGCCCCGCTCGCGGCCACGTTGATTCAACTCGCAGTCTCGCGCTCACGCGAGTACGGAGCCGATGACACTGGGGCGCATTGGACTGGCAATCCATACGCTCTTGCCAGCGCCCTGTCGAAGATCGAAGCTTACTCCCGGCAACGCCCGCTGATTGCAAGCCCGTCAACGGCGCACCTATTTATCATTGCTCCGTTTCTTGGAGGCATGAGCTTCGGAAATCTGTTCTCGACGCATCCGCCCACGGCGAAGCGCATTGAGCGACTGACAGGGCGGCCCGCGGAATTTTCGTGAGGCCAAACATTCTCTAATTTGGTGAATATCTCGAAATCAACCACTGCCCGCTTGAAGTTTTGCGGTGTGACATTGGTAACAAGTCCAGGTTGAACCCACATAGTAGAATCGCCCAAATGGCTCCCGAACTTATGGTGGCAACTTCCCGGCGTGCAGCGGAGCTTGAAACAGCCCTGCGCCGCGTTATACGCGGCAAAGACGACATCCTGCGGCTCGCGCTGGTTTCGATTTTCGCCAAAGGCCATCTGCTGATCGAAGGCGTTCCGGGAGTCGGCAAGACCACTCTTGGACAGGCGATCGCCCGCGCCATAGACTGCACCTTTCAACGCATCCAATTCACGAGCGACATGTTGCCTTCAGACGTGCTCGGGATTTCCATCTACTCTTCGCTCGAGCAGAAATTTGAATTCAAGCGCGGCCCGGTTTTCGCCAATGTTCTGCTGGCCGATGAGATCAACCGCACTACCCCGAAGACGCAATCGGCGCTGCTCGAAGCAATGAACGAGGGTCAGGTCACGATCGACGCGCATTCGTACCAGCTTCCGCAGCCGTTTTTAGTTCTCGCGACGCAAAATCCGATTGAGCATCACGGCACCTATCCCTTGCCCGAGTCGCAACTGGATCGCTTCCTGATGCGAATTCGCATGGGCTATCCGGATGGCGACGCCGAGCGTCAGATTTTGCGCTCAGAGGCCGGGGTCGCACAGCTCGAAAACCTCCGCCCCGTGCTGAATGCGGGCGATGTCATCGAAATCCAGCAGGCGGTCGCTCAAGTCCACGTCGATGAATCGCTCATTACTTATCTTCTACAGATCGTCAACAAGACGCGCGAATCTGAATATCTTTCGCTGGGCGTTTCCCCGCGCGGATCGCAGATGCTCTACCGCGCCGCGCAAGCGATGGCCTTCCTTGAAGGCCGCGATTACTGCACGCCTGAAGATTTTAAGCCGCTGGGCGTTTCTGTCTTCGCCCACCGCGTGGCGGTCAGTTCTCTCTACGCATCCACTCTGAAAAAATCGGAGCAGGCGGAGCAGGTGTTGAAAGACATTGTCGAGAGCGTTCCTGTGCCGGTCTAATTCCTAAAGCCTTTCCTTCCTACATGGCTGAACTTATAACGCTTTTTTGCATGGAAAATCCGCACGCGGAGATTGTGCAACAGCTTTCTGCGTTGGTGGCTTCTGGCTCAAGGACGCGCCAGGTGGCAGTGATCACTGCCACTAAGAAAATAACGACGAATACATACTTCATCGGGATCTCCCTTCCAGATTAGGGGCCCGTATTTCTCTTTACGCAGCTAGATCGATACCTGTGTTTATTCACTCGATGCTGCAGGTCTCGCAGAATGCAGACTCGAAATTCGCGAGATGGCTGCAACCATCATTCCTGAAAGAAATTGCATGGTCGCTACATCGTTATGATCAAAAGCATGAGCTGTCGACGAGAGTACCTCGAAAACTCCCAGGGTTCGCCGGAAGTGGCGCAGGGGGGCCACCAGAATAGAACGCACTCCCATGCGGCGGCATGTTACGGCGTCGACCTGAGGATTCGAATCGGCGTCGTTGCAGAGAAGAACCTCGCCGGTGCGCACACATTCGGCCGAAAGGCCGCTGTCGGTTTGCAGACGTACTCCGATGTCGGGTGCGGTTCGGCCGGTGCGGGCCCGGCAGACAATTTCCTGGCCGCGACGCAAGGCAATCGCTGCGCCGGTCGCCCCGGTCAGCGACTGCGCCTTTTCGGCGATGATGCTAATGCCCGGTTCGAGATCGATTTCGCCGGCATTCATCAAGACATTTTGGTTTAAGCGGTAGTCAGGCTGTCCTGGCCTGTTACGTCGTGACGAAAACTCGTTCGAAAGATGTAAGCCCTGATGCACTTTCGAGTCGACCGACTCTGGAACGGAAAGAAGCAGCGATCGAACCAGTCGATCCAACTCAGCGTCTTCTATTAAGTGTGTCGTCGCTTGCCCGCGCATCGATCCGCCCAGCAAGCGCGGCAAACTCAACACTGCATTGCTGCCACATGCGAGACAACGCGGGGTGTTATTTTCACTGATCATTTCGCACTGCACACAGAAAATCGACGAATGCATACGCACGAAATTCACGTCAGTCGCCATGAGTGAGCGTTGCATTGAAAGTGGTAGTCCCTTCCGGAGAAATCGGGGAAGGATGAGGGTAACCATGAGCGCAAGAGTGCGAAAGTGCCAGCGTTGGTTCCTCCCTCGCAAGATCGAACCAGAGGCGCGAGTCTTCAAGCTCACACCAAGGCCAAGCAAACTCTAAGCGCCAGCCCTCTATAATTCGCATATGTCGTTTCTCCGGTTCCTTATGGTGCTGACGCTGGTTGTCTGGCTAGGCGGCGTCATTTTTCTCGCCTTCGTCGAAGCCCCCACCGTCTTTGCTCCTGGATTTTTACCATCCCGCCAACTCGCCGGTTCGGTTGTGGGACGTACGCTCGACGTATTGCATTACATGGCCATCGCATCAGGAGTGATTTTCCTGCTTGCATCGATGCTTCACAGCCGCCTCATCACTGGAGTTCCACGCGCCTTTGCCTCGCGACATCTTTTAATCGGACTGATGCTGCTGATCACTCTCCTATCTCAGTTCGTGATCACGCCCAAGCTGCACGCCATTCGTGCGGACGCTGGAGCCATTGATAACGTTGCGGGCGACGATCCCCGCCGCGCACAATTCGATCGCTTGCACTCGTTGTCCGAAAAGTTTGAAGGGGCTGTGCTTCTGATTGGATTGGTCGCGCTCTACTCAACTGCCCAGGCCCTTCGGGAATGAAATCTCCGCTCGCACCAGCCCGGCAGCCGACACTGCCATCCGGATGATTTATTCTTTTCTATCCGACATTACTGAGAACTGAGAGTTGAGAACCTAATGAAAACTGGCATCATCGGTCTGCCGCAGGTCGGCAAGACATCTTTGTTCGGAATTTTGACCAAGGTCCATCTTTCCGAGCAGGCATATTCAAATCCGCGAGAAGCGCACATAGGCGTAGCGAAGGTCCCAGACGAGCGACTCGACAAGCTCGCCGAACTCTACCATCCCAAAAAACTCACACACGCTTCGGTCGAATACGTCGACGTCGGCGCGGTCGGTCAAGACGCGTTAAAAGAAACCGCATATGTCGGCCATTTGCGGCAAGTCGATGCCCTCATCCATGTCCTGCGCGCGTTCGAGAGCGATGATGTGCCGTTGGTTGCTCCGATCGATCCGCTTCGGGATATCAAGAATGTCGAATTTGATCTCATGGTGAGCGATCTCGGCCAGATCGAGAAGCGCCTGGAGCGGCTGGAAAAAGACCTTAAAAAGATGAAGACCCCGGAACTCGAGAAAGAAAACGAATTGCTGATTCGGGCAAAAGCGCAAATCGAAGCGGAGAAACCTCTACGGGAAATGCAGATGTCGGCGGAAGACAAAAAACGCATTCGCGGATTTATGTTCTTGAGTGAGAAGCCGATACTTTACGTCCTCAATATCGGTGAGAGTACGGAACTCGGCAAGGATCTTGAAGCGGCGGTTGCAAAATACAATCTCACGGAGGTTGCGTCACGCCCAAATGCCGGAGCAAGCGCTATTTGCGGCAAGGTGGAAGCGGAGCTCGCTCAGATGAGCGACGAAGACGCGGCAGAGTTTCTCGGAAGTTATGGGCTGACCGAGAGCGGCCTCACGCGCCTGATCCGCAACAGCTATCACCTGCTTGGGCTGATTTCATTTTTTACGGCTGGAGAAGATGAGTGCCGAGCTTGGACGATCCCATCCAACACTCGGGCTCAAAATGGAGCCGGGGCGATTCACTCCGACCTCGAGAAGCATTTTATCCGCGCCGAGACGATTCGATGGGATCAACTGCTGGAAGCCGGTTCTGAAGCGAATGCACGCGCGAAAGGAACGCTACGGCTGGAAGGTAAAGACTACATTGTGCAAGACGGGGATGTGATGCACATCAGGCACAGCGGTTAGGCAACGCAGCTAGTTTCTTGGTGCCCTCTGTGATGAACAAAACCTATAACCACAGAGGACACAGGGTTCACAGAGGAATGCGGTGAGCGCCGCACATCTTCCAAGTCGGCGAGACGACTAAAAGTAAAGCTAGAATTCACCCGGGTCTCCTCCGTGATCGCTGTGCCCCCTGTGGTAAACGCTATCGAAGCGATGCGGAACACCTGCCTCAATGGCTGCGATCAGATCATTGTGCACGGCAAAGCTTTTCGTTCGCGCAATTGACTGCAACCCACCCCTCAGCTCCAATAAGCTTTTTAGCTTGCGAAGGCTTTAATGAACGTGGAATACCCGATCTAATAGAAACATGCAAGCCGTCCCGACAAAAACAAGAATCGCCATCTTCACTCCCGGCTCCGTATTAACTTCCGGGATCAAGTCGGAAGCGGCGACGTAGATTGTGACGCCCGCCGATAGCGGCAAACCAAATGCTACTTCGCGCCGGAAGACGGCCATCATCATCACTCCGGCCACAGTCGCGATCCCGAGAGCCACAGAAGCTCCCCAGGCAAACGCCCGGCTGCGCCCGCTTGCGAGCATCACCGACGAGACTGTGAAGCCCTCGGGTATTTTGTGGAGAAAAACGGCGATGAAGATAATCCAACCCAACGCCGGCGAAACCAAAAACCCCGAGGCGATGGCGATGCCGTCGAAAAAAGTATGGATCAGCAGACCAATCAGCACAGAGTATCCCTTGTGCGCGTGAACAAAATGATCAGTGTGGGTTTCTTCTCCGAAATGGAAGTGCGGAGTGACGGTGTGCTCGAAGAAGTGCACCAGAAGATAGCCCAAGAGAATCAGAAATCCGGCATTCGGGCCGCGCAGTTGGACGCTGCTCGGAACCATCTCCACCAAGGCCGTCGCCAGCATGAAGCCCGCGCCTAGTGCCACAAAGTAGCGAAGATACGAGCGCTCCCAGTGCTTCTGGACAATAATCGCGCCGCCAAAAATGTTGGCGCCCGCCGCGGTCAGCCCGAGCAACAAACTGGTTAGGATGGGAGACATGAAGCGAAAGCATATCAGGTTGTAGAGACGCGGCTAGCCGCGTCTCAGTCAGCGGAGGTAGGTGAGTGACGAGCAGCGGAGACGGGCGGCGAGCGGGAGACGGGGCGAGCCCCGTCTCTACATTCGGGGCGGCGGTCATGAAGCGACCTTTATAATCGACTCAGCTAAAAGCTAGTGGCTAAAAGCTAAAAGCTGAAAATGCGTTTCGAACTCTTCATCGCAACCCGATACCTCCGAGCCAAGCGCCGCCAGGCGTTCATCGGAGTTATCACGGGGATTTCCATTCTTGGGGTAGCTGCGGGGGTTGCGTCGCTGATCGTCGCCCTGGCAGTTAACAACGGGTTTCGTCAGGACTTGCAAGAGCGACTCTTAGGGTCAACGTCGCACATCAGCCTGCTTCGGATTGAGAGCGACGGAATGCGCGATTGGCGTCCGCTGCTCGAGCGCTTGTCGACGGAACCCCATGTCGTCGCGGCGGCTCCGGCAATTTTTGAGCAAGTGCTGATCTCGCGCGGGCCTCGTGCCAAAGGCGCGGTATTGAAAGGGATGCTGCCGCGGTACGAGCGCAAGGTTAGCGATCTACTGAACTCCGTTACGCTCGGGTCGGCCGCCGATCTAGAGGAAGCTGCATCAAAAAACTTCAACCCCGATAGCGAAAAGGGAGACACGGTATCGGCGGACGGGAGTGTCCGCCCTACACAAGCAAAGTCTCCGGACGATTTGGCGGGCGTGCAACAGCGCGTCGCGGCCATGGCTCCCATTGTTCTCGGCAAAGATATGGCCGAAGAGATCGGAGCAACGGTTGGTTCCGTCGTGCTGGTCACTTCTCCGCAAGGAGAACTGACCCCGTTCGGCATGGTGCCGAAATATATTCGTTTTCGGGTTGCCGGAATTTTCAATTCCGGCTTTTTCGATTACGACTCGTCGTGGGCTTTTATCCGATTGTCCGACGCGCAGGCGCTATTCGGACTTGGCGATGTAATTTCCGTAATCCAATTCAAGATCGATGACATCTACCAAGCAGGCGAAGTAGCGCATTCGCTTGAAGAGGCCGCCGGGCATGGCTTCATGGCCACCAACTGGATGGAGCAGAATAAGCCCCTCTTCCGCGCCCTGCGACTCGAGCGCGTCGTGACTTTCATCACCATCGGCTTGATTGTCTTCGTGGCGGCGCTCAACATTCTGATTTCGCTCATCATGATGGTGATGGAGAAGACGAAAGACATCGCCGTTCTTATGTCCATGGGGACAAAGAAAGCGCAAATCCGCCGCGTCTTCATCGCGCAGGGAGTTTTAATAGGAGTGATTGGGACTGCGATTGGGCTCGTGATCGGCTACGGGATCTCGTGGGCTGGCGGCCACTATCACTTCATCGCGCTCTCGGCCGAAGTGTACTCGATCGACTATGTGCCGTTCGCACCGCGACTTGTTGATGGCGTCATCGTCGCACTCGTCTCAATCGGAGTTTCCTTCATCGCAACGATCTACCCATCATGGTCAGCAGCGCGAATCCTGCCGGCGGAGGCGCTGCGGTATGAGTAAGGCCACGCCGGTCGCGCAGGGCCGAGCGATTCACTCGCTGAGACGTGGTCCGGTATACCTCTGTGCACCCTGTACCCTCTGTGGTCAGTAAAAACTCTAACCATGGAGTTTACGGAGGAAACCCGAGAAGGCGTGAGGATGCGCCGAACTATCGCGCTCGTGGTGCTGCCTCTCTTTTGTGACCACAGTCACATTGCAATAGTTTTCCCGAGGTATACAGTCAACCGCATAGCCCTTCCAAAACTGGAATTCTTGATCGGGCTTTCACTACCTCCAAGGGGATCGCGAACGGTGTGGCCGCACACTTCGCGATCTGGTGATCACGCGCTGGTTGGGCGTGGTCTAATGGATGAGGCGCCACCCTCCTCAGGTCTTCACGGGAGGTCCGCTTGATACTTAGGAGGGCCGGTTTGCATCAAATAGCTCAAGACTCGCTATTGCGGGTCGAAGGGTTAAGTAAGCGGTTTCGCTCAGGCGAAGCGGACCTCGTGCTCTTTGAGAATCTGTCTTTCCAAATCGAAAAAGGGACAATGTTGGCCATCGTCGGCCAGTCAGGAGCTGGGAAGAGCACTTTGCTGCATATCCTGGCCGCGCTTGATCGTCCAACATCTGGCGACGTATACTGCGCCAGTTTTCACGTAAATGCGCTTTCCGAAGACGACGCTGCTGGATTTCGTAACCGCGAAATTGGCTATGTCTGGCAATTCCATTATTTGCTTCCGGAATTCACCGCTTTAGAGAACGTTGCCATGCCTTTGCTAACCCGCGGGCAGGCCGTTTCTTCTGCGACGCAAGAAGCCAAAATTTGGCTTCGCGAGGTTGGTCTCGAAACCCGCGGTCATCACCGCGCAGGCGAGCTTTCAGGAGGCGAGCAGCAAAGGCTTGCACTAGCGCGTGCTCTCATCACTACGCCGAAAGTTTTGCTTGCCGATGAACCAACAGGAGATCTCGATGGCCGCACCGGCGACATGGTTTTCGAACTGATTGCCAAATTACATCGGGACCATCAACTGACTTCCCTGATTGCAACTCACAACATTGAGTTTGCACGACGGTGCCATCGCGTTCTGCGGCTGGACAAGGGCAAAATAGAAGAAATAGCGCCAGAAAATTTGTCATCATCCTGAAGCGATTAGGGAAGGCAGAGCAAAAGTCGAGCGTGGGAACTAAAATTGCTCGGCGGGGTTTGCTATGGAGTACCTGAAAGCCAAACGGCCTTGGGTATTTCGACATTGATATCGCCCGAGTTGAGCGGTATGAATGCTTAATTAATAATGTGGTAGATCACAGGGTTTGGCGGAAGTCAGAGCGTTCCGCGGGAACTCGGGGGAAAGTAAATTTATGTTTGAACGCTATACAGAGAAAGCCAGGCGCGTCATTTTCTTTGCGCGGTATGAGGCCAGTCAGTTCGGCTCTCCTTATATAGAGACCGAACACCTGCTCCTCGGACTGTTGCGCGAAGACAAAGCTCTGACCAATCGGTTTCTCCGTTCTCATGCGTCGGTGGAATCGATCCGGAAGCAGATCGAAGGTCACACAACGATCCGGGAGAAGGTTTCCACGTCCGTTGACTTGCCTTTGAGCAATGAATGTAAGCGCGTGCTCGCCTATGCCGCGGAAGAGGCAGAACGCTTATCCCATAAGCACATCGGCACGGAGCATCTGCTCTTGGGATTGTTGCGCGAAGAGAAGTGTTTTGCGGCTGAGATTTTGCACGAGCGTGGGTTGCGCCTTTCGACAATCCGCGAAGAACTAGCTCGCAGCAGCCAGGAAAAAGCGTCGCCGCAACGCGGGCAGCGCGAGTCCTCCCTGCTCAGCGAATTCTCACGCGACCTTACGCAGTCCGCAATGGATAACCAGCTTGATCCTTTGGTTGGCCGAGATGCGGAAGTCGATCGCGTCATCCAGATCCTCTGCCGCCGCACCAAGAACAATCCCGTGCTCATCGGCGAGCCTGGCGTTGGAAAAACTGCCATCGTCGAAGGCCTCGCCCAGCGCATCGCGGACGGCGAAGTTCCTTCGTTCCTCGCGGACAAGCGCATTCTCGCCCTCGATCTGTCGCTGATCGTTGCCGGAACGAAGTATCGAGGACAATTCGAAGAGCGCCTCAAGACCATCATGAAAGAATTGATGGAGTCGCAGAATTCCATCATCTTCATCGACGAATTGCACACGCTCGTTGGCGCCGGATCGGCGGAAGGTTCGCTCGACGCCGCAAACATCCTGAAGCCGGCCCTATCGCGCGGCGAAATTCAGTGCATCGGCGCAACCACGCCCGCTGAGTATCGCAAGTCGATCGAAAAAGATCGCTCGCTCGAACGCCGCTTCCAGGCGGTAAAAGTTCCTCCGCCAAACGAGACCGATGCCATCAAGATTTTGTTCGGGATAAAAGAACGCTACGAAAAATTCCACGCCGTCACCTACACCGACGACGCCATCAATTTTTCCGTCTCGCACTCGAATCGTTACATTCCAGATCGCTTCCTGCCAGATAAGGCCATCGATCTGATCGACGAAGCTGGAGCTCGCGTGAAACTGCGCCAGACCACGCTTCCCGAAGAACTGACCGAAGTTCAGAAGCGTATCAAGTTCATCGTGCACCGTATGGAGAACGCCATCGCGAACCACGAGTTCGAGAAGGCGCGCTTCTACTCTGACGAAGAACGCAAGGAGCGCGAGAACCTGCGCGCCCTTCGCGAAAAATACCACCTCGATGAATCCTCCACCGGCGTTGTCGGTCGGGAGGACATCGAGGACGTGGTATCGCGCTGGACCGGCGTTCCCATCACCTCGATTAAGGAAGAAGAAACGCAGAAGCTCTTGCGGATCGAAGAAGAACTGCACCGCCGCATCATCTCGCAAGAGAAGGCGATCAGTGCTCTGGCTCGCGCCATCCGCCGCTCACGCGCTGGACTCAAGAGCCCGAACCGCCCGATCGGCTCTTTCCTTTTCCTCGGACCAACCGGCGTTGGCAAAACCGAAGTCGCGCGCACCCTGGCGCACTTCATGTTTGGCAGCGACAAGGCTCTCGTGCGCTTCGATATGTCGGAGTTCATGGAAAAGCATTCCGTCTCGAAGCTGATCGGCTCGCCCCCGGGATACGTGGGCTACGAAGAAGGTGGCCAACTTACCGAACGCGTGAAGCGCGCTCCTTACTCGGTCGTGCTCCTCGACGAAATCGAGAAGGCGCACCCTGATGTGTTCAACATTCTGTTGCAGGTCTTTGAAGATGGCCAATTGACCGACGGCTTGGGCAACACCGTTGACTTCAAGAACGTCATCATTATCATGACCTCGAACATCGGCGCGCGTCACTTAATGAAGCGCGAAGGTCTCGGCTTCCAGCATTCGAAAGACGAGATGGTCTCCGAGAAGGTCGAAGATCTGGTGAAGAGCGAAGTCAAACGCACCTTCAATCCAGAATTCCTGAACCGCGTGGACGAAATCATTCTCTTCATGGCGCTCGGCGAAAGCGACCTGATCCAGATTCTCGAACTGATGGTCAACCAGTTGAATCAAAATCTCGCCCAGCGTTCGATCACAGTCACCGTGGCCGACGAAGCCAAGAAGTGGATTCTGGCCCAGACGCTAACCGACCGCAGCTACGGAGCGCGTCCACTGCGCCGCGCCCTGCAGAAGTACATCGAAGACCCGTTGTCGGAGGCCCTGATCCAAGGCACGATCACAACCAGGCCCGCCTTCATCGAAGTCTTCCTGGAAGCAAACAAGCTCTACTACCGTCCAGTAGACTCGGAGAAGAGTACCGAGGGAGTGCTGCTGTACGAAAGTTAGGGTTGCGCTGTTAGCGACTGACTCTTAGCCTTTAGCCGCCAGTGAAAGCTGGCGGCTTTGCTTTTTGATTTAGCGACAACTTCTGTTGTGCAGGGATGGTGCCCTGTAACCGGTGCAGTTCCTGCTCTCCGACCACTCCGATCGCCGGAAAGTCGCTTAAGTCATTCGCGCCGCGGCCGTCGGATGCATCCAAATTTCATGGCATTCTGATGACTTGCCTCGAAAAGGCGACGGGAAGAGCCGCCAATCTCCCGTTTGACCGCGAATTCCTCAGTTCGTACACTGTTTTGTAGCCTCATCCGCTTTTCTTATGTCTTTTAGTCAAGGCAGCGCCTTACACCACGGATCGGTTCGGCTAGCGTTAGCGTTGTGCTTTGGTTTTCTCATCGCACTCGTTCCTGCCGCAGCCCAGAGCGCCACCCAGGTATCGCTTGAGACAAGCGAGACGCTTTTCTCATTGCTGACGGCGATCAATACCTGTGGGTACGACCAGGAATTGAACACATCAGACCCGCTTCGACAGCAGATCAGGGCCGAGGTTGCCAAGGCAGTCGAGAACACGGCTGGCGCTCAAGAGGTTGTCGCTCCATTGTGCGCTTTCTACCGTCAGCATCAATCACCCGACCCGTCGCGAGACCTTTCGCAATATATTTCCTTGGCGCTTTATCTGGACGAACCGCCAGCCTTCGCCCCGAAAGGCAAAGCGGCAGAACTGCCTCCGGACGCTAGCGTTCTCGCTGATATCGCGCCGCTTTTGCAGGCCTTCTATCAGAAAATAAATCTGCACGCGATTTGGCAAAAGCACCAGGTCCGATACGCCGAGTTGAGCGAGGTGTACCACACTCCCATTTCGAAGATGACGTTCGATACGGAAATTTATTTGAAGATGCCGTCGATGGGCTATCTCGGGCGGCAATTTACGGTGTACCTCGATGCCATGGGCGCTCCGAGCCAGACCAACGCCCGCAATTATGCGGCGAGCTATTACGTAGTGATTTCGCCGAGTCCTACGACAACGGTCAAGATGCAGCAGATTCGGCACACTTATCTGCACTACCTTCTTGATCCGCTGGCCCTGAAGGCTGGGGGCAGCTTTAAGCGGCTCGAACCGCTGCTAAACGATGTGAAGTTGGCTCCGATGGATGAGCCTTTTAAGACCAACATTTCACTTTTAGTGACCGAGTGCCTGGTGCGAGCGATTGAAGAGCGACTGTCGAAGATTCCGGAAGTCGAGCGCGCGAAAACGATTGAGAGCGACGATAAGCAAGGCTACGTACTGACGCGTTATTTTTACGACGCGCTCTCGAGGTTTGAGAAAGAGCCTACGGGAATGCGCGATGCTTATCCAAACATGGTGAGTTCGATTGATGTAAGCAGAGAAATGAAGCGCGCGTCGGCAATCGAGTTTTCCGGTGAGGCCGCACCTGAATTGCTGCATCTCGCGGGCCGTAAGGATGAGCACTTGTTGCTGAACGCCGAGCGCCGACTGGCGGCGGGAGATCCGGAGACTGCGCAAAAGCTGGCGCAACAGGCGCTCGACGAGCAAAAAGAAGATTCGGGCCGTGCTCTTTTCATTCTCGCCGAAGTTGCCACCGCGAATCGTGACATGGATGGAGCCCGTGGTTTTTTCGAAAAGGCGTTGCAGGCGGCGCATGAGCCGAAGGTGATTGCCTGGTCTCATATCTATCTTGGCCGCATTTTTGATCTGAAAGAAGACCGCTTCGCCGCGATGGACCAGTACCGCGCTGCGCTGAATGTCGCGGGTGGGACCCCTCCGGAAGCCAAGCAGGCGGCGGAGCGTGGACTGCAAGCGCCGTACGAACCCCCCGTGGCCAAGCAGCCGGAGTAGGCGGTAGAAGCCGCGAAAAGGTTAGAATATCCAGTGCCTGCATTGCAGGCTTTGTAGCGATATACGCCAAAAATTCCATATTTCAATTTTGTTACGGGAGACAGCATGAAGCGAGCAGCAGTTTTTTTGGGAATATTGGCCTTGACTCTGGCCGCCAGCGGGATAGCAGGCGCGCAGACAACACAACAAACTCCGGCTGCTTCCGGACAGTCAGGATCGGGGCAGTCCGCACCGGCTCAAGGCGGCACTCAATCGACGACGCCGGGAGGAACTGCCGTCGCGCCATTGGGTAAGCGCCCGCCGCAAGCCAAGACTCAGCCGGAGTTCGACGCCTACAAGACGGCCGCTGCAAGCACCGATGCTGCGGGGCTGGAGAAAGCGTCAGATGAGTTTGCCACCAAGTTTCCAGATAGCGAATTGCGCATCCTCCTTTTCAAGAACGCGATGCGCCTGTATCAGAACGCGAACAACACCGACAAAACGGAAGCCCTGGGCCGAAAAGTTTTAGCCTTGGACGCCGATGATCCCGAGGCTCTCGTAATCGTCGCGGAAGTGATGGCTGAGAGAACACGCGAGACGGATATCGACAAAGATCAGAAGTTTTCTGAAGCGGCTGCCATGGCGCAAAAAGCCACGCAGACGATCGATACCGACGTTCAGGTTCCTCAAGGAACACCCCAGGACAAGATCGACGCCTATAAGTCGATGATGCGTTCACAGGCGTATTCGATCATCGGGACGATCGACTTCAAGAAAGAAAATTATCCGTCGGCAGAGCAGAACTTGCAGAAGTCGATCGACGCCTATCCGAGCGACCCCGACAAAGTCGTCATTCTGCGGCTCGCGCTGACCTTGGATAAAGAACAGAAATATCCCGAAGCGCTGAAGGTAGCAAATCGCGCGGTGGAAATGACGCAGGACAACACTCCGATCGGAACGCCGGCGCGCCACGAGCGCGACCGCTTGCAGCAGCTAACCGGCGGCGCGGCTCCATCTCAGCCACAGGCTCCCCCAAAGAACTAGACCGAGATATTCCGTAGAGACGGGGCTTGCCCCGTCTCCCGCGGGCGGCAGAATTCGGCGTACCCACAAATTTGAAATGAAAGCTCAAGAAATAACGGCGCTGGAAGACGTTCTCGGACACGTGTTTCAGCGCCCCGAGTTGTTGGAGCAAGCTTTGACCCACAGCTCCCAGGCCCGTGAGGTCGAGGCGCACAATCTGGCTGGCAACGCGGTGGGCCATCCGGCATTCCAGGGCGACAACGAGATGCTCGAATTTCTCGGCGATGCCGTCCTCGGGCTGGCGACGAGCGAAATTTTGTTTCAGCGCTTCCCCGCTTTTCAGGAAGGCCATCTATCAAAGCTTCGCGCGCATCTGGTCGGCCAGCGCCATCTTCTGAGGGTTGCAGAACAATTGCAGATCGGCCACTACATGCGCCTCGGCCGCGGAGAAGAAAAAAGCGGGGGACGAAGTAAAGCGAGTTTGCTGGTGGACGCTCTGGAAGCAGTCCTCGCGGCGCTCTACCTCGATGGAGGCTGGCCGGTAGCGCGAGATTTTATTGTCCGCGTGATCGTCGAACCGGAACTGGCGCAGATGAATCTGGAGACGAGCGCCATACCGGTGATGGATTTCAAGTCGGCGCTGCAAGAGGCGTTGCAAGCGCGCGGCGGTCCGCAACCGGTTTACGTGCTGGTGAAAGAAGAGGGTCCGGAACACAAAAAATTGTTTACAGTTGAAATTCGTCTTCCGTTGCCCGAGATGGACCAGTTTGTAGGACGCGCGCAAGGAGCAACCAAAAAACGCGCCGAACAGGATGCCGCCCGGCAAGTTTTGGAGCATCTCACTGCGTTGCCTGAGTCACGTCACTCCAAGCTGAAAGACGAGGATTTGGAACCCTCTCACCGCCCGGGTCCGGCATTTTAAATCCGCACTCACATCTTTTATGTCTTTGAGCGAGAAAATAACCGATGGCGATTGGCCGTCGACCGTTCAATCGGTTGCTGGGACGGTCGTGATTGCCGTCTTCGTGGTTACTTTTCTGCTTCAGGCTTTTACGATCCCGTCAGAATCGATGGAGCAGACTCTCTTGACTGGAGATTATCTGCTGGTCGACAAATTCTGTTACGGCGGCACCAGCGGATGGAACAGAATTCTTCCCTATCGCAGCGTGAAGCGCGGCGACGTCATCGTCTTTCACTATCCGATAAATCCAGCGCAAGATTTCGTGAAGCGGGTAGTGGCATTGCCCGGTGACCGGCTTCGTCTCATCAACAAACGCGTTTACGTGAACGGAACTCTGGTGAGCGAGCCCTACGCGCAATTTATAAATCCGACACGAAACTTTTATCGTGATGACTTTCCGCAAACCGATTCGCCGGACTACGGGGTGAACGCCAGATGGTGGAAGGAAATGCCGAAGCTGGTGGAAAATCACCAGCTGATCATTCCGTCGGGCCATTATTTTGTTCTAGGCGATAATCGCGACGACAGCGAGGACAGCCGTTACTGGGGCTTTGTGCCGCGAGAGAATATTATCGGACGGCCGCTGATGATCTACTGGTCATCGATCAGCCTGACCAACGACCTCTCTGGCGCTCCAACCGTGGGTGATAGACTTTATCACCTTGCCTACGCGGTGACGCACGTTTTGCAGGTCACACGTTGGGAGCGCACGTTCAGATTGGTTCGCTAGAACGTGGTGCGCGCTCCTCAAACTCGAGTCGGGCGAAGAGTTCAGAAAGGAATTGCCTGCTTGCCGAAGAAAGAAGCTGCGGTTGTGGTTGAAGACAGTCCAGTCAATGAACAGCCGCGCGAGACTACGGTTGAATTTCTCGCTTCTCTCGCCGGAGTGCTGGTGACAGGGCTCTTCATCATCACGTTTGTGTTGCAGGCATTCGAAATTCCTTCTAGTTCTATGGAAGACACACTACTGATCGGTGACCACGTCTTCGTCAATCGCGAACAATTTGCGGCGCCGACCAAGTGGATGGGCCCGCTGCTTCCCTATCGCGACGTTCACCGCAACGATGTCGTGGTGTTCCTGTCACCTGAAGAGCAAGGGCTGTTTGTGGTGAAGCGCATCATCGGCGTGCCGGGCGATCGGATCCACTTGCGAGACGGAGTTGTTTACCGCAATGGCGAAAAGTTGGTCGAGCCGTATGTCCGCCATAAGCAGGGTGACTATAACCCGTACCGCGATAATTTTCCTGCCGTCCAACCTTCAGATGACTACATGGTGCGGAATGAAAAATGGAAATTGGAATTGCCATCGCACGTTCAAGGCGAAGATATCGTTGTTCCTGCCGAGAGCTACTTCGCAATGGGAGATAATCGCGACGTGAGTTATGACAGCCGGTTCTGGGGATTTATACCTCGGAAGAATGTGATCGGGCGGCCGATGTTTATCTATTGGTCGTTTATCACTCCCGCCAACCAATATGAGATGCGCAGTGTGGGGGACCGGATAGGTTTTGTCGCGCATATCATTATTCATTTCTTCGACCAGACCCGCTGGTCGCGGACCTTCAGGCTTGTCCAATAATGGACTTGGAGTAAAGGTAACGAAGTGCCCAAGGCTGCAAAAGTCGACACTGTAGCGGACGATCATCCACGCGAAACCCCGGTTGAGTTTCTGGCATCTCTGGCGAGCGTTCTCGTGGTCGGACTTTTCATCATTACGTTCGTTCTGCAGGCGTTTGAAATCCCGTCTGGCTCGATGGAAGACACACTTCTTGTCGGCGACCATCTGTTCGTCAACCGCGTGCAGTTCGCCCCGCCGGCCCGCTGGATGGGACCACTCGTTCCGTATCGCGACATTCACCGCGGCGACATCGTCGTATTCCTTTCTCCCGAAGAGAAGGGATTGTTCATCGTCAAGCGCGTCATCGGCATTCCCGGAGATCGCATTCACTTGCGCGAAGGTCAACTTTACCGCAACGGCGAAACGTTGAACGAGCCTTACATTCTTCATAAACGCGGCAATTACGACCCATATCGAGACAACTTCCCTTCCATTGCCGCCGCCAGGGCTTACGGAGTGACGAGCGAACAGTGGATGCAAACCATGCCAAGCTTCGTTCAAGGCGAAGACATTGTAGTTCCGCGAGATAGCTTCTTCGGCATGGGCGACAACCGCGATAACAGCAAAGATAGCCGCTATTGGGGCTTCATTCCGCGCGGCAATGTCATCGGCCGCCCATTGCTCGTGTATTGGTCGTTCGAAACTCCTGACGACCAATACCTGATGCGGGGAGCGGGAGATCGTATCGGATTTCTCGCTCATATTATTCTTCATTTCTTTGACCAGACTCGCTGGTCACGCACGCTCAGGATCGTGAAGTGAAGTTGTCGCGGTCTAAACGCGTTGTGGCTGTAGTTGCGATTGGAATTCTGGCCCTTTCTCTCTTCCGGCCTGGAGTGTCCCGCCTGCGAAATCGGATTGCAGTATCGATTGGAAACGCCGTTGGGCGGCAGGTCTCAATCGACAGTGTGCATCTTCACATTCTGCCCCGCCCCGGCTTCGACCTCGAAGGCCTGACTATCTACGACGACCCAGCATTTAACGCGGAGCCGATGATTCGCGCAGGCTATGTATCAGCCGCCATCCGAGTGCGCTCATTGTTTCGCGGACGCCTCGACATTGCCAGCCTGAGCGCTAACTATCCCAGCATCAATCTGGTTCGCAACGAGCAAGGACGTTGGAATTTTACCGGGCTTCTGGAGCGTAACGCACAGATACCCGCGGCTCCGACGGAGAAGCGAGCCTCTGAACGGCGTCCCGTGTTCCCTTATCTTGAAGCGTCCCACGCTCGCGTAAATTTCAAAGTGGGAGCAATCAAAAAATCTTACGCGCTTATGGATGCCGACCTGGCTTTCTGGCAGGATTCGGAGAATTCGTGGAGTGCGCGCCTCAAAGCTGCGCCCGTCCGCACCGACTTCAACCTGACCGACACCGGAATTGTAACGATTGACGGAAAGTGGCAACGCGCCCCAAATCTACGATCGACGCCGCTGCAATTTTCGCTGCGATGGCAAAACGGGCAACTCGGGCAAATCACTAAATTGCTCAGCGGCAGTGATCGAGGATGGCGTGGTGCGCTGAACTTCTCCGCAAAAGTCGCCGGCACTCCCGACGCGCTGGCGGTGCAAAGCGAAGCTTGGATCGATTCGTTTCATCGCTACGATATTGCAGTGCCCGATGATGTTCGCCTGACTGCAAAGTGCGCCGCTCAGTACAACGTTTTCACCGGGACTGCTTCCGATTTGCTTTGTGAATCTCCAGTTAGCGCCGGCAAGATTCGACTCAGCGGCAGCGTCGGTTCGGTGGCGGAAGTGACGCGAAATCCAATTTATGATTTGACCCTCGCGGCCGAGGATGTGCCGATGGCTTCCATGCTGCGTCTTCTGCGCCAGGCGAAGAGGTACGTTCCTGCCGAGCTCACGCCAAGCGGAACGCTCAATGCCGAGTTTCATGCGGCGAGATTTGTTCGCGCTGCGCAACGCGGAATGTCGACTCCCGTAGTTCAGAACTGCAACGGCACAGGCACAGCGACGAAGCTGAGTATTTCTTCCCCTAAGCTGAACTCGAACAATTCAGATACGTCCGCCAAAAATCAAATCGTATTTGCTGCGATTCCGTTTGAATTGTCTGGATGCAGGATGAGCGGTCGAGAGCAAAATAAATCGCGGGGTGACCCGCCCAGCCTCAGAATTGGGCCTGCTACTCTGGCCATCAATGCATCCGCTCCCCTCACCGCGGTCGGTACGATCTCACCTGACGGGTATCAATTCCTTCTGCGCGGCGACTCGACCCTGCGAGACGTATTCAGCTTGGAAGATATGCTGGGAATTCCCGGCACGCGTCCAGCAGCAGAAGGGCTCGCCAAGTTAGACGTTGGGATCGTGGGACGGTGGCAGGGATTCACGGCACCGATACCGATTGGCTCCGCGCAGTTGCGAAGCGTGCATGCTAAATTGCGGTGGATAAATGCCCCACTTGAGATCGCATCGGCCACAGCCTCCATCGAGGCAGACTCGCTGACTCTGGAAAGGATTGTCGCTCGCATCGGAACCACGCACTGGACCGGCCGTGTACGGGCACCTCGGCGCTGCACTCCGGGGACAGACGGTAAGGGCTTGAAAGCTCGACCTTCCGAGATAGAAACCGCAAAATGCCAGTTCCAATTTGATCTCAGCGCAGACAGTTTGTCGAAAGCGGATCTCACCGAATGGTTTTCAGAACATTCGACAAAGCGGCCCTGGTATCGGGTTCTGGATACCAATTCAGAAAATGCATCGAACGCACCGGCCGGCGCCCCGCAGTTCCTTTCGATGCGAGCACAAGGCACTCTTCGCGTCGGGCGATTCTCCGTCGACGGGATAACTGCTACGCGAGTTTCTTCCATACTGGAATTTGAACGAGGCAAGCTGAGTTTAACGGGGCTGAGCGGAGAACTTCTGCAAGGCACGCATCATGGCAACTGGGTCGTCGACTTCACTCCTCCAGTTGCCACATCAGGACCGAAGTTTCGCGGGACAGGAACTGTTAGCAATATTTCGCTAGACCAGGTAAGCGCGGCGATGAATGATTCCTGGATCTCGGGAGTGGCGGACGCAACCTATGTTGTCAGCGGTGCGGATCTGCGCGACCTGCTGCACAATGCAGAAGCCAAAGTGAAATTTGTAATGCGCAATGGGAGTCTGCCGCATATCGACCTCGCAGACGCGGCGCAGCCCTTACGAGTAGAACGCTTCTCCGGAGACCTGCTTCTAAACGCAGGCGAATGGCGCCTTCCCGACGCAATATTGGAATCGCAAGGCGACAGGTATAAGGTAAGCGGCACTGCCACGTCGACAAAGAATTTAGATTTTGTATTAAACAATGACGACGATCGATCATGGTCGATCACGGGATCGTTAGCAGAGCCTCACATAGCAAGATCAGGAATCTCAACTCCGGAAGTGAAACGCACCGAAGCGGATGTAAAAGCACCCGCGGCACAAGTTCAATAGATATTGGGCCAGCCTCTCGCGGTAAGACCACGAAGCTATCCGCAATTTACGGTCGATAACCAGCGCCTCGCAGAACTTTCCCCGGCAATGCCGCCGTCATTTTCCCACCGTCGATCACGAGAGTTCCATTGACCAGCACAAAGTTCATGCCTTCTGAAAGGTGATTCGGATCGTCGAAAGTTGCGACGTCGCGTACTTTATCGGGATCGAACACAACGATGTCAGCCCACATCCCTTCCTTGAGAACGCCGCGATCCGTAAGCCGCATTCGTTGTGCCGGCAGCGCGGTGAACTTTCGAATTGCATCTTCCAGCGTCAGTTTTTTCTCCTCGCGCACGTATTTGCGCAGAATCCGTGGAAACGTGCCATAGGCGCGGGGATGAGGATGCTCTTCGCCGAGGACGCCCTCGGGAGACGTACCCGAGGAATCGTTGTCGACTGCTACCCACGGCTGTTGCAGCGCGAGCACTACATCGGACTCGGACATTCCAAAAACGGCCACGCTGGTGAATGCCTTGTCGTCGATCAGCAGATCGAACAACGCATCCATCGGATCTTTGCCCATAGTTTTTGCAACTTCGGTCAAACGCTTGCCTTGAAATTTCTTTAGGTCTGGATTCTGAACGGCGGTGATCATTACGTCTTGCGGGCCGGTGATTTCTTCCCATTCGTTATCCCAACTCTTCGATGGAGTCTGCATCTCCCCGCGAATCTTCACGCGCGTCGCTTGATCTTTGAGACGCTCGATCATCTTTGCATCTCCGCCGTCATGCACCCATGGTGGAATGAAGGCAGACATGCTGTTTGACCACGCCGTGTACGCATAGGTGTCGGCGCTGACGTCGTATCCTTCGGCGCGGGCTTTGTTCACGCGCGCAATCAGATCAGGCATGCGTCCAAAGTTTGCTTTGCCCGCTACCTTGAAATGCCAAATCTCAACCGGGATGTGCGCCTCGCGCCCGATGCGAACTGCCTCGTCAATTGACTCGAGCACAGCGTCGCCTTCGCTGCGCATGTGAGTGGCGTAAATTCCGCCGAACTTCGAGGCCTCAGACGCGAGAGCAATCAACTCTTCCGTCTTGGCATATGGTGCGGGCGCATATTCGAGAGAGGTAGAAACTCCGACCGCGCCATCGTGCATGGCGTCTCGAACGAGCTTCTTCATTTGCTCGAGTTGGTTCGGAGTCGGCTGCACGTCAGCGTCGCTCAGCACCATTCGTCGTACCTGGGTTGCGCCGACATAGCTCGCGAGGTTTATACCGATGCCCTGTTTTTCAAGATGTGCGAAATACTGGCGGAAGGTCTGCCAGTCCGGATTGATCTTGTAGTGCTGGTAGGCAGGACGATCATTCGCGATGATCGAATCGTTAAGCGGAGCGGCCGATCCACCTTCCCCTGTAATTTCCGTCGTAATGCCCTGGTAGATTTTGGACGGAAGGCGGGGATCAACCAGGATCGTAGTCTCCGACTGGCCGAGCATGTCGATGAAGCCGGGCGCGACCACTTGTCCTTTGGCGTCGATCGTACGTTTACGGGGCGCGGCGGTAAGTACGCCGATAGCGGCTATGCGGCCTTCGCGGATTCCGACGTCTCCGGAATACCATGGCGAGCCGGTGCCGTCGGTGATGTGGCCATTCGTGACGACGAGATCAAATTGGGCTTGAGGCGCGGGGCCTTGCGCAACTGCAAAGGCACAAAAGATAATTACGAGGCAAAGAACTTTATTTACGATTGAACCGGTCATGGACGCGAATTATAAGGCATCGCGTCCAGTCTTCACTTCAACTAAGCTGTGGCAAATCGCGGGGCGGAGATTGGCGTCCGTAAAACGCAGATCGCTTCTTTGAGCGATGAAATCTGAAACACCGGCGTCAGACGCGTGGCATCCAGTATTCGGCGGAAGAAATAAGGCGGATTTACCAACTCCATCTTCGCAGAATTCTGAAGAGTCCAGCGGCGCACGAGCAGAAGCGTCCCGATGCCACCGGCGTCGAGTTGCGACACCTCGGTCACGTCCAGCATTAGCATACGAATGCGCCCGAGTTGCTCGATCCTGCGCCGCAGATTGTCGAGCGCGGCACCGCGCACCATGCGTCCAGAAAGGCTGACCACCGCTACATCCTGCAATCGTTCGATTTTGTATTGGAGTTCCATATGTGTATTCATACGACCCTGCCTTTAAAAAAGTTCCCTCTGTTTTCGTCACTTCTTTGGACGAGGACGGAAGCGAAAAGTAATCAGCTAAAAAGATGGTACCGAGGATTTGCTGTTTGAATGTTAGAGATGTGTAAATATTCACGTACAGTCGGCGCGGGCGGTCCAGGGTTAGCGCGCAAGTTGTTGCACGCGTTCAGCAAAACAGGCGTTTGCTGGAGCTTGGATGGCACGATTTTATTAGCCTGTGTGCACAAAGAGTTGATAGAAATCCTCTGTTACAGGCCGGCTTCAATTCTTGACCTTGGGTCGAGAAGATCGCGCAGGGCGTCTCCAATGAAATTGAAGGCTAGGACCGCCAGCATGACAGTTATGGCCGGAAACAATACGAGATGCGGCGCGTCGAAAAGGTGCGACCGGGCGTCGTTGAGCATGGATCCCCAGCTTGCGGTAGGAGGGGGGACGCCGAGCCCAAGAAAACTCATCGTAGCTTCAGCTAACACAGCGCCTGCCATACCGATCGCAGCTTGCACGATGACCGGCTGAATGATATTCGGCAAAATGTGGCGTGTGATGATGTGAATATCTCCAGCACCGAGCGCGCGCGCCGCTTCGACAAATTCGCGCTCGCGCACCGCCAGCACCTGGGCGCGAACCAGACGCGCGTAGCCGACCCAGCCTCCGATTGATAACGCGAGAATCAGATTGAAGATGCCGGGCCCGCGAAACGCAACAAAAGCTATCGCGATGAGAATTCCCGGGAACGAAAGGAATGCGTTCATCAGAACGACGTTGACGAAGCGATCGATTCCTCCGCCGTAGTAGCCCGCGAGGCTGCCGATGATCAGGCCGAGAAACAATGAACCGGCGACAACGCTGCTGCCGACGAAGAGTGAAATGCGCGCTCCCCAGATTAAGCGCGAAAGGATGTCGCGCCCTAATTCATCGGTTCCGGCCCAGTGCTGTGCAGAAGGGGTTTGCAAACGGTTTGGCAATTCGATGTGCGCGGGATCTTGTGGGGCGATCCACGGGGCGAACATCGCGGCGAAGAGGAAGAGCGCGACGAGGACCACGCCGATCGCCGCCAACGGGTTGTGGCGCGCTATGCGCGGGAGCGAGATGGCGAGGGCGGACACTTTGTCTTGCTGTACCGAATTACCATATCTCAAGCTGGAGCTTGCGGTATTTACCGATTAACTCAAAATCCGTGCGATTCGAGGTAATCAGACGTGCACCATGCGACCTCGCCGTGAGTGCGATAAGAACATCGAAATGAAGGTCGCGCAGCTTCGACGGTGCGAATCCTCGATCAGCCTGAATCTTTCCAAGGATCTCGCCCGACTCAATCCAGTTGTTTTGCGTCGGTGTCAGGTTGGGATGATTTCTGGCCAAGGAACGCAAGAACATTTTGTCCTCCGCGGTCACAGCGCCTCTCCACAATTCGGCCATGACCACGACGGAGTTCCGAATGAGTCCATTTACGGTCGCGATTCCGCGCCGATGCCGACCGGTTCGCAGATCATCAACGAGAATCGATGTGTCGAAGATTACGAGATCACTCATTCAGATTAGCGAACGACAATTTGCCTTCGTTCTTTCTCATCAGCGCCTTGAAACGCTTAAGTGCGACGAGTTCACGGAGCGCAACGTGAACCGCTTCGGTGCGGGACTTCACGCCCAGTAGCTTCTTGGCCTCGTCGGCGAGACGAATGTCTAAGCGGATGGATGTCATAGTTGTAGCCATGGGACCTCACGTATACATTTTAGATATTTTGTATATACAGGTCAACCGTTCTTATCGGCTGATCCCTATTGTCGAATCCTCGGATTTACCGCGGAATACAGCAGGTCAGTCAAAAAGTTCACCGCCACATAAGTCAATCCAATCGCGAGAATGCATCCCTGCACGAGATAGTAGTCGCGATTGGCGATGGCTTGGATGGTGAGGCGTCCAATGCCGGGCCAGGAGAAGATGGTTTCGGTCACAATCGCACCCGCGAGCAACGCGCCGAATTGCAATCCCAAGACGGTCAGGATCGGGATCATGGCGTTGCGCAGAGCGTGCCGATAAACGACGGTTCGCTCGGTTAGTCCTTTAGCACGCGCGGTTCGAATGTAATCCTGGCCTAGCTCTTCCAGCATCGAGGTTCGAACCATACGGGTCAGGATCGCGGCCAAAGCACTGCCCATGGTCACGGCGGGTAGCACCAGATGCGCGAACGTTCCTGAGCCGGAAACGGGGAGCCATCCCAGCTTCACCGCGAAGAACAAGATCAACACCGGGCCGAGGGCGAAGTTTGGGAACGAAAGGCCGAAAAGGCTCACCACGCTAAGGGCACGGTCATCCCAGAGGTTACGGCGTTGCGCGGAACGGACGCCTGCCGGAATCGCGAGAATGACGGCAACAAATAACGACGCGAGAGTCAGCTCGAGCGTGAAAGGGTAGCGTTTCGCGATCAGCGACGTAACTCCCTGGTTGAAACGTAGAGATTTCCCGAGGTCGCCGTGTAACACGCCTTTCCAATAATTCAGGTACTGCTGGCCCAGCGGGACGTCTAGGCCATATGCATGACGAGCAACTTGAAGGTCGCCGGCAGGGGCGCCCTCGCCTAGCATCTGCTGGATAGGGTCTCCGGGCACAAAGTGAATGAGCAGGAAAACGGTCGAGACCACCAGCCAGATCACCGGCAGCGTGTATAGGACTCGCGAAATGATGTAGCGAAACATTCCCTATTAATCCTGAGTCTCTCAGCGTCTAAAAAGCCGCTTGCATCTTGTCTCGTCCAGAGCGCTGCGCAACAAAACTTCTCCGGTTTTATTCTTCGCGAATATCGTAACTCTCAGAATCGGCGAGAGGGTCAGCTAATCTCCGGCATGGTGCATAGTGGCGGCCGTGCCTGTCTGGGTCTGCGCTGGCAGTGGTGGAGCCGGCGTGGGTTCAATTCTCACCGTGGCTATGCGGTGGCCTTCCATTTTCTCCACCGTGAAGCGGCGACTTTCGTAGTCGAAGGATTCTCCTGCCGAGGGTAACTTCTGTAGCCGTGAGAGCAGAAATCCGGCAAGGGTCTCGAAGCCTTCATCTTGAGGAAGCCTCAACTCATACTGAGTTTCCAGATCGCGTATGTTAACGGCTCCATCAAGGACGATCGGCGCATTTGCGTCAGTGACCGCTGACTGTGACGCGGCAACGTCGAACTCGTCTTCGAGCTCGCCTACGAGTTGTTCGAGAACGTCTTCCACCGTAATCACTCCGGCGGTTGAGCCAAATTCGTCGACGACCACTGCCAGATGACGCTTCCGTTGCTGAAACTCGCTTAGCATGTCGAGCAGCGACTTGGTTTCTGGAACCACCAAAACGTCGTGCATGATGTGACCGATCGTCATCATTGAAACGCGCATCGCGGCGGGAGGAGCAGACGTGAGGCTCAATCGCAGCCGCATCCATCGCATTAAATCCTTGGCGTAAAGAACGCCGACGATATGTTCGGGACCGCGCTGCGGATCGTAAATCGGGATCCTCGAATGCTGATCCTCGACTACGCGCGAAAGGGCCTCATCCAGATTGAGGTCAGAAGCCAGAGAAAAAATTCGGGTGCGCGGCACCATGACCTGGCGGGCGGTGATGTTATCAAGTTCGAGCGCATTCAGCAGCATTTCTTCCTGCGCTGGAGAAAGCTGGGCGGAGTGATGGGCGGCGCTGATGATGAGTTTTAGTTCATCCGGTGAATGCACCGAACCATGTCGAATCTCTTTCGTGCCAAAAGCGCTCAGAACAAAACTCGCGGCCCGGCTCATTCCAACGGTAAGCGGGGCACTCAGGGTCAAGAAGACATCCATAGGGGCCGCGACTGCAAGAGCAACCCGCTCGGCGCGCTGTAGCGCGAGTGACTTGGGAACGAGTTCGCCCAGAATCACATGCAGGCTTGTGATGAGGACAAATGAGATAGCCACCGCAATCCCGTGAGCGTAGAGCGTGGCGTGTGGGACGCTACCAATCCAACTGGTGAAAATCGGGGCCAAAACCGGTTCTCCGACCCAGCCAAGGGTCAGGCTGGTGACGGTGATTCCAAGTTGCACGCCATTTACGACGCGACCAAGTTGCTGATGTAGTTTGAGGACGGTACGCGCTCCGGCGCGATGAGCTTCGATTAGCTGCTGGATGCGAGTTTCACGCACGCTAACCAGCGCAAACTCAGCTGCCGCGAAGAAGGCATTGGCCGCCACCAGAAGCAGGATAATGAACACCTGCAGCGGCACGTGGGCAATCATGAAGGTCTAATTCTAACATTCCAAAGGGATAAACGATGTCGGGATTGCGTCCCAAGCGTTTACCCTTAGCGGACCCCACAGGGCCTTTCATAAGGCTTTAGTCTTTTATTTTCGGCGGGTTCGGCCTGTACAATTAGGACATACAAAATCCCCGTTTCTATATTTTTAGACGGCTTTCTTTTTCTCAGAATCGCGGTCTAACCAACTCCAGCATTCAACCCAGGAAACTCGATCTCGATCGCGTGGGCAAATCTTAAGGAACTAAAAGCTAATTTTCCGCGTATCAAGTGCTGAACGGCAAACAGTTAAAAGCAGGAGGCAGTTGTGGAAGGTAACGGCAATAAAAAGAAACGGCGCAGAAAAATCATATACATCGTGATCGGGGTCGTGGCTGTTCTGGCGATTGCTGGCGCGTTGATTGCCGCCACCAGCGGGGGAACGAAAATCGATCCTTCGAAGCTCGCGAAAGTCGAGCGCGGAGATCTGGCGAAAAGCGTGGTCGCGACAGGCAAGATTGAGCCCATCACCAAAGTCGAACTCAAGTCGAAGGCCAGCGGGATCGTGAAGAAGCTCTATGTCGAGTATGGCGACCGGATCAAGAAGGGGCAGATGTTGGCCGAGCTTGATCGGGAGGAAATCCAAGCTCGCGTCGCGCAAGCTAAAGCCCAGCTCGACGCCTCCACTGCTAGCTTAAACGGCTCTCGCGCCGACCTGGAGCGTGCAAAAGTCGATGCCCAGGGCCCAGATGTACCGCTGTTGAAACGTGCCTATGATCGCGCACAGGGCATGGCGAAAGATGGAGTCGTTTCAGCTTCCGCCCTTGATGACGCGCAAAAGAATTACGAGATGTCGCTGAACAAGCAGAACGTCTCGAAGGCGCAGTTGCAGGTTTTGCAGGCCAAGATCGGCCAGGCGGAAGGGCAACTGGGGCAGGATCGCGCCAACCTGAAACAGCTTGAAGAGCAGCTTGGTTACACAACGATCGAATCGCCGCTCGACGGCATCGTCTTGTCGCGCGATGTCGAAATTGGCGATGCGGTGAGCTCGATCCTCGTGCTGGGTTCGTCGGCCACATTGGTCATGACCCTTGGAGATACCAGCGAAGTTTACGTAAAAGGCAAAGTAGACGAGAGCGATATTGGCAAGGTTTACCTGGGGCAGCCGGCGCGAATCAAAGTCGAATCTTTCAAAGACAAAACCTTCACCGGCAAAGTCACCAAGATTTCGCCGATGGGCGTCGAAAAAGATAACGTAACAACGTTCGAAGTACGGGTATCGATCAACAACCCGGAAGGCGTGCTGAAAGCCATGATGACGGCGAATGCCGAGATCATTCTGGAAGAGCACAAGAATGTCCTTCAGATTCCGGAAGGCTCGATCATCTACGACAAAGACAAGAAGGCTTCCGTCGAGGTGCCGGATTCGAAAGTGAAAGACGGTAAGAAGAAATTGGCAGTGAACATCGGCATCTCCAACGGCGCAAAGACGGAATTGCTGCAGGGATTAAAAGAAGGCGACCAGGTCGTGTTGCAGTAGGGCAGCTATTGGCTTTCAGCTATTAGCTACTGGCCTTGCACTTCTCGCTTGGGTTCTGACATCGCGGGTTGAGTCGTTCGCTGTTCGCACTATGAGGTGGCTTTAGCGAAAAGCAGCTTTTTTCTGAAAGGAGTTCGGGGGATTTATGACTATTTCTACTGCGACAAAGAGTTTCGGACCGAGGGAGGATGGCTTCGTATCAGGGTATCGCTTTAGCGATACCGCCTGCACAGAATCTAATGCCCCTTCAGGGGCTGAGGGCAGGAGTCAGAGAGTGTCTAGGCTTGTTGCTCGGCGCCTCGCGCTGTTCACGGCTCTGACCATCACCTGCCTACTCATCTTTTCGATCGCAGGCTTCGCCTCCGAAATAGGGTCGTTCGATCGTTCGTTCCAAGTCAACGGTCCTGTCAACCTCGAAGTCCTGACCAAGTCAGGAGACATCATCGTTCGCCCGGGGAGCGGCAACACGGTCTCAATTCACGCGAGGATTCACTCCGGCAATTCCTGGTTTGGCGGAGACCACAAGGCCGAAGTTCAGGAACTGCAGAACAATCCGCCGATCAAGCAGAACGGGAATGGTATTCGCATCGACTACGTCAACATGAACAACATTTCAATCGACTACGAAATTACCGTTCCGAAAGAAACCACGATTCGCACGCACACGGGCAGCGGCGACCAGCAGGTTGATGGTATTAAAGGAAACGTCGACCTGGAGAGCGGTTCAGGCGATTTGAAACTCTCAAGCCTTGCTGGCGAAATGCGCTTTCAGACCGGATCGGGCAATGTGAGCGGGCGCGATCTTGCCGGACCGGCGAGGATAAAAGCCGGAAGTGGGGATATCCAGATTGAAGAGAAAGGCGCAGGGGACGTCGAAATCCGCACCGGCTCCGGCAATATCACGGTGGACGGGATTGACGGAGGATTTCACGCTGAGGCTGGAAGCGGAGACATTCACGCCAACGGCTCGCCAAAAAATATGTGGAACGTGCGGACCGGCTCGGGCAACGTGAATTTGCGTGTGCCCTCCGAAGCTGCTTTTGATGTCGATGTTTCGTCAAGTTCAGGTAGTGTGACGATGGGGCATCCAGTCGCTACGACCGTGCAAGGCCGCGTTCAGGAATCAAAGAAGAGCGTGGTCGGGAAGGTGCGCGGCGGCGGCCCAACGGTCTCTGTTCACACCGGCTCGGGAAATATCTCCGTCGACTAGGTCGAACAGGTTTGCGGGCTTCGTCATCCTACTGCGATCAAGTCGCAATCAAGCAATCGAAAGGCACGAACCTCGGAGATGTTTACCCCGCGACCGATCGGCTTTGTAAGTAGTCCCTATAAGACTAGCAGGGAAATTCCAAAAGGTTTCGGCGTCAAACATGAAGCTGAGGGTTTGCTCGAAATCCTGCCGGAATTTGAGCTTGGGCTCACTGACATCGAAGGCTTTTCCCATCTCATTGTGTTGTGGGAATTTGATCGCTCACAAAATTTTGAATTGATCGGAATTCCGCCGATCGACGATCGCCCGCATGGAGTGTTTGCGACTCGATCGCCGCGCCGTCCCAATCCAATTGGTCTCACCATCGTGGAATTTCAGCGCCGAGACGGAGCGACGTTGCACGTGCGCGGCCTCGACATGCTAGACCGGACGCCGGTTCTCGACCTCAAGCCCTACCTCTCGAACGTGCCCGCCGAAAAGCTACGTCGCGGTTGGATGACCGAAGCCGAATCGCGAAGATCTCAGGCGTCTTGACGAGCACTCCAGCAACGTCCCATACTTCGTGGAGCCCTTAATTCCAGCTTAACGAGGTATTTAGTTGTCACGTATTCCGATCATTACCCTAACGACAGATTTTGGCGTCAACGACCATTTTGTGGGCGCGATGAAGGGCGTCATTCTCGATATCGCTCCCGAAGCGCAGATCGTCGACATTAGCCATGCAGTGCAACCCTTCGACATTCTTGATGGCGCGCTTACGATCTCGCAGGCGTACTCCTACTTCCCTTCCGAGACGGTGCACATGGTGATCGTCGATCCGGGAGTAGGAACAGCGCGCAGACCGATCATTTTGACTGCTGACCGGCACATCTTTGTTGCTCCCGACAATGGAGTGTTGTCGCTCGTCTACGATCGCGAAGAGCGGAAGTCGGTTCGCCACATCACGGCCGAACATTATTTCCGCGAGCCGCGGAGCAATACTTTTCACGCTCGGGATATTTTTGCTCCGGTCGCTGCGAACCTGGCAAAGGGACTGGCCGCGGACCGCTTCGGCGACGAAGTAACGGACTATGTTCGATTCGCGTCACCGCGCCCAAAACCCGTCGATGAACGAACTCTGAGAGGGGTGGTGCTGAAAGTCGACCGCTTCGGCAACCTCGTCACCAACATTACGCAGAAAGATGCGCCCCGACTCTTCGCCGCCACTCCGCCCGCTTTCAAGATTTCAATTGGGACTAAAGCGCAGGCGACAAGGATGTGTACGAACTATGCGGAAGGAACTCCCGGCGAAGTGTTTGCCATCATTGGCAGCATGGGATTTCTGGAAGTTGCAACCAATCGCGGCTCGGCCTTTCAGGTAATGGGAGCAGGCAAGGGTAGCGAGGTGACTGTGGTGTTGGAAGGGTAGCTTGATCTGTGACGCACGCAGGAGATAGCGGAAACCATAGAGGGCACAGAGGATCACCGGGGAAAGCGAAGGTCTTGAAAAAGCTCCCCTTTTTCGTCCAATCGCCGTTTCAAGAATTCTTAGTTTTGGGATGAATGTAGTGATCCATTTCGGCCGTCCATTTTAAAAAGCGCCATAGGCTGGCGCGCTCCATCCACATAAATTCCCAGAATTCCACGAAGCCGATTTGCGTCATCTTGATGCCGGTGAACGTCTCCATGCGCCACAAGAGGTACGGACTGCGCCAGGGAGTGATTCTGTGGCCGCGAGTGGCATTCCAGAGAAAGCGCAGCATGGGACGCATGTTTACAAGTATAGCGCCGCGGCAGTTTCAGGCACGTGAAGCGAGGGTCTTCGTTTAGAGCAAGTGAGAGGTTAAGAGAGACGGGGCAAGCCCCGTCTCTACGCGTGGCGGTTATTTTTCGCTGATGTCGATGCTGGCGCGGGTGTTCTCCCATTCCAGGTGCATGGTGCATTTGCTTCCGCCCGGGTCATAGGAAATGGTGAAATTTTCTACCGGCGAGGTCGTCTTGGCGACTTGCATGTCAAAGCGTCCCAGTTCGTCGGATTCGTACTTGTACGGAATACCCCATTCGCCCGTCTTTTTGCTGACGATCAGCATCCATTTACTGGAGTCAGGAACACTGAATAGCGTGTAGCTGCCGGCGGGGATCGACTTTCCACCGATATTGACGCTTGTGTCAGTGACAAAGGTTGTGGCATCGTTCGCTCCGGTGCGCCAAACTTCCCCGTAAGGAACGACAGCTTTGTCGCTGGTGCTACCGAAAACCTTTCGGCCTTTGGCTCGTGGACTCGAATAGTCGGTCTTTATCGTTTTGCCGTCAGAGAATTTGCATTCGGCACTGGCTGCGGGGCTGGGGCGTTGCGACTTATCTTTCGGCATGCTCGTCTGAGCGGAGGCCAGTGTCGCCATCGCAAAAAATAGGCTTGTAATCAGGACGATTCTCTTCTTCATGATTTTTCTCTCCTTAGAACTTTTGCGCTTTTAATGCCTGAGAGCTAAGAGCGAATAGCTGGTAGCTGAGAGCCGAGCGCTACAACGAATTATACCTACCTCGCAATTACAATTATCCGATGGCCATCTTTAACGAAAAGCAGGAAGAGCTCGAACATTTTGAACTGCGCATGGGCATTCCTCGCGGGCGCCTCGCCGTGACCATGGATCTCGTGACCGACGCGATGGCCCTCGTCGGACAGCACGGCGTCTACTGCCAGAGCGAGCGCTGGCCGGGCAAGCCGGTTATGGACATCCAGCTCATCATGAAAAATCTGACTGACGCAAAAGAACTGATGCAAAGCGTCATGGAAGAGCTGCGTCCGAAAGGCGAATCGCAATTGTGACTTGGGTTAGACGCACTTGGATTGTTGTCGTCAACCAATGCCGCAGGAAAAGCCAAATTTAATCGAACCAACCACTGCGGTAAGCGATCCACCAGGAAAGAAAGCAGAGCGGGATGGTGGCAAGCAGCGCCCACCAGAGCGGCAACACGACATCGGCAAGAATGCCGAGCACGGTAAAGGAGAACCAAAAAATCTTGCGCTCCATGACCCGATTGTACGACTTTGACGAATTATCGATGGTGACGAAGGTGAGTTGGCGAAAGTTTAAGGAAGACGCAGGATTTTAGTGTCGGGACGGGCGACTCGCCGGTCCAGAGCGGCCGGGTCGCCCGCTCCCACACATAGGAATTATTTAAACAGTTGAGACGTCGTGCGGTTTGGCGTGCTCGCGAATAAATTTGACGATGTTATCCATAGAAGTGCCGGGCTGAAAGATCCCCGCGACTCCGATTTTCTTGAGCCCCTCGATATCTTGATCGGGGATAATCCCCCCCACCAGCACGAGGACGTCATCCATTTTGTTTTGCTTGAGAAGATCCATCACGCGGGGGACAATAGCGTTGTGCGCGCCCGAGAGAATCGACAGGCCTATGACCTGGACATCTTCCTGTAATGAGGCGCTTACGATCATTTCCGGCGTTTGACGGAGTCCGGTATAGATGACCTCCATGCCGGCGTCCCGCAGGGCACGAGCGATTACCTTGGCGCCGCGGTCGTGACCATCGAGGCCAGGCTTTGCGACGAGGACGCGGATCTTTGGGTCAGGCACAGATACATTTAAACACAGCGCTGGCGCGCGTGACTTGGGGCTGCTTCTTCCGCTTTCTGCGGGCGATTAGCAGCCCGGCTCAAGCTTTGCTCTATTTGGACGCATGGTCGGAGTTTTTCTGCAATCGGAGCGTTTTTATATCCGCCAGAAGACCTGAATTGCTCCTCTTTAATTCAAAGTTCCAGGGCCTTACGGTTTGACCCCCAGCTGCCAGAATAGAAACGAGTACATATCCGTCGCCTCTTCGATCTGCTTGGTGACGGGCTTGCCTTGACCATGGCCGGCTTTCGTCTCGATACGCAGCAGGATCGGCCTTTCTTTGCTGTCTCCATTCTTGGCTTCGGCTTGCATCAGGGCGGCCATCTTTTTCGCGTGCATGGGGTCGACGCGCGTGTCGGTATCTCCCGTCAAAAATAAAATCGCCGGATATTCCTGCCCTTTCTTCACATGATGGTAGGGCGAGTACGCATAAAGAGTATCGAACTGTTTGGCATCTTCGGCCGAGCCGTATTCCGGAATCCACAATTTCGCGATCTGGAAATTTTGGTAGCGCAGCATGTCGAGTAGGGGCACGGCACAAACCACGGCACGAAACAGGTCAGGACGCTGCGTGATCATCGCACCCATAAGCAAGCCTCCGTTAGAGCCGCCCTGGATGGCGAGATGATCCTTGTCGGTATACTTTTGCGCGATCAGGTATTCGCCGGCGGCGATGAAGTCGTCGAAAACATTCTGTTTCTTTTCGAGCATGCCAGCGCGATGCCAGTCTTCACCGAATTCCGATCCGCCACGCAGGTTGGCGACGGCGTAAATGCCGCCGTGCTCCATCCACAGATACATGCTGCGGTTGAAGGCCGGTTTCAGCGAGATATTGAACCCGCCGTAGCCAGTCAACAACGTCGGATTCTTGCCGCTTTTCTCGATTCCCTTCTTGCTGACGACAAACATCGGAACCTTGGTGCCATCTTTCGAGTTGTACCAAACCTGCTGCACGTCGTAGGAGGCGGGATCGATCGAGGCGGCATCAACCTTGGCCCACATCGTACTTTTCCGGTCATCCAGATCGACGCGATAAATGCTGGGCGGAGCGGTGAAGGATTGAAATCCAAAAAATATTTCATTGCGATCGTAACGGCCGGAGGCACTGAACACGTCTCCGATCGCGGGCAGCGAGATATCGCCGACCCTCTTGCCTTCGAGGGTGAAAAGTTGCAATTCGGACGTGGCGTTGTGCTCATACTGCGTCAGCAGTTTTCCTCCGGTGACGCTGGCGTTCTGCAAGATGGCGTCGGTCGCCGGGATGATTTCCTTCCAATTTTCGCGGGCGGCCTTCGTCGCATCGGTGACAAACACGCGATAGTGCGGCGCGTCTTCATTGGTGGTGATGTAGAGCTTGCCCTGGTAAAAATCTCCGCCGTACAGAAAGTCTTTGCCGGTCGTGATTTTTACGGGTGGCGTTTTCGCCTGAAGGTTCTGTAGATACATCTCCGTTTTCGTCCAGCCATGCTCGACGTTGATCAGCAACCAGCGATCGTCTTCTGAGATCGTGACATTCGGAATATCCTGCGGATTTTCTCGCTCATCGAAAATCAGGGGATCTTTGGCAGGGTCGCTTCCGATCCGGTGGAAGAAAACCTTGACGTGATAGACCTCTTCGCCCGCCGGCACATCACCTTTTTTGGGATGGCGAGTGTAATAGAACGCGGAACTATCCTTTAACCACGCAACGCTTGCAAATCGCGTGCGCTCGATGGCATCCGGTAAAACCTTGCCAGTCGCGGATTCCACGAGGCGAAGCGTGCTCTCCTCCGACCCGCTATTCGAGGTGCCATAGGCGACATACTTTCCATCTTCCGCCGTGTACCACCAGTCGAGGGCGACGGTGCCGTCGGACGACAACTTGTTGACGTCAACAAGAACTCGGTCTTCACCTTCAAGGCTATCGCGAACAAGAAGCACGGGCTGGTTCTGCGTTCCCTCCCGCCGGGTATGAAAATAATATCTTCCGCCAACCTGCGGAGTGCCCACGGTCCCGATTACCAGTAACTGAGATAGCCGAGCATTGATTTTGTCGCGCCCAGGCAGCGGGTCGAGGATCGAGCGGGTATAGCTTAGTTCCTGCTCAACATATTGCTTGGTGTCTGGGTCGTTGGCGTTTTCTAAATAGCGATAGGGATCGACGATTTTGTGACCCTGCACCGTGTCTTCGACCGGAGCCACTTTCGCCTTTGGGAGAACGGACGAAGTCGCAGGCGCACTCGCTTCAGCAGCATTGCCTTCAGCGGCCGCAGAATCCTTCGCCAGCGCCAGCGCACAGACAGAAATAAACAGGCCGAAGAACAGGATCGACAAGCGTGAACCTCCCATATCAAACCTCACAGATCGATCTTTTGATTTCGTGAATACAACAACAAAGTTTAGGTTAGCAGAAACCGCGAAGGCACAACCTTTGGCCGAATTTTGAGACTGGGCTAGGTTTCAGCTTCGTTTAGGAAAGCCAGTAATCTGCCAGGTTTTCCAATCACTCGCGCCTCTGATATGATTTTGTAGTCAAGCCAAGCGCGCTCCTGGCGTGCTCCCACTCCTCAGTAGCTCAATGGCAGAGCATCCGGCTGTTAACCGGAGGGTTGTAGGTTCGAGTCCTACCTGAGGAGCCATTCTTTCAATGGCTTACCGCTGATGGAATCAGTTTGGAATCAGAATCAAATGCGATTGCTGCGACTTTTGACCCTGCCTGTTGCATTTCATCCGTCACCACGTCCCCGTAGATGTTGATGGTGGTCTGGATGTCACTGTGTCGCATCAACCGTTGCTGCACCGTGATGGCGGTCCCGACAGCGTCGAGCCATGATCGATATGTGTGCCGGAAGCTGTGAGTACCGAGACGCTCTAACCCAGCTGCTGCACATGCACTTTGTATCGCCCTCCAGTAGCCGGTGTACGAATACGGCAATCGCCCGAGTTTCACCGGCGACGGAAAGAGCCAATCATCAGCGCCTCCAAACTCGGTTACCTGTTTCCAAGCGGAAAGAACTGCAACAAGTTGCGGAGCTAGCGCCATAGTCTTACGTGAGCTCTCTGTCTTCACCGAATCCAGACGCTGATTTACGATTCCATGTTCAACTTTCAGCTTTGCCCCGATCCAGTCCACGTCACTCCATCGAAGAGCGAGCAGTTCGGATACCCGTAGACCTAAGCAAAGTTGAATAAGCACCATGGTCTTGAAAGGCTCCGCCAGATGTTTCGACAGCTGGTGAAACTCATTTACGGTGAGATTCCGAGGCTGTTTTCTTCGTTTTGAGGAACCTCGCACCGTAACCAACGATATGGGGTTACTTCCAACTGGAATAGCCCCACACCACATTGCGTAGTCTACAAGACGATGTAGAAGTTCCCGTAAATGCCCACGTGTTTGGGAGCGAGAGGTAAAGAGTCCAACCACAGTTCTACTGGACGTGGCTGCAAATCGTTTATCAACATTGAGCCCCACTTCCCCAAGACATATTTTTTTAACCACAGCTCGGCGACTCTCTGCGTGCTGTGTCGGAGTTTCTGCAATTTCTCGATTCTGAACTGCTCTACCACCGATCGCACAGTCGGTGAGTTTCGCTCGGTCCGTAGCCTAAGACTCCTCATCATCTCATCCGCCCTGCGATCGGCCTGCTCTTGCGTTAATTCCTTGAAGGTCCCCAACTTTCGAGAAGTCCTCCTTCCGTCGAGGACTGGGAAAAATATCCAAGTTCCTCGCGCCTCGTTCCGAACTGCCTTTGGTTTCCGTGCTCGCTTCAAACGCCACGCCTTTCTGTGGCTACGGCTGGCGATCCCGAGACTATCACGGGCCGCGACAGCAACACGGCATCGAGGTCTTGTTTGCGAAAGCGCCACACTCGTCGCTTGGTGCCACTGAGTGCGAACGCCGGAACTCGGCCCTGCCTTACCCACAACAGAAGTGTCCGTACTTTTACTTTTAGATAAGCGGCCGCTTCGGAGGATGTAATCCAGTGGGATTCTGCGGCCGAGGCAGTGCCTAGTTCCGCGTGCCCCGCGACCTGCCCGTCGTCATTCAATCGTTCGGGATTCAATTGTTGTCCTTCTGCTCTTTGCTTCTGCATGGGCGTCCCCACAATCAAGAACAGTCGGCGGCCTAGAGACCGCCGACCTGTTAGTTATCTGTCAAGAAGGCTCGCACTCAGCTTCTTACTGCGCCAAGTCCGTCCGTCAGCCCACTCCTGGGCTCCGAGGGCCTCGTTCGCCCGCAGGCCAATGTGGGCCGTAATTAGTTTTGGATTGAAGGGCATAATGTTGTGAAGTTCTACGTAAAG
>JBBRNA010000024.1:0-70058 GCA_038230575.1 Terriglobales bacterium | reverse complement strand
GTAAACCACAGAGGGCACAGAGAACACGGGGGGAAACGTCAACGGCGTAAACCACAGAGGGCACAGAGAACACGGGGGGAAACGTCAACGGCGTAAACCACAGAGGGCACAGAGATCACGGGGGGGGAAACGTCAACGGCGTAAACCACAGAGGGCACAGAGAACACGGGGGGAAACGTCAACGGCGTAAACCACAGAGGGCACAGAGAACACGGGGGGAAACGCGTGGCTACATAAAAAAGCCCCTGCTTATGGCAGGAGCTTTTTCGATTTCAATAATTCTAGTTCGCGTTAGGTTTTCGTGCGCCTGACTACTGCACCTTCAGGAAGATCATAACGAAGGTAAACAGCACCAGCGACTCGATAAAGGCCAAGCCCAGAAGCATAGCCAGCTGAATGCCGGGACGAGCCGCCGGGTTGCGTCCAAGTGCTTCGCAAGCCGCCGCAGCGACTTTGCCCTGCCCTTGAGCTGCCAGGCCTGCCGCGAGCGCGATGGCGAAGCCTGCGGTCAACGCCACCCAATTGGTGGTCGAAGCCGGGGCTCCGTTTGCAGTAGTCTGCGCGAACGCCGGCACTGCCATCACCGACGCAATCATCAGAACGAACATCAGTAGTACAAATTTACGCATTGTTTCTCCTTGTATGAGTCGCCGCCAGGGGGTGGTTGACGTCGTGCTCTATGAGCCGGCGCCCTCACGCTGAAGGCATGGTGAAAGTCGTTAGTGAGCGTGCGCGGTCGCTTCTCCGATATAAGCCGCGGCTAGCAAGACAAAAATGTAAGTCTGGATCAAGGACACGCCGATGTGCAGGCCTTCGAACAGAAGCGGCACGCCAAGCGGGATGAGCGAGAAAAATACCAAGGTGACCATCTCACCGGCAAACATGTTGGCGAAGAGACGAACGGTGAGGGACATCACCCGCGCGAGATGACTGAAGGCTTCAATTGGGAACATCAAGACCGGCAGAAAAATGCGCAGGATGAGCGGAATGTCTTTATCCTGCGGACCGATGAAATGCTTGATGTAGCCCGGCCCGTTTGTTCTGATCCCGTGGAAGTGGTAGTAGAACCAGGTAAACAGTGCGCATCCGAGCGGCACGACCGGAACTGCGGTTGGTGACTCGAGGCCGGGTACTAGTCCGATCAAATTTCCAATCAGGATGAAGAGTGCCAGCACCGTGAGGTACGAAACATAGCGATCCGAGTGGTCGGGAATGGTGTCGGCGGCCAGATCGGCAATTCCCGAGTGGATCGCCTCCATGGTGTGCTGCAAACCGCCCGGACGTTCCACCGAAAGCTTCATCCGCACTAGAGCGAAAAAAGCGATGAGGAGAAGCGCCACGAGTATTTCCATTGCGAAGCTGTTTGAGATTGGCGCGTTGCGATGCTTGACGTGAATGTGCATCGCCTCCAGCAGAGCCGTGATCGGGCCGCCGAGCAGACGATTTAAGATTGCCGTGAATGCGAGTTGTTCCATGAGTAAGTTTTGGCGACTCTGAAAATTGCGGTGTAAATGAGAACTTTAGTTAGACTTGGGCTCGTTACGGAAACCTTTAAACCCTTGCCAGACCGCTTCCACCATCAACGATCCCGCTGGCACACACAATCCCCACAAAAAACCGCGGAACGCTTGCGTTGAACCTTTAAATATAGCATAGGCAACCACTCCAACCAACAGATAACGAAGGACGAACCGCATGATGATGCGACCGCCCTTCTCGGAGCTGTGCTGGTCGACAACCCGGGCTGCGAGGCCTTCCACGCCTTGCGAAAGCGATCGGAAATTGATGTAGGAAAGTGCGGCCCCTGAAGTGAAGCCGATCGCGCCGAGCCAGCCGTAAGAAAAGAATATCGGGCCAAGGAAAAGAACGCCCAAGATGGCAATGCTCTTTAATAACCGGGGGATGATGCGCTCAAACGATGTGCCATCGGTGTCTGACGCGGTCTCGATGTCGGAGAAAACGTTTGAAGAAATTGAGCTCGGATCCGGCGCAGGTTCAGCGTTGGCCGGGACCTGATCGCCGGGCTCACTCATCGCTATTCTTGTCGCCTTTGTCGTTGAAGGCGCCGATGGCCATGCGAATCATCTGCCAGAATCCAATCACCGCGCCGACTAAAAGTCCAACGAGATAAAGCCAACGGGTGTGCAGCCAGTGGTCGGCAAGTTTCCCGAGCACCAACCCAAGGAGCACCGAAGCCGGGATGATGAAACCGATCTCCGAGTAGCGGACGAAAGATACCCCTCCATCTTTTTTGGGAGATTGATCGGGTGCTTGCGTCATGCGAGAAATTGTAAATCAGGCATGTGGGATCACTGGCGGACGGTCTCCGCCCTCTGTTTTGCCCACGTAGGCAGAGAGCGGTTGACTCCCTGAATGAATGGCTCGGGGTAGACGCCGATTACGATGGTGGCGAGCGCCGTAATTCCCACCGCAAAGCGCATCCCAATGCTGACAGAGAGACGCTTCGTCTCTTTCGAATCCCGCATCAACATCGCATTTGCAATTTTCAAGTAGTAGTAGAGGCCTAACAAGGAATAGATAACTCCGAGCGCTGCCAGTCCGTAGTGCTGGCTCTCTACCAGGCTCAGAAAGATGTAGTACTTGCCGAGAAAGCCCGCGGCGGGCGGGATGCCGGCGAGAGAAAGAAGAAATAGCAGCATCAGAACGGATTCAACCGGGGCGCGATGATAGAGTCCCGCCATATCGTCGAGTTCGTCGCCTATGACTTTGCGCTGGCGGAGCGAGGTGATCACGGCAAACGCACCCAGATTCATGAAGGTGTAAACCAGCAGATAAATCAGGATTCCCTGAAAGCCATCGCTAAACGCCGGGGTGCCCGGTTCGGAGGTTCCCATCGCAACCAACGCCAGCAGCATATAGCCGACGTGCGCAATCGAAGAATAGGCGAGAAGCCGTTTTGTATTCGTCTGCGAGAGGGCTGCGAAGTTCGCTCCCGTCATGGTGGCGATGGCTACGACGACCATGATCGGCGCGTAGACCGACCGCAGCGGGAACAGCGCGAAGACCAGAATGCGCAACAGCATGGCCCAGGCAGCGGCTTTTACCGCGACGGATATAAAGCCGGTGATGCTGGTGGGCGCCCCCTCATAGGCATCCGGCGCCCATTGATGGAAAGGCACGGCGGCGATCTTGAAAAGGAGACCGGTCATGGTTGTGAGCAACGCGACGATGATTACCGGGTTTCGCGGATTCTGGCCGAGGATGGAGCGGTGGATTTCCTGCAGATTGGTACTGCCGGCGATGCCGTAGAAAATTGAGAGCCCGTAGGCGAAGATGCCGGAAGAGAATGCTCCCAGCAGAAAATATTTGACGGCAGCTTCGTTCGAGCGCCGGTCGCGGCGTAAAAAGCCGACCAGCACGTAGGTGCAGATCGCCATCAATTCGAGACCAATGAAAATGAGCACCACGTCGATTCCGGCCGCCATGCACATCATGCCGACGACGGAAAGCAGCAACAGCGAGTAATATTCGCCGCTATGCTCGTCTTCGAGATCGAGATAGCGACCCGACATCAGGACGGCGACGCCCGCTGCGGCGAGAAACAGATACCAGAAGAACACGGCGAAGTGATCGACCAGCAATGCGCCGGAAAATCCTACGGCGCCGCCAGGCAGCGTGGATTGAATTTGCCACACACACACGGCGGCAAAAACCAACCCTGCAAATGCTCCGACGGCATTAAGCCATTTCCATTCTTTTGGGATGATCAGGTCGATGAGCAAAATGCCGAGCGCAAAGATTGCAAGCTCCAGCATGGGAAGCATCAACTTGTATTCCGTAAGTGAAATGAACTTCACTTAATCTCCAGCTTTCACGCCATCGGCACGGCGGTTGGGAGATTCGTGCGTGCTCGGCCGAGGCTGGCCGGATGAAGATTGACTCATCGCCGCTGCGTTCTGGACGGAGTGGTCGTGAATCCCTTGCACGATGTCGTTCACCGGCTTTTCGAGAATCTGAAAGAGCGGCTTGGGGTAGATGCCTATGCACAACGCGAGAATAATCAGCGGGGCAAAGGTGAGAATTTCACGCGGGGTGAGGTCCTGCAATTTTTCGTTCTCGGGGTTCGCCACCGCTCCGAAAAACACGCGCTGATAGAGCCACAGCAAATATGCGGCCGCCAGAACAACGCCGGGGATGGCCCACGCTGCCCACTTCCAATTTGCGGTGAAGGCTCCCTGCAAGATCGTGAATTCTCCGACGAAGCCGTTGAGCAACGGCAGTCCCATCGACGACAGAAACATGATCATGGCGATTGTTGCGTACACGGGCATGACGGTAGAGATGCCGCCAAATTCCGAGATCTCACGCGTGTGCCGCCGTTCGTAGAGAATGCCGACAATAAGGAAGAGTGCGCCGGTCGAGATGCCGTGGTTGATCTGCTGAAGGACAGAGCCTGTCAGCCCAACCGAATTCAAGGCGAAAATTCCCAGAGTGCAAAAGCCGAGATGGCTGACAGAGGAATACGCCACCAGCTTCTTCATGTCTTTTTGCACGAGGGATACCAGAGCTCCGTAGATGATGCCGACAATTGAAAGCCCGATCGCCCAGCCCTGCACTTTGGGATGAGTGACAACCGATGGAAAGAACGGCAGGGAAAATCGCACGAAACCGTAGGTTCCCATCTTCAGCAAAACTCCGGCAAGAATGACTGAGCCGGCAGTTGGCGCTTCCACGTGGGCGTCTGGCAGCCAGGTGTGAAACGGGAACATCGGAACTTTAATCGCGAACCCGATGAAGAACGCCACAAACAACCAGATCGCGGTGCTGAACGGGATCATCGGAGCCGTCTTGTACAGCTCCGGAATGCTGAAAGTGAAAACGTTGGTGACGGTGTGATGATGGAAGTAGAGAAATAAAATTCCTAACAACACCAACACCGAGCCGAACAACGTGTAGAGAAAGAATTTGATAGCTGCGTAGAGTTTGCGCGGGCCGCCCCAGATTCCGATCAGCAGATACATCGGAACCAGCATCGCTTCCCAGAACACGAAGAAGAGAAAGAAATCGAGCGCCATGAACACGCCAAGCATTCCGGTCTGCAACACGAGAAACCAGACGTAATATTCCTTGACGCGATTCTCAATGGCCGTCCAGGAGGAAAGGATCGAGATCCAACCGAGCAGCGTCGTAAGCATGATCAGGAGAAACGAAATGCCGTCGATGCCGAGGTTGTAACCCGCGCCGATTGAGGGGATCCAGTTGTTCGGGGTGCCTTCGAGGAATTTGAAACCAGGGTCGAATCGTTGCCACCAGAACATCGGGACCAGCGGCAGTGAAATCAAAAAGCCAACCAAGGCAAAAATGTTGGCCATCCAACGGATCGTATTTGTCTTCTCTTTCGGAACAAAAAGCAGCAACAGCGCGCCTATCAATGGCGTGAAGAGAATGATCGATAAGATGTGACTCTGCATAAATGACGATCTGACTTATGACGATCTAAATTATGACGACCTAGCGCAGCAAACAGCTTCGGGCCATTCGCTTCCAATGGAAACAAATCAAGCTAGTGCGGGTGCGGGCGACTTGCCCGCATGGACGGGCGGGGTGGACCGTCCCCACAGTGACCATGTCGACACTCGATTTCTTGCTCAACTGCCGACAGACTTCGAAACTCATCTCCATACGTAATACACCCCAAATCCGACCAGCCCTGCGACCATGACCAGCGCGTACCACTGCACAAGTCCCCACTCGAACAGACGAGCCACGTAAGCGAATGGGAGGGTTAGATATGCCACGCCTCTTACGCCAATTCCGTCGATGATCCATTTGTCGAACCAGGCCGAAACCGTCGAAGTGGTTCGCGTTACCCAGCCGACATCGTTAACCGCTCCGTCGACGATTTTCGCGTCGAACCACGAAGCGGCATCGCCGGCGCCGATCGCTCCGAGCGTCACAGCGCCCAACTTCTTTCGGCCAGTAAAGACGTAATCATAGCCCTCGTCGACGAACCACTTGTTATAAAGCAGCGCGTGAAAACGGGGCAACTTCTGCGCGATGGGCTCGGGGTAGCCTTTGCTCGCATTGCGATAGGCGTTGTGCGCCATTCCCCATCCCGCGGCGGCGGCGGCGAGGGACAGGAACATCAGAAGGTATTCCGTTTTGTCAGTGTGCTGCGCTTCCCTTTCGCCTGCCGCCAATTGACCCGACTTCCCCGCCTGCTCGAGAGTGACGGATTCACGGGCAAAGACAGGCTCGAGAAAGTGCTCGAATCTGGCCGAACCTCCGAGGCTGTGTGGCCAACTCAACCAACCTGCACCGAGCGAGCAGAGCGCAAGAATCACGAGCGGGACCGTCATTGACTTTGACGACTCGTGAACCTTATCTCGAATCGCCGGGGTCATGCGGGCCCGACTGTAAAACGTGAGATACATCAGCCTGAACATATAGAAGGCGGTCATAAGCGCGGTGGCGTATCCGACGAACCACAAAATCCGATACGCGCCGCCCTCAGAGGCCCATGTCTGCCAGAGAATTTCGTCTTTTGAAAAGAACCCTGCGAATGGAAAAATTCCGGCGATCGCCAGAGTGCCGATGAACATCGTCCAGTATGTTGTCGGAATGCGCTCTCTCAGGCCTCCCATATTGCGCATGTCTTGTTCACCGCTCATGGCGTGGATAATCGAGCCGGATCCAAGAAAGAGAAGCGCCTTGAAGAAAGCGTGGGTGAAGACGTGGAAGACTCCTGCGGCAAATGCTCCAACCCCGAGCGCCAGAAACATGTAGCCAAGCTGCGAAATGGTTGAGTAGGCGAGGACACGTTTGATGTCGTTCTGCACAAGCGCCATCGATGCGGCAAAGACCGCGGTCAGTGCTCCTACAATTGCTACCGTTTTCATTGCGCCGGGAGCCAGCACGAAGATCGCATTCGAGCGCGCCACAATGTAAACCCCGGCAGTGACCATGGTGGCGGCGTGAATCAGAGCCGAGACCGGGGTCGGGCCTTCCATGGCGTCGGGCAACCAGACGTAGAGAGGAAGTTGCGCAGACTTTCCGCAGGCCCCGATGAATAGCAGCAAAGCGGCAGCACTCAAGACAGGATCACCAACGGCGAAGCGTCCGCTGTGGGCCAGAGCATTGATGTCGGTGAAGCGGAAAGACCCGAGATACCAGAAGAGCGTGAGTGCACCCAGAATGAATCCGGCATCTCCAATGCGGTTGACGATGAACGCCTTGTTAGCGGCGGTCGATGCGGAATGGCGATGAAAATAAAAACCGATGAGAAGATAAGAACTCAGGCCTACGCCCTCCCACCCGACAAACATCATCATGTAATTGTTCGCCAGAATCAGCGTGAGCATGGAGAACATGAACAGGTTCATGTATCCGAAGAAGCGGTAATAGCCGCCCTCGTGCTCCATGTATCCGGTGGAATAAATATGGATCAGCAAACCGACTCCGGTCACGAATAGGAGCCAGACGCAAGAAAGCGGATCGAGAAAGAAACCGGCATCGGCGTTGAACGGTGCGTGAGCGCCATCTTTCAACGTCGAAGCGAGTTGCGCGTCGCCGCTCCCCAGCCAGGTATAAACAATTTTTTCGAAGGGCTGCCCGGTTGCATGCGAGAACCGGGAGTATTCAACCACCGTGGCGCAGGCAAACAGAAAAGTTATGGCAATCGCACCCACGCAGACCGCATCCACCGCGGTCTTTTGCAGCCGCCGCCCAAAAAAGAACATGAGCGCAGCGCCAAGCGCCGGGAACAGCGGCAACAGGTAGATGTGGTTAAGAAATAGCATGTGTCATTACACTTACCATGCACTTACCACTTCAGCAGGTCGATCTCGTCAACGTTCACCGTCTCTCTGTTTCTGAAGAAAGCAATTAGAATGCCCAGCCCTGCGGCCGCTTCGGCGGCGGCATCGACGGTGATAAAAATTGAAAACACTTGCCCGTGAAGATTTCCCCACATCCGCGAAAAAGCGACGAGGTTGAGGTTGACCGCATTCAAGATCAACTCGATTGACATCAAGATGACGACTAGATTGCGGCGCGTGAGCACCCCGATCACGCCCATCACGAAGAGAGCGGCCGCGACGACTAGGTAGTGGAATGTAGTAATTGGAACCAAGCCGTTATGCCCTCCTCTTCGTCATGATCACCGCCGCCAGAATCGCCACCAGCAGCAGCAACGAAGCTATCTCGAACGCGAATGTGTACTGGCCCATCTTTCCGGCATCGCCGTAGAGCATCCCGGCAATCTGTTGCGTGTTTGAGGATTCGGGCAGGAGCATCATGCGATCTGGAAAAAGCGAACGGCCTTTTGTGAGTGCAAACAAAAAGAGTCCAAACAATGCGCACCCCGCTACCAATCCGACAGGCAAAAGCCCGCTGAATCTTCTTTCTTTATAGGAGCGCTCGATGTTGACCAGCATGATGACAAAAAGAAACAGCACCATGACGCCGCCTGCATAAACGATGATCTGCACACCGGCAACAAAAGGCGCATAGAGCATGAGGTAAAGTCCCGCCACCGATAAAAGGGTGACGATCAAAGCGAGCGCGGAGTGAACCACATTGCGCCGCGTAATAACGAGAAATGCGCTGACCAGAGCCAGTGCCGCGAGACCGTAGAAAAAATATGGCGTGCCTACGGGAGCCATATTCGCGTTGGTCGCATTGATCCCGGAATTGAGAGCGGAATTCATCGTGTCTAGGAGAAAAGAACTCCAACAATAGCAGTAAGCACGAGCACGGTGAGCGAGATGGGCAACAAAACTTTCCATCCCACTCGCATCAATTGATCAAATCTGTAACGCGGCCAAGTCGCGCGATACCAGATGAAGAGGTACATGAAAACGGCTACCTTCAAAAGAAACCAATAAATGTAGCCGACACTCTCGTTGAGCCTCGAAGCAATGTTGTTGTTGGAACGGCCGGCAATTGCGATCAAAAGCAGCAGTAGGGAAATAAAACCGAGTACCGCGCAAAAGCCCGCCAACCCGATCTTCTGTACTTTGAAGAAGGCATGTCTCGGCATTCTGACTACGCCAACCAGCGCGATCGACGCTAACCCTAAAAACGTTAAGCCGGGAAAAAGCGAGAATACGAGATCCCACGCGGGAGCATGGAGAAGCCTTGGGAACGGGCGCATCCATCCACCGAGCCAGAGAGTCACGGCAATTGAAGAAACGGAAATCATGGCCGCATACTCGGCGAGCATGAACAGCGACCAGCGCAATCCGCTGTATTCGGTGTGATATCCAGCGGTTAATTCTGACTCCGCTTCCGCCATATCGAACGGAGCACGGTTCGTTTCGGCGACCATGGCGACCGCGAAAATGATGAATGCGATCAGGCCAAGCGGAAAGAATTTAAAGATGAACCAGACGCCTTGCTCCTGCTGCGCTCTGACAATTCCAATCATGCTGAGTGTGCCGGTGCCAGTTTCGTTCAGGCTCGTCATCAGGATCGCCGACACCACGGCGAGTCCCATAGCCACTTCGTAAGAAACCATCTGCGCGCTCGATCGCAATGCGCCAATCAGCGGGTAGTTGGAATTCGAAGCCCATCCCGCGACGACAACTCCAAGGACTCCGAGCGACGAGACGCCGAGCATGAAGAGGATGCCGATATTCATGTCGCTCACCGCTTGCGACGGTCCGAAAGGAATGACGGTGTAGACGGCGAAAGCTGCGAGCAAGCCGATCAGTGGAGCGACCCAGAACACAAATCGATCTGCGCCGGCGGGAATGAGGTCTTCCTTCAGCAGCAACTTGATGGCGTCGGCGATCGGCTGAAGCAGGCCGTGCGGGCCGGTTCGCATCGGCCCAAGGCGAATCTGAAAATGGGCGAGCGCCTTGCGCTCCAGCCAGTTCATCGACATCACCGCCACCGACACGCCCGCAAAAATAATGAATACGTAAACGAGCGCCCAGAACTGGTTGCCTGCCTCGCCGGGAGTCAGGATGCTGCCGAGATAGGATGTGATGAAATCAGGCATTCGAGTTCGGTTAACGCGATCTTCCTCGATCAATCAACTGCTAGCGATCTTTTTCTGGCGATCTTTTTCAAGCGATCAACTTCTAGCGCTCTACTTCTAACGATCAACCTCGCCCAGCACAATATCGATGGTTCCAATCACCGCCACCACGTCGGCAACGAGCAGGCCGCGCACCATCACATCAAGCGCCTGCAGATTTACGAAAGACGGAGGACGCACGCGCAAGCGATAAGGCTGCGTGGTGCCGTCGCTCACGATGAAATATCCCAGTTCTCCCTTCGGAGATTCGATGGAATGATAAATCTCGCCTATGGGAGGCTTGATCACTTTCGGCACCTTGGCCATGATTGGGCCTTCCGGGATACCGTTGACGGCCTGCTCAATGATTCGCAAGGACTGGCGTATCTCTGCCATGCGCACCAGGTATCGATCGTAAGTGTCGCCCTTGGTGCCAACTGGAATGTCGAACTCGAATTCACTATAGGCCGCGTAGGGCTGGGCTTTGCGGACATCCCATTTCACTCCGCTTGCGCGAAGAACGGGCCCCGTTACTCCCAGCGCAACGCAATCCTTTCCCGAGATCACGCCAACGTTTTTTGTGCGCTCCATCCAGATGCGATTGTTTGTCAGCAAAGCTTCGTACTCATCAATCTTCGGAGTGACGAACTTAACGAAGTTTTTTACTTCTTTTTCAAAACCGGCATAGGTCTCATACTGGCAACCGCCGATGCGAAAGGCGTGCGTGGTGAGACGGGCTCCGCAATATTTTTCGAAGATCTTCAGAATCTCTTCGCGATCGCGAAACGTGTAGAACAGTGGAGTCATGGCTCCGATGTCGAGGGCGTGCGTGCCGAGCCATAGCTGGTGGCTGGCGATTCGGTTCAACTCCGTAAGAATGACGCGAATGAATTTTGCGCGGGCTGGCGCTTCGACATTCAATAATTTCTCGACCGCTTCGCAGTAGCCCAGGCCGTTTGAAACCGCGGCCACGTAGTCCATACGATCGACGTAAGGATTGAACATGGCATAAGTGCGGTTCTCGGCGATTTTTTCCACGCCGCGATGCAGGTATCCGATCACGCACTCAGTTCCTAATACTCTTTCGCCATCAAGTTTGAGGATGACGCGAAGGACGCCGTGCGTGGCGGGGTGTTGCGGGCCCATGTTGATAATGAGTTCGTTCGAATCGAGATAGGTCTTTGGGGAATCGCCTGGTTTGACGTCGCTCGGTGCTGCGTTCGCGAGCACGTGCGTGCTGCTTTGATCGGAGGGAGTCATTGTCCGCTCTCGATGCCGAGATTGATCTGCACCCACTCCTGGTCCTGCTGCAGAATGCCGTAATCTTTTCGCAGCGGGTGCCCTTTCCATCCGTCGGGAAGAAGGATGCGCTTCAGATCTGGATGTCCCTCGAACTGAATGCCAAACATGTCGAAGACTTCCCTCTCCAGCCAGTTGGTAGTCGGCCAAATTGAAATGCTCGACGGGATGGAAGCTCCGTCTGCGATTTTTACTTTCACGCGCAGGCGTTCGTTTCGAGCGAAGGAATAAAGAATCCAGATCACCTCGAATTGCTTTTCTCGCTTTGGATAGTGAGCGGCCGTGATATCGACGCAAAAATCAAATTGGTCATCATCGCGGAGTTGACGCAAGAAGTTGTGGATGAGCGTGCTATCTGCCGTAATGTAGTTCTGCCCGAGGTAAGTTTGCGCCTCGATACCCGAACCGTATTGGCTGCGGTATTTTTCGACTAAAGGAGATGCCCATGGAAGCGGCACAGGGCCTTCTGACTTAGAAGCGGCTGCAGCGTTGACGGGTGCGACTTTAGTTGCGGAATTATCCTCGCCTGTTGTGTTAAGTGCGGGAGGCGGTACCGGCGATTTTGTTTCTTCAGTCATAGGTCGAGCAGTTTGGACGGTTCGGTTATGGGTCCGCGGAGCATTGGCCGGAATTCAGCGACGAAATGGTTCTGATTCCCGAAAGACTAGCGGCGTGCCCCGGCCTGGAAGCCTTCTACCAGGTCGCGAATGCGGATTGCGTCCGCCTTGCGATGGCCGTGACTGGTGATTGGGTCGGTCCCTCCCGTCGACTCGATCACAATGTCAGACCAGATAATTCCCGTCGAAATTTTTACCGACGCTACCTGCCCCACAGATATGCTCTCTTCGCTCCGGCTGAACATGCGGCGCTTCACCCGCGTCACCCGCAACGAATTGACTACGATACGCGTGGGGAAGAAAAGATTTCCGTGGGTCCATCGGCTGGCGCTGAACGATTCTTCTCCCGACGCGACGCCGAGGTTTGCGGGATTCGGAACCGCTGAATTTATACCCATTCCAAAGCGCCTCGTTTCCAAACCCAGACATAGCCCACAATCAGGACGCCCAGAAATACCAGCATCTCAATCAGGCCAAAACCCCCTAGCGCCTTGAACTTCACGGCCCAAGGAAAAAGGAAGATTGTCTCCACGTCGAAAATGACAAACAGGATCGCCACAATGTAATAGCGAACCGTGTAGCGGCCGCGCGGGTTGTCATACGGGTCAATTCCGCATTCGTACGGCAGCAGCTTTTCCCGCGTCGGCTTTTGCGTACGGACGAGCCTTGCTATCAACAACGTCGCCGGAATCATGGTTCCGACTACGGCGAGAAACAAGAAAACAGGAACGTAATTTTGCGGCATGCAACCTCTAAAAACTTTGAATAGAACGAATCGTCATACTAACGCCGAAGCGGCGGCGCTTCAAGAAGCAGGGAGTGTTCGGGACGAGATCTATCGAGCGCGATCGGGCAAGACAAAAGTATGGCGGGCGAGTTCGGACTTGAGGGTTTCAGGCTGATAGAGGTCATCCAGGATGCCGCCCTTCCAGACAAAGAGGTCGGGGTTTTGCTGAGAGAACGCCTGCCAGGTCATCCGCTTTTCCTCGCGAGCCATGCGTTCACGAATCAAATATAGATACGCGCAGGTGATGGTCTCGTGATAGAGATTCGCCTTGCCATGGGCGGCAGCGAACTTTTTCAACGCCTGGCAGAACCGCGAAAGCGCTTCCAGCGGCGGGTATTGAGCGAGATATTCGAAGGCCAATCGAATATGGTCGGCATGGTGAAACGACTCCGGTGGAATTGCCAGGGATTCGAATTGTTCGATTAGGTCCGTCGTCATTGGCGTTTTGATGGTTTGTTGGATTTAGGATGGCCGCCTTTCGCGTTACTGCGCGGCGTGATCTCCGTCAGGCGGTGACTCGAGCTGGAATCGAGGTCGAGATCGTAAACTTTCTTGAGATCGCGAATCCGTTGAAGTGATGCCGGACTGAAAGCGGCCTTGCCGTCGAAGGCGTGGAGAACAATTCCTTCCAGCAGATCGCCGACCGACATATCGTTGTAGTCGGCCAGGGCTTTCAGGACTTTGAGCAGCCGCTTTTCGATTCGGACCCCGGTTTGCACACGTTCTACCATCAGCCTGGCATCGTCTACCATGGTATTAATGTACCACGGTACAGACGTGACTGCATCAGTTCGCCGCATCTCATTGCAATACCTTGGCATGAGAAAATGAGGGAAAACCAAGTCAGGAGCGGCTATGTGCCGAAACATCAAAACTCTGTTTAATTTCGATCCGCCGGTTACGAATGACGAGGTGCAGGCAGCCTCGCTGCAATTTGTCCGCAAGATTACCGGCTTCAATAAACCTTCGAAGGCCAATGAAGAGGCATTTTTGGCGGCGATCGACGAGATTGCTGGTATTTCATCGCGGCTGCTCCATTCGCTCGACACGAACGCCCCACCCAAAAATCGGGAGGAAGAGGCGGCCAAGGCGAAAGCCCGCGCTGCCGAACGGTTCGGCGATTGAGAGCGTGCTACTTCGCTAGCGACGTCCCGCTACGTCGGTCACTGCGGCGAAGATATACCGGACAAACACGCCGAGTTGATTGACCTCGATGCTCTCATCGTTGCCGTGTACGCCGCGATTCTCCGCGTCCGTCTTCGGCAAACCGATGCCGTAAGCCTGCACTCCCTTGGCGCGGAGAAACGAAGAATCGGTCGCCCCGGTCGTCATGATCGGTAGCGTTATGGCGTCAGGACTCACTTCTTTTTGAGCTCGTTCGAGCGCCGCGAACATTTCTGTTCCAAGCTTGCTCGGTGACGAAGGCGGCATGGAATTTTTGGTGTCTTCAGCAACTACTTTCACCTGTGGGTCGTTGATCAAGCTCGTCAGCATCTCGCGGAATTTTTCGAGATCTTCGTCCGGCAATGCGCGGATATCGAGCGTCGCCTCCGCGGTCGGCGGAATGACATTGGATTTGTATCCCGCCTTCAAGATGGTCGGGACAACCGAGGTTCGCACCATCGAGTAGTACTGCGGCTTTTTGTGCTTCATCTCCTCCTGCACCTTGGGATCGAGAATATTGCGATAGAGGGAAGCCTCCTGCGGAGGCGAGATTGCGGCCAGTCGCTCGAAAAAAGCCTGCGTCGTCTCATTCAAACGCGCAGGAGTGTCCCAGGTTCCGGCCTTGGCGACAGCGGCAGCGAGGTGGATGACGGCGTTATCCACGCGCGGCACGGACCCGTGGCCGCTGCTGCCCGTTGCCTCCAGCCGGGCTCCACGCGGTAGCTTTTCGGCTGTGGCCACGCCGAAATATTTTACTTTTCCGTTTTCGAGAAGCGATCCTCCCCCTTCGTTGAGCGCAAACTCGCAATCGATCTTGTCCCAGTATTTCTCCACGATCGCCGCCATGCCGGCTGTCGAGGACATTTCTTCACTGGCTTCAGAAAGAAAAATAACGTCACGATCAAGCGGGATTTTTTGGCGCTTGAGCAGCAGAAAAACTTCAAGATTTGCAGCTACCATCGCCTTGTCGTCGGAAGCGCCGCGTCCGTAGATCAAGCCATCGCGTTCGATTGCGGCGAAGGGCTCGATCGTCCAATGGGCGCGATCGACGGGAACGACGTCCTCATGCCCCATGAGCAGAAGCGGGCGCTTTTTGCCGCTCCCTTTCAGGCGCGCCACGATGCTGGCTCGCTCGGGCACGGGCTCAAGAAGTTCGGACTCGATGCCTTCGCTCTTCAGCACTCCTTCGATGTAGTGGGCAACCTTGCTCTCATTGCCGGGAGGATCCTGGGTGTCAATCTTGATGAGGTCAGCAAGAAAATGGACGGCTTCGGTCTGCGCCTTCTGCGGGTCAAAGGTGAAATGCCGCGGCGCTTCCTGCGCACTGCCGCACGCACAGCCCGCGATCAAAATCGAAACAGAAGCCAGATATTGAAATGAACCGTTCCATCTTCGAGTCAAACGAACCCTCCTCATACGATTGTTGTCCGCAATTGTTGTCCGCGATTGTCGTCGGCGATTGTCGTCGGCGATTGTTGTCTATAATCGAAAGCTTACCCCGAAGAGATTACTCCGAACTGAAGGACATTGATTGTCACTCGACGAAGATATTTACGAAATACGGCGCGAGAAGCTTAAGAAGATTGGAGCGCTCGGCCATCCCACCTATCCAAGAAAGTTTGATTACACCCACACCGTGGGGCAGATTCTTGCTGAATATACCGTCCACACATCCGAGCAACTGGAGGCACCCCGTGTCGAAGTGCGGGTCGCTGGACGCATCATGGCGATTCGCTTGATGGGCAAGGCGGGGTTCGCGCACCTGCAGCAGGGCGGCCAGCGGCTCCAGATTTATGTAAAGAAAGATGCGATCGGCGAACCTGGCTTCGAGTTGTGGAAACTTCTCGACCTGGGAGATCACATTGGGGTGCGCGGGTACCTGTTTCGCACCCGCACTGGAGAGTTAAGCATTCACGCCGAGGAACTCACGTTTCTCTCAAAAGACCTTCTCCCGCTTCCAGAAAAGTTCCACGGTCTTACGGACGTCGAATTACGGTACCGGCAACGCTATCTCGACCTTGTCATGAACCCGGAGGTGCGCGAGGTTTTTCAGAAGCGCAGCAAGCTGGTGCAATCGCTGCGGCGATATTTCGACAGCAACGGGTTTATGGAAGTCGAAACCCCGATGATGCATCCGATTGCGGGCGGGGCCGTTGCGCGGCCATTCAAGACTCACCACAACACGCTCGACATGGATCTATTCCTGCGCATCGCTCCTGAACTTTATTTAAAGCGCCTCACGGTTGGCGGATTCGACCGCGTTTACGAGATCAACCGCAACTTCCGCAACGAGGGCCTCGGCTGGAGATGGAATCCGGAATTCACCATGCTCGAGGCGTACCAGGCTTATACCGACTATCTGGGCATTCTCGACACTACCCAGGCGGCAATCGAGCAGACGGTGAAAGATGTTACAGGCGGGATGACGACAAAGTGGGGAGAACATGAGATTGATTGGTCCCACGAAAATTGGCGGCGGCTTACTATGCGCGACGCGATTCTTGAGTTCTGGCCTGAAAAGGCGGGGGGAAAGCCGGCGCGCGAAGATTTCGAGTCGCGTGAAAAAGTGGCGGCACTCGTTTCGCGGGTAAGAGGGGCGGGCATCGATTTGAAATTCAACTCGGAGCAACCCGCGGGCAAAACAATCGCCGCAATTTTCGAGGCGGTTGCGGAGGAACACTTGATGCAGCCGACGATCATCTACGAGTTCCCGACCGCCGTGTCGCCGCTCTCCAAGCAAAAGCCTGATGAGCCAGACTGGACGGAGCGCTTCGAGATGTTTGCCGGGCAGATGGAAATCGCGAATGGCTTCAGCGAACTCAACGATCCTGAAGATCAGCGCCAGCGATTCGAGGGCCAGCTGAAAGAGCGCGAGCGCGGCGACGACGAAGCCCACCAGATGGACGAAAATTACATCAATGCGCTGAACTACGGAATGCCTCCCGCAGGCGGCGTCGGGCTAGGGGTGGATCGGCTCACTATGTTGCTGACCGATTCGCATACGATCCGCGATGTCATTCTCTTCCCGCAGCTGCGGCCCGAGCGAGATCAGGGCAGGGATAACGAGAACGCCGGCGAGAGTAAGCCGCATACCACTTAAGTGCCAGCATCTCAACAATCACTTGAAGTGCGCAGGCTTATCGTTGATGCTGCCGATAACTCGTTAGGGGGTACCGGCAGCGCTGTTCGAAACGGAACCCTAGAAGCTCGAAAGGGCAACCGTTCGGTCGGGCAGCGCTTTGCTTTGCTTATTTGCTCTCGCCGCTTGCTTTCTTCTCTCCGCCTTTGGCGGGCCCAAAATTCTTGGTCAGGTAGTCGAGCATTCCCTGGCGATCTTCGTCAGCGATAACGGCACCGAGACCTTCCATCTTTTCGAGCTGGGCAGTCCACTCCGCGCGAGACCTGTGCTGCTCGGTGATGCGGGAGGTGTTGTGGCAGGAGGTGCAGGCCGCTTTGACCTTGGCTTGCATTGGCCCCGGAGGAAGCGGTTTACCGGGAGCGCTGGGCGGCTGGGCGCTTACGAGAATGGCAAAGGCCAGCAGGAAAAAAGCAAGAGAGAATCGTTGCAGCAAGAGGTAATCCCCATACACTCACGGCATTCGAGCCGATCAGAGTCGCCCTCGCGGGCGCTATGTAAATCTTAGCAGTAGTTCACGCCGCAGTTTAACGTCCGCATGCAAGCCCGCTTAGCGCTGGTCGAGCAACTGAATCGTTTCCATGATCGTGTCGCCGACGATTTGCAAGCTCTTGGGACTGAGCTTGTCCATGGTGTCTTGCGGGTTGTGCCAGAAGACGTTGTTGTATCCGTAATTGAGATCAATGATGTCGGCACATGGGACGCCGCGATCGAAAAACGGTACATGGTCGTCTTCAATCGCGCCTTGCGAGGTGAAAAAGTGAGACTGGTAGCCCTCATGCTGGGCCGCGTTGTAGATCAGGTCCAGGAGCCAGGACGCGCCCTTGGTGTTTCGAGCAATGTCGAGATCGGCGTCGCCGATCATATCCATCACCATCAGAGCTTTGATTTTTTTCAACGTGCCGTCTTTTTCCCACTTCTCGGCAAGATGGCGAGCGCCATAGACGCTGTCGGTATCGCTCCAGTGGCGCATCGCTTCTTCGCCATCGGTCCAGACTAGCCACACGCTGTATCCATCGCGCTTTTTACCGCGTAACTGGTTCGCGTATTCGAGCAATATTCCTGTGGATGAGCCGCCATCGTTTGCTCCCACGAACCCCGAATTGCGCAGCGGATAGACCGTGTCATAGTGCCCGAGGATGACGATGATGCCATCCTTCGAGCCGGGAAACTTGGCGATGATATTGCGGATCGAAAACTTCCCTTCGATGGTGTCGGCGGTGAAGGCATCGTCTTCTACCTGATCGCCCTTGAGGTGATCGACGATGTAGCGCTCCAGCTTCTTGTGGTTATCGCTGCCGACATACCTCGGGCCGAACGCCGTCACTTCGCGCGTGTATTGAAAGGCGCGTTTCGAGTCGATGTGCGGGGTCGATGTCTTCTCGTTCTTCCCTGCCCGGCACGCTACGCTGGCGGCAAGGATCGTCAGCCAAACGACAGCGAATTTAAATTGCGGGAAATTGAAATGACTCATGGCGAAAGGTCGGCTCAGGATTTCTTTGCAGCTCTCTTATTGCGCTGATCGGGATGGACGAGATAAGCGATGCCCGTGCTGAGGATATACAGCCCAACCATCGGAGCGGCGAAGATACACATATTTAAAATGTCGGGCGTCGGCGTAATGATCGCTGCAATCACGAAGATGGCGAGGATGGCATAGCGGATGTTCTTCCACATCCAGGTGGAGGTGACGATGCCCATCAATGCCAGGAAAAACACCAGAATCGGCATCTCGAAAATGACGCCCAGGCCGACAATGATCGTCAGGAAGAGCGAACTGTATTCCGAGAGCGTGATCATCGGCTGGAAGTCTTTGCCGTATCCGATGAGAAAAACCAGCGCTTGCGGAAGCACAATCTTATAACCGAAATATCCTCCAGCTACAAATAACGCAATCGTCGAGGCCATGAACGGAAATACGTACCGTTTTTCGTTGCGATAAAGGCCGGGCGAGATGAAACACCAGATCTGATACAGGACAAACGGCGAAGCAACGAACAGGCCTGCCATCATTCCGACCTTCAAGTAGAGGTTGAAGGGCTCGGTCGGATTGACATAGACCAGCTTCGCCGATAGTCCGTTCTTCTGGAGCGCCTCCATGATCGGGCGCTGCATTACACCGTAGATGCGCTCGGCGTATCCCCAGCAGGCGAAAAAGCCGACAGCGATTGCGATGACGGAATAGACGAGGCGCTTTCGCAATTCCTCAAGATGATCGAGGAAGCCCATGGTGGGCATTTGATCTTTGTCGGAGGGGTCGACGGACGACGAGGCGGCGAGTTCAGGCATCGGGCGCCGCTTTCGAGCCTTCGTGGTGCGGGAGAGTCTCGGGATGCGATTCTCGTTCCGCAACCGATGCTTCGGCAGCGGCCTTGACGGCTGCCTGCTCTGCGACCGCTTCTTCGGCGGCCTCCATCTTCTCCGGAGGCGGAGGGTTGAAAATTCTGCTGGCTAACGAGCCGAGAGGGGCTTGCGTGGGCATGCCAAAGGGTCGAGACGAAGAGTGCTTTGAACCGGTGGTATCGAGCGAATCGATCTCCGATTCAATCTGCGAACGAAATTCATTGGAAGCCCGGCGAAACTCATTCAGGAAGCGCGCCACCGTACGCCCCATCTCAGGCAACTTCTTCGGGCCGAAAAGAATGAGTGCGAGAAAGAAGATGAACACCATCTCGCCCGAGAAGCCGAAATTCATATCTCTATCATAATGCGTGCGAGGGGAATGAAGCCACCTGTAGGGTGAGGGCAGCGAATAATTGTTGCGTCCCTAACAACTTTTCAACCACAGGGTACACAGAGGAACACGGGGGAAAGCAGATCGGGTTACCCGTGTTGCTATGTGTACCCTGTGGTTGAAAGCCTTTTCTGAGCTGACACCTAGACTGTTCGGATGACAACTCTGCCAATATTTCTGTCGCCTGAAGTTTAGTGTCCCCCGAAGGTGTATCCAACGGAGACGCCGTAACGCACGACGCGGGGCGAGCTGTATTCCAGGTTGTTGTGGACCAGGTAGACTCGCGCTTCGGGACGAATAAAGAATGAGCCCTTGGGGTAGAGCTTAAGGCCAGCTCCGAAATCGGCGTCAAAGTGATTGCTGGATTGATAATTCGAGCAGGAATAAGCGCCGCAAGTAGTTCCGGTGTAGAACCTGGTGCTCAACGCTCCGATGCCGCCCACTAATTCCAGATAAGCGTGAGTGGCAATTTTCGGCGAATAGACTCCGTTGATGTTCCACAAAACCGGCCGATAGTTGATCCCAGTGTTGGCATAGTCTGCGCGCGAACCCTTCCAGAAAATTTCGGCTCCCACACCAAAGTTGTGCCAAGCCTGAACGTCACCGCTGAAGCCCGGGTAGGTGCCTCCAGTCAGGGACACAGGAGAATGACTGCTATCGGCGGAACTAGCGCCGGGAGCATCGATGGTGCTGATGCCAAAAGCCAGGTCAACCTTTTGCGCGTGCGCGAAGTTCGATCCTACGGTTAAAGCGGCCAGAGCGAATGCAGAGAAGATGGCAATGCGTAGTGATTTCAAACGAGACCTCCATACAGTATTTTTTACAAGTTGGATGCAGGTTTATTGCAGGATGCTGCTAGAAGTGTCACCTTTTACAACACTTTACCCGTGGCTCAGGTACATGTACTTCCGCGGATTATTTGAGCATTGTTGGGGCGGGCAAGCTTTCTCCAACAAGGCGTACAAGAAGTGTGGGTGAGCGGTGGAGGTGAGGACTTAATACGCTAAGAGAATGCGCAAATCGCGCATATTATTCCCCGTTGGTCCCGTTTCCACAATGTCGCCAAGCGAGGCCAGCAGCGGGTTTGCGTTGAAGCCCTCAAGTGCTTGTTGAAGTGTAAAGTCGCTAAATTTTGCCGCTCGTGAGGCTGTTGAGCCATCAACGATAGCGCCTGCCGCAGAGCTGTTGCCATCGATTCCGTCGGTTCCCGCGCTCAGCACAGTTATGTTTTCGCCCGCGATCTTTTCGGCGCAGGCCAGGGCAAATTGTTGGTTCCGACCTCCCCTGCCGCCGTTCCGTACCGTAACCGTCACTTCGCCGCCAGAGAGCAAACATATTTTTGAGACCCCTCTTCGCAAATCGCGGAGACGGCCTACGAGATGGTCTGCCGCTTTTTCGTAGGGCCAATCGTCGCAGGAATTGTCGATTTCGACGGCAAACCCAGCCCGGGCGGCCGCAACAGCCGCTTCTTCCAGCGCAACCTTGTTCGACAGGATCGTCCACCATCGGGCGCGAGTGAAGGAAGGATCATCAGACTTGGGTGTTTCGTCGAGCGCGTGCTGCTGAAACAATTCCGCCACGGATTCTGGGAATTGCGCGAGCAGATCATATTTCGCGGCAATTCGCTCGCAATCGTGGATGGAAGTTGAGTCGGGCATCGTCGGGCCTGAGGCTAGCGCATCCGGCGTGTTATCGGGAACGTCCGAAACAAGGATGGAAACCTGTTGCGCGGGATAGGCGGCCTGAGCAAGACGTCCACCTTTGACCGCAGAAATATGTTTGCGAATCGCGTTGATCTCGGCGATGGGCGCTCCGGAATGGACGAGCACGCGGTAGGTTTCGACGAGATCGAGTAGGGAAATCTCATCAGCGATAGGCTTTTCAACGATGGATGAGCCTCCGCCGGAGATCAGGAAAATCACAAGAGAGTTTGCGTCGAGCGCATCGAGCGATTTCAGAATCGCCGCCCCGGCCTGCACTGACTCCGCCGTTGGAGTGGGATGGCCGCCGCGAAAATACCGGAAGCCCTTGATCTGGGCTGCGTCAACCGATGAAGCAACGATGCCTTCCAGATTGCTGCCCACCCGGGCTTCGAGCGCCGCAACCATGGTGTGGGCTGCCTTGCCCATGGAAACCACAAAGACCCGATTGTAGGAATCAAGGTCGTGCAGGTCTTCACCAATTCTTAAAACGCGACGCTCGCAATGTACATGGCGGGCGAAGGCGGACTCAATTGAAGCATTGGCGAGTGAGGCTTTGAAGATTTCGCGAGCCACCTCGCGCATCTGGCGAAAGTGCTGTTCACGATCTGGAGAGGTGTCTGACATGATTCACGCGGCCCTAAATGCCCGCATTGTCTTTCAGCCAGGTTTCGACAGTCTCGCGCATCTCTCGCAATCGTCCCTCAAAGAAATGATCGCCCGCTTCGATGCGAACCAACTTTTTCGGCTCGGCAAAGGTGTCGACCAATTTCTCCAGCGTTCCCGGAGGCGCGTATTGGTCGCGGGATCCGCTGACAAAGAGCTTGGGCTTCGTGCAATCTCGAAGAAAGTCAAAGTTGTAATTTCGGTTGTCAACGGCCACGGCGGGCAGGCCGAGCGCAATCAGCATGGGGACGCGAGGATCGTCATAGGAGGCGCGCGAGCCAACCGCTGCCCCAAAAGAAAATCCCGCAAAAATAATTGGGTGCGCGTACTCGCGCTCCAGCCAATCAAGCGCAGCGCGGACGTCATCCACCTCGGCGACACCGTGCGCATGCTCGCCTTCACTGAGTCCAGTTCCGCGAAAGTTAAAGCGCAGCACCGGAAAGCCAAAGCTGTTGAGGGCCTTCATGGCGTGAAAGACGACCTTGTTGTGGAGCGTTCCGCCAAAAAGAGGGTGGGGGTGGCAAACCACCGCGGCGTACTTTGCGTCTTGCGCACCCGCGTTGAGCAATGCTTCCAGCCGCCCCGCCGGTCCGGCAAGCGACAGTGATCGGATGCTTGAGGTGTCCGCAGCCATGCAACCAGATTAACAGTTGAGGCGCGGCTTGCTCGGGCCCGCCACGCGTTCAACATGCGCTAAGGCAGCACCCACAAATCCGCTCACTGCTGTTACGCTCTTGCTGCATGAAAGATCTTTTCCAACTCACCCGGGCACTCATCGATATCGAGTCCATTACTCCCAACGAAAGCGCCGTCGGAGAATTTCTTTCAAGCGAACTTCAGGGGCGAGGGTTCGAAGTCCAGAAAATGCAGGTCGAGGGGGAGCGCTCCAATGTCGTCGCGATCTCACCCGACCACCCTCGACCCGAGCTTTTCTTTTCGACGCATATGGATACCGTCCCGCCCTTTATCCCATCATCGGAAGATGAATTGAATATTTACGGACGCGGCGCTTGCGACGCAAAGGGGATCATCGCGGCGCAGATCGTGGCGGCGGAAAAGCTTCGCGCTGACAGCATTTTTGCCGGGCTTCTTTTTCTAGTGGGAGAAGAGCGTGATTCGATCGGCGCAAAAAAGGCGAATCTGCACTCGATGGGCGCTCGATTCATGGTCAATGGCGAACCCACGGAAAATAAGCTGGCGATCGCAAGCAAAGGCGCCTTGCATGTGGAGGTGATTGCGCATGGCAAGATGGCGCACTCCGCTTACCCGGAACTGGGTGAATCGGCGATCGACAAGCTGGTTGAGGCCCTGCACCGCTTACATGCGATGAAGCTGCCTGTCGATCCGCAAGTCGGACCGTGCACCAAAAATGTGGGTTCGATTCAGGGCGGAAGAGCGCCGAACGTGATCTCGGACCTGGCGAAGGCCGATCTCTTCTACCGGCTGGTAGGACCAGCTGAATCTCTTCGCAACCAGATCATCGAAACCGTCGGCGATCTCGCCGAGGTGCGCTTCAACCGCGAAACTCCGTTCCAGCGTTTTCGGACGCTCGAAGGCCTGCCCACGATGGTCGCGGCTTTCACTACGGATATCCCGTCGCTTCCCAATTGGGGGGAGCCTCTGCTACTTGGACCGGGCTCAATCCACGTGGCCCATACGACGGGCGAATTCATCGAGAAGAAACAGCTGGAGCAAGCCGTAGAGATTTACTGCGCAATGGCGAAGCAACTTATTGCTGAGAGTTAGGCGGCGGCTTAGGAGGATCGGCTGGCTTCTTTTCGTCCGTCTTTTTGTCGTCAGGGTTTTTTCCGTCCGCAGGCTTGTCATAAATCGAGTACTGATCGCCAGGACGCTTGAGCTTCACCGTTATTTCAAGCTGCGGTTTGTCGATTTCATAGTCTTGGCCAAATGTTTGAAAGCCCGGTGCCAGCACCTGCACACGCAACGGCCCGTAGGGGATTCCATCGATATTTGTGCGTCCCTCGTTGTCGGTCTTCAGTTCAAGGCCGCCGCGCGACTGCTTCCCTTTTCGGCTGACTGGATGCAAAACGACCGCTGCATTCCGCACTGCCTTGCCGTTGTAGTCCCGAACCACGACGAACCTCAGCTCTGACATTGGCCCGTCTGAATCTTGAGCCCGAAGCTGTTTCACAGGACCAAGCAGCGAAAAAACCGTCAGCAGGACGATCGCGACATTGACGGACGAAGCAGGTTTTCTGTTCACTCAACCCCCGAATCGATTCGGCTTCCAACTTTACACCAGCATCATCTCATGAAGGCAGGAACCATCTGGCCCAGAAATTTTTGCTCGCGCGTTGGCTTTCTTCTCCGCCGAGTTCCATACGGTTGTATAATTCGCGCTCCTCGCTTGGGGCGTCAAAGTCTGCTCTGAGCAAGGTGTTCCAGAGTTTGAGTTGGGGAGTGCTTCACAGATTTTTCATTTCAGTCTTAGCCGGAGATTTATGCGACTGCGCAACGTTGTATTTGGAATTGCCCTTGCCTCTTTTTTTGCCGTTGGAACTCCAGCTTTTTCGCAAGCCTGGGTACCACTGGCAAACCAACCTGACGCGACGCTGGCGTTAAGCGCTCCGCTGCTATTAACTGACGGGACCGTAATGCTGCATGAGTACTGCGGACGCAACTGGTTCAAGCTCTCTCCCGACCAATATGGCAGTTATGTCAACGGCACATGGCGGAAACTCGCCCCCCTTCCTGTCGGCTACGCCCCGCTTTATTTTGGATCGGCGGTACTGGCCGACGGACGCGTTGTGATCGAGGGTGGCGAATATAACAATTGCCAGGCGGTCTGGACGAATCTCGGTGCCATCTATGATCCGAAGAAAAATACCTGGGCATCGATGCCGCATCCGCCGCATTGGTCGTCGATCGGCGACGCGCAGGCTGTTGTTTTGCCCGATGGCACTTATATGCAGGCAAACTGCTGCAGCACCGAGCAGGCTCTGCTAAATCCCAAGACCCTGAAATGGACGATTACCGGCAAGAACAAGTTTGACGTCAACGATGAGGAGGGCTGGACTCTTCTCCCCGACGGCACTGTCTTGACGGTCGATGCTTACGTGTTCAGAAACGGATCCACCGGGAAGAACTACGAGATTTACAATCCCGCCACTGGCGCCTGGCACGGCGGCAAACCCGGTGGCACCATTGTTCAGCTTTGGGATTCATATCCGGACGGCAGGAATTCTTCTCACGAAGTCGGCCCTGCAGTCTTGCGGCCCGATGGCACGGTGTTTGCCACGGGAGCAACCGGCGTGCCCGGAGCGGGTGGGCACACGGCTATCTACGATACGATTTCGAAAACCTGGAAGGCTGGGCCTGATTTCCCCGACGGTCTCGGCGCCGCCGATGGGCCGGCTTCAATCCTGCCTAACGGGAACGTTCTGGTGCAGGCTAGCCCGGGAATTTTTAACCTCGGCTCAAAGTTTCTGGAGTGGAATGGCACTGACTTTATCAACGTCACTGGCGGAATGAGCGACGCCCCGAATATTTCTTCGTTCTACGGCAACATGCTGGCGTTGCCGACCGGGGAAATCCTGTTCACCGACTTCGGTAATGTCTGGGTATTTCGGCCGCATGGAAAGGCGAATGCGGCGTGGTTGCCGCGAATCCTCTCGGCGCCGTCAACCGTCCATCGAGGCAAATCGTATGTCGTCTCGGGCTTGAACATGAATGGATTCACTCAAGGTGCTGCCTACGGCGATGATGCACAGGCGGCTACTAACTATCCGCTGGTGCGCTTTACCAATCGCATCACCGGTAACGTGTATTACGAGCGCACTCACGATCACAGCACGATGGCGATCGCCTATTCGGGCCCCGCGTCCACTACTTTTGACGTCTCCACCAAGACGGAGACTGGCCTCAACGAAATGGAAGTTGTGGTCAATGGGATTGCGTCGGACCCGGTTACGGTTAACGTTGAATAGCTAAAGCTCGTCTCGAAGGGAAAAAGGGCATGCGCACTCAACGCATGCCCTTTTTTGTGAGAGCCTGCCTCGGAGGAGGGCCTACGCGCCTAACAGGCTCTTCAGCGCGGGTCGATTATGAATAATCAGAGTCGAGCCCTTCAGTTCCGCCATATCGTTCTTGCGGAACTCTGACAGTAGTCGCGTGATCGTCTCGCGGCTGGTCCCGACTAATTGGGAAATTTCTTCGTGCGTCATTGCGAGGCGGGCGCGCACGGTTCCGTTCAACATTTCGCCGTCCTCAGATGTCTCGAGAAGAAATCGCGCGAACCTCTCCGACACCGAATGTGACAAGCCGATGGAGCGAACCACACCGTAGGAATCTGAACAATCGCGCGCAAGGTGCTGAATGGCGCTAAGACTGGCGTCGGCATGATCTTTGAGGAAGCGAACCATGTCCTCGCGTCCGACGAAGTTGAGCTGGCACGGTTGCATGGTCTCGACCGTCAACTCGTAAGGCCCGCCCGTAATCACGGCGTGCAGCCCCAAAACTTCGCCTGCCTCAGCAATTCGAACAATCAGGGTCTTGCCGTCGCGGGATGTCGTCGAGAGCTTCGCCCGGCCCTGGCAGAGAATAAAAATCCCCCACGGTTTTTGCCCTTCGACCAGCACAACCGCATGCTCGGGAAAGACTGCTGCATGCTTGATTTTGTTAAAGGCATCCACTGACGCGGAGGAAAGATTGCAAAAGAAGCTGCGCGAACGCAGGTGGCAATTGACGCAGCTTTCGACGCAGTTCAAGCCAGAAATGCTCATCGGCGCTCCTCCGTTTTTCCGCAGAACGGGCAGACGCCAATCAAGGCAAAGAAAATTTTAAAATCTACGTAGTTTCTTCGGCCAGACCTACCCCGCCCTGGGTCTTTAAAACTTGAAAAACAATACGTAGTGTGGATGCACGTGGCCTGCCGTTTCAAGAACCGATGGAAAGGGCCGTCATTCCTGCACGTTTCATTGTCGGTTGCCATACTTAGCCGCCGCAGCCTTGGCAGCGATGCCGTTAGTTCGTCACCTGGGCAGACGAGCCTCCACTTTCGGAGGCCACCGATCGGCGAGTGCCTTCTGCCATCTCCTCAGTTCATTTACACTTTTAGCCGTGAACGCCGAGATCATAGCGGTCGGGTCCGAACTTTTAACGCCGCATCGCCAGGACACGAACTCGCTTTACTTGACGGAAAAGCTCAACGAACTAGGCGTAGAGCTGCGCTTCAAGTGCATTGTCGGCGACGATGCGGAGGGGCTCAGCTCTGCCGCCAAGCTCGCAATGCGACGCTCCGACATCATCATCTTCACCGGGGGGCTCGGTCCGACGGAGGACGACTTAACCCGCGAATCGGTTGCGAGCGCGTTGGGGCTCGAGTTGCAGAGGGATCCTGCGATTATCGCCAGGCTCGAAGAGCGCTTCGCCAAGCGCGGCATCCAGATGACGACCAACAACGCCAAGCAGGCAGATGTCCTGTCGAGCGCCGTTGTCTTGCCGAATCCAGCGGGCACGGCGCCAGGCCAATGGATCACCGGCAAGTACGACGGGCGAGATCGCGTTCTCATTCTGCTGCCCGGACCTCCGCATGAAATGAAAGCCTTGTTCGAAGCGGAGTGTATCCCTCGTTTGCGGGTGCGAGTTCCAGAGCAGCACATCGCGATGCGCACTCTAAAGATGGCCATGATGCCGGAATCACAAGTCGACGCTCGATTGTCTCCGATCTATAAGACTTTCGAAGATGTGGAGACAACAATTCTCGCCGGTGCCGGAGAAATTCAACTTCATCTGCGTTGCCGGAAAGCTTCCGCGGCAGAAGCCGAGGCGCGAGTAGAAGAACTCGCAGAAAAGATGGAGGACGAACTCGGTGACTCGATCTTCTCGCGCAAGGGCGAAACCATCGAGCAGATCGTCAGCTACCTGCTGCAAATGCGCAGCATGACGCTGGCCGTTGCGGAATCCTGCACCGGCGGACTTCTGGCTGAGCGCATCACCTCCATCGGAGGCAGCTCCCGTTACTTTTTAGGCGGCGCGGTTGTGTACTCGAATGAACTGAAAACGCAGTTTGCCAATGTTCCAAAGTCGATGATCAATCAGCACGGCGCGGTGAGCCGTGAAGTCGCGGCGGCGATGGCGGAGGGCATTCGTAAACGGTGCCTCTCCAGTTTTGGAGTGGGAATTACCGGGGTCGCCGGGCCTGGTGGCGGGACAGAGCAAAAACCGGTGGGGCTGGTTTTTATCGCGCTCGCGGGAGAAGAGGGCACGCAGGTTGTAGAACGCAATTTCCTCGGAGATCGAAAGCGCATCCGCCAATTTGCCAGCGAGCAGGCGCTGGAGATGATTCGACGCGCGCTGCTCTAAACCTCTGCCGGACATTTCATACTGAATTGCTGCAATCCACCTGAGCATGCGAATCTTTGTCGGCATCGATCTCGACCCGGAAGTTCGAAGCAGGATCGAGCGGTTTGTGGAAGGCGTTCAAGGCTTTGCCCCGGAGGCTCGTTGGACGCGGGCGGCATCGCTGCACATCACGCTGAAGTTCATCGGAGAGCAACCGGCAGAACGAATCGATGTCATCACTGCCGGGCTGCAACAGATCAAGGCTCCCTCGTTTGAGTTGAAGATTGCCGGTTACGGATTCTTCCCGACTGCCAAGGCTCCGCGAGTCTTCTGGCTTGGAATTGAAGGGGACCAGCGACTCACTGAACTTGCGATGAAATGCGATGCTACCCTTGCTGAGTTCGGCATCCCGCGGGAGGAGCGCCCGTATTCGCCTCATCTGACGTTGGCGCGCGGGTCAGGGAGAAGTTCTGGATCGCCGAATCGGCGCACGGGCGACCGCGCTAATTCTGTTTTCACTTCCCTGCAAAAGCGTTTGGATGGGTTGAAGTCTCCGGAGTTCGGCACAGTCGATGTTCGGGAATTTGTTCTCTACAAAAGCCAACTGTCGCCCTCGGGGTCGATTTATACAAAGCTACGAACGTTTCCTTTGGAATCTTCGTGAGCGATGAAGCGGCTTGAGGTGTAGATTCAGTGGGCCGAGCGAAATGTCTTCGCTCCCCTGTTTGGCACGAATAATGAATTCGTATTCCATCGTCGCGCTCTTCAGTTACCTGTTGGGGTCGATCCCCTTTGGCTTCCTGTTGGTCAAATTGTTCAAGGGCGAAGACGTTCGCGGCAGTGGCAGCGGCAATATCGGCGCAACCAACGTCGCGCGCAAGTCTCCCGTGCTGGGAGTGGCCACATTGCTGCTCGACGCGATCAAAGGTTTAGCGGCTGTTCTTATCACCAGGAGCTTATTCAGCGGCGATAATCTTCGCATGCTGATGTTCACGGCGGCGCTTTTCGCAGTTCTCGGTCACATCTTCCCTTTGTGGTTGAAATTTCGCGGCGGCAAAGGAGTTGCCACCACCCTCGGCGCTTTTGTCGTTCTCACTCCGAAGTCCATCTTGTGCGCGCTTCTACTTTTTCTACTCGTGACCGCTGCCTCACGTTATGTTTCTCTGGCGTCAGTTGCCGCTGCGGCTGCTTTTCCCGCTGTGGCGTGGATGCTCCATGAATATTCCGATTCGCGGCAACTGATGATCGTTGCGCTCGTGGGTGCCTTGGTCATTTGGAAGCACCGGCAAAATATCAGCCGCCTCATCTCCGGGAAGGAATCGAAGATGGGGCGAGGATCTGCGAAGTCTGCATCAGGTGAGCCAACGGAAAGTGCAGCGCATGATGCGCAACCTTTGGGAAGCACGCGACCATGAGCCGCATCGCCGTGATCGGGGCCGGAGCGTGGGGCACCGCGCTTGCCATGGTTTTGGGCCGTAAGGGGACGAATCAGGTCAAATTGTGGGCTAACGAGGCGGAAGTGGTTGAGAGCATCGCCGCTCGCCGCTCGAACGATCATTTTCTTCCAGGCGTCGTTCTTCCCTCTTCGATTGAGGCGACCGCGAATTTGGATGCTGCGCTTGACCGCGCGGAGATCGTGGTTAGCGTCATGCCCTCCCAGCACTGCCGGACTCTTTTCAAGCGCATCGCTCCCCAGCTAACCGCAGAAGTATTGATCGTGAGTTGCACCAAAGGGCTTGAGGACGGGCGACTGCTGCGCATGACCGAGGTGATTGCGGAGGTCATTGCAGAGGCGATGAAAGAGCATAAACTTACGGCCCGAGTAGGAGCCTTGAGCGGACCGTCCTTTGCCAAAGAGGTAGCGCGTGGCGATCCGACGGCGGTCGCCGCAGCCGCGAGTGATCGAGAAGTAGCGATCGCGATTCAGTCGGCGTTCAATGATTCGCGCTTTCGCGTCTATACGAACGACGATGTCGCCGGGGTTGAGCTAGGCGGGGCGCTGAAAAACATCATCGCTATCGCCGCCGGCGTCTGCGATGGCCTCGGACTTGGCCACAATTCGGTCGCTGCCTTGATCACGCGCGGGCTGGCGGAAATTGCGCGCCTCGCGGTTGCCTGCGGGGGGCGTCTGGATACTATGTCCGGCCTCGCCGGGCTCGGCGATCTTGTTCTCACCTGCACCGGCGACCTCTCCCGAAATCGCAGCGTCGGGGTAGAACTTGGAAAGGGCCGCAGGTTGGCGGACATCATCGATGGAATGCATGGCGCGGTCGCCGAGGGCGTCCTAACCACAAAAGCTGCCGTCGGTCTCGCACGCAGTAAGAATGTCGAAATGCCGATTACCGAACAGATGTTTGCCATCCTCGAAAATGGCAAGTCGCCGCAGCAGGCGATCACGGAATTGATGGCGAGAGCGACGAGAGCGGAGCTCTAACTTAAACACTGTTTTAACTTCGAACGCTGGTTGCGGGGTGAAACGCCAGGAAATTCTAGTTCCCCAGACCGCCCGTCCATCAAGGGTTTCGAGCTGGCGCGTCAGGGGCGATTTTAGATTATGGCAATTCTGTGGCCGTGAGGCCTGCCTATGCACTTCTCATTCATTCGATGTACTAAGGTGTTTTGCCTAGGTATCTAACCCTACTTAAAATTGACTTCGTAGTTAGGAGGCGATTTTGAAATCCTGGGCCCTTTCATTCTGCAAGTCATTTTGTTTCGTATTCATGATTCCTGGGGTAGTGGGATTCTCTGCTGCTCAGGCAACAACGCAATCGTCCTCCGCGTCGGCTGTCTTATTTCGCGCGCAGCCTTCCACTGGAGCGGTTATTTTTGACACGCTACAGGGAGTGCGACTGCAAAGCGCCGCACAGCTTCCGTCGACGGAGGCCGCTCAAGGCCGGTTGATCGGCGCCGCCGTCAGCAGCACGGGCGTGAACAAGCTTGTCTATTTCGATAATTCGACGCGGGCGCTTTCCGCTAGCCTTTACGGCGGCGCGAATCATGAAACGTTCCTCGGCACTTCGCGGCTCGCGACGTTGAGCACGGGCTGGACGGCTGACGCTGTCGCAGATTTCAATCACGACGGCAGCTTTGGCGTCATCGCCACCGACGCAAGCAATGGCGATGTTGCGGTGTATTCTTTCGGCGGCGCGCAGGCGAATTCTTTCCTCAAGAAAGAGCCGATTAACGGCCTCTTGGCGAGTGGATACAACGTGTTTGGCGCAGCTGATCTCAATGGCGACGGCCATGCGGATCTGCTTCTCCAAAATCGTTCTACCCGGCAGGTGATGGTCGCGTATCTCGGCGGCTCGAATGGAATCTCCGTTCTCTCGACCCACAACCTGGAGAGTAGTGCTTTTACGGGCTGGACCGCGGCTGGAATGCAAGACATGAACGGCGATGGTCACCCGGACCTGATTCTCGTCAACAACAAGACTGGCGAGAGCATCGTTAACTACTACGGCGGCGAAATGGGCTTCCGCTACATTGGATCTGCGTATCTCGATCCTGCCAGTTCGCGTGATTGGGCAATCGTCGTCCCGGTCAAGACGCCTGGAACAAATGTGGACAGCACGACGGCTTTAGTCTCTTCCGCGGTAACTTCATCCGCGTTAACTTCTCCCGCTGTCGCATCTTCTACGGAGACGACTTCACTCGCGACCACGACCTCATCCGCCACGATCTTGATCTACAACGGGTCGGGAACGAGTTCGGGCGACGTGGCGGCGGTTGAGAGCCTGGTCACCTCGATGGGCTTGGGCTATAACACCGCGAACAGCAGTCAGTTCAATGCCATGAGCGAGGCTCAATTGCTTGCCTACCGGTTGTTTCTGATGCCGGGCGGCAACGCGATCTCGATCAGCAGCTATATTTCGAAGACGGCTACCGCCAATCTGCATAACGCAATTTCGGCTGGCTTGAACTATTTGGGCTTCTGCGCCGGGGGATTTTTTGCTGGATCGTCCGCCTACTATAACTACACGAACCTGACCAACGGAGTCTGGTTCAACGTGTATCCCAACTATGGCCGAGGCACCGGAGCGACCGTTGTCCGAGCATCATTCCCCAACGGCTCAACCATGGATATGTACTGGCAGAATGGTCCCGCGCTCAATCGCTGGGGTTCGGTCGTTGCCAAATATCCTGACGGCAACATTGCCATCACTGAGGGCTTCGAAGGCAAAGGCTTCGTTCTGCTCTGCGGGCTTCATCCTGAAGCTCCTGCAAGCTGGCGGACCGGAATGAATTTCAGCACCTCGCTCGACGTCGATCTAGCCTACGCACGGTCTCTTGTGACTTCTGCGTTGAACCGGTCAATGCTGGCCCATTACTGATGAGAATGAGCCGGAGTTCGCACGCTCCGGCTCGCTTCTTAAAACTCTTTTTATGGTTATTTTTTACTGTTACTAAAGATAGCGCCCCTTCCATTTAATCGCCGCCAAGAGGCAGATCTTGGTGTCAAATTGCGATAAGCAAGAACGACAAATCAAGGTTTGATCACAGCCCGGATGATCCATCCCGGCGGTTGCGAAATTCGCAAGCTTACTTTTCGGGCTTACGACTCGTGTGAGGGCGCAAAGCGTCTACCCAACGAGATTCGAACGGACCAACCCAAGAGGATTCATGCGTCGACTATTTTATTTTTTCATTCCGGTTTTCCTGATCCTGCCCCTCGCCCAGCTTTCTGCGGACTCGTCTTCTGATCTGATCCAAATGTTGAACCAAAGCGTGAGTTGGTACCACGCTGTGGCCGCAGAGCGAGATTTTGCCGCCACGCCTTCGGACGCAACCTTCATAACTGACAATGCGCGGATCAGTGACGACATTGTTCGCCTCGCCTTTGAATTCGCGCGTAGCCAGGAGAAATTCATCAAACAGTCGCGGCTAGCGGCGAAGGGGGATCAAACTAGTCCGGCCGCACCTTCCAGATACGATTCACTACGCGAAATGGCGCGAACGCTTGACGCGCGCACGCAGCAGTCTCAAGTCGAACTTGATTCGTTACGAAAGCAGCTCGACACGGCAAGTGGCGACAAGCGCCGCGACGTTCAATCTGACCTGGCAGAAACGCAAAGCGAACTTCAATTATTTGAAGCCCGACGCGACGTCGTGCACACCATGCTCGACTTCGTGGGCTCGACCGTAGAAGGATCTGACGCCACCAGGCTTTCGAGCCAGATCGAAACTCTCAGCCGCTCCGTACCGCCCAGCCTGTCTGCTCCGGCAGTAGTTGAACGGCGCTCGAAAAGTGCCGCCGGAGTTGCCGCATCGGGAACGGTAAAACCCGAGCAACCGGAAGAACCTTCAACCAGTGCAACCCAATCTGCTGCGTCCGCGACAACCTCGGCCAACTCGCCCAGCAAAACAGAAAATGAGGGCCTGTGGGCACTCATCGCCAGCATCATGTCCGGTTCTCACAAACTCCATGCCTTGGACAAGGACATCCAAACGACGAACTCCCTGCGACAGTCTTGCAAGCAGCTTCAGGCTCCTCTTCTTGTACAACTGAAAGACATAGCGCAACAGAGTGACAAAATCGCTGGCCAGGAAGACGGTAATAATCGCGCGCTTCAGGCGCAAGAGAAAGGTCAGCTCGATCAGATCACTGCGCAGTTCAAACTATCTTCCTCGTCGTTTATTCCATTGACGAAAGAGATCACGCTCCTGGATTTGTACGGCCGCAATTTGACTGGATGGCGCAGCGCCCTTGCCGCCCAGTATGTTGCCAACCTAAAATTACTGCTGACGCGGCTACTACAGCTAGCCGTCATTTTCGGCGTGGTTTGGGGTTTGGCGGAATCGTGGCGCCGCTTGATTTTCCGCTACGTGCATGACGCGCGGCGACGCCATCAGATGCTGCTGCTTCGGCGCATCTCGGTTTGGTTTGTGGTTGCAGTGGTTTTCATATTTGCCTTTGCCAGCGAGTTGGGATCGCTCGCGACTTTTGCCGGGCTGTTAACTGCCGGAGTTGCGGTTGCGCTGCAAAACGTCATCCTCTCGATCGCGGGATATTTCTTCCTGATCGGCAAGTTTGGAGTTCGCGTCGGCGATCGCGTGCAGATTTCGGGAGTGAATGGAGAGGTAGTTGAGATTGGGTTAGTCCGCATCCACGTCATGGAGTTGGGTGGGACGGGACGCGATCTTCAACCTACCGGCCGCGTCGTTGCTTTCTCAAACTCATTCGTCTTCCAGCCTACGGCCGGAGTGTTCAAGCAAATTCCCGGCACAAACTTTATCTGGCATGAAATTGGACTGACTCTCGCACTCGATAGCGATTACCGGTCTGCGGAACAAAGAATTCTTCGCGCTGTCGATACCGCCTTCGGCGAGTATCACGAAGTCCTCGAGAAACAACGCTCGCAAATGGAGAAGAGCCTAGCTTCCGGAGTAACTCTGGGACCGCTGCACCCTCGTACCACCCTAAAGTTAGCTTCCTCTGGACTTGAAGTGATCGTCCACTTTCCGGTCGACGTTCGCCAATCCGACCAGATTGACGACTGCATCACGAGAGAAATATTGAAGGAACTGGAGTCGGAGCCAAGACTGAAGATCGTCGGCTCAGACATCCCTACAATTCGAGCCATGGCGAAGTCGGCCAACGTCTAAACCGCGCCAGTGGGCGCTGCCCAACAATGGTGGCAAAGCGGTCGAAAATAATCTTCCACCGCACTTTTCTCGAATTTTAGCGGGCGCTGCCTCGCAGCGGGAAGCGTCTGTAGTGGTAGGGCTCTTCGCTTTCTCTATCAATTGCTCATACTAACCCCACCGGCTAGCTCACCCTGTTTAAATTCGCCGTCGTGCAACTAGCAACCTCGGCTGCGACATCTGAAGTTGAACAAATTCATCTCATATAAGGCTCCAACATGAAACGACGCGCATTCTTAAAAGGCGCTGCAATCGCGGGCGCGGCGACTACGCTGCCCGCAGCTGTGGCTCAGGAGAAATCGATGGCTTCACAAGAAAACGGCGATCTGAATCAGATTCCGCTTGCGTCATCCCCGGGAATCAAAAAGGGTGACATGCTGTACCGCACACTGGGACGTACGGGAGAGCAGGTGTCCGCCATCGGTCTTGGCGGATTTCATATTGCACAGCACGGACTGAGCGAGCAGCAGAGCATCAGCCTCATTCGCAGTGCGGTTGATCGTGGCATTACGTTCCTGGACAACAGTTGGGACTACAACGAAGGCAAAAGCGAAATGCACATGGGGAAGGCTTTAAAAAACGGCTACCGTCAAAAAGTTTTCCTCATGACGAAAATCGATGGACGAACAAAAGAGGTTGCAGAGCGACAGATTGAAACCTGCCTGGAACGCCTGCAAACCGATCACATCGACCTGGTGCAGCACCATGAAATCATCCGGTTCGACGACCCCGATCGCATCTTTGCCGCGAGCGGCGCCAACGAGGCCATGGTAGCGGCGCAGAAGGCCGGCAAGATTCGATACATCGGCTTCACCGGTCACAAGGATCCGCATATCCATCTGTACATGTTGAAAGTGGCCGCCGAGCACGGCTTTCACTTTGATACCGCACAGATGCCACTGAACGTGATGGACGCACATTACCGCAGCTTCGCTCAACTGGCTCTGCCTGAGTTGATCAAGCAGGAGGTTGGCGTTCTGGGCATGAAGTCGATGGGTGATGGTGTTATTTTGAAAAGCAAAGCCGTGACGCCGATCGAATGCCTTCACTACGCTCTAAGCCTGCCGACCTCGGTTGTGATCACGGGAATCGACAAGCCCGAAATTCTGGACCAAGCGTTCGAAGCGGTGAAAACTTTCAAGCCCTTGGACCGCAGCCAACTCTCTGCCCTGCTGGCAAAAACGAAAGATCTGGCGATGGCTGGGAAGTACGAGTTGTTCAAGACTTCCTCGCACTTCGATTCCACGGCGAAGCATCCTGATTGGCTGGGCGGTGACGCCCCGGGAGTGCAGGACCTGGCGCCCCCGAGCGCCTAGATGACCGCATAGATGGCACGCGTTTTTATTACCGGATCAGCCGACGGCCTCGGACAGATGGCCGCCCGGCTTTTGGTTGAGCAGGGGCATAGCGCCGTTCTGCATGCTCGCAACGAGCAGCGTGGACGCGACGCTATGTCCGCGGTTCCGGGAGCGGAAGCCGTCGTCACGGGCGATCTCTCAAGCCTGGCGCAGATGCGCTCCGTTGCCGAACAGGTCAACGCTCTCGGTCGATTCGATGCGGTGATTCACAATGCGGCGGTTGGTTACCAGGAACCGCGGCGAATCGAAACTGAAGATGGACTGCCGCACGTTTTCGCGGTCAACACACTGGCTCCGTATGTGCTCACTGCTTTGATCCAAAAGCCGAAGCGACTGGTCTACCTGAGTTCAGGACTTCATCAAAGTGGCGACGCGACCGTCAACAATATTCTGTGGGAAGATCGCCCCTGGCGCGGGCAGCAAGCTTATGCCGACTCGAAACTCTACGACGTAGTTCTCGCCTTCGCCATCGCGCGTCGATGGACCGATGTTCTGTCAAACGCTCTGGAACCGGGATGGGTCGCTACGAAAATGGGGGGCAGTCGAGCACCGGACGATCTTGATCAGGGGCACCGCACGCAAGTCTGGCTGGCAACCAGCGAGGATGCGGCGACGAAGGTGACAGGCGAGTATTTTTTCCATCTCAAGCGCCGGGCGCCCAACGCGGCTGCGCGGGATCACAAAGTGCAGGATCAGCTACTCGCGGCTTGCCAGAAATATTCAGGCATAGCTTTGCCAGAGTAGCATTGCCCGAAGAAGAAACGAATGACCGCTGCCTGCCTGATTATTTTCCTTGGGCGGGCGTCGCTGACGTGGGTGAAAGGTTCGGGCACGCGGCTCCTGATGCCGCCCACTTTTTTACGCTACTCATGAAATCCGCTTCAGGCATCGGAACCGGCGTACGGCCCTCGCCCGGGTTCCATCCCCACCTCACCAGCGGCGTATTCATGTGTTCGACGATCTGATCGACATCGCGATCGCCATTCTGCTTGCGATCTTTGAAGAGCTCGCAGAGTTGGCCGTTGGTGAGGCCTTAGCAGATCATAGGGATTTTCGGCGCGGGCAGGTGCCAGTCAGGCGAGCCGGGCGGCGTGTGCATGCCTTCAACGTTATGGTCTTGATGGCAAGTACTGCATTTCAACGCCGCCACGCCGTCTCCCTCTGGGCCCCGCGGAACATTCATCGGGTGGCGGTGACTGTCGTCTCCCTGCCGCGGAAAATCTCCCGTGGAGTGGCAATTCATACAGCGTGGATGGCGGAGCACTGGAATAATGGATTCAAATGCATTGGCTGCCGCCTTATCATCACGCGGCAACGTGCCGAATACTCGATCGCCCCTGGCGTTGAGGTGAGCCTGTTTTTGCCCTGTCGATTGAGCTCCCGCCGAAGTATGCGAAAGCATGACGGCGGTAAATATCAACGCGCTCAGCATCGTCGGCCTTCGCTGTGTCATGACGCATCACCTTCGGTCGACGTGGCATTCGCGGCGGCGTGGCTTTCCTGCTCGCCGCTCTGAGCCATCAGCGCCGCTTTCACGCGCGCTGGAGTAAACGGAACCTCCCGTAGGCGCACGCCGGTCGCATCAAATACCGCGTTGCCAATCGCCGCTGCAACAACGGTGATCGCCGTCTCACCGGCACCCGTAGCCGCCACTCCAGACGGTTCCAGCAGCACCACTTCAATCGAAGGCATCTTAAAATCAAGATAGGCTGATTGATAACTCTCCCAATCAATGGACGTCACCCGCTTTTCGTCCCACGTCACTTCTTCGAACAGCGCCCGGCTCATGCCCTGCAAACATCCGCCTTCGGTTTGATTTCGCAAGCCATCGGGATTTGAGATTGGGCCAGCATCTATCGCAACCGTAAATTTCGTGGGCTGGATGCGTCCACTTTGGGTATCCACACTGATCGCCGCCACCAGCGCCGCGTAGCCGTTGTTGCCTTCATAGGCGACACACGCGATACCGCGTCCGACGACAGCTCCAGTTCGTCTAGAGCTCCTTTCCGCCGACGGACGCGTCTGCCATTTCGCGGCTTCGGCCGCAGCTTTCACAACATCGATGATTCTTTTCTCGCGCAGATGTTGCAGTCGAAACGCTACCGGATCTGCCTTGGCGCTGGCGCAGAGTTCATCCATAAAACATTCGTGGGCGAAAGTGTTTTGAATTCTTAACGGAGAGCGTAATGGGCCGGTGAAGAATGGCGAAGGAACGGTATGCGTCAGTACACGTTCGCTGCGAATTGTTCCTCCGCCGCCACATTCGCCCTGAATGCAGCCAGCAATATAAGACGGAGCAGTGTTGCTGCGGTTGTTGAGTTTGCCGGATGGCTCGGCAGCGGGTAGCGGCTTCACTTCTTCAGCGGGAAAGCCAGCCAGTTGCCCGGTGATAACATTGCCCGGCTTGTCGTAGCCCGGACGGTTACCGTGCGCGGCTACCCAGTTTTCACATTGCCACGCAACGATGACTCCGTTCTGGTCGATGCCCGCGCGCTGGTCGATCACGCACGCAGCGCCATAATTTTCCCAAGCCATCTCGTCCTGGCGCGAGAGCTGGACGCGGACAGGCCTTCCAACAGCTTGCGATAACAGCACCGCATCCTGCGAGACGGTATCGGCACCGTTGAGGCCGTAACAACCCGAGCCTCGAACATAGATGACGCGCACGTCGTCGAGCGGCATATCGAGCAGTTTTGCCACGATGCTTCGAGTCGGATACACCGATTGCGTTGCCGACCACACCGTCGCTCGGTCTTTTTTGACATCGGCAACCGCGCAGGACGTGCCTACGGAACCGTGCATCTGGTATGGGTGCTTATACGTGGCTTTGATTACTGCCACGGCGGTTGCGAGTTGGCGATCGATATCTTTGGAATCGACAATCACCGAATCGCGAGAAGGCAGGGCGCGCATGGTCTCGTAGAACTTCGCCTGCTCAGGAAGTTTCGGGCCCGGATTCCACGTGACCTTTAGCCTGCGCGCCGCTCTGATTGCCTGGAATTGTTTCTCCGCAATCACGCCAACAAAATTCTTGCGCGTAACAATTTTCACCAGCCCGGGGATGTCTCGAACCGAATTTTCATCCACGCTGGCAAATGTCGCGCCGGGGCCGGGCGGGCGGACGACGCACCCGTAAAGCATTCCCGGAACTTTTATATTGTGAACAAACTCAAATTGGCCCGTCATCAAAGCCGCTCTATCCAGAGACGGAATCGATTTTCCCAGGACCGTCCATTGCTCGGGCGACTTGCGCTTTGCGCTGGCGTCTAACGGAAGGTTGAACTGCTTATTTCCGATCAGGTCGCCGTAGGTGACCTTGCGCCCAGATTTTCCGGTGATGACTCCGCGATCCGCAACGAGCGGTTCAGCAGGTTCGGCGAAACGTTGTGCGGCCATCGCGATCAGCGCTTCGCGTGCCGTCGCCGCAGCTTGAGCGAGATTATCGGAGTTGAAATTTGTAGGAGTCGATTGGCTGCCTGAAGTCGTCCCCTGATCGGGAGCAACCGAGGTGTCGCACTGGATCAACTTCACACGCTCAATCGCCACACACAATTCTTCCGCCACCAATTGCGTCTGAACCGTAAACATGCCCTGTCCGAAATCGCATTTCCCGGTGTAGGCCGTGACGGTCCCATCGGCGGCTATCGCGATCCACGAATCGAGTTTGGCTGGGTCGATGTGAGAGGGATGAGTGTCAAAAGGGCCTTGAGCCAGGGCCAACGGGCCTGCCCGCGATGCGGCGCTAAAACTCACGATCAGAGCCCCGGTGCTTTTGAGGAATTCGCGACGGGAGGTACTCATGATCTTCTCTTCGCGACGTGCTCGTTTGCGTACTTACGAATCGCACGCAGCATTCGAGTGTGGGCGAAGCAACGGCATAAAATCCCGCCTAAAGCTTCAGACATCTCTTGGTCGGTCGCTGACGGCTTCTCGTCCAAGACGGCCTTCGCGGTAAGAATTACTCCGCTTAGGCAAAAGCCGCATTGTGCGGCGCCTTCGTCGATAAACGCCTGTTGAATAGGATGAGGTTTCTCGGGCGTTCCGAGGCCTTCGAGGGTGGTAACCTCATCGCCGCCGACGGCCTCTACCGGAATCACACAAGAACGAACAATCTGGCCCCGGAGAATGACCGAGCAAGACCCGCACTGCGCCATGCCGCATCCAAATTTTGGGCCGCGCAAGCCGATCTCGTCGGCCAGAACAAAGAGCAGCGGTGTCGTAGGGTCGACATCGACAGCGTGCGAATGACCGTTGACCTTGAGGGAAAGTGGACTCATGCCTAACTTGCCTGCCACAAAAGCAATCGGATTATTACCGCTTTGGATGCTGCACCGCACCCACGAGATATGCGCTGCTTCTGCCTTTAAAGCTTTCTGACTTTAGAGAGGAGACAATTCATCGTTGTTGTCTTCCCTCTTGCCATGAACAAAGCGCTTCTCAAGAAAATGGCGGGCGAGGTCCCGGCCTCCTATCCCGAAAGCGATGGCGAGGCCGAACATCAACGCACCAAAGGCAATTCCAAAAGCCAGCACCATGGTTTGTTCCGCCAGGCCGAGTTCTTCAAAAACCATCGATGTGGTGAAAACAATAATGACGACGCGCACTGCGGTGCTGAGCAGGCCGGGCGAGGGCACATTCGCGTTCACCGCTGCCAACAGGGCCGCGCGCGCGAAGAAACTTGCCGCCAATAGCCCGAAAAACATAATGAACATGGCAACGAACATTCGGGGGAGAAAAACGAAAAACCTGGCAATCTGATTTTGTAGCCCGAATATGCCGAGCAAATAAACTCCCAGCAGAAAAAAGCCCAGCCACGTCACCCAAAAAACGAACCGGCTCAACACTTCAGTCGCCGGCGGAAGCGCAGCTTTGGCGAGTAGTTGAGATGTTCCCGCGTTCTGGGAAAGCTTGTCGAACTTGATCAGGCGCAAAATGCTGCGCAGGATTACTTTTACAACCATCGCGATCAGCCAGCCGATCAGGGCAATGATAAGCATGACTATGAGGCTGGGAAGAAAGTGCGCGAAGCCCCTCACCATTTCGTGAAACGCAGTGCTAAGTTCGCCGATAATCATTTCCCGCATAATCGCCTCACTAAATTGATTTCCACAGCTGTAGCAGATACGGTCTCATGCGTTCGAACTCAAGACACAAGGCTTCGATATTGTTCTCAACCTCTTCAGCCGAAGCGTGGAGGTTTTCCATAAGAAATGTATAGACTCGCCCTCGAAAGATCGGCGCCAGCGCCTGGATGATGTGGTCGCGGTTGATGGCCGACCTTTGATATGAGGCCGCGAACTCATAGACGGTTTTCACCCACAATTCAGCAGGCAAACGAAACTTATCTTCGCTCATGCCGGCGATCTGGCGAAGTTCCACGATCGTCTCGGGCGAAAGAATTGCCTGAAATACGGATTCCAGTTCCATGATTCCAGTCGAAAACATCTCGCGCAATCGCTTGCGATTCACGCGCAACGGGTCGAGAAGGACCTGATGATCAGCTCCATTGGTCGGAGCGCTAGTAGAGTCACTGACCGCGCTCCACACGGGATAGTCCGGTCCCAATGACGAAAATAGTGCACCGACCGTTTGCCGCAGCGCTGGAACCAGTTCCGCTCCGCGTCGCTCGACATGCATCTTGTCACCTAGAAACGTTTGATACATGCGATATTTCCCGGTGATCGCTGCCAGAGTAAACCGCACTTCCGCTCCAGCCGAGTATGCTCCGTCGTCCCAGACATTTTGCTCGAGGAATTTGCTGCCGAGGCCACAGGAAAAGCCAAACTCCGACGAAAACACCTCACGAATTTTTACGCCATAGAGTGCCCGTGTCATTGGGTAGAGAAGATTGGTTACGAGCAACCCTTCGAACTTATGGCGGCGATAGGTTGGCGTCACCAGATCGTAGCCGTCGTTCAGAATTGGACGCAGGAGTTTAGACAGCCATTCTGGCTCGATATTTGCAGACTCGGGAGACATCACGACACAGGCTTTTGCGCGAAGCAGATCTGCCGCAGCGAGGATGGTGCGAAAGGCAGCTCCGTTCGAATCGTCGGATGAGTCGGAATAATCGGTGCTGATTGAGTGCAGGGTGCGAAGCGCGTTCAGGTTGGACTTCGCGCCTACGTCGCCGATTGATCCGCCGCGCACAAGATCAGTCGTACCGTCGCGCGATCCGCCGTCGGCATTAATGATTACGGCGCGCTCGCGTGGAAAGCCGCGCAGAATGCCGCTTTGAATGGTCTGGATAATCGGGCCGACGGTTTTGGCGTTGTTATGAGTCGGCAGACCCACGACGATGTCTACTTCGCCGACATTCATCAACTGGCGAAGAAAATCGTCTGTAAGAAAACTCTCCTCTGGCAACTCTAGCTCCGTCTGAAGATTGTGGCGCAGCCCACGATAGCCGGGGCATAAAACATGGTACTAGAGAAGCGCATCCGGCTATACCCTCCGCAACCGAAACCAGAAGAATTGGTAGGGCCCCATCGTCAGCAAATAAGGCACGTCGCCAACGCGCGGAAACATATTCTTGCCGAACATCTCGATCAGGATATTTCCCTTGTAACGCTTGAGATCAAGTTCCACAGCCTGGGCCGTGCTTGAAAGGTTGTTGACGATAAGGATTGCATCGTTTCCGAGCTTGCGAACGTACGCCAGGATGCGATGATTCGCCGGATAAAGGAATTCGATCGATCCCCGGCCAAAGATGGCGCTCGATTTGCGCACAGCGATGATGCGCTGCATCCAGTTGAAGAGTGAATGTTCGGCGCTCTTCTGCCGTAGCACGTTCACTGCTGGAAATCCGTAAACCGGATCTTGAATGAGCGGAGCGTACAAACGCTCGGAGGGCGCGGTCGAAAAGCCTGCGTTCGTCTCGCCGTTCCACTGCATCGGAGTGCGCACGCCGTTGCGATCGCCCAGGTTGATGTTGTCGCCCATCCCAATTTCATCGCCGTAATAAATGATGGGCGTTCCCGGCAACGACATGAGCATCCCGTTCATCAACTCGATGCGCCGGCGATCATTCGACAATAATGGAGCGAGCCGCCTGCGAATGCCTAAGTTCAGCCGCATCGTCTTGCTTGCCGCATACGAGTCGTACATGTAATCGCGCTCCATGTCGGTGACCATTTCAAGCGTCAGTTCGTCATGGTTGCGAAGAAAGAGCGACCATTGGCATGATGGCGGTATTTCTGGCGTCTGCTGCAGGATTTCCGTGATCGGCTTTCGGTCTTCGAGCTTCAGCCCCATAAACATGCGTGGCATCAGCGGGAAGTGGAACGCCATGTGAAACTCATCTTCGTTACCAAAATAAGGGCGCAGATCGGCCGGCCATTGATTCGCTTCCGCGAGAAGCATGCGTCCCGGAAAGTGTTCGTCCAGCCTGCGCCGCAGGTCTTTCAGCACCTGGTGAGTCTCAGGAAGGTTCTCGCAATTCGTTCCCTCGCGCTCGACGAGGTAGGGCACGGCGTCGAGACGAAATCCATCCACTCCCATCTGCAGCCAGAACTTCATCACCTGCCACATCTGCTCTTGCACCGCAGGATTGTCGAAATTCAGGTCAGGCTGATGGCTGAAGAAGCGATGCCAGTAGAAAGCCTTCGACACCGGATCCCAAGCCCAGTTTGACGTCTCCGTATCGAGAAAGATAATGCGCGTGTCTTTGTAGAGCGTGTCGGTGTCGCTCCAGACGTACCAATCGCGGCGCGGATTGTCGGTTGAACTTCTCGACTCCTGAAACCAGGGATGCTGATCGGAGGTATGGTTGGCTACGAGTTCAATGATGACTCGGATGCCGCGGTCGTGAGCCGCTCCCAGAAAATTCTCGAAATCTTCGAGCGTGCCGTAACTGGAGTGGACGGAATTATAGTCGGCAATGTCGTAGCCATCATCGCGGAGTGGCGAGGGGAAGAAGGGCATCAACCAGATTGCCGTGATACCTAATTGTTGAAGGTAATCGAGCTTGCTTTGGAGCCCGCGAAAATCTCCAATGCCGTCGCCATTGCTGTCGTGAAACGTGCGCACGTGGACCTGATAAATTACGGCGTCCTTGTACCAAAGCGAGTCTCGATCTAATGGCATTCCAGTTTCCTGTTCGGGTAAGGCTTTTTACCGGATTTTATTCACTGGATTCGGTGTTTCAAAGCGTGTCCGGTTGAGGATGCTGCTATCGATTATAGAGGTTGGCCAGGTGGCGGAGTCTTTCGCTGAACTTTTGATCTAACGCACCAGCGCGATAACGCCACTTCCAATTTCCGCTCACGGTGCCCGGAAGATTCATGCGCGCAGAATTACCCAGGCCCAGAACGTCCTGCAGTGGAACGATCGCCATATCCGCAACCGATCCGAGGACTGCGCGAATCATCACCCAGTTGATTTCAGAATTGTCTTTCATATCGAGATAATCTGTAGCGAACTCGTGCTCTTTACGAACATCTTCAGGCGTGCGCGTGCTGTCGCTGGTGCCGGAACTGTTCCACCATCCTACGGTGGTGTCGTTGTCGTGACCTCCGGTATAAGCGACGACATCGTGCTCGTAGTTGTGCGGCCGAAATGACGGCCCCTGCGGATCGTTGCCAAACGCAAACTGCAACAGCGTCATGCCGGGCAAGCCAAAATCTTTTCGCAACTTTTCAACCGCGGGAGTAATGACCCCGAGATTTTCGGCGACGACCGGTAAGTCACCGCACGCATTTTGAATCGCTCGCAAAAATTCCTCACCCGGGCCTTTAACCCAGCGCCCGTTAATGGCCGTCGCTTCGCCGCCAGGAATCTCCCAGTAGGCTTCGAATCCACGGAAATGATCGAGGCGGACGTAGTCGCAAAGCGCTAACGACGCACGAAATCGCTCGATCCACCATTGATATCCGTTAGCGGCAAACTTGTCCCAACGATAAATCGGGTTGCCCCAAAGCTGGCCGGTGGCGCTGAAATAGTCTGGCGGAACTCCCGAAACCACTGACGCACGCCCTTCGTCGTCGAGATGAAACAGTTCGGGATGGGCCCACACATCGGCGCTGTCATGAGCGACATAAATTGGAACGTCTCCCATGAAGCGAATTGCGCGCTGCTGGCAATAATTCTTCAAACTATTCCACTGCTGAAAGAATTCGAACTGCCAATACTTGTAGGCCTGCACTTCCCTTTCCAGCTTTTTCGACCATTCGTGGAGCGCGCCCGGCTCTCTTTTGCGAATTGGGCGCTCCCACGAGGTCCAGGCAACTCCTCCATGCGCGTCTTTGCAGGCCATAAAGAGCGCGTAGTCGTCGAGCCATGGGCGTTCTGTTTGGCAAAACTCTTTGAACCTGGAGCGGTCGGCAGGCGAAGCGTTCGCGAAGAAGTTTGTCGCGGCGCGGCGCAACATTGGTATTTTGAACTCGATGCATGCCGGGAAATTTACGCAATCATCAGGAAATTTCGGGGCATCGATGAGATCAGAAAAGGCGAGGCGTCCCTGGTCCAGCAAACGATCGAGACTAATCAGAAGCGGATTGCCGGCAATGGCCGAAAAACATTGGTAAGGAGAATCACCGTATCCGGTCGGATTGACGGGCAAAAACTGCCAGACTTTCTGCCCGGCAGCGGAGAGAAAATCAGCAAACTTGTAAGCGCTTGGCCCAAGATCACCCACTCCGTGCCCGCCCGGCAGAGAGGTAAAATGCAACAAAATTCCGCTACTTCGGGGAAACTTCACTCCGTAACCATACGCAACCGGGCAGCCTTAGGGCAAATGTGGGGGAGAACCAAGCGAGACTAAATCGTGTGGCCACGTGTGGCGCGTGGGGCGCGAGTTCAGCCCGCGACGCGCAGTTCCCTGAGTTGTGTCTTCAGGAATGACAGGAAATCTTCCATCCCCTCGCCCTTCTTGGCCGAGAGCTGGAAAATTTTCATGCCCGGGCGCACCGCCTGAATGTTGCCGCATGCCGCGTCCACATCAAATTCAACTGCAGCCGCCAAATCCATCTTGGTGACGATGGCGACGTCCGCACTGTTAAAAATCGTCGGATACTTCAGCGGTTTATCTTCGCCCTCGGTAACAGAGATCAGAACAAGACGCAGGTCTTCTCCGAGATCGTAAGACGATGGGCAGACAAGATTTCCCACGTTCTCAATAAACAGGAAATCGAGTGCGTTCAGATCCCATTCCTGTAGCGCGTTCTCGACCATCGAGGCTTCGAGGTGGCACAACGTGCCGGTGATGATCTGCTTGACCGGAGCCTGACTGCGCGCGAGACGAGCCGCGTCGTTTTCGGTGGCGAGATCGCCTACGAGAGCGGCGACCCGAAAGTCCGGCCGCAATGAGGTCAACGTCTTTTCGAGGAACATCGTCTTGCCCGATCCGGGGCTGGAGACGAGGCTCACGACGAACACGCCAGCGGCATGGAAGCGCTCGCGCAACGCCCGGGCTACCACGTCGTTCTGTTTTAGAACATTCTTTCTGACTTCGACTAAGCGGGGTTGGGAGCCCATTCTTCTATCTCCAGTGCCACGACTTCCATTTCCTTGCCCTGCACTACTTCGGATGTAGGAGTTCCGCACTCCGCACAACAGAATAACTGCACCGAGCTTAGCGGGCGCTGCATTTGGCAGCTCGGGCAAAATACGACGATTGGAACTTCTTCGATGATGAGTTGCGTGTCTTTGAGAGGTGTATCTTCGCGTGCCATTTCGTAGGCCGACAAGAGCGCCTCTTTCACCACTCCCGACAGCTTTCCTAACTTCAGGTGGATGGCTGTCACTCGAACGCCGCCGCGTTCTTCGGCTTCTTCCTCCGCCATCTCCAGGATGCTCATCGCTATTGAAAGCTCGTGCATAAGACCTCGTCTATTTGGCCGCCCATGTAATGCGCTAGCTTGAATGTTGAAATGCCGCGATGGCCGCTTGGCCCAGACTGATGCCGCCATCGTTTGGAGGCACGAGATGATTCGTCCAGATTCGCAACTTCGGATGCGCCAACAAAACTTTCATGTCGCGCAAGAGCATCTCGTTTTGAAAAACCCCGCCCGATAGCACCACAGTGTTGGACGATTCTGCGGCACTCATCTTTATCACCGCGTCACACAGACCTTGCGCGATACCTCGCTGGAAGGCGCGAGCAATTTCTGAAGGACTTCGTTCGCGCAATCGATCTTCTATCACAGAGCGAAGTAATGGCCGGAAGTCGAGTTGCCGATCGGCAAACGGAAACGGATACGTGTCGGTCGTTGCGGAGTTATGCGCCAGTTGCTCCAGCCACATCGCGGCTTGCCCCTCGAACGTTATCCCGCGCGTGAAACCGAGGAGAGCGGCGGCCGCGTCAAACAATCTCCCTACCGCTGTAGTGGCAAATGTTCTCACGCCACTGCGTGCCAGCTCCGCGGCTTGCTTGTAGCGAGCGGAAAGATGAAACGGAGCGGTCGTGAAATCAACATCCTGATCCAGTTGAGACAGAAAGCCAGCCGCGGCTTGGACAGGGTACTGGGCTGCGGCATCGCCTCCAGGCAGTAGTGCGTCACGCAAATGGGCGACTCGCTCGAAACCGTCTCTGATACTTCCTGCGAATATCTCTCCACCCCAAATCGTGCCATCGTCGCCATAGCCCGTGCCGTCAAAGCTTACGCAAACGGCTCGTGTATCCCAGGCATTGTGTTCTGCCAATACAGAAGCCACATGGGCGCGATGATGCTGCACGGAAGTCACTTCCGCACCAGCCAGTTCGAACGCGTGCGCGGTTGAGACGTACTCGGGGTGAGCGTCATGCACGACCAGCAGTTCATCACGGCGAACTTCGTACATCGAGAGCAAGTCTTGGATGGTTTCCTCGAATGCCCGACGCGACTGATAATCCGACAAATCGCCGATATGCTGGCTGACGAATGCCTGGCCATCGACGACAAGCGTGATGGCATTTTTCAAGTCGCTACCTAAAGCGAGAATCGGGCGCTTGCTCGGAATGGTCGCCGCTACTCCCGGAGCATAGCCGCGAGAACGCCGCAGTATCACTGGGCCAAACGCTCCCGCACGCGCTACGGAGTCATCCACGCGTCGAGCGATCGGACGCTCCCCGATCAGGAATGCGTCAGCAATTTCAGCGAGGCTTTCGAGCGCTTCTTCATCTTGATAAGCAATTGGTTCGCTGGATCGGTTAGCGCTCGTCATCACCAATACTTCCGGGCCTCCGGCGGCGAAGAGAAGATGATGCAAGGGCGTGTAAGGGAGCATCACTCCAAGTTCGTTATTGTCGGGGGCGACAGCTGGCGCAATATGAGCCGAATCGGGCCTAGCCGGAGCAAGCACAATCGGCCGGGCGCTCGAGCAAAGCAGTTGCTCCGCATCCGTGGACAGTTCAACCAAGCCGCGAGCCGTATCGAGATTCTTCGACATCAGCGCGAATGGTTTCTCCTTGCGAAACTTACGCTCGCGCAATCGGATGACTGCTGCTTCGTTTGAAGCGTCACACGCGAGGTGGTATCCCCCCAGTCCCTTCACCGCGAGAATGTTGCCTTCGTTCAGCAAGCGTACAGACTCTTGCATTACCGGCGCGGCGTGATTGATTTTTATCGCAGAGTTCGGCTTAGATCCCCGCTGGCTCGCCTGCAATCGGAAGTGGGGGCCGCAGCTTGGGCAAGCGACTGGCTGTGCATGGAACCGCCGATTTCCAGGATCGTGATATTCACTGTCGCAGTATTTGTCTAAGGGCCACGCCGCCATCGTTGTATTTGGACGGTCGTAGGGTAGACGCAAAATCACGCTGTAGCGCGGGCCACAATTTGTGCAGTTGATATAGGGATAGCGGAATCGGCGATTCACCGGCTCAAATAACTCTTCGAGGCATGCATCGCAAACGGGCAGGTCAGGCGAAATGCGCACCGTAAGTCGATCCCGGCGCTCACTCTCGCGGATGGTGAAAGTGGTTCCGTGCTCAAGTTCGGCGGGCTTCACTTCAAGTTCGGAAATGATGGAAGCGGGAGGCGCATCGCTTTTTAGCTGCGCTATAAACGATTGCAGATTCGCCTCGTCCCCCTCCGCATAGATTTCGACACCCTCCTCGCCATTCAATACCCACCCCGCGAGGCCGTTCGAGCGAGCGATGCGATACACAAACGGACGAAAGCCGACACCCTGCACCACTCCGCAGACGCGGATGACAACAGCTCGAAGCGCCGTCAATTCCCGTGTCGACGTAGTCATTCCGCGTCCACCATGCAACTGTGACCTTGCCAGCCAATCTGAATGACTTTGCCGTCCTCGACCAGAATCGGCACGCTGCGATGGCCGGGCGCAAGCTCGCTCATGCGGCGGCGGGCATCGTGATCAGCCTCCACGTCATATTCCGTGAAGTCAGAGCGCTTCCACTCCAGCCAGTCGCGCATCTCCTGCGTATGCGGACAGCGCGCGGCGCCAAATAATTCAAGCTTGGCCACGGGCTAACACCTCCAGCATCTCGCGGACGACGTGATACATGGACGCTTGAACTTCCTGAATGCGCGGGATGTAATCGCAGCGCACGACCAGGGCAAAATCGGCCAGATTCTTGCGAAGAATTTCGCCTCCGTCATAGCCTAAAAACGCGACGGTGAGCATGCCGCGCTTGCGGGCTTCTTCAAGCGCCATAATAATGTTGCGCGATCCGCCGCTGGTAGAAATTCCGATGGCGACATCGTCGGGCCGGGCCTGCGCGATTAGTTGCCGGAGAAAAATTACGTCGGTCCCAACGTCATTCGCCACCGCAGTAATGTTTGCAGGCTCGAGGGACAAGGAAACTGCGGGAACCGCCCGATAGCCGCTTGGTGGCAGCACGCAATCGATTGCAAAATCGTTGGCATCGGTTGCCGATCCGCCGTTGCCGAAGACAATAATCTTACCGCCTTTTTGCAGCCTCCCGTGTATCGCGATCGCGGTGTTGCCGATGGCATCCGACTGCTCGCGCGCCACTTGCTCACGGAGCACGGAGTCGTCGTGCGCCTTCATCCGAATCGAATCGGCGACCTGTGAAATCAAATCGCCGGTCTGCTGTTTTTCCTGGCCGAGAAATGGATAAAGAAAGCCTGCTTCGCCGACCTCATATCCCAATTCACGATGCTCCAGAAAAACGTGCACGCTCTCCCACAAGACGTGGTAGAGAATCTCGATCACCTCCTGGTGCATGAAGGAGTCGGTGGTCGCAGGTTCAACCGCATAGTTCGATGAGTGCAACGAAGATTGTCCTGCAGACCCCGGCAAAGCAAAGATCAACGAATGTCTCGCCTCCGCAAATTCCAGCGCGGAACGTATTTCTTCGTCGCCTTCTGGCGCGCCGAAACCCATCACAATGTCTTCGGGATGAACAATCGCCTCCAGCCAGGGCCGAAAGAGCATCGAGATATCCAGCGCCGGCAGCGCGCGCTTGCCCACGATGACTGGATGAACAAATTCGACCGAAACGTGCTGCGCGTCGGTCGCGTACGGGCCGCGTCCGAATGCCAAGAGCCGTCCGCCAGCCACAAAACGCTCGGACATCGCCTGGCAAGCGTGGGCCAGGCGAACCGCCTCGCGGGCGAAAAAATCTTCAACCAGGCCATTCCGCTGGATGAGGCGCTCTTCGATTTTGGAAGTTAACTCGGAAGCCAGGTGAGTCGAGTGATTGCCCGTTGTTGCCATGGTCTGATGCCACTTCCCTTGGGCTCCAGCTGGCGCCCTGACTTCGCCGCTACTTTAGCAGATTCGCGGCAGGGGATCGCCGACCAGCATGTCTATAATTCTGCTGCCGCCGTAACCGGTTGTGATCAGCACAGCGCCTGCTGGTTGCTCCCGAACTTCCCCGATAATTTTCGCCCTTTCGCCGCCAGGAGCGAGGTTCAATGCATTCAGCGCGGCGTCGGCGTACTCCGGAGCAACTACGGCAAGGAATTGGCCCTCGTTCGCGATATGCAAAGGATCGAGTCCCAATAACTCGCAGGCTCCGCGCACCGCGTCGCGAACCGGTATCGATTCTTCCTGCAACACAATTCCGCAGGCACAGTCGCGCGCTAGCTCGTTCAGCGAGGTCGCGACTCCGCCCCGCGTTGGGTCACGCATCCATCGAACTCCCGGAGCGGCGGCGTTTGCCAGCGCCTCGACGAGCGGAAGCACCGACCGCGTATCGGAGCGCAGGTCCGCTTCCATGTCGAGTTCTCCGCGAGCAAGCAAAATGGTGATGCCGTGGTCTCCGATGGGCCCAGAGAGAATAATTTTGTCCCCAACGCGAACGGACCGCGGATCGATCTTCAAACCGGGCAATGGACGGCCAATTCCGGTCGTCGTGATGTACATGAAATCTGCCTTGCCATGCTCGACGACTTTGGTGTCGCCACCCACAATCTTCACCCCGGCGCGAATCGCCGCGTCACGCATGGCTCGTACTTCGCCTTCCAGCACAGGCGTCGGCAATCCGGCTTCGAGCACGTAAGTGACGACCAACGCCTCAGCGCGTGCGCCCGATACGGCGAGGTCGTTAACGGTTCCATTCACTGCGAGTTCGCCAATGGATCCGCCAGGAAAGCTCAGCGGCTTGACCACGAAACTGTCGGCGGTGATGGCGATGCGAGTCCCGTTGAAGTCGAGATGTGCGGCATCGCCAAGCGGTTCGGAGGAAGACTCAAAAAGCAGCGGCGCAAACAAGCCCTCAACCAGCCTGCGGCTCGCTTTGCCGCCGGCTCCGTGCGCCATCTCAATTTGCGGTTCGCGGAAGCGAATCTTCGGAGAAGTCTGCGGCAAAGTCTGCGGCGAGGCCTGCGGAGAGTTCTGCGGCTGAGTTTTCTCAGCGGCGGAGTCGGTAGCGGCGAGTGAGTCTAATTTTGCGCCCATGGTCAAGCCGCCGACGCTATGTCTCTCACCATCGCCGTTTTGCGGTACTCGTAGTTGAAGTATGCCGCGCACGATCCCTCGGATGAAACCATGAGTGCCCCGATCGGATGCTCAGGGGTGCACTCTTTCCCGAACAATTTGCATTGGTTGGGCTTGAGCACTCCTTTGAGAACTTCACCGCACTGCGCCGCCTTCGGATCGGTGACGCGCACTCCGGGAACGTCGAAACGTTGCTCCGCATCCCACTCGGCGTATGCTTTGCGGATTCCGAGAGCAGACTGCGAGATGAAGCCGAGCCCTCTCCATTCAAAATAAGGCCGCAACTCGAAGACGTCAGCCATGGCCCGCAGAGCAGCGCGATTCCCTTCCCACGGAACCACGCGCTTGTACTGGTTTTCGATTTTCGCCTCGCCATCGCGAAGCTGCCGAAGAACCATCACGATGCCTTGGAGAATATCGAGCGGCTCAAATCCGGAAACGGCGACCGGCTTCTTTTCGTTTCTAGCGATCCATTCGTATGGACGGCATCCGATGACAGTCGAAACGTGGCCCGGTCCGATGAATGCGTCGAGCCGCATGTCAGGAGAATCAAGAATCGCGCGGATCGCCGGAATGATGGTGACGTGGTTCGAAAACACCGAAAAATTGTGGACGCCCTGCGCCTTTGCCCGTACCAGTGTCAGCGCTGTCGAGGGCGCGGTGGTTTCGAATCCTATGGCAAAAAACATGACGTGCTTGTCGGGATTGGTGTGAGCGAGTTTGAGCGCGTCAGATGGAGAATAAACGATGCGCACATCCATACCGCGGGCCTTGTGTTCCAGGGGGCTGCCCTGCGTTCCCGGAACCCGCATCATGTCGCCGAAAGCGGCGAAGATAACGTTAGGCTGGTTCGCGATCGAGAGGCCATCATCGATTCTGCCCATAGGCAGAACGCAAACCGGGCATCCCGGGCCATGAATCAGTTCGATGTTATCGGGCAGTAAATCTTTGAGCCCAAATCGATAAATTGCGTGCGTGTGTCCACCGCACACTTCCATGATTCGATAGTGCCGTTTGGGATCGGCAAGGCGGCGAATCTCCTCCGCCGTTTTCGTGATGACCTCAGGTTCGCGGAACTCGTCAACAAATTTCACAGCCCGACTCCCTAACTTCCCCTCAGACCCTTGCTCTCGACTCTGGGGTCAGCACTAATGCCGACATTAAGATTGCCAACTTCACGATGCTTTCTCGCTCGCTCGATACTTCTCGTCGTCTGCGAAGGGATCCTGGTCGTCCAAACTGTAGCCTTCCACTTCCTGCATCGCCGCCTCGGCCTCACCCAGCATCCGCAGCGTACGCATCTGGTCAAGCGCTTCCTCTTCGCTGATCTTGCTCATCGCGAAGCCGACGTGGATCAGCACCCAGTCGCCCATCACCGGCATGTTGTCCTGAAGAAGCCCGAGATCGATTCGCCGGCGTACCCCAACCACATCGATCATGGCGGCGCTAGGCTGTTCCGGGAAAAGCTCGACTATCTGGCCTGGGATTGCTAGACACATTCGCTTGCCTCTTTCACCAAACTTCTCCCGCTTGCGATCTTCCGTTTCGCTCGGACGAACTTACTCCTGCTTTCTCGCCGCCATATCGAAAGAAAACTTGATTTCGTCCTTAACTTTCAACGATCCACCCGCGACTGACACCTCGGAAATCGAGTAATCGCTTTGCAGAATTGAAAATGTTCCGGAGGCTTTCAGGGTCTCTCCGAACACAGCGATGCGAGTTGGGACAGAAAGAGTGCGCGTGACCCCGTGCAGGGTCAATTCTCCACTCAGCGCCGCCCAATATTGGCCCTCTGCAGTCTTACTGGCTGCAATACGGGAGCAACGATAAACGATCTCTGGAAACTTATCGGCCTGCAAAATCTGTTCCTGCATGATGCGTTCGATCTCACGGCGATCTTTGTCTTTGACCTCGCTCGCAACTCGGAGCGAGGATGACTGAATTCGTATTTCTACGGAAGATTGATCGATGACTTCCGCAACATTGACTTCACCTGCGTAGTTGGAGATAGCAATCACCGGGTTGTGGCCAAAAGCAGACAGCAGGCCACCAGCAAAGGCTTGCACGGTAAATTTGCTGATGTTTGGGTTGATGTCGTAGCGCACGGAAATTTGTTCGACCCGCACTTTCATACTTTCCATGAACGCACTCTTTGCCCCTACCGATAAAGATGTCTAACTTCGAGTCCTCGCCGCGATTACTCTTCGCTGCGACGCGCCACTATATAGAACGCGCATTTCAACTCGTTCTGCAATTTCAACGAACCACCGGCAATGGACGCGATCTTGATATCGAAATCCGTTTGACGAACGGTGAATTCGCCGTACGCCCTGAAACTGTCGGACCCCACCGCCACTTGCGACAAAAATGTTTGCCGGCGTGTTTGCCCGTGCAATTTCAGGTTCCCGGCGATATTCATGCGATACAGGTCGGACCTTTGCTTTTCGACACCAACCGTGGTGCTTTCAAAAACGAAGTCAGGGTACTTGGCTACTTCTAATACCTCTTGCATCATTACCCGTTGCAGCAAACGCCGATCGTCATCCCGAACCTCATCCAGCAAATCAAAGCTCGCGATCTGCCCTTTTACGACCACGCTTGCATTGGCAAACGACTCCGGCGTGAAGCGTATGTCGGCACTCCACTCGCGGATCGCTATCTTCGGGCTGTGAGCAACCACCGCGACGATGCCCGCGGCAAAGGCCTGGATCGTGAACTGACTTACCCGCGTGTCAGCCGTATAGCGAAGTATGGTTTCTGCCGTGGACGACATAAGTTATCGTTACATATTCTTGAGCTTGAGATAGCGATCAATGTCCGGTACCGCCGCACTTACAAGGTTACCCAACCCAATCTGGCCCAGATAGCGACGAACCACCGGGTTGGAGAGTATCATGCCGCTTCCAAGCAACACCAGCGCAGCACCGCTAAGCATAAAGAAAGTTTCTTTGTCGCTTCCGAATTCTTTCGGAACCTCCGGGATTTCCACGGCATCCTCCTTACAGTCTACGTCTCATTGACTAAGTCTTGATCTCCACTAGCTATTTTGCCGATCAGCGAGTCTATCAATTTTACCGCTTCATCGAGCGCCGCTTCCACCGTTTTGCTCAACCCCATCTGGCCTTCTTCCGGACCAATCGTTTCAGGCTCGCACCCAACCAGCAGCACCCGCTTTAACGGGCCGAGGGATGAAGCTAATCGAAGCACATTCAACGGATTCATACTATGTGCCTCGACAGGGGCCTGTTGCTCGTTGTCACCAAAATTAGCCAGATCGGGCTCGATTACGTATACGGATCCGGGTTCTCCACCACGCGGACAGGCATCGACCAGAATCGTGAAGTCATAGCCGTCAAGCAAAGCGTAGGCAAGGTCGTAACCCTTTATCCCAAAGTCAGTGACTTTGACGTTCGACTTGTCAGGCCAACGATGGCCCGCAAGCTTACGAATAACTTCTACACCAAAAGCGTCGTCGCCCATAAAGATATTGCCGATGCCAGCGACCAAGACTTTCGGCGCGGACGCAGTAACAGGTGACGCGAGCCCGGAGCCATCCTGATCCGATTCCGCTTCACTCAGCGGTTCGACTTCTTCCGCCGTAAAGAAGAAGCGGTGCCCCGGTTGCTTCATCAAGCCGATGTCGCGCCCAGGATCGTCGTCAACGACGACGGAAACGTGAATTCTGCCCTCGTAATCCTGTTCGATGGAGTCGATGATTGCCGTCTTCCCGGTGAGGGCGATGTCCATGATGTCGCCGCCGGGCTTAGGACGTAGCCGAACCCGGCTTCCCTGCTTGATCGGAACGCCGTCAACCCGCAGATCATCGACCGGCTTCTTCGCTTCCAGAAGCTGCCACTCCCATTCGTTCACGGCATCTCCTCTTTGAGTGGATGCAATTCCCGCAGCGACCCATGAAGTTTTACTAGATGCTCCATCGGCAAAGATTCCGTTCGCTCCAAAATTTTACGTGCGCGTTCATCGCTGTTTCGCATTTCAAACTTCTCGGCATCCGTCATGGTCATAATGCGGAGCGCCAGAATCTCGTCGATCTCCAATCCATCAAACAAGTCGCCCGGACTTTCAGGCGCGATTTGCGGGTAGTCGTACAGAATAATCGGAGACGCCAGCATGAGCGAGCGATCGCCCTCGGCGCCGACCAGAACCGGCCAGGAGCCTACGTTCCGGCAACTCGCCGCGAGATCTTTGCATTCGTCCGCGGGTTCCAGCAACGAGACGAACTGGCCGTCCTCTGCCTGCAAGACGATGTGCGTCGAAACCATCGACTGCATCAGGACATCCGCGCGCTGAGCGTGCCTGGACGCATCTTGCAACTGCATTTCGAATTGCGTCAGATTTCTAACGCTAAGCGTAACTTTAAAAACATTCTGCCCGGCATGTTCTGCGCTGATTTCCACGACCCCGGAAATTGCCGCTTCTGTCCGCTTGATTAAGCCAACGATTTCTCCGCTGGTTGACTTGCCGTTTCCATGGCATTCAGTTTGTCCGCCATATAGATATTCGGATTCTTCTTTCGCGAGGAATTCGAAACTCCATCGCACGGGCGTCGCTGTTAGCGAATCCAAACGATTCAACGGCACACTCACTTCACATTCCGTAGCTTCCTGCCACGGGACGTACGTTTTGCCTGCGACTTCAAGTGTCGCGACCGATGCAAACTCGGGCTCATTTGTGGAGCGAGGCGTGTAGATCCGGTTCCATACAGATCGATTGACCATTTTCAGGAACCTGACGCGCACTTCAATCGCGGTATTTAGCGAAGACTTCGAATCTGCTTCGACCAGGCACTCGGTCTGCATGCTCCAGGCGTCAGAACCAGTTTGCGCGTCGCTGTAGGATTTTGGATACAGCACACCGAAGTTGAATCGCTGCCGGTTTTTGACCGACGAAGGCCGGTAAGGGTAGAGCATGTAGCCTTCATAAAGCACCGCATTCGCGATTGCGTCAATGGCTTTCGTGTTCATTGCTTGACCGTCTCTGTTGCGGGCAGCAAACGCTCCAATGCCTGCTCCCACGTGGCGATTCCGTGTTCGACCTTGTAATCGTAGATGCGCTGGAAGACATCGCGCCGCAGACACAGCCACGCGGTGTTCGGATAATAAATGTCCATCATCTCTTGCCACGATTTAACGGGAAGCCGGAAGCGCGCCTCTTTGTCCCACGGAATCGGCGCTACCTGCAATGCGCCACTGGAGTCAGCGTAGAAAACGGTGCCACTAAAAAGAAAACTTAGCGGCACCTCTCCCTCGCTTAGACCTTGAAAATATTTTGTCGCCGCCACATTGAAATCAAAAGTGCAGGGCACCGGAACATCCACCACAGCCGTGTCTTCGAAAGCGGGCGCGACGACGCTGGCATGCGTCCACAGCATCGTCTTTAAAGTAGTTCCCCATCGGTCAGGCTCCCCGAACAGGTCGCGCAGTTTCTTCTGGTCGTCGGCCGAATACTGCCGCCGGGTGACCTCTAACTGAATCTGACAGCGTAACGCCACCGAATGCACGGTCTCACCGGCAATCGAGTTGGTCATGCGCAGCTTAAAGAGAAGTGTTGGCGCTACGGTAAAGCGCTGGGCTTCGGCCTTCTCGATCTGGAAGCTCAGATCAGGCATTCGCTTCCTCTCGCACTACGGTCGCGCGATCTTTCAGATCGGCGAAAAATTTCCCGATTTCCTGCCAGACTTCTGTGCCGCCTGAAAGCCCTCGCCAATGAGCGCGAATCAGGCCGACCAGTTTGTAACACTCGTCTACGGGAATCACGAAGTACTCCGGCTCAGCGACGCCGCGCGCATAGCCCACACGATTGACCAATAGGGCTTCGACGTCAGCCTCCATGCTTTGCAGCACTGGATTTACCGCCTCAATGTCTTTCCAGGTATCGAGCGGCAACTGCGATTCTGTCGGGCCAGCCGGGCTCGGGTAAAAAGCGAGCACCCTATTCTCAGGAGTACTACGAAAAAAGAACGCCATGCTGATCGGAACCATGAGGCTCTCCCATTGCGAAGAGCTGAGTTGAAAATTCGGCATGGAGAGAACTCGTCTCGGGACGCGCTTGTATTTCAGGCCCATGCCCGAGAACAGGATGGCGCATGCATCGCACGTGCAAAGTATCTTGCGCTTCGCGGTTTCAATCAGGTGAGGGTGATGCGGCGAGACTTCCGCGCTGCACAACTCGCAGCGCTCCACATTCTTTTTTCGCCTGGTGAACTGGCGAAGTGCTGCGAAGGCATCCACCGGTGGTACAGCGCTCATGAGCGGCTCACTGTCAGATTCTCCGGAGACTCCTGCATCGCAGACCCCAGTTTGCCAAGCGGCACAAATCCAGAAGATCCCGGCGCGTCATCCAGGCCCTCGACCACGAGACTGACTACGTCAGGAGCGGCCTCGTAAACAGCATCCTCCACCATCGCTTTGAGAGTTTTCCCAGTCGACCCACAGCTGTGACCTGTCACAGTCAGGTGCAGGCGCACGTGCCCGTTCTCATTTCCGGTTAGCGCTACTTCGCCTCCACCCTTGCGTACTCGTAGGACGACTTTCTCCACCGCAAGCGCGACCCGGCTCTCGAAGTCCAGCGGATGCAGGCCGTACAGCACTAGCAAACTGCTGACGAGCGCGTCGTCGCCGAGTTCGTCGATGGCGCGCTGCCCTGCATCCCCCCGCTTGGCTACGATTTCGAGAATGCGTTCAAGACCGGTCGCGTGCAAATCCAGCAGCAACTGCACTAACGCCTTTGCGCTCGCTCGTGACTCTGGATTTTCAATGCCCTCGAGCCCGTTGACTAACTCGCTAATCCTCTGAACTTTGGTTTGAAACTCTTTATCATCCGCCATAATGTCCCGGGCAATTGTAAAGGCGGAGACGATTCATTCGCCTCCGCCTTACAAGTTGCAACTTACGAGTTCACTCCAAACATCGGTGAATGGCGGGTCTTTAGCACTTTGCCTCCGCCGAGGTACATGTGGACTCCGCAGGGCAGGCACGGATCGAAACTGCGAACCGCACGCATAATGTCGATGCCCTTGAATTTGGCTGGCCCGTTCTCTTCGAAGATTGGCGTGTTTTGCACGGCGTCTTCGTAAGGACCGGGAGTTCCGTAGATGTCGCGCGGGTTCGCATTCCACGGCGTCGGCGGATAAGGATGATAGTTTGCAATCTTCCCTTTCCGTATGACGACATGGTGCGAGAGCACACCGCGGACAGCTTCGTGGAAGCCGCATCCGATGGCCTCGTCTGGAACTTTGAAATCAGTCCAGGTTCGTGTCCGCCCGGCATGAAGTTCTTCCATCGCTCGCTCCGCAAAATAGAGCGCGCAAGCCGCTGCATAGGCTTGGAAATAAGTACGCGCGCGGTCGCGTTCGATGGCGTTGCTCCACTGCGGAATCTTCCACTCGAACTCGACTTCCGGTTTCGACATCGTCTTCGGCAAGTAAATCTTCACGCTCTTGCCCGTCGATTTGATGTAACCGATGTCGACGATACCAGCCAGCGCCGTGGCCCATAGGCGCGCGATTGGTCCGCCGCCTGTGTCCAGGGCAAGATGATCGCCAGTCCGCTTATCGAACCAACGCGGAGACATCACCCAGGTGTACTTGCCGCCAAAATCGCGTTTTTGCGGGCGAGGGATGGTGGTCTGGTTCCACGGATGGTTCTTGTCCACCGGATTACCTAGAGGGTCATTCTTTACGAAAGTCTCTTCGTTCTGCCAGTCGTCGTAGTACGAACTGCCCAACAGAATTCGGATATTGAGGTTGATGTCGACGAGATCCGTGGTGACTAGTTTTCCATCGACAACCACGCCCGGCGTTACGTACATGGCGCGTCCCCACTTCGTCATGTTCTCGTACTTGTAATCGCACACTTGCGGATTCTGGAATGAGCCCCAGCATCCGAGCAGGATGCGCCGGCGTCCCACTTCTTCATACCCGGGCAGCGCGTCGTAGAAGAAGTCGAAGAGGTCGTCATGCAGCGGCAGGACTTTCTTCATGAACTCGACATACTTCATGAGCCGCACAATGTAGTCCGTAAATAACTGCACCGTCGGAACGGTTCCGACGCCACCGGGATAAAGGGTCGACGGGTGAACGTGGCGACCTTCCATCAGGCAGAACATCTCGCGCGTCATGCGGCTCATCTGCAAGGCTTCGAGATAGAACGCGCCGGTGAAGGGGTTCAGAGCGCGCATAATGTCGCCGATTGTGCGATAGCCGTGTTCGTTCGAATGCGGAGCGGGCGTGGACTCTGCTTTCGTCCAAACCTTGGGGTTCGTCTCCTTGACCATCTGCTCGCAGAAGTCGACGCCGACGAGGTTGTCCTGGAAAATGTTGTGATCGAACATGTATTCGGCAGCCTCGCCGAGGTTCACGATCCACTCCGCGATAGCCGGAGGTTGAACTCCAAATGCCATGTTCTGCGCATAATTGGCGCAGGTGGCGTGATTGTCGCCACAGATGCCGCAAATGCGGCTGGTGATGAAGTGGGCATCGCGAGGATCCTTGCCCTTCATGAAAATGCTGTAACCGCGAAAGATCGAAGACGTGCTGTGGCATTCCGCCACTTTTTTGGCTTCAAAATCAATTTTGGTGAAGATACCCAGGCTGCCCACGATGCGGGTGATTGGGTCCCAATTCATTTCGACCAGGTTTTTACCTTTGGTTGGAACATCTTTGGTCGGTGCGGTAATTGTTCCCATAAATTCGTAACTCCTTCAGATCTCTTGTAATTTCAGCTCAGTTATCGTCACAGCATCGTTGCGAACACGCGGATGCTCAGCCTGTTAGCCGCGTAAATTTAATACGCGCGCGGGTGATGCCCAGTGGTCAATTCAGGCCGCGGATGCCGCCACTTGGGCTCTTTATTTACCGTGTTCTGAGTAATGCCTCGAAGGGTTCGAATGGCTCGACCGTAAATTCCGATACTTCCGGTAGAAACCCGTGCTCCGGGCGGCTCGTCCATGAAAGGCATGAACTTGTCTGGGAAGCCCGGCATAGTGCATCCGATGCAGATTCCCCCAACGTTAGGACATCCGCCGATTCCCGCCATCCAGCCACGTTTGGGCACGTTGCAGTTTACGACCGGCCCCCAGCATCCGAGTTTCACGATGCATTTCGGAGAGCCATATACCTCGGCAAAGTCGCCTTGCTCGTAATATCCAGCGCGATCACAACCGTCGTGCACCGTCTTGCCGAAAAGCCACGTCGGACGAAGTTGGTCATCCAGCGGAATCATGGGCGCGAGTCCGGCGACCTGATAGAGCAGATACAAAACCGTCTCCATGAAGTTATCCGGTTGCACCGGGCATCCAGGAACGTTCACGATCGGTAAGCCCGCCTTCGACCGCCAGTCCCATCCGAGATAATCGGCCATCCCCATACATCCGGTGGGATTGCCTTCCATGGCGTGGATCCCGCCATATGTCGCGCACGTCCCGATCGCAACTACAGCCAAAGCCTTCGGTGCTAAACGGTCAATCCAATCGGTCGTCTTGATCGGCTGCTTGGTGACCGAGTCGGTGCCCATCGCCGCCCAATACCCTTCGCGCTTAATTTTTTCGTTCGGGATAGAACCTTCTACAACCAGTACAAACGGTTCCAGTTTGCCTTCTTCTGCCTGGTAAAAAAATTTCATGAAGTCTTCGCCGTTCTCGTAAGCGAGCACGGGATTATGGAGGTGGACTTTGGGCAAGCCCGGGATAGCCCCGAGCAAAACATCTTCGATGCTTGGCTGAGTCGCGGCCGTGATCGACACTGAATCTCCGTCACAACCAAGGCCTGCTGTGATCCACAGAATGTGAACCTCTTTAACGGCGGGAGCTTTTTGAGTGGAACGTCCGTACGGAACCGCAGCTGTTCCCATAATTCGCTATCTCCTCTAAGAGTCGGCGTTCGACATTACTAAACATCACAACAGGACCGAGGCAGAGCGTACAAGTGCGATGAAGAGATTTCCAATTTAGAATGCGAGCCGAGTCGTTCCGAAACAGAATCGTCCTATTCCGAATTGGCTGCAATGGCTCGTACCCCGATAGGTTGGTCGGGAAATTACTACAAGACTTGTAGGGGATTCCCGGAGTGCTGGAGACTCATGAATGGGTGCAATCGAGAAGAGCGGAAGAGTGTGGGAAAGCTTGTGAAACTTACGCGATCTTCTCTCGCACATTCCACTGCACGGCATGTTGCACCAATTCTCGTGCACTTCTGAGTGAAAGTTTCTCTTTAATGTGGGCCTGATAAGACTCCACCGTCTTAATGCTTAAATGCAGGGATTCGGCTATCTGCCGGGTTCCGAGGCCTTCCCCTATCAGCCGAAACACTTCGAGTTCGCGGTCGGTCAGTTCGGAGATTTCCGAATATTCCGCGCGATTGCCCCCGTGGACGTAGTGCTGCAACATCTGGTTCGCAATGCGGTCACTGACGTAAATTTCTCCGCTGAGAATGCGGCGCAAGGCGATAAGCACCTTCTCGGTCGCCTCTTGTTTCATGATGTAACCGTTGGCTCCAGCTCGCAGCGCACGCTCAGCGTAGATGGACTCGTCGTGCATGGAAAGAATCAGCACCGGCAGACGCGGCGACGTAAGCCGAATATTTTTGAGGAGCTCAAGCCCATCCGGCCCGTTGAGCGAAATATCGACGATAAGAATATCGGGATGCAGCGCGGCAATTGCTTTCAAGGCCGAATGCATCTCTTCCGCCTCGCCGCACACCGCGAGGTCCGGCTCTTGATTGACGAGCAACGACAAACCGCGGCGCACGATCGGATGATCGTCGACCACAAACACGCATTTCTTGGCCGGCATAAACTTGTGGTTAAGCTGTCTTGTGATCATGGATACCTTCGATATTCTCGCTGCTGACTGGGAGAGGAAAAGTACAGGTGACGACGACTCCGGCAGGCTTACGGACACTCACTTTCAGGACGCCGCCGATCATACGCGCGCGATAGTTCATGATCTGCAAACCCATCCCAGGGCCCTTCGTCGATTCCGGCATATTCTGCCCGTCATTTTCGATCGTCAGCCGTCCGAATTCCTTCCCGGAGCTGAGACTAATGACTACATTCCTGGCGTGCCCGTGCTTGATGCCGTTGTTCACAGCCTCTTGCGCTATCCGATATAGATGCGTGGAGATATTGGAATCGTGAATCAAAACCGGACGACTGGCGGAAAAGCGGCAAGAGATATGGAACAAGTCTTCCGTTTCAGCCGACCAACGCGCCAGCGCTGACATCAATCCGCGTGGCTCGGCCGCCACTGGCAGCAAGCCGTGAGCGAGTTCCCTCGTTTTATGGATCGCTTCGTTGACGAGTCGCACGATGCTCGCTGCGTCCGCCGCCTCGGCCATACCTCGCTCGGCCAGGCGCTGCTCCTGCACCTTGCTCATGAAGGCAATGCCGGTGAGGTGTTGGCCCAGGCCATCGTGCAAGTCCTGACCAATTCGGCGCTGTTCCGCGGCGCTGATTTCGAGAAGAGCTTTTTCCAGGCGCTTGCGTTCCGTAATGTCGATGCCGCTCGCAATGATAAAGGCGACACCTCCATTCTCGGACGGCAGAACCGTGCTTGACCAGGCAATCAATCTTCGAGCGCCACTCCTCGTCACCCAGGCCGCCTCGTGATCTCTCGCCGCCTGCGACACCGATTCCCCCATCAGCAGGCGCTCGATCACAATTCGGAAGCGTTCTGCGTCTTCGGGCAGCAAACAGATATCCCAGAAATATTTTCCCACCGTCTCATCGGACGAGTAGCCGGAAACTTCTTCGGACGCACGATTGAAGCGAACAATCTTGCCCTGCGGATCAAGCACCACGACCAGCGCCCCCACCGTGTTGAGGATCGCCGAGACTACGTTGCGCTCTTCCTGCAGAGCTTCTTCGGTGTTCTTCAGTTCTGTGATATCGAACGCGATGCCGTGAATGAACCACGGCCGGCCATCTTTTCGCCGGATCATCTTCGCGTGGCAATGAAACCACACCACGCGCCCGTCCCGCGCCATCACGCGATACGCCGAGCGCAATTCCCGTCCCGACAGAAACATCTCTGCCGCTTCCGTGCTCCAGCGCTGCTTGTCTTGCGGATGAATCTGCTGGTACCAGCGGATCGGATCCTCCAGCCACTGCTCTTGCGAGAATCCGAGGCTGGCTTCGATCTGGGGGCTGACGTAAGCCTCGCCCACGCCTCGATCTAAGTGGGCACGGAAAATAACGGCGGGAATCTGCTCGACTAAATTTCGATAGATTGATTGCGGATCGGCTAACTGACTATCGTCTTCGGAAGGATCGACTTCCTCCGGCCCAAAATCGCGGCCCGCGTTGCTAAGGAATACGGCCGCAAGTTCGGCCAGCAGCAATTCGGCGTCAGCCGGATTCATCCCCGGTTCGGCGTACTTCTGCGGCGGAACAAACACTGTTTTCTCGACGCTGGCCCCGGAACCCATTACTTCAGCCTCAAAGCTCTCAAACCTGGAGAGCGTTTGCTCTAAGCTCGCGGCCTATCAGACCTACGCCGCCAGCTCGGCTCTTTGTTTAGCGACGCCAGAGTGAAGCGGCGCAAAGCGTGAATCGCCTTCCCATACGTCATGACTGCACTCGACGACAAGAGCGAACCTGGTGGTTGGTCCATGAACGGCATGAACTTATCCGGAAACCCCGGCATTGTGCATCCGATGCAAATTCCCCCCACGTTTGGGCAACCGCCGATCCCGCCCATCCAGCCGCGCTTCCCCACATTACATTGAACGACCGGACCCCAACAACCAAGCTTCACAATGCAGAGCGGCGACCCGTACTCGTCGGCGAAATCGCCCTGCTCGTAGTAGCCCCCGCGGTCACAGCCTTCGTGAACCGTTGCGCTAAAAAGCCATTTTGGACGGAGAGCCGCATCCAACGGAATCATCGGCGACCGCCCCGCCGCCATATACAAAAGATAGAGCAGCGTTTCCATGAAATTGTCCGGCTGCACCGGGCAGCCGGGAACGCAGACAATCGGAATTCCCGCCTTCGACTTCCATTGCCATCCCAGGTAATCAGGAAGCCCCATGCATCCCGTCGGATTGCCCTCCATGGCGTGAATGCCACCATAAGTCGAGCAAGTTCCCGCAGCCACGACTGCCCAACTGCGAGGCGCGAGCCGATCAATCCAATCACAAGTCGTGATCGGCTGCCCGGTCTCGGCATCGGTTCCAAACGAGGCCCAATAGCCTTCCTTTTTATTGTTTTCGTTGGGGATCGAGCCTTCGACCACCAGAATGAACGGGGATAATTCTCCGTCGGCCGCGCGCCGAAAAAAGCGCACGAAGTCTTCGCCGTTCTCCATTGCCAGAAATGGATTGTGGAAATGAGCCTTGGGAATCCAGGGCATCGACCCAAGCACGAGGTCTTCAATGCTAGGCTGCGTGGCAGCCGTCATGGCGATAGTGTCGCCATCGCAGCCCAAACCGGCCGTCAGCCTAAGTATGTGGATTTCGGCTAACGCTTGATGAGGTCCTGAGCCCTCAGAAAAAGATCCGACTTCTACGCCAGTCGCTACATCGCTCACGCAACACCTGCCGCCGAGAGGCAGCTAGCATACTGCAAGAGTGGCAGTTTCGTCCTGCAAGAAACCGAAAACAATTTGTAAATGAGGATAAGGAAAAGAGGACTAGTGCTGGACAACTCAAAACGACGCAAAGCGAGCAGCGAGCCGTAAACGAGGCTGCAGAGCGAAGAAGACTAGCGTCGGGGGGACAGCCAATCAGCCCTGCTTAAAGAGGTCCCAGACTACTCGACTACATCGAGCTGATTCTGAGATAGCGAACCGAATCCTTTAGCGACATTACAAACACGTATCCAGCCAGGATCAATCCAGCCGTTCCCAGAATGTTGCGAGCTGCTTTAATTGCGCTCATATTTTATTTCTCCTCAAGACCATTCTAACAGTGCATTCGATGCGCTTCACGAACCGAAGGATGGTACGCCCAGGCGAAGGCAAAAGAATTCGCCCACCGGATCCTACGCCGAAAAGAAGAAACCAGACAGTAGGCGGGCGTCCAGTCGGCTGTCCTGACGGCGTCCTCGCCGTAAGCTCCACTTCCGGATGTCAAGCAATCCATCGACACGAGCTAAACGGAAAGGCGTTCAGGCGACCTACCTTAAATGCTCCACCAGAAATAAGTCCGACAGATTGCGCGTATAACCAAATACGTAGTGTTGCTCATCGGCGGAAACCAGGGGGCATGAAGATCCCACGATTCCGGCGGTGTCGGTTGCGCTGAAGACCTTCCACGGCGTCCGCACTCCAGTTTGAATATTCAGGCTCGAAACCGGGCACGAAGTTTCTCCGCGCATCCCAATCAACAAACTCTGACCGTCCTTTGCCCAGCGCACCAGCCTGTCTCCGCCTTGCGACCCTGGAATCGGTTGCGGTTGCCCGCCTTCAAACGGCATGGTTGCGAGTCCGTCGGCGCTGGTAACGGCTAGGCGCTTTCCGTCCGGCGACAAAGAGTGGGGTCCCAGGTTGAATCCTTCCGGACTTATTGCGTGAGGCTGGCCGCCTTCGAGATTCATGATGTAGATCCGCGCGGCATGGCCCGGTTCGTGGCCGTCGAAGAGAAAGCGCTTCGAATCGGGCAGAAATTGTCCGGAGCGTGGAACGACGTTCCCTGTAGGCACTGTGCGTTGTTGCCCCACCCCGGTCGGAAGCAGCACGAAATCTGGCGGTGACATGTTCTGACGCAGAACCAGCGCCCATTTACCATCGGGAGAAATCGCGCGGCCGCTGCCTTGGCCGAGCCGCACCGCGGACGAGCCACTGGCTTCACGAATGAAAACCGCGTAGTCGCCGCCTCCGGCTTCTCCCGCTTCGATGAAGAGGAGAAGCTTTCCGTCCTCTGAGAGCGCTACGGGAACCGTCCAATCCTGCCAGCTAAGGTCGCGCTCTTTAGTTTCGCCGGGAAGCAAGCCGACCGCACCAGCGCGCAGAGCGTCACGCGAAATTAAAGCGCGCCCGTCGCTCCCTACATCGTGCAGCGTGAGCGTTCCGGGAGCGGTAAGCAACTCGCGAGACTTGCTCGACAAAGTTACGCCACGCAACGACCGGCTGAACCCGGTGGCCGTCGCGGTAAACCAGATTTCATCTCCCGCAGGCGCCCAGGCGAGACCGAGCGCGCTCGCCCAGCGTTCTGTGAGGTCCGCTTTCTTCCCGCTCATATCAACAACGCTGACCGTTCCGCCATCGTCACCGAGCAATGGATGATCGATGAACGCAATGCGATCACCCTTGGATGAAAAGCGGATGTTACTCATCCAACCAGCCGTCTCGTACAAAACTTTGCCGATTGGATACTCCAACCGGCTCTTGCCCCCGACCGAGTGAATCACAGCCAACGCCGAGCCATCGGAGTTCCACGTCGCATCTTCGACGTTATCCAGCAGATCGCGAGGAGCGTCGGCACCAATCGAAAGTTGAGCCACCGTTCCGGTGTAAGTAAACGCGTTATCGGCAACGCGGAATTTTCTCAGCACCGCCATCTGACCGCCCGGTGATACCGCCAACACCTGGGTCCCAGGGAGCCCAAGCTCGCGCGATTCGGTGGAGTTTGGCGAACTGACGAACACGGCTTGCGGAGTACCCTCCCAGGCGGCGCTGTAAATGGCGGAGCGCGGGTCGGGAGCGAACTTCGCTGTGGTGAGAGCGCCTCGACGAAAAGTCAGTTCGTGAAAAACCGGGACAGGTCCCTGCGCTGGGCGCTTGCCGAGGAACGATGCCGCGAGTGCGCCCGCCATCAGCGCCAGTAACGCAGTGCCAATCAGCAAGGGGAGATTCGTGCTCTTAACTGGAACCGTAGGCAGCGGCTCCTGGACCACCGCCGCGGGCAATCCAGTGCTCGAATCAGAATTCGCAGCCTCCGCGAAAGAATGCCGCGATGATGGATGCCAGTCGCGTTGAAGCCGCTTCAGATCAGCCCGCATATCGGCAGCGCTCTGGTAGCGCAGGTCGCGGTCTTTCTCTATCGCCTTATTAACGATGCGTTCCAGCTCCGGCGGCAGCGCGGGATTCAAACGAATCGGCGCGACCGGTACCTTATTCAAAATCGCATTGAAGATCGCCGCAGACGTGTTTCCTTCGAACGGCAGCCGGCCGGTTGACATCTCGTAGAGAACTACACCGAACGAAAAGATGTCGGTGCGAGCATCGAGTTCTTCACCAAGCGCCTGTTCGGGACTCATGTATGCGACCGTGCCTAAGGCTGAACCGGGCGACGTCAGTTGGTCAGGGCTGACTTGAACGGTTGGCCCCGCGGTGCCGACAGTCTCTAGAAGCTTGCTGCGCTCCGCGGTGACCTTCGCCAGGCCGAAGTCGAGGATCTTCGCATGATTGCGCTCGGTAACAAAGATGTTCGCCGGCTTGATGTCGCGGTGAACGATGCCTTTCGCATGCGCCGCTTCCAGCGCCTCAGTAATTTCAATGGCCAGCGATAAGAGCGTGGAGACTTCGAGCGGACGATGCGTAATAAGATGCTTGAGCGTGACGCCATCCAAAAACTCCATCGCGATGAAGGATTTGGAATCGTGCTTTCCGATTTCGTAGATGGTGCAGATGTTCGGATGATTCAGCGCGGAGGCGGCTCGAGCCTCGCGCCGAAAACGTTCGAGCGCCTGGGAGTCTTCCGCCAGTTCATCGGGCAGAAACTTTAAGGCGACAAAGCGGCCCAACTGGGTGTCTTTGGCCTTGTAAACCACACCCATGCCCCCGCCGCCTAGCTTTTCGGAAACTTCGTAATGAGAGATGGTGTGATCGATCACGCGCCGTTTATCGTTCGCCGTATTTTAAGGGTCTGGAAAGGGAGTTGTCCAAGCAATTCTAAATTCAGCCAATGGACGCTTGGGCAGTCAGGCAGGCAGACGGCGCCAGCGGAGCGGCGAAAAGAAAATGGGGGCTCACGCGAAACTACCATTAGTGTTGTGGAAGAATATATCGCCCGCAAGCGCTCGCTTTCGCCACTTACGGTCACGCCTTTGTCGGTTGCCACAATTCGATCGGATTTCCTTCAGGGTCATGCACCCGCGCAAAGCGGCCGATGCCGGGATAGTCTTGCGGATCTTTGACCTCGACTCCTGCCGCTCGCAACTGGGCTATCATCTTGTCGAGATCCCGCACGCGAAAATTCACCATCCAGCCCTTATGCGGATCCCCGAAATAGTCCGTGGTCTCAGGGAACGGACTGAAAGCGGTTGGCCCCGCCTCTTGCTGCCAGGAAGTTTCCCCGGCGCTCGATGGGACGGGCGAAACGCCCAGGTTTTGCTGATACCAATGTGCCAGCGCTTTAGGATCATGAGCTCGAAAGAACAAACCCCCGATACCGGTTACCTTTTCCATTTCCGTTCCTCCACTTAAATCTTTCTTAGCCGCTTTTTGTGCCGGTGCCGGTGGGATAGTTGGCTGTGAGACCGTCTGCGCCGCCGCCTCGAATCCATTGCGGCTCAGGATAAAACTTGACCCCAAGGCAACCGGCAGAAGTCGGAAAAACTGGCGCCTTTGAAAACTCATCCCAGTCCTCTCCCGAAAGCATGTGCGAGACGATACACGATACCTCTGTGAATAAGATTGGAGGGAGCGAAAAACGTGGGCTGCCCGGGCAAGTGTGATCCACTCTGAATCCGGACTAGCTCACAGCTATAGTGAAATCGGATTGCCCTCAGCATCGGGTCAATGAGTTCTATAAAAAGGGATGTCAAGAAAAAACTTCTGCCTCGACCGGGCGAGAAGATGTTGGTCTCGAGATCCAGCCCACTGTCTCGTGCGCCTCTCGATTCTCCCGAGAGGGGGGTGCTCTGGTTGATCT